>JAFEFC010000016.1 GCA_018240785.1 Pseudomonadota bacterium | reverse complement strand
GGCTGCGCCATGCGCTGCGCGGGCTGCCCGCCGCGACCACTGTCGAACACTTCGAGGCCCTCCTGCCCTGGAATCTCAAGGCTGAGCAATTGATCACAGCGTAGCGAACTGGGGAAGGATGGGGTTCGTGGAGCGCTTACAGTCTTATAACGAGAAGCTGGCGGATGAGATCGCCGGGCGGATCACCGGCATCTGTCACGCGTTGTTCGTGGCGTTCGCCTGTCACGCCAGTGAGCATTGTGGCCGAACGGCCACGAGGCCTGCCGCGGCAGGCAATCGGTCGAGTTCGCGATGTGCTGGACGGACATCCGGCGAGTCTGGCGGGGGCACTCTTTGGGTCGCGGGCGCTGGGCAGCGATCGTCAATACTCCGGCTTCGGCAGCCGCGCCGCCAGTGCGTCCCAGGCGATGGCCACACCGGGCAGGGTCGCGATCGGGGTTTCGCCTTTCAGTTCGAAGATGTCGGGCCGGCCGTACTGGCCGTGCTGGAGCGTGTAGATGGTGACGGTGCGTTCGGTGGGATGCACCAGCCAGTATTCGCGCACGCCGGCGCGCTCATAGATGCGGCGCTTGACGATCTGGTCGTGCGCGGCGGTTGAGGGGGAGAGCACTTCCACCAGCCAGTCGGGCGCACCGCGCACGCCGCGGCGGTCGATCTTGTCCGGGTCGCATACGACGAGGACGTCGGGCTGGACCACGGTGTCGATTTCCGCGTCGCTTTCGTTGTGGCGCGGAAGACGGACATCGACCGGGGCGATGTAGGGGCGGCAGGGTCTGCCTTCCAGTTGGGTTCGAAGCTGGAAATAGATCTCGCCCGCTACATCCTGATGGTCCAGGGTCGGAGCCGGGTCCATCAGATAGGCTTCGCCGTCGATCAGTTCGTAGCGAACGTCTTCCGGCCAGGTGAGGTAGTCGGCGTAGGTGTGAAGCCGCTGGTCGCGCAATGCCAGGCCCATGTTGTCCATCTCCGTTGCTAGACCGCAATTAAAGGCCGGATCGCTTGTTCCGGCAAGCGGACGGGGCAAGGCCGCGCGCCGCCGCCTGGCAAGGCGTGCGACGCGGGGCGCGGACCGGCGTGGGGCAGCGAAGGGGCTGGCTGATCAGGCAATCCGCTCCCACAGGCAGGTTTCGTCCTCCAGCCTGTCCAGCTCCAGCCCCTTGAAATCGCCGCGCGACACGATGCCCATGACCTTGCCGGCATCGACGATGGGCAGGTGGCGATAGCCGCAGTCCGCCATGCGGCGCAGCGCCTCGATGGCGGTGGACTCGGGCGCGATGGTGTCGGGTTTGGCCGTCATGACGGCGGACAGCGGCGTGGCGGCCGGTGGCTGGCCTTCGGCGAGGGCGCGCACCGCATCGCGGCCGGTGAAGATGCCCACCAGGCGTTCGCCGTCGGTCACCAGCACGGCGCCGACGCGACGCTCCCACATGCACTGGCAGGCGTGCTGCACGCTGGCATCGGGTGGCAGCGTCAGCGGGTCCTGGTTCTTGATGATGAAGGCCAGGCAGCGGTTCGTCATGGTGGATGTCTCCGTGTGGTCAACGATGTATGCATTCAACTTCCAATATAGACGCCGGCATGACGGTTTGTTGGCGGCGGATCGGAATGCCTTGCGCAGCGCGCAAGGGCTTTAGAATATCGGCCACTTCCTCGCCGCCCGGCGTTGCCGGGAGCGGTTCGACCCTTTCCATCTCTTTCCCATGGCCACCTACGCAATCGGCGACATCCAGGGCTGTTATCCGGCGCTGCAGCGGCTGCTGGAGCGGGTGGCGTTCGATCCGCTGAAGGATCGGCTGTGGATCGCGGGCGATCTCGTCAATCGCGGGCCGCAGTCCCTGCAGGTGCTGCGCGTGCTGCGCGACCTGGGCAGCGCGGCGACGGTGGTGCTGGGCAACCATGACCTGTATCTGCTGATGGTGGCGGCCGGCTATCAGCGGCGCGAGGACGACGACACGCTGTACCAGGTGCTGGAGGCGCCGGACCGCGATGAACTGCTGCAGTGGCTGTCGTGCCGGCCCCTGATGCATGTGGAAGGCGACTACGTGCTCGTCCACGCCGGGCTGCTGCCGGGCTGGACGGTGGCGCGCGCGCAAACGCTGGCCGACGAGGTGGCCGCAGTGCTGCGCGGGCCGCAGGCGAAGGAGTTCCTGCTGAACCTCGCCGGCAACAAGCCCGACCGCTGGTCCGACGATCTGAAGGGTTGGGAACGGCTGCGCGTGGTGGTGAACGCGATGACGCGGATGCGCTTCTGCACCGCCGACGGGCGCATGGCGCTGCGCGCGAAAGGCCCGCCCGACAAGGCGCCGCCGGGGACGATGCCGTGGTTTCTCGCGCCGGACCGCTTCAACCGCACCCACACCATCGTCTGCGGGCACTGGTCGGCGCTTGGGTTTTATCGTGCGCCGGGGCTCATTGCGCTCGATTCCGGCGCGGTGTGGGGCGGCAAGCTGACGGCGGTGAGGCTGGAGGATGGAGAAGTGATCCAGGTGCCGGGCTGAGCCCTGCAGCCTGAGCCCTACAGCCGCGCCAGGATGATCTCGCGCGCCTCACGCGCCAGGCTGCGGCGGTCGGTATGCGGGCCGGTGGCAAGGGGCGTGGCTGCCTGCACGCGGGCGATGCTTTCACGTTCGGCGATGATGCTGGCGATGCACTGGCCCAGGCTGAGGTCGCCGTCGTAGGCTGCCGCGCGGCTGAAGCTGCCGTCCGGCGCGTGGTAGGACAGGGCGACCGGCTGCACCGCGTGACCTGCCGCGATCGCCGGCTGCAGCAGCGCGGCGTGGAAGTTCAGCACGTGGCTGCCGTCGGTGGTGGTGCCTTCCGGGAAGATCGCGACGTTGCGCCCGGCGTCGAGCAGGGCGGCGGTCTCGTCGTTGATGATCTTCGCGTGGCCGCGGCTGCCGCGGCGCAGGAAGATGGTGCCGTTCCTCGCCGCGAGCCAGCCGATGATGGGCCAGTTGCGCACTTCTGCCTTCGACACGAAGGAAGAGGGCGCGAGCGCGTTGATCACGAAGATGTCGACCCAGGAGATGTGGTTGGCGACCAGCATGCAGCCGGGCTCGATCGCGACCCCTTCGGCCTGCAGCCGGATGCCCAGAATGCGCAGCAGACGCTGCGACCAGCGTTGGCGCAGGCGGCGGTGGGCCGGTTCGGCGCTGAAGGGATACACGAGCGCAACGGTGAGCGCGCCTTCGACAACATGCGAGGCGAGGCGCACGTAGCGCCAGCCGCGCAGCAGCGCGGGGCTGGCCGTGCGGCTGGCGGAGGCGGTGGAGGCCGCGACGGCGGCGGTGTTCATCGGTTTCAGTCCTTGCGTCCCATGAAGTGTCTGGCGTAGCGGTCGTCGACCTGGTTCATCGGCATCAGGATGGGCAGGTCGGCGGTGTTGAAGTCGGGGTCCCACGCCGGCTCGCCGCAGATCCAGGCGCCCGCGCGCAGATAGCCCTTGATGAGCGGCGGCGCTTCCGCCGGCAGGTCGCCGCGCAGGGCCTCGAGCGGCAGCGGGCAGCGCGGGAAGACGCGGTATTCCAGCGGCGCCAGATGGTCTTCACGCAGGCGATTGTACAGGCTGGCCGCGGCGTGGCCGCCATCGGCCATGCTGACCGAGGCGCAGCCGACGAGATAGTCGTAGCCGTTCTCCTGCATGTAGCGCGCGAGGCCCGACCACAGCAGCGCGATCACCGCACCGCTGCGGTATTCGGCGTCGATGCACGAGCGCCCGATCTCGACCAGGCGGCTGCGCAGGTGCTGCAGGCGGGTGAGATCGAATTCGTTCTCGGAATAGTAGCCGCCGACCTTGCGCGCCGCCGCCGGCGACAGGATGCGGTAGGTGCCGACGATGCGGCCAGCGTCCTCGTCGCGCACGATGAGGTGCTCGCAGTAGGGGTCGTAGATGTCGCGATCGACGCCGGGCGTGCGGGTGGCGAGGCGGGCGCCCATCTCGTCGGCGAAGACGCGATAACGCAGCTTCTGGGCTTCGAGAATTTCCGTTTCGCAGCTTGCGAGGCCCACGTGCAGGTTGCGGCCCTTGCGCCTGGTGGTCGCAAGATCCGGCTGGGTGTGCTTGAGCATGGCGTGCTTCCGTCTGGTGAGGATGGGGCCATTCTCGAAACCCTGCGTTGCGGCACGGTGACGCGCTGGTTACGATCGGGTGACGGACATGACATCGAAGAGGGGAGTCGAGATGGACAACTGCGTTTTCTGCCGCATCGCGAAAGGTGAGCTGCCGTCGTCGAAGGTGCACGAGGACGAGCACACGCTGGTGATCATGGACATCCAGTCGGTGAACCCGGGCCACATGCTGGTGCTGGTGAAGCCGCATCGCGAGAACATCTATGCGCTGGACGACGAGCTTGCCGGCGCCGCCTTCCGCACCGCGGCGCGCGTGGCGCGAGCGGCCAAGCAGGTGACCGGCTGCCAGGGCGTGACCTTGTTCCAGGCCAACGAGCCAGCCGGCGCGCAGACGGTGTTCCACTTCCACATCCACGTGCTGCCGCGCTGGGAAGGCGACGGCATGGCGCTGGCGTGGCCGGTGAAGAACCCGCCGCGCGAGGCGCTGGAGGAGATGGCGGCGAAGCTGAGGGCAGCGGTGAGCGCCTGATTTTCCCCCTTGTGGGAGCGGCGACGGCCGCGAGCGAGGTTGGGATCGCGGTCGAGCCCGCTCCTACCGGGGGGGCGAGCAGCGAGGGGTGGCGCGGCGGCACCCGCCTATAATGGCGGTTCCAGACACTTCCGTACGGGACCCGACATGTCCATCCTCGTCTGCGGCTCCATGGCCTATGACTCGATCATGGTGTTCAACGACCGCTTCAGGAATCACATCCTGCCCGAGCAGATCCACATCCTGAACGTGTCCTTCCTGGTGCCGGACCTGCGCCGCGAGTTCGGCGGCTGCGCCGGCAACATCGCCTACAACCTGAAGCTGCTGGGCGCCGATCCGCTGATCATGGCGACGGTGGGCGAGGATTCCGACCCTTACCGGCGCCGGCTGGACCACCTCGGCCTGCGCCAGGACCACGTGCGCGAGGTGCGTGGTACCTTCACCGCGCAGGCTTTCATCACCACCGACCTCGACGACAACCAGATCACCGCCTTCCACCCGGGGGCGATGTTCCATTCGCACCTCAACGACGTGCGTGACGCGGCAGGCGCGAAGCTGGGCATCGTCGCACCCGACGGTCGCGACGGCATGCTGCGCCATGTGCAGGGCTTTGCCGATGCGGGCCTGCCCTTCATCTTCGATCCGGGCCAGGGGCTGCCGATCCTCAGTGGGGACGAGCTGCGGCATTGCCTGAAACTGGCCACCTGGTGCACGGTCAATGACTACGAGATGCGCCTGATGAGCGAGAAGACCGGCCTCTCCGAAGCCGAGCTGGCCGCCGAGGTGGATGCGCTCATCGTGACCCTGGGCGCGGAAGGCTCGCGCATCCACGCCAAGGGCGCGTGCGTGGAGATTCCGGCGGTGAAGCCCGACGAGATCCTCGACCCTACCGGCTGCGGGGACGCGTATCGCGCCGGGTTGCTGTATGGCCTGGCGAACGGCTGGGACTGGCTGCAGAGCGGGCGCCTGGCGGCAGTGATGGGCGCGATCAAGATTGCCCACCGCGGTGGGCAGAACCACCGCCCGACGCGCGACGACATCGCCGCGCGTCACCTGGCGGCGTTTGGGGAGAATCCATGGTGAACGGACAGACGATGACGACGCGTGCCGTGCTTGGCGCGCTGGTGGCCGCGCTGATGCTGGGTGGCTGTGCTGCAGGGATGGGGGGGCGCGACTATGCGCGTGCCGACGCACGCCGCACGATGGTGGTGCAGTTCGGCACGGTGGCCGGCGTGCGCGGCGTCAATCTGGAAGGCACGAAGACGCCGATCGGCACTGTGACCGGCGCCGCGGTCGGCGGCATCGCCGGCAGCACCATCGGCAGCGGCAAGGGTTCCGCCGTGGGCGCGGTGCTCGGTGCCGTGGTCGGCGGCATGACCGGCGCCGCGGTCGAGGAGGGCACGACGCGCAAGGTCGGGGTGGAAGTCACGGTGCGCATGGACGACGGGCAGTATCTCGCCGTGGTGCAGGCCGACGAAGGCGAGAACTTCCGCGTCGGCGAGCGTGTGCGCATCCTGCGTGACGCGGGCGAGACCCGGGTCGCGCGCTGATGGCTGACTCGCGCCCCGGCGTTCAGGGGTAGAAGACGTACACGCGATACCCGGTGGGCGATGCGCCTTCCAGGCGGAAGGGCAGCCGCACCGGGACGGTGGTGCGCGCGGGCAGGCTGGCCTTTGGTGCGTCGGCGGGCATCCAGTCTGCCGGCGCGAACACGCGACGCACCACCGGCGTGTCGGTGCCGTCGGTCAGCGTCAGTTCCAGATGCGGCCAGGCTTGCGGGTAGTCCGCCCGGTTCTTGACGGTGGTGAACAGGGTGTAGCGGCCGGTGCGCGCGGGGTCGGATTGCAGATCGGAGGTTTCGATGGCGATCATCGCGACGTCCTTCGGCAGCGGCACGTCGCAGCCGAGGGCCGCGCAGCCGGCCTCGAGCAGCGGGCGGGTGCCCGGCAGGCTGCGGCCGATTTCGGTCCGGAACAGGTAGGTGGCCTGGGCGGCAAGGGTTCCAGCCAGCAGCCCGGCGGCCATGCCCGTCAGTGTGCGCGCCACGGCACTGCGTTTGCTGGGTGGGCGCCCGTAGGTGGCGTCGAGGTGCTCGAGGTCGATGTGGCGGGCTTGCGGGGTTGCAGTTGTCTCCGCTTCTTCGTCGGCATCGGCAGGCGAGACCGAAGCTCGCGCCTGGTCGTGCCCCTGGTCGTGCCCTTGCTCTGCCTCCGGCTCCAGCTCGCGCTTCGGTTCCGGCTTTGGTGTCACACGCGCCGCCGCAGCGTCCGCCCGTTCATCCAGTTCAGGGGCTGTGTGCCCCGGCGCGGCAGCAAAGGTTTCGGTCGGCGAGGGGTTGCGGCGGCCGCTGCGGATGACATCGGGCAGGGATGAGGCGGCGCCGGATTCGGCCGCATCGAATGCCTGCGGCCGCTCAACTGTCCTGTCGCCCCAGTCTGGTGCTGCCGGATAGTCCGTCGTCGGGTATGCCCGCTCCGCTTGGCCGGGAGGCGCCGGGGCGGCGCGGTCATCGTTGAACGGCGGAAACTCGGGCAACTCGAAATCGAGCTCTTCGGCATTGCGGCCGGCGCCGGGCGCATGCGCGGCGGCGACCGGAGTCGGTTCGCCGTGTGTGGCTGCGGCGGCTTGTTCGCGGCCGCGTGCGGCCGGCCCCGCTTCATCGGTCGTCGAGATGCGGTGCTGCAGCGCGTTGAACGGGTTGAAGCAATGACCGCAGCGCACCTCGCCGTTGCGCGCGCGGATCTGCTCCGGGTGCAGCCGGAACACCGTCTGGCAGGCGGGGCAGCGTGTCAGCATCATGGCTGGATGCTCAGCGCCGGCCCTCCAGCCGCACCCACCCGTCCAGCGTGGCGCCGACCTCGAGCGCCAGATAAGGCGCCCAGGCGTCGATGACCTGCTGCGACTGCGTCGCGAGTACGCCGGAGAGTGCCACGCGTCCGCCGGGGGCGACGCGCGCAGCGATGGCCGGCGCAAGGACGCACAGCGGATTCGTCAGGATGTTGGCTACCACCAGGTCGAAGGTGTCGCCCACCGGAACGCCGGAATGCTGCAAGCGCATCGTCACGCCATTGCGTGCGGCGTTGTCGCGCGCGGCTTCGACGGCCTTCTCGTCGATGTCGATGCC
Organism: Pseudomonadota bacterium; assembly: GCA_018240785.1. Lineage (GTDB taxonomy): Bacteria > Pseudomonadota > Gammaproteobacteria > Burkholderiales > Rhodocyclaceae > Thauera. The sequence continues at coordinate 177,977 of JAFEFC010000016.1, read as the reverse complement.
CATCACGTCGCCGGCGCCGAGCAGCCCCGCGGCGATGCCGAGGATGCCCGAGCCGCAGCCGTAATCGAGCACGCTGCAGCCCGGCGTGACCGCATCGCACAGCCACTCGAGGCACAGCCGGGTGGTGGGGTGCGAGCCGGTGCCGAAGGCCATGCCCGGGTCGAGCTCGATGTTGATCGCCTGCGGGTCCGGCGCCTGATGCCAGGAGGGCACGATCCACAGCCGGTCGGTGATGCGGATGGGGTCGAACTGGCTCTGCGTGAGCTGCACCCAGTTCTGCTCGGCGATCTCTTCGGTGGTGAACGGCGGAACGGCGGGCAGGCCGGCGGCGCCCGAGGCTTCGGCGAGCATGGCCGCCAGCTCGTCGCTGGCTGTGTTGCCATCGAACAGCGCGATGACGCGGCTGTGGTCCCACAGCGAGGTCGGCAGGTGGCCCGGCTCGCCGAACTGCGGTTTCTCGGCCTCGGTGCCGGCGTCTGCATCCTCGATGGACACCGAGAGCGCACCGATGTCCATCAGCGCATCCGACAGCGCTTCCGCCCTGGCGGCGTCGGCCTGCAGCGTCACGGAGATCCACGTTGACATGGCAGCGGGCTCAGGCCTTGACTTCGTTGCGGTTGGCCAGCTTGTGTTCCAGGTAGTGGATGCTGGTGCCGCCCTCGTTGAAGCCGGGGTCGAGCATCAAGGTCTGGTGCAGCGGAATGTTCGTCTTGATGCCCTCGACCATCATCTCGGACAGCGCGATGCGCATGCGGCGGATGGCCTGGTCGCGAGTGTCGCCGTAGGCGATGACCTTGCCGATCATCGAATCGTAGTGCGGCGGAACCATGTAGCCGTTGTACACGTGTGAATCGACCCGCACGCCAGGGCCGCCGGGCGTGTGCCAGTTGGTGATGCGGCCGGGCGAGGGCGTGAACTTGAACGGATCCTCGGCATTGATGCGGCACTCGATGGCATGGCCGCGAAACTCCACGTTGCGCTGGCGGAACCAGAGCTTCTCGCCATCGGCGATGCGGATCTGGGCCTGCACGATGTCGACGCCGGTGATCATTTCGGTCACCGGGTGCTCTACCTGCACGCGGGTGTTCATCTCGATGAAGTAGAACTCACCGTTCTCGAACAGGAACTCGAAAGTCCCTGCACCGCGGTAGCCGATGGTGCGGCAGGCTTCGGCGCAGCGCTCGCCGATCTTGGCAATGACTTTGCGCTCGATGCCCGGCGCGGGCGCTTCCTCGATCACCTTCTGGTGGCGGCGCTGCATGGAGCAGTCGCGCTCGCCCAGATAGACGGCGTTGCCGTGCTGGTCGGCCAGGACCTGGATCTCGACGTGGCGGGGGTTCTCGAGGAACTTCTCCATGTACACGGTCGGGTTGCTGAACGCCGCCTGGGCTTCGGCCTTGGTGGTGGTCACCGCGTTGAGCAGCGCGGCTTCGGTGTGCACCACGCGCATGCCGCGGCCGCCGCCGCCGCCGGCCGCCTTGATGATCACCGGATAGCCGATGGCGCGCGCGATGCGCACGATCTCCTTGGGGTCGTCGGGCAGCGCACCGTCCGAACCGGGCACGCAGGGCACGCCGGCCGCCTTCATCGCGTCCTTGGCCGACACCTTGTCGCCCATCAGGCGAATCGTTTCGGCACGCGGCCCGATGAAGACGAAGCCGGATTGCTCGACGCGTTCGGCGAAGTCGGCGTTTTCGGACAGAAAGCCATAGCCGGGGTGGATCGCCTCGGCGTCGGTGACTTCGGCGGCGGAGATGATCGCCGGTACGTTGAGGTAGCTCGCGCCCGACGGTGCGGGGCCGATGCAGACCGACTCGTCGGCGAGGCGCACATACTTGGCCTCGGTGTCGGCCTCCGAATGCACCGCGACGGTCTTGATGCCCAGCTCGCGGCACGCGCGCAGGATGCGCAGGGCGATTTCCCCGCGGTTGGCGATGAGGATCTTCTCGAACATGGCGCGATCAGCCGATCACGAACAGCGGCTGGCCGTATTCGACCGGCTGGCCGTTCTCGACCAGGATGGCCTTCACCGTGCCGCTGAATTCGGATTCGATCTCGTTCATCAGCTTCATCGCCTCGATGATGCACAGGCGATCGCCTTCGGATACCGTCTGGTTGAGTTCGATCAGCGGCTTGGCGCCCGGCGCCGAGGCGCGGTAGAAGGTGCCGACCATCGGTGATTTGACGATGTTGCCGGCCGGCAGGGCGTTCTCCGCCGGCTCGGCGGCGGCAGGTGCGGTCGCTGCGGGAGCGGCCGCCGCCATCGGGGCCGGGGCAGGGGCCGCCATCGGCGCCGCATACGTGACGGGCGCACCGCTGGCGTGCTTGGCGATGCGGACCTTCTCTTCGCCCTCGGTCACTTCGAGTTCGGAAATCCCCGACTCCTGTACAAGGTCGATCAGTTTCTTGAGCTTGCGCAGATCCATGCTGTTCTCCGTGCCGGGCGCACGACGCTTGCGGGTGTCGTTGCCCGGGATGTGAATGGTTGTCTATGCCTGCGAGTGCGCAGGATGGAATGCCGATACGGGTGGGGCACCGCTGGGCCGCGCCGGGGTGGCGGGCTCGCGGGTGGAGCATTCAGGAACATCACGGCTGCCGGCTGCCGCTGGAAAGGGCGGCGCAGCTGCCGCGCGGGCCGTCGTCAGACGGCTGGAAGCGTGGTCAATTTCGAGCTGCTGGCAGCGATTTGAACGCATCATGCGGTCAAGTTTGCCGCAATTCCCGACAATTTGTCTACGCTCGCGCTTGCCCCGAGGCTGCCTCAGGAGCCCAGCAGTGCGCGGATTCTGCCTTCGAGATCGTCGCGTTTCAAGGTGCCCAGCTTGACGTGGCGGACCTTTCCTTCGCGGTCGAAGATCACGGTGAAGGGCAGCGCCTGGGCCTGGTTGCCGAAACCGGCTGCCAGGCTCAGCACCTGTGGCGAGGCGATCAGCAGCGGGTAGGGGATGTCGAGTTCCTGGTCGAAAGCCCGCACCTTGTCGGCATCGTCAATGCTGAGGCCGACGAACTGGACCGGCTGCTCGGCGAGCGCGCGGCTGGCGGCGGAGAAGTCGGGAATTTCCTTGCGGCAGGGCGGGCACCATGTCGCCCAGAAGTTGACCACCACCACCTTGCCACGCCATTGCGCGAGGGCTTGTTCCTTGCCGTCGGTGTCGGGCAGGCGCAGCGCGAAGAGGGCGTCCACGGTTTCCTGGCTGACGACCTGGGACGGGGCGTTCGCCGGCGCCATCTGACGGTTGACGAAGAAGCCGGCCGCGGCGGCGATGGCCGCCACCGCGGCGACGAGCGCGATGCGGGCACTTCGGGTCATTCGCGCACCTCGGACGGTTGATCGCCCTCGGGCGCAAGCTGCAGCAGTGCCTCCACCTGGGCCCGGCGTGCGCGGTCCTGTCCGCGCCGCCCCCGGCGCTCGGCGCTCGCCGGGTAGATCGACAGGCGCACCGGGATGTCTTCCCAGTCGAAGCTGAGGATGGCCTCCGGCGCGTCGGGCGCCGGGCGACGCGGTTCGCGGTGCTCGTAGGCGACGTCCTGGTTGAGGAAGAAGATCTCGACTTCCTTGGCGCTCTCCGGGTAAAGCTCGATCTCCAGTTCGGAATAGCGGCCGGCCGTGCCGTCCAGCGCGCCGCCGGTCAGGTAGGGGCGAAAATCCTCCAGCAGACGCATGATCTCGACCGCTGCAGTGCGCATCTCGCGCACTCGCTGCGGCTGCTCCTCGTCCTGGTAGAGCGCCTGCCAGGCGCGCAGTTCGGCTTCGATTTCCGCGTTGTTGGGCAGCACTTCGGCGTCCACCGCGCCCAACTGGCGTGCCGCCTTGCGTTTGGCGAAGCCGAAGTCGCTGATTCCGTCTTCGGCCATCATGCGTGCCGCGAGCGCGGCGATCTCGCGCCGCAGGTTACCGCTTCGTGTGGCGTGGGCATGGGAGGACATGGAAGCTGGCTCGAATGGAGGCGGCAGGAACGGGGACCGTTGGCAGGCCGGACCGATTCTTCCGCGGAGCAGACGTCGCGGACAGGCGGGCGCCCGGTCGCCGTCGGTTAGAATGCGGCCCATTTTACACGGGCCGGTTGCAATCGGATGACGGCCTCGCGGAGCACAACCTTCATGCATATCCACATTCTCGGCATCTGCGGCACATTCATGGGCGGTGTTGCGTTGCTTGCCCGCGCGGCGGGCCACAAGGTCACCGGCTGCGATGCCAACGTCTATCCGCCGATGAGCACCCAGCTCGAGGAGCAGGGCATCGCGCTGAGCGAAGGCTACGACGCCTCGCAGATCGACCTGGCACCCGACGTGTTCGTGGTCGGCAATGCGGTGTCGCGCGGCAACCCGCTGCTCGAGGCCATCCTCGATCGCGGCCTGCCCTATGTTTCGGGCCCGCAGTGGCTGGCCGAGCACGTGCTCGCCGGGCGCTGGGTGCTGGCGGTGGCCGGCACGCACGGCAAGACGACGACGACCTCGCTGCTGGCGTGGATGCTGGAAGATGCAGGGCTGAATCCGGGCTTCCTGGTGGGTGGCGTGCCGCAGAACTTCGGCGTGTCGGCGCGACTGACCGATTCGCCTTTCTTCGTCATCGAGGCGGACGAGTACGACACTGCGTTCTGCGACAAGCGCTCGAAGTTCGTGCATTACCGGCCGCGCACCGCCATCCTGAACAACCTCGAGTTCGATCATGCAGACATCTTTGCCGATCTCGCGTCGATCGAGACTCAGTTTCATCATCTCGTGCGAACCATTCCGGGCTCCGGGCGCATCATCGCCAATGCCCGCGAGGAGAGCCTGAAGCGAGTGATGGCGCGCGGTTGCTGGTCGGAACTGGAGTGGTTCAACGACGATGCGGCGTGGTCTGCGGGCGTTGGCGCATCCGACGTCGAGGCCGTCTTCAGCCTGGGCGGCGCCGAACTCGGTCGTGCGGCGATGCCGCTGGCGGGCAGCCACAACCGCGAGAACGCGCTGGCGGCGATCGCGGCGGCGCGCCATGTGGGCGTCGCGCCGGTGCAGGCCATCACCAGCCTGGCGCGCTTCCAGGGCATCAAGCGACGCCTGGAAGTGCGTGGTACGGTGCGTGGCGTCACCGTCTATGACGACTTCGCCCACCACCCCACCGCGATCTCGCTCACCATCGACGGCCTGCGTCGCCGCGAAAGCTCAGGACGCATCCTGGCCGTGCTTGAGCCGCGCTCCAACACGATGAAGCTGGGCGTGATGAAGGCGCAATTGCCCGGCAGCCTGGCGCAGGCCGATGTGGTGTTCTGTTACGCCGGCGGGCTGGGCTGGGATGCGGCGGCGGTGCTGTCGCCGCTGGGCGACCGTGCGCAGGCCTATGAGTCGCTCGACGCGCTGGTTGCCGACGTGGTGGCGAGGGCTCAGCCGGGGGACCACATCCTGGTGATGAGCAACGGCGGGTTCGGCGGCGTGCATCAGAAGCTGCTCGATGCACTGGGCGCCGGCGCGCACTGAGCCTTTCGCCGCTCCGCTGCGATTGTGCGGGGGCGGGCCTGGCCCGCTCCCGCATCGACGTCAACGTTTCGCGCCGGTGGGGTTGTCCAGTCGGCGGGCTTCGTCGTCGCTGATGTACTCGAAGACCCGCACCACCTTGCGCACACCCTGGCTGGTGCGCGCCACTTCCGCGGCGGCGTCGGCCTCGGTACGCGTGACCAGGCCCAGCAGATAGACGACGTTGGCCTCGGTCACCACCTTGATGTTATGGGCCGGAACGCGGTTCGCGTCGACCATGCGCGCCTTGACGTTGGACGTGATCAGCGTGTCGTTGCCGCGCGCGGTCAGCGCCGAGGTGGGGCCGACGACGAGCTCGTTCACGATCCCCTTCACATTGGGCACGCCCGCAACCAGGCGCTCCACTTCGGCGCGGGTGTTGTCGTTGGGTACTTCGCCGGTGAGCAGCACGTTGCGGTTGAAGGAGGTGACGTTGACGTGCGTGTTGCTGCCGAAGAACTCGCTGATGCGTCCGCCAGACTTCCATTCGATGGCCTCGTCCTCGACGTAGGTGCCGCTGGTGCGGCGGTCGGCCACCATGGCGGCTCCCGCACCGACGCCGGTGGCGACGACCGGGAAGCAGCCCTGCAGCAGCGGGATCGCGGCCGTGGCGACGAGGCCGAGCAGCAGGCGACGGCGCGGCGCGTCGGACAAGGGGGTCAGTCGATTCGTCATCAGTCTTCCACTCCCAGTAAGAGACAGTCGATGCCGTCGCACAGGCAGTGCAGCACCAGCAGGTGAACTTCCTGGATGCGGGCCGTGCGATCGGATGGAACGCAAAGATGGATGTCGCCGTCGGCCAGCATCTCGCCAATCTTCCCGCCGCCCTTGCCGGTGAGCGCGATGACGCGCACTTCCCGCTCGTGGGCGGCGACGATCGCCTCGATGACATTCGGCGAATTGCCGCTGGTGGAGATCGCCAGCAGGACGTCGCCCGGCTGGCCAAGCGCACGCACCTGCTTGGAGAAGATCTGGGTGAAGTCGTAGTCGTTGGCGATCGACGTCAGCGTGGAGCTGTCGGTGGTGAGCGCGACCGCAGCCAGCGGCGGGCGCTCCATTTCGAAGCGGTTCACCAGCTCCGCAGCGAAGTGCTGCGCGTCGGCTGCCGATCCGCCGTTGCCGCAGGCGAGGATCTTGCCATTGTTCAATAGCGCGGTGGTCATGATCTCGACAGCGCCCGCGATGGGTGCGGCGAGATGTTCCACGGCGTCGAGCTTGGTGCGGGCGCTGTCCTCGAACTGGCGGGATACGCGGTCGATCAGATCCATGTCGCAGCGGGCTGTTTTCAGGACGGGCAAGTCTAGCATGGGCCCTCAGCCGGCATCGAAGGCGCCCGGTAACCAGTTGATGCATTGTTCGTCCAGGCCGTCGAGCAATACCGCGTCGAAGCGGCAGGGGGCGGCGCGGTAGCGCCGGCCGGCTCCGCACAGCCACCACTGCGCCGCCAGCAGGATGCGCTGGCGCTTGGCGGCGGTGATGCTTTCGGCGGCGCCGCCGAAGCGGCTGCTGGTGCGCAGGCGCACCTCGACGAACACGAGCAGGTCGCGGTCCACGCAGATCAGATCCACTTCGCCGCCCCGGCAGCGCACGTTGCGCTCGATGACGCGCAGGCCCTGGCGGACGAGATGGCGCGCGGCGAGCTCCTCGGCAAGCTGGCCGCGCGCTTGCGCGGGCGTCGGCTGCGCGTCGACAATGCGCGACGTGCTGCGGGCCGGCTTGCGGCTGCCTGAATGCGCCTGTGATGGCGCGCGGGTGTCGCGCTGGCTCATCGTCGCCTCCTTGAATTCTTCCTTGCGCCTGGTGCATTCGATCCGATGAACGAACTTCCGACCACCGGCGGCGCGCCGCTTGTCAAGACACCGTCATTGTACGTGGTGGCCACGCCGCTCGGAAATCTGCAGGACATCACGCTGCGTGCGCTGGCGGTGCTGCGCGCGGTCGATGTCATCGCGGCGGAAGACACGCGCCACAGCCAGCGCCTGCTCGATGCCTGTGGCATCCGCTCGCGCATGCTGGCGCTGCACGAGCACAACGAGCAGGCCGCCGCGGGGCAGCTCATCGAGCTGCTGGCGCAGGGGCAGCATGTGGCGCTGATCACCGATGCCGGCACGCCGGCGGTGTCCGACCCTGGCGCGCGCGCGGTGGCGCGCGTGCGTGCCGCAGGCCATCCGGTGGTGCCGGTGCCGGGCGCGTGCGCGGCGATTGCCGCGTTGTCGGTGTCGGGCTTCGGCGAGGCGGGATTTCGTTTCGTGGGCTTCCTGCCGCCGAAGAGCGCGGCGCGCCGCGCGGCACTTGAAAGCCTGGCCGCCGACCCCGATGTGCTGATCTTCTACGAAGCACCGCACCGGGTCGTCGAATGCGTGGCCGACATGGAGACGGTGCTGGGCGGCGGGCGCGAGATCCTCATCGCACGCGAACTGACCAAGCTGCACGAGGAAACGGCGTGCCTGACATTGGCCGAGGCGGCGCCGTGGTTTGCCTCCGACTCGAACCGCAGCCGTGGCGAATTCGTGCTGGTGGTGCGTGGCGCGCCTGCCGCGCAGGGGCTGGGTGCGGAAGCAGAGCGCATCCTGGCGTTGCTGATCGCGGAGCTGCCGGTGAAAACGGCTGCGCGCCTCGCTGCCGACATTTCAGGCGCGCCGCGCAACGCGCTTTACGCGCGTGCGTTGCAGCTCAAGGCGGAGGCCGGCGCGCGGGACGAATAGCGCCGAGTGCGGAAAATTGGCGTGCCGGGCGGGCGGCCGGGCGCCTTATAATTCCGGCGTTGCGAACCGGGAAAGCCTCCATGCAATCGATCACCCTCATCCGCCCCGACGACTGGCATCTGCACGTGCGCGACGGCGACGCCCTCGACGCAGTCGTTCCGCACACTGCAGCGCGCTTCGGCCGCGCGCTGATCATGCCCAACCTCAAGCCGCCGGTGACCACCACTGAGCAGGCGCTGGCCTATCGCGAGCGCATCCTGGCCGCGGTGCCGGGTAGTCGTTTCGATCCGCTGATGAGTCTCTACCTCACCGACAAGCTGCCGCCCGACGAGATCGACCGCGCCAAGGCCTGCGGCAGGATCGTCGCGGTGAAGCTCTATCCGGCCGGCGCGACGACGAATTCGGACGCCGGCGTGACGTCGATCGACAAGGTCTATCCGGTGCTCGAGCGCATGGAAGCGCTGGGCATGGTGCTGTGCGTGCATGGTGAGGCGACCGGCCATGATGTGGACGTGTTCGACCGCGAGCACGTCTTCATCGAGCGGGTGCTGTCGCCGCTGGTGCGCCGTTTCCCGAAGCTGCGTGTCGTCTTCGAGCACATCACCACCGCCGAGGCCGCGCAGTTCGTGCGCGCGGCCGGCGCCAACGTGGCGGCCACGGTGACGGCTCACCACCTGCTGCTCAACCGCAACGCGATCTTCGCCGGTGGCATCCGGCCGCATCACTTCTGCCTGCCGGTGCTCAAGCGTGAGACGCACCGGCGTGCGCTGGTCGAGGCGGTGACATCGGGCAATGCGCGCTTCTTCCTCGGTACCGATTCGGCGCCGCACGCGCGCAGCACCAAGGAGGCCGCCTGCGGCTGTGCCGGGTGCTATACGGCACACGCCGGCATCGAGCTGTATGCCGAAGTCTTCGACGCGGCCGGTGCGCTGGACAGGCTGGAGGCCTTCGCCAGCCTCAACGGCCCCGCCTTCTACGGCCTGCCGCCGAACGCCGACACCATCACGCTGCAGCGCGAGAGCTGGGAAGTGCCGTCGTCGTACGGCTACCTTGGCGATGACCCGCTGGTGCCGCTGCGCGCCGGTGAATCGGTGGCCTGGAAGCTGGTCGTCTGAGTGCCCGCCGCACGCGGCAGGAGATGAGCATGTGGATGCGCAAGGCGGGTCGTGTGGCGCAGGCGGCGCTTCTGGCAGGCTGCCTGCCCTTGCTCGCTGGCTGCGAGAATTCGGCGACGGCGTTTCCCATCGACGGCAAGGATCATGCGCTGATCCTGGTGCGTGAGCAGGCCTGGGTGTGGGACGGCGAGCTGGCGCAGTACATCGTGGTCTCGCGGCTGCCCCAGTGCCAGCGCAGGGTCGCCATTCATCGGGGCTCGACGCGGCTGGTGGAGATGGAGGTGTACGAGGCGGGCGATCGCCTGTGGGCGCTGCATCAGGGCGATCGCTGGTATCTCGCCGGGACGGAGCGCTGCCTGGTGCAGGACTGGAATCCGCCCGGTGGCCGCGCTCCCGGTCCGCTCGTCGGCAGTTTCCGGATCAAGGATGGGGTGGCGAGTTTCGTCAAGGCAGACGCGGCGCGCTGATTCGATGGCGGCCGCCGTATAATGCGGGCCGGGAAGTTCGCCAGGCAGTCGCTGCGCACCTCGTCGTGCGTGGAGGAAAGTCCGGGCCCCATAGGGCAGGATGCCGGCTAACGGCCGGGCGCCGTGAGGCGACGGAAAGTGCAACAGAGAGCAGACCGCCGATGGCCTTCGCAAGAGGGATCAGGCAAGGGTGAAACGGTGGGGTAAGAGCCCACCGCAGGACTGGCAACAGGACTGGCACGGTAAACCCCATCCGGGGCAAGGCCAAATAGGGGAGCATTGACGTGGCTCGCGTCGCTCCCGGGTAGGCTGCTAGAGCGTCACGGCAACGTGGCGCCCAGAGGAATGACTGCCCGACGAGGCCGGCTTGCGCCGGCACCGTTCGACAGAACCCGGCTTATCGGCGAACTTCCCACTTCCATTTCTCGGCAGCGCGGCGTGCGCTCGCGCGTTGCCGTGTTGCGCCCCCGGGCGAGCCCGTGCCCGCGGACTCCCCGCGACGGTCGCGCCCATCCGCTGGCGGCTTCGCAGCGGCGCTTTTCGTGCGTCGTTCACCACTTCTTCCCACTTCGGCTGTGCGGCGCCTCCAGTTCGCCCAGTTTTTCATCATTTCGCCCTATCGCCCTTGATTTTTCAGGGTTTCTCGAGATTGCTCGTGCGCTCATAAGTCTTTGTGTATCAAAGAAAAACCCCGTTGCGCGCGCTTGACCGCCCTAGGCCGATGCACTAAAGTGGAAATAAGTGGAAAAAAGTGGGTGAAAGTGTCGTTTCGACGCTTCGCCAGTGTCTTGAGGGGGGGGGTCAATGTTCCAGGGAGCCGCCGCGCTCAGTCTTGATGCGAAGGGTCGTCTTGCGATCCCTGCCAAGCATCGGGATGCGCTCGCGGTTCAGGACGGGCAGGTCGTGATCACGGCGCATCCGCATCGCTGCCTCCTCGTCTATCCCGTTCCGGCCTGGATCCCCATTCGCGATCAGGTGCTGGCTGCGCCGAGCCTCGACGCCAAGGCGGCGATGCTCAAGCGTCTGCTGGTGGGCTACGCGCAGGATGAGTCGCTCGACGCGGCAGGTCGCGTGTTGATCGCGCCGTCGCTGCGGCAGTTCGCCCAACTCGAGAAGCAGGTGTGGCTGGTGGGGCAGGGCAGTCATTTCGAGCTGTGGTCCGACGCCCGCTGGCAGGAGCAGCAGGAAAAGATGCTGGCGCTGGCCACCGAAGGCCTGCCGCCCGGATTCGAGAGCCTCGCCCTGTGAGCGCCGCGCACGAGCACGTCAGCGTGCTGCTCGCGGAAGCGGTCGATGCGCTGGCGGTCCGCCCGGACGGCATATATGTAGATGGCACCTTCGGACGTGGTGGCCACAGTCGAGCGGTGTTGGCCCGGCTTGGCGCGGGGGGGCGGTTGATCGCATTCGATCGCGATCCGGCGGCGATCGCGGTCGGACAGGCGATCGCCGATCCGCGGCTGACGCTGGTGCACCAGCCGTTCAGCATGCTCGACGAGGAGCTCGAGCGGCTGGGCGTGTCGCAGGTGGATGGGGTGTTGCTGGACCTGGGGGTGTCATCGCCCCAGTTGGATGATGCCGCACGCGGCATGAGTTTTCGCTTCGATGCGCCTTTGGATATGCGCATGGACACGAGCCGCGGTCAGACCGTGGCGCAATGGCTGGCGGAGGCGTCCGTCGGTCAGATCACGGAGGTGCTCAGGGATTATGGGGAAGAACGGTTTGCTCATGCGATTGCAAAGGCGATTGCAACTGCTCGGACAGGGGGGGCTGTTGCAACCACTGGACAGCTTGCCGCGATCGTGGAAAAAGCGGTCCGTACGCGCGAGCCGGGGCAGCACCCGGCGACACGCTCCTTCCAGGCTCTACGGATTTTCATCAATCAGGAGCTTGAAGAGCTGACGCGCGTGCTGCCGGCCTGCGTCGCGCGCCTGCGTGCAGGCGGCCGGCTGGTGGTGATCAGTTTCCATTCTCTCGAAGATCGCATCGTGAAGCGTTTCATGCGCGATGAGTCGCGCCCTCCCGCGCTGCCGGCGCGCCTGCCGGTTCGCGCCGCCGATCTGCCGCCGCCGCGCCTTGCGCTGGTGGGCAAGGCGCGGCGGCCGGGCGCCGACGAGGTGGCGGGCAATCCGCGCGCGCGCAGCGCGGTGATGCGGGTCGCCGAACGCAGCGGGGTGAGCGCGTGATCCGCCTCGATGCCGTCCTCGTTGCGCTTGCGGTGGCCAGCGGGCTGGGCGTGGTCGCGTCGCAGCATCAGGCGCGCAAGCTCTTCGTGCAGCTCGAGCGCGAACAGAACCGTGCCCACGGCCTCGAGGTCGAGTGGGGCCAACTGCAACTGGAACAGAGCACCTGGGCAACTCATGCGCGGGTCGAAAAGCTCGCACGTGAAAAACTTGGCATGCGCCCGCCGGCTCCCGCGCAGGTCATCACGGTGGAGCCGCAATGATGAAAAGCCAGCGTACCGTCACCTTCAACCACAACCCCTTGCTCAAGCGCGATCTTCCCATGTGGAGGCCGCGCTTCGTGCTGTTCGCCCTGCTCGCCGGTTCGGTGACGCTGGCCGGTCGCGCCTTCTACCTGCAGGGGGTGAATCACGACTTCCTGCAGGCCAAGGGCGAATCGCGCTACGCGCGCATCCTCGAGGTGCCGGCGACCCGTGGCCGCATCACCGACCGCAACGGCGACATCCTCGCGGTGAGCGCGCCGGTGCGCTCGATCTGGGCCATCCCCTCCGATGCGAAGCTGGAGCCGGCCGACGCCCGCAAGCTGGCCGCTCTGCTGGAGATGAACGTCCGCGAACTCAACGACAAGCTCGGCACCGCGCGCGACTTCGTGTACCTGAAGCGCCAGCTCTCGCCCGAGGTGGCGCAGCGTATCGTCGATCTCAAGCTCCCTGGCATCCATCAGCAGCAGGAGTACCGCCGCTACTACCCGTCTGGTGACGTCACCGCCCACATGCTTGGTTTCACCAACGTGGAGGACAAGGGCCAGGAGGGCATCGAGCTCACTTTCGAGAAGCAGCTTGCCGGGCGGCCGGGGGCTCGCCGTGTGATCAAGGACAGGCGTGGCCAGGTCGTCGAGGACCTGGAGGCCATTCGTGCCCCGCGCGACGGCGAGGACGTCACGCTGTCGATGGACAGCAAGATCCAGTATGTCGCATGGTCGGCATTGCGTGATGCGATGACCACGCACAAGGCCAAGGCAGGCGCGGCGGTGGTGCTCGATGCGCGCACCGGCGAAGTCCTCGCGCTGGCGAATGCACCCACCTACAACCCCAACAACCGCGCAGACCTGACCGGCGAACAGCTGCGCAACCGCGTGTTCACCGACACCTATGAACCGGGCTCGATCATGAAGCCCTTCATCGTCAGCATGGCGCTCGACCGCGGCAAGGTGAAGCCCAATACGCCCATCGACACCAGCGGCGGGCGCATGACCATCGGCACGGCGACGATTTCCGACGCGCACCGGCATGGCGTGCTGACCGTCACCGAGGTCATCCAGAAATCGTCGAACATCGGTACGGCGAAGATCGCCCTGCAGTTCAGCCCCGAAGAGATGTGGAAGCTGTTCGACCAGGTCGGTTTCGGCACGCCGCTGAACATGGGTTTCCCCGGCGAAGCCAGTGGCCGTCTGCGTCCGGCCAAGACCTGGCGGCCGATCGAGCAGGCGACCATGTCCTATGGACACGGGATTTCGGTCAGCCTTATCCAGATGGTGCGCGGCTATCTCGCCTTCGCGCGCGACGGCGAGATCGTTCCGCTGTCGCTGACCAAACTGGATGGTCCGCCTGCGGCGGGCCGCCGCATCTATTCGCCGGAGACGGCGCGCGAGATGCGCGCGATGCTCGAGATGGCCTCGGCCCCGGGCGGCACGGCGCCACAGGCGCAGGTCGCCGGTTACCGGGTCGCGGGCAAGACCGGCACCGCGATCAAGCTCGAGGGTGGCCGCTACGTGAAGAAATACGTGGCCTCCTACGTCGGTTTCGCGCCGGTGTCGAATCCGCGGCTGGTCGTCGGTGTGATGATCGACGAGCCGAGTGCCGGCCAGTATTACGGCGGCACGGTGGCTGCGCCGGTGTTCGCGCGCATCGTCGAAGGCTCGCTGCGCACGATGGGTGTGGCGCCCGACGCGCCGCGGACGCCGCTGCAACTTGCGCGCAAGCCGGGTGATGCGGCGCAGCAGGTGCGGGAGAACATGTGATCGCGCCGGTCGCACCCGTCCTCGAGCAACTTGCGGCCGCCGGCGTGCGCCCGCGGGGCATCACCGCCGACTCGCGCAAGATCGGCGCGGGCGACATCTTCGCCGCCTGGCCGGGGTACCGGACGGACGGCAGGCAGTTCATCGGCGCCGCAATCGATCGCGGCGCGGCGGCGGTGCTGTGGGAAAGCAGCGATGGTTTTCGCGCCGAGGGGCTGCCGGTGCCCTCTGTGCCGGTGCAAGGCCTGCGCGATGCTGCGGGTTTCCTCGCCCATGAAATCCATGGACGCCCGTCGGAACGACTGTGGCTTGCCGGCGTCACCGGCACCAACGGCAAGACGACCGTCAGCCAGTGGCTTGCGCGCATGCTCGAACGCCTCGGCACGCGCTGCGGCGTGATCGGCACGCTGGGTAGCGGCTTCCCCGGCAATCTTTCCGCAAGCCTGAATACCACGCCCGATGCCCTCGAACTGCACGCCACGCTGGCGTCGTTCGTGGCCGCGGGCGCCGGCGCCGCGGCGATGGAAGTGTCGTCGATCGGGCTCGATCAGGGGCGGCTCAACGGGGCGAAGGTGCAGGTGGCGATCTTCACCAACCTCAGCCGCGACCACCTCGACTACCACGGCACCATGGATGCCTATGCGGCGGCCAAGGCCCGCCTCTTCACCCTGCCAGGCGTGCGCAGCAGCGTCATCAACGCAGACGATGCCTTCGGCTTGATGCAGGCGCGCATGCTTGCCGCGGCGGGCGCGGAGGTGATCGGCTACACGCTGGCGGCCGGCCAGGCGGCGGTCATCCCGGGAGTGCGCATGCTGGTCGCCGAGCATCTGCGCATCACCTCGACCGGCCTGCAGTTCAGCCTGCTGTGGGATGGCAGGCGCAGTGAGGTCGCCGTGCGCATGGTGGCCCCGTTCAATGTGTCCAACCTGCTTGCGGTGATCGGCGCGCTGCTGGCCCGCGACGTGGCGCTCGACGACATCCTGCCGCGGGTCTCGCAGCTCACCCCGCCCGAAGGGCGCATGCAGCTCGTCGGCGGCGTGGGCGAGCCGCTCATCGTCGTCGATTACGCGCACACGCCCGATGCCCTCGCCAAGGTGCTCGAGGCCGTGCGCGACACGGTGCGCACGCGGCGTGGCCGCTTGGTGTGCGTGTTCGGCTGCGGTGGTGATCGCGACCCGGGCAAGCGTCCGATCATGGGCGAGCTGGCGAGCCAGCTCGCCGACCGCGTGGTCGTGACCAGCGACAATCCGCGCACCGAGGATCCGCTGCGCATCATCGAGGCGGTGGCCGCCGGTGCTGGTCCGCAAGCCGAATGCGTGATCGATCGCGCCGAAGCGATCCGCCGCAGCGTGGTCGAGGCGGGCTGCGACGACGTGGTCGTCATTGCCGGCAAGGGACATGAGCCCTATCAGGAAATCCTCGGTGTCCGCCTGCCGTTTTCCGATGTCGAGCAGGCCCGCGAGGCGTTGAAACTTTGGCATGAGCGGAGGGGCGGCCAATGATGATGCTCGACGACGCCCTGCGGGCGCTCGCGGCGCACGGTGCGCGTGCAGTCGGCAAGGCGCACTTCGATTCGGTGACCAGCGACAGCCGCACGCTCGCCCCCGGGCAGTTGTTTGTTGCGCTGCGCGGCGAGCGCTTCGACGGCCACGAATTCCTTGCCGCCGCTGGCGCCGCCGGCGCCGCAGCGGCGATGGTCGATACCCGCTGGGCAAGTGCTCAGCTCAACCTGCAGGCCGAGGCGGCGCTGCCGCTCGTCGTCGTCGATGACACGCGGCTTGCGCTCGGCACTTTGGCCGCCGCCTGGCGCGCGCGTTTCGCCGTCCCGATGATCGGCGTCACCGGCAGCAACGGCAAGACCACCGTGAAGGAAATGTGCGCCGCCATCCTGCGCGCCCAGGCGCAGCGCGAGGGCTTCGGCGAGGAGGCGGTGCTGGCGACGCAAGGCAATCTCAACAACGACATCGGCCTGCCCCTCACCTTGCTGAAGTTGCGCGACTTTCACCGCGCGGCGGTGATCGAGATGGGCATGAACCATCCTGGCGAGATCGCTTACCTGACGCGGCTGGCACGCCCGACGGTGGCGATCGTCAACAACGCCCAGCGCGCGCACCTGGAAGGCGTCGGCTCGCTGGATGAGGTCGCGCGCGAGAAAGGATCTATCTACGAAGGCCTGGGCGCCGGCGGCGTGGCCATCGTCAATGCCGACGAAGCCTATGCCGACTACTGGCGTGCGCTGAACGCGGGCCGCGCGATTGTGACATTCGGTATCGACAAGCCCGCCGACGTGCGTGCCGAGAGTACCCTGCGCGGTTTCGGTGCCCGCATCGAACTCGAGACGCCGCAGGGTCGGCTCGGGTTCGACCTGCAGGTGCCGGGCATGCACAACGTTCGCAATGCGGTCGGTGCCGCGGCCGCCTGCCTGGCCGCCGGAGTGTCGCACGACGCGGTGGCCGATGGCCTGGCCGGCTTCAGCGGTACGCGCGGGCGGCTGCAACGCCGCGTCGGGCTCAACGGTTCGGTGGTGCTGGACGACAGCTACAACGCCAACCCCGACTCGGTGCGCGCCGGCATCGATGTGCTGGCTGCCATGCCGGGACACACCTGGCTGGTGCTCGGCGACATGGGCGAGATCGGCGATGCGAGTGCGCAACTGCACGACGAGATCGGCGGCTACGCCAAGAGCAAAGGGATAGACGGCCTGTACGCGCTGGGCGACATGAGCGCAGTGGCGGCGCGAAATTTCGGCGAGGGCGGCCACCATTTTTCGTCGGTCGAGGCATTGGTCGCGTCGCTGGCCCGGCGGCTGGATGCGGATAGCGTGGTGCTGGTGAAAGGGTCCCGCTTCATGCGGATGGAAAGGGTGGCGGACGCGCTTGCGGCAGTGCACAATTCGCCCCCCGTGAAACCTACCGGCTCGTAACATGCTGCTCGAACTTGCCCTCTGGCTTGGCCAGGACATCCGCAGTTTCAATGTCATCGGCTACATCACGCTGAGGACGGTGCTCGCTGCGCTCACCGCGCTGGTGATCTCGCTCGTCGCCGGTCCGGGCGTGATCCGCTGGCTCACCGCGAAGAAGATCGGCCAGGCGGTGCGCGATGACGGGCCCAAGTCGCACCTGACCAAGGCCGGAACTCCGACGATGGGCGGCGCCTTGATCCTCATCGCGATCGGCATCACCGTGCTGCTGTGGGGCGACCTGAAGAACAGCTACGTGTGGGTGACCCTGTTGGTCACGCTCGGGTTCGGCGCGGTGGGCTGGGTCGACGACTGGCGCAAGGTCGTGCATCGCGATCCGAAGGGGCTCGCCAGCCGCTGGAAGTATCTGTGGACCTCGGTCATCGCGCTCGCCGCGGCGATGTTCCTCGGCCTCACCGCCGCAACGCCGGCCCAGACCGAACTGATCGTGCCTTTCTTCAAGGCGGTGGCCTATCCACTGGGTGTGCTCGGCTTCATCGCGCTTACCTACTTCGTCATCAACGGCACCAGCCATGCAGTTAACCTGACCGATGGTCTCGATGGCCTGGCGATCATGCCGACGGTCATGGTCGCCGGTGCGCTGGCCATCTTTGCCTACGTCGCAGGCCACGCAGGCTTCTCGAAATATCTCGGGGTGCCCTACGTCCCTGGCGCCGGCGAACTGGCGGTGTTCTGCGGTGCGATCTGCGGTGCGGGCCTGGGCTTCCTGTGGTTCAACGCGTATCCGGCCGAAGTCTTCATGGGCGACGTCGGCGCGCTCGCGCTCGGTGCCGCGCTCGGCACGATCGCGGTGGTCGTGCGCCAGGAGATCGTGCTTTTCATCATGGGCGGCCTGTTCGTCGCCGAGACGCTGTCGGTGATGGTGCAGGTGCTCTACTTCAAGGCCAGCGGCGGCAAGCGCATCTTCCGCATGGCGCCGCTGCACCACCATTACGAGCTGAGCGGCTGGAAGGAAACGCAAGTGGTGGTCCGCTTCTGGATCATCACCATCATGCTGGTGCTGTTCGGCCTGTCGACGCTGAAACTGCGATGAGTGCATTGACCGGAAAACACGTCCTGGTGCTGGGGCTCGGCGAGTCGGGGCTGGCAATGGCGCGCTGGTGCGCGCTGCGGGGCGCGCGCGTGCGCGTCGCCGACAGCCGCGCGCAGCCGCCGGGCGTTGACGCGCTGCGCGAGGATGCGCCGCTGGCCGAGCTCATCACCGGCGCCTTCGGCGCCGAGGTGCTCGACGGCGTCGATTTCGTCGCCGTCAGCCCCGGTATCGACCCTCGCGTCGGCGTCGTCGCCGAGGCGCGTCGCCGCGGCGTGCCGGTCACCGGCGAGATGAGCCTGTTCGCGCAGGCGCTGGACGAACTGGGCGTGCGCGGCCAGACCCGCATCCTCGCCATCACCGGCACCAACGGCAAGACCACCACCACCGCGCTCACCGCCGCGCTGGCGCAGGCGGCGGGCCTGGATGCAGTGGCGGCCGGCAACATCAGCCCGGCGGCGCTGGACGTGCTGATGGAGCGCCTTGAGCTGGGACTGCACCTGCCGCAATGCTGGGTGCTCGAGCTGTCCAGTTTCCAGATCGAGACCATGGCCGGGCTCGATGCCGATGCCGCCACCGTGCTCAACGTCACCGACGACCACCTCGATCGCTACGTCGATGTCGACGACTACGCAGCGACCAAGGCGGCGATTTTCCAGGGGCAGGGCACGCAGGTGCTCAATCGTGACGATGCCCGCGTCGAGGCGATGGCGCTTCCGGGGCGGCGCACGATCCGCTTCGGCACCGGGCCGGCGGCGACCGATGACGACTACGGCCTGCTCGACGCAGAGGGACGCTCCTGGCTGGCACGCGGTCGCGTGCGTCTGCTGGCGTTCGACGAGTTGCCGCTCGCAGGCCGTCACAACGCGGCGAATGCGCTGGCGGCGCTGGCGCTGTGCGAGGGCGGGCTGGGCATCGCGCCGCAGACGCTGGTCGACGGCCTGAAGGCCTTTCGCGGCCTGCCGCACCGGGTCGAACTGGTGGCCGAGCGGGCGGACGGCGTACGTTACTACGACGACTCCAAGGGCACCAATGTCGGCGCCACCGTCGCTGCCCTCGATGGCCTGTCGAGTCCGGTCGTGCTGATTGCCGGTGGCGACGGCAAGGGGCAGGACTTCTCGCCGCTCGCCGATGCGCTTGCGCGTCATGCGCGCGCGGTGGTGCTGATCGGGCGTGACGCGGCACGCATCGAGGCGGCGATCGATGGCTGTGGCGTGCCGCTGGAGCACGCCGCCGACCTCGACCGCGCCGTCGAACGCGCCCATGCGCTGGCGCAGCCCGGTGATGTCGTGCTGCTGTCGCCTGCCTGCGCCAGCCTGGACATGTTCCGCAACTACGCCCACCGCGCCGAGGTGTTCATCACCGCGGTGCGCCGCCTGCCGGAAGTGAGTCCGCGATGAATACGGGTGCCGCCGAACGTTCGCCTTCCCGGATCGGGGCCTTCATGGCCGGGCTGATGCCTTTCCGGCGTCGTCCGCGGTCGAGCCAAGCGGCGCGCAGCGCCGGCCGTCTCGCGCGGCCTACCGGACCGGCGAACGAGCTGGACCCGCTGCTGATCTGGTCGGCGCTCGGGTTGCTGCTGCTCGGTCTCGTCATGGTGTATTCCGCCTCCATCGCCACGGCGGAAGGAAGCCGCTTCACCGGCTATCAGCAGTATTACTTCCTGATCCGTCACACCGTCTTCGTGGGCGTGGGCATCGTTGCCGGGCTGGCGGCCTTCCAGTTGCCGATGACGCAGTGGCAGCGGCTGGCGCCGGCGCTGTTCGTGTCGGGCGTGGTGCTGCTTATCGTCGTGCTGATTCCAGGCCTGGGGCGCGAAGTCAACGGCGCGCAGCGCTGGCTCGGCTTCGGGCCGATCAACCTGCAGCCCTCCGAGCTGATGAAGATTTTCGCCGCGCTCTACGCGGCCGACTACACGGTGCGCAAGCTCGACGTGATGGGCAGTTTCCGCCACGGTTTCCTGCCGATGATGGCGGTGATCCTGTTCGTCGGCTTCCTGTTGCTGCGCGAGCCGGACTTCGGCGCCTTCGTCGTCATCACGACGATTGCCTTCGGCGTGCTGTTCCTCGGCGGCGTGAATGTGCGCGTGTTCGCGCTGCTGGCCGTCGTCGCGGTGATCGGCTTCATCATCCTCATCTGGACGTCCCCTTATCGCCGCGACCGCCTGTTCGGCTTCATGGATCCGTGGCAGGACGCCTTCGGCAAGGGCTACCAGTTGTCGCATGCGCTGATCGCCTTCGGCCGTGGCGAATGGTTCGGCGTCGGCCTGGGTGCCAGCGTCGAGAAGCTCTTCTACCTGCCCGAGGCGCACACCGACTTCCTGCTCGCGGTGATCGCCGAGGAACTCGGCCTCGTCGGCGTCGCGGTGGTGGTCGCGCTGTTCGCGCTGCTGGTGCAGCGCGCCTTCGTCATCGGGCGCGAGGCGATCAAGCTCGAGCGCTACTTCTCCGGCCTCGTTGCGCAGGGCATCGGGCTGTGGTTCGGCGTGCAGTCCTTCATCAACATGGGTGTGAACATGGGGTTGCTGCCCACCAAGGGCCTGACCCTGCCGTTGATGAGCTTCGGCGGCTCGGGCGTGGTGGCCAATTGCGTGGCGCTGGCCATCCTGCTGCGCGTGGACTGGGAAGTGCGGCAGCTCAAGCGCGGAACGACGCCATGAAGACGCTGATGGTGATGGCCGGCGGAACCGGCGGCCACATCTTTCCCGGCGTGGCGGTGGCGGAAACCCTGCGCGCGAAGGGCTGGCGCGTCGTCTGGATGGGCAACCCGGACGGCATGGAGGCGCGCATTGTCCCGCAGCGCGGCTACGACACCGCCTGGGTGCGCTTCGGCGCACTGCGCGGCAAGGGCTTGCTGCGCAAGCTGATGCTGCCCCTCAACCTGTTGTCCGGTTTCGCGCAGGCGCTGCGCGAACTGCGCCGTGTGCGCCCCGACGTGGTGCTCGGCATGGGCGGCTACATCACCTTTCCCGGCGGCATGATGGCGGCGCTGCTCGGGCGGCCTTTGGTGCTGCACGAGCAGAATTCGGTGGCGGGGCTGGCCAACCGCGTGCTCGCCGGCGTGGCCGACCGCGTGCTGTCGGGTTTTCCGTCCGTGTTGAAGGGCGCGAACTGGGTTGGCAATCCGGTGCGAGACGAGATTGCTGCGGTCGCTTCGCCGGCGGAGCGATTCGCCGGCCGCAGTGGCCCCCTGCGCCTGCTGGTGGTCGGGGGCAGCCTGGGCGCGGCGGTGCTCAATGACACCGTGCCGCAGGCGCTCGCCCGCCTGCCGGCCGCCGCGCGGCCCACGGTGGTACACCAGGCGGGCGAGAAGCAGCTGGAGGCCTTGCGCGCCGCCTATGCGGCTGCCGGCGTGCAGGGCGAGCTGCGCCCCTTCATCGACGACATGGCGAGCGCCTACGCCGCGGCGGATCTGGTGATCTGCCGCGCCGGCGCGCTCACCGTGGCGGAGCTGGCGGCTGTCGGTGCGGCCAGCCTGCTCGTGCCCTTCCCGCATGCGGTGGATGATCACCAGACCGGCAACGCGCGCTTCCTGGCCGACAGGGGCGCAGCCTGGCTGTTGCCGCAGAACGAACTCACTGCCGAACGACTGGCCGGCATCCTCGCCAGCACCGACCGTCAGCGCTTGCTGCAGATGGCCGACAACGCCCGCGCGCAGGCCAGGCTGCGCGCCACCGAGGCGGTCGCGCGCGTCTGCGAGGAACTCGCCGACGGAGGCAATTCATGAAACACAAGGTCAAACACATCCATTTCGTCGGCATCGGCGGCTCTGGCATGAGCGGCATCGCTGAGGTGCTGGTGAACCAGGGTTACGTCGTCAGCGGTTCGGATCTGGGCGACACCACCACGACGCGCCGACTGCGCGCGATGGGCGCCTGCGTGATGCAGGGGCACGACGCGGCTAACATCGCCGGCGCCGATGCGCTGGTGGTGTCCACCGCGGTGAAGAACGACAATCCTGAAGTGGTGGCGGCGCGTGCGAAGCACATTCCGGTGGTGCCGCGAGCGCAGATGCTCGCCGAGCTGATGCGCCTCAAGAGCGGCGTCGCGATCGCCGGCACGCACGGCAAGACCACGACGACCTCGCTGGTGGCCAGCATCCTCGCCGAGGGTGGCATGGATCCGACTTTCGTCATCGGTGGGCGCCTCAACGCTGCCGGTGCCAATGCGCATCTGGGCAAGGGCGATTTCCTGGTGGCAGAGGCGGACGAGTCCGACGCGTCCTTCCTGATGCTCAGCCCGGTGATCTCGGTCGTCACCAACATCGACGCCGACCACATGGACACCTACGGCCATGATTTCGCGCGGCTCAAGCAGGCCTTCGTCGATTTCCTGCAGCGGCTGCCCTTCTATGGTGTCGCGGTGCTGTGCGAGGACGACCCGCACGTGCGCTCCATCATGCCGCTGGTGTCGAAGCAGATCGTGCGCTACGGCCTGTCCGACACGGCCAACATCCGCGCCGAGAACATCCGCGCCGAGGGCGGCCGCATGTTGTTCGATGCGGTGCGGGTCAACGGCACGACCACGCGCCTGCCGATCGAGCTGAACCTGCCGGGCATGCACAACGTGCTCAATGCACTGGCGGCGATTGCCGTCGCCACCGAGGTGCAGGTGCCCGATGCAGCGATCATCAAGGCGCTGGCGGAATTCCGCGGCGTTGGCCGGCGCTTCCAGCGCTATGGCGAAGTGCCGCTGCAGGATCAGGACGGCCAGTCCGCCGGCAGCTTCACGCTGATCGACGATTACGGCCATCACCCGGTCGAGATGGCGGCGACCCTGGCCGCCGCACGTGGCGCATTTCCCGGCCGGCGCCTCCTGCTGGCCTTCCAGCCGCATCGCTACACGCGCACGCGCGACTGTTTCGACGACTTCGTCAAGGTGCTGTCGACGGTCGACGCGCTGCTGCTGGCCGAAGTCTATGCGGCGGGTGAGGCACCGATCGTTGCCGCCGACGGGCGCGCCCTGGCCCGTGCGCTGCGGGTGGCAGGCAGGGTCGAGCCGGTGTTTGTGGAGGACATTGTCGGCATGCCGGCGGCCATCCTGTCGGCGGCGCGCGACGGCGATGTGGTGATCACCATGGGTGCGGGCAGCATCGGCGCGGTGCCGGGCAAGCTCGCCAACTACGAGGAGCAGGCGTGAAGCGGTTCGGCAAGGTTGCGGTTCTGTTCGGTGGCAATTCCGCCGAGCGCGAGGTGTCGCTGATGTCCGGGCGCGCGGTGCTGGCCGCGCTGCAGGGCGTGGGGGTCGATGCGCATGCCTTCGATCCGGCCGAGCGCGACCTGCACGTCCTCAAGGAAGAAGGCTACGACCGCGTCTTCATCGCCCTGCATGGCCGTGGCGGCGAGGACGGCACGGTGCAGGGGGCGCTCGAGCTGATGGGCATTCCCTACACCGGCAGCGGCGTGATGGCGTCGGCGCTGTCGATGGACAAGTGGCGCACCAAGATGGTGTGGCTGGCCGCCGGCCTGCCGACGCCGCGCTACGCGATCCTCGACGCCGACAGCGACTGGGATGCGGTCGCGCGCGACCTGGGCTTGCCGATCTTCGTCAAGCCGGTGCACGAGGGCTCGAGCATGGGCGCCACCAAGGTGACCGAGGCCGGGCAGTTGAAGGCCGCCTGGGAGCTGGCGGCGCGCTACGACAGCCTGGTGATCGCCGAGGAATTCATCGCCGGCGCCGAACTGACGGCCCCATTCCTGGAAGACCGGGCACTGCCGCTGGTGCGCATCGTCGCGCCGGGGGGCAATTACGACTACCAGAACAAGTATTTCACCGACGACACGCGTTATGACTGCCCGAGTGGCCTGCCCGCGGAGCAGGAGGCGGCGCTGCAGGCGCTGGTGATGAAGTGCGCGCGCATGCTCGGTTGCCGTGGCTGGGGGCGCGCCGACCTGATCCTGACCGAGGACGGTCGCCCCTACCTGCTCGAAATGAACACCGCGCCAGGCATGACGGCGCATTCCCTGGTGCCGATGTCGGCCCGGGTGGCCGGCCTCGGTTTCGAGGCGCTGTGCCTGAAGATCCTCGAGGGGGCCCGCCTTGGCTGAACTGCGCGCCCACCTCGCCGGTCCTGTCGTCACCCGCGGTCGCGCGGGGGCGGGGGCGGGCGTGCGCGCGCAGGTTCCCGAAACCGGGCTTTGGCATCGTCCAGCGCTGCTCAACCTGATCTCCGACCTGCTGATGCTGTTCGCGGCGGTCGGCCTGGGCTGGGCGCTGGTCATCTGGTTCGTGTCGCGACCGCTGTTCCCGGTGCGCGAGCTGATCGTGCAGACCCCGCCAGCCCTGGTGACCGAGGCGCAACTGGAATATGTCGCGCGCACCGCGATCCGCGGCAACTTCTTCACCATGGATCTGGAAGAGATCCGTGCGGCCTACGAGAAGCTGCCCTGGGTACGGCGCGCCGAGGTGCGCCGGCGTTGGCCCGACGCGGTGGAACTGCGCCTGGAGGAGCACCAGGCCGTCGCTTACTGGACGGTGTCCGACAGCGGGGATGCCCGCCTGGTGAACCGGTTCGGCGAGGTCTTCACTGCCGCCAGCAACGCGCAGATGCCGCAGTTCGATGGGCCGCAGGGCTCGTCCGGCTGGTTGCTGGCGCGGCACAGGGAGTTTTCGGCGATGCTGCAGCCGCTGGGCTTCAAGCTGGTCGGCCTGGCGCTGTCGGCGCGCGAAGCGTGGCGTCTGACGCTGGACAACGGCATGGTGATCGTGCTCGGCCGCGAACAGGAACGCGCGCCGCTCAAGGACAGGCTGGCACGCTTCATCGCCGTGTGGCCGAAAGTGCAGGAACAGGTTGGATTACAGGTCGCGGTGGCGGATCTCCGCTATCCGAGCGGTTTCGCGTTGACGCCGGTCGCCAGCGCGACACCGGCGGCGGCTGCGTCAGTCAAGGGCAAGAAATGAGCAAGGAATACAAGGATCTGATCGTCGGGCTGGATATCGGCACCTCCAAGGTCACCTGCATGGTGGCCGAGGCGCGACCTGACGGGCGGCTGAATGTGATCGGCCTCGGCACGCAGCCGACCAGCGGACTCAAGCGCGGCGTGGTGGTGAACATCGAAGCCACGGTGGATGCGATCTCGCGCGTGATCCAGGAAGTCGAGCTGATGGCCGACTGCAAGATCCACGACGTCTATACCGGCATCGCCGGCAGCCACATCAAGAGCTTCAACTCCAGCGGCACGGTCGCGATCAAGGAGAAGGAAGTCTCGCCGATGGACGTCGAGCGCGTGATCGAGGTCGCGCGCGCGATGCCGATTCCGGCCGAGCAGCAGATCCTGCACATCCTGACGCAGGAATTCATCATCGACGGCCAGGGCGGCGTGCGCGAGCCGATCGGCATGAGCGGCGTGCGCCTGGAAGTGAAGGTGCACATCGTCACCGGCGCGGTGTCGGCGGCCCAGAACGTGATCAAGTGCGTGCGTCGCTGCGGGCTGGAGGTCATGGACCTCATCCTGCAGCCGCTCGCCTCCAGCTACGCGGTGCTGACCGAGGACGAGAAGGAGTTGGGCGTATGCCTGGTCGACATCGGTGGCGGCACCACCGACATCGCGGTGTTCACCCAGGGGGCCATCCGCCACACCGCCGTCATCCCGGTCGCCGGCGATCAGATCACCAACGACATCGCGATGGCGCTGCGCACGCCGACCGCCGAGGCCGAGGAGATAAAGATCCACCAGGGCGTGGCCATGCATCAGCTCGCCGAGCCGGACGACATGATCGAGGTGCCGGGCGTCGGCGACCGTCCGCCGCGCAAGCTGTCGCGCCAGGCGCTGGCGGACGTGATCGAGCCGCGCGTGTCGGAACTGTTCGAGCTGGTGCAGGCGGAACTGCGCCGCAGCGGCTACGAGGAGCTGTTGTCGTCGGGCATCGTGCTCACCGGCGGCTCGTCGGTGATGCGCGGCATGGTGGAGCTCGGCGAGGACGTGTTCCACATGCCGGTGCGCGTCGGTGCGCCGCAGTACGACGGCGGCCTGGCCGATGTCGTATGCCAGCCGCGTTATGCGACCGCGATGGGCCTCGTGATGGAGGGCGCGGCCCAGCGTCGGCGCGGCATCCAGGCGCGCGAGACGCGCAGCGTGCGGCAGGTCTTCGGCCGCATGAAGTCGTGGTTCGAGAAGAATTTCTGAGCGGCGCGGGAGAGCCCAGTCGTTTTGAATGTTGGCTTGCGTCCGGGTCCAGATTTAGTAGTAAACTCTGCGGCCAATACTAAATAAAGCCCGGTCGGCGTTCGGTGGATAGCAGGATCGTTATTCTTGGAGGCGAGGCAAATGTTTGAAATCATTGAGAAGGAACCGACCGGGACGATCATCAAGGTGATCGGCGTTGGCGGTGCGGGCGGTAACGCCGTGGATCACATGATCCGTGAAGGCGTTCAGGGCGTGCAGTTCATCACCGCGAACACCGATGCGCAGGCGCTGAACCGCTGCCTCGCGTCGCACAAGGTCCAGCTCGGCACCACCGGCCTGGGGGCGGGTTCGAAGCCTGAAGCTGGCCGCGCTGCGGCACAGGAATCGCGCGACACGATCGCCGCCGCGCTCGAGGGCGCGCACATGGTGTTCATCACCGGTGGCATGGGTGGCGGCACCGGCACCGGCGCGGCGCCGGTGGTGGCCGAGATCGCCAAGGAAATGGGCATCCTCACCGTCGCGGTGGTCACCAAGCCCTTCGATTTCGAGAACCGCATCCGCGTCGCCGAGAGCGGTGTCGAGGAGCTCACCCGCCACGTCGACTCGCTGATCGTGGTGCTCAACGACAAGCTGCTCGACGTCTTCGGCGACGATGCCGGCTTCGAGGAGTGCTTCCGTTCCGCCGACAACGTGCTGCGCTCAGCGGTGGGCGGCATCGCCGAGATCATCAACGTGCCCGGCCTGGTCAACGTCGACTTCCAGGACGTGCGCACGGCAATGGCGGAGATGGGCCGCGCCATGATGGGTTCGGCCGAGGCGGCCGGCATGGATCGCGCGCGCATCGCCGCCGAGCAGGCTGCCGTGTCGCCGCTGCTCGAAGGCACCGAGCTGTCCGGTGCGCGCTGCGTGCTGATCAACATCACCGCCAGCAAGTCGCTGAAGATGTCGGAAGTGCGTGACGCAGTGAAGACGGTGCAAGCTTTCGCCGCGCCCGAAGCCTTCGTCAAGTACGGCACCGTGTTCGACGAGACGATGGAAGACCGCATCCGCATCACCGTCGTAGCCACTGGCCTGGGTACGCCGCGCGCAGTGCGCCAGCCGGTGATGCAGGTGGTGGCCGGCACCGGCACCTATGGCCCGATGAGCGGCGGCACGGTCGACATGAACAACCTCGACGTGCCTGCGGTGATCCGCAGCGGCCGCCGCACGACGGTCGAGGCGATGAGCACCAACGGCATCGGCACCTACGACATCCCGGCCTTCCTGCGCCGCCAGGCCGACTGACCACGGTGGGCCTCGCGCCCTCGGGGCACCTCATCGGGATCGCTGCCTCCGGTCCCGGTCAGGTGCCCTTGATTTTTGCGCGAGCGACCGCTGGCTGTCGGCACCGTTGCTGCACAGCAACATCTCGTTGCGCAACACACCGCGGCGATCGGCGCCATCGCCTCGGCGGCCGAAGGCCGCGTGATAAACTGCTGGCCTGAAAGAGGATTTTCCAGATGATCAGGCAGCGTACCCTCAAGTCCATCGTCAAGGCGACAGGCGTCGGCCTGCACGGCGGCCGCAAGGTGTCGCTGGTGCTGCGCCCGGCGGCGCCTGACACTGGCATCGTCTTCCATCGCGTCGATCTCGATCCGCCGCTGGATCTTCCTGCCGATCCTTACGCCGTGTGCGACACGCGCATGTGTTCCGGCCTTGAAAAGGGGGGCGAGAAAGTTGGCACCGTCGAGCACCTGATGTCCGCGCTCGCCGGGCTGGGCATCGACAACCTGCACGTCGATGTGGACGCCCCGGAGATTCCCATCCTCGACGGCAGCGCCGGCCCCTTCGTCTTCCTGCTGCAGTCGGCGGGCATCGAGGAGCAGAGCGCGCCGAAGAGGTTCATGCGCGTGAAGAAGCCGGTCGAATATCGCGAGGGCGACAAGTGGGTCCGCCTCGAGCCCTACGACGGCTTTCGCCTGACTTTCTCCATCGTCTTCAACCATCCGGCCATCGATAGCACCTCGACGTCCGTGACGGTCGATTTCGCCGAGCAGTCCTATGTACGCGATGTCGCGCGCGCACGCACCTTCGGCTTCATGCAGGACGTGGAGTCGATGCGCGCAGTGGGGCTGGCACTGGGTGGCAGCCTCGACAACGCCATCGTGATGGACGAGTACCGCGTGCTCAATGCCGATGGCCTGCGCTACGCGGACGAGTTCGTCAAGCACAAGGTGCTGGATGCGATCGGCGACCTTTACCTGTGTGGCCATCCACTGCTGGCTGCCTATTCCGCGCACAAGTCGGGCCATGCGCTGAACAACCAGATCCTGCGTGTGCTGCTGGAAGACCGCGAGGCCTGGGAAATCGTCACTTTCGAGGAGGCGGGCGCCACGCCCGCGGCCGTGGCGCACCAGTTCGCACCCATTCTTTCCGGCGTATGAACCTGCGCGCCTCCGCCTCCTGGTGGGCAATGACCGCCTGCGAGCCCGCTGCTGTCGGGGGGGCGCTGGCATGCTGATCATGCGGCTGCTGTTGCTGCTGGCGGTGCTCGGTATCGGCGGTTCGCTGCTGCTGTGGATGTTGACTGGCAACCCGCGCTACCGCACCTGGGCGTGGAAGGCCTTCCGCGTGGCGGCGGTCGTCATCTTCCTGCTGCTCGCCATGTTTGCGCTCGAGCGTGTGCTCGTGCCGCTGGGCTGAGGCAGCCCGCTTCTTCTTGTCCTTCTCATTCCCGGCTGCGTTGTGCGAGCCGCTCCAGCGAGGCGCGCAACGGTGAGTCCGGCGGCAGCGTGGCGGCAAAACGGGTGAGGCTGGCGCGGGCATCGG
Source organism: Pseudomonadota bacterium (assembly GCA_018240785.1). GTDB lineage: Bacteria > Pseudomonadota > Gammaproteobacteria > Burkholderiales > Rhodocyclaceae > Thauera. The sequence goes on along the minus strand of JAFEFC010000016.1, from coordinate 149,057 downwards.
CGGAAATGTGGCGCTCGGGGGGAGGGCGGCGCCACTGCGGCGTTTCCGGGGTGGCGACCTTGACCTTGATGACCTGCACCGCATGCCCAGCCTGCACGAAATGTTCGATCAGGCTGGGCGTCAGTTGGCGCAGGCGTGCCGCAGCCGGGCCCCCGCTCGCGCTCAGCACCAGGGTGCCGTCCTTCAGGTTCGCCACCCGGCACAGGCCGGCAAGCAGCGGCGGCAGCCCGCGCTCGAGCACGAGCTGCAGCCGGCGCAGGCGTGCGGCATGATCCTGCAGGCGGGCAAGCGCCTCGCCGCTGCCGAGAAAGCGGTTCAGAAGCTGTGACATCGTATGCGTCTCGAGGTGACGCCGCCGGAGTCGGTCATGAGGCGGTCTAGCCCGACATGATAGACTGCGCGTTTTGCCGAATCGACGTCACACCCAAACATGATCTCCGGCCTGCTCAAGAAAATCTTCGGTAGTCGTAACGACCGTCTCGTCCGCCAGTACTCCCAGACCGTGCGCAAGATCAATGCGCTCGAGCCGGAAATCTCCGGCCTTTCCGACGAGGCGCTGCGCGGCAAGACCGCAGAATTCAAGCAGCGAGTCGCCGACGGAGAAGCGCTCGACGCCATCCTGCCCGAAGCCTTCGCGGTGGTGCGCGAGGCGGGCAAGCGCGTGCATGGCATGCGCCACTTCGACGTGCAGCTCATCGGCGGTATGGTGCTGCACGACGGCAAGATCGCAGAAATGCGCACCGGCGAGGGCAAGACGCTGGTCGCAACGCTGCCAGCCTACCTCAACGCGCTGACCGGCAAGGGCGTGCACGTCATCACGGTAAACGACTACCTCGCCAGTCGCGACGCCGAGTGGATGGGCCGCATCTACGGCTTCCTCGGCCTCACCACCGGCTGCAACCTGTCGCGCATGGGGCACGAGGCCAAGCAGGCCGCCTACGCCGCCGATATCACCTACGGCACCAACAATGAGTTCGGCTTCGACTACCTGCGCGACAATATGGTGTACGCGGTGGGCGAGCGCGTGCAGCGCGGCCTGAACTTCGCCATCGTCGACGAGGTGGACTCCATCCTGATCGACGAGGCGCGCACGCCGCTGATCATCTCCGGCCAGGCCGAAGACCACACCGAGCTCTACCTCAAGATGAACCAGGTGGCGCCGATGCTCAAGCGCCAGGAAGGCGGCCTCGACGACAAGGACGAGGTCTCCGAGCCGGGCGACTACACCGTCGACCTGAAGGCGCACCAGGTGCTGCTGACCGAACAGGGCCACGAGGCGGCAGAACAGATCCTCGTGCGCCTCGGTCTGCTGGCCGAGGGCGGAGGCCTGTACGAGCCGGGCAACATCCTGCTGGTGCATCACCTGTACGCCGCGCTGCGCGCCCACGCCCTGTACCACAAGGACCAGCAATACGTGGTGCAGAACGGCGAAGTCATCATCGTCGACGAATTCACCGGCCGCCTGATGCCCGGCCGACGCTGGTCGGACGGCCTGCATCAGGCCGTCGAGGCGAAGGAAGGCGTCCGCATCCAGGCCGAGAACCAGACACTGGCCTCGATCACCTTCCAAAACTATTTCCGCATGTACGGCAAGCTCGCCGGGATGACCGGCACTGCCGACACCGAGGCCTTCGAGTTCCACTCGATCTACGGCCTGGAAACGGTAGTCATCCCGACCAACAAGCCCACCCAGCGCAAGGACGAGAACGACAAGGTCTACCGCACCGCGAACGAAAAGTGGAACGCGGTGATCGACGACATCCGCGCCTGCGTCCAGCGCGGCCAGCCGGTGCTGGTCGGCACCACCTCGATCGAGACCAACGAGTTCCTCTCCGGCGTCCTCGAGCAGGCGAAGATCCCGCACCAGGTGCTGAACGCCAAGCAGCACGAGAGCGAGGCGCAGATCGTCGCGCAGGCCGGTCGTCCCGGCATGGTGACCATCGCCACCAACATGGCCGGCCGCGGCACCGACATCGTGCTCGGCGGCAACGTCGAGAAGCCGGTCGCCGCGGTGCGGGAGGACGAGAGTCTCTCTGCCGAGCAGAAGGAAGCGAGGATCGGCACGCTGCGCGCGGAGTGGACGAAGGTGCACGAGCAGGTGATCGCCGCCGGCGGCCTGCACATCATCGGCACCGAACGCCACGAATCGCGCCGCATCGACAACCAGTTGCGCGGCCGCTCCGGCCGTCAGGGCGACCCCGGCTCCAGTCGCTTCTACCTGTCGCTGGAAGATCCGCTGATGAAGATCTTCGCCGGCGAACGCCTCAACGCGATCATGGTGCGGCTGAAAATGCCCGAAGGCGAGGCGATCGAGCACGGCATGGTGACGCGCTCGCTCGAGTCCGCGCAGCGCAAGGTGGAGCAGCGCAACTTCGACATCCGCAAGCAGTTGCTGGAATACGACGACGTCGCCAACGACCAGCGCAAAGTCATCTACCAGCAGCGCAACGAACTGCTCGAGACCGAGGACATCTCCGACACCATCCGCGCGATGCGCCAGGGTGTGCTGCACGACAGTTTCCGCCGCTACGTGCCGCTCGACAGCGTGGAGGAGCAATGGGACATCGGCGCGCTGGAGCAGGCGCTTGCCGCCGACTTCCAGCTCAGGCTGCCGGTGAGTGAGTGGATCAAGGCCGAGCCGGGCCTGGACGACGAGGCCATCCTGCAGCGCATCATCGACGCCGCCGAGGAGGCCTATGCGGCCAAGGTGGCGATGGTCGATCCGGGCGCCTGGCACCAGTTCGAGCGCAATGTGATGCTGCAGAGCCTGGACACGCACTGGCGCGAGCACCTCGCGGCGCTCGACCACCTCCGGCAGGGCATCCACCTGCGCGGCTACGCGCAGAAGAACCCCAAGCAGGAATACAAGCGCGAAGCCTTCGAGCTGTTCGAGTCCCTGCTCGACATGGTGCGCGTCGACGTCACCAAGCTGCTGACGACGGTGCAGATCCGCACCGAATCCCAGCTCGAGGAGGCCGAGGCGCCCCCCGAACTGGAGAACGTCCAATACCAGCATGCGGACTACGACGAGGCGCTGGCCGCGGCGAACCCGGAGCAACCGGCCGGCAACGAGCCGCACCACAACCTGGCGCCCAAGGTCGGCCGCAACGACCCCTGCCCCTGCGGGTCGGGCAAGAAATACAAACACTGCCACGGCAAGCTGAGCTGAACGCTCTGTGCCTGACCGCGCGCGCTTCAGTACGGAGGCGGAGTGTGACTTGCCCGCGTGCGCAGTCTGTCGGAAAATTTTACATTAATCCTTTTTCCGTTTAGGGGTTTTTGGATAAGCGTCTGTTTAAAAAATAAAAAATGGCAATGGCACACTGTTTGCTGACTACGCTGGCCGCTCGGTAAACCCTCGCAAGAAGATTGCCGGCTGGCCGATCGACCGGTTCGAAAGTGACTGGAGACGTGAAGTGGCGGCAGGGAGGAATTGCTGCGCGGGCCTTAAAGGCCCGTCGCTTTCATCCTAGCGTTGCCCTTGGCCTGATCACGTATGGGCTGGCTGCGACCCGAGAACAGGAGGAGCCATGAATGAAGCCTGCGGGGCATCACGCCGGTGCCCCGGTGATAGCCTTTTTTTCGATCATTGCTGTCGCCATGTCCAGTCGTAAGGTGTTGGTTGTGGACAGGGTGGGCGCACTGTGTTCCACGTTGCGCGCGCTCGAGCTGCAGGACTGGGACTTTCTTGAGGTGTCGTCGCTTGACGCCGCACGCCGCGCGCTGGTGTCGAGCGGTGCTTCGGTTGGGCTTGTCGTCTTCGACTCCATCTCCTCATGGGCCGAGCGCGAGGTGGAGGCGCTCATCTCGCGCCACGACATCGAGTGGATTGCGGTTCTTGGTGAAGGATTACTGCGCACCGGAGCCTTCCCGGCGGGAATCCTGCGCCAGTTCCACGACTTCCACTCGATGCCGATCGACCGGGAGCGACTGCAGTTTTCTCTTGGGCATGCCTACGGAAAGGTTCAGTTCTGCACCCGCGACAGCGAAGCACCACATGTGTCCGGGCGCTATGGAATGACGGGCTCGAGCCCGAAGATGCTGCAGCTCTACCGGCAACTGGACAAGGTCGTCACGGTTGACGCGCCGGTGCTCATTGGCGGCGAGTCCGGTTCGGGAAAGGAGCTGGTCGCACACGCCATCCACCAGCACTCGGCACGGGCGCGCGGTCCCTTCGTCGCCATGAACTGCGGCGCGATCGCGCCCACGCTCATCCATTCCGAGCTGTTCGGCTACGAGCGTGGGGCATTCACCGGGGCGAACCAGCGCAAGGTGGGGAGCATCGAGGCCGCCGCCGGAGGCGTGCTGTTTCTCGACGAAATCGGCGATCTGCCCCTCGATCTTCAGGCCAGCTTCCTGCGCTTCCTGCAGGAGAAGATGATCACGCGGGTAGGTTCCACCGAGCGGGTGAAGGTTGACGTGCGGGTGATTGCGGCAACCCACGTCGACCTTGCGCGTGCCGTCGTCGAGGGCAAGTTCCGCCAGGATCTGTATTACCGCCTGAACGTCCTGCACCTGAACGTGCCGCCGCTGCGAGAGCGCAAGGAGGACATCCCGCGGCTGGCCGAAGCCATCTTCTGCGACAACCAGCACCAGAAAAGTCCGCAGGTGCGGGGCTTCAGCTCCGAGGCCATACGTGCCATGGTCGATTACCCATGGCCCGGCAACGTGCGCGAGCTGATCAATCGCGTGCAGCAGGCGATGATCATGAGCGAGCACAAGCTCATGAGCGCTGCCGATCTGGGGCTTTCAGTGGCGGATGCAGAAACCGCGGCACCCACGCTCGAGGAAATGCGCTCGACGATCGAGCGTGAGGTCATCGAGACCAGCCTGCGCAGGCATCGCAACAACGTCTCCGAGACGGCTCGCCAACTCGGAATATCCCGTGTCACGCTGTACCGCATGATCGATCGCTTGAAAATCATTCTTTAGCCGCAGCGACGGCGGCTTGACTGTCCACTGGGGGGTGTCATGGTGTGCTTGTTTCGTTCGACTCGCAGACTGGGGTCTCCGGTCGCCGGGCTGTTGCTGGCTGCGTCCGCCAACGGTGCGCTGGCCGCCGACGAGGCGGTCTCGGGCATGGATGGGATGCAGCAGCAACTCGATGTGCAGACCCGGCAGATCGAGTTGATGAAGCGCGAGTTGCAACGACAGGAGGCAGCGCTGGCAGAACTGCGGCGAGAACTGGACCTGAACCGCCGCGGACGTGGCGACACGCCGCCGCCTGCAGCGGTGGCACAGGCGGCGCCTGCGCCGGAATCGTCCCGCCCCGTCGGCCAGGCCCCAGCAGCGCCGGAGCGGCCGCCTGAGGTGGCTCCGATCTTCGAGCAGCCCGGTGTGCTCACGCCTCCCGGCAAGTGGATCGTCGAGCCGTCGCTGCAGTACTCCTACTCGTCGTCGGACAAGATCGCGCTCGTTGGCTACACCGTTATTCCGGCGATCCTGATCGGCTTGATCGACGTTCGCAACGTCAAGTCGAACAGCTTTACCGGCACGCTCGCCGTGCGGCGCGGCATCACCAACCGTTTCGAGTTGGAGGCGCGCGTGCCGTATGTCTATCGCTTCGACAATACGCGTGGGCGGGAGGTCTTTACCGGGCAGGCCACAGACGAGTTTTTTGTGGATAGCACTGGCCGTGGACTTGGCGATGTGGAACTAACCGGTCGCTACCAACTTAACGACGGCGGTGGAGATTCACCGTATTACATCGCATCTCTGCGCCTCAAGACTCGGACAGGCAAAGATCCATTTGAAGTCAGAACAAGCTACCAAGCTGACGGGGCACGCGCGTCAGCGGTTCAGGAAGAATTGCCGACCGGCTCAGGTTTTTACTCCCTGACGCCAGGTCTGACGGTGTTGATTCCTTCGGATCCAGCCGTCTTCTTCGGCGGTATCAGTTATCAATATAGTTTCAAGCGTGACAACGTCACGCCTAATGTGGTGCCAGTTACCAAACTTGCGAATTATGCGGAAATTCAGCCAGGCGGGGTCTTGGGGTTCAACTTCGGGATGGGTCTGGCGATCAACGAACGGTCTTCCTTCAGCATCGGCTACGATCATCTCTCGGTCGGGAAGACGAACGCGACCTTTGAGAACGGCGCCAAGGCGAGTGGAGTTCGTGTGCAGCTCGGTTCGCTTCTGTTGGGCTTTTCGTACAAAGTGAATTCTCAGCGTACGTTGAACCTCTCACTTGGCGTCGGCGTAACGCGAGATACGCCTGACGTTCAACTGACTCTTAGGACTCCGCTCTCGTTCTAGCCCGCTGTCTTTGGGGGAAGATGGCCTATGGAAACGGCGTTACGCAGTCTTTCCATAGGCCATGCAGCGTGTTGCAGTGCCTTCTTAGCGCATAAGGGTGGCGCGATTCAGCGCTTCCTGGAGTGAACTTTGCATCCGCAGGCTCTGCAGAGCTTGCACACTGTTGACGGTCGCATTGACGGTCGTCACCGTCTGGATCTTCTGATTGTCGAGTGAATTCTGAATGATCGTGCCCAGTGCCGAACCCGACAGCGCGTTGGTCGCGACCGTGTTGCCGCCGCCATTCTGAATCAGCGCCACGGTAGCGCCGGGCGGCAACGCTGCAACTGAGCCCGCTGCTCCACCCTGCAGCCGGGCCAGATCCTCCAAGCGCAGAGCGGTGGTGCTTTCAAGAACACCATTAACGTAGACGACGCGCTCGATGCCGAAGCTCACGCTGAGCCCTTGCGAGGTCTGAAAGCCGCCGCGCAGATTGTCGAGCTCATCGTCCTTCACGCCAGCGCGTGCCAGCAGTTCAGCGCCTCTTTCCACCTTGGTTTCACGTGTCCGCAAGGGCGCTGACGTTGGCGCGACAGTCTCCTCCGCTGCGCCATCGGCCTCCTGGTGCTCGCGGCGTGTGGCCGGTGGCTGCTTGTCCTCGATGCTCGCGATGAGGATTTCGCGCACCGGGCGCACGCGGGCCTCCACGACTTCAGCCAGCCTTACGTCCGCAGTGCGCGCATCGGTCATGTTGCTGCCGCCCAGGCAACTGTCTGCGCTGTCGAGCGGCCAGTCGGAGAGGGCGAGCAGTTCGGCCGGCGGGTCGATTGCGCACTTCCCGGGTTTGAAGCCGTTTCCTGTGAGAGCGCTGCTGTCGCGGCCGTTGGATGTCGCCTCGTCGGGCAACATCAACCCCCCGACAAGGAGCAGCGGCAATGCGCAAATCAACGGTTTGCGAATGTCCACGACCGTCTCCGCTCAGAAGTCCACAAGGCTGCGCCGCTGCAGCAACTGCATGTCGACGCCGCCCCCATTCACACCACTGCGCAGTGGCGCCTTCGGACGGACACGCCAGTCGACGTCCTGGTTGAAGCGGGCGAGTTCGACGCGGTTGCTCACCACCAGCAGGATGTTGTTCATCCAGTGGCGCTCGAAGTCCGCGCGAGGAACCACGCGCGTGCCGGCTGCAGGATCGCCGATCAGCACCTCGCCCGGACGCAGCCCCTTGATGACCACGAAATGCGCGTAGCCGTTCTCGTTGATCAGGGCAATGGCCGGCACCTTCGCCTTGTCCAGCTCGTCCAGCGTTGCCTCGACGCCGGTGGCGTTGAAGCCCTTGCTGTCGAGGTAAAGCTTCATGTCCAGCATCGAGAAGCCCTCGCGACGGATCTTCTCTCGGTCGCCACGCTCGAACATGGTCTGGAACACGGTGGCTTCGTCCACCTTCTGGCCGTAGTGGTGGCTCAGCAGCGTGGCAAGCGCGGCCGAGCCGCAACTGAAGTCATATTGCTGGTGCAGGGTTGAGATGAAGCGCGTCTGCTTCATGCTGACGGCGGGCACGTTCATGCTGCCACCCAGCGGCGCAACCAGGTTGAGGCTGTCGGCAAGGGATGCCGTGGCCACACTGCCCAAGGCAGCGGCCACGGCACAAACGAGAAGCCGATGCAGACCGAGCGTGTTCATGCTCATCTCCGCTAGTGGACCTCGACATTGAGGATGACCGCGTTTTGAATCAGCACGCCGTTGCCCGAATTCTGGACCACCAGCGGCATGCCGGCAGTACCGGCAAACGAGCCTTCCGAAATGACGTTCTGACCTGTCGTCAGGTCGTAGGCCTTCACATCCGCGACAGAGCCCACGGCGCGGATCTCGCTGAGATGAGTGTCGGCACCGCCGCGTTGCTGCGCAAGTGTCTCCGTATCCACCAGCTTGTGTCCGAGGACGAGTGGAGCGGAGTCCGAGCTTAGCGCAGCACCTTCCTCCGCATGCACGCGTGCAGGCGTCGCGCAGGTCGCGGCCAATCCAATTCCCAACGCGATCATCAGTGCAGCAGATCTCATGGTTGCCTCCTTCTTGGATGCTCGCGCCCGGATGCCGGCACGTCAGTTGCTGACGGCCGGCATCCGTCAGAGGCTTACCTGTTGAAGTTCAGGTTGGCCTGCACGTTGGCGCTTTGCTGCACCAGAGCACCAATGCCGCTGTTCATGGCATTGATGATGATGCCGGCACCGTTGGTGAAGCTGCCGCCGATGCTGTTGGACATGTCGAAGGTGCCCGCCGCGACGCTTACCGTGCCGCCAGCGCCGCCAGCACCGCCGCTGCCGCCGTTGCCCGCGCCACCGTTAGCCGCACCGCCGGCCAGCGTTCCGCCGCTACCGCCTGCGCCACCTGCGCCGCCGTTGCCCGCGCCGCCAGCACCGCCAGCACCGCCATTGGACGCGCCACCGCTGGCGCTACCGCTGGAGGCCGTCGTCGTGGCGCCGCCGCCGTTGGCCGCGCCGCCGTTAGCGCCACCGCTGGTAGCCGTGCCGCCATTGCCTGCGGTTGCCGCACCGCCGCTCGCCGCGCCGGTGGAGGCCGTGCCGCCATTGCCGGCGGCGCCGCCGGTGTTGGAAGCCAAGCCGCCATTGCCACCGGTGGCCGAGCCCGCGCCAGAAGTTGCCGTTGCCGTGCCCGACGCGCCTGCACCTCCGGTCGCGCTACCCGTACCGCCCCCAGCAGTGGCTGCGCCTCCGGCTGCAGTGTTGGATGCGCTGCCGGCGCCACCGGTGCCCGAGCCAGCGCCGCCGGACGCGTTTGCGGTCTGCGTGCCACTACCGCCATTCGCGGTTGCCGCACCCGTGGTGCCGCCGCTCGACTGAGCGGCGCCGCCATTGCCACCGGCTCCGCCATTGGAGGTCGCGGCGTTCGCTGCCGAGGCCGTGTCGTTACCCGATCCACGAGCGTTCGCAAGGGCATCGACCGCCTTGCCGCTTGCGCTGCCGCCGCCTGCGCTGCCACCCGATGCGCCGCTACCGCCTGCCGTGCTACCCGCGTCGGCGCCGCCGACGGAGGCCTTGGCTGCCGACCAGCCATCGCCGCCATAGCCCTTCCCGGCGCCGCCGGCAGCGACGCTGCTGGAACTGGCGTCGCCCGCGCCGGCCTTCGCGCCGCCGACCATGCTCATCGCGTCGCCGCCGCTGGCCTTGCCGCTATCGGCCGACGCGCCGACCTTCGCAGCGGCGTCGCCGCCACCGCCAGCCATCGCGCCGCGCGCGCTGCCGCCGTCACCGCCGACGGCGCCCTTGGCGTTGCCCGACGCGGCTGCGCCGCCGGTCGCGTCGCCGCCACCGCCGGCCTTCACATAGCCGGAATCGGCGCTGCCGCCCATCGCGTTGCCACCGGCTGCCGCCGCCTTGGCGCCACCGCTTTCGGCATTGCCGCCCCAGGCGCTACCGCCCCTTGCACCGTTACCGCCATCTCCGCCCCAGGCCTTGCCGCCGTCGCCGCCGTTGCCGCCCTTGGAACTCCCACCCACCGCCATCCCGCCGTCGCCACCGTAGGCCTTGCCACCATTGCCGCCGTTGGCATTACCGGAGTTCATCGCGTTGTTGCCAAGGCCGTTGACCTTGATGTGGGTGACCGCGCCATCGAGCTTCGACATGGCGACCGCCTTGCTCGTGTTGAATGCGTTGTCGATGCTGGAGGTCGCGGTGCCGCCGTTGTTCGCCGCGGTAGCGTAATCACGTGCAGAGGCCCTGCCGTCGTTATTGCGATCATTGCCCTGGCTGTTGTCGTTGCGTTCGCGCGTCGTCACGCTGTTGTTGGAGTTGTTGCTGCTGTCCGAGTTGTTCGACCACTTCGCGATCGAGTTCTCGTTGGCTTGAGGGCCGGTCCCACCCTGGTTCGAATTGGCCGTCGCGTTTTGCGTTGCCGTGTCGGCAGAGTCGAGCGTGTTGGTGGGGTTTGCTGATGCCTGCGAGGCAAAACCGAATGCGAGTGCGATTGCGCTCGCGAGCAGACTAAGTTTCATGGCTTCCTCCGCTGATTTGGTGTCAAGGCATGGCGACGCGCCCTGCCTCGTGAAAGAGCGTTCGCAACTCCCATGCCATGACCGCAATGGCGCGTGGATGGTCGTGTTCCGCGGTGGGGGAGAGGACTGGAAGTAGGCTGGCGCCCTGCTTCAAGGGGTGAGTGTTCCAATCGTGATACACAATACGCCGCCGTAGAGTTCCGGCCATTGGTTTTGAAATTCTCAATAAGACGCTTAAAATCAATAGCGTGGAATGCATAAATATGTAAATAGCAAGTGTATCGCCGCTGAATCAGCCGAAGGTCGTAGCAGTGAGGTGTCGCTCGCGCTGGCTGAATCGGCGGCAGCATCCGGGCAAAAAAAAGCCGCGCAGTGCGCGGCAATTCCTGAATTGCCTTTTCGACCCGGCGGGCAGCGAGAAGGCTGAATCACGGAAGGTGTCAAACTCTGGCGGCGGCGCAGCGGGAACGTGAGTCCCGCTGCGCATGTCAGCGTCAGCGGTTGAAGTTCAGGTTGGCCTGGACGTTTGCGCTTTGCTGGACCAAGGCACCGATCCCGGTGTTCATGGCATTGATGATGATGCCGGCGCCGTTGGTGAAGCTGCCGCCGATGCTGTTGGCCATGTTGAAGGTACCGGCATCGACAGCGACCGCGCCGCCGCTGCCGCCCGCGCCGCCGGCGCCACCCTGGCCGCTGCCGCCGGTCGCTGCGCCCGCGGTGAGCGAGCCGCCTGCGCCGCCTGCACCACCGGTGCCACCTTGCCCGGTGCCGCCTGCACCACCCGCACCGCCGGTGGCCGAGCCGCCCGATGCCAGGCCGCTGGTGGAGGAGCCGGAGCCGTTGCCACCGGTTGCCGCGCCGCCACTGGCGGCGCCGCTCGACGCCTGACCGCCGGCGCCACCGTTGGCCGATCCGCCGCTGGCCGCGCCCGTCTGCGCGGTTCCACCGTTGCCGCCGTTGCCGCCGTTGTTCGCCGCATTGCCACCTGCGCCGCCGATCGCCGAGCTATTGCCAGACTGGGCCATCGCCATGCCGGACGTTGCTTGGCCGCCAGTGGAGGTGTTCATGCCGCCCGTCGCGTTGGCGCCGCCCCCAGTGGATCCCGCGCTCGCAGTGGCCGTGCCGCCGTTGCCCGTTCCATTGCCACCGCTCGCGCCGGCGTTCTGCTGGCTGCTGCCGCCCTGAGCCTGCGACGTCCCGGTCTGGCCGCCGGCTGAAGTTGCATTGCCGCCGGTTCCACCTGCACCGCCCGTGGCCTGCGCATTGTTGCCCGCGCTCGCAGTGTCGTTGCCGCCGCCGCGGCCGTTCGCGGTGGCATCGATCGCCTTCGCCCAAGCGCCGCCCGCGTTTGCGCTACCCCCGGTGGCGCCACTGCCGTCGGCGTTGTTGCCCGCGCCAGCGCTGCCGAGGCGCGCGCTGGTCATGACACCAGCGTTGCCGCCGCTGCCTTTGCCGTTGCCGCCTGCAGCCGTGCTGCTCGCGCCGCCATCACCACCGCTCGCTTTGACGCTGCCTGTGGAACCGGTCGCATCACCGCCGCTCGCCCGGCCAGAGTCTGCCGACGAGCCGACCTTGGCATACGCATCACCGCCGCCGAGGCCCGCTGCCTTGCTGGCATTGCCACCGTCGCCGCCGCTGGCACCCTTGGCGTAGCCGCTGGTGGCATCGCCGCCGGTTGCTGCGCCGCCGCCACCGGCCCTGACCGAGCCGGAATCCGCCCCGCCACCATACGCCTTGCCACCGCTCGCCATCGCGGCGGCGCTGCCGCTCTGGGCGTCGCCGCCGCTGGCGTTGCCGCCTTTCGCGCCATCACCACCATTGCCGCCGAAAGCCATGCCGCCATTTGCGCCGTTGCCGCCCTTGGCATCACCGCCGTAGGCCTTCCCGCCGTTGCCGCCGAAGGCCGTACCGCCGTCTCCGCCGTTGGCACTGCCCATGTTGCCAGCCTGGTTGCCCAGCCCATAGACACGGACGCCGGTCACCATACCACTGAGTTTGGTGATCGCCATCGCAGCGCTCTTGTTGAACGCGTTATTGATGGTGCTGCTCGCGGAGCCGGCATTGTTGGCCGCAGTTGCGTAATCGCTTGCGGATGCCGCGCCATCGTTGTTGCGATTATTGCCCGTGCTGTTGTTGTTCTTCTGGGAGCTGTGCTGGCTGTGGTCGGAATTGTCACTGCTGTTGGAATTGTTGAGCCAGACTGCCTTGGACCCTTCGTTCGCCTGCGGACCGGTACCGCCTTGGGTCGAATTGGCGGTCGCAGTCTGATTCGCCGTTGACGTCGCCTCCGTCACGGTGTTGGTCGGATTCGCCCACGCCTGTGTGGCAAAACCGAAGGCAAGCGCGATGGCACTCGCGAGCACACTCTGTTTCATGGCTTCCTCCACTGACTGATGTCAAGACATGGCAACGTGCCGTGCCTCGGATAGATCGTGAGCATTTCCTGTGCCATCCCCCGTGGAATGCGGAGCCGCGCAGGCAAGGGGGCTGTCGCACCCCTCCCGGCTAGCGCTGCAGGGGGCACCCGTGCCGAAAGTGTCAATTTTCGTTACAAGTCGCCGTCGCGGACGGCTGCGCGCCGAGGGAATGGAGGCAGAGCCGGCAGTCCATGCGCGGCTGCGCATGCCAGTCCATGCGCGGCTGCGCATGCAATGGGCGATGTGCGAATCCGCTATCATTCGCCGTCCTGTCGCGTCGCATCGGCCTTCGCCGTTTCGATCTCGATCACCTCCGGAGAACTGCATGGCTGTCAACCTGAACCTTCCGAATCCCGCCGATCTGCTGCCGGTTGCCGGCGTTCGCCTCGGAGTCGCCGAAGCCGGCATCCGCAAGGCCAGCCGTCGCGATCTCACCGTGATTGAGCTGGCGGCAGGCAGCCGTGCCGCGGGCGTGTTCACGCAGAACCGCTTCTGCGCGGCGCCGGTGCAGGTGTGCCGTTCGCATCTTGCCAGCGGCGTCATCCGCGCGCTGGTGATCAACACCGGCGTGGCCAATGCGGGCACCGGCGAGCCGGGTCTCAAGAGCGCGCTGGCCACATGCGAGGCGGTGGCAGCGCAACTGGGCGTGAAGGCGGGGCAGGTGCTGCCGTTCTCCACCGGCGTGATCCTCGAGCCGCTGCCGGTCGACCGCCTGGTCGCCGGCCTGCCGCGGGCGATCGCCGACCTGCGTGCCGACGCCTGGTTCGACGCCGCCCACGCCATCATGACCACCGACACGCTGGCCAAGGCGGTGTCGAGGCAGGTGCAGATCGGCGGCCGCACGGTGACGCTGACCGGCATCAGCAAGGGCGCCGGCATGATCCGGCCCAACATGGCGACCATGCTCGGCTTCCTCGCCTGCGACGCAGCGGTGAGCCAGCCGCTGCTGCAGGCGCTGGTGAAGGAGGCGGCCGACCTGTCCTTCAACAGCATCACCGTCGACGGCGATACGTCGACCAACGACTCCTTCATCCTGATCGCCACCGGCCGGGCCGGCAACGCCGAGGTCGCCGATGCGGCAAGCGCGGATTACAAGGTGCTGCGCGACGCGGTGGTCGAAGTTTCGATCGCGCTGGCGCAGGCCATCGTGCGCGACGGCGAAGGCGCGACAAAGTTCATGAGCATCGTCGTCGAGGGCGGCAAGGATCGCGAGGAATGCCGCAAGGTGGGGTATGCAGTGGGCCATTCGCCGCTGGTGAAGACGGCCTTCTTCGCCTCCGACCCCAACCTCGGACGCATCCTGGCGGCCATCGGCTATGCCGGCATCGACGATCTGGACGTCGCCAGGCTGCGCGTGTGGCTGGGCAACCCGGATGAATCCGTGCTCGTCGCCGAGCACGGCGGCCGCGCCGCGAGCTATCAGGAGGAAGCCGGGGCACGCATCATGCAGCACGCCGAACTCACCGTGCGCATCGACCTCGCCCGCGGCAGCGCCGCGGCCACCGTGTGGACCTGCGATTTTTCCTACGACTACGTGAAGATCAACGCCGACTACCGGAGCTGACTGCCGCGTCGATGCTCAGTGCAGCACCCTGGGCATCGCCAGCATGAAGGGCGGGATCTCCGCTTCGAAGGGGTGGCCGTCCTCGGCCACCATCTGGTAGCTGCCGTGCATGGTGCCCACCGGCGTCTCGAGCACGCAGCCGCTCGTGTAGCTGTAGCTGTCCCCCGGCGCCAACAGCGGCTGTTCGCCGATCACCCCCTGGCCATGCACTTCCTGCACCTTCCCGGTGCCGTCGGTGATGACCCAGTGCCGGCTCACGAGCTGTGCCGGAACGGTGCCGGTGTTGCGGATGGTGACGTGGTAAGCGAAGACGAAATGCTCGTCCTCGGGGCGAGACTGGGCCGGCACGAATTCGGCGACGGCCTGGACTTCGATGCGATAGCTGTCCGTTGAGCTCACTGGGGCGCCTCTGTCCTGCGGGTTGGGGAGCGAGGCGGTAAAATAACATTTTGTCCGGAAGTCCTGTCATGTCTGTCGCCGCTCCTTCCCCGCTCACCGCCCTGTCTCCGCTCGATGGCCGCTACCACGGCAAGGTCGCGGGCCTGCGTGACCATTTCTCCGAGCACGGTCTGATCCGCAATCGCGTCAAGGTCGAGGTCGAGTGGCTCAAGGCGCTCGCCGCCGAGCCTGCGCTGGCCGAGATCGCGCCCTTTTCGGCGGCGACCGTCGCCGAGCTCGACGCGGTGGTCGCGGGCTTCTCCACCGATGATGGCGAAGCGGTGAAGGCGATCGAGGCCACCACCAACCACGACGTGAAGGCGATGGAGTACTGGCTGAAGCAGCGCCTCGGCCACAATCCGGAAGTGATGAAGGTCTCCGAGTTCATCCACTTCGCCTGTACCTCGGAAGACATCAACAACACCTCCCACGCGCTGATGTTGGCCGAAGGCCGTGACAAGGTGCTGCTGCCGGCGCTCGACGCGGTGATCGCGCGCTTCCGCGAGCTCGCCCACCAGCTCGCCGACTTGCCGATGCTGTCGCGCACCCACGGCCAGCCGGCCAGCCCGACCACGCTCGGCAAGGAGATGGCCAACATCGCCGCGCGCCTGATGCGCGCCCGTGCCGCGATCGTCGGCGTCGCCATGACGGCCAAGTTCAATGGCGCGGTCGGCAACTACAACGCCCACCTGTCCGCCTGGCCGGAATTCGACTGGGAAGGCTTCAACAAGCGCTTCATCGAGTCGCTGGGGCTCACCTTCAACGCCTACACGATCCAGATCGAACCGCACGACGCCATGGCCGAGCTCTTCGACGCCATCGCACGCGGCAATACGATGCTGATCGACGCCTGCCGCGACATCTGGATGTATATCTCGTTCGGCTACTTCAAGCAGAAGCTGAAGGAAGGCGAAGTCGGCTCCTCGACGATGCCGCACAAGGTCAATCCGATCGACTTCGAGAACGCCGAAGGCAACTTCGGCCTCGCCAACGCGGTGCTCAAGCACTTCTCGGAAAAGCTGCCGATCTCGCGCATGCAGCGCGACCTGACCGACTCGACCGTGCTGCGCAACATGGGCGTGGGCTTCGGCCACACCGTGCTTGCGCTCGATAGCTGCCTGCGCGGCCTGGGCAAGCTGCAAGCCGATCCGGCGCGTCTCGCCGCCGACCTCGACGAGTGCTGGGAAGTGCTGGCCGAGCCGGTGCAGACGGTGATGCGCCGCTTCGGCATCGAGAACCCGTACGAGCAATTGAAGGCGATGACGCGCGGCAAGGGCATCACCCGCGAGGCGCTGCAGGACTTCATCCGCACGCTGGCGATTCCCGCCGCGGCGCGCGACCACCTGCTGGCGATGACGCCGGCGAGCTACGTGGGCAAGGCGGCGGAGCTGGCCCGGCGCATCTGACGTACTTGTCGCGGTCGAGCCCGCTCCTACAGGCGATGCCGCTGCGTAGGAGCGGGCTCGACCGCGACCGCCGGTGCGGACCGCGGCCAGTTCCGCTTCCACCACGCGTCCCCATTCGACATTTCAGGACATACAGATGGCTTTTGCCGATAACCTCAAGACCCTGCCGGGTGTGTCGCACCTGGCAGCGATGAACCTGATCGACGCCAGCGACGCCGTCGTCGGAACGATAGAGAACAAGCCCGGCCAGGCGGGCTCGCTGGCCGTCTATAACCACCTCGCCCAGCTCTACGGCGCGATCACGCCCGAGGCGGCGAAGAAGGGCATCGAGCTGTACGCCGAGCACAGCGAGGACGCGCGCCTGAACCCCGGCAAGCACCCCAACATCGACCGCCTGATCGGCCTGATGGAGCGCGGCGAGACGCTGCGCGTAAAGCAGGTGTTCGCGGTATAGCTGCTCTCCTGGGGCCTTCAATCGGTCCGGAGCGTCACAAACCAAGGCTGAGGGGTGGATGCAGCGGGCGCCAACTTCATGAGCGCCGAGGTGGAAGGCCTTGCGGGGGAAACAAGGCGACGCCTGTCCGAGGAGCGCAGCGACGAGTTCGCGTCGCCGCCCCCGCAAGGCCTTCCGCCGAGGGCAGCCGCAGGCCGCGAATGCAGGCGGCGACCGCTGCATCCACCCCTCGGCCGCACCGAAGGCACGAACGTCTGTGGTGGGCCTTGCCCAAGAAGAACAAAGGCGCCCAAAGGGCGCCTTTCGCACATCCGGAAGAACGCGAGGCCTCACACCACCGCCTCTTCCTTCTCTTTCTTCGGCTTCACGAACTGCTCGCGCGAGGCGCCCAGCCACATCACCAGCGGGCTCGCCACCAGCACCGACGAATAGATGCCGAAGCAGATGCCGATGGTCAGCGCCATCGCGAAGTAATGCAGTGTCTCGCCGCCGAACAGCAGCATCGACAGCACCATTACCTGCGTGCTGCCATGGGTGATGATGGTGCGCGAGATCGTGCTCGTGATCGCGTGATCCAGCACCTGCGGCGTGGTCAGGTTGCGCTTCTTCTTGAACGTCTCGCGCACGCGGTCGAACACCACCACCGATTCATTGACCGAATAGCCTAGCACGGCCAGCACCGCCGCCAGCACCGGCAGCGAGAACTCCCACTGGAAGAAGGCGAAGAAGCCCAGGATGATGATCACGTCGTGCAGGTTGGCGATGATCGCCGACACCGCGAAGCGCCACTCGAAGCGCAGCGCCAGATACACCACGATGCCGACGATCACCAGCAGCAGCGCCATCGCGCCATCGGACGCCAGCTCCTTGCCCACCTGCGGGCCGACGAACTCCACCCTGCGCAGCTCGGGCACCGGGCCGGTCACGCCCTTCAGGGTGCCCATGACCTTCTCGGAGACGCCGTTGGTGTCGAGATCGTCGCGGTTCGGCAGGCGCACCAGCAGGTCGCGGGCACTGCCGAAGTTCTGCACCTGCGCGTCCGGGTAGCCGCTGGCCGCCAGCGCCTCGCGGATCGGCTCGAGTTGCGGCGCCTCGGCATAGGTGACCTCGACCAGCGTACCGCCGGTGAACTCCACCGACAGATGCAGGCCGCGGGTGGCGAGGAAGAACACCGCCAGCAGGAAGGTGATCAACGAAATCACGTTGAACACCAGCGCATGGCGCATGAACGGGATGTCTTTCTTGATGCGGAAGAATTCCATGATTGCCTGTTCCTTTCGTTCCGCTCAGTTGCTGCCCGGCTTCCAGATCTGGCCGATGGCAAGCGATTCGACCTTGCGCCGGCGGCCGTAGAGGAAGTTGATCATCATGCGCGACACCAGGATGGCGCTGAACATCGAGGTCAGGATGCCGAGGCAGTGCACCACCGCGAAGCCGCGCACCGGCCCGGAGCCGAACACCAGCAGAGCGATGCCGGCAATCAGCGTGGTGATGTTGGAGTCCAGGATGGTGTCGAAGGCGCGGTCATAGCCTGCGGCGATGGCCGCCTGCGGCGTGGCGCCGTTGCGCAGCTCCTCGCGGATGCGCTCGTTGATCAGCACGTTGGCGTCGATCGCCATGCCGAGCGTCAGCGCCATCGCGGCGATGCCGGGCAGCGTCAGCGTCGCCTGCAGCAGCGACAGCAGCGCCACCAGCAGCAGCAGGTTGGCCGCCAGCGCGATCGACGACACCAGGCCGAACAGCATGTAGTACGCAGTCATGAAGATCGCGATCGCGACGAAACCCCACAGCGTGGAATGGAAGCCTTTGGCGATGTTCTCGGCCCCCAGGCTGGGGCCGACGGTGCGCTCCTCGATGATCTCCATCGGCGCCGCCAGCGAACCCGCGCGCAACAGCAGCGCCACGTCGTTGGCTTCGGTGGTGGTCATGCGGCCGGAAATCTGCACGCGGCCGCCGCCGATCTCGCTGCGGATCACCGGCGCGGTGACGACTTCGCCCTTGCCCTTCTCGATCAGCAGGATCGCCATGCGCTTGCCGATGCTCTCGCGCGTGACGTCACGGAAGATGCGTGCGCCGGCGGCATCCAGCGTCAGATGCACCGCGGGCTCGTTGGTCTGGCCGTCGAAGCCGGGCTGGGCGTCGGTGAGGCGATCGCCGGTCAGCACCACCTGCTTCTTCAGCAGCAGCGGCGCGCCGCCGCGCTCCTTGAAGAGTTCGGTGCCGAACGGCACGTTGCCGGTCAGCGCCTGCTCGAGCAGGCCCGGCGTGTCGTCGACCATGCGCACTTCCAGCGTCGCGGTGCGGCCAAGGATGTCCTTCGCCTTGGCCACGTCCTGCACGCCGGGCAACTGCACCACGATGCGGTCGGCGCCCTGCTGCTGGATCACCGGCTCGGCCACGCCGAGCTCGTTGATGCGGTTGTGCAGCGTGCTGATGTTCTGCTTGATGGCGAAATCGCGCATCGTCTTCTGCGCCTGCGCGGTCAGCGTGGCGACCAGCTTAAGGTCGTCGGCCGTGTCGTCGCGGTCGGCCAGCTGCAGGTCGGAGGTGGAGGACTGGATCGCGCGGCGCGCGGCCTCGCGCTGATCGGCGTCGCGGAAGCGCACCACCACGGTGTTGCCTTCGCGCGTGATGCCGGCGTGGCGCACGTTCTTGTCACGCATCAGCGTGCGCAGGTCGCCGGTGGTGGCGTCCAGGCGCTTGGTCAGCGCGCCCGGCATGTCCACCTGCAGCAGGAAGTGCACGCCGCCGCGCAGGTCGAGGCCGAGGTACATCGGCAGCGCGTGGATCGCGGTGAGCCAGGCGGGCGAGGCGGAAAGCAGGTTCAGCGCGACGACGTAGGAAGGATCCTGCGCATTCGGGTTCAATGCGCGCTCGATCGCGTCCTTGGCGCGCAACTGCAGATCGGTGTTGGCGAAGCGGGCGCGCACGCTGGTGGCGTCGGAGAAGATGCCCGCGTTGTCGATGCCCGCCTCCTTGAGCACGCCGGCAATGCGGTCGGTTGCCGCTGCAGGGTCGAGCTTGAAGGTGGCCTTGGCGCTGGAGACCTGAACCGCCGGCACTTCGCCGTAGAAGTTCGGCAGCGTATAGATCAGGCCCCAGAGCAGCACCAGGCCGATGAGCAGGTTTTTCCAGAGTGGATAGCGATTCATGGTCGGGTCGGACGCAAGAGGAGGGCGCCGCGCGTGCCGCGCAGCGCCTTCGGGACGGCTGGGCGCGCCATCGGGCGCACCTCATCCGGGATTACAGGCTCTTCAGCGTGCCCTTGGGCAGCACGGTGGAGACGGCCTGCTTCTGCACCACCACATTGGTGTTGGGGGCGACTTCGATGTGCAGGAAGTTGTCGCCCACGTCGGCGATGCGCCCGGCGATGCCGCCCTGCGTCACCACTTCGTCGCCCTTCGACAGCGCTTCGACCATGGACTTGTGCTCCTTGGCGCGCTTCATCTGCGGCCGGATCATCAGGAACCACAGCACGACGAACATCAGGATCAGCGGCAGCAGGCCCATCAGGCCGCCGGTCGGGTCGGTGCCGCCTGCGGCCTGCGCATAGGCGTTTGAAATCAGCACGGTATGAACTCCAAGAGTGGCAAAAAGCGTTGGATTATAGCAGCAGGCGCATGACAGCCCGTGGGCGCCGCCGGCGCGCCTCAGACGGCGCCGGTGGCGCGCTCGCTGTGGAAGCGCTGCACGTAGGCCGGGAATGCTTGGTCCGCGATCGCCTCGCGCAGTTCCGCGGTCAGGGTCTGGTAGTAGCGCAGGTTGTGGATCGTGTTGAGCATGCTGCCGAGGATTTCGCCGGCACGGTGCAGGTGATGCAGGTAGGCGCGGCTGAAGTTGCGGCAGGTGTAGCAGTCGCAGGACGGATCCAGCGGCCGGGTGTCGGCCTTGTGCACCGCATTCTTGATCTTGATGTCGCCGTAGCGGGTGAACAGCCAGCCGTTGCGCGCGTTGCGGGTCGGCATCACGCAATCGAACATGTCGATGCCCGCGGCCACACCGGCGACGATATCCTCCGGCGTGCCGACGCCCATCAGGTAGCGCGGCTTGTGCTGCGGCAGGCGCGGTGCGGTGTGGGCGAGGATGCGCTGCATGTCTTCCTTGGGCTCGCCCACCGACAGGCCGCCGATGGCGAAACCGTGGAAGCCGATGTCCTCCAGCGCCGCGAGCGAGTCGTCACGCAGGTCCTCGTACATGCCGCCCTGCACGATGCCGAACAGCGCGTTCCGGTTCTGCAGCCTGTCGAACTCGTCGCGCGAGCGCTTCGCCCAGCGCTGCGACAGGCGCATGGATTTTGCCGCCTCGTCGCGGCTGGCGGGGTAGGGCGTGCATTCGTCGAAGATCATGACGATGTCGGAGTCGAGCACCGTCTGGATCTGCATCGAGATCTCCGGGGTCAGGAACAGCTTGGCACCGTCGATCGGGCTGGAGAATTTCACTCCTTCCTCGCTGATCTTGCGCAGCGCGCCGAGGCTGAACACCTGGAAGCCGCCCGAATCCGTCAGGATGGGCTTGTCCCAGGCCATGAAGCGGTGCAGGCCCTGGTGCGCGCCGATGATGTCGAGCCCGGGGCGCAGCCACAGGTGGAAGGTGTTGCCCAGGCAGATCTGCGCGCCGATGTCGCCGAGCATGGCGGGCGTCATCGCCTTCACCGTGCCGTAGGTGCCGACCGGCATGAACACGGGCGTCTCGACCACCCCATGGGCAAGCGTCATGCGGCCGCGGCGTGCGCCGTCGCTGGTGCTGAGGAGTTCAAACTGCATCGTCTTCAGTGTCGTTCTTGCGGGTCAGGAACATCGCGTCGCCGTAGCTGAAGAAGCGGTAGCGTTGGGCGACGGCGTGGGCATAGGCGTTGCGGATCGTCTCCACGCCGGCGAAGGCGGAAACGAGCATCAGCAAGGTGGATTTTGGCAGGTGGAAGTTGGTGATCAGCGCGTCCGCCACCTGGAAGCGGAAGCCCGGCAGGATGAAGATCTCGGTCTCGCCACTGCCAGCCTGCAGCGGGCCTTCCTGCGCTGCGGCCTCGAGTGCGCGCATGCTGGTGGTGCCCACCGCGATGACGCGGCCGCCGGCGGCGCGGGTGGCGGCGATGGCGTCGGCCGTCTCCTGCGGGATCACATAGCGCTCGCGGTGCATGCGATGATCGCCGAGGTCATCGACACGCACCGGCTGGAAAGTGCCGGCGCCCACGTGCAAAGTGAGCCAGGCGCAGCGCGCGCCGCGTCCGGCAAGGCGGGCGAGCAGGGCGTCGTCGAAGTGCAGGCCGGCGGTGGGGGCGGCGACCGAGCCGGGCTCGCGCGCAAAGACCGTCTGGTAGCGCGATTCGTCGTCGTCGCCGGCTGCGCGCTGGATGTAGGGCGGCAGCGGCAGCTTGCCGTGGCGCTCCAGCAGGGTGTGGATGTCCTCGGTGTCGGGGAAACGCAGGTGGTAGAACTCACCCACCCGTCCCAGCACGGTGGCGTCGAAGGCATCGGCCAGGCGCAGCCGGCTGCCCGCCTTGGGCGACTTGCTCGCCCGTACCTGCGCGAGCGCCTCGTGCGGCCCGATCGCGCGCTCGACCAGGACCTCGATCTGGCCGCCGCTCTCCTTGTGTCCGTGCAGGCGCGCGTGGATCACCCGCGTGTCGTTGAACACCAGCAGGTCGCCAGGGCGGATGAATTCCGGCAGGTCGGTGAAGCGGCGATCGGCCAGACGCCCCTCATCCACCACCAGCAGGCGGCTGGCGCTGCGCTGGGGCAGCGGCGCCTGGGCGATCAGCTCGGGAGGCAGGGTGTAGTCGAAATCGTTCAGCTTGAGTGACATCGGATCGTGACAAACGTCATGCAGGGATGCAATCGAAGCGCCCGGCTTGCTGCCGGCGCCAGTGTTCGGAGATAATGCGCGTCCCCAGCCGGGATGGCGGAATCGGTAGACGCAGCGGATTCAAAATCCGCCGCCGCAAGGTGTAAGGGTTCGAGTCCCTTTCCCGGCACCATTTTCAAATCAGCAGCTTAGGAACCGTAGGGCGCGGCGAAGGCTCGCCATTCTAGGGTTTTTGCCGCGGATTTGCAGCACTGGTCAGCGCGCCCCTCGCGTTCCACTCGCCGTAGACCTCACGGCTCGCGCCATCGTGAGGGGGGAGTCGCCGGCAGGCGAGGCTCCCCAGCAGTGTTCACGCCTGTTCCGCCCGATGCGTCGTTTGTGTCGAAATCGGCGCCGCATCGCTGATCGCGCGCACTGCCGGATGCGTCAAGCGACGTTCGACCGAGATCGCGTAATAGGTTTCGACGACGCCTCGCGCCTCGCCCAGCAGCCGCATGTTGCCATGCGATAGCAATTCGTCGCCGATCAGCGATGCAGCGGGGAGTACGCCCGCGCCAGCTTCGCCGAAGGCGCGCATCAGGGCGCTGTCGTCGAATTCGCCGACGATCCTCGGCCGCAGCTTGGCGGCTTCCAGCCAGCGCAGCAGCGGCCCGCGTACCGCCGCCTCCAGGCCGGGCAGCAACAGCGGCGCACCGTTCAGGCAGTCGGGGAAGTCAGCGCGCAGCGTGCTTGCGACGGCTTCCGAGGCGTAGAAGCCGATCGTGGATTCTCCCAGCGCGTGGCTGTAGCCGCGCACGTCCATGTTGGGCGGCAGCGGGCTGTCGGCCAGCACCACGTCGAGCTTGTGGATGGCCAGCTCGCCCAGCAGGCGCTCGAGCTTGCCTTCGCGGCAGATGATGCGCATTGGCTCGGCTAGCGTCATCGATGGCGCCAGCAGGACGTAGGCAATCGCTTTCGGCACGACGTCGGCGATGCCGACGCGGAACGGAACCATGCGGCCGGTGGCCCGGCTCTGGATCGCTTCCTCCAGCTCGCTGCCCAGGCGGAAAATTTCTTCGGCATAATCGAGAGCCACGCGTCCGGTCTCGGTCAGTACCAGGCGTCGGCCCTGGCGCTGGAAGAGCGTGACGCCGAGGTCCGCCTCCAGCGTCGCGATCTGGCCCGACAGTGTCTGCGGCGCGAGGCCGGAACGTTCGCTGGCGCGCACGATGCCTCCCGCGCGGGCGACCGACCAGAAATGGTGGAGTTGCTTGTAGTTCAGCATGGGCGACGTACGTTGATTGTGTCGAGAATTGAATGTATCGAAAAATTCGGATAAAAATTCAGTCGAACTGAGGTTTTTTCGAACAGTCAGAGGGGTAGCATCACAAGTGGTTCCCGCTCGTGCGGTGCATACCCATTCAAAAGGAGATCCTGCATGCGAATCGATCTGCATTGTGACAACGTCGAAGCGGCACCCGGCCTGCGTGACTACGTGGCGCGGCGCATGAGTTTCGCGATCGGCCGTTTCCAGGACCACATCCAGTGGGCGCGAGTGAAGGTGGCCGACGTCAATGGCCCACGGGGTGGCGCGGACAAGCGCTGCGTCGTTCAACTGCGGCTGCGCAACCTGCCCGACGTCGTCTTCGCCATCACCCAGCTCGACGTCCGGGCCGCAGTCGACCAGGCCGCGGACCGCGTGTCGCGTGTGCTCGCCCAGCGCCTGCGTCGTCACCGGAAGCCCGAGCGCATCGCGCTCGAACATGCGGCGCCGTCGGTCGCCTGATCGCGAAGAAGCGATGTTCGTGCCTGCCATTACCAAAACAACATCCATCCACCAAGGAGTGTGACCCAACATGGAAAACCGCCTGACAACGATGACCCGCTCGGAGGCTTCCGTCCTCTCGACGAACAAGGTCATCCGCAACACCTACATGCTGCTTTCGCTGACGCTGGCTTTCTCGGCGGTGACCGCCGGGTTGTCGATGGCGCTTGGCCTGCCGCATCCGGGCATCCTCATCACGCTGGTCGGCTACTTCGGCCTGCTGTTCCTGACGACGAAGTTCCGCAACAGCGGGCTGGGCGTGCTGTTCGTGTTCGCCCTGACGGGCTTCATGGGCCTGACCCTGGGCCCGGTGGTGTCGAAGTACCTGGCGCTGCCGAACGGCTCGCAGATCGTGATGCAGGCGATGGCGGGTACCGCGGCGATCTTCCTCGGCCTGTCTGCCTATGCGCTGACCACCCGCAAGGACTTCTCCTTCATGGGCGGCTTCCTGTTCGTGGGCGTGCTGGTGGCCTTCCTCGCGGGCCTGGGCGCGATCTTCTTTTCCATCCCCGCGCTGTCGCTGACCGTGTCGGCTGCCTTTGTGCTGCTGATGTCGGGTCTGATCCTGTATGAGACGAGCAACATCATCCACGGCGGCGAGACCAACTACGTGATGGCGACGGTGTCGCTGTTCGTGTCGATCTTCAATCTCTTCACCAGCCTGCTGCACCTGCTGGGGGTGATGAACGACGACTGACGCAGCGCCGCGCCACAGGCCAGGCGAAGGAGCGGGCACCGGTGACACGGTCCCCGCTCCTTTTTTCATGCATCACCGCCCGGCCTTGCCTGATCGCTGGAGGCCGGGGTGTCGTCACCCGGCTGGACGTCTTCCTCAAGCTCCGCATCGGCCGGCGACGGCCCTGCCGGTTGGGCGGGCCGATGGTCCTTGCGCCTGTCCTCGGCCAGCGCCGCGCGCAACAGCATCATCGTGGTCACCGGCGCAGTGACGACGATGAACACGGCGATGAGCAACTCGTGCAGCACCAGCTTGCTTGCCAGCGCCGAAGACGAAACCAGCGACGCGAGCAGGATGCAGCCCAGTCCCAGCGTGGTGCCCAGCGTGGGCGCATGGACGCGCGAATAGAAGTTCTTCAGCCGCAGCAGGCCCAGCGCGCCGATCAGCGCCAGCACGCTGCCGATGCACATCAGCAGCGCCACCGGAATCGCAATCCAGGGGGAGAGGTCGCTCATCACGGCTCGATCACCTCGCCGCGCAGCAGGAACTTGGCCAAGGCGCTCGTTCCCACGAAGCCGAACAGGGTCATCAGCAGGGCGACGTCGAAATACACCGACGTGCTCGAGCGCAGGGCCATCACCAGCACCATCATGACGCCGATGATGTACATGGTGTCGAAGGCCAGCACGCGGTCCCGCGCGCCCGGGCCGATGACGAGGCGGACTGTCGCCAGGGCCATCGCGAGGCCGAGGCAGACGAAGGCGAACAGGGTGGCGAAGTCGATGATCGTGGCGGTCATTCGAAGATCTCCATCAGCGGTCGCTCGTAGCGCTCCTTGATCGTGCGTTGCCAGGCCGACTCGTCCTCGAGTTCGAGAATGTGCAGCGTCAGCACACGGTGGTCGGGCGAAGTCTCGGCCCACACCGTCCCGGGGGTCGCCGTCACGATCATCGACAACACCGCCAGGCCATGCGGATCACGGAGGTCGAGCGGAACCTGTATGAAGCCCGGGCTCCGGCGCCGTCGCTCGGGGCCCAGCACGATGCCGACCACCGTGATGTTCGAGCGGA
Organism: Pseudomonadota bacterium; assembly: GCA_018240785.1. Classification (GTDB taxonomy): domain Bacteria; phylum Pseudomonadota; class Gammaproteobacteria; order Burkholderiales; family Rhodocyclaceae; genus Thauera. Next base: position 123,177 of record JAFEFC010000016.1, on the reverse strand, counting down.
TGACGTCCGCCAGCACGCGCAGCAGCAGGCGGATCGCCAACAGCGGGCGGCGCACGCGTGCCTGCAGCGGCCGCGCCGATGGCAGCATGGCAGCGACCATCAGCGCCAGCAGCAGGCCGAGCAGGAGATGGCCGGCCGAGAAGCTGTCGTTCAGCACGAGCCAGACGAGCAGCAGCACCAGGACAGCAGGCAGCAGGGAACGGTAGGTGGGTCGTTTCATCGGCCGGCTTCCCTCGACAGGCTCATGACGGCCTCGACGTATTGCGACGGGTCGTGCAGCGACTTCGCGGTTGCCTGCATGAACTCCATGACCGGCTGGGCAGCCAGCGCCAGCGCGATGCACAGGCCGATCAGCACGGCCGCCGGCACCGCCTCGGTCACCAGCAATTGCGGCGTCGTCCGCGCCTCGCCGCTCCAGAAGATGCGCATGCCGAGCCGCGACAGCGTGATCATCGCTGTCAGGCCCGAGCCGAGGATCGCTGCCATCAGCAGCCAGACCTCGGTGGGCACGGCAGCGCCTTCCGCCGCCCCGAACGCGGCGATCAGCAGTGCGAACTTGGCGATGAAGCTCGACAACGGCGGCAGGCCGGCGATGATCACGGTGCAGGCGATGAAGGCCATGCCGATGAAGGCCATCGCGCCGGGAATGGCAAAGCCCACCACGTCCTCGCTCATGGCAGCTTCCTCAGGCGTGTCCATGCCGAAGGCCTCGATCGTCACCGCGAGCAGGTCCGCGCCGTAGGGCTTGCAGCGCTCCGTCATCTCGATGACGAGGTAGAACGCGCCCATCACCAGCACCGACCCGGTCAGGTAATAGAGCAGCGGCGCCGTCACCTCCCGCATGCCCAGGCCGAACGCCGCCAGCAGCGTGCCCGACGAGGCGATCACGCTGTAGCCGGCGACGCGCTCCAGTTTCTGCACACCCAGCACACCGATGGCGCTGTAGCCCAGCGTGAGCAGTCCCAGCATGAAGATGACGTCGCCGAGGGGCGCGAACGCACCCGCCGGCTCCAGCACCGAGGCGATGCGCAGCAAGGCATAGACGCCGACCTTGGTCATGATCGAGAACATCGCGGCCACCGGCGCGCTGGCCGCGCTGTAAGTCGACGGCAGCCAGAAGTTGAGCGGCCAGGCCGCCGCCTTGACGAGGAACACCAGCGCCAGCAGGGCGATGCCGACGGCGAACAGGGCCTGGTCGTCGGCCGGGAGAGCCGGCACGCGATGCGCGAGGTCGGCCATGTTGAGCGTGCCGGTGATGCCGTAGATGAGCGCCGCACCGATCAGGAACAGCAGCGAAGCGGCCAGATTGACGACGATGTAGGCCAGGCCCGATCGCACCCGATCGGCGCCCGAGCCATGCAGCGCAAGGCCATAGGACGCCGCCAGCAGCACCTCGAAGAACACGAACAGGTTGAAGATGTCGCCGGTCAGGAAGGCGCCGTTGAGCCCCATCAGCATGAACTGGAACAGCGGATGGAAATGCACGCCCGCACGATCCCAGCGCGCGAGCGCATAGGTCAGCGCAGGCAGCGCGAGCACCGCGCACAGCGTCAGCATCAGCGCCGACAGGCGATCGACGACCAGCACGATGCCGAAAGGCGCACTCCATCCGCCGAGCCGATAGACCTCGATGCCGGTCGACGTTGCATTCCAGCCCGCTGCCGCCGACAGCAGCGCGATGGCCACGGCCAGTTGTAGCGCCGTGGCGACGAGCGCCACGACCGCGCGCGCGCGCCGATGTGCATCGTCGAGCAACAGCAGCCCGGCGCCGGCAAGCAGCGGAATCACGATCGGCAGGATGGGCAGGTGCTGCAGCCAGCCGCTCACGATTCGGCTCCGTCTTCCACGCCGTCTACGTGGTCGGTGCCCGTCAGGCCGCGCGAGGCGAGGAGCACCACCAGCAGCAGCGCAGTGGTGGCAAAACCGATGACGATGGCGGTGAGCACCAGGGCCTGCGGCACCGGGTCGGCATAGCGGGCAGGATCGACCGGCTGCAAGGGGTCGATGATCGGCGCGCGGTCCAGGTTCAGGCTGCCCATGCTGAAGATGAAAAGATTCACCGCGTAGGACAGCAGCGTGAGGCCGATGATGACCTGGAAGGTCCGCGGGCGCAGCAGCAGCCAGGTGCCCGAGCCCGCCAGGATTCCGATCGCCATCGCATAGATGATCTCCATCAGCTCGTCCCTTCCTCTTCGGCGCGACGCTTCGCATTGCCGTCCGCCGGCCGTCGCCACTGCAGGTGCTGGCTGCGCAGCGACTGGTGGGCAAGGGCGACGAGGATCAGCGAGGTGGCACCCACCACCAGCATGTACACGCCCAGGTCGAACGCGAGCACGGTGGAAAGGTGGATGTCGCCGATCAGCGCAAGCTCGCCGTGCCAGTCCAGCGCGGAGAGGAAGGGGCGCGCTGCCAGCCATGCCCCCGCGCCGGTGAGCCCGGCGACGAGCAGGCCGAAGGCGATCCATTGTTGCGGCAGCACGCGCAGCGTGGCCTCGGTCCAGATGACGCCGCTGAACATGTATTGCACCAGCAGTGCGGTGGCGAGGACGAGGCCGCCGACGAAGCCGCCGCCCGGCGCATTGTGCCCGCGCAGCAGGAAGAAGATCGACACCAGCACGGCCACCGGCAGCACGAGCCGGATCAGCACCGCTGGCAGCATCAGGTAGCCGTGGGGCAGCGCGCGCTGCGGATCGGGTGGCTCGGGCACTGCCTGCTCGCGTTGCTGGAGCGGGGGAGCGACGCTTTCAGGGGCTGGTCGGAAGCGCCGCAGCAGCGCATACACCGTCAGCGCGACGATGCCGACCACGGTGATCTCGCCCAGCGTGTCGAAACCGCGGAAATCCACCAGGATGACGTTCACCACGTTGAGGCCCGCGCCCTGCGGCAGCGATTGCGTCAGGAAGAAGGGCGCCAGTCCTTCGGCCACCGGCCGGGTGAGCATCACGTAGGAGAGCAGAGCCATCCCGGCGCCGACGCAGATCGCCACCGAGAAGTCGCGTACGCGGCGCAGGCGGGCACGAAGGGGCGCGCGCTCCGGCGGCCGTCCCTCCTCCTGCGCCTGGATGCGGCGCGGCAGCCAGCGCAGCCCGAGCAGCAGCAGCAGGGTCGTCACCACCTCGACCATGGCCTGAGTCAATGCGAGGTCCGGTGCCGAGAACCAGGCGAAAGTCAGCACCGTCGCAAGGCCTGCTCCGCCGGCGAAGATCAGGGCCACCAGGCGGTGGTATTTGGCCTGATAGGCCGCGCCCAGCGCGCACAACCCGCCCACGAGCCACAGCAGGCCGAACGCCGGATCCGCGGGGAGGCGGCCCAGGCTGCCCCAAGGGACTCCGGTCTGCCACAGCGGCAGCATCACCGCACCCACCGCGAACAGCACCAGCACCAGCAACTGCATCTGCAGTCGGCGCGAGGCGGCATGCTCGACCAGCCAGCCGGCGTAGGCGGAGAGCCGCGCCAGGCTCCACTCGAAGGCGCGCTTGCCGTCGAGGCGAAACACCGACAGCACACCGGTGGCGCGCCGCCGTTGCAGTACCAGATAGAGCGCGGTGCCGCCGAGCAGCGCGACAGCGCTCATCAGCAGGGGCAGGTTGACGCCGTGCCACACGGCAAGACTGTAGGCCGGCGTGTCGGCGCCGAGCATCGAGTACGCCGCCATCGCCAGCGGCGTGCCGAGCGCCCAGCCGGGCAGGATGCCCACCACCAGGCAGGCCAGCACCAGCAGCGCGCTGGGCAGCAGCATCCAGCGTGGAGGTTCGTGGGGCTGGCGTGGCAGGTCGGTGGCACGCGCGCCGAAGAAGACCTTCAACACGAACCGCAGGGAATAGGCGACGCTGAACATGCTCGACGCCACCGCCACCAGCGGCAGCAGGAAGTGCGAGGGATCGGCGCGGTCGAGGAACACGGTTTCGGCAAAGAACATCTCCTTGGACAGGAAGCCGTTTAGCAGAGGTACGCCGGCCATCGCCGCCGCCGCAACCAGCGCGAGCGAAGCGGTCAGCGGCATCGCGTGACGCAGCCCGCCGAGGCGCTCCATGTCGCGCGTTCCGGTTTCATGGTCGACGATGCCCGTCGCCATGAACAGCGAGGCCTTGAAGGTGGCGTGATTGACCACATGGAACACGGCCGCGACCAGCGCCAGCGAGCTGTTCAGGCCGAGCAGCAGGGTGATCAGGCCGAGGTGACTGATCGTGGAATAGGCGAGCACGCCCTTCATGTCGCGCTGGAAGACCGCCGCGTAGGCGCCCAGCACCAGCGAGGCCAGGCCGGCACCGCCGATGATCCAGAACCACGCCTCGGTCCCGGCGAGCACCGGCCATAGCCGCGCCAGCAGGAAGACGCCGGCCTTCACCATGGTGGCCGAGTGCAGGTAGGCCGATACCGGCGTCGGCGCGGCCATGGCATGCGGCAGCCAGAAGTGGAAGGGAAACTGCGCGCTCTTGGTGAGTGCGCCCAGTGCGATCAGGCCGAGGGTGGCGGGATACCACGGGTGCTCGCGTATCGCCGCGCCGGCGGCGAACACGCGGTCGAGTTCATAGCTGCCCGCCATCTGCCCGAGCAGGATCATGCCGGCGAGCATGGCCAGTCCGCCGCTGCCGGTGACGATGAGTGCCATGCGCGCGCCGCGCCGGGCGTCGATGCGGTGGTTCCAGTACGCGATCAGCATGAACGAGATCAGGCTCGTCAATTCCCAGAAGAACACGAGCTGGATGAGGTTGCCCGACAGCACGACGCCCAGCATGGCCCCCATGAAGCCCAGGAAGAACGAGAAGAAGCGCGGTACCGGGTCTTCCGGCGACATGTAGTAGTGCGCGTAGAGCACGACGAGCGCGCCCATCGCCGACACCAGCGCGGCGAACAGCCAGGCCAGGCCGTCGAGGCGCAGCGAGAAGTCGAGGCCCATCACCCAGGGCACGGCGTGCCGCACGACACCTGCTTGCGCCACCTCGCCATACAGGCTGGCCAGCAGCCCGGTGCACGCGAGCGCGACCAGGCCCGCCAGCGCAGCGCCGGTGCGCCGCGCATGGGCGGGGAGGAAGGACGCGATCAGGCTGCCCGCGAAGGGCAACAGGACGATCAGCACCAGCTTCACGCTTCGATCACTCCGCAGTCATCCAGCATCAGGTCTCCCAAAAAAGTCGTGACTTTGCCTCGCAGGATGCAGCGCGGCGCAACCGCGCAGCGGGGCACGGGGCCTGCGCCGCTGAGTCCGCCCTGGCGTGGGCGCGGGGCGTCTGCGGTGCTGGCGGCGAAGCCTCCTTCGCGCGGGGCGTGGAGGAGCGATGGCGGCCGGTCACAGCCCATCGCACGTGGCGAAGGCCGGCCGCACCCGGATCGAGCCTTCAGCCGCACTGCGCAGCCCCGATGACAGACGTCAGCACATCGGCAAAAGTTTCATCTCATGCCGGTGATGCTGACGTCAAGGCCGGATGGGTGCGCGCAATCTCGCGCGCACGCCTTGCGGCCGTGCAGGCTCAGTTGTCGGGGTGTTCGGTCGGTACGTTGCCGGCTTCGGGCTCGAGCGGAGGCGGCACCCGGCTGGCGAGGACCTTGTCGATGCGCTTGCCGTCGAGGTCGACCACTTCCAGGCGCCAGTCGTCCCACACGGTGATGTCGCCAGTGTGCGGCAGGCGGCCGAGCAGCCACATGACCATGCCGGAAAGCGTGTGATAGCGGCCACGTTCTTCCTCGGGCACGGTCTTCAGGCCCAGGCGGTCCTTGAGCTCGGGAACGGGGATCAGCCCGTCCAGCAGCCAGGAGCCATCTTCGCGCTGCACTGCCCAGGCTTCTTCCAGGCTGTGCGGCTGAAACTCGCCGGTCACGGCCTCGAGCACGTCCTGCAGCGTCACCATGCCCTGGACCTCGCCGTACTCGTCGATGACGAACACCGTATGCGTGCTCGAGGCGCGGAACTGCTCCAACAGCTCCATGCCGGTGAGCGATTCCGGCACGAACACCGGCATCTGCAACTGATGCGTGAGGTCTGCCTTGCCGCCCTTCAGCGTCTGGTTGAAGAGCTGCTTGGAGGAGATGATGCCGAGGATCTCGTCGAGGCCGCCGCGGCACACCGGAAAGCGGGAATGGTTCGATTCGGCCATGCGCGCGAGGTTCTCGTCGAGAGGACGGGTGATGTCGAGCCATACGATATCCGAGCGCGGCACCATCAGCGAGCCGATCTGCCGGTCGTCGAGACGGAACACGTTGCGCACCATCTCGTGCTCGCTCTTCTCGATGATGCCGGCTTCCGAGCCCTCCTCGAGCAGGGCGTGGATCTCCTCCTCGGTGACGCTGGGGCCGCTCTCGTCGCGCTTGCCCATCAGCTTGAGGAGCATGCCGGTCGACCAGCTCAGCAGCCGCACGAAGGGGCGCGACGCGATGGACAGCGCGTTCATCGGCCGCGCCACCAGGCGGGCAATGCCTTCCGGGTTGATCTGGCCGATGCGCTTGGGCACCAGCTCGCCGACGACGATGGACACGTAGGTGATCACCATCACGACCAGCACGGTGGAGACGACACCGCTGAGATCCTCGGCCATGCCGAGGTGCTGCATCCAGCGCGCGAACGGCGCGGCAAGGGCGGCCTCGCCGACGATGCCGTTGAGGATGCCGATCGAGGTGATGCCGATCTGGATGGTGGAGAGGAAGCGGGTGGGCTCTTCACCCAGCTTGATGGCTACTGCGGCCGCCACGTCGCCGTCTTCGGCGAGGCGTGCGAGCCGGGCCCTGCGTGCGGTGACGAGAGCAATTTCTGACATGGCGAACACGCCATTGACGATGATCAGCGCGATCAGGACGACTATTTCCATGGCGCGGAGCGCACTCGGCCCCGCTGCTCCTTCTTTTTGTTTCGACAGCAGAAATCATGCCCGACATGAGGTTCGCTGTCATCCGTCTTTGCGCAAATCCTCGTCATGGAACGCCGCTACCGCATGAACGATGGCTTTTCTGCTGCACGCGGTACAATGTCGGCCATTTTTCGCTGAGAACGGCTGGATGAAAACCACCTTTCTGGATTTCGAACAGGCAATCGCCGAGCTCGACGCCAAGATCGAGCAATTGCGCTTCGTGCAGGACGACTCCGCGGTCGACATCTCCGAGGAAATCAACCGACTCGAGGCCAAGAGCCAGTCACTGACCAAGGATCTTTACGCCAAGCTCACGCCCTGGCAGATCGCGCAGGTGGCGCGCCATCCGCAGCGCCCCTATACGCTGGATTACGTGCAGCACATGTTCACCGACTTCGACGAACTGCACGGTGACCGCAGCTACGCCGACGACAAGGCCATCGTCGGCGGGCTGGCGCGTTTCAATGGCCAGAGCTGCGTCGTGATCGGCCACCAGAAGGGGCGCGACACCAAGGAAAAGATCTCGCGCAATTTCGGCATGCCGCGACCCGAGGGCTATCGAAAGGCGATGCGGCTGATGAAGCTGGCCGAGAAGTTCGGCCTGCCGGTGTTTACCTTCGTCGACACGCCCGGCGCCTATCCCGGCATCGGCGCCGAGGAGCGCGGACAGTCCGAGGCCATCGGCCACAGCCTTTATCTGATGGCCGAGCTGAAGGTGCCGCTGATCTGCACCATCATCGGTGAAGGCGGTTCCGGTGGCGCGTTGGCCATCGCGGTGGGCGACCAGGTGCTGATGCTGCAGTACTCGACCTATTCCGTGATCTCGCCCGAAGGCTGCGCCTCCATCCTGTGGAAGAGCGCGGACAAGGCCTCCGAGGCCGCCGAGACGATGGGCATCACCGCGGCGCGCCTGAAGTCGCTCGGCCTCATCGACAAGATCGTCAATGAGCCGGTGGGCGGCGCGCACCGTGACCACCGCGCCATGGCCGCCTCGCTCAAGCGTGCGCTGTCCGAGGCGCTGCGCCAGGTGGATGCGCTGTCGCCAGCCGAGCTGGTCGCGCAGCGCATCGACAAGCTGATGGGCTATGGCCGCTTCAAGGAGCAGGCCGCCTGACGTGATCGATCCGGTCGCCGGCGTGCTGGCCCAGGCCGGCGTGGCTGCCGGCTGCCGGGTGTGCTGCTGCCTTTCCGGCGGTGTCGATTCGGTCGTCCTGCTGCATCGCCTGTGCGAGTTGCGGCACGAACTGGGTCTTGTGCTCAGCGCGGCCCACGTCCACCACGGGCTAAGCGCGAACGCCGACGACTGGCTCGCGTTCTGCAGTGAATTGTGCGCACGGCTGGAAGTGCCCTTCGTCTCCTTTCGCGTCGACGTACGGCGCGATCACCCCCAGGGCACCGAAGCGGCGGCGCGCGAAGCGCGCCATGCCGCGCTGGCGGAGATGGATTGCGACTGGCTGGCCTTCGGCCATCATCAGGACGATCAGGCCGAAACCCTGCTGTTCCGCCTCTTTCGCGGCGCGGGAGTGCGTGGCGCCGCGGCGATGGCGGCGGTGGAGCTGCCGTCGGCCGGACGTGCCGGGCGCCTGAGGCCGCTGCTCGGTCTGCGACGCGCGCAGATCGAAGCCTGGGCGCGAGCGCACGCGCTTGCCTGGGTCGAGGACGAGAGCAACGTCGATCGCCGTTTTGCCCGTAACGACATCCGCCATCGCATCGTCCCGGCTGTCGAGCAGGCTTTCCCTGGCGCCGTGCCGGCGCTGGCGCGCGCAGCGGAGCATTTCCACGAGGCTGCGGGTCTGCTCGATCAGCTCGCCCGACAGGACGAGGCGGCATGCGGGGGGGCGATGCTCGATTGTGCGGCGCTGCTGCGCCTGGACGATGCCCGCATTGCCAACCTGCTGCGCTGGCAGATCCGGCAGCTCGGCGTCGCAGCGCCGGCGCGCAGCCGGCTTGCCGAGGCGCTGCGCCAGTTGCGCGCAACGCAGGCGCAGCGGCCGCTGCGACTTGCTTTCGGCGCGTTCGCTTGCTGCGTGTATCGCGGACGCGTGTGGCTTGAGCGCGCCGCGCCTGCCGGCGCCCCGGCGCCACAGTCCTGGTGCGGCGAATCGCACCTGCCGTGGGCGGGCGGCCTGATCGACTTCGAGCCTGGCGTCGGCCGCGGGCTTTCGCGCGCGATGCTGGAGCGCGCGACGAGCGTGCGGGTGGCCGCGCGCGTGCCGGGCATGCATCTTCGCCTGGCGGGGGACCGGCCGCGCCGCAGCCTCAAGAATCTGTGCCAGGAGGCCGGCATTCCGGCCTGGCTGCGCGAACGCTTGCCGGTGCTGGAAATCGACGGCGTCCCGGCGTGGGTCGGCGGCATCGGCGTTGCGGTCGATTTTGCCTGCAAGCCCGGTGAGTCCGGCATCCAGCCGGTGTGGCGCGAACGTAACTGAGCGCCCGCCTCAACCGCGCATCGTGGTGAGCATCTGCGCCAGTTCCACCGCCGAGCGCACTTGCATCTTCTCGAACACCCGCGAGCGATGTGCTTCCACCGTGCGCATGGAGATGGACAGGCGGTCGGCGATGACCTTGTTGTAGAGCCCCTCGAGGATCAGCTCCATGACCTCGCGCTCGCGCGCGCTCAGCGTCGCGAGGCGGGCCTCGATCGTATCGCGGTCGGCGGTGGCGCGTTGGCGCGCGTTGTCGTGGGCGATGGCCTTCTCCACGAGTGCGGCGAGGTCGAGGTCGTTGAAAGGCTTCTCGATGAAATCGAACGCGCCTTTCTTCAGTGCCGACACGGCCATCGGCACGTCGCCGTGGCCGGTGATGAAGATCACCGGCATCGCGTTGCCGCGCGCGTTCAGGGCGTCGAAGCATTCCAGGCCGCTCATGCCCGCCATGCGGATGTCGAGCACGATGCAGCCGCGCCAGTCGGGTTGCCATTCGGCAAGGAACTCCTCGCCGCCCGGCCAGGGCCGGCAGGGCACGTCGCGCGTCTTGAACAGCCAGGCGAGCGCGTCGCGGATGGCCTCGTCGTCGTCGACGATGTGGGCGATGGCGGTGCTCATGCGGGCTCCACGGGAAGCGTGAGGATGAAGATGGTGCCGCCCTCGGGATTCGGCTCGAAGCTCAGGCGGCCATGGTGCAATTCGGCAATCGAGCGGCAGATGTTGAGGCCCATGCCCATGCCCTCGGCCTTGGTCGTGTAGAAGGGCTGGAACAGCCGTTCGGCGGTCTCGGGCGCGATGCCGGGCCCGCGGTCGGCAACGCGGATGGTGACATGCTTGCCGTCCGAGCGGGTGCCGATGCGGATGATCGGGCGCTCGGCGGCGGCGGCCTGCATCGCATCCATGCCGTTTCGCACCAGGTTCACCACGACCTGTTCGATCATCACCGCGTCGGCCTCGACGGCCGGTAGGTCAGGCGCGAGTTCGGTGACGACCTGCATGCCGCGCTTGCGCGTGTCGGCTTCCAGCAGCCCCACCGCGTCGCGGATCACCGCATTGAGGTCCAGCGGTTCGCGCTTGGGTTCGGCGCGGCGCACGAAATCGTGCACGCGGCGGATGATCTCGCCCGCGCGCCGCGCCTGGCGACCGATCTTCTCGTGGATCTCGATCAGTTCGTCGCGGTCGGGTTCGGCCGTCCTCAGGCGGTTGATGCAGCCGCTGTTGTAGCTGGCAATCGCGGCGAGCGGCTGATTCAGCTCGTGCGCCAGCGTGGAGGCCATCTCGCCCATCGTCACCAGGCGCGAGGTTGCCTGCAGGCGCTCCTGCTGCTGGCGGGCGAGCTCGCGCGCGCGCTTGCGCTCGGTGATGTCCAGTACCGAGCCCATCCAGCCGGTGTGGCGGCCCTGTGCGTCGATCAGCGGCGCCTCGAAGATGAGCACGTCGAGGACTTCGCCGTTCTTGCGCCGCAACTGGACTTCGGTGCCCCCGGGCGCGGACCCGCTGGTGAGGATCTGCCGGTGCAATTCGTAGGTCTGCTCGATGTGCGCCGGGTCCCAGTAGGGCATCGGCGCCTTGTGGCCGAGCAGTTCATCCGCGCTGTAGCCGGTCATCTGGCAGAACGCGGGATTCACGTAGGTGAGCCGGCCCTCGCGGTCACGCGCGCGCATGCCGGTGATCATCGAGTCCTCCATCGCCTTGCGGTAGGCGGATTCCTCGCGCAGCGCGGCTTCGGCCGCCTGGCGGCGTGCAAGCTGGCGGCGCAACTGCCACACGCTCCACACGATGATCACGCCAAAGAGCACGATCGCGCCGGCGAGCAGCATCGTCACCCAGCGCGCTTCGGTCCTGTAGGCGGTCACCTGCAGGGTGAGGCCCTGGCCGGGCGGTTCCAGCGGCGTCGTGTAGCTGACCTGCGCGGCCACCGGCGAGATCTTCGACCGGGCAGCGATTTCGTGGCCATCGGCATCGAGCACGGCGACCCGGTAGCGCTCCGCGAACCACCATGGCAGCTCGCGCACGATCAGCTTGGGCAGCGAATACACGCCGACGACCACCCCCCGCAGACCGTGATCGGTCCACACCGGGACATGCACCTCGAAGCGGTAGTCGCCGTCGGTCGCGCGGTAGGCGGGGCCATAGACCGGCTGTTCGCCGCCGCGTGCGAGGGCAAAGGTCAGGGCCCCCGTCGAACCTGCCGGCGAGGCATAGGTCCCGGCGTCGCCGGCATGTGGCGGTAGGGCGCCGACGACGCGTTGGTCGGGTGACAGCCAGGTGACGCGGACGAGCCCGCGCTCGGCGCTCAGCAGGTTGCGCAGTTGCGCCTCGATCGGCGGTGTGAGCGGGCCACCGCCGAGAAGCTCGGGCCCGAGCTGCTGCAGGCTGGTCTCGTTGCGCTCGAGCTGGAAGCGCAGGTTCTGTTCCATCCACAGCACGTCGCTGATCAGCGTCGCCTGCTGTTCGTCCGCATCGTGCTGGCGCGTCAGCCAAACCAGCGCCGCGATCGCGCCGAGGAACAGGGCGAGGGCGATGTAGGGCAGACGGCTGAGCCAGCGCGCGCGGGCGGGCGGTTCGACAGGAATGTTCGCCATCGCGGCCTGGCTCAGTGGCGGGCGCCGTGCGGGCCGCGGCTGGCGTTGTGGATGTCCACAATAGTCAGCCGCAAAGCGCGCGGCCGATACTCGACGCGTGCCGTGCCGGGAGCGCCCGCAAACGCCCTCCCTGTGCGGCTCCCCGGCTGCCCGGTGATCCCTTTCCCGGTGCGGGCGCGGAATACCAATGAGGCAAACGCCTGCAATGACGGAGGAGGCATCATGATGAAGATTCGCGCACTTTTGGTTGGCCTGATCGCGGTGGGGTTGTCGGCGGCAGCCGTGGCGGCCGAGCCCATCGTGATCAAGTTCAGCCACGTGGTGGCCAACGACACGCCCAAGGGCAAGGGCGCCGAGAAGTTCAAGGAGCTCGCGGAAAAATACACCGCTGGCGCAGTCAAGGTCGAGGTTTATCCGAACAGCACGCTGTACAAGGACAAGGAAGAGCTGGAGGCGTTGCAACTGGGTGCCGTGCAGTTGCTCGCGCCGTCGCTCGCCAAGTTCGGCCCGCTGGGCGTGAAGGAGTTCGAGGTGTTCGACCTGCCCTACATCTTCGACGGCTACGACGATCTGCACAAGGTGACCTACGGCGCGGTGGGCAGGCAGCTCTTCACCAAGCTCGAAGGCAAGGGCATCAAGGGACTGGCCTACTGGGACAACGGCTTCAAGTCCTTCTCCGCCAACACGCCGATCAGGACGCCGGAGGATCTGAAGGGCAAGAAGATGCGCATCCAGTCGTCCAAGGTGCTCGAGGAGCAGATGCGCGAGCTGAAGGCACTGCCGCAGGTGATGGCCTTCTCCGAGGTTTACCAGGCGCTGCAGACGGGCGTGGTCGACGGTACCGAGAACCCGATCTCCAACCTCTACACGCAGAAGATGCACGAGGTGCAGAAGTATCTGACCCTGACCGATCACGGTTATCTGGGTTATGCGGTGATCACCAACAAGAAGTTCTGGGACGGCCTTCCGGCCAATGTGCGCACCCAGCTCGAGAAGGCAATGCAGGAATCCACCGAGTACGCCAACAAGATCGCCAAGGACGAGAACGACAAGGCGCTGGAAGCCGTTCGTGCCTCGGGCAAGACCCAGGTCACCAAGCTCACCGACGCCGAGCGCCTGGCGTTCAAGAAGGCACTGGTGCCGGTGCACAAGAAGATGGAGTCGCGCATCGGCGCCGAGCTGATCCAGTCCATCTACAAGGAAACCGGCTTCGATCCATCGCGGCTCTGATTCTTCGCGCCACTCCGCTCGACGCCCGCCGATTGCCTGTGCACGTGCGGGCGTTTCTTCGCAGGAGGCTTTCATGCTGAGATTTCTCGATCACCTGGAGGAATGGCTGATCACCTTCCTCATGGGCGCGGCAACGCTGATCATCTTCGTGTCGGTGGTGCATCGCTACGGATCCGGTCTGGATATCCCGCTGCTGCAGGACTGGCTGCTGGGCATCAACCTGGGCTGGGCGCAGGAACTGACCATCATCATGTTCGTGTGGATGGCCAAGTTCGGCGCCGCCTATGGCGTGCGCACCGGCATCCACGTCGGGGTCGACGTGCTCATCAACCGGCTCTCGGAACGCAATCGGGCCAAGTTCATCGTCATCGGCCTGGCGGCGGGCGCGCTGTTCACCGGCATCGTCGGCACGCTGGGCGCGACCTTCGTGTATGAGAACGGCGCGCACTACCAGATCTTCACCTGGCTGGGCCTCGACACCGGCGACCTGTACGAGGGGCCGACCACGCCCGACCTCGAGTGGCCGACCTGGATGGTGTATGCGGCGATTCCCTTCGGCTCCTACCTGATGTGCTTCCGCTTCCTGCAGGTGATGGTCGGCTTCATCCGCAGCGGCGAGCTGCCGCATCACGACCATGGCCACGTCGACGGAATCGATGAAGAACATCTGCCGGTCGACGCTAACCCCTACGACATGGGCGACAACCTGCACCCGCACGACCTCAGGCACCAGCAGATGGGTGAGGGCGGCGGCGACCGCGAAGGAGACCGGAAATGAGCGCCGCCATCATCTTCGTCCTGCTGCTGGTGCTGATGCTCACCGGCATGCCGATCTCGATCTCGCTCGGCCTCACCGTGCTGACCTTCCTGTTCACGATGACGCAGGTGCCGATCGAGTCGGTCGCGCTGAAGCTGTTCACCGGCATCGAGAAGTTCGAAATCATGGCGATCCCGTTCTTCATCCTCGCGGGCAACTTCCTCACCCATGGCGGGGTGGCGCGGCGCATGATCAATTTCGCCACCTCGATGGTCGGGCACTGGCATGGCGGGTTGGGCCTGGGCGGCGTGATGGCGTGCGCGCTGTTCGCCGCGGTGTCTGGGTCGAGCCCGGCAACGGTGGTGGCGATCGGCGCCATCCTGCTGCCGGCAATGGTGAAGCAGGGGTTCCCGAACAAGTTCGGCGCCGGCGTCATCGCCACCTCGGGTGCGCTCGGCATCCTGATCCCGCCCTCGATCGTGATGGTGATGTACTCGGTGTCGACCAACACCTCGGTGGGAGCCCTGTTCATGGCGGGTGTCGTGCCCGGCATCCTGCTTGCGGCATTCCTCGGCTTCACGACCTGGAACCGCGCGCGCAAGTTCGGCTACCCGCGCCAGCCCAGGGCGAGCTGGGTGCAACGCGCGAAGGCGTTCAAGGACTCGGCCTGGGGCCTGTTCCTGATCGTGGTGGTGATGGGCGGCATCTACACCGGCATCTTCACGCCCACCGAGGCGGCGGCCATGAGCGCGGTGTATGCCTTCTTCGTCGCGGTGTTCGTGTACCGGGACCTGAGCATGAAGGACGTGCCCAAGGTGCTGCTGAACTCGGCCAACATGAGCGCGATGCTGCTCTACATCATCACCAACGCGGTGCTGTTCTCCTTCCTGCTGACGCACGAGAACATCCCGCAGCAGATGGCGGACTTCATGATCGGCACCGGCGTGGGCATGATCGGCTTCCTGATCATGGCCAACATCCTGATGCTGATCGCGGGCAACTTCATGGAGCCGTCTTCGATCGTGCTGATCCTGGCGCCGATACTGTTCCCGATCGCGGTCAAGCTGGGCATCGATCCGGTGCATTTCGGCATCATCATGGTGGTGAACATGGAAGTGGGCATGTGCCACCCGCCGGTGGGCCTCAATCTCTACGTGGCCAGCGGCATCACCAAGATGGGCATCACCGAACTCACGGTGGCGGTGTGGCCCTGGCTGCTGTCGATGCTGGTGTTCCTGGTGCTGGTCACCTATGTGCCGGTGATCTCGCTGTGGCTGCCTCGCACGCTGGGCATGATGTAGCTCCGCTGCGCTGCCGGAGCCTGAGCGAAACCCCGGGGGCCGCCGGGTTTCGCTCAGGCTCCGGTGTTTCGTCGTGTATCGCGGCCGGCAGGCGCTTAGGTGCTCGGGTAGAATCGCGCGACTTCTTCCCGCGGATGCTTCATGGAATTCCTCGCTTTCTTCATCGATCTCGTGCTGCACGTGGATCGCCATCTCGCCGAATTGCTGGCGAGCTACGGCAACTGGATCTACGCCATCCTCTTCCTGATCGTGTTCTGCGAAACCGGCCTGGTGGTCACGCCCTTCCTGCCGGGCGACTCGCTGCTGTTCGTCGCGGGCGCGCTGGCGGCGGGCGGCGGCATGGATCCGGCGATCCTGATCGGTGTCCTGTTCGCTGCCGCGGTGCTCGGCGATTCGCTCAACTACAGCATCGGCCGGCGTTTCGGCGGGCGCATCTCGCAGTGGCCCGACAGCCGCTTCTTCAACCGCCGCGCGCTGGACAAGACCCACGAGTTCTACGAGCGGCACGGCGGCAAGACGATCATCATCGCCCGCTTCATGCCCATCATCCGCACCTTCGCGCCCTTCGTCGCGGGCATGGGCACGATGGACTACCGCCGCTTCCTCGCCTTCAACGTGGTCGGCGCCGCGCTGTGGGTGGGGCCGCTGGTCATGGCCGGCTACTGGTTCGGCAACCTTCCCATCGTCAAGAACAATCTAAGCCTGGTGATCCTGGGCATCATCGCGGTGTCGCTGATGCCGCTCTTCATCGGCTGGCTGCGTCACCGAAGCGAGGCGTCGCGCGCCGGCGCCTAAGGCCGTCGTCCGCCCGGTCAACGGGCGGACGCGAAAACCTGTTAAAATCCAACGTTTTCCCAAACACTGCCCGGAGTTCTCCATGGCCATCGAACGCACCCTGTCCATCATCAAGCCCGACGCTGTCGCCAAGAACGTGATCGGCAAGATCTACCAGCGCTTCGAAGACGCTGGCCTGAAGATCATCGCCGCCAGGATGGTGCACCTGTCCGAGCAGGAAGCCGGCCAGTTCTATGCGGTGCACAAGGAGCGCCCGTTCTACAAGGATCTGGTGTCCTTCATGACCTCCGGCCCGGTGATGATCCAGTGCCTCGAAGGCGAGAACGCCATCGCCAAGAACCGCGAGCTGATGGGCGCCACCGACCCGAAGAAGGCCGACAAGGGCACGATCCGCGCCGACTTCGCCGACAGCATTGACGCCAACGCGGTGCATGGCTCCGACGCCCCCGAGACGGCCGCGGTGGAAGTGGCCTTCTTCTTCCCGGGCATGAACGTTTACTCGCGCTGAACGGTCAATTCGGGCGGCCCGTCGCGCGTGTCCCGCGGTGCCCTGGCGCCGCGGGACACGCGTGCGGGCCGTTTGCATTACGGTTCAGACGCTGCAGCAGGTGAAGTTTCAGGCATGAGCACATCCAATCCGGTCAATCTGCTCGATTTCGACGTCGACGGTCTCGTCGCCTGGTTCGCCGGGCTGGGCGAGAAGCCGTTCCGCGCGCGCCAGGTGATGCGCTGGATGCACCACGAAGGCTGTGACGATTTCGATGCGATGACCGACGTCGCCAAGTCGCTGCGTGCGAAGTTGAAGGAGATCGCCGTGATCCGCCCGCCGGTGCCGGTGCGCGATTCGATCTCCGCCGACGGCACGCGCAAGTGGCTGCTCGACGTGGGCAACGCCAATGCGGTCGAGACCGTGTTCATCCCCGAAACCAACCGCGGCACGCTGTGCGTGTCGTCGCAGGCGGGCTGCGCGCTGGATTGCGCGTTCTGCTCCACCGGCAAGCAGGGCTTCAACCGCAATCTGTCGGCGGCCGAGATCATCGGCCAGTTGTGGCTGGCCAACAAACTGCTCGGTGCAGCTCGCGATCAAGCCACGGACCTCGAGGCCGGCGAGAAGGACAACGGCCGCATCATCAGCAACGTGGTGATGATGGGCATGGGCGAACCGCTGGCCAACTTCGACAACGTCGTCACCGCGCTGCGCCTGATGCTCGACGACCACGCATACGGCCTGTCGCGGCGTCGCGTCACGGTGTCGACCTCCGGCATCGTGCCGGCGATGGACCGCCTGCGCGACGAATGTCCGGTGGCCCTCGCGGTATCGCTGCATGCGTCCAACGATGCACTGCGCGACCGCCTGGTGCCGATCAACCAGAAGTACCCCTTGCGCGAACTGATGGCCGCCTGTCAGCGCTACCTCGAGCGTGCGCCGCGCGACTTCGTGACATTCGAGTACGTCATGCTCGACGGCGTCAATGACAGCGACGCGCACGCGCGCGAGCTGGTCGCGCTTGTCCGCGACGTGCCCTGCAAGTTCAACCTTATACCTTTCAATCCGTTCCCGAATTCGGGTTTCCTGCGCTCGCCGGCGGAACGCATCCGCCGCTTTGCCGGTATCCTGATTGACGCCGGCATCGTCACCACCACGCGCAAGACGCGCGGCGATGACGTCGATGCGGCCTGCGGCCAGCTCGCCGGCCAGGTCCAGGACAAGACCCGGCGCGTGTTGCGTCTGAAACAGGACATGGAGATTCGTCGATGATGCGCAAGGCGGCGCTGCTGTGCGCGACGCTCGTGGCCGCGCTGCTCGCGGGGTGCGCCACCGTGCCGGGCTCGGGAGGTACCGAGGTGGCCAGCATCGGTCGGCCGCTCGCCGATCAGTCGCCGGTGGGCGAGGCGGAGACGCGCGCCCGCAACCACGTCGACCTTGCCATGGCCTACTTCGAGCTGGGGCGTTTCGACGTCGCGCTCGACGAGGCGCAGATCGCGATGAGCAACGTCGCCGGTTATGCCCCGGCGTATCACGCGATGGGTCTCGTCTACATGATGCTGGGCGAGACCGCGGCGGCGCGCGCCAACTTCGAGCAAGCCCTGCGCGCCGCGCCGGGCGACCCCGACTTCAACAACAGCTACGGCTGGTTCCTGTGCACGCAGGGGCAGGAGCGCGACGGGCTGGCACGGCTGTCTGCCGCCGCGCGCAATCCCTACAACCGCTTTGCGGCGCGTCCGCTGACCAATGCCGGGCTGTGCCACCTGCGGCTGAACGAGGTGGCGGCGGCCGAACAGCAGTTCCTGCGCGCTCTCGAGCTCGATCCGCAGAACGGCCAGGCGATGCTGCAGCTTGCCGAGATCGCCTATCGCCGCGGCGACTATGAGCTGGCGCGCAACCGCCTGGTGCGGCTGCATCAGCAGATGTCGCCGACGGCCGAGTCGGTATGGCTGGGGCTGCGCACCGAGCGCCGGCTGGGCAACCGCGAGGCGGCGGCGAGCTACGAGTCGCAGTTGCGCGGGCGTTTCGGTGATTCGCCCGAGTTCCAATCCTTGATGCAAGGGAAGTACGAGTGAGCAGCATGCAGGTCGATTCCGCGTCCCCGCCGACCGTCGAAGGGGGCGCCCTGTCTGCCGGCGCGCGTTTGCGCCAGGTGCGCGAGATGCGGGGCGAGTCCATCAACGAAGTGTCGCTGGCGCTGAAGCTGGCCCCGCGCCAGGTCGAGGCGCTCGAAGGCGGGCGTTACGAGGCCCTGCCGGGGTTGGCCTTCGTGCGCGGCTTCATGCGCAATTACGCGCGCTACCTGAACCTCGATCCCGCGCCACTGCTCGCCGACGTGGAAGCGGCGCTGGGCAACACGCAGGTCGACCTCTCGCCGGTCAGCAATGCGGCAGGGGATCTGCCCGTGGGCGGGCGCCGACGCGCCAGCGCCGTGCCGGCGGGCATCATCGCCGCGGTACTGCTCGTTGCCGTGCTCGGCGGCTGGTATTTCGACTGGTTCGATACCGCGCCGCCGCAGCAGATGGCCGAGGTGAGCGTGCCGCCGGTCGCGCCAGCGCCGACGCCGGAGGCAGGTGCTGCGCCGACGGTGGCCGACGCGCCCGCGTCATCCGCCATGCCTGTTGCGGCGGCCCCCGTATCCGTGCCGCCAGCGCCCCCGACCCCTGCCGCGGCGGCGCCAGCTGGCGCAGCGGTGCCGCCCGCACCGGCCGCAGGAGGGGCTCTGGCCGCTCCGGTCGAGCCGGCGGCAGAAGCGCTCGCGCCCGGTGGCAGTCAGCTCGCATTCCGCTTTGCAGGCCAGTCGTGGATGGAGGTGCGCGATGCTGCCGGTGCCATCGTCTATTCGGGCACCAGCACGCCCGGCAGCACGCGCAACGTGCAGGGTCGTCCGCCCTTCGCCCTGGTCATCGGCAATGCTGCGCAGGTGAGCCTGGAGCGCGACGGCCAGCCGGTGGATCTGGCGCCGCACATCAAGGGCACGGTCGCGCGCCTGAAACTGCAATGATGGACAGCTCAATGACGAACGATGGTTTTCTGGCGGGCCCGTCGCCGCGGCGGCTCACGCGACAGGTAAGGATTGGCTGCGTGCGCGTCGGCGGGGGCGCGCCGGTGGTGGTGCAGTCGATGACCAACACCGACACTGCCGACGTGCTCGGCACTGCGATGCAGGTGGCCGAACTCGCGCGAGCCGGCTCGGAGATCGTGCGCATCACGGTGAACAACGAGGAAGCGGCGCGCGCGGTGCCGCACATCCGCGACCGCCTGCTGGCGCTCAACTTGGATGTGCCGCTGGTGGGTGACTTCCACTACAACGGCCACACGCTGCTGGCGAAGTATCCGGCCTGCGCCGAGGCGCTCGCCAAGCTGCGCATCAACCCCGGCAACGTCGGCGCCGGCAGCAAGCGCGATCCGCAGTTCGCCGCCATCGTCGACATCGCCTGCAAGTACGACAAGCCGGTGCGCATCGGCGTGAACTGGGGCAGCCTGGACCAATCGGTGCTCGCCCGCATCATGGACGAGAATGCGACGCTGGCCGAGCCGCGCGACGCCGGTGCAGTGATGCGCGAAGCGCTGGTCGTGTCGGCGCTGGAGTCCGCGGCCAAGGCCGAGGAGTACGGCCTGCCGGGCGACAGCATCATCCTGTCGGCCAAGGTGTCGAGCGTGCAGGACCTGATTGCGGTGTATCGCGATCTCGCCCGGCGCTGCGACTATCCGCTGCACCTCGGCCTCACCGAGGCCGGCATGGGCAGCAAGGGCATCGTCGCATCCACTGCGGCGCTGGCGGTGCTGCTGCAGGAAGGCATCGGCGACACGATCCGCATTTCGCTCACGCCCGAACCCGGCGGCAGCCGCACGCAGGAAGTGGTGGTTGCGCAGGAGATCCTGCAGACGATGGGCCTGCGCGCGTTCACGCCCATGGTCACCGCCTGCCCGGGCTGCGGGCGCACCACCAGCACCTACTTCCAGGAGCTGGCGTCCGGCATCCAGGACTATGTCCGCGCGCAGATGCCGGTCTGGCGCGAGCAGTACGACGGCGTCGAGAACATGACGCTGGCGGTGATGGGCTGCATCGTCAATGGCCCGGGTGAGAGCAAGCATGCCAACATCGGCATCTCGCTGCCGGGCACCGGCGAGACACCGGCGGCGCCGGTGTTCGTGGATGGCGTCAAGACGGTCACGCTGCGCGGCGACAACATCGCCGCCGAGTTCCGCGCCATCGTCGACGACTACGTGGCCACCAAGTATGTGAAGAAGGCGGGCTGAGCACCGCCCGGAACGACAACGCGATCACACAAGACGTATCACCGATGAGTCTGACATTGCAGGCCGTGCGCGGGATGAACGACATCCTGCCCGACGAGGCCGAGATCTGGGAACACTTCGAGGACATCGTGCGCGACTGGCTGCGCAGCTACGGCTACCGCCCGATCCGCATGCCCATCGTCGAGCCGACGCCGCTCTTCAAGCGCGCGATCGGCGAAGTCACCGATATCGTCGAGAAGGAGATGTATTCCTTCGAGGACGCGCTGAACGGCGAGCACCTGACGCTGCGCCCCGAAGGCACCGCATCCTGCGTGCGCGCTGCCATCCAGCACAACCTGGTGGCCGGCCATGGGCCGCAGCGCCTCTACTACCAGGGGCCGATGTTCCGCCACGAGCGTCCGCAGAAGGGACGCTATCGCCAGTTCCACCAGATCGGCGTGGAGGCGCTGGGCTTCGACGGCCCCGACATCGATGCCGAGCACATCCTGATGTGCGCGCGGCTGTGGGAGGTGCTCGGCCTCGAGGACGTGTCGCTCGAGCTGAATTCGCTCGGCTCTGCGGAGGAGCGCGCCGCCCACCGCGCGGCGCTCATCGCCTACCTGGAGCAGCACCGCGAGCGCCTGGACGAGGACGGCAAGCGCCGTCTCTACACCAACCCGCTGCGCATCCTGGACACCAAGAATCCCGAACTGCAGGCCATCGTCGAAGCGGCGCCGCGCCTGGCCGATTACCTCGGCGAAGAGTCTCGTGCGCACTTCGATGCCGTGCAGCTCTTCCTCAAGGATGCCGGCATTCCCTACCGCATCAACCATCGCCTGGTGCGCGGTCTGGATTACTACAACCGCACTGTGTTCGAGTGGGTCACCACGCGGCTGGGCGCCCAGGGCACGGTGTGCGCGGGTGGCCGCTACGACGGGCTGGTCGCGCAGCTCGGTGGCAAGCCGCAGCCGGCGGCAGGTTTCGCGATGGGCGTGGAGCGCCTGCTCGCGCTGTGGCGTGAGAGCGGCGCAGAGCCCGAGCGCGCCATTCCCGACGTGTATGTCGTGCACATGGGGGGCGCGGCGCAACGCCTCGCCTTCCGCGCGGCCGAGACCTTGCGCGAGCACGGTTTCGACGCGGTGCTGCATTGCGGTGGCGGCAGCTTCAAGTCGCAAATGAAGAAGGCCGACGGCAGTGGTGCCGCGGTGGCGCTGGTGATCGGCGAGGACGAGGCGGCTGCGGGCGAGGTCGGCATCAAGCCGTTGCGCGGGCCTGGGGCGCAGCAGCGCGTGGCGCTCGAGGCCCTGCCCGAGACGCTGGCGATGCTGATGTTCAGCGAACAAGACGAAGACGAAGACGATTTTGACGAGGGGGCGCGCGATGGCGGTGTATGACCTGGAGGAACAGGAACAGATTTCCGAACTCAAGGCGTGGTGGACCCAGTACGGCAACCTGGTGACGACGCTGGCCACGATCGCAGCCCTGGCGGCGGTGGGCTGGCAGGGCTGGCAGTGGTACCAGAACCGCAATGCGGCCGAGGCCAGCGCCATGTATTTCGCCGTCGAGCAGGCGGTGCAGCGGCAGGACGCGCAGCGCGCGCGCGACGCCGCGGGCCAGCTCATCGACAAGCAGGGCGGCACCACCTACGCGCAGCTCGGCGCCCTGCTGGCGGCGGGCCTGCAGTTCGACAAGGGTGAACTCGACAACGCCCGCCTGCAGCTCGAGTGGGCGGCCGACAAGGGCAAGGATCCGGCGCTGCGCGATCTCGCGCGCCTGCGCCTTGGGGCAGTGCTGCTGCAGAAGGGCGAGCTCGACGGCGCGCTGGCGAAGCTGGAGCCCGCCCCCGTCGCTGCTTACAAGGCGCGCTTTGCCGACCTGCGCGGCGATGTGCTTGCCGCGCAAGGCAAGCCGGCAGAAGCGCGCGCGGCCTACCAGGCCGCGATCGATGCCTTGTCGGCGGGCGACGGGCAGGGGACGACCCTGCGCGAAGTGGTGCGCCTGAAACTTGAATCCCTCGAGGGCTGATCGATGAAACCCTTCATGCTGCGTGCCGTTCCTGTGGTGGCCGCGATCGTGCTGGCCACCGGATGCTCGTCCCTGTCATCCCTCAATCCCTTTGCCAGCAGCGCCCCCAAGCCTGCACCTCTGGTCGATTTCAAGCCCACGGCGAAGATCGTGCCGGTGTGGGAAGCGAACATCGGCAAGGCGGGCAATTATGTCTTCCAGCCCGCCGTGGTGGGTGACACGGTCTATGCGGCGGCGCGCAATGGTGACGTCGCCCGCTTCGAGAACGGGCGGGCGGTGTGGCGCGCGCGCGCGCCCGAACTCTCCGCCGGCGTGGGTGCGGATGCCACGCTGGCCGTGGTGGTGACGGTGGACGGCAAGGTCGTCGCGTTTGACGCGCAGACCGGCAAGGAGCGCTGGCGCAGCGCCATTGGCGCCGAGGTGCTGGCCCCGCCGGCGGTGAGCGGCGACGTCGTCGTCGTGCGCACTTCCGATCATCGCCTGTTCGCCCTCAATGCCGGCGATGGCGGGCGGCGCTGGGTGTACACGCGCAGCAACCCGTCGCTCGCCCTGCGCAGCCATGCCGGCGTCGTGATCGAGGGCGGCGTGGTGCTGGCCGGTTTTCCCGGTGGCAAGCTGGGCGTGATCAGCCTCGCCAACGGTGGCGCGATCACCGAGCTCACGGTCGCCGCGCCGCGTGGTGCGACCGAGCTCGAGCGTGTGGCGGATGTGGTCGGCACGCCGGTCACGACGCGGCGTGAAGTGTGCGCAGTGGCCTACCAGGGGCGCGCGGCCTGCTTCGACGCTGGCAATGGCAACGCCCTGTGGTCGCGCGAGATCTCGAGCAGCGTGGGGATGGATCGCGACACCCGCTTTGCGGTGATCACCGACGATCGCGACGCGGTGAATGCGCTCGACGTGTACAGCGGTGCCAGCGCATGGAAGCAGGATGGCCTTGCGCGGCGCGGCGTGACGCGCCCGCTGCTGGTCGGCGACAACGTCGTCGTGGGGGATGCACAGGGCTTCGTCCATGTGCTGGCGCGCGACTCGGGCGCGTTCGCGGCACGTGACCGTGCCGACAGCAGCGCCATCGTCGCTGCCCCGCGTGCGCAGGGCACCGGTTTCGTGGTGCAGAGCCTGGACGGCCGCATCACCGCTTATGAACTGCGCTGAGGCGAAGATCCCGTCGTGAAACCCACCATCGTCCTCGTCGGCAGGCCCAATGTCGGCAAGTCGACCCTGTTCAACCGGCTCACCCGGACTCGGGATGCGCTCGTCGCCGATCAGCCGGGCCTGACCCGCGACCGCCACTACGGCATCGGCCGCGTCGGCGACCGTGACTACCTGGTGGTCGACACGGCCGGCTTCGATCCCGTCGCCAAGGACGGCATCATGCACGAGATGGCGCGCCAGGCCGAGCAGGCAATTGCCGAGGCCGACGTGCTGATGTTCCTCGTCGATGGCCGTGCAGGACGCACCCCGCACGACGAGCAGATCGCCGCGCGGCTGCGTCGCGCCGGGCGTCCGGTGCATGTCGTCGTCAATAAGGCCGAGGGCCTGGATCGCGCCACCGTCGCGGCCGATTTTCACGCGCTCGGGTTCGGTGACCCGCTGGCGGTTTCGGCAGCGCATGGCGACGGCGTGAAGCAGCTCGTCGAGCTGGTGCTGGCGCCTTTCGCGCACGACGAGGAAGCCGAGGGCGCGGAGGACGAAGGCCCCCGGGTCGCCATCGTCGGCCGTCCCAACGTCGGCAAGTCCACGCTGGTCAACACGCTGCTCGGCGAGGAGCGCGTGATCGCCTTCGACATGCCCGGCACGACGCGTGACGCGATCTCCATCCCCTTCGAGCGTGGCGGCAAGCGCTACACGCTGATCGACACCGCCGGCCTGCGGCGGCGCGGCAAGGTCTTCGAGGCCGTCGAGAAATTCTCCGTGATCAAGACCCTGCAGGCCATCCAGGAGGCCAACGTGGTCGTGCTGGTGCTCGATGCCGCGCAGGACATCTCGGAGCAGGACGCACACATCGCCGGCTTCGTGCTGGAGGCCGGTCGCGCGCTGGTGGTGGCGATCAACAAATGGGACGCGGTGGACGATTACCGGCGCGAACGGCTCAAGCTCGACGTTTCGCGCAAGCTCGCGTTCCTGTCTTTTGCCCGCTTCCACGAGATCTCTGCCCTCAAGTCTTCGGGCATCGGCTCTTTGCTGAAGTCGGTCGATGCGGCCTATGCGGCGGCGACCGCCAACCTGGCGACGCCGCGCCTGACGCGCGCGCTGCAGGCCGCCGTCGCACGCCAGGCGCCGCCGCGCAGCGGGCTGGCGCGGCCCAAGCTGCGCTATGCGCACCAGGGCGGCATGAATCCGCCGGTCATCGTGATCCACGGCAACGCGCTCGACGACATCCCCGCCTCGTACGTGCGCTATCTCGAGCGCAGCTTCATTGAGGTGTTCAAGCTGCAGGGCACGCCCTTGCGGATTCAGTTCCGGACCACGCAAAATCCGTTCGCGGCCAGACCCTGATGGCGGCAGGGAAAAAAGGCAACATCCACACCGGGATTCGTTGCATACTGCACATGTTGCGGCGCAGCAAATACTCCGCTAGATTCATATAAACATAATTAAAGAGGTTCCACGATGAGCAACAAAGGGCAACTACTACAAGACCCGTTTCTGAACACGCTGCGCCGGGAGCACATCCCGGTATCCATCTATCTGGTGAATGGCATCAAGCTGCAGGGCCAGGTCGAGTCTTTCGATCAGTACGTCGTGCTGTTGAAGAACACCGTGACGCAGATGGTGTACAAGCACGCCATCTCGACCGTCGTGCCGGCCCGTCCGGTGGTGATCCAGCAGGACAGCGGCGAGGGCGCCAACTGATCGCGCCGGTGGCGGTGACCGGCCGCGCACGCTTGCGCGCGGAGGGCGGTGATGTTTGAGCGTCCGGCCAATGGCGAGCGCGCCGTCCTCGTGCAACTCGACCTTGGTCAGGACGCGATCGAGGAGCGTCTTTCCGAACTGAAGCTCCTCGCCACCAGCGCGGGCGCGAGTATCGAGGCGGTGGTGCAGGGGCGGCGGGCGGCGCCCGATCCGAAACTGTTCGCCGGCAGCGGCAAGGTGCAGGAGATCGGCGAGGCCCTGCGGGCTCATGGCGCCGACATCGTCATCTTCAATCATGCGCTGTCGCCCGCGCAGCAGCGCAACCTCGAGCGCGAACTGCAGTGCATGGTCATCGACCGCACCGCGCTCATCCTGGACATCTTCGCGCAGCGCGCGCGCAGCCACGAGGGCAAGCTGCAGGTCGAGCTGGCCCAGTTGCAGCACCTTGCGACCCGGCTCGTGCGCGGCTGGACCCACCTTGAGCGCCAGAAGGGCGGCATTGGCCTGCGTGGCCCGGGCGAAAAGCAGCTCGAGACCGACCGCCGCCTGCTCGGGAACCGCGTCAAGCTGCTGAAGTCCCGGCTCGCCCAGATCGAGAAGCAGCGCAAGGTCAGGCGCCGTGCGCGGGAACGCCGCGACGTATTGTCTGTCTCTCTCGTCGGCTACACCAACGCAGGCAAGTCGACGCTGTTCAACGCGTTGACGAAGGCGGGAGCCTACGCGGCCGACCAGCTTTTCGCGACACTGGACACGACGTCGCGTCGGCTGTTCGTCGATGGCGAGAACGTCGTGCTGTCGGACACCGTCGGCTTCATCCGCGACCTGCCGCACGCGCTGGTGGCGGCCTTCCAGGCAACCCTGGAGGAAACCGCCGAAGCCGACCTGCTGCTGCACGTCGTCGATTCGGCGAGCGAGGATCGCGACGCGCAGATTCAGGCAGTGAATGAGGTGCTGGCGGAGATCGGCGCGGCCGACGTGCCGCAGATCCTGGTGTGGAACAAGATAGACCTCACCCATGCCCGGCCGGCGGTCGAGAGGGGTGACTGTGATAAACTCAGGCGCGTTTTTTTGAGCGCCAGAACGGGCGAAGGCCTTGATTTGCTGCGGTCGGTGCTTGCCGAAGTAGCCCGGGCCGCAAAGAGTGAAGATGCCGGACGAATGTCCGCACCGAGCGACGACGGAATTTCAGTTCAAACGTGATGACAGGCGTTCTCATGTCTCTTAACGATCCACGCTGGGGCGGCCAGGGCGAAGGCAATGGCGGCCGTGGCGACGGCGATCGCCGCGACGGCAATCGTGGTAGCAATCAGGGGCCGCCCGATCTCGAGGAAATCTGGCGCGATTTCAACCAGCGCCTGTCCGGCATGTTCGGCAGGCGCCAGGGGCGCGGCTCCGGGGATGGTGGGAACGGCGGCAATGGCGGCAACGATCCGCAATTGCCGAATTTCTCATTCAAGCAGTTCGGGGGCGGTGTCGGCGCGCTGGCGGCGTTGGTTGCTGCGATCTGGCTCGCCAGCGGCTTCTACACCGTCGATGCGAATCAGCGCGGCGTCGTGCTGCGGCTGGGCAAGTTCGTCGAGACCACCGAGCCCGGTCTGCGCTGGCGCCTGCCTTATCCGTTCGAGTCGCATGAGATCGTCGACCTGACGGGCGTGCGCACCGTCGAGGTGGGCTACCGCGGTTCCGAGCGTAACAAGGTGCTGCGCGAATCGCTGATGCTGACCGATGACGAGAACATCATCAACATCCAGTTCGCCGTGCAGTACGTCTTGAACAGCCCGGAGAGCTACGTCTTCAACAACCGTTTCCCCGACGAGTCAGTGGCTCAGGCTGCCGAGACCGCCATGCGCGAGATCGTGGGCAAGAGCAAGATGGACTTCGTCCTGTACGAAGGCCGCGAGGAAATCGCCACCACCGCGCTCGAGCTGATGCAGCGCATCCTCGACCGCTACCAGACCGGCATCCAGATCAGCCGCGTCACCATGCAGAATGCGCAACCGCCGGAACAGGTCCAGGCGTCGTTCGACGATGCGGTGAAGGCAGGGCAGGACCGCGAACGGCAGAAGAACGAAGGCGAGGCCTACGCCAACGACGTGATCCCGCGCGCGCGCGGCACCGCCTCGCGCCTGATCGAGGAAGCCAACGCCTACAGCGCACGTGTCGTCGCCAACGCGGAAGGTGATGCGAGCCGCTTCAACCAGGTGCTGACCGAGTATCGCCGCGCACCGGACGTCACCCGCGAGCGCATGTACATCGAGACCATGCAGCAGGTACTGACGAACACGTCCAAGGTCATGATCGATGCCAAGAGCAACGGCAACCTGTTGTTCCTGCCGCTCGACAAGTTGATCAAATCGACCTCTGCACAGTCCTCGGTGGCGTCGGCTTCCGCCGGTCCCCAGTCGGTGCAGGAAAACGCGCCGCAGGCCGCGAAGACGAATCCGCCGTCGGCGGCAAGTGATCCGCGTGGCCGCGAGTTGCTGCGCAATCGTGACCGGGGAGAGCGCTGATGCGTGACCGCATGTCCCTTATCGGTGGCGGCCTGCTGCTGTTGATTGCCCTCGCATCCATGTCGCTGTTCACCGTGGATCAGCGCCAGTACGCCATCGTCTTCCAGCTTGGCCAGGTGAAGGAAGTCATCGACAAGCCCGGCCTGAACGTCAAGCTGCCGATGATCCAGAACGTCCGCTACTTCGACAAGCGCATCCTGACGATGGATACGCCGGAGCCGGAGCGCTTCATCACCTCGGAGAAGAAGAACGTGCTGGTCGACCACTTCGTGAAGTGGCGCATCGTCGACCCGCGCCTGTATTACGAGTCGGTGGCCGGCGACGAGGCGCGCTCGCGAACCCGCCTCACGCAGACGGTCAACGCCGGCCTGCGCGAGGAGTTCGGCAAGCGCACGGTGCACGACGTCGTCTCCGGTGCTCGCGACCAGATCATGGAAGACATGCGCGTCAAGGCAGACCTGGACGCGCGCAAGATCGGTGTGCAGATCATCGACGTGCGGCTGAAGCGGGTCGATCTGCCGACCGAAGTGTCCGAATCCGTCTATCGTCGCATGGAAGCCGAGCGCAAGCGCGTGGCCAACGAGTTGCGCTCCCAGGGTGCCGCCGAGGCCGAGCGCATTCGTGCCGACGCCGATCGCCAGCGCGAGATCATCATCGCCGAGGCATACCGCTCGGCGCAGAAGGTCAAGGGCGAGGGCGATGCGAAGGCGACGGCGATCTATGCCGACGCCTTTGGCCAGAGTCCCGATTTCTACTCCTTCTATCGCAGTCTCGAGGCCTATCGCGCCAGCTTCGCCGGCAAGGATGACGTGCTGGTGGTCGACCCGGGTTCGGATTTCTTCCGCTACATGAAGGGCCCGCAGGGCGCGAAGAAGAATTGACCCGCCGGAACTGAGCCCGCATGGGCGCCTCGCTCCTGACCGCCTTCGCGCTGATGCTGATCATCGAAGGCATCCTTCCCTTCGTCGCGCCAGCCGCCTGGCGAGAAACCTTCTTGCGCCTCGCCACCATGGGTGACGGCCAGATCCGCTTTGTCGGACTGACCTCGATGCTCGCCGGCGTCGTGCTCCTGTTCATCTTTCACTGACGCCACTCATGCGCTGGGTATTGCCCGACCACATTCAGGACGCGCTGCCGTCCGAAGCCGAGCAACTCGAAGGGCTGCGCCGCCGGTTGCTGGACGCATTCCGCGTCCGCGGCTATCAGCTCGTCATGCCGCCGCTGCTCGAGTACCTCGACTCGCTCACCACCGGCGCCGGCCAAGACCTGTCGCTGCGCACCTTCAAGCTCGTCGACCAGCTATCGGGGCGCACCATGGGCGTACGCGCCGACATGACGCCGCAGGTCACACGCATCGACGCGCATCTGCTCAATCGCCGCGGCGTGTCGAGGCTGTGCTACTGCGGCAGCGTGCTGCAGACCCTGCCGGCCACGCTGACCGCGACGCGCGAGCCGTTGCAGCTTGGCGCCGAGCTGTACGGTCATGCCGGCATCGAAGCCGACATCGAGATCCTGCGCCTGCTCGCCGATGTGATGCGGCTGGCCGAAGTGCCGGCAACGCGCATCGACATCGGCCACGTCGGGATCTTCCATGCGCTGGCCGGCAAGGCAGGGCTGCTGCCGCATCGCGAGGAGGAGATCTTCGATCTGCTGCAAGCGAAGGATCTGCCCGAACTGCGCCTGCGCCTTGCCGACGTCGCCGAGCCGGTGCGCAGCGCGCTGCTGGCGCTGCCCGAACTCTACGGCGGGCCCGACGTGCTGGAGCGCGCCGCGGCGCGGCTGCCGCGCGATCCGGAGATCGTCGTCGCGCTGGAGGAACTGCGCGTGCTCGCGCGGGCGCTGGGTGATCTGCCGATCAGTTTCGATCTGGCGGATCTGCGTGGCTATCACTATCACAGCGGCGTCGTGTTCGCGGCGTACGGCGGCGGCTCGCCGGCGGCACTCGCGCTGGGTGGCCGCTACGACCGCGTCGGTGCGGCTTTCGGGCGAGCGCGCCCGGCGACCGGTTTCAGCCTCGATTTGCGCGAGCTGGTCTGGCGCCTGCCGCGGAGCCAATCCACGGGCGGAATCCTGGCGCCGCTGGCCGATGATGCGGTGCTGCGGTCCCGGGTTGCGGAGCTTCGCGCGGACGGCGAAGTCGTCGTGATCGCGCTGCCCGGCCATGATGGAACATGGAACGAAGCCGGCTGCGACCGGAAGCTTGTGTTGCGCGACGGCCGATGGACGGTCGAGCCGCTAAACGGAGATTGAGGCAATGTCAAAGAACGTCGTGGTCGTCGGCACCCAGTGGGGCGACGAGGGTAAGGGCAAGATCGTCGATTGGCTGACCGATCACGCCAGGGGCGTGGTGCGCTTCCAGGGCGGGCACAACGCCGGCCACACGCTGGTCGTCGGCCAGACCGAATACAAGCTGAATCTGGTGCCGTCGGGCATTGTGCGTGAGGGCGTGGCCTGCTTCATCGGCAATGGCGTGGTGCTCGATGCACACCACCTGCTCGCCGAGATCCGCACCCTGGAAGCCGGCGGCATCAAGGTGCGCGATCGCCTGCGCGTCAGCCCGGGGTGCCCGCTGATCCTCGGCTGCCACAGCGCGCTCGACCGCGCGCGCGAGGACGTCAAGGCCGCCTGCGACAAGATCGGCACTACCGGCAAGGGCATCGGCCCGACCTACGAGGACAAGGTTGCGCGCCGCGCGCTGCGCGTGTACGACCTGTTCGATCGCGAGCGTTTCGCGGAAAAGCTGAAGGCCAACCTCGAGTACCACAACTTCGTGCTGACCCAGCACCTGGGTGCCGAGCCGGTGGAATTCCAGCCGGTGTTCGACCAGGCGATGGCCGATGCCGAGGAGCTGCTGCCGATGGTGGCCGACGTGTCGGCCGAGCTGTATGCGATCAACAAGTCCGGCGGTTCGCTGCTGTTCGAAGGCGCGCAGGGCACGTTGCTGGACATCGACCACGGCACCTATCCCTTCGTCACCTCGAGCAATTGCGTTGCGGGTCAGGCAGCGGCGGGTTCGGGCGTCGGACCGGGTCGTCTGCACTATGTGCTCGGCATCACCAAGGCCTATTGCACGCGCGTGGGTGGCGGCCCGTTTCCGACCGAGCTCGACATCGAGACCAAGGGTACGCCCGGCGAGCAGATGTCGACCAAGGGCCGCGAGTTCGGCACCGTCACCGGGCGCAAGCGCCGCTGCGGCTGGCTCGACCTCGCCGCGCTCAAGCGCTCGATCATCATCAACGGCGTCACCGGCCTGTGCATCACCAAGCTCGACGTGCTCGACGGCATCGAGGAGCTGCAGCTCTGCACCGGCTACCTGCTCAACGGCAGGCGCATCGACCTGCTGCCGATGGGCTCGGAAGAGGTCACCGCGTGCGAGCCGATCTACGAGACGATGCCCGGCTGGAGCGGCACGACCTTCGGCGCGCAGAGCTGGGATGCGCTGCCGCCCGAGGCGCGCGCCTATCTGCACCGCATCGAGGAGATCTGCGAGATTCCCATCGACGTCATCTCGACCGGTCCGGAGCGCGACGAGACCATCCTGCGTCGTCATCCGTTCGGCGTCTGAACGGCATCATCGATCGAGCGCATCACGGGCAGGCAGCAGGGCGCTGCGCGGTGGCAGTTGCATCGCGCTGCAGGCTGCGCCGGTCTGCTCCAGGCCGGAGATCGAGTCGCTGCGGCGACAGGATGCGCACGGTCGCAATCATCGACTCCAACGGAGTGCCCGTCGGGTCGGTAAACGAAAAAAGCCGGCTGATCGCCGGCTTTTCCCTGAAACTGGTGCCCAGAAGAGGACTCGAACCTCCACGCCTCGCAGCGCTAGTACCTGAAACTAGTGCGTCTACCAATTCCGCCATCTGGGCAGGGACGCGCATAATAGCAAAGGCGCTTGCGGGAGGAAAGGGGTTTTTCAGCGCAGATTTGCGACACCGCGCCGCCGCGTGGGCGGACGAATCCGGATCGAGCTCCATCGGGCAATGGAAACAAAAAAGCCGCTCCGAAGAGCGGCTTTCCTGTGAAACTGGTGCCCAGAAGAGGACTCGAACCTCCACGCCTCGCGGCGCTAGTACCTGAAACTAGTGCGTCTACCAATTCCGCCATCTGGGCAAGAGCCGCGCATTATAAGCACAACTAGAAGAATGTCAATGAATCACAAGAAAAGAACCAAAGAAACGTCCGCAACAGGCAAATCCGCCGGCCACGGCGCAGCGAAGGCCCCGAGGCCGCGGCTGAGCGGCACGCGGCTTGCCGATCCGCATTTCGAGCGCGAGTCGCAGAAATACGAGCAGCCGCTGCCCAGCCGGGAATACGTCCTGGACATCCTGGCCGACCGCGGCGTGCCGATGCCATTCCCCGCACTGGCCGAGGCGCTGGACATCCAGCCTCACGAACTGGAGCACTTCGACCGCAGGCTGCGTGCGATGGAGCGCGATGGGCAGCTCATCCGCAACCGCCGCGACGCCTACCTGCTGCCCGACAAGGCCGACCTGATCAAGGGACGGGTCGAGGGCCACCCCGACGGCTTCGGCTTCCTGCGCCGCGACGACGGCGGGCCCGACATCTTCATCGGAGCCCGCGACATGCGCGAAGTGCTGCACGGCGACCGTGCCATCGTGCGCATCTCGGGCGTCGATCGCCGCGGCCGGCCGGAAGGCCGCATCGTCGAGGTGCTCGAGCGTGCCAACAAGCGCGTCGTCGGCCGCGTGCTGAACGAGCATGGCGTGATGATCGTGGTGCCGGAGAACCGGCGCCTGGCGCAGGACATCCTGATCGCGCCGGGAGGCAAGAAGCCGCAGGCCGGGCAGGTGGTCACCGTCGAGCTGGTCGAGCAGCCGACCAAGTACGCCCAGCCGATCGGTCGCATCGTCGAGGTGCTCGGCAACTATGCCGACCCCGGCATGGAGATCGAGATCGCGCTGCGCAAGCACGATCTGCCGTTCGAGTTCTCCTCCGAGGCGAAGGCCGAGACGCGCAAGCTGCCGCTGAAGGTGCGCAAGAAGGACTGGGGCGGCCGCGAGGACCTGACCGCATTGCCGCTGGTCACGATCGACGGCGAGACGGCGAAGGACTTCGACGATGCGGTGTATTGCGAGCGCCAGGGCCGCGGTTACCGGCTGGTGGTGGCGATTGCCGACGTGTCGCACTATGTGGCGGCCGGCGGGCCGCTCGACCAGGACGCCTACGACCGCGGCAACTCGGTGTACTTCCCGCGCCGGGTGATCCCGATGCTGCCCGAGAAGCTTTCCAACGGCTTGTGCTCGCTGAACCCGCAGGTCGAGCGTCTGGCCATGGTGGCCGACATGAGCATCTCCATGACGGGCGACATCAAGGCCTATCGCTTCTATCCGGCAGTGATCTGGTCGCATGCGCGGCTGACCTACACCAAGGTGGCGGCGGCGCTGTACCAGCAGGACGCCGCCGCGCGCGAGGAATTGGCCGCGCTGCTGCCCCACCTGGAGAACCTCGACAAGCTGTTCCGCGTGCTGCTCAAGGCGCGCGCCAAGCGTGGCGCGATTGACTTCGAGACGACCGAGACGCGCATGATCTTCGATGACAACGGCAAGATCGCGCAGATCGTGCCGGAAGTGCGCAACGACGCGCACCGGCTGATCGAGGAGTGCATGCTCGCCGCCAACGTGTGCGCCTCCGACTTCCTCGCCAAGCGCGAACATCCGGCGCTGTACCGTATCCATGACGCGCCCTCAGAGGACAAGCTCGCCAAGCTGCGCGAATTCCTCGCCGAGTTCGGCCTCGGCCTGGGTGGCGGCGACGAGCCGCGCGCATCGGACTACGCCAAGCTGCTCGAGAAGGTGAAGGACCGCCCCGACGCGCAACTGCTGCAGACGGTGATGCTGCGCTCGCTCAAGCAGGCGATGTACAGCCCGGACAACGTCGGCCACTTCGGGCTGGCCTACGAGGCCTACACGCATTTCACCTCGCCGATCCGCCGCTACCCCGACCTGCTGGTGCATCGCGGCATCAAGGCGGCGCTGGCGGGCGAGCAGTATCGTCCGGGCAACTGGGACGACATCGGCCTGCACTGCTCGATGACCGAGCGCCGCGCCGACGATGCCACGCGCGACGTGGTCGCTTTCCTCAAGTGCTATTTCATGCAGGACCGTGTCGGCGAGGAATTCACCGGCAGCGTGTCGGCGGTGGTGCCGTTCGGCCTGTTCGTCGCGCTCGATGACATCTTCATCGAAGGCCTGCTGCACATCTCCGATCTCGGCAGCGACTACTTCCATTACGACGAGACCCGCCATGCCATGCTGGGCGAGCGCACCGGCAAGCAGTTCCGCCTGTCGGACCGGCTGAAGGTGCAACTGGTGCGAGTGGACATGGAGACCAACAAGATCGACTTCCGCCTGGTCGAGGGCCCCTTGCCGGCCGCGCGGCCGGCGCAGCCCGCGCAGATCGAACCTGCAACGCCGGCAGAGCCGGCGACCAGGGCGAGCACGCGCGGACGCAAGAAGGCCGTCGCGCCGGCGCCCGAGGCCGCCGTTCAGCCGGTCGAAAAACCTGCCGCTTCGCGGCGCAAGCCCGCGGCGCGCGCCGAGCCGGTAGAATCGCGCACCTCCACGCCGGCGGCGCGTTCCGCCGGCAAGAAACCGGCAAAGGATTCCCGACGTGGCTAAGACTCCCGAACACGCTCCGTCCTCAGGTCACACCGGCGGCTCGCGCCTGATCTACGGCTTCCACGCGGTGTCGGCCAAACTGCGCCAGGCGCCCGAATCGGTGTTCGAGGTCTACCTGTCCGGCGACCGCAAGGACGTGCGGGTGAGGAAGTTCGTCGCGCTGGCCGAGGCGGCCGGCGTACGCCTGACGGCCAGCGAGGGCGAGCGGCTCGACGCCATGGTCGGCACCCGCCGCCACCAGGGCGTCGTCGCCCGGGTGGATGCGACGCGGCGCGAACTCAAGCTTGCCGACGTGCTCGACAGCCTGGACGAGAACGCGCTGATCCTCGTGCTCGACGGCGTGCAGGATCCGCACAACCTCGGCGCCTGCCTGCGCGTCGCCGACGCTGCTGGCGCGCATGCGGTGGTCGCGCCCAAGGACCGTGCAGTGGGGCTCAATGCCACCGCGGTGAAGGTCGCCAGCGGTGCGGCGGACACCGTGCCTTACGTCACGGTCACCAACCTGGCGCGCGCGCTGCGCGAGATGCAGGACGCCGGCATCTGGGTGGTGGGCGCGGCCGGCGAAGCGGAAAAATCCCTCTACGACATCGACCAGAAAGTGCCCATCGCCTGGGTGCTCGGCGCCGAAGGCGACGGCCTGCGCCGGCTCACCCGAGAAACCTGCGACGAGCTGGCGCAGATCCCGATGCACGGCACGGTCGAGAGCCTCAACGTGTCGGTGGCGAGCGGCATCTGCCTGTTCGAGGCGCGCCGCCAGCGCCGCTGAGATCCTCCGCCGGTGCGCAGCGCGATGCTGCGCACTTCCGCCGGCAGCCAGAAGCGGCGATGTGCCGTGTTGACTCACGTCAACGGGCGCGCTCGAGCTGGCGAGAATCATGATTTTCGCCAGCTCGCGTTCCTTCCTTCCTCGATGCGCAAACCCCGATTGCGCTGATCCTGCCATGTCTCCCCGAGCGGAAGATGAGTCCGAACCGGCCACCCGGGCGGTTCATCTTCAACCGCAACCAGGAGACTCACCATGCAGTGGATCGACCCCGCCTATTGCGACATCCGCCTCGGCTTCGAGGTGACCGCCTACGTGTACGTACGTTGAGGCGCGCAGGCCCGGCGCACCGCACCGGGCCTGTCCGCGGTGCGCGCCGCACCGCCCGCCTCGGCACCTCCCCGTGCAAACGGAACGGATGCCCGCATGACCGACATCACCGCCCCGAGCCCGCCCGCCGCCGGCGATCGCTACGTGCTCAACCCGATGTACCTGTTCCGCTGGGAGCCGACGCAGGACGCGCATGTCCTGCTCTACCCGGAAGGCATCGTCAAGCTCAACCAGACCGCCGGCGACATCATCGCGCGCTGCGACGGTCACCGCACCGTCGCCGACCTGGTCGGCGAACTGCAGCAGCGCTATCCCGGCGACGACGAACGCGTCACGGAAGGCGTCTATAAATTCCTGGAGGTGTTCCGTGCCAAAGGATGGATCCGTCGTCAGGCTTGACGGGCAGGGCAAGCCGCTGTGGCTGGTGCTCGAGCTGACCTACCGCTGCCCGCTGAAGTGCCCGTGGTGCAGCAACCCGGTCGATTACGCGCGTGACGGCGAGGCTGAGCTCTCCACCGCGGAATGGAAGCGCGTGATGCGCGAAGGCCGCGAGCTGGGCGCGCTGCAGCTCGGCTTCACCGGCGGCGAACCCTTGCTGCGCGACGACCTGGAAGAGCTCGTCGCCGACGCCAGCGCGCTGGGCTACTACACCAACCTGATCACTTCGGGCGTGGGGCTCACCGAAGAGCGTCTCGCCGCACTGAAGGCCGCCGGGCTGAACCAGATCCAGCTTTCGCTGCAGTCGAGCGATCGCGAACTCACCGACACCCTGGTCGGCGCGCGCGCCTTCGACCTCAAGCTGAAGGTCGCGCATCAGATCAAGGCCCAGGGCTTCCCGATGGTGCTCAACGTGCCGGTGTTCCGCCACAACATCGGCCAGGTCGCCGACATCCTGGCGCTGGCCGAGCAGATCGGCGTGGATTATCTCGAGTTCGCCAACATCCAGTACTACAACTGGGCGATGGTCAATCGCGACGAGCTGCTGCCGACGCGCGAGCAGATCGCCGCCGCCGAGCGCGAGGTGCAGGCCGCACGCGAGCGCCTGGGCGATCGCATGACGATCTACTTCGTCATTCCCGACTACTACGAAGGCCGGCCCAAGGCGTGCATGAACGGCTGGGGGTCGATCCACCTGACCATCGCGCCCGACGGCGCTGCCATGCCCTGCCAGGAGGCGCGCATCATCCAGGGGCTGGAATTCCCCACCGTGCGCGACAACAGCCTGGCCTGGCTGTGGAACGAATCGCCCACTTTCGAGAAGTTTCGCGGCGATGCGTGGATGAGCCCGACCTGCCGCAGTTGCGACGAGAAGGAGAAGGACTTCGGCGGCTGCCGCTGCCAGGCCTTCCTGATGACCGGCGACGCGGCGAACACCGATCCCGCCTGCTCGCGCTCGCCGCACCACCACCTGATCGGCGAGGCGATCGCGCGGGCACACGCTCCCGGGCGCAAGGTGCAGCCGCTGGTGATGCGCAACGACGGCAACTCGCGCCGGCTGGCCCAGGGCGGCCAGGGTGGCGGCGGCGCCGGGACGGGTTGCGGCAGCGGCGCCGCGCGCGTGGAGGTCGATCATGTCTGACGCCCTGCTGCGCCTGTTCGACTCCTCGGCCTTCACCGTCGCCCTCGGCCTGGCGCTGACCGCGGTGCTGGCGCTGATGCTGCGCCTGCTGTCCTGAGGAGCGCCGCCATGGATGTCCTGCTCGAAGTGGCGGCGCGCTGGCTGCACTTCCTCGGCGCGCTGGTCTGGGTGGGCCACAATTACGCCACCGCCGTCACCCGCTCGCGCTATGTGGCGCTGACCGCGGACGACCTGTCCGACCCCGACAGCCCGCGGCAGCGCGCCCTGATGCAGCGCGAGCACGGCACTTTCCGCTACGCCTCGCTGGTCGTGCTCGGCAGCGGCCTGGCGATCCTGTGGGCGCGCGGCTGGTTGGGCAGCGCGCTGACCCTGCAGGGCAGCCTGGCGCCGCTCGGCGTCGGTATCTGGCTGGCGGTGGTCATGGTCTGCAACCTGTGGTTCGTGCTGTGGCCGCACCAGAAGCGGGTGCTCGGCTTCGTGCCGGCGCCGCTGGAGGAGCGCCTGCGCTGCTCGCGCATCACCTTCCTGGCGGCGCGGGTAAACACCATGCTGTCGATCCCGGTGCTGTTCTTCATGGGCGCCGGCGCGCATGGCCTCGCACTGTTTTCCTGAAGCCTTCGCTGCCTGGCGGGCGCTGCCGGGCTACAGCTTCTCGGCCGCGGCAGGCCCGCTGCCGGCGCGTGTGGCAGGCGAGGTGGCCGCGGCCTGCCGGCCCGGGCCGGGGACCATCCTGAGCCTGCCTTTCACCTCCGCCGCCTACCGCAGCCTGCAGGCGGAGACCGAGGCATGCCTGCGTCGCCTGCTCGCCATTTCCGACGATTTCGCGGTGCTGTTCATGGCCGGCGGCGCGAGCGCGCAGTTCGCGCTGCTGCCGATGAACCTGCTGGGCGAGGACGGCGAAGCCGCCGCGCCGCGCGCCCTGTACCTCGACAGCGGCCACTGGTCGCGGCGCGCCATCGCCGAAGCGCGGCGCTACGGCGAGGTGACGGTTGTCGGCACCGACGCGCGCGGCGAGGAGCAAGGCGAGGTCGACGCGGATGCGCTGCCGGGGCAGGCTTGCCCGGTGCCGGCCGCCGACGGCTCCCCGCGCCTGCGCATCGAGGTGCCGGCCGGACGCCACGCCTACGCACACTTCACCAGCAACGAGACGGCCGACGGCCTGCGCTTCGCGGCCTGGCCCGAGGTCGCGTTGCCGCTGGCGGCGGACATGACCTCCGACCTGCTGACGCGGCCGCTCGACTGGACGCGCCTGGGCCTGGTCTACGCCGGCCTGCAGAAGACCACCGGCACGCCCGGCCTCGTGCTGGTCATCGTGCGGCGCGCCTTGCTGGGCCGCGCGCAGGGCTGCACGCCGCGGGTGCATGACTACGCGGCGCTGGCGGCGGCCGATTCGCGCCTGTGCACGCCGCCGGTGCTGCCGGTCTTCGTCGCGCACCGCATGCTGCACTGGATCGAGGACGAAGGCGGCGTGCCGGCGATGGCGGCGCGCCTCGCCCGGCGCCACACGCTGCTGCAGGCAGCGCTCGATGACGGCAATGCCCATGGCGGCGAGTATCGACAGCCCATCGCGCCCGCCTGGCGTTCGGCGGTCAATCCCTGCTTCCAGCTGGCCGACGCCGCGAGCACGGCGGCCTTCATCACGGCGGCCGAGGCGGCGGGCCTGCGTGACCTGCGCGGCCATCCCGACGTCGGCGGCGTGCGCGTCAGCCTTTATCACGGCATGGCGGATTCGGCGGTGGAGGCGCTGGCCGACTTCATCGTCGCTCACGCTCGCCGGCAGGCTGCGCCCCGGGCGCGGAGCGTCGCGCGGGCGGGGGCATGATCAGTCCCTTGAGCCGCACGGCATTGCGCAGCCGGTGGACGGTGCAGCGGCTTGCGAGGGCTGCCGATGAGCTGCAGGCGGCTGAAGTTGGGGCCTGCCGCCGGCATGGCGATGGAGCTGCGGCAGGTCGGGATGTGCCGGTGCGGGTGATGCGGCTCGTGTTCGCCTCGCCGCTGATCCTTGCCGCCGGACTCGACCGTCATGGCTACCTGCTGCGCAGCGGCGCGGCGCTCGGCCTGGGCGCGGTCGAGACGGGCAGCCACTGGACGACGTCCGCCCAGCCGCTGCCGCTGCATCCGCTGGCGCATGCGGGCACGCATGTGGACGCCGGTCGACCGCTTCTCGCCGCAGGAAGCGGACCGGCCGCGCTCCATGGCCTCAGCCTGGCGAAGCCGCCCGGGCTCGACTGGGCCGAGGCGGGGACGGCGTACTGGCGAGCAGTCCGCGCATGGCACCGCAGCGCGGACTATGTGGTGCTCAATCCCGGGCGGGGAGGTCCCGCCGCGGCGGAATTCGCCGATCTCGTCGCGGCGCTGTCTGCCCGTTGCGCACGCCTCGTCCGTGCGCGAAGGCTGGCGCTGGTGGTGAAGCTGCCGGCGACGTGGATCGAGCCCGCTGGACGGGCCGCGCTGGCGTGCCGCTTCGTGGCCGCCGGCGCGGACGGGCTGCTCGTGTCGGCGGAAGGCGCGGCTGCGGGCGTCTGCCGTCGGCTGGCCGAACTGCGCGAAGCGGTGGGACCCGCAATCGGTCTCGTCAGCGTCGGCGGCATCGATTCTGTCCCTGAGGCGCGTGCGCGCCTGCGGGCCGGCGCAAACCTGGTTCAGGTGCACCGCGCCGCACTGCGCAGCGGACCGTGTGCCACCGACTTGCTGGCGCGTATCGCCGCCCTCCGCAGCCAAGGCTGAACGTACGTTGCCTCTGGCGGGCGCTGCGCCCCGGGAGCGGCTGCCCGAGATGTCCCGCCGGCGGGCTTGCATGGCTCTTGCTTGCACGATCAGCGCGGTGTCTTCCGCCGCGCATTCTCGCAACAGCAGGCAGGACTGAATGAAATCGGCGATCACCTTCCTGGTTGCAGCCAGGCACTGCGAAATTCGCGACCTCGAGCAACTCGCGCTGAGTTGCGACCTGGTCCAGGCACTGGGCGAGCTCGTCCATCAGTTGCAGGGCGAGCGCGGGACCGCCAGCTTGCATCTTGCCTCGCCGGACGGTCGCTTCGAGGCGCTGTGTGCTCGTCACGTGGCGGCGACGCAGGTGGCCGAGGAGGCGGTGTGCCGTCTCCTCGACGGGCTCGCGCCGGATGCCGGTCCGGCTTCGGGTGGCGGTGCGCGGCTGTTCACCCGCATCGCCATGGCGCTGCATGCGCTGGGCGGCCTGGCCGAGCTGCGGGGGCAGGTCGGCGCGCGGCGCTGCGGTGCCGCGGAGGCGACCCAGCGCTATACGCGCGTCGTCTCTGCCTTGCTGGCGCTGGTCTTCGAGGCGGCCGACATCGCCGTCGATCCTGCCGTATCGCGGCTGCTGGTGTCGATGTTCAACCTGATGCAGGGCAAGGAGTTCGCCGGGCAGGAACGGGCCGCCGGTGCGGTGGCCTTCGCGACGGGGCACATGGATGCCGGGGCAGCGCAGGCCGTGGCGGGCTTGATCGAGGCGCAGGACCAGTGCCTGCGCCGCTTCGAGGAGTTCAGCACCGCCACCTGCCTGCGCCAGTGGCGCGCGCTTGAGGCGGTGATGCCGCTGACCGAGCTCGAGCGTTTCCGGCGCAGGCTGATGTCTTCCCTGTCGGGTGCCGGGCTGGACCGCGAGATGGCTGACGACTGGTTCGCCTGCTGTTCGCAGCGGCTCGACCTGATCCACCGCGCCGAAGGCTACCTGGCCCAGGATCTCAAGGACGAATGCGCGCGCCGCATGGCCGCCGTGCGCGCGGAACTGGACGATCAGCAGGGGCTGCTCGTCACGCTGTCGGCGGTCGCCGCGGAACTGCCGGGATTGCCGCGCGCGGCAAGCGAGGCCGATGGCCAGGTCGGCGGTGAGCCTGGCAGCGAGGCGGGCGGTGGCGGGGCGGCCGGGGCATTGGCGACGCAAGCCCTGGGGCCGCGCCTGACCCGATCGATCGTCGACACCCTGCAGATGCAGTCGCGTCGGCTGCAGCAGGTGAGCGACGAGCTGACCGCCGTGCGTGCCGCGCTGGACGAGCGCAAGTTCGTCGAGCGTGCCAAGGGGCTGCTGATGGCGCATCACGGTGTCGGCGAGGACGAGGCCTACCGCCTGCTGCGGCAGACGGCGATGAACCAGGGACGCCGCCTCGTCGACGTCGCGCGTGCGCTGCTGGACATGTCCGATCTGCTGCCGCCCAGGGCCTGAGCAGGGCAGGCGTCAGCGGCGTGGCGGCACGGCTTGCCGCGCCCCAGTCCTGTGCGAGGCCACACCCTGGCCGCACTGCAGCGGTGCGATGCGCAGCCCCCGGTCACGCGGTATCGGCCTCCTCGTTGCGGATCGGGGGCTTCCGGCGAGCTGGCACGGATGGTGCGTTGATCCGCGTCGAGACGGGCCAAGGACGGCCCGCCTGCAGGCGGGCGCAGGCCCGGCCACACATCGCTGCAGTGGACAACGGCGTCCATCCCACCCCGGCGGGCCTGGCCTGCGGGCAGGGATGGACGCCGTTTTCGCTTCCTGCGAATGGTGACATCCGAATGGCGACATCCGCACCGCCGCCTGCCGCGGCGAGCGCGTTGAGAGAGGAGACGGCAACATGAAGAAGATCGTGCGCATCGACAACGTCGGCCAGACGTTCGACACGAAGAACGGCACCCTGGCGGCGCTGCGCGACATCACGCTCGACATCGAGGAGGGCGAATGCATCGGCCTGGTCGGCCCGGCGGGCAGCGGCAAGTCGGCGCTGCTCGCCTTGATCGCCGGCCTGGCCCGGCCCACCAGCGGCGTGATCCTGTGCAATGACCGCGCGGTTGCCGGCCCTGGCCCCGATCGCGCGCTGGTGTTCCAGAACCATGCCCTGCTGCCCTGGCTGACCTGCTTCGACAACGTCTATATGGCGGTCGAGCGGGTGTTCGGCAGCCGCGAGGGCAAGCCCAGGCTCAAGCAGCGCACGCACGACGCGCTGGCCCAGGTCGGCCTCACCCACGCCGAGATCCGCTTTCCGCACGAGATCTCGGCGGGCATGAAGCAGCGCGTCGGTCTGGCACGCGCCTTGTCGATGCAGCCGCGCATGCTGTTGCTGGACGATCCCTTCGCCGCCCTCGACGGTCTCACGCGCGCCAACCTGCAGGAAGAGCTGATGCGGATTCGCGCCACGACCGGCACCACGATGGTGATCGCGACGCATGACGCCGACGAGGCAGTGCTGCTGAGCGACCGCGTGGTGATGCTGAGCCGCGGCCCGGGAGTGAGCGTGCATGCCGTGCTCGAGCTGAACCGCGCGCATCCGCGCGATCGCCACCTTCTTGCGCAGGACATCCAGTGCGCCGAGCTACGCGCGCGGATCGCGGCCTTCCTCGAGGGGGATGCATTGCGTCACGCCGCTTGAACGTCGTTCGTGCCGCCGCCGGGCAGCCGGCCGCAGTGGCGGCCCGCTGCCCGGATTGCTTTTCCGCTGCGTCGCGACGGAGCCGCCCGTGCCTGCAATGTTGTGGTGCAGCATGCGGAGGGATGCACCAGAGGGGTGCCCCGGCCGATGCCCGATGTTGCTGCCAGATCCCGGATAGGCGGATTTTTATTTATTGATAACAATGGCTTGCAGTTATTTACGAATTCTGGCATGGATCCTGCTTTAGATTATTCATCAGCCGGGGCAACGACGCTTCGGTGCAGTGCTTGATGCAGAGCATGCGGACAACGGCGTCCGCCATCGAGGGGTTTCCGCGAAGCCCCGGAATGGCGAACGCCGTTTTTTATTGCCTCTTGAGTAGTGGAGCCGCCATGAAGAAACAGAAACTCGTCCTCGTCGGCAACGGCATGGCCGGAGTGCGCACGATCGAAGAGCTGCTGAAGCTCGCGCCCGACCTGTACGACGTCACCGTGTTCGGCGCCGAGCCGCACGGCAACTACAACCGCATCCTGCTGTCGCCGGTGCTCGCCGGCGAAATGAGCCTGCCCGAGATCATGCTCAACGATCTCGACTGGTACCGCGACAACGGCATCACGCTGCACGCCGGCAGGAAGGTCACGAAGATCGATCGCGTCAGGCGCAAGGTTATCGCCGAGGCCGAGGACGGCAGCGTCATCGAGGCCGAGTACGACCGCCTGCTGCTCGCCACGGGCTCTGTTCCCTTCATTCCGCCGATTCCCGGCAAGGAGTTGTCCGGTGTGCTGGGCTACCGCGACATCGCCGACACCGAGGCGATGATCGCAGCGGCGGGCCGCCACAGGCACGCGGTGGTGATCGGCGCCGGCCTGCTCGGGCTGGAGGCCGCCAATGGCCTGATGTTGCGCGGCATGGACGTCACCGTGGTGCACCTGGCCGACTGGATCATGGAGCGCCAGCTCGACAAGGCTGCCGCCGACATGCTGCAGGCCTCGCTCGAGGCCAGGGGCATGAAGTTCCTGCTCGCGCGCCAGACCGAGGCGCTGGTGGCGGGCGAAGGGGAGGAGGGCGCTCGCGTGTGCGCGGTGCGCTTCAGGGACGGCACAGAGATTCCCGCCGACCTCGTCGTCGTCGCCGCCGGCATCCGCCCCAACTACGCGCTGGCCGAGGCGGCCGGCATCTACTGCGGCAGCGGCCGGGTGCGCGGCATCCACGTCTCGGACACGCTGCAGACGGTGACCGACCCGCGCATCTACGCGGTGGGCGAGTGTGTCGCGCATCGCGGCACGGTATATGGCCTGGTGGCGCCGCTGTTCGAGCAGGGCAAGGTGTGCGCCAACCACCTCGCCAACTTCGGCATCGGCCGCTACCAGGGGTCGGTGACGTCCACCAAGCTCAAGGTGACCGGCATCGATGTGTTCTCTGCCGGCGACTTCTCGGGCGGGCCGGACACCGAGGACATCGTGCTGCACGACCGGCAGGGCGGCGTCTACAAACGCATCGTGATCAAGCACAACCGCATCGTCGGTTCGGTGCTGTACGGCGACACCGCGGACGGCGCCTGGTACTTCCAGCTGATGAAGGATGGCCAGGACATCCACGAGATCCGCGATCACCTTATGTTCGGCCAGAACCATTTGGGCGATGCCGGCCACAAGGGCGAGAACAAGGCGGTGGCGATGGCCGACACCGCCGAAGTCTGCGGCTGCAACGGCGTGTGCAAGGGCACCATCGTCAAGGCGATCAAGGAAAAGGGCCTGTTCTCGCTCGACGAGGTGAAAAAGCACACCAAGGCGGCGTCTTCCTGCGGCTCCTGTACCGGCCTGGTGGAGCAGATCCTTGCCTCCACCGTGGGTGGTGCCTACCAGGCGGTCAGCGCATACGACAAGCCGGTGTGCGCCTGCACCGACCTGTCGCACGGCGACGTGCGCAAGGCGGTCCGCCAGCACAAGCTGCTGACGATTCCCGACGCCATGGCCTTCATGGAGTGGAAGACGCCCAATGGCTGCGCCACCTGCCGGCCGGCGCTGAACTACTACCTGATCTCGACCTGGCCGCACGAGGCGCAGGACGACCCGCAGAGCCGCTTCATCAACGAGCGCTCGCACGCCAACATCCAGAAGGACGGCACCTATTCGGTGGTGCCGCGCATGCTCGGCGGCATCACCACGCCGGACGAGCTGCGCCGCATCGCCGACGTCGCGGACAAATACGCGATCCCGACGGTGAAGGTGACCGGC
Organism: Pseudomonadota bacterium; assembly: GCA_018240785.1. Taxonomy (GTDB): domain Bacteria; phylum Pseudomonadota; class Gammaproteobacteria; order Burkholderiales; family Rhodocyclaceae; genus Thauera. The sequence continues at coordinate 78,220 of JAFEFC010000016.1, read as the reverse complement.
GGCCAGCGCATCGATCTCCTCGGCATCAAGCGCGAGGACCTGCCCAAGGTGTGGAAGGACCTCGGCATGGCCTCGGGCCACGCCTACGGCAAGAGCATCCGCACAGTGAAGACCTGCGTCGGCTCGGAGCACTGCCGCTTCGGCACGCAGCGCTCGATGGCGATGGGCGTCGATCTCGAGAAGATGCTGTTCGGCATGTGGAGCCCGCACAAGGTCAAGCTCGCCGTGTCCGGCTGCCCGCGCAACTGCGCGGAATCGGGCATCAAGGACGTGGGCGTGATCGGCGTCGATTCGGGCTGGGAGCTTTACGTCGCCGGCAACGGCGGCATCAAGACCGAGGTCGCACAGTTCCTGTGCAAGGTCTCGACCAGCGAGGAGGTCAGGGAATACTCCGCCGCCTTCCTGCAGCTCTACCGCGAGGAGGGCTTCTACCTCGAGCGCACCGTGCACTACGTGCATCGCGTCGGCCTCGAGCATGTGAAGAAGCTCGTCGTCGAAGACGCGGATAACCGTAAGGCCCTGTATGGCCGCCTGCTGTTCGCGGTGCAGGACTACAAGGACCCGTGGGCGGAACGTTGCGCCGACGATGCCGCCGCGCCCCTGCGCCGCCAGTTCGAAACCCTGGAAGCCTGAGCAAGATGATGACAACCGAACTCGAGAAGCTGCCGGTGGCCACGGAGGCTGCCGGCGACTGGAAGACGATCTGCGCGCTGCAGGACATTCCGGTGCTGGGCGCGCGCGTGGTGCATTCGGCGCAGGGCGACATCGCCGTGTTCCGCAATGCCGAGGACGAGGTGTTCGCGCTGCAGGACCGCTGCGCGCACAAGGCCGGGCCGCTGTCGCAGGGCATCGTCCATGGCCGTCAGGTCACCTGCCCGCTGCACGGCTGGAAGTTCGAACTCGCCAGCGGCGAGGCGGTGGCGCCCGATGTCGGCTGCACGCGCGCCTTAGACGTCACCGTGGCCGATGGCCAGGTACGGCTGAAGGTCTGAGCGCGACCAAGACGGTTTCCCCTTCCCCAACCGGAGCTCTCCCCATGGACAAGAAATCCTTCCTGCAGGCCGGCCATACGCCCACGCTGCTCGCCGCCTTCCTGTATTTCGACCTCGCCTTCATGGTGTGGGTGCTGCTCGGCCCGCTTGCGGTGGGCATCGCCTCCGATCTCGGCCTGTCGCATGCGCAGAAGGGCCTCATGGTCGCCACCCCGGTGCTGGCCGGTGCGCTGCTGCGCCTGGTGATGGGCGTGCTGGTCGATCGCCTGTCGCCGAAGAAGGCGGCCATCATCGGCCAGGTCATCGTCATCGCCGCGCTCGCCTACGCCTGGCTGGCCGGCGTGCATTCCTACGCCGAGGTGCTGGTGCTGGGCGGTTTCCTCGGTGTCGCCGGCGCGTCCTTCGCCGCCGCGCTGCCGCTGGCGTCGCGCTGGTATCCGCCCGAGCACCAGGGCACGGCGATGGGCATCGCCGGCGCGGGCAACTCGGGCACCGCCTTCGCCGCCCTGTTCGCGCCCGGCCTCGCCATGAGCTTCGGCTGGACGAACGTGTTCGGCCTCGCCCTGATCCCGCTGGTGATCGTCTTCATCGCCTTCTGCTTCATGGCCAAGGATGCGCCGGATGCGCCGCCGGCGAAGACCGTCGCCGAGTACCTGAAGGTGCTGAAGGACAAGGACGCCTGGTGGTTCATGTTCTTCTATGCGGTGACCTTCGGCGGCTTCGTCGGCCTGGCGTCCTCGCTGGTGATCTACTTCAATACCCAGTACGGGCTGGATCCGAAGACGGCGGGTTTCTTCACTGCCGGCTGCGTGTTCGCCGGTTCGCTGGTGCGGCCGATCGGCGGCAATGTGGCCGACCGCGTCGGTGGCGTGAAGTCGCTGACCCTGATGTACGTTCTCGCCGCGGTGTTCCTGGCGATCGTCAGCTTCGGGCTGCCCGAGGCATGGATGGCGCTGGTCGTCTTCGTCGGCGCCATGCTGGCGCTCGGTATGGGCAACGGCGCGGTGTTCCAGCTCGTGCCGCAGCGCTTCAGGAAGGAAATCGGCGTCATGACGGGGCTGGTCGGCATGGCCGGCGGCGTGGGCGGCTTCTATCTCGCGTCCTCTCTCGGCTACTCCAGGCAACTGACCGGCAGCTACCAGGCGGGCTTCCTGATCTTCGCCGCACTGGCACTGACCGCGCTGATCGGCCTGACCGCGGTGAAGACGCGCTGGCGTACCACCTGGGGCGCCGCGCACCTGACCGCGGCGAAGATCTGACGCGTCGGCGACGGCAGGCGCGAGAGGAAAGGCCGTGGGCACGATGATCGAGATCCCCGCTTCGACACCGCTGGCGGCGCCTGCGGGCGGCTCGCCGCGCACGGCCGCGTCGCTGCAGGTCAGCCTCGGCCACGCCAGCCAGCAGGGGCCGCGGCCGCGCAACGAGGACTTCGTCGGTGCGGCCACCCCCGAGGGGGCGGAACTCGCGGCCAAAGGCATGCTGCTGGCGGTGGCCGACGGCGTCGGCGGGCATGCCCACGGCCGCGAGGCCGCCGAGCAGACGGTACGCAGCCTGCTCGCCGACTATTTCTCGACGCCGCACACCTGGGGCGTCGAGAAATCCATCGATACCGTGCTCGGCGCCGTCAACCGCTGGCTGCTCGGCCAGTCGGCGAAGGCGCGCGAGTACGCCGGGATGGCCACCACGCTCACCGCGCTGGTGCTGCGCGGGCGGCGCTATTACGTCGCCCACGTCGGTGATTCGCGCGCCTACCGCTGGCGCGACGGCGAGCTGCTGCGCCTGACCGAGGATCACACCTGGGAGCACCCGGAGCTGAACAATGTGCTGCGCCGTGCCATCGGTCTCGAGGCGCGGCTGCTGGTCGACCATGACGATGGGGAGTTGCAGGCTGGCGACCGCTTCGTGCTGGTCACCGACGGCGTGTGGAACGCGCTCGGCGACGGAGGCATCGCCGAAGTGCTGCATGCGCAGCCCGACGCCCAGGCGGCCGCCGAGGCGCTGACGCTGCAAGCCTTGCGCCGCGGCGCCAGCGACAACAGCACCGCACTGGTGGCCAATGTCGAGGCGCTGCCCGCCGACAACCTGCGCGACCGCCTCGCCGACGGCCGGCGGCTGCCGCTGCCGCCGCGGCTGAAAGTCGGCGAGGTCATCGACGGCCTGCGCGTGGAGGAACTGCTGCATGAGTCGCGCATGACGCTGCTGTACCGCGTCACCCGTCTGGCCACCCGTGAGGCGCTGGTGCTGAAGACCCTGCTGCCGGACGCGGGCGACGACGAGGCGGTGAGCGCCTTGTTGCGCGAGGAATGGCTCGCGCGCCGCGTGCCCGGGCAGGGCTTCCCGCAAGTGTTCGACCACCCGCAGCGTGCGCACCTCTACTACCTGATGAGCTGGCACGAGGGCGAGACGCTGAAGGCGAGCCTCGCGCGCGGCCATCGTTACCCGCCGCACGAGCTGGTGGTGATCGGCCGCGCGCTGTTGCGCCGCGTTGCCACGCTGCACCGCCTGGGCATCGTTCATCGCGACGTGAAGCCCGACAACGTGCATATCGACCGCAGCGGCCAGTTGCGCCTGCTCGACCTCGGCGTGGCCGCTGCCGACGCCGAGGATCTGGCCGAGATCAACAACCCGGGCACGCCGTCCTACATGGCGCCAGAGCTGTTCGCCGGGGGCGCCGCCAGCGAGTCGTCCGACCTCTACGCCTGCGGCGTCACGCTGTACGAGCTGCTGACGCGCAAGTACCCCTATGGCGAAGTCGAACCGTTCCAGCGTCCGAACTTCGGCGCGCCGGTTCCGCCCACGCGCTACCGCCCGGACACCCCGGAGTGGCTCGAGAGCGTGCTGTTGAAGGCCTGCGCACGCGATTCGAAGGACCGTTTCGAGACCGCGCAGGAGTTCCTGCTCGCGCTCGAGCGCGGCGCCGACCGCCCGCTCGCCACCCGCCGCCGCATGCCGCTGGTGGAGCGCAATCCGCGCCTGGCGTTGAAGATCGTCGCCGGCGCGTCGCTGCTGCTCAATGTCGTGCTGATCTACCTGCTGAGCCGCCACTAGAAAGAGCCCAAGCCATGATCCCGATCGCGCAAGTCAAGATGGAAACCAGGGCGACCTGCCCCTACTGCGGCGTCGGCTGCGGCGTGTTGATCGAGCACGACGGCCAGCGCATCAGCGGCGTGCGTGGCGACCCCGCGCATCCAGCTAACTTCGGCCGCCTGTGCACCAAGGGCGCGACGCTGCACCTCACCGCCCGTCCCGAGACCCGCCTGCTTCACCCCGAGCTGCGCGACACGCGGGGCGAGGCGCGCCGGCGGGTGAGCTGGGATGAGGCGATCGGCGTGGCTGCGCGGCGCTTCGCCGGCGTCATCAACGAGCACGGCCCCGACGCGGTGGCGTTCTACATCTCCGGCCAGTTGCTGACCGAGGACTATTACGTCTTCAACAAGGCGATGAAGGGCCTGATCGGCAGCAACAACGTCGACACCAACTCGCGCCTGTGCATGTCGAGCGCGGTCGCCGCCTACAAGCAGACGCTGGGTGCTGACGCGCCGCCCTGCGCGTACGAGGATTTCGCCTACGCCGATTGCATCCTGATCGCCGGCGCCAATCCGGCCTACGCCCATCCGGTGGCCTTCCGCCGCATCGAGGATGCGAAGAAGGTGAGGCCCGAGCTGAAGATCATCGTCGTCGACCCGCGCCGCACCGACACCGCATCGGCTGCCGACCTGCACCTGGCGATCCTGCCCGGCACCGACATCTGGCTTTACAACGCGATGCTGCACGTGCTGCTGTGGGAAGGTATGGTCGATCACGCCTTCATCGCAGCGCACACCGAAGGCTTCGACGCGCTGCGCGACCATGTGCGCGACGTGACGCCGGCGGTCGCCGCCCAGGTGTGCGGCGTGAAGGCCGAGGACATCGTCACCGCCGCGCGCTGGTGGGGCGGGTCGCCGGCGGCGATGTCGCTGTGGTGCCAGGGCCTGAACCAGTCGGCGCACGGCACGCACAACGGCGCCGCGCTGATCGCGCTGTCGCTCGCCACCGGCAAGATCGGCAGGCCGGGTTGCGGGCCGTTCTCGCTCACCGGCCAGCCCAATGCGATGGGCGGGCGCGAGGTCGGCGGCCTGTCCAACCTGATCTCGGCGCATCGCGACATGGCCAACCCCGAGCACCGCGCCGAAGTCGCCCGGCTGTGGGGCGTGGATAGCGTGCCCGACCAGCCCGGCCTGACCGCGGTCGAGCTATTCCGCGCGGCGAGCGAGGGGCGGGTGAAGGCCGTCTGGATCGCCTGCACCAACCCGGCGCAGTCGCTTCCCGAGCTGGAGGTGGTGCGCGAGGCGCTGCAGCGCTGCGAATTCGTCGTGCTGCAGGAGGCCTATCGCAGCACCGAGACGGCGCCTTTCGCCGATCTGATGCTGCCGGCCGCCAACTGGGGCGAGAAGGAGGGCACCGTCACCAACTCCGAGCGCCGCATCACCCATGTGCACCGCGCGCTGCCGCCGCCGGGCGAGGCGCGGCCGGACTGGCGCATCGTGTGCGACTTCGCGCGCGCGCTCGGGCCGCTGATCGGCAAGCCGCAAGCCGCCGCGATGTTCGGCTACGAGGATGTGGAGGCGATCTTCGCCGAGCATGTGGCGAGCACCGCCGGCCGCGACCTTGACATCACCGGCCTCGACTATGCGCTGCTCGATGCCGCCGGGCCGCAGCAGTGGCCGTTTCCCGCCGGCGCGGACGTCGCCGACGCGGCCCGTCGCGCGCGCCTTTACGCCGACGGCCGCTTCCCCACCGCTGATGGCCGCGCGCGCTTCGTCGTGCCGGTGCAGTCGACCACCGTGGAGAAGGTCGATGCACGCTATCCCCTCCACCTCAACACCGGCCGGTTGCGCGACCAGTGGCACGGCATGAGCCGCACCGGCAAGGTGGCGCGGCTGTACAGCCATGTGGATGAGGCACGCATCGATCTCAACGCCGACGACATGGCGGTGCGTGGCGTGAACGCAGGCGAGCTGGTGAAAGTGAAGAGCCGCCGCGGCGAGATCGTGCTGCGCGCCTTCGCGTCGAGCGAGGTGCGCAAGGGCCAGGCCTTCGTGGCGATGCACTGGGGGCGCAACGTGCTCAACTCGGGCGGCATCAACCTGCTGATGGCGGGTGATTTCGATCCGTATTCGAAGCAGCCGGAGCTCAAGCACGCGGCCATCCGCATCGACAAGGTCGAGCTGCCGCAGCAGATGCTGCTGATGCGCGCGGAAGGCAGCGAGCGTGCCGCGGCCGAGCAGGCCGAGGCACTGGTGCCTTGGCTGGAGCGCTTCGCCTACGCGTCGCTGGCGTTGGCCGGGCGCGACAATGCTGCGGTGGTGATGCGCATCGCACACGACCAGCCGATTCCTGCGGCGTGGCTGGCCGAACTCGATGCGCTGATCGGCCTCGATACCGACGATGCCTTGTCCTACAGCGATACCCGGCGCGGCATCAGCAAGCGCGCGCTGATCGCCGACGACCGCCTGGTCGGCTTGCGACTGGCGGGGGAGACGGTGGCGGGCACCTGGCTGCGCGATGTGATGGTGGAGCAACAATCGACGGCGGAGCTGCGTCGCTGGCTGCTGGCGCCGCTGTCCGCCCCACCGGCGGCGGCGACGGGCAGGGGGCGCGTGATCTGCAATTGCCTGAACGTGTCCGAGACCGACATCGCGGCGGCGATCGCCGGCGGCGACGATTTCGATGCGCTGCAGGAGAAACTGAAGTGCGGCACGTCGTGCGGGTCGTGCGTGCCGGAGATCAGGCGGCTGGTGGCGGCGGGGATGAGCTCGGCCTAATTCGGGTACGGAATCGTGGCTGTTGAGCGTGTGCTGGTAATCCGGTCCTGTCCGCGCCGGGTGTTCGTTCCGAGGGCTGCGGAACTCGCCCTTCGGGCTCAGACAGTCCTCGCCCTCTCCACGAACACCCAGCACGGACAGGACCTCGCGTCGTGCATGCTCCGAGAGGGTGACCGCCTGCGCGGTGTGGGAGAACTCGCCTGAAACGAGGTTCTTCACATCTTCGGTTAGGGCAATAGGGCAGGCAGGAGCCGTGCCGGGCGTTCCTGGAGCAGCCGAGGACTGTCTGAGCCGAGCGCAGCGACGGCGAGTTCCGCAGGCTGCGGAAGGAATGCCCGGTGCGGCTCCTGCCGGGGACCTCGCGATGAACTCCCCGACAGGAAAAGGCAAGGCGCTGAGCCATCGCCCAAGAACGCCAAGACCACATCACCGCCCCGAGCAATGCCCGCCGCTCGCCGCCTGTCCGCTGCCGAGCGCGATCGGCGGGGGTTCGACGCGGCTGCCCTTGCTGCTGGCGGTGTCCAGCGCGATCAGCGCCACCACCAGCACCCAGAACAGGTTGGAGATCAGGCTGAAGATTCGTCTTCCATTCATGTCCGGGTCTCCATCAGGCGCTCACGCGCTGGCGCAGGCGCACGCCTACCATCGAGCCGGCGAAAGCCAGCGCGAACCACACCCAGCCGTGCATGCTGGCCGACGCGATGCCGCCAAGGAAGGCGCCCACGTTGCAGCCGAAGGCCATGCGCGCGCTGTAACCCATCACCAGACCGGCCACCGCGCCGGCGAGCAGGCGCTTCGCCGTCGGCGCGCGGAAATCCGCCGGGCCGCTCCAGCGCGAGGCGGCCAGTGCGCCGTAGATCAGGCCGAAGTTGGTCACCGAGGTAACGTCGAACAGCACCGGCTCGGCCAGCCGCAGCGCATGCGGGTCGGCACCCCAGAACGGATCGCCGGCCGGACTCCAGCCCAGCGCGGAAACGAGCTTCGCCCCCCACAGGCCGATGCCATAGACGATGCCCCACGGCTGGCCGGCTACCACCAAGTGGGCGGTGTACAAGGCTGCCAGCAGCAGGGCGCCGATCCACCAGCGCCGCGACCAGCCGGTGCCGCCTGTCACGATCGACGTCTGCCCGCCGGCCGCGCGATGACGTTGCGCGCCGCGCGCTGCCAGCCACGACACCAGGCCGCAGCCGACCACGGTGATGGCCAGCGCCACCGGCCAGCCGTAGCGCAGCAGATCCACCGGCGGCAGGCCGCCGAGCGCGATCCAGGCCGGCTGGTGCGAGGCGCCGAGGAAGCTGCCGAAGGCGAAGGTGGGCAGCACGGCGAACGAAATCGGCGCACCGCCGCCGGCCTTGTACAGCGTGCCGGAGCCGCAGCCGTCGGCGAGCTGCATTGCCGCGCCGAACAGGAAGGCGCCCAGCACCAGGCTGATCGTCAGCGGTGCGACTGCGCCGACGAGCTCGCCCGGATGGCTGGCGAGCAGAGGCAGGGTGAACGCGGCGGCGAGCACCAGAAGCAGCATCTGCGCCCACAGGCCCTGCGGATCGCGGCGCTCGATGTAGTCGCGCCAGCCGGTGGTGAAGCCGAAGCGGGCGCCCTGCAGCACCGCGCCGAAGCCGATGCCCAGCAGGGCGAGCAGGCCCTGGCGCAGGCCTGCCGCCAGAGTGACGGCGAAAATGCCGCCCAGGCCGCCTGCGACCAGCAGGAGGCGCATCAGGAAACGCATTTCAAACTCCGCTTGCTTACTTCGCCAGCGAACGCTTGGCGTCCTGCAGCAGGGCGGTGATGCGCGACGGCTGGTTGTCCATCGGCAGGTCGGTCTTGCTCCACTCCACCACCGATTCCGGATACAGCTTCACGTTCTTGTTGCCGGCGATTTCGGACAGCACGAACCAGTTGGTCGCGGCCCAGTGGCCGGTGTTGCAGAAGGACACCGTCGGCGTGCTGTCGACGCCGGCCTGCTGCACCAGGGTGCGCAGCTCGGATTCGGGCTTGAGCGTCACGTCGCCCCTGTTGAAGAAGCCGGCATTGTCCAGCGCGCGGGCGCCGGGCAGGGTGCCATAGCGGGCGGATGCGTCGGCGCGTTGTTCGCCCTTGAAGAAGCTGGCCGGACGCGCGTCGAGCAGCACCGGTGCCTTGCCCGCCTGCAGCGCGGCGGCGATCTCGTCCTTGGTGGCGATCATCGACTTGTCGTAGCGGAAGCTGAACTGGCTCGGCGTCACGTTCGGCGCGGCCGTCTCGAGGGCGCCGCCCGCCGCCTTCCACGCCGCGGTGCCGCCGTCGGCGATCGACAGGCGGGTGACGCCGCCGGCCTTGAGCGTCCAGTAGACGCGGGCGGCGGCGCCGAAATCGGTATGGTCACTGCCGCCATGCACGACGACGACGCGGCTGCCAGCGTCGATGCCGGCCTTGCGCAGGACGTCGGTGAGTTTCGCCTCGGACTGCAGCGCGCCCGGGTTGTCCTGCGGGCCGCGGTACTGCGCATAGGGTGTGCTGATGGCACCGGGGATGTGGCCGGCGGCGTAGTCCTTCTCGGCGCGGATGTCGAGGATGCGGACGTCGGGCTGGCCGACCAGGTTCTTCAGGTCCTGCGCCTTGATCAGGGGCGTGGCCGCAGCGGTGACCGAGGCGGCAGGCGTGTTGGCGAGGGCGGCCGACGGAACGGCGGCGACGAGCGTGCCGGCAACGATGGCAGCGGCGATGGCGACTTTTTTCAGCATGGTCTTCTCTGCAAGCGGGGACCCGGACTGTCGGGCAGGGTTGCCACTTTAATCGGCCGCCTTAGATTCAAGAAGTGGTATGCAATGATTTGCTTATGAATTGCAGTCATTTATGGTGTGCTGGCGGCCGCATGCCGCCAGCATGAACCGATCATCGAGCCCTGGAGCGAGCCCTCACTTGAGGATGAAGCCGCGGTTGTGCAGTGCTTCCACCAGGCGGTCGCGGCCGGAGAGCGTTTCCGGCCCGGCGATGCGCTTGGCCGAATGCACCGCCCAGGTGCCATGCACGTTCATCTTCTGCGCCTCGTAGAACTGTGCCATGGCGCGGTTGTAGGCCTCGATGCCCACATCCTGTCGCTCCAGCGACGTGTAACGCTCGTGGTGCAGCACCACGGACTGCGGCGGTCGCGGCTTGATCGAGGAAGGGCGTGCCGGGTCGGGCGTGCCGACGCACATGCCGAACACTGCCACCACCTTCGGCGGCAGGTCGAGCAGGGCGGCGACGTCTTCCGGCCGGTTGCGCATGCCGCCGATGTACACCGTGCCGAGGCCGAGCGATTCGGCCGCGGCCACCGCGTTCTGCGCCGCGAGCGCCGCATCGATCACACCGACGATGAACATCTCGAGGTAGTCGAGCGCGGCCGAGGGGCGCTCGGCCTGGTGTGCGATGTGTTCCAGGCGCGCGAGGTCGGCGAGCCAGACGAGCTGCAGTGGGGCGTCGCGCACATGGGCCTGGTTACCGGCGAGTTCGGCCAGCCTGGTGCGGATGGCGGCGTCGCGCACTGCGATCACGCTCCAGGCCTGCAGGTTGGAGGAACTGGAGGCCGACTGCGCGGCGGCAATGATGGCGGTGAGCTGATCGTCGGTGACCGGGTCGGACAGGAAGGTGCGGTCCGAGCTGTGCGCGAGCAGGTGCTCGATGATCGGCGACCAGGCGCCCGGCGCAGGCAGGCTGTCGTCGCCATAACGTTCGCGGAGGAGTTGCTGGGCGTGGGACATGGAAGCTCCATCGACATGCAGGATTTGCAGGGGGTGAAGGATAACCGTCCCGGCCTCCGCGACGCACGCGAGGGCAGGGAATCCCCGCCGTCGAATTACTGGTGCATTGGGTTGGCATCGCGGCTACAATGCCGGCCGTGGCGGGTCTCCCCGCATTGCAGCGCGGTGAACCTGGTCAGGGCCGGAAGGCAGCAGCCACAGCCGTTCCCTGCAAGTGCCGGGGGTCGGGCTCGCCACCCTCCGAATGCATGTCTAAGGGCGCTCCTGGTGGGCGCCCTTCGTCTTTGTCGTTCCTGCGCGTTCGCTATTCCGGCCGCCTGTAGCCGCCCGACACGCCTGTCGGTGACAGCACCAACTGCCACAACTGGTTGCTGCGCGCGCGGAAAGTGCCGGCGCAGGCGAGAAGGTAATAACGCCACATGCGGTAGAAGCGCTGTCCATAGCGCTCGGCGAATTGCGGCCAGGCCGCCTCGAAGCGCGCATGCCAGGCCATCAGCGTGCGGTCGTAGTCGGCGCCGAAGTTGTGCACGTCCTCGACGATGAAGCAGTCTTCCGCGGCGTCGGCGATCTGGCCGAGCGCGGGCAGGTCGCCATTGGGGAAGATGTAGCGGTCTATCCACGGGTCGGTGGGCGTGCGGCGCACGTTCTTGCCGATGGTGTGCAGCAGGAACAGGCCATCGTCCGCCAGGCTGCGCCTGGCCATCTCGAACAGGGCGACGTGGTTCTTGGCGCCGACATGCTCGAACATGCCGACCGAGGCGATGCGGTCGAAGCGTTCGCTGCCGCCGCGATTGAACTGGCGGTAATCCTGCAGCCGGAAGCTCACCGGCAGGCCGCTGCAGCGCGCCTGGCCGAACTCGGCCTGCTCGCGCGAGATGGTGAGGCCGACGCATTCGACGCCGTAATGTTCCGCGGCGTATCGCATCAGGCTGCCCCAGCCGCAGCCGATGTCGAGCAGGCGCATGCCGGGCGCCAGGCCCAGTTTGCGGCAGATCAGGTCAAGTTTGGCGCGCTGGGCGTCTGCCAGGTTGTCAGCCCGGGCCCAGTAGCCGCAGGTGTAGGCCATGGAGGGGTCGAGCATGGCCTCGAAGAAATCGTTGCCGAGGTTGTAATGCACCTCGCCGACCTGCCAGGTGCGGCGCAGGTTCTGCAGGTTGAACAGGCGCGCACGCAGTCCGTGCACCATCAGCGCGGCGGTGCCGACTTCCTCATCGAGCCTGGCCGTCAGCACGCGGGCGATGAATTCGTCGACCCGGTCGCAATCCCACCCGCCTTCCATGTAGCTCTCGCCCAGGCCCAGACTGCCCCGTGCGAGGATGCGCTCGGCCGCCTGCGGGTGATGCATGCGCATGTCCCACGGGCGGTCGCCGCCGACCTCGATGCCGGCCTCGGCCAGCAGGGCGGTGATCGCGTCGACGGCCGCGTCTCGAAGGCTCAGGCGCCGCCGCAACCGGCTGCGGGCAGCGCGATGAGGCTGCGGCGCGCGATCATCGGTGTGGTGGTGGAGGGTGTTGCGCGCACTTTCCATACCGAATTCCTTGCGACTCGGGGCGCCTCAAGCAATGAACCGGGTGCCCCGCCTCAAAGGCTCTGGGCGTAGTCGGCGCACACAGCGCAGAGCAAATCCACGACTTGCGCGAGGAATTGGTCGAAAGCGATGCCGTTCATGTCAAGTCCTCCTTCAACGGTGGCCGGCGTTCCGGCTCTTGTAGGATAGTCAGCGAACTCCGGGGTGCCCAATCGGTTGAGGGCATGGGGCGCATTGCGCGCCTGTATCGGAGGCATGGGCGCGCTGCGATCACCGCGGGCATGTGCGGGGCCCTCTGCTAGAATCGGCCGCCATGAGCTATCAGGTCCTTGCGCGCAAATGGCGTCCGAAGTCCTTCGGCACGCTGGTCGGTCAGGAGCACGTCGTGCGCGCGCTCACGCACGCCCTCGCCACCGGGCGCCTGCACCATGCCTGGCTGTTCACCGGGACGCGCGGCGTCGGCAAGACCACCATCAGCCGCATCCTGGCCAAGGCGCTCAACTGCGAGACGGGCATCACACCGGAGCCGTGTGGCCAGTGCGAAGCGTGTCGCGCCATCGATGCCGACCGCTTCCCCGATTATGTCGAGATGGACGCTGCCTCCAACCGCGGCGTGGAGGACATGGCGGCGCTGCTCGACAAGGCCGTGTATGCGCCGGTGCAGGGGCGCTACAAGGTGTACATGATCGACGAAGTGCACATGCTCACCGGGCATGCGTTCAACGCCATGCTGAAGACGCTCGAGGAGCCGCCCGAGCATGTCAAGTTCATCCTCGCCACCACCGATCCGCAGAAGATTCCCGTCACGGTCCTGTCGCGCTGCCTGCAGTTCAACCTCAAGCAGATGCCGCAGGGGCATATCGTCGACCACCTGACCCGCATCCTGCAGGCGGAGGAGGTGCCCTTCGAGCCGGGCGCGCTGCGCCATCTGGCCAAGGCCGCGGCCGGCTCCATGCGCGATGCGCTGTCGCTGCTCGACCAGGCGATCGCGCACGGCGCGGGCAAGGTCGAGGAGGAGCAGGTCACCCACATGCTGGGCACGGTGGGCGACGATCATCTCCATGCCGTGCTCGACGCGCTTGCGACCGGCGACCTGCCGGCGATGCTGGCAGCGGCGGACGGCATGGAGGCGCGCAGCCTGTCCTTCGACGCAGCGCTGCAGACCCTGGCGACACTGCTGCATCGCATCGCGCTGGTGCAGTTTGCACCTGCCGCGATCGGCGATGAGGGCGAGCGGGCACGCCTCCAGCAACACGCCGGCCAGTTCGACGCTGAATACCTGCAACTGGCGTATCAGATCGCCATCCATGGCCGTGACGAACTGGCGCTTGCGCCGGACGACTACACCGGCTTCACCATGACCCTGCTGCGCCTGCATGCGTTCCGGCCGGAGCAGCCGCCGGCCCTGGGCAGTGCAGGCCTGGCGGATCACGGCGGCGGCGGCCGTGCGACGAGCCTGCCCGCCGGCGCCGCGTCACCGGCTGGCGCGGCTGAAAGCGCACCGTCGCGCCGCGATCCTGCCGCGCCGGCGGCGCAACGCGAGCCAGCGCCGGTGCGGCCAGCGCCAGTGGCTCCGCAGCCCGTCCGGGCGGCACCGCCGTCCGCGGTGGCGGCCGCCGTGAAAGTCCCGGAACCCGTCGTGCCAGCCGTTGCTGCCGCTCTGCCTGCGGCGGGTCCCACAGCGGCGCCGGCGCGCGACATTCCTCCGTGGGAGGATCTGCCGCCCGAAGCCTTCGCCGCCAGTGCGCAAGACATCGGCACGCAGGGCCCGCCGCCGTGGCACGAGGACGACATGCCCTTGCGCCCTGCGGCGGCGGTTGCGACTGTCGCCCCAGCGTCAGCCGCGGCAATCACCGCCGAGACCGGAACCCCCGTCCCCACGCGCGAAGATGCGGCCGTCTCGACTGCAGGCGCCGAAGGGGGCGGGGATGCGTCGGCGTACGGCGACGTCGCTGCGCTGATGGCGGCGGCCGACTGGCGCGGCGTGATCCGCGCGCTCGGGCTGGGCGGCATGATCCGCGAACTGGCGCAGCATTGCGAATGGCTGGGTGTCGACGAAGGCGGCGTGAGGCTGCGCCTGTCGCACACTCATCGCCACCTCTTGGACATGAATCGCAACGCGGTCGAGCGCATGCAGGAACAGCTCGGCGCCGCGCTCGGTCGCCCGCTGAAGATCTCCGTTGCGCTCGGCGAAATCGCCGGCGAGACGCCGGCGCAGCGCGACGAGGCGGAGCGCCGGGGGCGGCACGCCGAGGCCGTCGCCGCGCTCGAGAGCGATCCCTTCGTGCGCGAACTCATCGAGCGTTTCGACGCCACGCTGGTCGAAGCCTCGGTACGACCCATCTGATCGCCGCACCGGTCCGCGGCCCCAACCCCTACCCATCCACCAATCCATCCAAACTCCGAGGAGCGTCACCATGATGAAAGGCGGCCTTGCCGGGCTGATGAAGCAGGCCCAGCAGATGCAGGAAAACATGAAGAAGATGCAGGACCAGCTCGCGACCGTCGAGGTCGAGGGCCAGTCCGGCGCGGGCATGGTCAAGGTGCTGATGACCTGCAAGTACGACGTGCGCCGGGTGTCCATCGACGAGTCGGTCATGGACGACAAGGAAATGCTCGAGGATCTGGTCGCTGCCGCGGTCAACGACGCAGTCCGCAAGGTCGAGTCGACGACCCAGGAGAAGATGTCCGGCTTCACTGCGGGCCTGAACCTGCCACCCGGCATGAAGCTGCCGTTCTGAGCCTGTCGCCAGCATGACGCCATCGAGCCTCGACGAACTCATCGAGGCGCTGCGCTGCCTGCCGGGCGTGGGGCCGAAGTCGGCGCAGCGCATGGCTTATCATCTGCTGCAGCGTGACCAGCGCGGCGCGGGCCGCCTCGCCCGCGCCCTGTCGCATGCGCTCGAGGTGCTGCGTCACTGCGAGCGCTGCAACACCTTCACCGAAAGCGAGATCTGCGAGCGCTGCGCCAATCCCCGGCGCGACGCCTCGCTGCTGTGCATCGTCGAGATGCCGGCCGATCTTGCGATGATCGAGCAGACCCAGTCCTACAACGGACTCTACTACGTGCTGATGGGGCGACTGTCGCCGCTCGACGGCGTCGGCCCGCGCGAATTGAAGCTCGACAAGCTCATCGCGCGGGCGAACGATCCCGCTGTGGCCGAGGTCATCCTCGCCACCAATTTCACCAACGAAGGCGAGGCCACCGCGCACACCATCGCGACGCTACTGTCGGCCCGAGGCGTCAAGGTCAGCCGGCTGTCTCGCGGCGTGCCGGTAGGGGGCGAACTGGAGCACACGGACACCGGCACGATCGCCCAGGCGCTGGTCGAGCGCCGGTCCGTCTGATCGATGCTGTGCTGCAGCATACCTGATCCATCCCGAGGCTTCCGCAACTGCGAATAATTCGCGCAAAGCCTTGTCCCGTATGGAACTGCGGCTCGCGCGCTTTCTCTGCTGCAGCGAATCGGATATACTCTTCCAGTTTTTTGTATCCGGGTCTTTCGTTTTCCTTTTTGGGAAGAGGGTCATGAGCGTTGATCAAGAAGTGGACAGCGGCCGCCGCACTCTGTTGCTGGCGACGTCGGCTGCGGGCGGCGTTGCCGCCGTGGCGACGGCGGTTCCGTTCGTCGCCAGCCTGACGCCGTCGGAGCGTGCCAAGGCAGCCGGCGCGCCGGTCGAGGCGGATATCGGGAAGCTCGCGCCGGGCGAGATGATGACTGTGGAATGGCGCGGCAAGCCGGTCTGGATCCTGCGTCGCACGCCCGAGATGCTGGCCTCGCTGGACCAGACCGAAGACAAGGTCAGCGATCCGGCTTCGAACAAGCCGATGCAGCCCGAGTACGCGAAGAACAAGTACCGCTCGATCAAGCCCGAGTATCTGGTGGCGGTGGGCATCTGCACCCACCTCGGCTGTTCGCCTTCGGAAAAGTTCAAGGTCGGTGCCGAAAGCGGCATGGGGGCGGACTGGCCTGGTGGTTTCCTGTGCCCGTGCCATGGCTCTCAGTTCGACCTCGCCGGCCGCGTCTACAAGAGCATGCCGGCGCCGGACAATCTCGAGATACCGCCTTACAAGTACCTCGCAGACACCACCATCCTCGTCGGTGACGACGGAAAGGCATAAGCGATGACGACCAAATCTCAGGCTGTGCTGAACTGGATCGATGAGCGTTTCCCGCTCACGTCGTCCATCAAGGGTCACCTGACCGAGTACTACGCGCCGAAGAACTTCAACTTCTGGTATTTCTTCGGCTCGCTGGCGCTGATGGTGCTGGTGATCCAGATCGTGACCGGCATCTTCCTGGTCATGCACTACAAACCCGATGCCTCGCTCAACGCAGCCGGCGTGCCGGTGGCTTTTGCCAGCGTCGAGTACATCATGCGCGACGTGCCGGGCGGCTGGATCATCCGCTACCTGCACTCGACGGGCGCCTCGGCGTTCTTCATCGTCGTGTACCTGCACATGTTCCGTGGCCTGCTCTACGGCTCGTACCGCAAGCCGCGCGAGCTGATCTGGGTCTTCGGCACGCTGATCTTCCTCGCGCTGATGGCCGAAGCCTTCATGGGCTATCTGCTGCCGTGGGGGCAGATGTCGTACTGGGGCGCGCAGGTGATCGTGAACCTGTTCTCCGCGATCCCGGTCATCGGTCCGGATCTGTCGCTGGTGATCCGCGGCGACTTCGTCGTGTCCGACGCCACGCTGAACCGCTTCTTCTCCTTCCACGTCATCGCCGTGCCGCTGGTGCTGATCGGCCTCGTCGCCGCGCACATCGTGGCACTGCACGAAGTCGGCTCCAACAACCCGGACGGCATCGAGATCAAGAAGAAGAAGGATTCGACCGGCAAGCCGCTCGACGGCATCCCCTTCCATCCGTACTACACGGTGAAGGACATCGTCGGTGTCGTGGTCTTCCTGTTCGTCTTCAGCGCGGTGGTGTTCTTCGCGCCGGAAGGCGGCGGCTACTTCCTCGAGTTCAACAACTTCATCCCGGCCGACCCGCTGAAGACGCCGCCGCACATTGCGCCGGTGTGGTACTTCACCCCCTTCTACTCGATCCTGCGCGCGGTGACCTATCCGCTTTTCGGGCTGGATGCGAAATTCTGGGGCGTGGTCGCGATGGGCGCATCGGTGGTGATCATCGCCTTCCTGCCGTGGCTGGACCGCAGTCCGGTGAAGTCGATCCGCTATAAGGGGCCGATCTTCAAGGTGGTGCTGACGATCTTCGTCATCTGCTTCTTCATCCTGGGTTACCTGGGTGTGCTGCCGCCGACCCCGGGCCGTACGCTGGTGTCGCAGATCTGCTCGGTGCTGTACTTCGCGTTCTTCCTGCTGATGCCCTGGTACAGCCAGCTCGACAAGTGCAAACCGGAACCGGAAAGGGTGAATTTCAAATGAAATCGCGTCTCATGAGTTTCATCAAGCGCGCAGCGGCGGTCGCCCTGTTCGCGCCCGTGCTGGCGATGGCCGCGGGGGCCGAGCTGCACCTGGACAAGGCGCCGGTCAGCAAGGATCCGGCGGTGCTGCAGCATGGCGCCAAGCTCTTCGTGAATTACTGTCTGAACTGCCATGGTGCGTCCTACGTGCGCTACAACCGGCTGCAGGACATCGGCCTCACCGAGCAGGCGATCCGCGACAACCTGCTGTTCACCGCTGAAAAGACGGGTGAGCTGATGAAGATCGCGATGCAGCGCGACGAGGCGAAGGTCTGGTTCGGCGCTGCGCCGCCCGACCTGAGCGTGATCGCCCGCTCCCGCGCGTCCGAGTTCGGCAGCGGCGCGGACTGGCTGTACACGTATCTGCGCCAGTTCTACCGTGACCCGGCCCGTCCGACCGGCTGGAACAACGTCGTGTTCGAGAACGTTGGCATGCCGCATGTCCTGTACGAACTGCAGGGCGAGCAGGTGGCACATGTCAGTCAGAACGCTGACGGCACCAAGCATGTCGAACTCAAGCTGGCAAAGCCCGGCAAGCTGTCGGCCGAGGAGTACGACAAGACTGTCGGCGATCTCGTGTCCTTCATCGTCTGGATGGGCGAGCCTGTCGCCGAGAAGCGCAAGTCGATCGGCACGATCGTGCTGATCTTCCTGGCAGGTCTGTTCGTGCTGTCGTATGCGCTGAAGAAGAACTACTGGAAGGACATTCATTGATTGAATGTGCGGTGACGCGTGCGGGCTTTCCTGCCTGCACCTGCCATTGACGCACTTCCATGACAGACGCACCACGCGGCACCGCGTGGTGCGCTTTTGCTTTTGTATCTCCGGAGTGGCAACACCATGATGAACCTCTATTCCGGCACGACCGACCCGTTCAGCCATCGCTGCCGGATCGTCCTGTTCGAAAAGGGTATGGATTTCGAAGTCATCGACGTCGATCTCTACAACAAGCCCGAAGACATCGCCGTCATCAACCCCTACAACCAGGTGCCGGTGCTCGTCGACCGAGATCTCGTCCTGTACGAGTCGAACATCATCAACGAGTACATCGACGAGCGCTTTCCGCATCCGCAACTGATGCCGCCCGACCCGATCATGCGTGCCCGTGCGCGGCAATTGCTGCACACCTTCGAGCAGGAGCTGTTCTCGCACATCCCCGCGCTCGAGGCGAACCAGAAAGGTGTCGACAAGACCCGTGCCCACGTGCGCGACCACCTCACCCAGCTCGCGCCCATCTTCAACAAGCAGAAGTTCATGCTGGGCGAGGAGTTCTCCATGCTCGATGTGGCGATTGCGCCGCTGCTCTGGCGCCTCGAGCACTACGGCATCGAGCTTCCCAAGGCCGCCGCGCCGCTGATGAAGTACGCCGAGCGGATCTTCAGCCGCCAAGGGTTCATCGACGCGCTGACGCCGTCCGAGAAGGTGATGCGCCGCTGACCCGAATCGCCTCCGGTCGGGCATGTCCTTGCCCGTCCGCGCACAAGGATCGTCATGAGCACAGTTTCAACCAAGCCCTACCTGATTCGCGCCATCTGGGAATGGTGTGTCGACCAGGGCTACACGCCCTACCTGGCGACGCTCGTCGATGCGCAGACCCGCGTTCCGCCGGGCTATGCGCGCGACGGCCAGGTCGTGCTGAACGTCGGCCCGGATGCCACCCATCAGTTGCAGATGGAAAACGACGCCATCAGCTTCCAGGCGCGTTTCAACGGCGTGCCTCATTCGCTGCTGATCCCCGTCGCCAACGTCATCGCCATCTATGCCCGCGAGAACGGGCAAGGCATGGCTTTCGAGCCCGAGCAGGGTGAGGACGCCGGGCTGATGGAGGTGGCCGATGACGAGCTGCCGGAGACCGCCGAGCCCCTCGACGACACCGCCGAGGGGCCCCGCGGTGAGCCCTCTGGGAAGCCTCGCGGTGGCCACCTGAAAGTCGTCAAATAAGCAAGGAGAGGATCATGACGATCCTGCTGTGGACCAAGCAGCTCGAGAACGGGCTGGAGCGGATGGACGCGACGCACCGCGAGTTCGTCGAGCACTACAACGTCGTGGCGGAGGCGTTGAAGGGCGGCGACCGCGATGCCTTCCTCGCGGCCTATGACGCTTTCGTCGAGCACACCGAAGCCCATTTCGCCCAGGAGAACCGCTGGATGGAGGCGGTGGATTTTCCCGCCTGCCATCGCGGTGAGCATGAGCGCGTGCTTGCGGTGCTGCGCGACATCCGCAAGCGCGCGGCGAACGGCGACCTGTTCCTGGCGCGACGCCTGGTGGAAGAGCTTCCGACGTGGTTCGATGGCCACACCAACGGCATGGATGCGGCGCTCGCCTTTCACCTGCAGAGCGTCGGCTACGATGTCGAGACCGGCGAATTCAAAACCAAGGCCGATGGCGGTTCGTGCGCCGATTCGCCCGCCGGTTGCGCCTGCGCCACCCTGACGGCCAATCCCGAGCCCGCCGAGCAGAACTGAGTGCGCCGGGCCTGATTACCGCAGGCGCGTGATCAGGCTGCGGCGCGAAATGGAAACTGCGGGGCGGGGCGTCGGCCCTGCATCAGTTCGGCCAGTGCGGCAGCGGAGCCGCAGGCGAGCGTCCAGCCCAGCGTGCCGTGACCGGTGTTGAACCACAGGTTGTCGCGGCCGCTCCTGCCGATGATGGGCAGGTTGCCGGGCGTGGCGGGGCGCAGGCCCGCCCATGAACTGGCCTGCGACTCGTCGATGGCGCCGGGAAACCGCGTCTGGATCCAGTCGAGGAGGGTGCGCACGCGTTCGGGGCGCACATCCGTTTCGAAACCGCCTACTTCGGCGGTGCCGGCGATGCGCAAGCGGTCGCCGAGGCGCGAGCAGACGATGCGTCGCGATTCGTCGGTCAGGCTGACTTCCGGTGCCCGCATCGGGTCCCGCACCGGAGCCGTCACCGAGTACCCCTTCACCGGATAGATCGGCAGGTGCTCACCGAGCGGCGCCACCATCCGTGGGCTGAAGCTGCCCAGGCACACCACATAGGCATCGGCAGCGAACATTCCGGTGCGGCCTTCGGCATCCTGGACTTCCACGCCATGGACACGACGGCCGCTCGCTGACAGGCCGGTGATCCGGGTACGGTAATGGAACCGCACGCCGCGCTCGCGCAGGCGTTCGGCCAGCGCCTGGGTGAAGCGGAAGGCGTCGCCCGATTCGTCCCCCGGGGCGTAAAGTCCGCCCGCCAGGTGAGCGCATTGCGCAGCCAGCGCCGGCTCGATGGCAAGGCATTCGGCTGCATCGCAAACCTTCGCTTCGATGCCGAAGCGCGCCAGCAGCGCGGCACGTGCCGGCGCATGGCGGAATTCCTCAGCGGTGAAGAACAGGTGCAGGATGCCGCGCTCGCGGTGATCGTAGGCGATGCCGGTCTCGGCGCGCAGCGCGCGCAGCCGTTCTCCGCTGAAGGTGGCGAGTGCCGCGATCGCCTCGGTGTTGCGGCGCGAGCGCCAGGGCAGGCACTCGTGCAGGAACTGCAGCGCCCATCTCCATTGCTCGGAGCTGGCACGCGGATGGAACTTCAGCGGGGCGTCCGCCTTGCCCAGCCAGCGTAGCGCGAGGAACGGCGTCGCCGGGTTGGACCAGGGTTCGGGGTGGCTGATCGAGATCTGGCCGCCGTTGGCGAAGCTGGTCTCGCGCCCGGCCTCGGGCTGGCGGTCGACGACGCTCACTTCGAATCCGGCCTGGTGCAGATACCAGGCAGTGCTGACGCCGGCAAGGCCGGCGCCCAAAACCATGACGTGCATAAGGGAAGATGGAATCTCGAGGGGCGGCAGGGCCGGCCCATCGGGCAGCCGGTCTGAACGCAAGCCGTGATGATATACGCTGCAGACAGCCTCGCGAAGGCAGGGTTCAGGGCCATCGACTGATTGCGGCGCGTCCTGCCATCCTGCCGCGCCGCAATTCCGTGCGCGACAGGCGCGGAAGCGGGATAATCGCGGCCATCGGATTTTTCCAGCTTGTCACGGAGCGTATTCATGCGTCGAGTCACCCTCACCCAGTTCCTCATCGAGCAGCAGCGCGCAGGCCGCATGAATCCGGACTTGCGCCTGCTGCTCGAAGTCGTCGCCCGCGCAGTCAAGGCGATCGCGGTCAATGTGTCGAAAGGTGCGCTGGCCGGCGTGCTCGGCGAGGCTGGCACAGACAATGTGCAGGGCGAAGCGCAGAAGAAGCTCGACGTGATCGCCAACGAGATCCTGGTGCAGGCCAACGAATGGGGTGGCCATCTGGCGGCGATGGCCTCCGAAGAGGTCGAGACGGTGTGCCGCATTCCATTCGACTATCCGAAGGGTGGTTACCTGCTGCTGTTCGATCCGCTCGATGGCTCGTCCAACATCGATGTCAACGGCTCCGTCGGCACCATCTTCTCGGTGCTGCGCAATCCGCCGGACGAGGACGAGCCGCAGGAGCAGGATTTCCTGCAGCCGGGTAGGGAGCAGGTCGCGGCCGGCTACGCCGTCTACGGGCCGTCCACCCAACTGGTGCTGACCATCGGCAACGGCGTGCATGGCTTCACGCTGGATCGCGAGATGGGCAGCTTCATCTACACCCATCCTTTCATGACGATTCCCGCGGATACGAAGGAATACGCGATCAACGCCTCCAATGCGCGGTTCTGGGAGGCGCCGGTCAAGCGTTACATCGATGAACTGGTGCAGGGCAGGAGCGGCCCGCGCGGCACGGATTTCAACATGCGCTGGGTGGCTTCCATGGTGGCCGACGTGCATCGCGTGCTGACCCGCGGCGGCATCTTCATGTACCCGCTCGACGAGAAGATCCGCGACAAGGGCGGCAAGCTGCGCCTGATGTACGAGGCCAATCCCATGGCCATGCTGGTCGAGCAGGCCGGCGGCGCCGCGTCCACCGGCCGTCAGCGCATCCTCGACATCGTCCCCGCTGCCTTGCACCAGCGCGTGCCGGTGATCCTCGGCTCGAAGAACGAGGTCGAGCGCGTCGTGGCGTATCACGCCGAGGCCTGAGGCGGCGCATTGCGCCTGCAGGCGAGGAGTGGCCAGGCATCATCGGGCGGGCATGAGCGGCCGCCGGGCGATGGTCGCGACGCTCGCGGCTGCCGTCTGGCTGGTGTGCCTGCCCGCAGCGGCGGCGCAGCAGATCAGCGTCAGCCTGCAGGCACCGGAGGCCGTGCGGCACTTGCTCGAGCGGTATGTGCGCCTCCTTGGCGCAGAGCCGGTGATGCTGCCCGAGGCCGATGGCGATCGCCTTGCCCTGGTGCGGAGGTCGCGGCGTGAGATCTCGGACCTGCTCGCCACCGAAGGCTATTTCAACCCGCAGATCCGTATCGACCGCGGTGAGGGCAAGGACTGGGAGGTCGTCATCGAGCCCGGCGCGCGCGCGACGATCAGCGAGGTCAGGCTCGACTTCGAGGGCGAGATCGCCGGCGCGCCGGAAGACGGAGCACGCACGGTGCGGGTGCTGCGCGAGAGCTGGCAGCTGCCGGTGGGTGAGCCGTTCCGCCAGGCAGCATGGGATGCCGCCAAGCAGCAACTGCTCGACACCGTCAGCGCGCAACGCTACGCGGCAGCACGCATCGTGCAGAGCCGTGCCGAAGTGGACCCCGACGCGGCCACGGTGCGCTTGTCGCTGACGCTCGACAGCGGCCCCGCCTTTTACCTGGGGGAACTGCAGGTCGAAGGCCTGGACGCGCTCCCCGAGGACCTGGTGCGTCGCTACAGCACGCTGAAGCCCGGCGCCCCTTACGATCGCGACGCCCTGCTCGCCTTCCAGAGCGGCCTGCAGAACACGCCGCACTTCGCCTCGGTGGTGGTCGACATCGATCGTGACCCGGCGCTCGCCGCTGCGGTACCGGTCCGCGTGCAGGTGGCCGAGGCCAAGCCGAAGACGCTGGGATTCGGCGGCGGTTTCTCCACCAACACCGGCTACCGCGTCGAGGCCAGCTACCGTGATGTGAATCTGCTGCGGCGCGGCTGGGAGCTCGGCACCGGCCTGCGCCTGGAGCAGCGGCGCCAGTCCCTGTATGCGGACGTCTTCCTGCCTCCCGAGGGCCAGCAGCGTTACAGCTTCGGTGCGCTGATCGACCGCAGCAATGTGGAGGGCCTGAAGATCGCATCCGAGGCCGTCGGCGTGGCGCGCAAGACCGTGCGCGGCGACATCGAGACCCAGCTCGCCCTGCGCCTGCAGCGCGAGCGGGTGCAGCCCGACGGCGCCAGGGCCAGCGAACACAACACGCTGACCGCCAACTGGACGTGGATCCGGCGCGCGGTGGATGACCTGCTCGATCCGCGCAGCGGCAACGTGATGGAGTTCCAGGTCGGCGGCGGCAGCAGCATCGCGCTGTCGGACCAGAACTTTGTTCGCCTTTACGGCCGCCTCGTGCATTACCGCCCGGTCGGCGAGCGCGACGTGCTGATCCTGCGCGCCGAAGGCGGCGCCACGCTGGCGCCCAGCCGCGATGGCATTCCGCAGGACTTCCTGTTCCGCACCGGCGGCGCGCAGACGGTGCGCGGCTACGCCTACCAGAGCCTGGGGGTGCGCGAGGGCAGCGCCACCGTGGGCGGGCGCTATCTGGGGGTGATGAGCGCCGAGTATGTGCGCTGGTTCCGCCCGGAATGGGGTGCCGCAGTCTTCGTAGACGCCGGCGATGCCACCGACGACCGCCGCAACTTCGACCTGCGCACCGGCTACGGCGTCGGCGCACGCTGGCGCAGCCCGGCCGGTCCGCTGGCGATGGACCTGGCCTGGGGCCAGCAGGAGCAGAAGCTGCGGCTGCACTTCAGCGTCGCGATCGCGTTCTGACACTGCTGCGGAAGCAAGCGGCACGCCATCAGCCAGAACGGCGGCGTCGCAATGTCCGCGCGATACCCGTCTTCACGGTGACGCGTTCGCGTTGCTCAACTAGTATTCAGAAGGGATGGAGGCGAACTCGCTTCGCGCTACTTGACCAGGGAACCTTTGAGTTTGCCGGCTTCATCATTCCCGCGAGAGCGGGAATAAAGTCCGACGGTTGGGCACTTCCTTTCGCTGGAGTGGCGGTAGCGGCGGCCGGGTTGATGGCCAGACGACAGCGGACCCATGTCCTGCGTAGTGAAGAGGAGAACGGGCGATGCCGATGCCGAAGACGAGACAGGTCGCCGGGCGCCGGATCTTCATCTCCTATTGCCATGCCGACTATGCTGACGCGCTCAATCTTCATATGGAACTCGAGGCGATGTGCCGGCGCCTCGGCGATACCGCCGTCTTCCTCGACTCCAGGGGCGACAGCCAGCTCATGGCCGGTGACCGGTGGAAGGAAAGAATCGCCGAGGCGCTGGACACGGCAGACGTCTTTCTGGTGTTGATGAGCACGCCGTTCATCGCCTCCGAGTTCTGCCGTGACGTCGAATTGCGCCGCATGCTGGAGCGCAGCACGCGGGAGCACCGAGTACGCGTGATCGGGATCGCGCTGCATCAACTGAATCTGGCGAACTTCTTCGTCGACGTCGATGGCGTCCGTGTGTCGCTGGAGGACCGCCAATGCCTGCCGCAGGATCAGGTCGACACAGCGATCGGGCCGCGTCTGGGCCTCAAGCCGATTTCGCTGTGGCCGGATTCCCGTAAGCGGGACGCGTGGCATGTGGTGGTGGCGCAGATCGAAACGGCCCTGTGCGCGGATGGCACACCGGCGTCTGCCGCGGCGGCGCAGGGCGAAGCCCCCGCAGCGCTGGCCGCTGCGGTCCCCGCCGGCCCTGCACTGGCCACGAGCTGGCTGCCCTATCTGTGCAACCGGAGCGATCAATTCGATGCCTTGCTGGTTCGGCTGGGAGAGTGGCAGGGAAGGGGGTTCCGCCGGCCGCTCGTCGCTGTCACCGAGGGGCGGCCTGAGGACTGCCTGGCGAAGTGGGTCGAACGCATGCGGCTCAAGGAAATTGCCCGCTGTCTCGGTTTCGACCACACCGGCTTGTCCTTCGGCCATTTCAAGCCGCTCGCCTGGCCATCGAAAGCGGTGCGGCTGAGTTCGCCGGCTGACGCCAGACAACGTTTCGTGCGCGCTCTCGCCACCGCGCTCGGACCGCGCCCGCTGGCGACCGAAAGCGAAATCCGCGACGCGTTTCTGTATCGCGCCCAGCCGACGTTGTTATGGGTGGATTGTCTGGAAGTGTCTGACGCCGGGCAGGCCGGCCTCGCGTTCGATGGCCTGCTCGGCGTGCTCGCCGACTGGCCGGACCTCAATCAGCACGCGCTGCTGGTGGTCGCGATCAACGTGGTGCGCGCGGCGGGCACGGCGGCGGGCGAGCGCAGCCGTCTTGCGCAGATGTTCGATGCTGCGATCGCCGCCGCGGTGCAGGTGGAGGGCGCGGTACTGGGCTCGCTGCCCGAACTCGATGAACTCGCGATCTACGACTGGTCGATGCATGACGACGTGCAGGGCAAGCTGGCCGAGGACATGGAAGTCCTTCTGTCCCGCCTGCCGCAGGATCGTGCCACTTGGTCGATGCGGACTTTCGCTGAAAAGGCGCGCGACTGGATTCGCGCTGCGTGAACGAATCAACAGGGAGTGTCTTCATGTCCGCAAACTGGTTTCAGGGCCGTCCCGGCCTGGTCGCTGCCGGCGCGCCGGTCGAGATCGACTCCATCGATCGCGACCGCTTCTTCGGTGCCGACAACTACGATGCCGAGGAAGGCCTGCGCGACGCGGTCAATACCGCCTTGCTGCTCGACCAGCCGTTGTTGCTGACTGGGGAGCCGGGCACCGGCAAGACGCAGCTCGGCGAAAAGCTGGCGCTCGAACTCGGTTTACAACTGTTCAAGTTCGAGACCAAATCGACCAGCGTGGCCCAGGACCTGTTCTACACCTTCGATCACGTCGCCCGCTTTCAGGCGGCGCAGGTCAGCAAGGACGAGGATGCGCTGCACCCCCTGCGCTTCGTCGACTACGGCGCGTTGGGCAAGGCCGTGGTGCAAAGCCTGGCGGCCGAGGACGCGCGCAAGCTGTTCCGCCCCGAACAATTGCCGCTGTGGTATCGCGGTCCGTGCCGCGCCGTGGTGCTGATCGACGAGATCGACAAGGCGCCAAGCGATTTTCCCAACGACGCGCTGAACGAGATCGAGCGCCATTACTTTCGCGTGCGCGAAGTCGCCGGCGGGCTGGAGATCCACGCTGCCAGCCGGCAGCGGCCCATCGTCGTGATCACCAGCAACTCGGAGAAGCAGTTGCCCGATGCCTTCTTGCGGCGCTGCGTGTTCTACCACCTGCAGCCGATCACCCGCGAACGGATGCAGGCGATCACGCTGCGCCGGCTTGCGGCATTGAAGGTCGAATCCGGCCCGATGCTGGACAAGGCGCTGGAGCTGTTCTTTGCGCTGCGCTCACCGGCCTACGACTTGCGCAAGCCGCCGTCGACCGCCGAGTTTCTGGCCTTCGTCTCCGCGCTGGCGCTGGATCCCGCCGCCAGATCGGCAACGGGTTTGCCGCCGGAGCTGGCGCGGCGCGTGCTGGCGACCCTGGTGAAGGCGCCCGAGGACCAGCTCGCGGCCAGCCGCCACCCGCTGGTGGCAGGTGTCGCCCCGGCCTGAGCCATGGACAACGGCCATCCGCCCGCCTGGCTCGATGCGCTGCGCGAGCGCCTGCTGCCCGAGCTGCAGGCGCACGGCCTGCACATCGACGCGCGCACGTGGCTGAACCTCGGAGCCTGGTTGAATGCCGCGCAGGAACGCGGCCTGCTCGGCGCCGATCCGAGCAGCGCACAGGGCGCCGTGCGCGCCATCGTCAGCAAGTCCGCGCGCGAGCAGCAGGTGTTCGACCAGGTGTTCGACGCCTGGCGCTTGCGCTGGGATGAGGGCTGCGAGCTGTTGGGCACGCCGGCCAGCGCGAGCGAGGAGGCGTCTCCGGCCGTGGCGCGGCCACGTGCCGACCCTCACGCCGGCCTTCACCGGTGGGCAACAAGGCAGCGTGTCCTGGCGGCGGTCCTCGTCGCGATCGCGTTGCCGCTGGCCATTCCGTACGTCCGCGACCGCCTCGCGACATTGGGGAGCCCCTCCGCCAGCGTGCCGGCGCCGTCGCGACCGGTGCCCGGTGCGGCTGCGCCCACCGGCGCGCAGGTCGAGCTGCCGCGTGCCGCCGACAAGGCCGGTCAGACCGAAATCCAGCTTCAGGCCCCGCCCTGGCTGTTCGGCATCCACCCGGCCTGGTATGCGGCGGCGGTCGCGCTTCTCGGCGCCCCGGCGATGTTCGTGCGCCGCACGCGGCGGGCGCAGCTCGCGCGCGTGTCCACGCGCGAGAACCTGCGCGAGCAGGAGGTCTTCGCCCGCCAGCTCGTGCCGGTGTCGGGGGAGCGCCGCGCCGCGCTGCGTACGGCGGTGCGCGGCCTGCGCCGGCCGCGCACCGCCGCAGGCCGCACACTGGACGTCATCGCCAGCGCGTGCGCCACCGCGGCGCGGGCGGGGCTGTTCTCGCCGGTCCATCGGCCGCGGCTGGCGCGGCCGGAATATCTTTTCCTCGTCGACCGTGCCGGCCCGGGCGACCAGCAAGCGCACTGGGCCGCGGAAATGGCGCGCGACCTCGCCGCCGAAGGGGTCGGCCTCACGCTGTACGAATTCGACCGCGACCCACGCTGGGTGGCGCCGCTGCGTCTGCATCGCAGCCTCAGTGCCGGTCCGCCGCAGCACTTCGTGCCGCTGGCCCGGCTCGCGGCCCGCCATGCCGGGCAGGGCTTGATCGTGTTCGCCGATGGCTACGGCTTCATCGATCCGGCCAGCGCCAGCCTGCACAGTTGGCTGGCCGAAGCGCTGGCACCGTGGCCATGCCGTGTGCTGATGACACCGGTGCCTCTGGCAAGCTGGGGCGCGGCCGAAGACGTTCTCGCCGGCGCCGGGCAGCCGACGCAGGCGCCGTCCTTCCTGCTGCTGCCGGGCCAGATCGATGCCCTGAGCGCCGCGGTGCGCTGGTTCGTGGCCGGCGAGCTGCCCGAAGTCGCGGCCCTGCCCGGTGCGCCGGCGGTGCTGCCGCCGCTGCTGCGGGACGACCCGGTGCGCTGGCTGGGAGCCGACCCGCCCGACGCCGGCGAGCTGAAGGCGCTGCTCGAACAACTGCGCGCCTATCTTGGCGTCACGCCCTACACCTGGCTGGCCGCGAGCGCGGCCTACCCGCAGATGTCGGCCGATCTGACCGCGTATCTGGCGCAGGCGGATGCGTTTGCCGATGTCGCGCTGCCGGCGGAGGCGGGTTCGGCGCGGGCGCGGCCGGATGTGCGCCTGCTGGAGGCCCGCCTGCTGGCGATCGCGCAATTGCCATGGTGTCGTCACGGTCACATGCCCGACTGGCTGCGGCGTGCGCTGTTCCTCAGCCTGCCGCCCGGCGTGCGCGAGCAGGTGCGCATCCTGTTCGCGCGCCTGTTCGACGCCGCCGGCGCCGATGACGCCGCGGGGGCGCTGTCGCTCGGGGTGGTGGCAAGCGCCGCCGAACCGTCGCGCGGCGCGTGGCTGGCGCGCCTGCGCCGGCGCATCCGCCTCGCCGGCGTGGTGGAGGACGAGCCCGCCGACAGCCCGCTGCGCGACGTGATCTATCTGGGGGTGCTGCGCGGCGACTTCGATGCCGAGCTCACGCTCGACGCGCCGGAAGCCTTTGCCCGCGCCGCGTGCGCCGACAGCGGCCTGCGCCTGAGCCGCAACCCGCTGCGCTGGGTCGCCGCCGCGGTGCTGACGGCGGGTTTTGCGCTGCTGTGGCTGCGGTGGTGGCTGGAGAGCTTGCGGTTGCGGCTCGCTACCCGCCGTTTGGCGACGCGCGCCGAGCGTCGGCCTCGGGGCGAGGACGGGGGCCAGCCCGGCGCGGAAGCCGAAGCGGACGTCGACTCGGAACCCCCCGGCCAAACCACAACAACGGCTGATGGCGGCATGGTCTATCTGAGCTATAGCCGCAGCGAGGCCGAAGCGCCGGCGCAGGCGCTGCGGGAGCGGCTGGTGGCGAAATTCGGTATGAACAGCGTGTGGGACGGCAGGATCGAGGCCGGGCAAGCGTGGCTCGACGAAATCCGCCATGCTGTCGAGCGCTGCAAGGTGATGGTGGTGTTCATCGGCCCGCGGGCCTTTGCCGACGGCACGTGGGGCACATGGCGTATCGAGGAGACCGCCGCGTCGTTGGCACTGCACAAGCTCGTGATTCCAGTGCTGGTCGAGGGCGCCCGCATGCCTGCGGCAATGGATTTGCCCGAGACGATACGCGAGTTGGCCTCGCGCCACGCGGTCGCGCTGCCTCCCCAAGGGGGCGATGCCGTGCTCGAACGTCTGGCCGACGAAATCGGCCGCTATTTGCGTGGCGAGGATAGTCGCCGCGCCGGGCGGGAGCCAGCGCCGTGACTGCCCCCGCTCCTGTCCGCAAGAAGATGGCCGCATCGCCGGGCGTCGCGGACGCGCCTGCCGCATCGGCGCCGCAGCCGTCCGCCGGTGCGCCGCCGCCCTTGCTCCCGCCCCCACCGGCGCCGCGCTGGCGCGACCATGTGCGGCCGGTGCTGTACCCCTTGCCCGGTGGCGAACTCGCGCTGCGCCGCACCTGGCTGCGGCGGGGTTTCTGGTTCGGCCTGGCGCTGCTGTTCGGCGCCGGCGTGGTCGCGCCCTTCGTCGTGCCGGACGCGGTGCGGCGCTGGACCCAGCCTGCACCCGCTGCCGCACCGGCCGTCGAGAGGGCGGGCGACTACCCGCCCGGCACCCGCCTGCGCGACTGCAGCGACGGCACCTGCCCGTGGCTGGTCGTCGTGCCGTCCGGCCGCTTCGCCATGGGCTCGCCGGCCGGCGAGGCCGGCCGCAGCGAAGACGAGGGCCCGCAGCACGAAGTCGCCATCGCCTACCGCTTCGCGGTCATGGAGGCCGAAGTCACCCGCGGCGAGTTCGCCGCCTTCGTGCAGCAGACCAAGCATGACACCAGTGGCGGCTGTTACATCTGGGCCGGCGACAAGTACGTTCAGGTTCCCGGCGCCGACTGGCGCAATCCCGGCTTCAAGCAGACCGATCAGCATCCGGTGGTGTGCGTAAGCTGGAACGACGCCCAGGCCTACGCGCGCTGGATGAGCACCCGTACCGGCCAGCAATACCGCTTGCCGAGCGAAGCGGAGTGGGAATACGTGGCGCGCGCCGGCAGCACCACGCGCTTCTTTTTCGGTGACCGCGACGACGATTTGTGCGCCCATGCCAATGTGGGTGATCGGACGACGCGCGATGGCCTCAAGGGCTGGCAGAAGGACTGGATCGCTGCCGATTGCGCGGACGGCCAGGTTTACACGGCGCCGGTCAAGTCGTACAAGCCGAATGGCTTCGGCCTCTACGACGTGGCGGGCAACGCCTGGGAGTGGACGCAGGACTGCTGGCACGACAACTATGCGGGGGCGCCGCGCGACGGCAAGGCCTGGGAGACGGAGTGTAAGGACGTTCGCCGGGTCCTGCGCGGCGGCGGCTGGGTCAGCATCCCCGTCCTCGCGCGCTCGGCCGGCCGCAGCAGGAACTCGCCCGACTACCGCGTCGGCGGCTCGGGTTTCCGTCTTGCCCGGACCCTTACGCCTTGAATCCTTACCCCTTTACCTCTTGCCACAGGGAGACAGCGATGAGTCAGGCAGCGGAATCGAACGGGGGTGCGGGGGCGGAGCCCCCGCCAGCGCCGCGTGGGCGCAGGTCTTCGGGGGGCGAGCGCCAGGCCGCCGCGCGCGCCGGCGGGCCGGCGCTCGAGGCGATGTACCGCTTGCTGCTGTGGTTGATTCCGACCTTGGAGAAGTTTCCCCGCAGCCAGAAGTTCCTGCTTGGCGACCGTCTGCAGAACGAAGCACTGGACGTACTCGAGCATCTGATCAACGCGACCTACACGCGCGACCGCGAGCCGCAGCTACGCGCGGCCAACCTGGGGCTGGAGAAGATGCGCTTCGGCGTGCGGTTGGCGAAGGATCTGCGCCACCTCGATCTCAAGGCTTACGAGCATGCCGCGCGCTCGATCGACGAGGTCGGCAGGATGGTCGGCGGCTGGCTCCGCAGCGATCTCGCCAGTCGCGGCGATGCACGAGTCGGCCGCGGCCATTCGGGTGACGCCTCGGGAAGCCGCCGTGCCGTGTCGACATGATGGGTTGTTCGACCGCGTCGCCACCTTTGGCGCACTGCATGCGGCGGCGGCACGCGCCATTGCCGGCAAGCGGCGCAAGCCTGGCGCGGCGGCGTTCCAGGCCAATCTGGAGCGGGAGCTGCTGCGCCTCGAAGCGCAGTTGCAGGATGGCAGCTACCGCACCGGCCGCTATCTTGAGCTGGTGGTGCGCGACCCCAAGCGGCGGGTGGTGAGCGCTGCGCCGTTTCGCGACCGGGTGGTGCACCATGCTCTGGTGGCGGTAATCGGTCCGCTGTTCGAGCGCGGCTTCATCGATCACAGCTACGCCAACCGGGTCGGCAAGGGCACCCATCGCGCGGTGGCGCGCTTCGAGCGCTTGCGCGACCATCACGCGCATGTGCTGCGTGCCGACATCTGGCGGTTCTTCCCGTCCATCGATCATGCGGTGCTGAAGCGCGACTTGCGTCGCCGTATCGGCTGCGCGCGCACGCTGGCGCTGTGCGACACGATCATCGATGGCTCCAATCCGCAGGAGCCGGCCGAGCGCTATTTTCCGGGTGACGACCTCTTTACCCCGGCGAGCCGTCGCCGCGGTCTGCCGCTGGGCAATCTGACCAGCCAGTTCTTCGCCAATGTGCATCTCGATGCCTTTGACCATTGGGTGACGGAGGTGCTGCGAGCGCCCTATTTGCGCTACGTGGATGACTTCGCGCTGTTTGCTGATAGCCCCGCGCAACTCACTGAATGGCGCCAGTGCATCGAGCGGTATCTTTGCGGCCGACGATTGATCCTGCACCCGCAGAAGACGGCGGTGGTGGCCACCGCGCAGCCTCAGCAGTTTCTCGGCTTCGAACTGCTTCCGGGCGGGCGGCGTCGCCTGCTTCCGCAGAACGTGACGCGCTTCCGCAGCCGGCTCGACACGCTGCGTGCGCACTGGCGGGCCGGCGCGGCCTCGGCGGACGAGGTTCGTGCCCGCGTCGGCGGATGGGTCGCGCATGCGACCCATGCCGACACCGTGCGCTTGCGTCATACCCTCTTCAAAGGCGGCTGGTTCGACCCCTTGTGGGCGGACGGGACGTCGGTGGAGGCGCCCATGCCCTGAGAACGCCGGGTCCTGCGCGGCGGCGGCTGGAACAACAACCCCGACAACGCGCGCTCGGCCAACCGCAACAGGAACACGCCCGACAACCGCAACAACAACTCGGGTTTCCGTCTTGCCCGCACCCTCCGCGCGCAAGCGCCGCACTTCATGGAGCACGGCGTAGTGCCAGGAAGGGTCCAGGGGCATGGGTGCGAGCGCAGTGGGCGGCGCCTGCCTTGATCGGCCGAACGGCCGGTGGCAGGCGCCGTTTTCTCGATAGAAACGGGATTTCCGCGAGTTGGCGGACAGCCCTTGGTATGGGAAGGACGAAACGGTCAATGCGTCGAGCGATCGAGCTGTAGCGCGAGCGCCTGCAGTCCGTCCGAAATGCTTACCGGGTAGATGTCCGAACCCACCCCAGGATCGAGTTCGCGCAACGCGGCAGGCAACCGCGCAAGTTCGGTGGCGGCATGCGTGCGCAATGCGGTCAGCGGTTCCGGCGGCACAAGGCGTTTGCCCGCGTGCATGACGGGTCGCAGGAGCGGCACCCAGGCGCCAACTGGCGCGGGCTCGTCGGCAAGGGCGACGAGGTCGCGTGTCAATCGTCCTTCCACATCCACGCTGCGCCACACCTGCTTTGCCCCCGGCCAGGTCGCCTTGCCTTCGGAGCGCTTGCGCCGCGCGCGGCCCGCATAGACCTGCAGCTTGTAGGCGGAATCCAGCGCCGGCGCATCGGCCGAGGTGGTGAGCTGGGTGCCGACGCCGAAGCCGTCTATCGGCGCGCCCGCCGCCAGCAGCGCGGCAATGCGGTACTCGTCCAGGTTGCCGCTGGCGAAGATGCGCACGTTCGCCAGTCCGCCGGCGTCGAGGATCGCCCGCACGCGGCGCGCATGGTCGGCGAGGTCGCCACTGTCGAGGCGCACCGACACCAGGTTCACGCCGCGCGCCTGCAGTGACGGCGCCAGCGCCACCACCTTGGCGGCGGCCGCCTCGGTGTCGTAGGTATCGATCAGCAAGGTTACGTTGCCCGGCTGCGACAGCGAGAACTGCTCGAAGGCGTCGGTCTCGAGCTCGTGCGCCTCGATGTAGGAATGGGCCATGGTGCCGAACACCGGCACGCCGAAGCGCTGGCCGGCCAGCACCGTGGCGCTGCCGGCAAAGCCGGCGAGGAAGCTGGCGCGCGCTGCCAGCAGGCCGGCTTCACCGGCGTGGGCGCGGCGCAGGCCGAAGTCGACGAGCAGGCTGCGCGGTGCGGCGAGCACGCAGCGTGCGGCCTTGGTCGCGACCAGCGAGCAGTAATTGACCAGGTTGATCAGCCGGCTCTCGACGAACTGCGCTTCGCCGATCGGCGCCTCGATGCGCAGCACCGGCTCGTCGCCGAAGAACACCGTGCCCTCGCGCATCGCGTGCACCTCTCCGGTGAAGCGGAAATCGCGCAGTGCATCGAGAAAGGCTGGCCGGAAGCGCCCGGTGGCGCGCAGCCAGTCGAGTTCGGCGGTGGTGAAGCGCAGGTTCTCGAGGTAGTCCAGCACCTGCTCGATGCCGGCCAGCATCAGGAAGCGCCGCTGCGGCGGCAGCGCGCGCACGAAGAGCTCGAATACCGCGCTGTCGTTCATGCCCTCGTCGTGGTACGCCTGCAGCATGGTGAGCTCGTACAGGTCGGTGAGCAGCGCGGACTCGCTCATGTGCCGCCACCGACGAGCTGGCTGCTGGTGACCAGTTCGGCGCCGGCGTCGGCCATGTCCCGTTCGGCACGCTCGCCGTCGCCGGGATGCACATTCACCGCGCGCATTGCGTCACGCAGCACCACGACGTCGAAACCCTCGCCGATCGCATCGCGCACGGTGGCGAGCACGCAGTAGTCGGTCGCCAGGCCGCCGATGAACAGGCGCCCGCAGCCCAGGCTGCGCAGCAGCTCGCCGAGGCCGGTGCGCTGGAAGGCGGAGTAGGCGTCCGACTGCGCGGTCGTGGCCTTCGACACGATGTGGGCGCGGGCGGGCACGGCCAGCCCAGGCGCGAACTCGGCGCCGTCGCTGCCGGCGATGCAGTGGGGCGGCCAGGGGCCGCCCTGGTCGCGGAACGAGCAGTGGTCGGCCGGATGCCAGTCGCGGGACAGCACGACGGGCCGATCGAAGCTGCCAAACCGTTCGATGCACCGGTTCAGCACCGGCACCACCGCATCGCCGTCAGGCACACCTAGCGCGCCGTCGGGCAGGAAGTCGCGCTGGACATCGACCACCACGAGAGCGTCTCCGGCCCGCAAGGCGAGGTGCTGGTCTCTACCCCCGGGGCGCGAGCGACTGTGTTGAGGCATCGTCTTCTCCTTGCGGCGCGCACAAGCCGCGCCATCCGGCCCTTTCGGTTCCCCGGCCAGAGCGGCGCGCCGTCGCCGCAGCGGCGCACTGCGCTGCGCGCGGTGTCGATCCGGTTGCGCCATGTCGTCGCATGGCATGGTCTACGCTGGCAAAACAGGAGTAGATTTTTACCCTGTCGGCCGGATGGTTTCGTTCAGTCTAGACCCATCCGCTGCCGCTCAGAACTGCGGCATCGCGCCGCGGCAGCCACCCGCAGCATCCTCATCGCGCGAGGAAAGCATGGATCGACCCGCCGGCCTTCGTACCTGCCTCCACGACACGGCGCAGTCGTGCGTCATCGTCGATAACATGGCGCGCAAGCTCGCCGGCCTGCTGTCCGGCGGCGAGCCTGCCATCGTGGTCGGCATCCTGCGCCGCGGTGCTCCGCTGGCCGACCGCATTGTCGACTGCCTGCGGCGGCACCCGGGCGTGCCGCTGCCGCTGCGGGTGGACCTGAAGGTCAAGCGCTACGCCGACGATCTGACCCTGCTGCACCCGGAGACGCAATTGTCCGAGGACGAGCGGCAGCCGCTGCCGGCGCTCGAAGGGCGCACGCTGGTGGTGGTCGACGACGTGCTCTTTACCGGCCATTCGCTGCTGCGCGTGGTCGATCATCTGGCGCGACGGCAGCCGGCGCGGATCCTCGTCGCGGTGCTGGTCGACCGTGGCGTCGCCTGCCTGCCGGTGCATGCCGACGTGGCCGGCGTGCGCCTCGACATCGCGGCGGAGGACATCATCGAGTGCAACGTGCCACCGTATGAACCGGAGTTCCGCATCGAACTGCTGCAGCCGCGCAGCGCCGCCTGAGCGGAGGCAAGGATGATCTTCATCGATCGAATCGATGCCGCGCGCAAGCTGGCCGACGCCCTGGCGGCGTATCGCGGCGCCAACCCGCTGGTGCTTGCGATCCCGCGCGGCGCAGTGCCGATGGGTGCGGCGCTGGCCGAGGCGCTGCAGGGCGAGCTCGACGTCGTGCTGGTGCACAAGCTCAGTTCGCGCTGGAGCCCGGAATATGCGATCGGCGCCATCGACGAGAGCGGCTGGTCCTTCGTGTCCGACCCGTCCGAAGCCGACGAGGCCTGGCTGAAGGAAGAGAAGGCGCGCCGGCTGGCGGGCCTGCATCAGCGCCGAGCGCAGTATTCGCCGGAACGGCCGCCGATCGATCCGCGCGGCCGGGTGGTGATCATCGTCGATGACGGGCTCGCCACCGGCGCGACCATGATCGCCGCGCTGCATGCGGTACGCGCCCAGGGGCCGCAGAAGCTGGTCTGCGCGGTGCCGGTGGGTGCGCCGGACAGCCTGAAGAAAGTCGAGCCCTACGCCGACGAGGTGGTGTGCCTGTACGCACCATGGGACTTCCGCGCGGTGGGGCAGTTCTACAGCCAGTTCTGGCAGGTCGAGGACGACGAAGTGATCGACTGCCTGCGCGAACATCGCCGCCGTGCGGCTGCGCGGCCGGCCGGAGGCGGTACACCGCCGCCGCAATGACGGTCCCATGCGGCGGGCGCGCGTGCTGAACAGGGAGAGGAGAAAAACGACGATGACAGCCAAGCAACTGCTTTTCCGCGACGAGGCGCGCCACCGCATCCTGCGCGGCGTCTCGCTGCTGGCCGACGCGGTCAAGGAAACCCTGGGCCCGCGCGCCCGCACGGTGCTGCTGCAGCGGCCTTACGGTCCGCCCATCGTGATCAACTCCGGCGTCGTCGTCGCGCGCGAGATCGAGCTGTCGGACCCTTTCGAGAACATGGGCGTGCAGATGGTGCGCGAAGTGGCGGCGCGCACGTCCGAAGTGGCGGGCGACGGCACTACCACCGCGACGCTGCTGGCCGCTGCCATCGTGCGCGAGGGCATGAAGCACGTCGCCGCCGGCATGAATCCGATGGACCTGAAGCGCGGTGTCGACAAGGCCGTAGAGGCGCTGGTCGGCGCGCTGAAGGCGATGGCGCGGCCCTGCGAGACGCGCGTCGAGATCGCCCAGGTGGCGAGCATCTCGGCGAACAACGACAGCGCCATCGGCGAGCTGATCGCCGAAGCCATGGAGCGCGTCGGCAAGGAAGGCGTGATCACCGTGGAGGAGGGCTCGGGCCTCGCGAGCACGCTGGAGGTGGTCGAGGGCATGCAGTTCGACCGCGGTTACCTGTCGCCCTATTTCATCAACACCGAGGGTGCGCGCGTGGTGCTCGAGGATGCCGCCATCCTGGTGTGCGACCGCAAGATCGGCGCGGTGACCGACCTGCTGCCGGTGCTGGAGTCGGTGGCGCGCAGTGGGCGGCCCTTGCTGCTGATCGCCGAGGAGGTCGAGGGCGAGGCATTGGCCCTGCTCGTGGTGAACGCCGTGCGCGGCACGCTGAAAGCCTGCGCGGTGAAGGCGCCGGAGTTCGGCGAACGGCGGCGCGCAGTGCTGGAAGACATCGCGGTGCTGACCGGCGCCACGCTGGTGAGTGGCGAAACCGGCCTCACCCTCGAACATGCGACCGAGGCCGAACTGGGCAGCGCCCGCCGCATCGAGGTGGACAAGGACAGTTGCACGCTGGTCGGCGGCGGTGGCGCGCACGCACTGATCGAGGCGCGCATCGCCCGCATCCGCGCGGAGATGGATGACATGCGCTCCGACTACGAGCGCGAGGGCCTGCTGAAACGCATCGCGCGCCTGGCCGGCGGCGTGGCGGTGGTGAAAGTCGGCGGCGCCACCGAGTCCGAGATGAAGGAACGCCGCGCGCGCGTCGAGGATGCGCTGCATGCGACGCGCGCCGCAGTGGCCGAAGGCATCCTGCCCGGCGGCGGCGTGGCGCTGCTGCGCGCGCGCGGGGCGTTGGGCGCGCTGCACGGCGCCAACCACGACGAGGACTGCGGCCTCCAGATCGTGCTGCGTGCGGTGGAGGAACCGCTGCGCCAGCTCGTCGCCAACGGCGGCCTCGAGCCGTCGGTGGTGCTCGATCGGGTGGCGGCCGGCAGTGGCGCGTTCGGCTTCAACGCCGCCACCGAGGAATACGGCGACCTGATGGCGATGGGCGTTCTCGACCCGTGCAAGGTCACGCGCAGTGCGCTGCAGAACGCCGCTTCGGTGGCGGGCCTGATCCTCACCACCGACTGCCTGGTGGCCGAACTGCCGCAGCCGGCGGGCGGCCTGCCGGGCGGCGAGGAGATGTGACGGCGGGCCAGGGTCTGGACCAGGGCTGAAGCGAACATGGCCACACAGGCCGCCTGGGAGACTTTTCCGCACGAAGCCGACGTCGGCGTGCGTGGCACTGGCGCGACGCTGGCCGAGGCCTTCTCAGGCGCCGCCACCGCGATGACGGCGGCGATCTGCGATCCGGCCGCGGTAGCCGCGCGCGAGCCGGTCGCGATCGAGTGCGCGGCGCCCGAGGTGGAACTGCTGCTGCTCGACTGGCTCAACGCGCTGGTGTTCGAGATGGCCACCCGGCGCATGCTGTTCGCGCGCTTCGAGGTGGACATCGCGCCCGAGGACGCGGGGCTGCGCCTGCGCGCGGCGGCCTGGGGCGAGGCGGTCGATGTCGCCCGCCACCAGCCGGCCGCCGAGGTGAAGGGTGCGTCGTTCTGCGAGCTGAAAGTCATGCAGCAGCCCGACGGCCGGTGGCTGGCGCAGTGCGTGGTCGATGTGTGACCCGAGTGTCACGACGAACGGGGACGGAAGATGGATACCTCCAGACTTAAGCGGCGCGGCCCCTGCGAGTGGGAGCTGCCGGCGAGCGGCCGCATGCGCGTGCCGGGCGTGATCTTCGCGTCGAAGGAGCTGGTGCAGGCGATGGACGACAAGGTGGCCGAGCAGGTCGCCAACGTTGCCAGCCTGCCGGGCATCGTCGATGCGTCGTATGCGATGCCGGACGCGCACTGGGGCTACGGTTTTCCGATCGGCGGCGTGGCGGCCTTCGATGCCGACGAGGGCGGCGTGGTGTCGGCCGGCGGTGTCGGCTTCGACATCTCCTGTGGCGTGCGCACGCTTCACACCGGCCTCAAGGCGGCCGATGTGGAAGGCGTCAAAAGGCAGCTTGCCGACCTGCTGTTCGCGCGCATCCCCGCCGGCGTAGGCAGCACCGGCGCGCTGCGCCTGTCGGGGCAGGAGATGGACGCGATGCTGCGCGGCGGCGCGCGCTGGGCGGTGAAGGAGGGCTACGGCAGCGAGGCCGACCTGCTGCGCATCGAGGAGCATGGCTGCGTGGCGGGCGCCGATCCGGCGGCGGTGTCGGAGATGGCGAAGAAGCGCCAGCGCGACGAGATGGGCACGCTGGGCTCGGGCAACCATTACCTGGAGGTGCAGGTCGTCGACCAGGTGTTCGACGCCATGGTGGCGCAGGCCTATGGCCTGGCCGAAGGCGACGTGGTGGTCAGCATCCATTGCGGCTCGCGCGGCCTGGGGCACCAGATCGGCACTGACTTCCTGCGCGAGATGGTGGTCGCCGCTGGCCAGGCTGGCATCGTGCTGCCGGACCGCGAGCTCGCCTGCGCGCCACTCAAGTCGACGCTCGGCCAGCGCTACCTCGGCGCGATGCGTGCGGCGATCAACTGCGCACTGGCCAACCGGCAGATACTGACTCACCTCGCGCGCGCGGCCTTCGCCACTGTGCTGCCCGGCGCACGCCTGCCGCTGCTGTACGACGTGTCGCACAACACCTGCAAGGAAGAGACCCACACCTCGGCCGACGGGCGCAAGCGGCGATTGTTCGTGCATCGCAAGGGCGCCACCCGCGCCTTCGGCCCCGGCCATGCCGAACTGCCCGCCGAATACCGCCGGGCCGGCCAGCCGGTGCTGATCGGCGGCAGCATGGGCACCGCGTCGTGGATCCTCGCCGGCGCGGCCGGTACCGAGGAGCGGGCCTTCGGCTCCGCCTGCCACGGCGCCGGCCGTGCGATGAGCCGCAACGAGGCGCTGCGCCGCTGGCACGGCCGCAACGTGGTCGACGAGCTGGCGGCCAAGGGCATCCTGATCCGCAGCCCGAGCTTTCGCGGCGTGGCCGAAGAGGCGCCGCTGGCCTACAAAGATGTGGGGGAGGTGGTCGACGCAGCGGACCACGCCGGCCTGGCCGGCAAGGTGGCGCGGCTGCGGCCGCTGGTGTGCGTGAAGGGTTGAGAGCGAAAGCATTTTTTGGCGGAGGGCGGGCATGCAGCGATCAGCGATCATCCACAAGACGGCCGCCGATCTGCCGGTGCCGCCGAATCTTGCCGACTATGCTGCGACCTGCGCCGACTTCTCGTGGGATGCGGCGCGTGCCGAGCTGGCAGGCCTGCCCGGGGGCGGTCTCAACATCGCCCATGAGGCGGTCGAGCGCCATGTGCAGGGGCCGCTGCGCGATCGCACCGCCTTCCGCTTCCTCGGCGAAGCGTCGGTGCGCGACCTCAGTTTCGGCGAGCTGTCGCAGCTCACCAGCCGTTTCGCCAATGTGCTGCAGACCCTGGGCGTGCGCCGTGGCGAACGGGTGTTCGTGCTCACCGGCCGCATCCCGGAGCTTTACATCGCGGTGCTCGGCGGCCTGAAGGCCGGCTGCGTGGTGTCGCCGCTGTTCTCCGCTTTCGGCCCGGAGCCGATCGCCACCCGACTCAACATCGGCGAAGGCGCGGTGCTGGTGACCACCGATCTGCTGTACGAGCGCAAGGTGGCGAAGCTGCGCGATCGCCTGCCGACGCTGCGCCACGTGCTGCTGGTGGGCGACGACAACGAAGGGGACGAGGGGGGAAGCGAGCACGCCGTGACCGACATCGCCGGCACCCACGATCTCGCCACGCTGATGGCGCAGGCCGCTGACCACTTCGACACGGCGGCAACGCAGCCCGAGGACCTCGCCCTGCTGCACTTCACCAGCGGCACCACCGGCACGCCCAAGGGCGCGATGCACGTGCATGGCGCGGTCGTCACCCACTGGGCTACCGGCCGCTACGCGCTCGACCTGCACCCGGACGACGTCTTCTGGTGCACCGCCGACCCTGGCTGGGTCACTGGCACGTCCTACGGCATCATCGCGCCGCTGCTGCACGGTGTGACTTCCATCGTGGACGTGGCCGAGTTCGATGCCGAGCGCTGGTACCGCATCCTGCAGCAGCAGCGGGTCACGATCTGGTACACCGCACCCACCGCGATCCGCATGCTGATGAAGGCCGGGCCGGAGCTGGCGCGTGGCTTTTCCTTTCCCCGGCTGCGCTTCGTCGCCAGCGTGGGCGAGCCGCTCAATCCCGAGGCGGTGTGGTGGGGGCAGGAAGTGCTGGGCAAGCCGATCCACGACAACTGGTGGCAGACCGAGACCGGCGGCATCATGATCGCCAACCTGCCGGCGCTGGACATCAAGCCGGGCTCGATGGGCCGCCCGCTGCCGGGCGTCCAGGCGGCGATCGTGCGCCAGCGTGAAGGCGGCGGCGTGGAGGTCGTCGACGCGCCCGACGAGGAAGGCGAGCTGGCGCTCAGGCGCGGCTGGCCGTCGATGCTGCGCGGCTACCTGAACAACGAGGAGCGCTACCGCAAGTGCTTCGCCGGCGACTGGTACCTGACCGGCGACCTGGCGCGGCGCGATGCCGACGGCTACTACTGGTTCGTCGGCCGCAGCGACGACGTGATCAAGTCCGCCGGCCACCTGATCGGCCCCTTCGAAGTCGAGAGCGCGCTGATGGAACACCCGGCAGTGGCCGAGGCGGGCGTGATCGGCAAGCCCGACGACATGGTGGGCGAGGTGGTGAAGGCCTTCGTGTCGCTGAAGCAGGGCGTCGAGCCTTCCGAGGCGCTGCGCAAGGAGCTGCTCGGCCACGCGCGCAAGAAGCTGGGCGCGGCGGTGGCGCCCAAGGAGATCGACTTCCTGCCGGTGCTGCCGCGCACGCGCAGCGGCAAGATCATGCGTCGGCTGCTGAAAGCACGCGAACTCGGCCTGCCCGAGGGCGACACCTCGACGCTGGAGGCCGGAGCATGACGCGCGCACGCAAACCCGCGGCAGGTGCGCTAGCGACGCCGCCGTGCACATCGAGACCGGCGGACGCAAAGCCCTTCCCGCTTACCCAGCCCCCGCCGAAGCGGGCGCGGAAGGCGGGACGTGCGCCCGGCGCCGCCGAACCTGCCGAGCGACCGCTGGAGCTGCGCCTGCTGGCCGACATGCTGCGCATCCGCCGCATGGAGGAGAAATGCGCCGAGCTCTACGGCGCCGGCAAGATCCGCGGCTTCCTGCACCTCTACATCGGCGAGGAGGCCTGCGCCACCGGGGCGATGCACGCGCTCGCCGCCGGGGACAACGTGGTTGCCACCTACCGCGAGCATGGCCACGCGCTGCTGCGCGGCGTGGCCATGGACGCGATCATGGCCGAGATGTTCGGCAAGGCGGCGGGCTGTTCGCGCGGGCGCGGCGGTTCGATGCATCTCTTCGACGTGTCGCGCCGCTTCTACGGCGGCAACGCCATCGTCGGCGGCGGTCTGCCGCTCGCGGTCGGCCTGGCGCTGGCGGACAGGCTGCAGGGCGTGTGCCGCGTCACCGCCTGCGTGTTCGGCGAAGGCGCGATGGCCGAGGGCGCGTTCCACGAGTCGATCAACCTTGCCGCGTTGTGGCAGCTCCCGGTGCTGTTCTGCTGCGAGAACAACCTGTACGCGATGGGAACGGCGCTGGCGCGCTCCGAGTCCCAGACCGACCTGTGCGCAAAGGCCGCGAGCTACAGGGTGGCCAGCTTCCGCGCCGATGGCATGGACGTGCGCGCGGTGTTCGACACCGTGAGCCGCGCGGCGCAGCAGGTGAGGGAGGGCGGCGGCCCGGCCTTCGTCGAGCTGCAGACCTACCGCTTTCGCGCGCACTCGATGTTCGATCCCGACCTGTACCGCGACAAGGCCGAGATCGAGCAGTGGAAGCAGCGCGGCCCCATCCACAGCTTTTCGGCGCAATTGAAGGCCGAAGGGTCGCTCACCGAGGAGCTCTTCCTCGCGCTCGATGCCGAAGCCGAAGCCGAAGTCGCCGCGGCGATCGCCTTCGCCGAGCAGGCACCGTGGGAGCCGGTGGCGGATTTGCTGAAGGACGTCCACACGCCGGCCGCTGCGGATGAACGAGGCGCGCGATGAGGATCAGCTACCGCGAGGCGATGCGGCAGGCCCTGCGCGAGGCACTGGCGAACGATGCGCGCGTGTTCCTGATGGGCGAGGACGTCGGCCGCTACGGCGGCAGCTATGCGGTGTCGAAAGGGCTGCTGGAGGAGTTCGGCCCCGAGCGCATCCGCGACACGCCGCTGTCCGAGCTGGGCTTCGTCGGCGCCGGCGTGGGCGCGGCGCTCGGGGGCATGCGGCCGATCGTCGAGGTCATGACGGTCAACTTCAGCCTGCTGGCGCTGGACCAGGTCGTCAACAGCGCGTCCCTGCTGCGCCACATGTCCGGCGGGCAGTGCTCGGTGCCGATGGTGCTGCGCATGGCCACCGGCGCCGGACGCCAGCTCGCCGCGCAGCATTCGCACAGCCTGGAAAATTGGTACGCCCATATCCCCGGAATCCGCGTGCTGGCGCCGGCCACCGTGGCCGACGCGCGCGGCATGCTCGCCCCGGCGCTGGCCGACCCCGACCCGGTGGTGATCTTCGAGCACGCGCAGCTCTACAACCTGGAAGACGACCTGCTGGACGACTGGCGCTGTGACATCGCCCGCGCCGCGGTGCGCCGGCCGGGCACGCGGGCGAGCGTCTTCGCCTACGGCGGTTGCCTGCCCAAGGCGCTGCAGGCAGCGGAAGAGCTGGCGGCCTCGGGCATCGATGTCGAGGTGGTCGACCTGCGCGTGCTGCGTCCGCTGGACATCGACACCATCGCCGAATCGGTGCGCAGGACGCATCGCGCGGTGGTGGTGGACGAAGGCTGGCGCAGCGGCAGCCTCGCCGCCGAGGTCATCGCGCGCATCGCCGAGACCTGCTTCTACGACCTCGATGCGCCGCCCGCGCGGGTGTGCAGCGAGGAGGTGCCGATCCCGTACGCGAAGCATCTGGAGGATGCCGCCTTGCCGCAGCCGGCGAAGATCGTCGCCGCGGTGAAGGAGCTGTTGAATGTTTGAGTTCAAGCTGCCCTCGCTGGGCGCGGACATGGACGAAGGCAAGCTGCTGGAGTGGCTCGTGCGCCCCGGCGACAAGGTGAAGAAGGGCCAGGTCGTCGCCATCGTCGACACCTCCAAGGCGGCGGTGGATGTCGAGATCTGGCAGGAGGGCAAGGTGCATGAACTGCTCGCCGAGCCCGGCACGAGGATGCCGGTCGGCACGGTGATGGCGACGCTGCTGGAGCCGGGCGAAGCGCCGCCGGCGAAACCCGCGCGCAGGAAGGGCGCGAAAGCGGCTCCATCGGCTGCGGTTCCAGCGGGCGAGATCCCTGTTGCGGCGGCTGCCCCGGCGCAGGCTGCCGCACCTGCCGCCGCCGGCCGGCTGCGCGTCTCGCCCGCCGCGCGCAAGCGCGCCGAAGCGCTGGGTGTGGATCTCGCCGCGCTGTCGGGCAGCGGCCCCGGCGGCGCGGTGGCGCTCGATGACGTGGAACGTGCCGCGGCCACCGCGCGACCCACTGCACCGCCGACCGCCGTGGCGGCGGTGACCCCCATCTTGGCCGCCGAGCGCCAGGTCGAGACCCGCCGCGCCATCGCCGCGGCGATGAGCCGCTCCAAGCGCGAGATCCCGCACTACTACCTGTTCGAGGCCGTGCCGATGGCCCGAGCGCAGGACTG
This sequence comes from Pseudomonadota bacterium, assembly GCA_018240785.1. Lineage (GTDB taxonomy): Bacteria > Pseudomonadota > Gammaproteobacteria > Burkholderiales > Rhodocyclaceae > Thauera. The sequence continues at coordinate 33,606 of JAFEFC010000016.1, read as the reverse complement.
GCTCACCGGCGCCAACGAGGGACGGCCGATCACCGAACGCCTGCTGATGGCGGTGCTGCAACTGAAGGCCGTCGCGCTCGCGCTGCAGAAATACCCCGAACTCAACGGCTTCTACCGCGATGGCCAGTTCGTGGCAGGGCAGGGCATCCACCTCGGCGTCGCCATCTCGCTGCGCCAGGGTGGCCTGATCGCCCCCGCGCTGCACGACGTCGACGAGAAGCCGCTGGATGCGCTGATGCGCGAGCTCACCGACCTGGTGCGCCGCACTCGCGCCGGCTCGCTGCGCAGCTCGGAGATGAGCGACCCGACCGTCACCGTCACCAATCTCGGCGAACAGGGCGTGGAAGCGGTGGCGGGCGTGATCTACCCGCCGCAGGTCGCCCTCGTCGGCTTCGGCCGCATCGCGCCGCGGCCCTGGGTGCGCGAGGACAGCGGCGAGCTGTGCGTGATGCCCGCCGTCACCGCCAGTCTCGCCGCCGACCATCGCGTTTCAGACGGCCACCGCGGAGCGCTGTTCCTCGCCGAACTGCGCGAACTGCTGCAGCGGCCTGAAGAACTATGAACATTCATCCCCGACGGAAGCCCCCATGGACGACACCGAACTGCGCACCATCGTCATCGCCACGCTGCAAGGCATCGCGCCCGAGGTCGAGGAAGCCGGGCTGCGCCCCGACCGCCCGCTGCGCCAGCAGGTCGACCTCGACTCGATGGACTGGCTGAACTTCCTGATCGGCCTGGCGGAAAAGCTGAAGGTGGAGATTCCCGAGGCGGACTACCGGAAGCTGGTGACGGTGAATGACCTGGTTGCCTACCTGCGCGGCAAGCTCGGCGGCTGAAGCCGGACCAGACGGCGAGGGAGGCGCCAGATGCCGCTCCGGGTCTATCCCAAGGTGCGCCGCGCGCGCGGATGGGAGAAACTGCCGCCTCCCAACGCAACAAGGAAAGAACCACCGTGACCGTCAATCCCGCTCCCCTCGTCACTCTCGCCAACGGCGTCAAGATGCCTCAGCTTGGCCTGGGAACCTGGCCGATGAACGATGCCGAAGCGGCCGTGACCGTCGCCGATGCGCTGCGCATCGGTTACCGCCTGATCGACACCGCCGAGAACTACGAGAACGAACGCGGCGTCGGCGAGGGCATCCGCAAGTCGGGCGTGAGCCGCGACGAGGTCTTCGTCACCACCAAGTTCAACCGCAAGTGGCACGGCGTGGAAGGCGCGCGTGCCGCCTGCCTGGCGAGCCTGGAGCGTCTCGGGCTGGACTACATCGACCTGCTGCTGATCCACTGGCCCAACCCGGATCAGGACCGCTACGTCGATGCCTACGCCGGCCTCGAACGTCTTCTGGCCGACGGACTGGTGCGCGCCATCGGCACTTCCAACTTCAAGCCGGCGCACCTGCAGCGCCTGTTCGACCAGGGGATGGTGCCGCACCTGAACCAGATCCAGCTCGACCCCTACCACCGGCGTGACGACCTGGTGGCCATCCACCGTGCACGCGGCATCGTCACCGAGAGCTGGCGTCCGCTGGGTGCGGGCAACGACATGCTGGCCGACCCGGTGATCGGCGGCATCGCCGAGCGCCATGGCCGCACGCCGGCACAGGTGGTGCTGCGCTGGCAGGTGCAGCAGGGCTTCGTCACCGCGCCGAAGTCGTCCAACCCGACGCGGCTGGCGCAGAACCTCGACGTGTTCGGCTTCGCGCTGAGCGACGCCGATATGGCCGCGCTCGACGGGCTCGACCGCCCCGACCCGACGATGTTCGACGCCGACAGCTTCGGCCACTGAGCGGGCTCGGGGTCATGCGGCGCCCGGTGGCGGGCGCCGCGCAGCAAGCCTTGCAAAGGCGACGATCCGCATGACTTCGATCTTCGACATCCTTGCCGAGCGGCGCATCGCCGACGCCCTCCGTCGCGGCGAGTTCGACGGCCTGCCGGGCGCCGGTCGTCCACTGGTGTTCGATGACGAGCTGTTCGTCTCGCCCGAGCAGCGCATGGTCAACCAGATCCTCAAGAACGCCGGCATCACGCCGACCGAGGTGACGCTGCGCCGCGAGATCGCCGCCTTGCGCAAGGAAATCGAATCCCTGCCGCAGGGCGAGCAGCGCAGCGCGTTGCGGCACAAGCTGGCGTGGTTGCTGATGCAACTGGGCGGAAAGCATTGATGCGCCGCGGAGAGAGCCCGACGGCGGAAGGCGCGGGCCCGAACGTCTTCGGTGTGCAGTCATGCGTCAATGTTGTTGTAATTCCCGGGCGTATGACTAAAGTTTGAGTTGATGGCTTCGTGATGAACGGGGAGGGGAATCTTGGGTCATCCGTCTCGGCTGAGGGCGCGCGGCTTGCTCGCGCCCGTGTTGCTGTCTCTTCTCGTCGTCTCCAGTCCCGCCTCACCTGCCGACGCGCCCGCTCCGGCGAGGGTGTTCGACGCTGCGCTGGCACGTCAGCGCGATGCCGAGACGCTGAAGGTCCTGTCGGCCGAGGGCCGGCTGCTGTACCAGCGCGCACGCGTCAAGCTCGACGGCTACCGCTATTGCAGCATGGCGGTGGCGCAGGCCGAGCGCGGCGAACTGCGCGACAGCATCCGCTCGGCATCGATGGCCCTGCATGTGGGCAATGCGCAGGGCAACGAGGATCTGGTTGCGGTTTCGCAACGCGATCTGGCCATCGCCTACAGCTATGCCGGCGATCTCGAGCATGCGGAACAGTATGCGCGCGAGGCACTCGGGCACCAGGCGAAGGATCCCCGGATCGTCGAAGGGCCTGCCTACAAGACGCTGGGTGACGTGGCGGTGCGCCGCGGCCGCATCGCCGAGGGGGTGCAGTGGTATGAGAAGGCCGCGGCGGCGGCCAGCGAACGGTTTCGGCCGCTGGTGCAGATCTCGCTCGCAAATGCCCTCGTTGCCGGTGGCGATGCCGGCCGTGCGCGCGCACTCTACGATTCGATCCAGCCCCCGGAGGCCGAGCTGCAGCCGCTGTATCGGCGCGGCCAGGGCAACCTGCTGCTGATCGAGGGCAAGCCGCAGCAGGCGCGTGAGGCATTCGAGGACGCGGCACGCGAGGCGTCGGGTGCGGATGCCGCCTACCACCGGCTGTGGGCGGTCGAGGGCATCGCACGCAGCGAACTGGCGCTGGGCAATCGGGCGGCGGCGCGCGAGCGCTACGTCGAGGCGGCGCAACTGTCCGAGGCGATCCGCGCGCGCTTTCGCAGCGAGGAGTTCAAGACCGGGCTCTTCGGCGACATGCAGAAGATCTTCGAGCAGGCGATCCTGCTGTCGATGGAAGCGGGCGATGTCGAAGGCGCCTGGCAGTTGTCGGAGCGCAGTCGCGCGCGGGCCCTGCTCGACATCGTGCGCGGGCGGGTGACACCGGCGGGAGATGCGGAACTCAGCACCGGGGCGGTGGCGTTGAAGGAGGTCCTCGGCGCCTTGCGGCCAGGCGAAGTGCTGGTGCAGTTCCACAGCCTCGACGACCGCTTGATTGCATGGACGGCCCGCGCTTCCGGTCTGCAGGCGGTGCAATTGCCGTTGTCGCGTGCGGCGATCGACCAGGACGTCGAGGCGATGCGCCAGTCCATCTTCAATCGCCGTCGCGACACCGTGGACCTTGCGTCGGCCCTGTACGACAAGCTCTTCGGGCCGCTCGGGGTGAAGGCGGGCGAGCACGTCGTGATCGTGCCGCATGGCGGACTCCATTACCTGCCGTTCCAGGCCCTGCACAGCCCGGAAGGTTATCTGATCGAGCGCAATGCGATTGCCGTCGTCCCGTCGGCGAGTCTGGCGGTGCAGCTCGTGCGACGCAGCGACACGAAAAGCGATCGGCTGATCGCCTTCGGCAATCCGGCGAACAGTGCGCGCGAGCAACTGCCGGGGGCCGAGCGCGAAGTCGAGCGCATCGGCACGCTGTACGCCGACAAGCGGGTGTATGTCGAACGTTCGGCATCGAAGGCGCGCTTCCGCGACGAGGCCGGCAACGGCCGGGTGCTGCACGTGGCGGCGCATGCCGAGGTCGACAGCATCGATCCGCTGCATTCGCGCATCCTGCTCGCGGCCGAAGGCGACGACCCCGGCTTCCTCGAGGCGCGCGAAGTGTATGGGGTGAACCTTGCGGGTGTTTCGCTGGTGACCTTGTCTGCGTGTGAGAGCGGGCTGGGGCGCATTGCCCGCGGTGACGAGATCCTGGGTTTCACCCGCTCCTTCCTGACCGCGGGTGCTTCCGGCCTGGTGGCCTCGCTGTGGCCGGTTGCCGACGACTCCACCGAACTGTTGATGACGACCTTCTACAGCCGCCTGGCCGGTGGCGCCGAGGCGATCGATGCCATGCGCGACGCACAGATGGCGGTGCTCGGCCAGCGGCGTTTCGCTCACCCCTTCTTCTGGGCGCCGTTCAACCTGATCGGCGACTGGCGTTTGCGCGCCGGTGCCTGATGTCCGCCCGACGAGACCTGATACGGAGTTCCCGATTCCGATGACTGCTCCGCGCCCTGCCGCAGGCCCGTTCCTGCCCTTGCTCTCCGCGCTCCCGGTTGCCTTGTGTGCTGCCCTGCCCGTCGCTGCCCTGGGGCAGGTCGTACCCGATGCCGGCGGCGCCCTGCGCGAGGCGACGCCGCCCGCCCGGGTCATTCCGCCGACGCCGGAGATCAAGGGCATGCCGGCGCCGCCGCCTGCCGCGGTGACCGCGCCGGCCGGAGGGCCGAGCTTCGTGCTCAAGGGTGTGCGGTTTTCGGGTAGCACCCTGTTCTCCGCCGACGCGCTGCAGGCCCTGGTTGCGGACCGCGTCGGCCAGGCGGTGACGCTCGCCGATCTGGAAGCGCTGGCCGAGCGCGTGACGGAGCGCTACCGGCAGGACGGCTACCTGCTGGCCCAGGCGGTGGTGCCGGTGCAGGAATTCGGCGACGGCATCGTCGAGATGTCGGTGATCGAAGGCACGCTGGGCAAGGTGACGTTGCAGGTCGATCCGGCTGCGCGAGTCGAGCCGCAGGTGCTCGAGCGCATCCTGGCTCGCCTCGAGCCCGGCCAGCCGCTGCACGGCCCCACGCTGGAGCGGGTGATGCTGCTGTTGTCCGACCTGCCCGGCCTCGCGCCGCAGGCGGCGCTGGAGCAGGGCGACCTTGCGGGGACGACCGACCTCATCGTTACGGTGGGGCCGCGTCGCAACTGGAGCCTGATCCTGGATGCGGACAATTACGGCTCCCGCGCCAGTTCGGAATACCGCGTGGGTGCGACCGGCCGCCTCAACGGGCCGCTGCGGCTGGGTGACAACCTCGACGCCCGGGCCCAGTTCGGCGCGGCCGGCAGGCTGGCCTATGGGCGCCTCAGTTACGAACTGCCGCTCGGCGGCAATGGCACGCGGCTGGGTGCTTCGTATTCGCAGGTCGATTACGAGCTGGGCAAGGATTTCTCCGTGCTGGACGCCAGCGGTCGTGCCGACGTGTTCGAGCTCAGTCTCAGCCACCCCATCATCCGCTCGCGCTCGCGGAATCTCTTCGCTCGCCTGGGCTGGCAGCGCAAGGACCTCGATGATCGCATCGGCCTCATCTCGCGTCGCGACGAGAAGTCGGTGCGCACGGTCTTCGCCGGGCTCGCCTACGAACAGCGCGACAACCTGCTCGGCGGTGGCTACACCAGCGGCGCGCTCACCGCCTTCTTCGGCGATCTCGACCTCGGTGGCGTCGCGCGTGCCGAGGATCGCACCGGGCGACGCACCGAGGGGAGTTTCCAGCACTGGAACTACGAGTTGTCCCGGCTCAATCAGTTGGTCGGCCCGCTGAACCTCTTCTTCGGCATGACGGGTCAGTTCGCGGACCGCAATCTGACCAGCGCGGAGAAGGTGTCGCTGGGCGGACCGCGCGCCGTCCGCGCCTACGCACCGGCAGAGGCGACGGTCGATGAAGGCCATGTCGCCAACCTCGAGCTGCGCTACAGCGTGACGCCCGATCTGTCGCTGCAGGGCTTCTACGACTGGGGCTGGGGCAAGTTCAATCGCAAGCCGGCGCCGGGCGAGGTGGGCAACAACGTCACGCTGCGCGGTTATGGCGTCGGCGCCTTCTGGGGCACGGCCGACGGATTCATCCTACGTACCAGCCTCGCCTGGCGCGTGACCGATCGTGGCGTCACCGATCCCGATCGGGTGCCGCGCCTTTACATGCAGGTCTCCAAGTCGTTCTGACGTCCTGTCCAGGGCAAAGCAGGGGGCATCATGAAACCTGGGTTCCAACCATCCAAGCGTCCGGCGCGCAATGCAGTGGCGCTCGCAGTGGCGCTCGCATTCCTGCCCGCGCTCGCCTGGGCCATGCCCACGGGCGAACAGGTCGTCGCAGGACAGGTCGCAGTGGATCGGCCCGCGGCGGACCGGATGCTGATCCGGCAGGGGACGAATGCCGCGATCGTGAACTGGAACGGTTTCTCGATCGGTGCCAGCGAGGCCGTGCGGATCCAGCAGCCGGCCGCATCCAGCGTGATGCTCAATCGCGTGGTCGGCAACGATCGCAGCGACATCTTCGGCAGCCTGAGCGCCAACGGCCGGGTGTTCCTCGTCAATCCGAACGGCGTGCTGTTCGCGCCGTCGGCGACGGTGGACGTCGGCTCGCTGGTGGCGAGCACGCTCGCCATCGACAACACGGATTTCCTCGCGGGACGCTACATCTTCAGTGGCGCCGGCGGCAGCGTCGTCAATGGCGGCCGCATCAACGCCGCCGACAAGGGCACGGTGGCGCTGCTGGGTGGCGACGTGCGCAACGACGGCACCATCGTCGCGCGGCTGGGCAGCGTGATCCTCGGCGCTGGCGGGCGCATGACGCTCGATCTGGCCGGCGACGGGCTGTCGCAACTGACGATCAGCCAGGGCGCGCTCGACGCGCTGGTGGCGAATGGCGGCGCCGTCATTGCTGATGGCGGGCAGGTGCTGCTCAGCGCCCAGGCGCTGGGAGAGCTCGCAGGCACGGTGGTCAACCAGGGCGGCATGCTGCGCGCGCGCAGCCTGGCCGAGCGCAATGGCCGCATCGTGCTCGACGGCGGCGATGTAGGCAGCACGATGGTCAGTGGCGCCCTCGACGCCACGGCGCCTGCTGTCGGCACCAGTGGCGGTGAGATCCGGGTGCTCGGCCAGCATGTCGGAATCATCGGCAGCGCGACGCTCGATGCCAGCGGCAGCGCGGGCGGTGGACGGGTGCTGGTCGGGGGTGACTACCAGGGTGCAAATCCCGATGTCCGCAATGCGCAGGCCAGCTACGTCGGCCCAAATGTGGCGCTGCGCGCTGACGCAGTCGATTCGGGTAACGGGGGCAGGGTGGTCGTGTGGAGCGATTCCGCGACGCGCGCCCATGGCAGCTTCAGCGCGCGTGGTGGGGTCCTTGGCGGAAATGGTGGCCTGATCGAGACATCCGGACACGCTCTCGATGTCAGCGGCGCTCGTGTGTCGGCGAGTGCGCCGCGCGGCACTCCCGGGCAGTGGCTTCTCGATCCTTATGACCTGCGGATTATCCCCGACCCCGGTGAGGGGGGAACGAGCGGCGTCGCGATCGATGAGGGCGCTCCTACGATCTTCTCACCGTTGAACGAATTTGCGGTCGTGACCGATACCGACATCTCCAGCGTGTTGACTGCCGGCACCAGCGTCACCCTCCGCACCTCGATCAATCTGGCCGACAAGACCAATCAACAGGGTGATCTCACGATGCAGAGCGGTGCCCGGATCGTGCATGGCGGAGCCGGGTCGGTCCGACTCACGCTGGAGGCTTACCGCGACATCCGTATCGAGTCTGGCGCCAGCATCGAGGCGACCGGGACAGGCGCGTTGGGCGTCGACCTCAATGCGGATATGACGGGTGCCGGTTCGGGCAGCGTCGATATCTTCGGCGCATCCATCATCACCAACGGTGGCGCGCTGCGCGTCTACGGGCAATCGGATCCAGCGAATGGTTTTGCACGCGGACGTCTGCTTAGTGAGTCCGTGCTGCCTGGCGTTCAGATCACTGACACGGAGATCTCCACCGGTGCTGGCGAGGTATCCATTCGCGGTCAGGGCGGACCGGGTGCCCATGGCGTGATCCTCACCGGCAGTTCTGGTGTCACGAGCATCAGCACCACGACAGGCGCGGTCGCGATTGTCGGTCAGGGCGGTGCAGGGGCGGACGGGTTTGCGGCTGTTCTACCCGGCGGTGCCGGCGGCTCAGGTGAGGACGGTGGGAGCGGAATTCTTGTCGAGCGCACGACGATCACCAGTGCCGCCGGTTCGATCACGCTCAGTGGGATTGGAGCCGCCGGCGGAAATGGTGCCGCGGGCGCGGCCGGTGTCGTCGGAGGCAACGGGGTGGGCGATGGGGTCGCGGGCGCAGCGGGGGGGCCTGGCGGCGCCGGAGGTAGCGGCGGTAACGGCGGCAGCGGCGTGTTGCTCGGCACGGGCGCAGAAATCGTCAGCAGTGCCGGACCGGTGTCGTTCACCGGGACCGGCGGAAATGGTGGAGGCGGTGCAGGCGGTGGCGCGGGTGGGCGTGGCGGGGATGGCGCGAATGGCGGGGCTGACGGACCGGCCGGCGGCGCCGGTGGCGCGGGTGGCTCTGGCGGTTTTGGCGGTTTTGCGGGTGATGGTGGGGCTGGAGTGCTGCTGTTTGGATCGGTTGCTCCAAGGGTGAGTGCGGCCGGCAGACTCGAACTGAGTGGAGCGGCGGGCAATGACGGTAGCGCTGGAAGTGGAGGTGCGGGCGGTAGCGGCGGGGACGGCGGTAATTCGACGCTCGGGCCTGGCGGCGTCGGAGGGGCAGGCGGCAATGGTGGATTTGCTGGAGGCGTGGGGTCAAATATCGGCGGGGTGACCAGTCTTGCCGGAAGCAGCCTCGCATCCGCCTTGGGCAACATCGTGATTTTCGGGCGCGGTGGTTTCGGCGGCGCCGGTGCCGTCGGTGGTGCGGCCGGGGCGGGTGGCGCGGGTGGCCGCCTATTCTTGGCAGCGGTATCCGTTCCTTCCCCCGACGGGGCGGCCGGCGTCGCGGGAATTGGCAGCAACGATAGCTTGGGATCGGATGGCGTTCGCATCCTGAATTCGAGCGTCGCAGCGAATGACATCTCGGTGACCGGCATTGCCGCAACCGTAGGTGCACCAACCGCAGACCGCGTTGGTGCAGCGGGCTATTCGAGCTTCAATACCTCCTTGATCGCGTCCGGCTCGCTCGACCTGCGCGGCATCGGTGGCGGTGCTCCGGGTGTCGATCTGGGATTCAGCGATGTCCTCCGCAGTGGAACGGGCGACATGCGCATCACCGGGGTGACTTCCGCCACCGATCAGGTCGGCCTGAGCCTAGGTGCGGCAACGGTCGGCGGGCCGGCCCAAAGCGCCGACATCATCCTGCGTGCCCGCAACGCCGGCACATCGGACAGCATTGCGCTGTACTCCAGCGGCGACGGCATTTTCCCGGCGACGATCCAGACTTCAGGGGCGCTGGTGTTCGTGCCTGGTGGCCTGAGCGGCGACGGCACGGCGATCCTTGCGGCCAACACCATTCCCATCAACGTGGGCAGCACGGCGCGCACAGGGTTCGAACTCGATCCCACCGATCTGAGCGCGATCTCTGGAGCAACCGGCTCGATCGTCATTGGCAGCAATACCCATACGGGGCTGATCGCCACGCCCGCGGCCGGACTCAACCTGACGTCGAATCTGACGCTGCAGAATGAAGGAAGTGGTTCGGCCGGCATTTCCTTCGGTCCTCTGAATGTGGCCGGACACACATTGACGCTTGCGTCTGCTGGTCCGCTGAGTCAGGCGGCTGGCGGCCCGATTGTGGCCGATTCGTTTCTCGTTCGCGCGACGCGCACTGCGGTCGTTGATCTGACAAAGTACCCGAACAGCGTCAATACTCTGGCCGTTGATCCGCCTGCATCGTTCGCCTTCGTCAATGCCGGGCCGATAGTGATAGGACCAGTGTCGGGTCTTGGGTTCTCGACGGGCACCGGTACGGTGCAGGTTCTTACCGCTGCCAATTCATCGTCCTTTGGTGACTTCTTCGTCCGCACCCTGTCCGGCCCGATCACCCTCGGCCAGAACATCACCACCCTGGATGCCGGCTCGAACATCACGCTCGTGTCCGCCGCGAATTTCATCAATAGTGGTGGCGCCCTGACACCGGGCGCGGGCGGCACGTGGCGGATCTGGGCGCAGACCTGGGTCGGTGAGCAACGCGGGGCACTGGCGCCGACTTCCCCGCAGCCCAATCTTTACGGTTGCGCCTACGGTGCCGCGGCCTGCGACAGTGGCGTGGTCATTCCTGCCGCTGGCAATCGGTTCATCTACGCGGACCGCCCGGTGTTGTTGGTCGACGCGCCGAACGTCAGCCGCCAGTACGGTGAGGCAAATCCGCCACTCGTGCCCACGGTGAGGGGAGGGCTGGTGAATGGGGATGTGCAGACTGACGCACTGACTGGCAGTCTGACCACCACGGCAACCCTTGCATCCGACGTCGGGCCGTATCCGATCGACAACGCCTCGGGCAGCTTGATCTCGCCGGTGGGCTACCTGCTGAATGTGACGGCTGGATCCCTGAGGGTCGATCCCGCGGTCTTGACGTACGTGGCCGACCCGGCCGCGCGCCTGGTGGCGCAGCCCAATCCGCCACTGACCGGTTCGGTGACCGGATTCAGGCTCGGACAGACAATCGCGACGGCAACGGCGGGGGGGCTGGTGTTCTCGACCGAGGCGAACTTGTCGACGCCACCGGGGCGCTACGCAATCGACGGGAGCGGGCTCACCGCACGCAATTATGTGTTCCAGCAGGCGCCGGGCAATGCGACCGCACTGACGATCACGGCAGTGAATCTCGACGACCAGCATCACGATGTCCTGCGCCCCACCACCGAAACCACCTATCTCTATGACCGCAACCTGGGCCTGCCGGCGATGTGCGTCGCCACCGGGCCTCTGACGGGAGCGATGGCGACGCAGGGTTCGGACATCCTGTCGATCGAGTGGTCGCGGGTGCGGCTGAAGCCCAATCTGTCGAACTGCGTCGATGTCGACGAGAGCCACGGCTGCAGCGATTTCTGAGGTGGCGGGATAGCACTGCAGCGTAGGTGTGAAACAGGGCAGAAGCCCCTATTGACGTTTGCCGGGAGCGAGCGCAGCCTACCCGGCTTGCATGGGGCGAGTCCCCTGCCTGCAGCGAATGGTACGACGGACGCAATTCACCGGAGACGCTTCGTGATCGATGTCGAGTCACTGCTTCAGGAGACTGCCGAGCAGCCACCCTGCGGCCCGGATCTCGAGTACGACGCCGCGTTCAGGGACCTCGAGCAGGCGGCCCAGGGCAAGCCGGAACAGCAGTTCGGCGACACCTTCGTCGCTGCCGAGGAGCCTGCCTGGGGGCAGGTGCGCGAAGACGCGCTGGCGCTGCTGCAGCGCTCGAAGGATCTGCGCATTGCCGCACTCCTCGTGCGTGCGCTGGTGCGGACCGAGGGCTTCGCCGGTCTGCTCCCCGGCCTGCGACTGATCCTGCGGTTGCTCGAGCGTTACTGGGACACGGTGTATCCGCTGCTGGACGCGGAAGACGACAACGACCCGACGATGCGCATGAATGCGCTGGCGCCACTGGTCGATGGCGAGGCGCTGATTCGTGACCTGCGCACCGCGCGCTTCATGCAATCCCGCCAGGATGGTCAGGTCAGCGTCCGCGATATCGAGGTGGCACTGGGTCGCCTGCCCGCGCGCAAGGACGCGGAGTCGGTTTCGCAGCGCCAGATCGATGCCATCCTCGCCAGCGTGGCGCGCGAAGATGCCGCCGCGCTTGCTCGCGTGGGCGAGACCCTGGCCGAGACGAGGGCACTCGCCAATTTGCTCAACGACAAGGTGGGGCCTGAGCGGGCGCCCGATTTCAAGCCGTTGATGGTGATCTTGTCTATGCTGAATCAGGTCGTCCGCGGTGCGGTTGGAGACGGCGCTGCGGCAGGCGACGCCACAGGTTCCGTGCCCGAAGCGGAGTCGGTTTCGGCGCCGGTTGGCGGAGCAGGGGAGAGGCCGATGAATGTCGAGATCCGCACGCGCGAGGAAGCCTTGTTGATGATCGACAAGGTCATTGCCTATTTCGAGCGCAACGAACCGACGAATCCCGCCCCCTTGCTGATCAAGCGCGCGAGACGGCTGGTCAGCATGAATTTCGTGGACATCATCAAGGACATGGCACCCGAGAGCCTCAAGCAGATCGAGTCGATCGCCGGCCCCGGGCGAGACGGTTAGCGAGGCGCGGGCAGTGCCGTCAGGCGTCATTGCTTCAGTATGTCATCGAGTAGACGAGGAGAAAGGACGTGGTCACCAGCAGCCAGAAGTTCATCGCGCGCAATCGCGCTCCGCGCGTGCAGATCGAGTATGACGTCGAGTTGTACGGCGCGGAGAAGAAGATCCAGTTGCCTTTCGTCATGGGCGTGCTGTCGGATCTGTCGGGCAAGCCTGCCGAGCCGTTGCCGCCGGTGGCCGAGCGCAAGTTCCTGGAGGTGGACGTCGACAACTTCGACAGCCGCATGAAGGCGATGAAGCCGCGCGTCGCCTTCCAGGTGCCGAACACGCTGACGGGCGAGGGCAACCTGAGCGTCGAGATCACCTTCGAGAGCATGGACGATTTCTCTCCGGCGGCGGTGGCGAGCAAGGTGGATGCGCTGAACAAGCTGCTCGAGGCGCGACAGCAGTTGTCGAACCTGATCACCTTCATGGATGGCAAGAGTGGCGCGGAGGAACTGATCGCCAAGGTGATCCAGGATCCGGCCCTGCTGCAGTCGCTCGCGGCCGCCAGGAAACCCGAGGAGGGCAAGGCGGAAGCGGCGAAACCCGAGGAAGGCGGCGCCGCGTAATCGCCGGGCCCACCAACGATCCAGGAGAAGGCAATGGCGGAAGTACAGCAAAGCACCCAGCTTTCAGGCGTCACGCTGGAAGGCGACGAACTCGGCACACTGCTGCAGAAGGAATTCAAGCCCAAGACGCCCGAGGCCAGCAGCGCAGTCGAGCGGGCGGTATTGACACTGGCGCAACAGGCGCTGATGAACACGAAGATCATCAGCCCGGACGTCGTGAAGTCGATCGAGGCCATCATCGCCGAGCTCGATCGCAAGCTGACCGAGCAGGTCAATCTCATCCTGCATCACCCGGACTTCCAGAAGCTCGAGGGTGCGTGGCGCGGCCTGCATTACCTGATCAACAACACCGAAACCGACGAGATGTTGAAGATCCGGGTGATGAACATCACCAAGCTGGATCTGGGCAAGACACTGAAGAAGTTCAAGGGCACGGCGTGGGACCAGAGCCCGCTGTTCAAGAAAGTCTATGAAGAAGAGTATGGCCAGTTCGGCGGCGAGCCGTTCGGCTGCCTGGTGGGGGATTACTACTTCGACCAGAGCCCGCCCGACGTAGAGCTGCTGGGCGAGATGTCGAAAGTGTCCGCCGCGGCGCATTCGCCCTTCATCGCCGGCGCCAGCCCGACGCTGATGCAGATGGATTCATGGCAGGAGCTGGCCAATCCGCGCGACCTGACGAAGATCTTCATGACACCGGAATACGCCGCCTGGCGTTCGCTGCGCGAGTCCGACGACGCGCGCTACGTGGGCCTGGCGATGCCACGCTTCCTGTCGCGCCTGCCTTACGGCGCGAAGACCAGCCCGGTCGAGGAGTTCGACTTCGAGGAGGACACCGGCTCGGCTGACCACACGCGCTACACCTGGGCCAATGCCGCGTACGCGATGGCGGTGAATATCAACCGTTCGTTCAAGCTCTATGGCTGGTGTTCGCGCATCCGCGGCATCGAGTCGGGCGGGGCGGTGGAAGGGCTGCCGGTGCATACCTTCCCCACCGACGATGGCGGGGTGGACATGAAGTGCCCGACGGAGATCGCGATTTCCGACCGGCGCGAGGCCGAGCTGGCGAAGAACGGCTTCATGCCCATCGTGCATCGCAAGAACTCCGACTTCGCCGCCTTCATCGGTGCGCAATCCCTGCAGAAGCCGGCGGAGTACGACGATCCCGACGCCACCGCCAATGCCAACCTGTCAGCGCGTCTGCCCTACCTGTTCGCCTGCTGCCGCTTTGCGCACTATCTGAAGTGCATCGTGCGCGACAAGATCGGGTCGTTCAAGGAGAAGGACGACATGCAGCGCTGGCTGCAGAAATGGATCATGAACTACGTCGATGGGGACCCGGCGCATTCGTCCGAGCAGACGAAGGCGCGCAAGCCGCTGGCTGCGGCGGAGGTGCAGATCGAGGAAGTGGAAGGCAATCCCGGCTATTACACGTCCAAGTTCTTCCTGCGCCCCCATTACCAGCTCGAGGGACTGACCGTCTCGCTGCGGCTGGTTTCGAAACTGCCCTCCGCCAAGGGGGCGTGAGGTGCCAATGAGTGCCGTCGCGAGGCGGTACGGTTCGCCGCGAGGCTAGCAGCATCCCGAACGAAGGAGACGCATCATGGCTGTAGACATGTTCATCAAGATCGGTGACATCGAAGGCGAATCGACCGACGGCAAGCACGAGAAGGAAATCGACGTCCTCTCGTGGAGTTGGGGCATGAGCCAGTCCGGCACGACCCACATGGGCGGCGGCGGCGGTTCGGGCAAGGTCAGCGTGCAGGACATCTCGATCACCAAGTATGTGGATGCCGCAACGCACGCGCTGATCAAGGCATGCTGCGACGGCAGCCACTACCCGGAGGCGAAGCTCACCGTGCGCAAGGCCGGCAAGGAGGCGCTGGAATACATCAAGCTGACGATGAAGGAAGTCATCGTCACGTCGGTTTCCACCGGCGGCAGCGGAGGCGAAGACCGCCTGACCGAGAGCATCTCGCTGAACTTTGCCGAGTTCAAGATCGAATACACGCCGCAAAATCCCGACGGCACCGGTGGCTCGGCGAAGGAAGCGTGCTGGAACATCGCCAAGAACGAGGCCTGCTGACGCGCGGTCGAGCTTTGCCTGTCGTGTCGTGAGCCGTACTGTCCGGGCGACGCAGGGTCGCCCGGCGTCGTGCAGTTGCGGCGGTTGTGTCGCGCGTGTCGATTCGTCCATCTCGCCAAACAAGGAGCATCCAGGGTGCCCAAGTCAGACATGTTCCTGAAGGTCGAAGGCGCCCGCTCGGGCACGATCAAGGGCGAATCCCAGGACGAGGCGCGCAAGGACGAGATTGACGTGCTCGGATGGTCGTGGGGAATGCAGGCGCGCACCGAGATGGGCGGCGCAGGCACCACCACCAAGGCTTCGCTGCGCGAGATGCTGGTCAGCAAGCGGGTGGATAGCGCGTCGACGCCGCTGATGTCGGCGATGCGGAACAACGATCTCATCACGAAGGCGACGCTGACCGTTCGCAAGGCGGGGAAGGCGCCCTTGGACTACTACACCGTGACGATGGAGAACGGCCGCATCACCTCGTTCGACGTCGAGTCCGTGGGCGAGGAACAGCCGGTGCTGATCGAGCGGCTGAGCCTGTCGTTCCAGAAGATCAGCATCGAGTACGTGCCGCAAGGCGAAGACGGCATGGGCAAGGGTGCCATGCTGTTCGAGACCGAAACCCTCTGACCCCCCTTCAAGCGGGAGGAAACATGAGCCTGGATGCCGAGCAGGTACTGCGTAGCGGCGATCCCGCGGGCGCGCTTGCGGCCTTGCAGGGAATGGTGCGCGACAAGCCGGACGACACCCGGCTGCGGGTCTTCCTCTTTCAATTGTTGTGCGTGCTGGGCCAGTGGGAGCGCGCGCAGACCCAGCTCGAATTGTGCGCACAACTGGACCCGGCGGCCCTCGCGATGCGCGAGATGTATCGCGATGCCATCCTGTGCGAGCGGGTGCGCAGCGACGTCTTCCAGGGGAACCGCTCGCCCATGCTGTTCGGCGAACCTGAGGGCTGGATTGCGCTGCTGATCGAGTCGCTGATCCGCGCCGGGCGGGGCGAGGCCAGCGCCGCCGAGAAGTTGCGCAGCGACGCATTCGAACAGGCGCCGACGACCTCCGGAACGCTCGACGACCAGACGTTCGACTGGATCGCCGATGCCGACATGCGACTGGGGCCGGTGCTGGAGGCGATCGTCAATGGCCGCTACTACTGGGTTCCGTTCTCGCGCCTGTCCCGCATCGACATCGAGGAGCCGGTCGATCTGCGTGATTGGGTCTGGTTGCCGGCGCATCTGCGCTTCAGCAATGGCGGCGAAACCATGGCCCTGATTCCGTCGCGCTACCCCGGTTCGGAATCCGCCGATGACGGTCTGGTGGCGCTGGCTCGCAAGACAGACTGGATCGAATCCAGTGCCGGTGTATTCCAGGGCAGCGGACAACGGGTGATCGCCACCAATGCCGGCGAATACCCCTTGCTCGACATCCGCCACATCGTGCTGCAGACCGACCGCGCCGACGCTACTGCGTGAGCCGCAGACCATGGCCGAGCTGACGCCGAACGATCGCCTGCAACCCGCGCTGCTCGACCGGCTGACCGACGACGATCCGGCCACGCGCAGCGAGCCGCGCGAAGCCCGCATCGTGTCGCGCCAGCGGCTGAAGCAGGCGGTGCTGCGCGACCTCGCCTGGCTGCTCAATGCGACGCGCATGGTCGACGTCGCCGACTGGAACGCGGCGCCGGCGGCACAGCGTTCGGTGATCAACTTCGGCATGCCGGCGCTCGCCGGAGAGACCGCTTCGACGCTGGACATCACCGAACTCGAGCGTTCGATGCGGCAGACCATCCTCGATTTCGAGCCCCGCATCGACCCGGCGACCCTCAGGGTGGAGGCGGAGACCTCGCTCAGCGCGCTGGATCATCACAACCAGATCCAGGTGCGCATTCGCGGCAATCTGTGGGCGCAACCGGTGCCCATCGAACTGCTGCTGCGCACCGAGGTGGATCTGGAGACCGGCCAGGTCGACATCGAGGACCTCGGGCACTGAGCGATGGACCCGCGACTGCTGCGCTACTACAACCAGGAACTTCAGCACGTCCGCGAGATGGGCGCCGAGTTCGCGCGCCAGTTCCCGAAGATTGCGGCCCGCCTCGGGGTGGATGGCATCGAGGTGTCCGACCCTTACGTCGAGAGGCTGCTCGAGGGCTTCGCCTTCCTCGCCGCGCGGGTGCAGCTCAAGCTGGACGCCGAGTTTCCGCGCTTCACCCAGCGCATGCTGGAGATCCTCTATCCGCAGTTCCTGGCGCCGACGCCGTCGATGCTGATCGCGCAGTTCCGTCCGGACACCAGCGACGGCAATCTGGCGCGCGGCTTCGTCATTCCGCGTGGCAGCAGCATGCGCAGTCAGCTCGGCAAGGGCGACGCGACTGCATGCGAATTCCGCACCGCGCACGAGGTGCGGCTGCTGCCGCTGGAGGTCGCGGCGGCGAGCTATTTCTCGTACGCGCCGGACTTGCCGCTGCCGCAATTGCCCGGCGGCAACCGCATCCGCGGCGGGCTGCGCATCCGCCTGCAGGCAGGCGCCGGACTGTCGATCGCCGACCTCGACCTGACGCGCCTGCCGATCTACCTTGGCGGCGGCGACGAAGTGGCGATGAAGCTCTACGAACTCGCGCTCGGCGCCTGTGTCGGCATGCTGGTGCTGCCACCGCAGCGGCCCGCGCCCTGGTACCAGTTCCTGCCGGCGACGCAGATCCGTGCGCTCGGATTCGAGGACGACGAGGCCCTGCTGCCGGTGACCCTGCGCGGCTTCCAGGGCTACCGGCTGGTGCATGAGTACTTCGCCTTTCCGCAGCGCTTCACCTTCGTCGACCTGCACGGCCTCGGCGCGCCCGCGCGTCGGTGCACCGGCAGCGAGCTCGAGATCGTGCTGCTGTTCTCGCGGGGCGACGCGGCGCTCGAGAGCGTGGTCAGCGAGGCGAACGTCAGCCTGTTCTGCGCGCCCGCCATCAACCTGTTCCACAAGCGCGCCGAGCGCATCCAGGTCGGCGACGGAAGCTACGAATTCCACGTGGTGGCCGATCGCACGCGGCCGATGGATTTCGAGATCCACGACATCGAGTCGGTCACCGGCTATGGTGCCGGCGGCGTGCAGGCGCAGCGCGACTTCCTGCCGTTCTACGCGGCCTTCCATACCGAGGCGGCGGAGCATCCCGCCTACTTCACCCAGCAACGCGAGCCACGTTTGCTGAGCCCGGAGCAGCAGCGCAAGGGCACGCGTTCGAGCTACGTCGGCAGCGAGGTCTTCATCGCGCTGGTGGACCCGGAGGAGGCGCCCTACGCGGCCGATCTGCGCCAGTTGGCCGTCACGGCGCTGTGCACCAACCGCGATCTGCCGCTGCAGATGCCGGTCGGCGTCGGCAAGACCGATCTCACGCTCGACTCGGCCGCGCCCCTGGCGTGCATCCGCGTGCTGAAGGGCCCGTCGCGGCCGCTGTCCTCGCTGCGCCAGGGCAACGTCGCCTGGCAGTTCATCAATCACCTGTCGCTCAACTACCTGTCGCTGCTCGACAACGACGCACGTCAAGGCGCCGCGGTGTTGCGCGAGATGCTCGAGCTGTATGCGCTGGGGGGCGACGGCGCGACGCTGCGGCAGATCGAAGGCTTGCGTTCGGTGAAAGTGCGGCCGCTGGTGCGGCGCTTTCCGCTACCCGGTCCGGTGACTTTCGGGCGCGGGCTGGAAGTCGAGCTCGAAGTCGACGAACTGGCGTTCCAGGGCGCGAGCCCCTTCCTCTTCGGCGCGGTGATGGAGCGCTTCCTGACCCGCTACGTGTCGATCAACTCCTTCACCGAGACGGTGCTGCGCTCCGACAGCCGCGGTGAAATCATGCGCTGGGTGCCACGATGCGGGAACCGGCCGATCGTCTAGCGTGGCTGCGCGCGCTCCAGAAGGAGCCGTATCGGCACGACTTCTACCACACGCTGCGGCGCATCGAGTGCCTGTTCGCCGACAAGCCGCGAATCGGCCAGGCGCTGCGTCCGGCCGACGAACCGGTGCGGCTGGCGCAGGACGTGTCGATGAGTTTCGCGCCCGCGCCGCTTGCCGCCTTCGAGCCGGCGGCGGATGCGCCGCCCCGGCTGGTGCAGCGGATCTTCGGCCTGCTCGGCCCCAACGGGCCATTGCCGCTGCATCTCACCGAATACGCCCGCGAGCGCCTGCTGCACCACGGTGATGCGACGCTGTCGCGCTTTCTCGACCTGTTCCACCATCGGCTGACCGAGCTGTTCTATCGCGCCTGGGCGCAGGCACAGCCGACGGCCAGCCTCGACCGCCCGGCGCAGGACCGCTTCTCCTTCCTGGTTGGCGCCCTGATCGGCATCGGCACGCCGAAGCTGCGCGAACGCGACGACGCGGGAGACTTCGCCAAGCTCTTCCATGCGGGGCTGCTGGCGCCGCAGGTGCGCAATGCCGACGGCCTGCAGGCGCTGCTGTCGGGCTATTTCCGCCTGCCGCTGCGGGTGGAGCAGTTCGTCGGCCACTGGATGCACCTGCCCGAATCCGACCGCACGCGGCTGGGGGCGATGAACGCCGGCGCACAACTGGGCGTCGGGGTGGTGCTGGGCGCGAAGGTGTGGGATCGGCAGCACAAGTTCCGCCTGCGCATCGGGCCGCTCTCGTTCGCGCAGTACGAGGCCTTCCTGCCCGGCGGCAAGGCGCTGGCGCGGCTGGTCGCGCTCGTACGCCAGTACCTGTGCTTCGAGCTCGAGTGGGATGCGCGCCTCGTCCTCCGGCACGACGAGGTGCCTGCGATGCGGCTGGGGCGCGCCGGCCGGCTGGGCTGGACCACCTGGCTCGGCCGTCCGTGCGGGCGGCGAGATGGCGACGACCTGACGTTGAATGTGGAGGAGGTCCTGGCACGCGGCCGTCGCGCGCGCCGGACCGAAGTCTCGCCCGTGGCAATGCAAGGAGCGCAATCATGAGTGAAATCAGCCGCGTCGCCCTGTTCGGCAAGCTCAACCGGGTGGCGTACAAGGCGGTGGAGGGCGCGACCGTGTTCTGCAAGTTGCGCGGCAATCCCTATGTCGAGCTCGAACACTGGGTGATGCAGATCGTGCAGACGCAGGACACCGACTGGCACCGCATCATCAAGCACTACCAGATCGATGTGGCGGTGCTGGCGAAGGACATCACCCATGCGCTGGATCGCCTGCCACGCGGCGCGACCTCCATCACCGACCTGTCCGAGAACATCACCAACGCCATCGAGCGCGGCTGGGTGTACGGCTCGCTGATGTATGGCGATAACTCGGTGCGCACCGGCTATCTGCTGTTGGGCATGCTCAAGACCAACTACCTGCGCAATGCGCTGTTCGCGATCTCGCGCCAGTTCGAGCGGGTGAGGCCGGACGAGCTGTCCGACGCCCTGCCGCAGATCACCGCCGGCTCGCCGGAAGACAGCCTGGGCGCGGGCACGGGGTCGGAAGCCGAACCCGGCGAGGCGAGCGGCGCGATGGCGCCGGCGCAACTCGGAAAGCAGGAGGCGCTGCACAAGTTCGCCGTCGACCTCACGGAAAAGGCACGCAAGGGCGAGATCGACCCGGTGACCGGCCGCGACGAGGAGATCCGCCAGATCGTCGACATCCTGATGCGGCGGCGCCAGAACAACCCGATGATCACCGGCGAGGCCGGCGTCGGCAAGACGGCGGTCGTCGAAGGCTTCGCCATGCGGGTGGTGCGCGGCGATGTGCCACCGCAACTGAAGGCGGTGAAGCTGCTGACGCTCGACATCGGCCTGCTGCAGGCAGGCGCGAGCATGAAGGGCGAGTTCGAGCAGCGGCTGCGCCAGGTGATCGACGAGGTGCAGGCCAGCCCCAGGCCCATCATCCTGTTCATCGACGAGATCCACACCCTGGTCGGCGCGGGTGGTGCGGCCGGCACCGGCGATGCCGCCAACCTGCTCAAGCCGGCGCTCGCACGCGGCAACCTGCGCACCATCGGCGCCACGACCTGGGCCGAATACAAGAAATACATCGAGAAGGACCCGGCGCTGACGCGGCGCTTCCAGGTGATCCAGGTGCAGGAGCCGGACGAAGCCAAGGCCACGCTGATGCTGCGCGGCGTGGCGACCGTGCTGGAGAAGCACCATCGCGTGCAGTTGCTGGACGAGGCGATGGAAGCGGCGGTGAAGCTGTCGCACCGCTACATCCCGGCCCGGCAATTGCCCGACAAGGCAGTGAGCCTGCTCGACACCGCCTGCGCGCGCGTGGCGGTCAGCCAGCACGCGACACCGCCCGAGGTGGAAGACTGCAAGCGCCGCATCGAGGCGCTCGATACCGAGCTCGAGATCATCGGCCGCGAGGAGCTGGTCGGCATCGACATCGGCCCGCGACGCAGCGACGCCGAGGCGAGGCACAAGGCCGAGCTCGAGCGCCTGGCCGTGCTCGAGACGCGCTGGAAGGAGGAGAAGGTCGTCGTCGATGAGATCCTCGATCTGAGGGCGAAATTGCGCGCCGGCGGCAAGATGGTGGACCAGGCGCCGGAAGCGAGCGCCGCGCCTGCGGAGCAGCCCGCTCCAGGCAGTGTCGCCCCGCCTGCCGGTGGCTCCGATGCGGGCGCAACAGCGCCTGCGCCTGGACCGGAGGCGCCGGCAACTGACAGCGATTCCACGCCGAAGTCCGACGACCCGCCCCCGCCCGTGCAAGATCGCGCCACATTGCTCGCCCGCCTGCAGGTGCTGCAGGAGCAACTGCACGCCTTGCAGGGCGAAGCGCCGCTGATCATGCCGACGGTGGATGAGCAGTCGGTGGCCGGTGTCGTGGCGGACTGGACCGGCATTCCGGTCGGGCGCATGGTCAAGAACGAGGTGGAGGCCGTCCTGCACCTTGCCGACAGCCTGGAGAAACGCATCATCGGCCAGCGCCATGCGCTGGAGATGATCGCGCGCCGCATCCAGACCTCGCGCGCGCATCTGGACAACCCCAACAAGCCGATCGGCGTGTTCATGCTCGCCGGCAGCTCGGGCGTGGGCAAGACCGAGACGGCGCTCGCGCTGGCCGAGGCGCTGTATGGCGGCGAGCAGAACGTCATCACCATCAACATGAGCGAGTTCCAGGAGGCGCACACCGTCTCCACGCTGAAGGGCGCCCCCCCGGGCTATGTCGGCTACGGCGAAGGCGGCGTGCTGACCGAAGCGGTGCGCCGCCGGCCGTATTCGGTGGTGCTGCTCGACGAGATGGAGAAGGCGCACCCCGACGTCCACGAACTGTTCTTCCAGGTGTTCGACAAGGGCTGGATGGAGGACGGCGAGGGCCGCGTCATCAACTTCAAGAACACGCTGATCCTGATCACCACCAACGTCGGCACCGACACCATCATGGGCCTGTGCAAGGATCCGGAGCTGATGCCGACACCCGAGGGCATTGCGCGGGCGCTGCGCGATCCGCTGCTGAAGGTCTTCCCGCCCGCGCTGCTCGGCCGCCTGGTGGTGATCCCCTACTACCCGCTTTCCGACGAGATCGTCGGCCTGATCGCGCGCCTGCAGCTCAAGCGCATCGCCAAGCGGGTGCAGGAGAATCACAAGGTGCCCTTCATCTACGACGACGCGGTGGTGAAGCTGATCGTCGGTCGCTGCACCGAGGTCGAGAGCGGGGCGCGCATGATCGATGCGATCCTCACCAACACGATGCTGCCTCGCATCAGCCAGGAATTCCTGGAGCGCATCGTCGAGGGGCGGCCGGTCGATGGCGTGTGGGTGGATGTTGTCGATGATGAGTTCCGCTACCGTTTCGACAGGCCGGAAGCCGAGCCTGCGGGGGGCACGGCATGAGCCGGGTGGCCCACCAGCCGCGCCGCGGCCAGCGCAAGCGCACCGAGCCGCCGCCGGGGTCCGCTCCGGCGTCAACCGAGAGCGACGAGCGCATCACGCTGGAAGAGGCCGTGCTGCGGGCGCAGCAGGCTCATCGCCACGGCCAGCTCGACCTCGCCGAGCGCATCTACCGCGCGGTGCTCGAGCTCGATCCGCAGGACGTGAATGCGCTGCATTTTCTGGGGGTGCTGCTGCATCAGCGTGGCGACAGCGGCGGCGGCGTGGCGCTGATCGAGCGGGCGCTCGCATTGGCTCCCGATGCGCCCGGCGTGTGGAACAACCTCGGCAACGTGCTGCTGGAAATGGGTCAGGTCGACAAGGCTGTCGATTCCTACCAGCGCTGCCTGGCATTGGCGCCCGAATTCGGCGACGCGCACAACAACGTCGGCACCATCCACCGCAGCCGCGGCGAATGGGCCCTGGCCGAGGCGGCCTACTTGCGCGCGATCGCCGCCCAGCCCGATCTGGCCGATGCCTACGACAACATGGCGGCGCTCAACCGCGCGGCGCTCGCGGCCAATCCGGCGCTCGCCGATGCCTACAACAACCTTGCCAACCTGATGATGGCCCAGCGCCGCATCGGCGAGGCGGTCGCCTATGCATGCAAGGCGATCACCGTGAGCCCCGGCCATGGCTCGGCGCGCAAGCTGCTGGGGATCGCCTATTACACGCTGGGCGAACTCGACAAGGCCGCGGCGGTGTATCGCGAATGGCTGGCGGAGGAGCCGGACAATCCGGTCGCCCTTCATCACCTCGCCGCCTGCACTGGACAGGCCATCCCCGAGCGCGCCGCCGACCGCTATGTGGAGAAGACCTTCGACGATTTCGCCGCCAGCTTCGACGCCAAGCTCGAACACCTGCAGTATCGCGCGCCGCATCTGTTGGCCCACGCACTGGAGGCCGCCTGCGGCGCGCCGCAAGGTGCGCTGGAGGTGCTCGATGCCGGCTGCGGCACCGGGCTGTGCGGCCCGCTGGTGCGTGCGCACGCGCGTGTGCTGAGCGGCGTGGACCTGTCGGCGCGCATGCTCGAGAGGGCGCGCCAGCGCGGCATCTACGACGACTTGCACAAGGCCGAGCTGACGCACTACCTGTCGCAGCATCGCGAGCGCTGGGATGTGGTGCTGTCGGCCGACACGCTGTGCTACTTCGGCGATCTCGACGCCATGCTGGCAGCAAGCCACGCCGCGCTGCGGCCCGGCGGGCGGCTGCTGTTCACCGTGGAGGCACTGGCGGGCGACAGTGACGCGCCGTTCCACCTGCAGCCCAACGGCCGCTATGCGCATCGCCACGGCTATGTCGCCGAAGCGATGGCGCGGGCGGGGTTCGCTGACATCGCGATCGACGGCCAGGTGCTGCGCAACGAGTGCGGCGAGCCGGTGCACGGCTGGCTGGTCGGCGGGCGGCGACCGCAGTCGCGATAAACAGGAGGATCGAGCAATGCCGCGAATTCGACTCCCCGACCCCGGAGACATCGACGAGATGATCCAGGGCGTGAGCAAACGCTCGGAAATGGCCGAGCGCAAGCTCAAGACCGCGATCGGCAATGCGCTGACGACGATGGACCCCGGCGACAAGCGGACGCTCACCGGCGATCTCAGGCTGACCGATGTCGACATCCAGAACCTGTTGCGGCGCGATCGCCTGGACGATCCGGCGCGCGACAGGCTCAAGGAAATCATCGCCAAGATGCGGGAGCTGGACGACAGCGGGCTCACCGTCTACCCCGGTGCGGTGCAGGCTCACCGCGCGCTGAGCAAGACCGAGCGCACCGCGATGGCTGCGCTCGCGGCCGACGTTTCAGCCTTGATGCGCGACATCGCCAATGGCCACCACGACACCTACGTGAAAAACGTGTTCGGGGACGGGTTCGAGGACGAGGCGAAGAAGGTCTTCAAGGGTGCAGCCAAGGCACTGGACCGGCTGATGAAGGCCTCCGGTGGGCTGGTGGTGGACGTGATGCGCAAGAGCGACGTGTGGGACTGCGGCGGGCTCACCAACAGGACCCGGATGGCGCTGCCCGAAGGTGTGGTGGCGGCCGCGGGCGATCGCAGCCGGAGCGGCGATGCGTTTCTGACGCTGGTGCACGAGAGCACTCACGCGCTACCGCAGGGGGCCACCACCGATGTGTTGTACGAGCATCACGAGCGCTTCCCGAATGCCAATCCGCAGGCCAAGCTGGCCACCGCCGACTATTACAAGGAAGTCGTGCGGCAGATCGCCACCGCCACCGGGCGCATCTTCACGCCGCAGGACGTCGATGCCCACCTCTCTACCACGCGGTCCAAGGACCTGATGGCGGCGGCGGAGGGCGCAGACAAGGTGTTGAACGGTGCCTGGGTGACCGCCATACGGATCCACGACACCATCCACCGCATGGCGCGGGAGCCGGGCAATTTCGTCGGCTGGGAGACCTGGCTATGCAACGCATCGCGGCTGATGGGCACATCCATCCACCGCGAGCCCGACCTCACCTTCACCAAAGGGGGCTTGCTCCGCGGCAGGAACAGCGGGCCGCCGATCCACAGCGGCGACCTCGCGGTGCTCGACAACAAGATCGCGATGCTGGCAGCGTGCAACGGCAAGGCAAAATACGTCATCAAGGAGCCGACCGTCGCGCTGGATCGGGAGGCCTATGTCGAATACGTGATCACCGAGGTGCTGCGGATGTTCGGCGGCGGGCTGAAGTTCAGCAAGTCGCTGCAGAAGGACGTCATCGTTATCCGATCGCTGGGCGAACTGCACGAGTCCGTCAATGGCAGGAGGATGAACCTGCTGCTCGAGGTTGGCAGTACGAAGAAGCCGGGACTGGCGCAACTGCCGGAACCGATGCGCTCCTACGATGCGGCCAAACGCATCTAGGACGTACATTGTCATGCTCGCCATGCTGGCGTTTCGCGAATCCATCGCCTAACAATTACATATGGGGCGTATGAGGCAAAAATGGGAGGCCGCATGCCGCGGGTAATGGAGATCACCACGCCGCTTGATCCGGACGTGCTGCTGTTCCATTCCATTGTCGCGCGCGAAGAGATGGGGCGCTTGTTCGAGTTCGACATCACCGTGCTGAGCCCGCGCAACGACATCGACCCCAACAAGCTGCTGGGCAAGAACGTCACCGTGAAGGTGGAGCTGGCCGACGGCGCGATCCGCCATTTCGACGCCTACGTGACGCGATTCGCCTTCGCTGGCGTTCATGGCCGCTATCTGCGCTACCAGATCGTCGGCCGTCCCTGGCTGTGGTTCCTGACGCGCACCGCCGATTGCCGCATCTTCCAGAACAAGAAGGTGCCGGACATCATCAAGGACATCTTCGCCAAGTACGCGATCGCCTCGTACGAACTGGACAAGCTCACCGGCACCTACGAGCCGTGGGAATACTGCGTGCAGTACCGCGAGACCGACTTCAACTTCGTCAGCCGGCTGATGGAGCAGGAGGGCATCTCGTACTTCTTCACCCATGCCGACGGCAAGCACACCCTGGTGCTCGCCGATTCGCCGAGTGCGCACGAAGCCTACCCGGGCTATGCGGAGATTCCCTTCGTCACCGGCGAGCGCGCCACCCGCATCGAGCGGGAACGCATCTCCGAATGGGGTTTCAACTGGGAGATCCAGCCCGGCGCCTATGCGATCGACGACTTCGATTTCAAGAAGCCCAGCGTCGAACTGCTGAAGCAGACCAAGCAGAAGCGCGGCTACGCGGAAGCGACGCACGAGATCTACGACTATCCCGGCGAATACGACACCCCGGCGGAGGGCGAGACCTATGTCCGCATCCGCCTGGAGGAACTGCAATCGCAGGTCCAGGTGATGCAAGGTGCGGGCAATGCCCGTGGCATCGCGGCGGGCAGCATCTTCAAGCTTGCCGGCCAGCCGCGCGAAGACCAGAACCGCAAGTACCTGATCACCGCCGCCACGCTCAGCTTCGCCTACAACGACTACGAGTCCTCCGGGTCGGAAGGCGCCACCTACCATTCCAGCTTCAGTTGCATCCACAACGACGCGCCGTTCCGCACGCCGCGCACCACGCCCAAGCCCATCGTGCAGGGCCTGCAGACTGCCATCGTCGTCGGCCCGTCCGGCGACGAGATCTACACCGACCAGTACGGCCGGGTGAAGGTGCATTTCCACTGGGACCGCCACGGCGACCCGGACGAGAACGCCTCATGCTGGATGCGCGTATCGCACCCCTGGGCCGGCAAGAACTTCGGCATGGTCGCGCTGCCGCGCATCGGCCAGGAAGTGGTGGTCGAGTTCCTCGAAGGCGACCCCGATCGCCCGCTGATCACCGGTCGTGTCTATAACGCCGAGCAGATGCCGCCCTGGGCGCTCCCCGCCAACAAGACGCAGACCGGCGTGCTGACGCGCTCCTCGCTCGGCGGCAGCGCCGCCAATGCCAACGCGATCCGCTTCGAGGACAAGAAGGGTGCCGAGCAACTGTGGATCCACGCCGAGAAGAACCAGGACATCGAGGTCGAGAACGACGAGACGCACTGGGTCGGCCACGACCGCACCAAGACCATCGACCACGACGAAACCACCCACGTCAAGCACGACCGCACCGAGACGGTGGATAACAACGAAACCATCACCATCCACGGCCAGCGCACCGAGACGGTGGACAAGAACGAGACGATCACCATCCACCAGAACCGCAAGGAGCGGGTCGACATCAACGAGACGATCTCGATCGGCGCCAACCGCACCGAGGACGTGGGTGTGAACGAGAGCATCACCATTGGCAGCAACCGCACGGTGACGGTGGGCGCGAGCGAGACCAAGACGGTGGCGCTGCAGCGTACGCATAGCGTGGGGGTGAATGAGACGATCGCCATCGGCGCGGCGCAGGAAGTGGCGATCGGCGCGTATCAGACGGTGAATGTGGGCGCAAATCAGGATGTGAGCGTGGGTGCCGACCAATCGACCAGCGTCGGAGCCAACCGTTCGGTGGATGTCGGATCGAATCTGTCGACCAACGTGGGCGCGGACGAATCGCGCAGCGTCACCAACGGCCGCAGCACGAACGTCGGCAAGGACGATGCGCTGAAGGTGGGCAAGAACCTCGTCATCGACGCCGGTGACTCGGTCACGATCAAGACCGGCAGCGCCAGCATTACGATTAAGAAGGACGGCACGATCACGATCAAGGGCAAGGACATCACGATCGACGGGTCGGGCAAGATCAACGTCAAGGCCGGCGGCAACATCGTGATGAAGGGCTCGAAGATCCTGCAGAACTGATGGAGCAAGACATGAGCGGAAGGGACCCGATTCAGGACTCGCAGTTGCTTCAGCAGGAGGCGAGTGAGGGTGCCGACTTGCTGCAACCGCTGCTCGCCAGCACTTCATCCTCCAATGAAGTGACGCAGCCCATCGCGGGCGTACTCATTGGCGAACTCATCGCAATCACGAACGATGGCCGCACGCCCCTCATCCTCTATCCCGGGCAGCCCGGTACTGCCGTCATTGCGGCCCGCAGCACGGTGGATCTGCATGGCGGGCACATCGGAAAGTCCCTCGTGCTGATGTTCGAAGGCGGCGATCCGCTTCGGCCCATCGTCATGGGCGTGCTTCGTCAGGGGGAAGGATGGCCGCTGGAAGAACGTCCCGGGCAGGTCGAACTCGATGTCGATGGCGAGCGCATGACCGTCAGCGCCAGGGAACAACTGGTCCTGCGTTGCGGCAAGGCGAGCGTCACGCTCACCAAGGCCGGCAAGGTGCTCATTCAAGGCACGTTTGTGTCGAGCCGCTCGTCGGGTGTGAATCGCGTCAAGGGCGGCAGCATCCAGCTCAACTGAATCGTCGTTCGCAAGGGGCGATGTCATGGAATTCATCAACGCCACCCGCATGGTCGCCAGCTACACGATGGGCATCGAGCCGAGCGGCCGCGAACTGCTCGTGGTGGTGATCAAGGGAACCTTCCGTCTGCCGAAGAACGGGGAAGACGTGCGTCTGCATGAAGAACAACTCCCCCTCGTCATGGCGGACACCTTTACCGGCGAGCCCGGGTTTTCCGCCCCCAGGTACGAAGTCGACTTCGCGCCGCGCAAGTCACGTTGCGACGTGTTGCTGCTCGGCAGTGCGTATGCGCCAGACGGACGTCCGGCGACGCGGGTCCCTGTCGGCCTGCGCGTCGGCAACATGACCAAGCGCTTCGCCGTCGTAGGCGACCGTCACTGGGACGCTGACATGGGTCGGATTAGCGCCAGCCCGCCGGAGCCTTTCGTCATCAAGCCGATTTCGTATGACGTCGCTTTCGGCGGTGTCGATAACGAGCATGAGGATTTCGCCAAGCACGGCGCCTATATGCGAAATCCGGTGGGGCGCGGCTACCGCCTCCAGCTCAAGAGCGAATGGGTCGATGGCAAGCCGTTGCCGAACACCGAAGAGCTGAACCGCCCAGTCGATCGCCCCGACGGCGACTTCGCGCCGATGGCCTTCGGCCCGATCGGCCGTAATTGGGAGCCACGTTACCGCTACGGCGGCACCTACGATCAGGATTGGCTCGACAACGTTTTTCCGTTTCTGCCGGCGGATTTCGACGAGCGTTACTACCTGTCTGCGCCGACAGACCAACAACTGCCGGTGCCGATTGGTGGGCCGGAGGTGTCGCTGGTCAATCTCACTGCTGACGGAAGGCGGACCTTCACGCTGCCGAACTTCGAGGCGCCGATTCATGTGTTTCCTAAGAAGGGCGAGCGTGAGGACTACAAGGCGCTGCTTGACACCATCGTCTTCGAGCCTGACCTGGATCGCTTCACGATGAGCTGGCGCGTCGCCCGTCCGCTGAACAAGAACATGTTCGAGATCGCGCAAGTGTTGGTGGGGCGCAAGGGGCGGGAGTGGTGGCAGCAGCGTGAGGAAGTGGCATTTCCGATTCCGGTCGTGATGGTGCCGATGGAATCTGCGGCAGAAGAAGCATAGGTGGCTTGTGTCCGCGCAACCGATTGCAATCCTTAGCACCGGTCTTGTCACCTCCGTTGGCCTGAGTGCGCCGGCCACGTGTGCGGCGCTCCGCGCCAAGATCAGCAACCCGACCGAGACGCGCTTCATGGGCAGCGACGGCGAGTGGATCATGGCGCACCAAGTGCCGCTGGAGAAGACTTGGCGCGGTCGCACGAAGCTGTGCAAGATGGCCACGATGGCGATTGCGGAGTGCCTGGAGGGCGTAGCGTGTGAGGAATGGGGGAATCTGCCTCTACTGCTGTGCGTGGCCGAAAAGGAACGTCCCGGCCGATTCGATGGCCTGGACGATCTACTATTCCTCGAAATCCAGGAAGAACTCGGCACCCGCTTCGCCCCGGAGTCGGCCATCATTACCCACGGACGAGTCAGCGTGGCGATCGCTCTGGCCCAGGCGCGCAAGCTGATCGCGGATGGCAATCATCCGCTGGTGCTGATCGCGGCTGCCGATAGTCTCCTCACTTGGCCGACGCTCAGGGTCTATGAACGCGAACGTCGCTTGTTGACGCTGCGGAACTCAAATGGGTTCATGGCCGGAGAGGGCGCCGGCGCGCTGCTTGTCGGCCAGCCAACAGGCCAAGGCGAACTCCATTGCAGCGGCGTCGGCTTTGCAATTGAGAAAGCACATATCGATTCCGGCGAACCGCTTCGTGCGGATGGACTAAGCGAGGCGATCAAGAAGGCGCTGGCCGAGGCGGGCTGTGCTCTACATGACCTTGACTACCGCATCACCGACATTTCTGGAGAGCATTACTACTTCAAGGAGGCTGCGCTCGCCTTGTCGCGCGTGCTGCGCCAGCGCAAGGAGGAGTTCGACCTCTGGCATCCGGCAGAGTCCATCGGCGAAATGGGTGTAGCGGCTGGGGTCGCCGCGCTTGCAGTGGCGAGAGCCGCAGGCTACAAGGCCTACGCTCCAGGCCCCGGAGTCCTTGCGCACCTTGCAAACGATGCGGGCCAGCGCGCGGCGGTCGTGCTGAATTTCAGGGGCACGTGATGGGGAATCAGGTCTACGCCAACAACATGGAGATCTCGTGCAAGGCGGCAGCGGGGAAATCCATCTGCGCCTTTCCAGACGTTTGCATGACTCCTCCGCAGACGCCTGCCACGCCGCCCGGCGTTCCTATTCCTTACCCCAACACCGGCATGGCCTCGGACACTAGTGGCGGGTCGAGCACGGTAAAGATCTCTGGTCAGGAGGTGATGCTCAAAAATAAGAGCTATTTCAAGAAGAGTACGGGGGATGAGGCCGGTTGCGCGCCGAAGAAGGGCGTTGTCACGAGCAAGAACATGGGGAAGGTGTACTTCAGTATGTGGTCGATGGACGTTAAGGTGGAGGGCGAGAATGTTGTGCGGCATCTGGACATTACGACGCACAACCACTCCTCGTTTCCGGGGAACTCACCAACTTGGCCATTTTTGGATGCCGCTGCATTTGCGGGGGAGGGGCCGTGTGCGTCCGTTGCAGCGAAGCTTGAGAAGCACTGTGCCCCCGAGGCGGCACCGTATCTGAAGAAGGTCGGTAAGAAACAGGTTCTCCCCGCATCCAAGCGCAAAGCGGCTATTACGGCTATGTGTGACAATGACAAGTGCAAAGATGCACTAAAGTGCGTACTGCAACCACATAAGAGTTCTAAGGAAAGCAATAATTGCTGTGACGGAAAGACGACCCATCACTTGGTCCCGTCTGCAGACTTTATCCCAAATGATTGTCGTGGAAGTGTAGATCCGTCTACAGGGTACAATGACATTGGTGCGCCGTGTATTTGCGCGGAGGGCGACGACCACAATGAACGCGAGCGAAAGGCACCACGGCGCTTGAAGCAGCACGGTCGAATTGGGCGCAAGTTCACTCTCTTGCGAAATAAGTTCATCAAGGATAATGGCGCCAAGGCCTACACTCTCGAAGCCGCGTGCAAACTCGGCGAACAGTCAGCCGGTGCTGGTGTCAGAGGGTGTCCACCGGGTTGCATCGAGAAGCAACTTCTTGACGGTCACAGGGCTATGAAGCTCAAGAATCCAGCCCGATCTAATTCTCGTATGCCGAGGGTAAGTGAGCAGAAAGCGCCAGCCCTGACAAAACCGAAGCGTAGTCGGTCCCGCTGAGGAGTATCGTCATGAACAAAGCAATGGACCCGTCGAAGGGACTCTTTCTTTGCGATGGATGTGTCGTCCGAGAGGGTGTGTTGCTGCTCGCAACGGGTTTCAATGCTGACCCCGATCAGGATAACTCCCGCGTCGTCTATACCCTGGATGGGGAGTGGCGTCACTTCGATGTTGAAGAAGATGCCGTGATTGCCACCACAGTCATCGGCACCGTTGGTTATGTAGTAGGGGCGCGTGGCTCGGTTTTCGAGATTCCGCTTGGCGAGCAATCCCACCTCAGCAACATCGATGACGCTATTCGCGACTGGACAATTGGGGCGGTTGATGATCTCGGAGAACTGACCCGGGTCCGAGCGATTGCAGGGGTGCCGTATTGCTGTGGACAGAGTGGGCAGGTCTATCGCTTGGAGGGATCCAGGTGGGCTCAAGTGGATCATGGTTTGTGTTCGGTAGTGGGTCCGGACCTGGAAGATATTGCCGGCTTGTCACCTGCCGACATCTATGCGGTGGGCCTGGAAGGGGCGCTGCATCACTTTGACGGGAGGAGATGGCGACAGATCGAACTGCAGACGAACGTCAACATCTCCAATATTCATGCTCGCCCAGATGGGTCGTTCGTCCTATGCGGAGACGATGGATTGATCATGT
Source organism: Pseudomonadota bacterium (assembly GCA_018240785.1). GTDB lineage: Bacteria > Pseudomonadota > Gammaproteobacteria > Burkholderiales > Rhodocyclaceae > Thauera. Next base: position 1,196 of record JAFEFC010000016.1, on the reverse strand, counting down.
GCGGTTCGGGGGATCATTGGAGGTCTATCGGTGATTTGATTCCGGACAAGAACTATTGGGGCCTCGAGTCATTCGGTGGGGCCCTTTTTCTTGCTCATCGACTTGGAATAGAGCGGCTTGACGATTCAATATTATCACCTATTGAAGTCAAACTCCCGGGGCGACTAACGTTCCATCGCTTGCAGTCCGGAGCAGGGCTATTGTTCTCGATTGGCACGGATGACCTGCTTCGTTTCGATGGGTACCATTGGTTGAGAATTGACGTCCCTGCGCGTCCCTAAGTGCCTCCTGATCAATTCACGTTCTGATTGCGCTCAGCCAAGCCAGTCGTCATTGCCAAGACCGGCGATCGATTGTTTCAACTCAATGGTAGTAGGGAACAGACCACGATATCGGGAAAATATGCGGGCCAATTCGGACCCTGGGCTTGCCGCGGCATCCTATGATGTACGCATGGTAAATTACTAACTTTCCCGTAAGTAGTGTCATTTGAGCGATAATATGCCCCATGAAATGCAAACGACTTTCCGACGGTCGCGCCCTCGATCATCACACCTTGCAGGTGATGCGGCAGCAGGCTGTCAAAGCGGTGCGTGAGGGGCAGACGGTGCAAAGCGTCGCGGCGGCGTATGGCGTAAATGAGCGCAGTGTTTTCCGGTGGCTCGCCGACTTTGCCAACGGCGGGCAGAACGCATTGCTGGCCAAGCCGATTCCGGGGCGTCCGAGCAAGCTCAGCGCCGAGGAGCTTTCGTGGATTGCCAATGCGGTTCGTGAACACAACCCGCAGCAGTTCAAGTTCGAGTTCGGCTTGTGGACGCTGTCGCTGATCCGCCACCTGATCAAACGCCAGTTCAAGAAGGAACTGTCGGTCTCTTCGGTCCACCGCCTCATGAAGATCCTGGGCTTCAGCGCCCAGAAGCCGCTTTACCAGGCGTGGCAGCAAGACCCCGTGCTGGTGCGGACGTGGGAGACGGAGACGTACCCCGCGATCCGCGCCGAAGCCAAGCGGGTCGGCGCAACGATCTACTTTGGCGACGAGTCGGGTATCCGCTCGGACTATCACATCGGCACGACCTGGGCGCCTCAGGTCCAGACGCCGGTGGTGCAGGCGACGGGCCGGCGCTTCTCGCTGAACATGATCTCGGCGGTCAGCACGCAGGGCGAGTTTCGGTTCATGCTGCATGAAGGCTCGGTTG
>JAFEFC010000015.1 GCA_018240785.1 Pseudomonadota bacterium | reverse complement strand
GCCCGCTCGCCCTGCTCGGCAGCGCCTTTTATCCAGTTCTTGTCCTTCGGCTCGCAGCTTATGCTCCACGCTTCCTTCCCACGCTCGGTCACCCTCACGCAGTTGCGCTTCACTTCGTTCGCTGTGATCAACTTACGGCGGGACTTACACCCGCAGGAGTGCGCCCATGCTGGGCGCACAAAAAAAAGCCGGCGCATGGCCGGCTTTGCATCGCTTGGCCCGGGCAGCGGCTGCCCGGGCTTGCAGCGAGGCTCAGATCTTGCCGACGAGGTCCAGCGACGGCGCCAGCGTGGCGTCGCCCGGGGTCCACTTGGCGGGGCAGACTTCGCCCGGGTGCGAAGCGACGTACTGGGCAGCCTGCACCTTGCGCAGCAGCTCCCTGGCGTCACGACCGATGCCCAGGTCGTGGATCTCGGCAACCTTGATCTCGCCTTCCGGGTTGATCACGAAGGTGCCGCGCAGCGCCAGGCCTTCTTCCTCGATCATGACGTCGAAGTTGCGGCTGATGGTGCCGGTGGGGTCGCCGATCATCGGGTAGTGGATCTTCTTGATCGTGTCCGAGGCGTCGTGCCAGGCCTTGTGGGTGAAATGGGTGTCGGTCGATACCGAATAGCACTCGACGCCCAGCTTCTGGAACTCGGGGTACACGTCAGCCAGGTCGCCCAGCTCGGTCGGGCAGACGAAAGTGAAGTCGGCCGGGTAGAAGAACACGACGGACCACTTGCCGAGCAGGCTCTCGTCGGAAACCGGGACAAACTTGCCGTTGTGGAAGGCGGTCGCCTTGAAAGGCTTGATTTTGCTGTTGATCAGGGGCATCGCAATTCCTCCGGGTGGTTGATGGAACGACTTCGTGAAGCTCGATTCGAGAGTGTAGGGCCGAGCGAAGAATTGACCCCATTGATTATCAAGATGAGCTCTATTGCCGCAAGCTATCGGGCGAGCACAAGGCATCGCATGCGCCGCAGACCTTCATTCAACTGGTGGCAGATTGCAGGAATTCAAGCCCCCGCGAGGTGGCGGCGCACTGAAATCGCCGCCCCCAGCCAGCCCAGGAAGGTGGCGAAGGCGACGATGACCAGCGACTCTGGCACCCCGGGCCCGCTGAGCGCGAACACCGCGCCGTAGGACTCGGCCAGCGCTGCGACCGGCGCTGCCAGCGCCTCCACGCCCAGCCACACGGTGCCCAACGCCACCAGGCCGCCGAGCGCTCCCTGCAGGCCGCCGAACCAGTAGAACGGCCGCCGGATGAAGGGGTCGGTGGCGCCGAGCAGGCGGCTGACCTCGATCTCCGGGCGCTGGGTGAGAATCTGCAGGCGGATGGTGTTGAAGGTGACGATGACCAGCGCGAAGCCGAGCAAGCCGGCCAGCATCATGACCGCCGAGCGCCCCAGGCCAAGCAGCGCATGCAGGCGCTTGACCCAGGCGGAATCGAGCTGGACATGGGCGACCTTGGGCCAGCTCCGCATCGTTTCGGCCAGGCGCTCGAACACCGCAGGATCCTCGCCGCGCGGCGCCGCCACGAAGGCGTCCGGCAGCGGATTGACGCTCAGCCCGCCGAGCACGTCCCCCAGCCCGCCGCGCTGCAACTGCTGCAGCGCCTCGTCGCGCGGCACGTAGCGATAGCTGGCGAGTGCCGGCTCGGCCTTCAGCCTCCGCTCGATCAAGGCCACGTCCGCCGCGCCGGCGCCCATGTCGAGAAACACGCTGATCTCCGGCGTGCCGGAGACACCGCGCGCAAGCGAGGCGACGTTGTCGAGCAGCAGGTAGCCGCCGCCGGGCAGCGACAGGGCGATGCCCACCACCAGCGCCGACAACAGCGTGCCCAGCGGCTGGCCAGCGAGGCGGCGCAAGGCGTGGGCGATGGCGCGGCCGTGCAGGTAGAACCAGTTCATCATGCCGCCACCTCCACCGCAGCCTCGTCGCCGACCAGCAGGCCCTTGCCCAGTACCAGCCTGCGCGGCCGGCTGGCGGCGAACAGGCTGGCGTCGTGGGTGGACACCAGCACGGTGACGCCGGCGTCGTTGAACGAGCGGAACAGGTCGGCGATGTCGCGCGCGTAGTCCGGATCGAGATGGGCAGTGGGCTCGTCGGCGATCAGGATGGACGGCCGGTTGACGATGGCACGCGCGATCGCCACGCGTTGCTGCTCACCGCCCGACAGGCCGGCCGGACGCTCCTTGCCGCGGCCGTCGAGGCCGACGCGCTCGAGCGCTGCCGCCACGCGCCGCGCGGCATCGCGCGGTGGGTGGCCGGTGATCACCAGCGGCAGCATGACGTTGTCGAACACGCTGCGGTCGTGCAGCAGGCGGATCTCCTGCAGCACCAGCCCGAGGTTGCGGCGCAGGTAGGGAATCGCCCGCTGCGGCAGGTGCGACACATCCTGGCCATTGATGCGGACGGTGCCCGCGGTGGGGCGCTCGATCACCGGGATGAGCTTCATCAGCGTGCTCTTGCCGGCGCCGGAATGGCCCGACAGCACCACGAGTTCGCCATGGCGGATCTCGAAACTGACGCCGGCCAGCGCGGTGTAGCCGCCGGGGTACCGCTTTACCACTTCCTCGAAGACGATCATGCGCGCCCGCCAGCCTCCCCGCCAGCCTTCACCGCGCCCGGCACGGGCTCGAACAGCGCGTCGACGAACTCGCGCGCCTTGAACGGCTGCAGGTCGTCGATGCCTTCGCCGACACCGATGAAGCGCAGCGGCTTCGGACATTGTCGCGCGATCGCCGCCAGCACGCCGCCCTTGGCGGTGCCGTCGAGCTTGGTGACCACCAGGCCGGTGACGCCGACGGCCTTGTCGAAGGCCTTGACCTGTGCCAGCGCGTTCTGGCCGATGTTGGCATCGAGCACCAGGATCACCTCGTGCGGCCCGCTCGGCTCCGCCTTGGCGATGACGCGCCTGACTTTGGCGATCTCGTCCATCAGGTGCAGTTGCGTCGGCAGGCGGCCGGCGGTGTCGGCCAGCACGATGTCGATCCGGCGCGCACGCGCGGCGTTGATCGCATCGAAGATCACCGCCGCGGCGTCGCCGCCTTCCTGCGCCACCACGGTGACGTTGTTGCGCTCGCCCCAGGTCATCAACTGCTCGCGCGCCGCCGCGCGGAAAGTGTCGCCGGCAGCCAGCAGCACGCTCTTGCCCTGGGCCTGGAAATACTTGGCGAGCTTGCCGATGGAGGTCGTCTTGCCCGAGCCGTTAACGCCCGCGATCATGATGATGTAGGGGGAGTGGCCCGACACGTCGAGCGGCTGCTCGAGCGGCGCGATGATGGCATGCAGCGCATCGGCCAGCGTCTGCTGCAACTGGTCCGCGGTCTCCAGCTTGTCGCGTTTCCAGCGCGTGCGCAGCTCGGCAAGAAGATGCTGGGTGGCATCGACGCCGCAATCGGCCATCAGCAGGGTGCTTTCCAGCTCCTCGAGCAGGTCCTCGTCGATCTTGCGGCGGCCGAACAGGCTGGCAAGACCGCCACCGAGCTGCTGGCGGGTGCGCGCGAGGCCGGCCTTCAGGCGCTCGGTCCACGAGCGCTTCGGCGCCGGGGCGGGTTCGATGACCGGCGCGGCGGCCGCAATCGGCCGCACGTCGACCGCGGCGACCGGCTCGGCCACCGGCGCCGCGGCAGGCGATTCGACAGCCGCAGCCGCCGCGTCTGCCGCGCCGGATCCGGCCGGCGGCGCCGGCACTGCAGCCTCGTCGGCTGGGCTGCGTTTTTTCTTCAGGAAACCAAACATGAAAGGCTCGAGTCAGAAGGATCGGTTCGTTCGGAGCGGTTTGGCGCCGTGCCCGTGGGCACCCGAACCCGATCACGTTAAGATGCGGCTCCGCATCGCGCCGGCCGTCGGCCGCCAGCCCCTGCGAAGTGCCGCGGATTTTATCAGATGCAGGACATCCCCATGTTTCGCCAGACCTTTAGACGAGTCTTCGGCCGCACGCTGCTGATCGGCGGCGCGGCGCTCGCGGCCGCCGCCGCACACGCCAACCCTTTCGAGACGACCCTGCCCAATGGCATGAAGCTGATCGTCAAGGAAGACCACCGCGCGCCGTCCGCGGTGCACATGGTCTGGTATCGCAGCGGCGCCATGGACGAGACCGACGGCGTGTCCGGCGTGGCCCACGTGCTCGAGCACATGATGTTCAAGGGCACGAGGAAAGTCGGTCCCGGCGAGTTCAACAAGCGCGTCGCTGCCGTCGGCGGGCGCGACAACGCCTTCACCAGCAAGGATTACACCGCCTACTTCCAGCAGGTGCCGCCGCAACGCCTGGGCGAGATGATGGCGCTGGAAGCCGACCGCATGAAGAACCTCGTCATCACCGACGACGAGTTCAGGCGCGAGCTCGAGGTGGTCAAGGAAGAGCGTAGGCTGCGCACCGACGACCAGCCGCGCTCGCTGGTGTATGAGCAGATCGCCGCCACCGCTTTCCAGGCGCATCCCTACCGCCGCCCGGTGATCGGCTGGATGACCGATCTCGACGCCATGCGCCCGCAGGATGCGCGCGACTGGTACCGGCGCTGGTACACGCCCAACAACGCCTATCTGGTGGTCGTAGGCGACGTGGACCACAAGGCGGTGTTCCGCATGGCGGCCGAGCATTACGGCAGGATCGCCACGCAGGAACTGCCGGCGCGCCGCGTATCGGCCGAACCCGAACAGCTCGGCCCGCGCGAGACGGTGGTGAAAGGCCCCGCCGAGCTGCCCTACCTGGCGCTGGCCTGGCATGTGCCGGCGCTGCGCAACCCGGCCTCGGACCGCGATCCCTACGCGTTGCAGATGCTGGCCGCGGTGCTCGACGGCTACGACGGCGCGCGCCTGAATCGCCACCTCGTGCGCGACGCGCGGCTGGCGGTGTCGGCCGGCGCCAGTTACGACGGCTCCGGCCGCGGCCCGTCGCTGTTCTATCTCGACGGCGTGCCCGCGCCGGGCAAGACCGTCGCCGAGCTTGAAGGCGCACTGCGTGCTGAGCTGCAGCGCATCCGCGACGAAGGCGTGACCGAGGCCGAACTCGCCCGGGTGAAGGCGCAGGCCGTCGCGTCGCGCGTGTACAAGCGCGACTCGCTGATGGGCCAGGCGATGGAGATCGGCTACCTGGAATCGGCCGGCCTGTCGTGGCGCGACGAGGATCGCCTGCTGGAAGGCCTGCGCGCGGTCACCGCGGATGAGGTGCAGGCGGTGGCGAAGCGCTACTTCGGCGACGACAGCCTCACCGTCGCGCGGCTGGAACCACAGCCGGCAACGGCCACCCGCCCCCGCCCGGCCCAGCCGCTGCGCCACTAGCAAGCCGCCCGCCGTTTGCTGAACCGGATACCGAATCACCATGACCCAGAAACAGACTTCCCGCCTCATCCGCGTCCATGCCGGCACGCTCCTTCAGGGCCTGGTGCTGACCATCGCGCTCGCCCTGCTGCCCTCGCTTGCGCGGGCGAACCCGCACATCGAGGCATGGACCGCACCCACCGGGGCACGCGTGCTGTTCGTCGAAAGCCATGCCCTGCCCATCGTCGACATCCAGATCGACTTCGCCGCCGGCAGCGCACGCGAGCCGGCGGACAGGGCCGGGCTTGCCGGCCTGACGCGCAGCCTGCTCGAAGCCGGCGCAGGCACGCTCGACGAACAGGCGATCGCCGATCGCAGCGCCGACATCGGCGCGCAGATCGGCGGCAGCACCGACGATGATCGCACCAACCTCAATGTGCGCAGCCTGTCCTCCGAGGCGGAGCGTGACGCCGCCATCGAGCTCGCGGCCACGCTGCTGGCGCAGCCGACCTTCCCCGCCCAGGTCCTGGAACGCGAGCGCGCACGCGCGATCGCCGGCCTCAAGGAGGCGCTCACCAAGCCGGCCACGCTGGCGGAGCGGCGCTTCACCGCGCTGAGCTATGCCGGCCACCCCTATGGCCAGCTCACTACGCCGGAGAGCCTCGCAGCGATCAGCCGCGACGACCTCGTCGCCTTTCATCGGCGGCACTACGGCGCGAGCAATGCCTCCATCGCCATCGTCGGCGATGTCGATCGTGCCACCGCGGAGCGCATCGCCGTCCGCCTGACGAGCGGGCTGCCGCCCGGCGAAGCCGCCGCCCCCCTGCCGCCGCCCGCTCAGCCGCGCGCCGAGCGCGTGCATGTGCCCAACCCGTCGGCCCAGGCCCACATCCTGGTGGGCCAGCCCGGCATGGCGCGCGAGGACGCCGACTACTTTCCGCTGCTGGTGGGCAACTATGTGCTCGGCGGCGGCGGCTTCGTGTCGCGGCTGACGCGCGAGGTGCGCGAGAAGCGCGGCTACGCCTACAGCGTGTATAGCTACTTCATGCCGCAGCAGGTTCCCGGCCCGTTCCAGATCGGCCTGCAGACCAAGGGCAGCCAGGCCGAAGATGCGCTGCGCGTGGTGAACGACGTGCTGGCCGGGTTCATCGCCCGTGGCCCCAGCGCAGCGGAGCTGCAGGCCGCCAGGGACAACCTCGTCAACGGCTTCGGCCTGCGCCTGGACTCCAACCGCAAGGTGCTCGACTACGTGGCCATGATCGGCTTCTACCGCCTGCCGCTGGACTGGCTCGACAGCTATCCGCGCAAGGTGGCGGCAGTCACCGCCGAGGAGGTGCGCGATGCCTTCGCGCGCCGCGTGCGGCCGGAGCATCTCGTCACCGTGATCGCCGGTGGCGACGGCGATCGCGCGCAGGCCACGCCCGCCGCGCCGGCGACTGCGCCCGCCGAGCCGCCTGCACGCCAATGAGGCGCCAATGAGCCGCGTCCGCATCGTCGGCGGCGAGTGGCGCTCGCGACTGCTCGACGTTGCCAGCGTGCCCGGCCTGCGGCCCACGCCCGACCGGGTGCGCGAAACGCTGTTCAACTGGCTCGGCCAGGAACTCGATGGCCTGCGCTGCCTCGACCTCTTCGCCGGCACCGGAATCCTGGGCTTCGAGGCCGCCTCGCGCGGCGCCTCCGAGGTCGTGCTGGTCGAGCGCGACCCCCGCGCGCTCGACGCACTGCACAAGGCCGCAAAGACCCTACAGGCGGCGCAAGTAGAGATCGTACGCGGCGATGCGGTAAGATTCCTGCAAACCACCCATCGCAAGTTCGATGTGGTCTTCCTCGACCCCCCTTACAGGCAGGGCTGGATCGAGCGCGTGAGCCCCCTGATCGATCGGGTCCTGGAGCCCGACGGCTGGCTCTACCTCGAGTCGGAGGCGCCTCTGACTCACCTGGGCCGCTGGCAGGTCGTCAGGCAGGGACACGCGGGACAGGTGCATTTCCATCTTCTGCGTGGGAGGCAGGAATGAGGGAAGGTGTAGCAATCTACCCGGGAACGTTCGACCCGTTCACCCGCGGCCACGAGGATCTCGTGCGCCGCGCAGCACGGTTGTTCGACCGGGTGGTTGTGGGCGTGGCGACAAGCAGCGGGAAGAACCCGATCTTCTCACTGGAAGAGCGGGTGGACATCGCGCGCGAGGTCACGGCGCCGATTCCCAATGTGACGGTGGTCGGCTTCGACGGGCTGCTGATGGACTTCCTGTCGTCGCAGAACGCGCGCCTGATCCTGCGCGGCCTGCGCGCCGTCTCGGACTTCGAGTACGAATTCCAGATGGCGGGCATGAACCGCAAGCTCTTCCCCGACGTCGAAACGGTGTTCCTGACGCCGGCCGACGAGTTCATGTTCATTTCCGCAACGATGGTGCGGGAAATCGCTCGCCTCGGCGGCGATGTCAGCAAGTTCGTGCATCCATCGGTGCTTGCGCGCCTGCACGACAAGGTCAACCACCGCAAGTAATTGCAAAAGCGAAAGGCAAGGAAGCGAAAACCATGGCTCTGATGATTACCGACGAATGCATCAACTGCGACGTCTGCGAACCGGAGTGCCCCAACGGCGCCATTTCCCAGGGCGACGAAATCTACGAGATCGACCCGAACAAGTGCACCGAGTGCGTCGGCCACTTCGACGAGCCGCAATGCCAGCAGGTGTGCCCGGTCGACTGCATCCCGCTCGACCCCAACCACAAGGAAGACAAGGAACAGCTCATGGAGAAGTTCCTCAAGCTGACCGGCAAGGCCTGATTCCGCTACAGGCCCGCCAGCAGACGAAAGGCCGGCGATCGCCGGCCTTTCTGACTTCTACGCGCAAGCTTCGCCAGGCACTCAGGCCGCACGGGCCTGCTGCGGGGCCTCGCTCGCAGCGACACCCAGCGCCGCGCGGATGCCCTCCTCCAGCGCGTCGAGCTCGGCGATCAACGCCAGCACTGCCTCCTCGCCCTGTTTCAGCTCCTCGACGCGGTCTTCCAGCGTGTCGGTGGCCTGGTGGATGCGCTTGACGCTCTCGAGCCGGCGCTTGAGCTGGATCTGGTACTCGCGCACCTGCGTCTCCAGCGGTGACATCACCGCGCGCAGCCATTGTTCGATGTCGCGATTGGCCACCTCGAAGGTCTGTCGCGCCTGCACCGCGATGGTCTCGAAGAACTTCTGCGTCAGCGCATGCTTCTCGGTGGTGACGAGGGTCAGCGCGGTGTTGATCTGGCGGTTGAAGGCCGCTTCCAGGCGGTCGATTTCCTTTTCGTAGCGCAGCGTCGAGAAGCCGACGGGAGAAGCGAGCTTGAGCCCGTGCTCGATCGCGAAGCGTCTGTACATCGCGTCCAGCATGCGGGTGATCTCGCCGATCTCGTCAGTGGAGCGGCGCAGGTTGTCGCGCAGGTGGGTGAAGAATCCTTCCATCGCGTCGCGCAGGCCCCTGGTGAAGGAGGAATCGAGCATCGCCTCGCGCGTGCGCCGCGTCTCGTCGCGCAGCGCATCCATGCCGATGTGCGCGAACAGGCTGTTGGTGAGGTCGGAGAACACCGAGCGCACCGCGTAGTACTTCTGCAGGCCCTGCTCGAATTCGTCCTTCTCGGTGCGGATCTTGCGCATCATGTATTCGATGACGCTCTGGTTCTTGCCGCGCAGGTCGGTGAGCTCCTGCAGTTGCTCCCGCAACCCGGACAGCCGCGCCTCCAGCAGCACCCGCGTCTGCCGCGCCACGTCGCGGGTCTCGCCCAGCGTGTCGTCGCGCACGATGTCCTGCTTGGTCGGCAGCAGGTCTTCGGTCAGCGCGCGCTCGAGCTCGGGCAGGCGGCTGCGCGCCAGCAGCGCGGCATCGTCATTGACGCGCGCGACGAGCCCCTTCTGTGCCGACACCGGGAACACCGTCGCGCGGTCGATCTCCAGCGTGTCCGCCACGGCGCGCACCTGGCTATCGATCTCTTCGCCGATCTGCTCGTCGTCGCGCAGGCCGTCCCACAGCCCGTCGATCTTGTTCAGCACCACCAGCCGTCCCTTGCGGCTGGCCTGGCCGGGATGGACGTATTCGCGCCATACCGCCAGATCGCTTTGCGTCACACCGGTATCGGCAGCGAGGATGAACAGCACGGCATGCGCATTGGGCAGCAGCGACAGCGTCAGCTCCGGCTCCGCACCGATGGCGTTGAGGCCCGGCGTGTCGAGCACCACCAGCCCCTGCTCCAGCAGCGGATGCGGGAACTGCACCACCGCATGACGCCAGCTCGGGATCTCGACCTTGTCGTCGCTGCCCGGCTTGAGGCCGGTCTCGCCCTTGGGGTCGATCCTGAAGCCAAGCTGCACGGCCTCGGCCTGCGTCACCCGCTCGGTGTCGCCAACGCGGGCGAGCGCCACCTGCAATTCAGCCGCCTCCAGCGAGCGCAGCGGAAACACATGCCACTCTTCGGCAAAGCGCTTCAGCTCGCTGACCGGCGCCCGCGATGCGCGCGTGCGGATCGGCAGCAGGCGAACTTCGGGCTGCGCGTCGCGCGTCCATTGCAGCTCGGTCGGGCACATCGTGGTGCGGCCCGCGCTCGAGGGCAGGATGCGGTCACGATAATTGGCGAAGAAGATCGCGTTGATCAGCTCCGACTTGCCGCGCGAGAACTCGGCGACGAAGGCGACGGTGAGCTTGTCGTCGCGCAGGCGTTCGAGCAGGTACTGCAGCCGCAGGTCGGCCTGCACGTCGCCCACCTCGTTGCGCGTGAGCCAGTTGCGCAGCCTTGCCACCGCATCGGCGGCGCCGCTGCGCCAGCGGCTGTAGGAGGAAAACTGGTCGGCCAGATTCACGATCGGAGCGTTCATTGCGCAGGCTACGGCAGGGTTGGGAACACGATGCGGCAGACGGGGCTCGCACCGGATACAGCGTCAGCATAGCCATGTTCGCGCTTGCCGGCCATGCTCGCCGCGCGCGCCGCGGACCGGCGGCGCCGCGCGTCCGACGAGCGCTCGCGACCGCAGCCGCGGCTCGATGCCCTCAGCCGCGCCGCTGGCAGTGCGGACAGAAATACGTCGCGCGCTGGCCGCTGACGACGCGACGGACCGGACCGCCACACATGCGGCAGGGCTCGCCGTCGCGGCCATAGACGAAATACTGCTGCTGGAAATAGCCCGGCTTGCCGTCGCCGCCGACGAAATCGCGCAGCGTGCTGCCACCCGCGGCGATCGCCGCGCGCAGGGTTTCGCGCACCGCCTCGACGAGGCGCGCGCAACGCTGCGGGCCGAGCCTGCCGGCAGCCGTCATCGGGTGGATGCGGGCGCGGAACAGGCTCTCGGAGGCGTAGATGTTGCCCACGCCGACCACCCGCCGGCTGTCCATCAGCACATGCTTGATCGGCGCGCGCAGCCCGCGCGTGGCGCGGTGCAGCCAGGCCGCATCGAAGTCGTCGCCGAGCGGCTCGGGGCCGAGATGCGCGAGCAGCGGATGCGCGGCCGCGTCGCCCGGCTGCCACACGACCATGCCGAAGCGCCGCGGATCGCGCAGCCGCAGCGCAAGCTCGCCGAACACGAAGTCGACATGATCGTGCGTCCCCGGCGGCTGCGCAGCCGGCACCACGCGCAGGCTGCCCGACATGCCCAGGTGGACGATGACCGCGCCCGCGCCGAAGTCGAACAGCAGGTACTTCGCGCGCCGCGACACGCCCTGCAGCCGCGCGCCGACGATGCGCGCCGGCAGATCCTCGGGCACCGGCTGGCGCAGGCGGGGGTTGCGCACCACCAGCGCGCTCAGCACCCGGCCCTCGGCGTGCGGACGCACCCCATTGCAGGTGGTTTCGACTTCGGGCAGTTCGGGCATGACGGTCCGGAACGAATGCAGGCGGCGGGGACGGAAGGCTGGACACAAGCGACCCACCCCAGCCACGCGAGGGCGGCTGGCTTGCAGGCGCAGCGTCAATCTGCCTAACATGAAGCGAACCGAATTCTAGTTCAGCCATCCAATGGCCGTCATCGCCCGGCCGGCTTGTCCGTCCGGACAAGCGATGCGCTTCGATCTCGTCCGCCGGACCGTATTCATGACTTTCAAGTTTGCCCGCTTTGCCCGCCGGACGGCTCTGGCCATCGCAATCGGCCTGGGCTCCGCCTCATCCATCGCCGCCGACAAGCCCAGGGCCGCAGACCCGCTGCCCGCGCAGGAGCTCACGGCGCGCACGCTCTACGAGCTGTTGCTGGCCGAGATTGCAGGTGCGCGCGGCCAGATCAGTCTTTCCACCCAGCTCTACCTCGACCTCGCCCGCAATACGCGCGACCCGCGCATCGCCCGGCGCGCCACCGAGGTGGCGATGTTCGCGCGCAACCTCGAGGCGACGAGCCAGGCTGCACGGCTGTGGGCGGAAGTCGCACCCGATTCCGCCGATGCGCGCCGCATCCTTTCGAGCATGTCGGCCGGCACCAATGGCAGCCTGGAAGAAGTCCAGGCACAGCTCGCCCGCGCCCTTGCCTCCCACCCTGAGCGCCTCGCGCAGAACCTGCTGAGTCTCAATCGCGCGCTGGCGCGCATCGACGACAAGCAGGCGGTGCAGGCGATGATCAACCGCCTGACCGACCCCTACCTCGATCTGCCCGAGGCACATTTCGCGCGCGCCCAGGCTGCGATGGTCGCGCAGGACCCCATGGAAGCGGCAGCAGCGCTCGACGCCGCGCTCGGGCTGCGCCCCGACTGGGAGCCTGCCATCCTGTTAAAGGCGCAGGTGCTGCAGCACAGCGGCGCAGCAGAAGAGGCGCTGCGGCAGATCGAATCGGCGCTCGCACGCCATCCTGAGAGCCGCAACCTGCAGGTGGCGCGCGCCCGCGCCTTGGTGGGCGTCAAGCGCTACGAGGAGGCCCGCGCCGAATTCCGCCGCCTGCTCGAAGCTGCGCCGAACGACGGCGATCTGCTGTTCGCCGCCGGCCTGCTGTCGGAGCAGCTCAACGACACGGCCGACGCCGAGGCGCAATTCACCCGCGCGCTCGCCGCCGGCCACGCCGAAGAGGACTTGATCCGCCTGCACCTGGGGCAGCTCGCCGAGAGCCGCGGCGACGGTGCCACTGCGCGCAAGTGGTTCGATGAAGTGCGCGCGCCCGAACACCGCGCCGAAGCGGTGATCCGCAGCGCCCAGAGCCTCGCCCGCGAGGGCCGCATCGACGAGGCCCGGCAGCGCCTGCAGGACGAGCAAGGCGACGGCGCCACCCGGCGGCGCTACGTGCTCGCCGAAGCCCAGTTGCTGCGCGACGCCGAGCGCCCCGCGGAGGCGCTGGAGGTGGTGGACGCCGCGCTGCGCGGCTCGCCGGACGATGTGGACCTGCTCTACGAGGCGGCGATGCTGGCCGAACGCCTCGACCGCATCAAGGTGATGGAAACCCGCCTGCGCCGCGTGATCGCGCTCAAGCCCGACCATGCCCACGCCTTCAACGCGCTCGGCTACTCGCTGGCCGACCGCGGCCTGCGGCTGAAGGAGGCCGAATCCCTGATCACCCGCGCGCTGGAGCTGTCGCCCGACGATCCCTTCATCCTCGACAGCATGGGTTGGGTGCGCTTTCGCCGCGGCGACGGCGCCGGGGCGCTGGGCCATCTCGAGCGCGCCTATCGCATGCGCCAGGACCCCGAGATCGCCGCCCACCTCGGCGAGGTGTTGTGGAGCCTGCGCCGGCGTGACGAAGCCAGCCGCCTGTTCGACGAGGCGCTCGCCGCCCATCCGGACAACAAGCAGCTTCGCGACACCGTGCGGCGCCTGCGCAGCCGATGAGGGCGGCCACCCAGAGGACGCCGGGCCGACTGCGCCCTGACGCGCTGCGGCTGCTCGCCGCGCTGCTGGCCGCGGCCACGCTGTCGGCCTGTGCGCCGCTGCAACCGTCCCACGCTCCGGCCGCGGAACGCCATGCGGCAACAGCCTTCGAGCTTGAAGGACGCATGTCGGCCAGCGACGGCGCCCGCGCCGCGAGTGGCCGCGTGGAATGGCAGCACGCGCCGGCCTCCGACACCTGGACGGTCTATACCCCGCTCGGCCAGATCGCCGCGCGCCTCCAAAGCGATGCCGGCGGCGCCCGACTGACCGATGCCAACGGACAGTCGCTCGATGCATCCCACGCCGATGCCCTGCTGCCCCAGGTACTGGGCGTGGAAGTGCCGGTCGCGCGGCTCTCCGGCTGGGTGCAGGCGACGCCCGCCGACGGCGCGGAAATTCGCGACCGCGACGCGGTCGGCCGCCCCGCGCTGGTGATCGACCAGGGCTGGCGCATCGACTACCTCGAGTACGCGGGCCCCGGCGCGGAAGCGCCCCCCGCGCGCATCGACATCTCGCGCGGCGACGCACGCATCCGCCTGATCGTCGACACCTGGACGCCACTGCCCTGAACACGCGCGTGAGCCACGCTTCCCTCCCCCACCACCTTGCCCCGCCGCGCACCGACCTTCCCGGTCGGCTCGCGGGCTGCCCCGCGCCGGCCAAGATCAACCTCTTCCTGCACGTGGTCGGCCGCCGCGCCGACGGCTACCACCTGCTGCAGACCGCGTTCCGCCTGCTCGACTGGGGCGATACGCTGGATTTTGCGCGGCGCGAGGACGGCATCCTGCATCGGGTGAACGACGTCGCAGGCGTGCCGGAGGCGGACGATCTCGTCATCCGTGCGGCGCGCCTGCTGCAGCAGGCCAGCGGCACCCGCCTGGGTGCAGACATCACGCTGCACAAGGTGCTGCCGATGGGCGGCGGCATCGGCGGCGGCAGCTCGGACGCCGCCACCACGCTGATCGCACTCAACCGCCTGTGGAACACCGGCCTGTCGCGCACCCAGCTGCAGGTGCTGGGCCTGCAACTGGGCGCCGACGTCCCTGTCTTCATCTTCGGCCGGGATGCCTTCGCCGAAGGCGTGGGCGAGGCGCTGCAGCCCCTGCCCCTGCCGCCAGCCTGCTATGTGATCCTCTTCCCACGCGTCAGCGTGCCCACCGCTGAAATTTTTCGCGCGCCGGAGTTGACGCGAAACACGACACCCATCAAAATAGCGGACTTCGTTACGAGCGCGACACGAAACGATCTGCAGCCAGTGGCGTGCAGCCGTTTTCCTGAAGTCAAGCGCGTGATCGACTGGCTTGCGCATTATGCGCCGGCGCGGATGACAGGCTCGGGCGCCTGCGTCTTTGCGGAAACCGCATCGGAAGCCGATGCCGACCGCATCGTCGAAAGCTGCCCGGCAGTCTGGCAGGCATGGAAAGTTGTCAGCCTCGCTCGCCATCCGCTGTACGAATGGTTACAATAGCGGCCGTTCTCGGATCGACACGCAAACGATAGCGAAAAAGGTTTCTTGGGGAGTCGCCAAGTCGGTTAAGGCACCGGATTTTGATTCCGGCATTCGAGGGTTCGAATCCTTCCTCCCCAGCCATACAACGACGGGCAGGCCCAGGTTTTTCCCGGAGCCTGCCCGAATCGTTTCTGCGCGATGATTCTTACGGCATCGGAGTAGCGGTAATGCCCCACGGCAGCCTGATGGTCTTCACCGGCAACGCCAACCCCAAGCTCGGCGCGGATGTCGCGCGGCGTCTGGGGATTTCACTCGGAGCCGCCACCGTCGGCCGCTTCTCGGATGGCGAAGTCAACGTCGAACTGCTCGAGAACGTCCGCGGCAAGGACGTCTTCGTGCTGCAGCCCACCTGTTCTCCGACCAACGAGAACCTGATGGAACTGCTGATCATGGTCGACGCGCTCAAGCGCGCCTCGGCCGGCCGCATCACCGCCGCCATGCCCTACTTCGGCTACGCGCGCCAGGATCGCCGGCCGCGTTCGGCCCGCGTACCCATCACTGCCAAGGTCGTCGCCAACATGCTGCAGGCCGCTGGCGTCCAGCGCCTGCTGACGATGGACCTGCACGCCGACCAGATCCAGGGCTTCTTCGACATCCCGGTCGATAACGTCTATGCCGCGCCGGTGCTGCTGGCCGACCTCGACAAGCAGAAATACGACAAGCTGCTGGTGGTGTCGCCCGACGTCGGCGGCGTGGTGCGTGCCCGTGCCTTCGCCAAGCGCATGGAGTGCGACCTGGCAATCATCGACAAGCGCCGCCCCAAGGCCAACGTGTCCGAGGTGATGAACATCATCGGCGAAGTCGAAGGCCGCACCTGCGTGATCATGGACGACATCGTCGATACCGCCGGCACGCTGTGCAAGGCCGCCGCCGCGCTGAAGGAACACGGCGCCAAGCGGGTGCTGTCGTATTGCACGCATGCCGTGCTGTCCGGCGCCGCCGTGTCGCGCATCAACGATTCGGAACTCGACGAGCTGGTCGTCACCGACACCATCCCGCTGCGCGAGGAAATGCGCGCCTGCGGTCGCATCCGCCAGGTTTCGGTCGCCTCGCTGCTCGCGGACACCATCCTGCGCATCAGCAACGAGGAGTCGGTGTCCTCGCTGTTCATGGAATAAGTTTCAGCCCGTGGCCGCCTCGTGCGGCCGCGGGCCTTACCCCTCCGCCTGGTCGCGGGCGGAGTCTTCAACTCAGGAGCAACACAATGCAGATCGAATTCAAGGCCACCAAGCGTGACGCTCAGGGTACGGGTGCGAGCCGCCGCCTGCGTCGCGCCGGCCAGCTTCCTGGCATCGTCTATGGCGGTGCGGGCGATGCCCTGCCGGTGCAGATGGACCACAACGAGCTCTACCACCTGCTGCGCAAGGAAGCCTTCCACTCGTCCGTGCTGACCATCGACGTCGATGGCAACAAGCAGACCGTCGTCCTGCGCGACACCCAGTGGCACCCGTTCAAGCAGCAGGTGCTGCACATCGATTTCCAGCGCATCGACGCCAACCAGAAGATGCACCTGAAGGTGCCGCTGCACTTCGTCAATGGCGACGCGTCGCCGGCCGTCAAGCTGGGCGGCTGCATGATCGCCCACCCGATCAACGAGATCGACATCCAGTGCCTGCCGGCCAATCTGCCCGAGTTCATCGAGGTCGACCTGTCCGCACTGCAGGCCGGTGAGACCATCCACATGTCGCAGCTCAAGCTGCCGGCCGGCGTCGAGATCGTGCACCACGGCGAAGGCGACCCGGTCGTGGCCAACGCCACCGTCGCCAAGGGCGGCGCGGCCGAAGCCGAGGAAGGCGAAGCGGCTTAAGCTGCTTTCCGTCCTGCCCCACGGATGCTGGAGACCGACTCCCGATGAGTACCGCGCCCACGCGCCCGCCTCGTCTGATCGTCGGCCTCGGCAATCCGGGGGCCGAATACTCCGAAACCCGGCACAACGCCGGGTTTTGGTTTTGTGAGCGGCTCGCCGACAAGCTCGGCGCGCGCTTCTCGCACGAATCCCGCTTCCACGGCCTGGTTGCCAATGCGCGCGAAGCCGGTGTGTGGCTGCTGATGCCACAGACCTTCATGAACCGCTCCGGCCAGGCGATCGGCGCCCTGGCGCGCTTCTACCGCATCGAGCCGTCCGAGATCCTCGTCGTGCATGACGAGCTCGACATCCCGCCCGGCCAGTTGCGCCTGAAATTCGGCGGCGGGCTCGGAGGCCACAACGGGCTGAAGGACACCTCGGCCCACCTCAACACCCACGACTACTGGCGCCTGCGCATCGGCATCGGCCATCCGGGCGACCGCAACGAAGTCGTGAACTTCGTGCTCAAGCCCGCGCGGCGCGAGGAGCAGCAGCTGATCGACGAGGCCATCGACAAGGCCCTCGCCGCCTGGCCGCAGATCGTGCGCGGCGAGCTCAACGCCGCGGCGACCCGGCTCAACGCCCGCCCCGCGCCGCCGAAGCCCCCGAAGCCGCGCAAGGCCGCCGAGCCGGCGCAGCCGGACGCGAGCGTGGAACCGCCCGCGACGGACGGCTCCGGCGCCTGAGCCCGCTCAGTACCCGACCGCGGCCAGCGCGCGCAGCGGTCCGACCGCGCGGATCGCCTCGATCTGCTCGCGATGCCGGGTGTACAGGGTGCCGCCGAAGCACACGGCGCTCATCGAGATGCCCTCGAAGTGCTCCCGGCTGCGCGGAATCGCCAGCAGCCAGCCCTCGCTCGCGAGCAGGTTGAAGGGCGGCAGCAACCCATCCTCCCCCGCCTCGAGACCGAGCTCCGCACAGGCACGCTCGAAACCCGTGTGCAGGCTCTCGGCCACGTCCTTCGCCGCCTCGCCCCGGCCACAGCGCACGCGGACAAAGCAATGCCGCATCGGCAGCGCGGGATGCGTCGCCACGCCGTGCTCGGCCAGATCCGCCGGCAGGCCGGATGCGAACAGCCGCAGGCTGGCGTTGCTGACGTCGTCCGGCATCCACTGCACATGCTTGTGACGCTGGCTCGCCCCGGCGGCGGTGCCGCCGTTGTACAGCCCGATCCCACCCGCTTCACCCATCAGCTCGGCGAGCGCGGCGAAGTCGCTGTGCGCCAGCGGCAGCAACTGCTCCTCGAATTCGCGCCGCGCCAACACCAGGTGACGCTCGCACAGCGGGAACTTGTTCAGGATGGCGACATGGGTGTCGCCGATCGGTCCGACGGTCAGCGCCGGATCGGGATTCAGGAACGGGTTGAAATTCGGATCGCGCGGGCCGCCCGGGATCGCCACCGTGGTCTCGCCTTTCGCCGTCCCGGCCTCGGCGGTCGCCCGGCTCGCATCCTTCGCCGCCAGCGAGGACACCCAGCGCACGATGAAGCGCATCCCGGCATCCTCCATCTCGACCTGCCCGGCCTGCACTGGCACCAGCGCCCCCGAAGCCAGCGCCGCCGCGCCACGCGCATCGATCGCCTCGATCCAGTAGATGCTCATCCCGGTTTCCTCCCGTCTGTTCTTGGACAAATGGACAACCGTCGATTGTAGGCCGACGGTGCGCGTGGGGCCATGCCCGCGCGCGCCCCGTCGCCGGATCGAGCCCGCAGCCGCGGCGCCACCCCGAGCGCGCCCCCGCCCATCGGAAAACCTCCACCCCTTTGGAGCGCCTCTCCACAACACGGTACAATCCCGCGTTTTCCACACCGGATCAAGGCCGTAGCCTCCGATGCGGCAACGCAGCTACCGGAACGATCAAGGATTCAAATGAGCCTGAAATGCGGAATCGTCGGCCTGCCCAACGTCGGCAAGTCGACCCTCTTCAACGCCCTCACCAAGGCCGGCATCCAGGCCGAGAACTACCCGTTCTGCACCATCGAGCCCAACGTCGGCATCGTCGAGGTGCCGGACCAGCGCCTCGCCGCGCTGTCCGAGATCGTCAAGCCGCAGAAGATCCAGCCTGCGATCGTCGAGTTCGTCGACATCGCCGGCCTCGTTGCCGGCGCGTCCAAGGGTGAAGGCCTGGGCAACCAGTTCCTCGCCAACATCCGCGAGACCGACGCCATCGTGCACGTGGTGCGCTGCTTCGCCGACGACAACGTGATCCACGTCTCCGGCAGCGTCGATCCGATCCGCGACATCGAGGTCATCGACACCGAGCTCGCGCTTGCCGACCTCGCCACGGTGGAAAAGGCGATCAACCGCTACAAGCGCCCCGCCGCCTCCGGCGACAAGGAAGCCAAGATCCTCGTCGCGGTGCTGGAAAAGTGCTTCGCCCAGCTCGACCAGGGCAAGGCGGTGCGCGCGCTCGACCTTTCCAAGGAAGAATGGGCCACGTTGAAGCCCTTCTGCCTGATCACCGCCAAGCCGGTGCTGTACGCGGCCAACGTCGCCGAGGACGGCTTAGACAACAACCCGCACCTGGACGCGGTGCGCGCCCACGCCGCCGCCGAGGGCGCCGAAGTGGTCGCCCTGTGCGCCGCGATCGAAGCCGAGATCGCCGACCTCGACGACGCCGACAAGAAGGACTTCCTCGAGTCCATGGGCCTCGAGGAACCCGGCCTCGACCGCCTGATCCGCGCCGGCTACAAGCTGCTCGGCCTGCAGACCTACTTCACCGCCGGCGTGAAGGAAGTGCGTGCCTGGACCATCCACGTCGGCGACACCGCGCCGCAGGCCGCCGGCGTGATCCACACCGACTTCGAACGCGGCTTCATCCGCGCCCAGACCATCGCCTACGAGGACTTCATCCAGTACAAGGGCGAAGCCGGCGCCAAGGAAGCGGGCAAGATGAGGGCGGAAGGCAAGGAGTACGTGGTGAAGGATGGGGACGTGATGAATTTTCTGTTCAACGTCTGAGCGACACGTCCCCCGTCCCTCCGCGAAGCCCCGCCCTGTGCGGGGCTTCTGTTTTTCGCCCACCCCTGGGGGAAAGGATCGCTCGACGGAGCGCCAATGGCGGCCCCGGCAGCGCCTGCGCATCGCCGCGCTGCCTGACCCTGGCCACCCGCGGAGAAATGTCCTTGGAAATGTTCGCCGATACATTTCGCCGCGACGTTCTCCCCGAATGCCGATCTCGGGCATCCATCGTCGATCGCGCCCCTTCGCTGGCGCAAGCGTCTCGAAGTCTGACGCGATGAAACAAGCCGGGGAGGCGCGTTGGCATATTGGTGCTTCATCACCAATGCGAGGCCCACATGAGCCGCCTGACCATCACCCTGTCACAGGAGCGCTATCGGGCACTCAAGGAGACGTCCGCGCAACGCAACAAGACCATCGGGCAATTGATCGAAGAGAGCCTGGACTTCTATGGCATCAAGTCGCGCGACAGCGCCCGCGAACTCGTGCGCCGCGCCCGGGACCGGACCGGACCGGACCGGACGGCAAGGAGGCGTCGGACTGGATGCGCATGAGCGCCTGTTTCCGAAGGCAGCAGGGTACATGGCAGGTGGTGCATGAGCACTTCTCCGCCCCGTCCGATCCGCTGCGCGACAAGGCGCTGTGGCTGCCCGAGTTGTCCAAGGCAGGGCGCTGAAGATCGGGCGTGAAGCCGCGCCGCTGCTTGGGTCGCGCGAACAGCGCGCGAGCCTTCTTCGGCCGCGGGGCCGGCTGTCGCCCGCGGTGAGCAGCTCGTGCGAGGGGGCGAGGCTCGTGGCACGGGCCGTTGTTCCTGGCCATTTTTCGACAATTCATGTCCGGCACAGGACAACAGGGCCGAAAGCCCGGCACTAGAGTCCGGAACTGGATTGATGGCCCGATGCGGCCATCGATACGGCATTTCCCGGCCCGGGTCGACTCTGCAGGCCGGCGCACGGGACGTGCAGACGATTCGACATCCCATCAAATGAAGGAGACCCACTCATGTCCGAACGCATCCTCTTCCGCAGTGGCGAAGCGCTGGTCGTCGCGGGACAAGCCGTCACCGCGGCCGAGCCCGAGGTGATCATCGGCGAGCTGGATGGCCCGGTTGGCACCGCGCTGGCCACGCTGACCGGCGATCAGGTCAAGGGCCACACGCGCGTGTTCGCCATTCTGAACACCGACATCCAGGTGCGTCCGCTGACGCTGATGGTGAGCAAGGTCACGGTGAAGGACGAGCGCTACACCAACATCCTGATGGGCACGGTTCAGGCGGCGATCGCCAACGGCGTGCTGGACGCCGTGCGTGCCGGCTACATCCCGCGGGAAAAAGCCAACGAGCTCGGCATCATCGTGTCGGTGTGGCTGCACCCGCAGATCACCTCCGTCAAGGACCTCGACCATGCGGCGCTATTCGACATCCATCGCGAGGCCATGCTCAAGGCGATCCGGAAGGCGATGAGCAACCAGCCCGACATCGACTGGCTGCTGGAGAACCAGGACAAGATCGTTCACAAGTACCATCAGATGGGGCTGGACGGGAAGATCTGACTTCCGCGCCGCGCGCCCGCCTCCGGCGCGCGCGGCAGTTGAAATCGGCAGAGCCTCCCCGTCTCATGCTTTTTGAAGCCTTCGCCATGATGACGCGACGTAAGGTCAACATGAATACAATGACCGAAAGGGGTTCATCGCCACACCGCCACGTTTCGACATAGACAACCTGACGACCGACCGCGAGCCCTCCGACATTGCCGAAGAGGCGCTCGGCGGCCAGCCGTTCGCGCTCCTCCTCGCCGGCATGCGTCGCCAGCACTTGGAAAGGGACGTCACCCGCGTCGATTTCGACGATGTCGTGGATCAACAGCATCTTCACGACCCGCAGCACGTCAACCAAACTGGCAACATGCGCCCGACGCTTTTGAGCCGATCGATTTCCCTGGGGAAAGTCAGTTGCCGTTCGAGGGCGGGAGTGTCGACGCTCCCACATAGGTACACGGGGTCCTGCCGTGCCGCAGCCTGAAACGCGAGGCCTCTGACGACAAGGCACAGCGCCGTCCGCGATTCATTTTCTTGCGCCGCGGCTTGCCCGGAACGTGATCGGAGCGGAGATCACCCATGCAATTCGACATATTTCTGTCCCACGCCACCCTCGACCGCGCGATCGTCGACCTCGTCCGCAATGAACTGCAGGCGCTGGGCTACCGCGTGTTCGTCGATTACGAGGCGCTGCCGGCGGTGAAGCCGGAGGAGGTGACGCGGGAGACCGCCGACGCCTTGCTGAAGGCGATGCGCGAATGCGCGTCGCTGGTCTATGTGCTGTCGGCCCATTCCGCCGGTTCGAACTGGATGCCGTGGGAGTTGGGCTTCTTCGACGGTGCCCGCGGCCGCGTGTTCATCTGGCCGGTGGACGACGAAGCGGAGACGTATGCGAAGGATCGCCGCTACGTGAATCTTTACCCCAGCGTGCCTCGCGTCGGGCGCAAGGCCTTCCTCAGGAAGAATCTGCCGCAGGAAAAGGCGCCCGCGGTGATGCCCTGCCCGCCGCTGCAGCCGGCGGATTTCGTGCCCTTGCGGCCGCCGCTGTTCGACCACGCCGACCAGATGATGACTGGCGGCTATGCGCAGCGCCTGCCCGGCATGATGGCCGATCCGGCACAGGCGATGCAGGCGGCGAGCGAGATCATGCTGGCGTGGTGGCGCCTGTGGGGTCTGTTGCCGCCACCGCGACGTCCCGGCGACGACGGCTGAGCCGGATAGCGCCGGGCGAATGGGGCCTGGCGAAGCTGCAGTTGCCGCAGCACTTCGTCGACGCGGAATTCACGCCCCATGAGGCCGACCGCGAGGCGGCGTGGGAGCTCTACATCGAGCTGGCGACACGCATCAGCACGCAGCCGCTGCCGCCCGGCCAGGGCGTGGAGGCAACTGCGCTGGAGAGCCTGCATTCGCTCTTCGCCACCACGCACGAGATCATGAAGCGACACGGGCGCGACGCGCGGGCTTTCGCCCGCATCGGCATCGCGGTCCTGAACCGCATCGTGCGCCCGCTGCTGCGCCAGGGCGCCAGCCTCGCCTAAGGCGGGCGGCTGCAGGAGCGCAACGACAACTTCACCTTCGACCTGCTGCGCCTGGTCAGCGCCGAACAGGACGAGGCCGCCGAACGCGAGCAATCGGGCGGCGCCGACGACGTGCTGCCGATCGGGCGGCTCTACAACTACAGCGCCTGGCCCCACTATCTGCGCATCACGCCCGCGCTGGAGGCACGCTGGATCAACAGTTGCCGGATCCTCCGCATCGACCAGGCGATGGCCGGCATCGCCCCGGACGCCTGCATTCCCGACGGCGATTTCGACCCGGATCGCGACCTGGTGCATGCTCCGCGCCTCGTCCCGCTCAACAGCGCGATCTGCCTGAGCGCAATGCGCCGCATGGCAATGGATGGACTCTCGCTGACCAGCCCCGACGTGCCGCGCACGGAATCGGTACCCCCGGTGTCCGTGCGCATCGTGCTGGGCGGCAGAATGTCCGGCTTCAGCGGCTTCCTGCCGGGCATCTTCGAGGAAGTCCTGCTCACGCTCGAACGCGGGGTTCCGCTCTACCTGCTGGGCGGTTTCGGCGGCGCCGCGGAGGTCGTCGCCAGGGCACTGCTCGCGCCGCCGGGAACACCCTTGCCCGACACGCTTCATGCCGACTGGCAGTTCGGGAACGCGCCTGCGCTCGAAGCGCTGCGCAGGCTGCAGGACATGCAGCCCCTGCCCTACGGCGTGCTCGACACCGAGAGCGGGCTCGCGCGGCTTGGGACGGCGATCGAGAACGCCAGGGGCAGGCTTCCCCAGGCCCTTGCGACCGGCCTCGACGACATCGAGACGCGCGAGCTGATGGAAACGCGCGACATGCGCCGCGCCGCAGCGCTGGTGCACAAGGGGCTGATCGAGAACAAGCAGTTCGTGATGCTTGCCGCCTGATCCCTCACCGCCGCCGCCATGAGGGCCCTGCAGCCGGCTCGCCTTTCCGCGACACATTCCTTTCCTTCAGCACGTCCGCCCCGCCGCGCCCACCAGGCCCTGTGCTATGTTGGAAAAGCAGTGGAGGACAAGCGATGAAGATCCGTCAGGCCATGCGCTGGGAGTGGGATGCGATCGCCGGCATCGCCGCGGCGTTCGTGGCGACGGTCCTGCACCTGCTGCACATCGTCGATGAGGCGGTCGTCCTCCCGATCCTGCTGGCGCTGGTTGGCCTGCTGTTCATCAATTTCATGCGCCACAGCCGCAACAACGAGCTGACCGCCGAGCAGGTGGAGCGCACGGCGCACAAGGTCGACGCCCTGCAGGCTGCACTCGAACATCCCGGCCTGGCCCTCATCGGACCGCGCCAATTGCAGACGGAATACCACCGCTTCCTGCTCGCGATGAGCGGAGACTCCATCTGGTTCAACGTGTGCCTGTCGATGTACCGCACACCCGCGCTGTTCGATGCCCTGCTGCGCCCGGCGCTCGACAATCCGGCGGTCGGTTCGATCCAGTTCGTGCTCGACGAAAGCCAGCACGCTCTCTGGGACAGCACGATCGCGCCACAGATCGCCACCTGCGCCGGTCATGCGCGTGTGCGCCCGCCACGCTGGTGCAGGCTGGAGCGCACGCTTTCCTTCATCCTCGCAGATAGCCAGCACAGCGGCGGATGCGAGGCCCTGCTCAGCTTCTGGGGCGAACCCTTCATGGCCCAGACAACCGGGCGGGATGTGCCACGCTTCGTGTTCCACGTGCACAAGCACTCCGAGCTGCTGCCCCACCTGCTGGAACTCGAAGGCTGCAGCGCGCACTTCCGTTCGCGCATGCAGTGAATGAATGGATGGATGGATCGCAGCCGCGCGTGTCGTCTCAGGACGAACGCCGCAGCAGTGCCAGCCGGATGCGCTCGATCGCATGCGAGGGACTCAAGCCCTTCGGGCAGACCTCGGTGCAGTTCATGATCGTGCGGCAGCGGTAGAGGCGATAGACGTCGTCGAGGAAATCGAGCCGCTCGGCGGTGGCAGTGTCGCGGCTGTCAGCGATGAAGCGGTAGGCCTGCAGCAGGCCCGAAGGCCCGATGAACTTGTCCGGATTCCACCAGTAGGAGGGGCAGAATGCACTGCAGCAGGCGCACAGGATGCATTCATAGAGCCCGTCCAGGCGCTCGCGCTCGGCCGGGCTCTGCAGCCGCTCGCGCTCCGGCAGGGGCTCGCTGTTGATCAGCCAGGGCTTGATCGAGTGGTAGTGGGCAAAGAATTGCGTCATGTCCACGATCAGGTCGCGGATCACCGGGAAGCCCGGCAGGGGGCGCAGCACCAGCGGCTCCTTCAGGCCGTCGAGCGCAGTCAGGCAGGCGAGACCGTTGCGCCCGTTGATGTTCATCGCGTCCGAGCCGCACACTCCCTCGCGGCACGAGCGCCGGAACGACAGGCTGTCGTCCTGGACGCGCAGGCGCATCAACAGGTCGAGCAGCTTCTTGTCGCCCGCCTCCGGACGCACCTCGTAGGCCTGCATCCGCGGCGGCTTCCCGCTCTCCGGGTCGAAGCGATAGATGCTCAGTTTCATGTCCCGTCCCTTC
The DNA here is from genome assembly GCA_018240785.1 of Pseudomonadota bacterium. Lineage (GTDB taxonomy): Bacteria > Pseudomonadota > Gammaproteobacteria > Burkholderiales > Rhodocyclaceae > Thauera. Next base: position 43,461 of record JAFEFC010000015.1, on the reverse strand, counting down.
GCCGCTCAAGCGGCGAGCGCCACCGCGGCCAGGCTCAGCAGCACACGCACGAGCACGCCGAGCAGCACGACCGCGATCAGGCTCAGTACGAAGAAGCGCAGCCCGCGCGGCTGGACGTAGTCGAGCACGATGTCGCGCATGCCGACCCACGCGTGCGCGCACAGGGCGCCGAACAGCAGCGCGATCAGCGGTCCGCCCAGCACGCCGCCAGCGAAGTCGCGCCATGCGGAGAAATCGAGCGGCGCTGCAAAAGGCAGCGCGAGCGTGGCGAGCACGATCAGCACCAGCAGCAGCAAGGCGCTGATCCGCTGGATCACCCATGCCCGCTGACCGTCGAACAGCCTCATGACAGCCCCCAGACGAGAAAGAGCAGCGCGACCACGGGGGCGGCGAGCAGGACCACCCTCGCACTGGCGCGCGCCCGGGCAAGCTCGCTCCCTACGCCGACGTCCATCAGCAGGTGGCGAACACCGGCCAGCACGTGATGCACGAGCGCCCACACCGGCACAGTGGCCGCGACGACGCAGAGGGGCGACGAAAGCAGCTTCCGCAGCAAAGCGAAAACCTCCTCGGAGCGCAGCGACGCATCGAGCAGAAGGGCGATGACGGGCAGGGTGATGAACAGCAGAACGCCCGACACGCGGTGTGCGATCGAGGCGATCGCACCGATCGGGAAACGGATCTGCGCCAGATTCAGGAACATCGGCAAGCGACGGGAATGCCTGTCCATATCGGCTCCTGCCCAGTTCAAACCTCCGCCCCGCCGACAGCGGCGGCGCGAGTCATACCCGAACCCTAGACCAAAGACCGGCGCCGCGGTGGCCCCCCGCAGGTGACTCGCAGCTCACTTCGCCGCCGCGTCGTTCTTCTTCTCCAGCATGTTCGCACCCACCGAGCGCACCGAGGCGACCGACTTCAGCACGTTGAACCAGAAAGGCGCGCCCAGTGCCAGCGCGAAGGCCGACAGCAGCAGGCCGACCAGCTTCTCGAAGCCCTCGCGCGACAACAGGTCGCCGATCCACTCATGGAACTCATCCTCGTCCCAGCCCAATGGCAGGCCTGCGCCCGTCAGGGTGTCGATCTGCTCGACGATGCGCTCGTCCACCGCCGCCCGCTCCTCGTCAAGCGCATCCCGCAGCGCGTCCTCGTTGTCGAGTGCGGCCTGCAGCTCGGGATGGGCCTGCAGGCATGCTTCCGCTGGCCCCTCATCCTCTGCCACGACCGGGCAGCCCGCAGCCTGCTCCGCCTGCCTGCGGGTGGCGACCGCCTTGTCGTAGGCCTCCTTCGCCGCGTCGCGCGCGGTCGTGTCCATCAAGGCCTGCACCTGCGCGCCCTGTTTCACCAACTCCTTGCGCAGGGCAGGGTCGGTCGACAACTGACGCGCAATGTCGATCGTGTCGACGTTCATCGCCACCGCCACGAACAGCGACAGGCCGACAACCACGTACTGCGTCTTCTGCCGGTACCACGCGGTAAGCTGATCCTCGAAGGTCTTGAACCACGCATCGAGCAACTTCTGGAACTTCGCCAGGTCGCCGTTGGCGCGCGCGCAGAGGTCGATGAGGATGCTGCGGATCGGCGACTTGTCGTCGAGCTTTTCGGCCAGCGCGCGGATGTCGCTCACGCGGGCGAAGGCATCGGCCCTGAAGCCGTCGACGGTTGCCAGGACGCCCTGGACCAGGGGCCACGCCGACACGTAGCTCGCGCGGAAGGTCTTGAACAGGCCCGGCGTGCCCATGTGGGACAGGAAGGGCGAATCGAGCACCTGGTCCGCCTTGTCATCGGCCAGCGCCTTCGGGTCAGGCGACAGCAGGCTGGCGATACCCTTGCGCAGCCAGCGTGCGCGGCTGCTCAGCGCTGCGGCGACGAACTCGTTGATCGACGTCACCGCGAACGCGAACACCAGATAGACCAGCGCCAGGCCCAGCAGCACGTCCAGCGCAACAAGGAAATCCATTTCCACCTCCTCGATCGGTTCCCCGCGTGAATTCAATCAAGGCGTCGGCGATGCGAATGTCAACCGACGCGCGGGAAATCCTCACCGCATGTCGAACAGCTCCTGGTGGAAGTCGTGCGGCTCCAGGCCCTTCGCGGTGAAGCCCTCGCGCAGCGCCTGCCCGAAGCCGGCCGGACCACAGAACCAGATGTCAGCCTGCGCCCATTCCGGCACGGCCTTGCAGATGCGCGCCACATCGAGCCGCCCGTCCTTCGCCGTGACCAGCACGTGCAGCCGCGCCCTTGCGGCGTCCGCCGCGCGGCGCAGGCGGGCGATGAAGATCTCATCGGGCGCGCTGGTGCTGTAGAAGAGATCGATCGGCTTGCCATCCGCTTGCACCGCGAGCGCCTGCAGGCGGGCGATGAAGGGCGTGATGCCGATCCCGCCGCCGACCCAGATCTGCCGCGGCCTGTCGCCTGCGAAGGCGAAGCGGCCATAGGGGCCCTCCACCGTGACGGTGTCGCCGACGCGCAGCATGTCGGGCAGGCGCGAGGTGTAGTCGCCCAGCCCCTTGATCATGAAGACGAGTCGTCCGTCGCCCTGCCAGCCGGAGGAAATGGTGAAGGGATGCGCGCCTTCGGCCGCATCGAAAGTCACGAAGGCGAACTGGCCGGCCTGATGCCCCGGCCACTGCCCCTGCAGGCGCAGGCCGACCTTGAGCACCTGGTTGTCGCGGAAATGATCGAGTTCCTCGATCTCCGCCACCACCTTGCGCTGCTCGCCCACCCTGCGCAGCAGTGACACGACCGCGCTCGCCGAGCCGCCCGCCATCAGCAGCGCCATGACCGGGCCGATGCCCTGCGTCCAGTAGCCGACGGGAATCAGCACCACCGAGTGGAACACCAGCGCCAGGTACACGATCGCCAGCAGGCGATGGGTCTTGACGAACAGCCGGTACGGGAAGCGCTTCACCAGCGCCAGCACGATCAGCACCACGGCGGCATAGAACGCCCATTCGCCGACGCTCTCGGCCAGCCCGCGCTGCTGCTGCAGGAAGCGCAGGATGGGGTCGGTCTGCTCCGGTCGCGGCCCGCGCGCCGGCTTCACCAGCCAGCCCCAGCCCACCGCCCACTTGGTGCCCTGCGCCCACAGCCAGTGGATGATGCCGACCACCAGCCCGGTGATGCCCAGCCACTTGTGCAGCCGGTAGGCCTTGTCCATGCCGCCCAGCAGCGGCTCGAAACTCACCGGGCGCAGCGCCAGCAGCATGCCGGCGCTCATGACGCCCATGGCGAGGACGCCGGTGTAGTTGATCGCCACCGTGCGCAGCGCGAAATACTCATAGCCCTCGGGCAGCAGCGGATCGGCCATCCACCACAGCAGGCTCAGCAGCGCGAGCAGCCCGGCATAGGCGAGCTTGATGTTCTTCATTTTCGACCTCCCATATGCCTGCGCACGGTGCAGGGCGCATCGGCGTGACAGGATAAATGCGTCTTCATGTTTCCATTATCGCGCCGCGCATCCGTCTTCTTGTATCGCAAGGTAGGAAGAACAGGCAATCGCGTGACGGCTCGAACCCCGTCAGCCTCAGGCGCGTGCTTCGAACCAGGCGCGGAACAGGCCGCGCATCCAGTTCCAGCGGCTGATCAGCAGGGCGGCGAAGATCAGCGTGCAGCCGGCCAGTTGCAGCGCCGTCATCGTCTCGGCGAACCACCACGCGGCGAGGATCGCCGTCCATACCGGTTCCAGCATCAGGATGATGGCTGCGTGGCTGGGCGTGGTCAGGCTCTGGCCGTGGAGCTGCAGCAGGAAGCGCAGCGTGGTGGCGATCAGTGCACTGGCGGCGAGCCAGCCCAGCACTGGCCCCGCCACCTCGTCGGGCCAGCGCTCGAACCACAGCGCGACCGGCAGCACCAGCAGGCCCACCACCAGCATCTGCAGGGTGCTCAGCACCAGCACCGGCACGTTGCGCACGACGTGCGAATTGACGTTGAACAGCAGCGCGAACACCACCGCTGCACCGAGGAAGAACCACTGCCCCGGCTCGACCCGGAAGCCATGCGCCAGCGACAGGCAGGCAAAGCCCGCCAGCGCCAGCGGCAGTGCCGCCCAGGTCGTCGCCGGCGGCCGCTCGCCGAAGAAGAGCCGCGCGAACACCGGCACCAGCACGATGCCCAGGCTGGCGATGAAGGAGCTCTCGCCGATGTGCCGGGTGTGCTGCAGGCCGAGGATCCACAAGGCCATCGCCGCGGCGAACAGTGCGCCGACGAGCAGTCCGCTGCCATAGCCGCGGCGATCGAGTGCACGCAGTTGCGCCACCGAGAATGCCGCCAGCACGAGGCCCGCGATCAGGAAGCGCGTGCCGACGAACAGCAGCGGCGGCAGCCCGCCCAGCGCCTCCTTGGAGAAGATCCAACCCGCGGCGGCGATGAGGGTGGTGAGGACCAGCAGCAGGTCGGCCTTGAGGTGGTGTGCGGGCGCGCTCACGGCTCACCCTGGCCGGGCGGACGCGCCAGCTTGCGCTGCAGCGTTCGGCGGTGCATGTGCAGCGCGCGCGCAGTGGCCGAGATGTTGCCCTCATGCTCGGCGAGCACGCGCTGGATGTGCTCCCATTCCAACTGGTCCACCGACATCGGCGCATCCGGTGCACGATCGTCGATGACGACATCCTCGGCCTTGAGCGCCTTGATGATGGCGTCGACCTCGGCCGGCTTGGCCAGGTATTGCGTGGCGCCCAGCTTCACCGCATCCACCGCGGTGGCGATGCTGGCATAGCCGGTCAGTACCAGGATGCGCGCGCCGGGGCTGGCCTCGAGCAGCGGGCGGATCAGCTTGAGGCCGGATTCGCCGCCAATGTTGAGGTCGAGCACGATGAACTCGGGCGTGTGGTCCTGCGCCAGTTCGACCGCGCCCTCGCTGTCGGTGGCGCCATAGCAGTCGAAGCCGCGCTGGCCCAGGGCGCGCACCAGCACGCGGTTGAAGGCGGGGTCGTCGTCGACCACCAGCAGCGTGGGGGCCTGATCGGAGGGTTTCATCTATCGCTTGTCCTGCAAGGCGAGGCTGAAGCGCGCAATGGTGCCACCGCCCGCCCGCGGACGGAACGCCAGCGCGCCGCCGTGATGCTCGATTGCCGCATACGCCAGGAACAGGCCCACGCCCATGCCGGCCGGGCGCTCCTGCAGCGGCCCGCTGCGCACCACCTCGAGCACCTGCGGCGGAATGCCCGCGCCGCGGTCGGCCACCTCCACCACCAGGCCCTCGGCGGCAAGCATCGCCGTGATTTCCACCGGGGTATCCTCCCTGCCCGCAGCGATGCATGCGTTGGCCGCGTTGTCGATAAGGTTGTGCACCGCCTCCCCCAGGCTGGCGTCCGCGACGATGGCGGCGGCGCGTGCATCGGCGGCGATCGTGAGCGTGGCGCGCGCGTGCGGACGCAGACTGCGCCAGCGCTCGACCACCGCATCCAGCCAGTCGCCTGCCGCCACCACGCCACCGCCTTCGGCGCGCTGCTGCCCCGCCTCGCGGCTCAGCCCGCCGAGGATGGCCTTGCAGTGCTCCACCTGCTCGCGCATCAGCGCCAGATCCTCGCCGCAGTCGATGGGCATGTCGGTGCGGCGGGCGAGTTCGTCCACCAGGATGCGCAAGGTAGCGAGCGGAGTCCCAAGCCTGTGGGCCGCGCCGGCGGCGAGCTTGCCCAGGCCGACGACGTAGGCATCGCGCGCCTGCGCCTCGCGTGCCCGCGCCAGCGCGTGGTCGCGATGGGCGATCTCCGCGTTCAGGCGCGACACGAACCACACCACGGTGAGCGCCGACACTGCAAAGCCGAGCCACATGCCGGCGAGGTGCCAGCGCATCGCCGCAACGTCGTCGGCCAGATTCACCGGCAGATGGAAATGCCACAGCAGCGAATATTCCGCCACCGCCAGCGCGGCCAGCATCCACGCCAGCCGTGCCGGCAGGATGGCGGCGCCGACCGCCACCAGCGGCAGCAACAGCACCGTCGCCGGATTGGTGACGCCGCCGCCGAAATACAGGAAGACGCCCCAGGCGCACAGGTCCACCAGCAGTTGCACGAAGGCACCGCCGCGCCCGGCCAGCAGGTCGCCGCGCGGGGTGCCGCCGACGGCGAGCAGCGCGAGGTTGACCGCCGCCAGCACCAGCACGACGGCGAGCAGCGGCTCCACCGCGTGCTCCGGCGCCAGAAGCGGAAAGGCGATGCCTGACACCCCGGCCATGGTGGCCACCGACAGCCAGCGCAACTGAGACAGGCGAAGCGGGTCGACGGTGGCACGGCGCGGCAGCGACGTTGTCGAAGCGGCGGGCGAATGGGCCGGCGAATGGGCCGGCGAATGGGCGGGCGAATCGGGCAATGGCATGTGGAACCTCGGCGGCAGGAACAGACCATGCGCCAACGGCCGCGATTACGGCCCGGCACGATCCGCGTCGCTAGTTGGATGCGCTTTAAGCTAGATCAAAGTTTGCGGGCAGGGCCCCATCTACAGTGCACCTGCGACAAAACGCCACAGGACATCTTGTCGCAGGCCTCGAGCCTCAACCGCGGCAGCACGAGCTGCGCCGTACCGGGCTCGAAGACTGCACGAATACGATCACGCCAGACACGGGAGCGACAGATCATGAAAGACGAAGCGAAGATGAACCAGGTCGACGCCACGCCCGACCCGAGCCGCCGGAAGTTCCTCAACACCGCCGCGCTTGCCGGTCTGGCGGGCGCTGGCCTGTCGGTCGGCCTATCGGCCTGCAACAAGCAGCAGCCCGCTGCTCCGGCCGCAGCGCCCGCCGCGGCACCGGCCGCAGCACCGGCCGCCGCCACCAGCGACATGCACATCCACCTGAAGCCGGGCGAGCTCGACACCTACTACGGCGTGTGGTCGGGTGGCCATTCGGGCGAGGCGCGCGTGCTGGGCATGCCCTCGGGGCGCGAGATCAAGCGTATCCCGGTGTTCAACATCGACTGCATGAGCGGCTGGGGCATCACCAACGAATCGAGGAAAGTCATCGGCACGCGCCCCGACGGCCAGCTCAAGTACAAGACGGGCGACACGCACCACATCCACGGCTCTTACACCGACGGCGTCTATAACGGCAAGTATTTCTGGGTCAACGACAAGATCCACGGCCGCATCGCCCGCATCCGCGGCGACGTGTTCGAGTGCGACGCAATCACCGAACTCCCCAACGTCCAAGGCTTCCACGGCATCTTCCCGGACAAGCGCGACCCGGTCGACCAGGCGGTGAATTACACCACGCGCGTGTTCTGCGGCAACGAGTTCCACATCCCGCAGCCGAACGACGGCCACGACGTGGATGATCCGAAGAAGTACTACTGCCTCTTCACCTGCATCGACGCCGAAACAATGGAAGTGCGGTGGCAGTGCAAGATCGACGGCAACATGGACCTCGTCGCCACCTCGTACGACGGCCGCTTCGCCGCTGCCAACCAGTACAACACCGAAGGCGGCGCGCATTACGAAGACATGATGTCGGCCGAGATGGACGCCTGCGTGTTCTTCGACGTCGCCCGCATCGAGAAGGCGGTGAAGGACGGCAAGTCCTTCACCATCGGCGCCTCCAAGGTGCCGGTGGTCGACGGCACCAAGGCCGCCAACCCCGATCCGAAGACCGCGCTGACCGCCTACGTGCCGGTGCCGAAGAACCCGCACGGCGTCAATGCCAGCCCGGACGGCAAGTACTTCATCTGCTCCGGCAAACTGTCGCCGACCACCACCACCATCGAAGTGTCCAAGGTCGCCGATTTCCTCGACGGCAAGCTGGACGACATCCGCAAGGCGGTGGTCGCGGAAGTCGAAGTCGGTCTCGGCCCGCTGCACACCACCTTCGACGGCCGCGGCAATGCCTTCACCACGCTGTTCCTCGACAGCCAGATCGTGAAGTGGAACATCGACAAGGCGATCGCCTTCAGCGCCGGCGACAAGAACGCGCAGTACGTGGTCGACCGCCTCGACGTGCATTACCAGCCGGGCCACCTGAGCGCGACGATGGGCGAAACGAAGGCGGCCGACGGCCAGTTGCTCGCGGTGGGCTGCAAGTTCTCCAAGGACCGCTTCCTGCCGGTCGGTCCGCTGCACCCGGAAAACGAGCAGTTGATCGACATCCGCGGCGAGAAGATGGTGCTGCTGGCCGACCACCCGGTGCATCCCGAGCCGCACGACTTCGTCATGGTCAAGCGCGACCTGATCAAGACCAAGCAGGTCGGCACGCTCGAAGATCATCCGATGGCGCTGAAGGATCCGAAGGAATCCGGCGTGTTCCGCGAAGGCAAGAAGGTCACGGTACGCATCGCCTCGCAGGCGCCGGCGTACTCGCTGCGCGAGTTCGAAGTCAAGGTGGGTGACGAGGTGACCATCTACCTGACCAACCTCGACAAGGTCGAAGACCTGACCCACGGTTTCGCGATTCCGAAGTACGACATCAACTTCATCTGCAACCCGCTCGAGACCAAGTCCGTCACCTTCAAGGCCGACAAGCCGGGTGTGTACTGGTGCTACTGCACGCACTTCTGCCATGCGCTGCACCTCGAAATGCGCAGCCGCATGATCGTGCGTGCCTGAGCCAGGCAGCGTTGCACGGGGCCGGAAGCACATCGGCCCCGCCTGAACGGATCGGGGGGCTCAGGCCCCCCGATCGCTTTTGGTGGCCGGAATTCATCGCCCTGCATCGAATTGACGCGGAACAAATACAGCGATGGTCCCGGCGCCTAGACTCCATCACGGTTCTCTAATGGAGTGCGCCATGAAGTCCCTCTCCGCCCTGCGGGGCGCAGCCATGGCGGCGTTTTTCGCCGTCACTTCCCTGCTATCGCTGCCGGCTGCTGCCGAATCCGCCTATGAGGCGCCGCTGCCGGCCGAAATCAACAGCGATCCCGACCTGTGCAAGCATGTGCCCTGCGCCGAAGTGGTGCCCGGCGCGGACAGCTTCTCGCCGCGCAAGGGCAAGCCCGCCTACGTCGAGGCTTACCGCAGCGAGGGCGGGCAGAAGACGCTGGTCGGCTATGCCTTCCTGTCCACCGACATCGTCGACATCCCCGCCTACTCGGGCAAGCCGGTGATCACGCTGATCGGCATGGACGCCAAGGGCATCATCACCGGCACCAAGATCCTGCGCCACAGCGAGCCCATCCTGCTGCTGGGCATTCCCGAGAGCGTGCTGACCAGGTTCATCAGGCAATACCTCGGCAAATTCGTCGGCGACAAGATCGAGATCGGCAAGGCGCGCGAAGGCGAAGCCATGATCGGCCTCGATGCCATCACCGGCGCCACCGTGACCGTGATCGCGGAAAACCAGGTGATCATGCGGTCGGGCGTCGCGATCGCACGCCAGGTCGGCATCCTGAAGGTTGAGCCGAAGCCGCAGATCAAGTTCGCGGCGGTCAATGACACGCTGAGCTGGGCGCAACTGGTCGACGAAGGCAGCGTGCGCCGCCTCACCGTGCAGCCCGAGCAGCTGGGCATGCCGCACGCGGCAGAACCGTATGTCGACATGCAGTACGGCTACCTGAACACGCCGTCCGTCGGCCGCAGCATCCTGGGCGACAACGGCTACCAGAGCCTGATGACGCAGCTCAAGCCCGGCGAACATGCGATCTTCATCATCTCGAACGGCTCCGACACCTTCAAGGGCTCCGGCTTCGTGCGCGGCGGCATCTTCGACCGCGTGCAGGTCGGCCAGGAGATGGACGCCTACACCTTCCGCGACCTCGACTACCTGAACCTGTGGGGCGTGAAGGCGGCCGGCGCACCGGCATACAAGGAATCAGCGATCTTCATCATCCGCGATCCGGGTTTCAGCGCCGCCTACCCGTGGAACCTGGTCTTCCTCGCCAACAAGCGCGACCGCGAAACCGGGCACCGCGACTTCGTCAGCTTCAGCGACGAATACTGGGTGCCGGCACGCTACATGGAAGGTGGGCGGCCCAAGGTGGTCAAGCCCGATGCGCCGTGGGTCAAGGTGTGGAAGGCGCGCGCGGTCGAGATCGGCCTGTTCGTCGCGCTGCTGGTTGCAGTCGCCACCGTCTATGCCAATCGCGATGCGCTGACGCGCCGCTCGACGCGCAAGAACAAGTGGCCGGTGAATGCCTTCAAGTACACGTTCTGGATCATCAGCATCGGCTTCGTCGGCTTCGGCATGCTGGCGCAGCCCTCCATCACCCAGGTGCTGACATGGTTCCACTCGCTGCTGTTCAAGTGGCAGTGGGAGCTGTTCCTGACCGATCCGTTCATCTTCCTGTTCTGGATCTTCATCATCCTCACCACCTTCGTGTGGGGTCGCGGGCTGTTCTGCGGCTGGATGTGCCCGTTCGGTTCGCTCTCCGAGCTGATCTACAAGGTCGCCGGCGCCATCGGCCTGAAGCGCTTCCAGTTCGCGCTGCCGATGAAATGGCACAACCGGCTGAAGTGGATAAAGTACGCGGTGTTCTTCGGCCTGCTCGCGGTGTCGGTGTTCTCGATGGGCCTGGCGGAGATGCTCGCCGAGGTGGAGCCGTTCAAGACCACCTTCCTCGTCGGCATGTTCAACCGCGCCTGGCCCTACACCCTGTTCGTGGCGGTGCTGCTCGGCCTGTCGATCTTCATCGAGCGGCCGTTCTGCAAGTACCTGTGCCCGCTCGGCGCCTCGCTCGCGATGCCCTCCACGTTCAGGTGGTTCGGTCTCAAGCGCAAGCAGGAGTGCAGCACCTGCAAGGCCTGCGCAGTGGGATGCGGTTCGCTGGCGATCGACGAACACGGCCGCATCGATCATCGCGAATGCATGCACTGCCTCGACTGCATGGTCCTGTACACCGACGAGCACGCCTGCCCTCCGCTGGCGCAGGAGCGCAAGCGCCGCACCAAGGCTGGCCTGCCGCTGACGCCGATCGGCAAGGACGGCTACTACATCCCGATCAAACCGGTGCCGGCCGCCAAGGCCTGAGCGCCGTCACATCGACGAGGAGTGCATCATGATCGATCCCCGCAGCATGACCGAACCGGTGACACCGCCCTATGTCGGCGGTGGCGCCCTGGCGCACATCGGAGCCGAAATCTGGGACCACCTGTGGCCCTGGAGCCGCAGCGGCTTCCAGCGTCAGCGCGCCATCCAGGCGGCGGGCCTGGCGCTCGCGCTCGCCGCCACCCTGGTCTGGGTGCTGGCGGCGCTCGGCAACAATCTCACGCCCGGCGCAATCATCGGCTGGTGGTTCGGCTGGAGCGTGTTCGAAGTGGTGGTACGCCTCGGCTCCAAGCCCTATGTGAAGGAGGGCCCGTGGTGGGGTCAGCGCTACCGCAAGGCGAGCGTGATGGACATGATCTGCTACGTCGGCTTCAAGAACCTGCTGATCGGCGCGACGCTGTTCATCGGCCTGAAGAGCCTCGGTCTGCTGGTGATCTGAAGCCGTCGCCCGCCCAGAAGCCGCCCGCTCGCGGGCGGCTTTGCTTTTGTGCGCCGGGCGCGGCGGGGCGCTTTACCTGGATCAAGGCAGGATGCGACATTACGCCGCACACTTCATTTCACGCTCTCATCCGGTTTCCCCGATGCCCTCCCGCTCCCACGTTTCGCGCTTTATTGCGGTGACCGCCCTGCTGGTCGCGCTGGCTGCACCGGCCACCGCAGCGAGCTGGCGCGTGGCACCGGGCGAGTCGGTGCAGGCCGCGATCGACCGCGCGGCGCCGGGCGACATCGTCGAGGTCGCCCACGGCCGCTATTCCGGCCCCCTGCATATCGCCAAGACGTTGACGCTGCGCGGCATCGAGCGCCCGACGATAGACGGCGAGCTGAAGGAAAACACCATCAGCGTAAAGGCCGAGAACGTGACGATCGAAGGCCTGATCGTCGCCAACTCCGGCGGCGACACGCTGCAGCAGCACGCCGGCGTTTACATCTACCCAGGCTCGCACCGTGCGGTGGTGCGCAACTGCGACTTCTCCTACACCCTCTTCGGGCTGTGGATCGAAGGCGCCAACGACGTGCTGGTGGAAAACAACCTCATCACCGGCAAGCGCGACTTCGATTCGCCCAAGCGCGGCAACGGCATCCAGGTGTACAACACGCGCCGCGCCCGCATCATCGGCAACAACGTCAGCTTCGTGCGCGACGCGATCTACGTCGACGTGTCGCACGACGCCATCTTCCGCGGCAACAAGCTGCACCACAGCCGCTACGGCACGCACTACATGACGTCCTACCGCAACGTGTGGGAGGACAACGAGACCTGGTACAACCGTGGCGGCCTGGCGCTGATGGAAGTACGCGACCAGGTGGTGCGCAACAATCGCGCCTGGGGCAATTCCGACCACGGCATCATGCTGCGCTCGATCCAGGACTCGGTGATCGAGAACAACGTCGTCGCCGGCAACCAGCGCGGTTTCTTCATCTACGACGCCGAATACAACGTGATCCGCGGCAACTCGGTCATCGACAACCACGTCGGCATCCACCTGTGGGCGGGCTCCAAGAACAACCAGGTCGAAGGCAACGACTTCATCGCCAACCGCGAGCAGATCCGCTACGTCGCCGCGCGCGACATGATCTGGGGCGAGAAGGAAGGCAACTACTGGAGCAACTACCTCGGCTGGGACCGCAACGGCGACGGCATCGGCGACGTGCAGTACGAGGCCAACGACATGGTGGACCGCCTGTCCTGGCGCCACCCGATGATGAAGCTGCTGCTGGCGAGCCCGGCGGTGCAGACGCTGCGGCTGGTGGGTCAGCAGTTCCCCCTGCTGCGCGCGCCCAGCATCGTCGACCCGAAGCCGCACATGCAGCCCTTCCACCCTGACTGGAGCCAATGGCGTGGCAGATATTTCCCCCGCTCCGAATGACGACGGCTCGCCGCGAGGCGAACCGGTGATCGTCGCCCGCGGCGTGCACAAGCACTACGGCGCGATTCACGCGGTCGACGGCGTCGACCTGGACGTCCGTGCCGGCGAGCTGTTCGGCCTCATCGGCCACAACGGCGCCGGCAAGAGCACGATGTTCAAGATGATGCTGGGCCTGATCCCGGTCACCGCCGGCGAGATCCGCATCGACGGCGCGATGGTCGCCGGCCACGGCGGCGCCAACGGTGATTTCCGCGCGGTGCGGCGCAAGATCGGCTACCTGCCGGAAAACGTCGTGCTCTACGACAACCTCACCGGCCTGGAGACGCTGCAGTTCTTCGCCAGGCTGAAAGGCGTGTCGCAAGCCGACAACCACGCCCTGCTCGAGCGCGTCGGCCTCACCCACGCGGCCCGGCGGCGCGTCCGCGAATACTCGAAGGGCATGCGGCAGCGCCTCGGTTTTGCCCAGGCCCTGCTCGGCAAGCCGCGCATCCTGTTCCTCGACGAACCCACTACCGGGCTGGACCCGGAGGCGATCCGCGGCTTCTACGCGATCCTGCGCCGGCTCAAGGGCGAAGGCGTGACGATGGTGATCACCTCGCACATCCTGGCCGAGATCCAGGAGCGGGTGGACCGGCTGGCGATCATGGCCGCGGGCAAGGTGCAGGCCTGCGGCACGGTGCAGGCGCTACGCGAACAGATGGACCTGCCGCTGTGGTTCTCGGTGCGAGTGGCGCCGGAGGACTTCGAGGCGGTGCGCGCCGCGCTCGGCCACCTGCCCGTCGGCGCGATCGAGGCGCACGACGACCATATCGCGGTGCAGTGCCGGCGCGAAGCCAAGATGGCGGTGATCGCCGCGCTGGCGACACTCGACGGCAAGGTGCGCGACCTCGGCGTGCATGAACCTTCGCTCGAAGACGTGTTCTTCGGCTTTTCGGACTGAGGGGCGAGAAATGGAATTCGCACAGATCGCCACCGTCGCCGGCAAGGAGTTCTGGGATCGCATCCGCAACCGCTGGGTGCTGGCGGTGGCGCTGGTGTTCACCGCCTTCGCGCTGTCGATCGCCTATTTCGGCGCGGCGCAGCAGGGCACGGTGGGCTTTCGCTCGATCGAGGTCACCATCGCCAGCCTGGTGAGCCTGGTCATCTACCTGATCCCGCTGATCGCGCTGGTGCTGGGTTTCGATGCCATCGTCGGCGAGCGCGAGCGCGGCTCGCTCGACCTGCTGCTGTCGATGCCGATCACCCGCGTCGAGCTGCTGCTGGGCAAATACCTCGGCCTGGCTGGCGCGCTCGCCTTCTCCACCGTGGCGGGCTTCGGCCTGGTAGGGCTCGTCTTGTCTGCGCAGCTCGACCTCGCCGCGCTGTTCCACTACTTCGGCTTCATGCTCAGCTCGGTGCTGCTCGGCTGCGCCTTCCTGAGCCTGGCGGTGATGCTGTCGGTGTTCGCCGCCGACCGCACCCGCGCCTCCGGCCTGGCGATCGCGATGTGGTTCTTCTTCGTGCTGATCTTCGACCTGCTGCTGTTGGGCGCACTGGTCGTATCCGGCGGGCAGTGGGGCGGCGAAGTGATGCCCTACCTGCTGCTGCTGAACCCGGCCGACGTGTTCCGCATCCTCAACATCTTCGCGCTCGAGGACGTGCGCACGCTGTACGGCCTCGCCACGGTGTTCCCGCCCGCGCTGGCGCGCAGCGACCTGCTCGGCCTGGTGATGGCGGCGTGGATCGCGCTGCCGCTGGTGATCGCCGCCTGGCGCTTTCGAAAATAGAATGGCCGGCCTGCCGGCCGGTGCCCTGGAGAACCCTTTCCCATGATCAAGATGCCTGTTTCCCTCCCGCGCTGCCGCCATCTGCTCGCCTGCGCCGCGGTGGTGCTGCTCGCGGCCTGCGGCGGCGAATCCGGCGGCGGCAAGGGCAGCGTGGTGGCGCTCGAGATCGACCGCAGCACCAGTTGCTCGCTCGACGGCATGCTGCTTGCCGACTACCCCGGGCCGAAGGCGCAGGTCCACTACGGCGGTGTCGCGCGGCCGGACTGGTTCTGCGACACGATCGAGATGTTCAACGTCTATCTGAATCCCGAGCAGGCGCGCCGCGTCACGGCCATGTTCGTGCAGGACATGGGCAAGACCGACTGGGACAAGCCGGTCGGCCACTGGATCGACGCGAAGACGGCCTTCTACGTGTTCGGCTCCAAGCGGCTGGGCTCGATGGGCCCGAGCGCCGCGTCCTTCTCCAGTGAAGCCGACGCCAGGGCCTTCGCCGCCCAATACGGCGGCAAGGTGCTGCGCTTCGACGAAGTGAAGCCCGACATGGTGCTGCTCGACGGCGGCGCGCTGCACGACCAGTCGATGTAAGGAGGTCCGACACATGAACCCGATCTACGATTCGCTGCCGCCCGAGCGCGCCCTGGAGATCGAGCAGATCGCCCGCCTCATCTACGAAACGCGCGAAAACCGGCGCAAGGTGCTGGACGCGCTCGGCGCCGCCGACGAGCAGGGCCTGCTGGCCGGCATCGCCAGCGGCGCAGTCCCCGAGCACCCTGCCTACGAGCATTACCTGGCTGCCCGCATCCTGGCCGACACGCACGAGGCGGCGCGCGAAACCATGAGCCAGCACCTGAAGGAAGCGAACCGCTGATGAGCCTCCACCCCGAACTCGCCGAACACATCGAACAGGCTTTTCCCGGGCGCCTCGCCGCTCCGCCGCAGGTCGCCCAGGACGCGCTGACCCTGATCCTCGACAATGGCGTGATGCTCACCGTGCATTACGCGGCGGAAGATGCCTACTCCCTGCGCTGGCGCACTGGCCTCGGGCCGGACGCGGCCGAGATGGGCATCGACACTGCCCCGACCCACCCCGAACTGGCCACCGCGCCGAACCACCTGCACCTGGACGACGGCCGGGTGGTGCCCGATCCGGTCACCCGCGTCGGCGCAAATGCGGCCGCCAACCTCGCCGCGCTGGTCGAAGCCTTGCTGCACGACCCGCTGATGAAGGACAAGACCGCATGAGCCATCCGGCTGCCGCCCGCCGCCTGCTGCTTGGCGCCTCTGCGCTTTGCGTGGCTGCAGCCGCCGGCCTGTTCTGGCAATACGCTCACCGCCCGTCGGCCGCCTTCGAGCCACCGGCGGAGGACGTGTGCATCGTGCCGCCGGCGCGGCAATCCGTCGCGCACCCCTACGATCCGGCCTCGGGGCTGGAAATCTTCGCAGCCCGTCCGGTTCCGGCCGACGCACGCTGCCCGGTGTGCGGCATGTACCCGGCACGATTCTCGAAATGGGCAGCGCAGGTCATCTTCGAGGATGGCTCGGCCCACTTCTTCGACTCGCCGGTCGACCTGTTCATGTTCCTCGCCGAGCCGGCGCGGTTCGACGCCAGCCATACGCCGAACCAGGCTGCGGCGTTGTATGTCAGCGATTTCAACGGCAGCGGCTGGTCGGATGCGCGTGCTGCGGCCTACGTGCTCGGCTCCAGCGCACGCGGCCCGATGCGCGGCCCCGACCTCCCCGCCTTCGCCGACGAGGCAGCCGCCCGCGCCTTCGCCACCGAACGCGGCGGGCGCGTGCTCAGGTTCACCGACGTCCGCGGCGAGACGCTGGCCGGCCTGCGCGACGCCACCCACGCCAGCCACATGCACTGAGCGCCGCACGGAGCGGCTTGCCGCGATGCGCGTGAACGAGAATGGAGGCCGCGAGGGCCTCCACTTCGTGCGGACGATCCGGCAGGAGTCAGCTCGCCTTCGACACCATGTAATCGACGGCAGCCTTCACCTCGTCGTCAGACAGCGACGAGCCGCCACCACGCGGAGGCATCATGCCCTTGGCGCCGGTGAAGCCTTCGATCGCGTGCTTGTAGAGCGTGTCCTTGCCCTGGGCGATGCGCGGACCCCAGTCATCCTTGTTGCCCACCATCGGCGCGCCAGCCACGCCGGTTGCATGGCACAGCGAGCAGGTCTTCTTGAACACGCTCTCACCGCCCGCGCTCGCGGCCGGTGCTGCGGCGACCTGGGTTGCCGGAGCTGCGGCAGGCGCCGCCGCAGGGGCTGCGCTGGGCGCGGGCGCCGCGGGTGCAGCAGCAGGCGCCGCCGGGGCAGCCGGCGCTGCGGCCTGCTTGCCGGAATCCTGGCCACCACAGGCAGAAAGAAGGGCGGCAAGCGCCGCGGCGAGAATCAGGTTGGTCTTTTTCATTGGCAGTCTCCGACAGGGGTCCAGGCAGAAAAACATTTGTGGAAAAACGAAACAATGCTAACGGTTCGTGCCCGCCAGGTTCTTGATACGCGTCAATTCCCGCTGGCCGCCCACGGCCACCCTCACTCCTCCGCCTGTCGCTCGCGATGACGGAAGGTCCACACCGCATTGCCGGCGTAGTGCCACAACAGCAGCAGCGCGGTGGTCGCCAGTTGCGCAAGCAGGTAGTGCAGTCCGAATACATCGACGAACAGCTTCATCAGCAAGGCGGTCCAGGCAAGCCCGATGGTGGCCACGGCGAAAAAGCGTGGCAAGGCCTCGACGTGCGTGCGGTCCGAATCGAACACCAGCAGGCGCGCGAGCGCGTAATTCACCACCGCGCCGAGCACGAAGCCGGCGGTCGCACCGACCAGCGGACTGGCGCCGAAACCTTCCACCAGCGTCAGCAGCAGGGCGTAATGCGCCAGCGTGCCGACCGCACCGACGGCGGCGAAGCGGATGAATCGGCGGATGTTCATCGCGGCCGGCGCTCCTCTCCCACCAGCATGCGGCGATCCTTGACCACGGCCAACGTGACCCCCTCGCGCTCCACCGTGCCGATGATCTGGCCTTTCTCTGCGGTGTGGCAGTCCATGTGAGTCGGCGACAGGAAGAAGTCGGCGATCCACCAGTCCCTGGTAACCACCAGGCGGGGGTCGAGCCACACCGAGCCCTGCAGCGACTCGGCGCACACCGCCACGGTGTAGGTCTTGTCGGGATGCCCTTCGCGGGCGACGAAGGCGTTCAGTTGCCCGGCCGCATCACGCAGGCTGTCCGCCCAGTAGTCCTGTTCCCAGCGGTCGGTGGTGCCGCGCAGCCCGCCGACGAAGCCGTTGTAGGCGACGTATTCGTAGGGATGCAGGCGCGCCAGCATGACCACCTGCCCTGCCACCAGCAGCATGCAGCCGGCCAGCGCCGCCCAGCGGCCACGCGGCCAGCGCGCCGCGCGCTGCCAGGCCGAGTACAGGCCGGCACCCGCCAGCACCGCGAGCGGCGGCAGCAGGAAGGTGAAGTGGCGGATGCCGTTGTACAGCGGCGGCGCAGCGAGCAGCGTGTAGGCGATCGGAAACAGCGCGGCGAGCACCACCGGCAGCCAGGGCAGCGCCGCGCGCCGTCCGGCCGGGCTCGCCAGCATCGGCAGGGCCCGCAGCCCGCCGATGGCGGCCAGGGCGAGACCGAGCAGGAAGATCTCGGGCAGGCGCACGAGCAGGTAGGCGAGCAGGTAGATGCCCGGCACCTCGCCATTGGGCATCACCTTGCCGGCGAGGATGGTGTGCAGCAGGAAGGAGAAGTGCGAGAAGGTGGTCATCGCCTTCCACAGGTTGCCCGTCGACATCACCGCCCAAGGCCAGAACAGCCCCATCAGCGCGAAGGCGATCACTGCCGCCGGCAGCAGCGCCACGATGGAGCGGCCGAAGACGGCTGCGCGCGCACCCGCGGACTCGCCCTCGCGCCACGCAGCCGCCGCCAGCACCGCCATGCCGAGGTAGAAGACCGCGAAGACCGCGCCGATGCGCAGGCCGAAGGCACAACCCAGCGCGATGCCGAGCCCGATCACGTCGCCACGTGCAGGCCGCGGCAGGCTGGGGGCGACGCGCACGATGTAGTACAGCGCCCACACCATCGCGGTGGCGAAGGGCACGTCCTTGGTGTGGGTGAACATCGCGCCCGACCATGCGCCGGTGACCAGCAGCACGACCAGCGCCGCCAGCGCGGCCCATTCGCCGGCGAGCCGGCGCGCCAGCAGCCAGGTGCCGGCGAGCCCGAGCAGACCGAAGCCGGCCGACAACAGGTGGCGCATCTCCCACACCCCGGGCCCGCTGGAACCGACCACGCCGCTGCGCTCGATCAGCGCGGCGACGAGGTCGAACAGGCCGCCGTAGAGGTAGAGGTTCTTGTACTCGAAGGCGCGCAGGTCGCTCAGGCCGGAGGCGTAGAAATCCACCAGCAGCCGGCCATAGACGTGCTGCACCTCCTCATCGTTGCTGAGCCCGTGCTGGTCGAAGGTCAGCAGGATGAAGGCGGCCGTCGCGACGAAGAGCAGCATCGACAGGCCGAAGGCCCATCTGCCACTTCCTGCGCCCGCGGCGTCATCCGCTTGGTCATCCCCTGCAGTGACAGCCGCCGCACGCGCCGGAGCGCTCATCGGCGCGACTCCCTGCCGTCGCCGAACCCGATGCGCTCGGACACCAGGAACAGCGGCCGCCCCTTGACCTCGGTGAAGATGCGCCCGATGTACTCGCCCAGCACGCCCAGGCTGATCAACTGGATGCCGGACAGGAACAGCACCGACACCATGATCGACGCGTAGCCGGGGAGGTCGATGCCGAAGATGATGGTGCGCACCACCAGCCAGGCGCCGTAAAGGGCCGACAGGCCCGCCATCACCAGGCCGATCACCGACCACACCCGCAGCGGCAATGTGCTGAAGGCCGACAGGCCATCGATGGCATAGCGCAGCAGGCGCAGCATGGACCACGCGGACGCGCCCGCGGCGCGCTCTTCGGGCTCGAAGTCGACTTCTTCCTGGCGGAAGCCCACCCAGCTGGTGATGCCCTTCATGAAGCGGGTGCGCTCCGGCAGGCTGTTGATGGCATCCACCACCGCGCGGTCGAAGATGCGGAAGTCGCCGCCGCCTTCGGCAAGCGCCACCTCCGACACCTTGCGGAAGAAGGCATAGAAGGCGCGCGACAACTGCCGCCGTAGCCAGGGATCGGTATCGCGCGAGCGGCGCACCGCAGTGACCATCATCGCCCCGCCGCGCCAGCGCTCCAGCATCTCGGGGATCAGCTCGGGCGGGTGCTGCAGGTCGCCGTCCATCAACACCACCACATCGCCGCTGGCGGCGCGCAGGCCGGCGGCCATCGCCGCTTCCTTGCCGAAATTGCGCGCGAAGCGGATCGCCTTCAGCGCCGGGTCGATCGCGCACAGCTCCGCCACTTCGGCGTAGGTGTTGTCGCGGCTGCCGTCATCGACGAAGACGACTTCGTAGGAAGCCAGCGCCATACCCTTGAGCACCGCGGAAAGCCGCTGGTGCAGCGGGCCGAGGGAGCCGCTCTCGTTGTAGAGGGGAATGACCACCGACAGGCGGGGCTGCGCGGCAGAAGACGATGCCGCATGGGCATGGGCATCGAGTGAGTCGAGGTTCGACACGGCAAGACGATCCGGAAAAACGCTCCAGATGGGAGCGAGGCAGTGAACGATAAACCATTCCGTCAGGCGCGGAATGAAGCGGCACGGTTACAACATTTTGCATCGCATCAAGCGCCGCCGTCAGCAGGCCAAAGCCGCCGTGCCGAGCACCTTTTCACGCGCGCCGAGCGGTGACATTGAGCGATACTGCCGGCCTCTGTGCTTCGTGCCTGCCCGCATGGCCGTACCTTCGTCCGCTTCCTCCCGTCCCATCGTCGTGTGCGCCGACGACTACGGCCTCGCCGCGGGCGTCAGCGACGCCATCGCCGAGCTGATCGCTGCAGGCCGCCTGTCGGCCACGAGCTGCATGACCACCATGGCCGACTGGCGCCGCGCCGCCGCGCCCTTGCGCGAGCTCGTTCGCCGCGCGCCGGCCGACGTCGGCCTGCACCTGACGCTCACCGACCAGGCGCCGCTGAGCCGCGCCAGTGGGTTGGCGATCGACGGCCGCCTGCCACCGCTCGGCCGCCTGCTGCCCCGCGCGCTGGCGCACGCTCTGCCCGCCGCCGCCCTCGTCGACGAGCTGCGCGCGCAGCTCGACGCTTTCGAAGACGCCTGGGGCGCGCCGCCGGACTATGTGGATGGCCACCAGCATGTGCATGTGCTTCCCGGCGTGCGCGAGGCGCTGGTCGCGGAGCTGCTGCGCCGCTACCCCGTCGGCCGCGTGTGGGCGCGAGACTGCGTCGAACCCCCGACGCGCTGCCTGTGCCGTGGCGAATCCGCCGCCAAGGCCATGTTCATTTCCGCGCTGGGCGCCGGCCTGCGCCGACAATTGCGCGCGGCGGGCATTCCGGCGAACGATGGCTTCAGCGGCCTGCACGACTTCTCCACCGCGCGCCCGTTCGGCGACAAGATGCGCCGCTTCCTGGCCGCGCTCGGCCCGCGACCGCTGCTGCACGTCCATCCCGGCCGAGTGGACGCAGCGCTGCTTGGCTGCGATGCGCTGACCACGCCGCGCGAGGCGGAGCTGGCCTACCTCGCTTCAGATGAATTCGCCGACGACCTCGCCACGGCCGGCGTGCGACCGGCGCGCTTCGCCGAGTTCGCCGGCAGCGACGTTTCGCACCGATGACCGCCACGCAATCGCGGTACATCGGCCGCTTCGCGCCCTCGCCCAGCGGCCCGCTGCATTTCGGCTCGCTGGTCGCCGCCGTCGGCAGTTGCCTCGAGGCACGCTGCCATGGCGGGCACTGGCTGCTGCGCATCGAGGACGTCGATGCGCCGCGCACGGTGGCCGGCGCGGCCGACGCGATCATCGCCACGCTCACTCGCTTCGGCTTCGAATGGGACGGCGACATCGTCTGGCAGAGCCGGCGTACCGACGCCTACGCGGCCGCGCTCGAGCACCTGAAGGCCGACGGCCACGCCTTTCCCTGTGCGTGCACGCGGCGCGAACTGGCCGACTCCGCCCTCACCCGCGACGGCTCGCACCGCTACCCGGGCACCTGCCGCGACGGCCTGCCGCCGGGGCGCAGCGCGCGCGCCTGGCGGGTGCGCGCAGCCGGCGTGGTCCGCTACGACGATGCCATCCAGGGCCCGCAGCAGGAAGACCTCGAAGCCGACGTCGGCGACTACATCGTGCTGCGGGCGGACGGCCTGTTCGCCTACCAGCTCGCCGTCGTCGTGGACGATGCCGAAGCGGGGGTGACGCATGTGGTGCGCGGCGCCGACCTGCTCGACTCGACCGCGCGCCAGATCCACCTGCAGCGCCTGCTCGGCCTGCCGACGCCGGCCTACGCCCACCTGCCGGTGGCGACCAATGCCGCGGGCGAAAAGCTCTCCAAGCAGACGCTGGCGCGTGCCATCGACGACCATCCCCCGGCCGCGGCGCTCACCGCGGCGCTGGCCTTCCTCGGCCAGCAGCCGCCGCGCGACCTTGCGCAGGCGCCACTGGCGCGCATCTGGGACTGGGCGCTCGCCAACTGGTCGCTTGCCAACGTACCGCGCCGGCGCCATGCCCTCGCGCCGGAATTCACCTGAGGAGGACTCCATGATCGAAGACGACGCCGGCCTGCGCAGGCTGCTCCAGGATACCCGCACGATCGCCGTGGTCGGCATGTCGGCCAACCCCGAGCGCGCCAGCAACGAGGTCGCGCAGTACCTGCGCCGGGCGGGCTACACGATCATCCCGGTGAATCCGGCCTGCGCGGAAATCCTGGGCGAGAAGTGCTACCCCAGCCTGCGCGAGGTGCCGGTGCCGATCGACCTGGTCGACGTGTTCCGCAAATCCGAAGACGTGATGCCCATCGTGGAGGACGCGATCGCCGTCGGCGCCAAGGCCGTGTGGCTGCAGCTCGGCGTGATCGCGACCGAGGCCGCGACACGGGCCGAAACGGCAGGGCTGGCGGTGGTGATGGATCACTGCACCAAGATCGAGCACCGCAGGCTTCTGCTCGGCTGATTACCCGGCGCTCGTGCCTGTCGCCGCGCTCAGTGCTTGCCGCCGAACCCGGCGATGCCGATCGCCATCCGCACCAGTTGATACGCCAGCCAGTTCGCCATGCGCCGCACCAGCGGCAGCCGACGCCAGTCCTCGGGTAATTGCGCCTCGGCACCGTCGCGCATCGCCGCGGCCAGGCTGGCGCGCAGTTGCGCGGCGAAGCCCTCGTCCTCGACCACCACGTTCGCCTCGCGCGCCAGCAGCAGGCTGAAGGCGTCGATGTTGCTCGAGCCGACCGTCGCCCAGCGGCCATCGATCACCGCCACCTTGGCGTGCAGATGGCTGCGATGATACTCGTACAGCTCGACCCCGCGTTGCAGCAGGAAGGGATACAGCGCCCGCGTCGCGAGGACCTGGAGCGGATGATCGCCGCCTGCGCCTTGCAGCAGCAGCGTCACCCGTACGCCGCGCCCGGCGGCCTCGGTGAGCGCGTGGCGGAAGCGTCGGCCGGGAAAGAAATACGCGTTGGCAATGACGATCTCGTGCCGTGCGCGCTCGATCGCCGCCAGATAGGCCTCCTCGATCGCGCGCCGGTAGCGCAGGTTGTCGCGCACGACGAACGCGGCGCGGATGGATCCCGCCGCCTCGCCGACCGGCGGCGCCAGCAGCGGCTGATGCACGCGGCGGCGGAAACTCGCCCAGGCCACCAGTCGCCACAGGCGATGCGCCGACTCGACGATCGGGTCCAGCAGCGGCCCCTGCACTCTTACCGCATAGTCATAGCGTGGAAAGGGTGAGCCGTTGGGCGCGAAATCGTCGGTGATGTTGATGCCGCCGACGTAGGCCTCGCGACCATCGATCGTCACCACCTTGCGGTGCAGCCTGCGCAGGCGATGCCGGCGCAAGGACAGGGCGCGCAGCTCGCGGCGGTAGATCAGCACCTCGACGCCATCGGCGGCGAGCTGCGGCATGAGGTCGCGCACGAACTCACGCCCGCCGAAGCCGTCGACCATCACGCGCACCACCACGCCACGCCGGGCCGCCCGCCGCAGCGCGGCGGCGATGCTGCGGCCGACGTCGTCGTCGCTGAAGATGTAGCTCTGCAGGAAGATCTCGCGCTCGGCGGCGTCGATCGAGGCTTCCAGCGCGGGGAAATACTCCTGCCCGTTCTCCAGCAACACCACCGCGTTGCCGGGGACGACCATCGTCAAGGCACCGGCTCCAGGTCGGCGGTGAGCGCGGCGTGGTCGGATATCTGCGCCCAGGGCTCGCCGAAATGGACCTTGGCCTGGCGCACGCGGAAGCCGCGCACGTAGATGCGGTCGAGACGGAAGAAGGGCAGCACGCTCGGGAAGCTGCGTGCAGGCCGCCCGCGGTTGACGCCAAAGGCCTCGGTGAGGCGCAGCCGTGCGCCGATCAGTTCGTCGGCATGGTTGCGCCAGTCATTGAAGTCGCCGGCGATGATCAGCGGCGAGCCATTCGGTGCCAGCCGTTCCATGCGATCGGCCAGCGCCTGCATCTGCCGCCGCCGCCCGCCGGCAGTGAGGCCCAGATGCACGCACACGCAATGCACCGGCGCGGCGAACTCGGGCACCGAGACCTCGCAATGCAGCAGGCCGCGGCTCTCGAAGCGATGGGCCGAGACGTCCTCGTTGGCGGCGGAGAGGATGTCGTGCCGGCTCAGGATGGCGTTGCCGTGGTGGCCGTGGTCGTAGACGGCGTTGCGGCCATAGGCAGTCTGGCCCCAGTTGTCCTCGGCGAGGAACTCGTGCTGCGGCTGCTGCGGCCAATCGGCGTGCCGGACCCGGTGCCTGACGTTGAGCCCCTGAACCTCCTGCAGGAAGACGAGATCGACATCGAGGCTGCGCAGGCGCTCCCGCAGTTCATGCACCACCATGCGGCGGTTGAACTGCGAGAAGCCCTTGTGGATGTTGTAGGAGCAGATGCGCAGGACGCCCATCGCCTCTCCAGTGGACGCTGGTCCCTGGTGCGCTCAGGACACCGCAAGCATCCGGTCGAGCGCAATGCGCGCCAGCTCGGCCTCGTGCTCGGGCACCTTGATCTGGTTAACGACGTTGCCGTCGGCGAGATTCTCCAGCGTCCACGCCAGGTGCTGCGGGTCGATGCGCTGCATCGTCGAGCACATGCACACCGTCGGTGCCATGAACTGCACGATCTTGCCCTGCGGCTTCATTTCCTCGGCCAGGCGGTTGACCAGGTTCAGCTCGGTGCCCACCAGCCAGCGCGAGCCGGGCGCGCCCGCCTCGATGGTGCGGATGATGTATTCGGTCGAACCGACATAATCGGACTGGATGCAGACGTCGAGGCTGCTTTCGGGGTGCGAGATCACCAGGCCGTCCGGGTGCTGCTTGCGCCAGCGCTCGATGTGGCCAGGCTGGAACATCTGATGCACCGAGCAATGCCCCTTCCACAGCAGGATCCTGGCGTTGCGGATCTGCTCCGGCGTGAGGCCGCCGTATTCCAGGTCCGGGTCCCACACCACCATCTGGTCGAGCGGGATGCCTTTCTTGTAGCCCGTCCACCGCCCCAGGTGCTGGTCGGGGAAGAACAGCACCTTCTCGCGCTTCGAGAACGCCCAGTCGAGGATGGTCGGGGCGTTGGTCGAGGTGCACACGATGCCGCCGTGCTCGCCGCAGAAGGCCTTCAGGTCGGCGGCGGAGTTGATGTAGGTGACCGGCGTGATCAGCTCGTCGGGCTTGTCGAGCACCTCGGCCAGTTCCCGCCAGCAGCGCTCGACCTTGGCCAGGTTGGCCATGTCGGCCATCGAGCAGCCGGCCGCGAGGTCGGGCAGGATGGCGACCTGGCTGGGCTTGGACAGGATGTCGGCCACCTCGGCCATGAAATGCACGCCGCAGAATACGATGTACTGGGCGTCGGTCTGCGAGGCGAGGCGCGCGAGCTTGAGCGAATCGCCGGTGAGATCGGCATGCTGATAGACGTCGGCGCGCTGATAGTGGTGGCACAACAGCACCGCCTTGTCACCGAGGCGCGCGCGCGCGGCGCGGATACGCGCCTGGGCGTCCTCGTCGGCGAGCACGTTGAAGCGATCGAAGCTGATGGTGGCAACTTGCATGATGCGGATTCGTGAAAGTTCGTCTGGGGGTTTCGCTATCGGACTGGCCGCGACATTTGCGGTTCCGGCTTGCGGGCAAACCGCTCAGCCCTGCTGCCAGGGCAAGCCCGCATGTCGCCAGCCGCCGACGCGGTTGCGCTGGCCGTTGGCATCCTTGTCGCCCTCGAAACCTTCGAGGACGTTGTAGCAGTTGTTGTAGCCGGCCGCGCAGGCGGCACGCGCGGCGGAGTCCGAGCGCGCACCCGAGCGGCACAGGAACAGTACCAGCGCTTCAGGGTCGACCTGATGCCTGAGCTGGGCGACGAAATTGGGGTTGGGCTGGCTGCCGGGGTAGCTGACCCACTCGATCTCGACCGACCCCGGCACACGGCCCACCCAGTCCCACTCGGCCCGAGTGCGCACGTCGACCAGGCGGGCGCCCGGCGCCAGCTGCAGCACTTGCCAGGCCTCAGCCGGCGTCAGCGCCCCCTGGTAAGGCAGGTCGAGCCTGCTCGCACGCTGGCGCGCAAGCGTCAGCAGGTCGGAGAGGGTACCCATTCGTGCATCCAGCTAGAATGATTGAGAACGTTCGAAGTATAGCGCCTCATCCTCGGCCCCTGACATGCCTGCTTCAGCCCCCCGGTCGCGTCGCAGCCCGAACGCGCCCGCAAACCCAGAGGACGCAGCCGTCCGCAGCCTCGGCATCCAGAAGGTTGCGTTCGTCGCACTGGCCATCAACGCGCTGCTGACCGTCGGCCAGATCGTGATCGGCCTTTTCGCCGGCGCGTTCAGCCTGGTCGCCGATGCGGCGCATACCTTGTCTGACCTGGTCACGGACGCGCTGGTGCTGGTCGCAGGCCGCCATAGCGCCAGCCCGGCGGACCTGCGACACCCGTATGGCCATGCCCGCATCGAGACTGTCACTTCGATGCTGCTCGGCCTGGTGCTGGCGGGCGTGGGATTCGGCTTCCTGTGGAGCTCGGGCGTGCGCCTGCAGCACATGGGCAACCTGCCGGCGCTGCATCCGGCTGCACTGGCCATGGCCGTGTTCACGCTGGCGGCAAAGGAGGGAATGTTCCGCTACATCCTGGCGTCGTCGCGCCGCCTGAAGGCGCCGATGCTCGAAACCAACGCCTGGCATGCGCGCTCGGACGCGGCCTCTTCGCTGGTCGTGGCGGCGGGCATCGGCGGCAGCCTGGCCGGCTATCCCTTCCTCGAGCCGCTGGCGGCCGCCATCGTCGGCTTCCTGATCCTGCACATGGGCTTCCGCTTCGCGCTCAAGGCGGTGCGCGAGTTGATCGACACCGGCCTGCCGGAGGAAGAACTCACGCGGCTGCGGCGCACCATCCTCGACACCCCCGGCGTCGTCAGCCTGCACGACATGCGTACCCGCCGCATGGCCAACCGCGTGCTGTGCGATGCCCACGTGCAGGTCGAACCGAGGCTGACGGTCTCCGAGGGGCATCGCGTGTCGGATTCGGTATACGCCCGGGTACGCGCCGCGCATCCCGAAGTGCAGGACGTGCTGGTGCATGTCGACCCCGAAGACGATGCCGAGCTGCAACGCGTGCCGCCGGGCCCCGCGCCGGAGCGGGCTGAAGTGCTTGCCACCGTTGCCGCCCTGCTCGGGCCGCAAGGGCCGAAACCGAAGCGGGTGCAGATCCATTACCTCGGCGACCGCGTGGATGTGGAAGTCCTGCTCCCCGCCTCGGTGCCTGACGCAAGGCTCCATGCACTCGATCGGCGCACCACGGATTGGCTGAAGGCACATCCGGCCTACCGGTCGCTGAGCTTCTTCGTCCAGGTTGCACCATGATGGTGCATTCCGCGCTCGAAGACGAACCATTTTGGTGCGCAACTGCGCCCGCCGGCGCGAGCACTGCCCGCTGTCCCCTTGTGGCACAATGGAATTCTTGCCGCACCAGACTTGGCACGATTTCTGCTTTTGATCGTCACCGGAAATTGACGCCGTCACCGACCGATTTTCAACAGACACCGCCTCATCTCACCAGGAGTGAATATGAACGCTCAAGACGTCATGAAGATGATCCAGGAGAACGAAGTCCGCTTCGTCGACCTGCGCTTTACCGATACCCACGGCAAGGAACACCACGTCGGTCTGCCGATCTCGGCGTTCGAGGAAGAGCACTTCGAGCACGGCCACCCCTTCGACGGCTCGTCGCTGGCGGGCTGGAAGGGCATCCAGGCATCCGACATGATCCTGCTGCCGGAAGCCTCCACCGCCTACGTTGACCCGTTCTTCGACGAAACGACGCTGGTGCTGACCTGCGACGTCATCGAACCGTCCGACGGCAAGGGCTACGACCGCGACCCGCGCTCGATCGCCAAGCGCGCCGAGGCCTACCTCAAGAGCACCGGCATCGGCGACACGGCCTTCTTCGGCCCGGAGCCCGAGTTCTTCATATTCGACTCGGTCGAATGGTCGGTCGACATGTCGGGCGTCTATAGCAAGATCATCTCGGAAGAAGCCGCCTGGTCCACCGCCGACAAGTTCGAAGGCGGCAACACCGGCCATCGTCCGCGCGTGAAAGGCGGCTACTTCCCGGTGCCGCCGGTCGACAGCCTGAACGACGTGCGCGCCGCCATGGTGCTCGCACTCGAAGCCTGCGGCGTGCCCGTCGAGGTGCACCACCACGAAGTGGCCAACGCTGGCCAGTGCGAGATCGGCACCAAGTTCAGCACGCTGACGCAGCGCGCTGACTGGACCCAGGTGCTGAAGTACATCGTGCACAACGTCGCCCATCAGTACGGCAAGACGGCAACCTTCATGCCCAAGCCCATCGTCGGCGACAACGGTTCGGGCATGCACGTGCACCAGTCGATCTGGAGCAACGGCCAGAACCTGTTCGCGGGCAACGGCTATGCCGGCCTGTCCGACATGGCCCTGTACTACATCGGCGGCATCATCAAGCACGCGCGCGCGCTGAACGCGATCACCAACCCCGGTACGAACTCGTACAAGCGCCTGGTGCCGCACTACGAGGCCCCGACCAAGCTCGCCTACTCGGCCCGCAACCGTTCGGCCTCGATCCGCATCCCCTACACCAGCAACCCGAAGGGCCGCCGCATCGAAGCGCGCTTCCCGGATCCCCTGGCCAACCCCTACCTCGCCTTCTCGGCGCTGATGATGGCGGGCCTGGACGGCATCCAGAACAAGATCCACCCGGGCGACCCGGCCGACAAGAACCTGTACGACCTGCCGCCGGAAGAAGACGCGCTGATCCCGACCGTGTGCACCAGCCTCGACCAGGCGCTGGATTACCTCGACAAGGATCGCGAGTTCCTGACCCGCGGCGGCGTGTTCTCCAACGACTTCATCGACGCCTACATCGCGCTGAAGTCCGAGGACGTCAACCGCCTGCGCATCACCACCCACCCGGTGGAGTTCGACATGTATTACAGCCTCTAAGCTGTCTGCATACGATGTCTCGAAAAGGGACGGGCATTGCCCGTCCCTTTTTTATCGGGTCTAATCCGGGGCTCATTCCCCGGCATCGCCGGCGCATCGCAACGGCGGCCAGGGAAGCGACTTCCGGACAAGGTCATGAGACAGCTTCACCCCCTCACGCTCATCCTCGCCCTGTGTGCCGCGCCGCTCGCGCACGCCGAAATCTACAAGTGTGTCGATGCCGAGGGTCGCACCACCTACACCAACGACCGCAGCATTGCCCGCGGCTGCAAGGCCATCCAGCAGGACCTGCCGATGACCTCGGTGCCGGCGCCACCGCGCGCGCCAGCCGCCGGGACCTCGCCCGCACCGGTGCAGAATTCCTCCTCGTCGGGCTTTCCTCGCGTGAGCCCGGGCGACCAGCGCGCGCGCGACGACACCCGCCGCCAGGTGCTCGAGAAGGAACTCGCCACCGAGGAGTCCTCTCTCGCCGAGGCTCAGAAGCAGCTCGCCGAACAGGAATCGGTGCGCATGGGCGACGAGCGTAACTACCAGAAGATGCTCGACCGCCTGCAGCCATACAAGGACAAGGTCGAGCTGCACAAGCGCAACATCGAGGCGCTGCGTCGGGAAATCGGCAACCTGCGGTGACCTGACGGCCTGGCGCGCATCTTGCGTGTGCGAACACAGCGATTCTGGATGCGCGCATGGCCACCACTCCACACCGATTCCATTCTTCCGCCCACGGCGCCTTCGCCGGGCTCGAACTGCTGTCTTCCGCCGTCGTGCTGGTGGATGAGCGGCTCGTCATCCGCTACCTGAACCCCGGTGCCGAGAACCTGTTTGCGGTCAGTCATCGCAAGATGGTCGGCCTGCCGCTGGCAAACCTGCTGGGCGAACCGACCGGGCTGGGTGCGGCGCTCGAGCGCGCGCTGCGCACCAACTGGAGCTACACCGGCCAGGACCTGAAGATCCTGCGCAACGATGCCGAGGCCATCCATCTGGACTGCACCGTGAGCCCGGTCGAGGCCGATGGTGTTCGCCTGCTGCTGGAATTCCGCCCGATCGACGCCCAGTTGCGCGTCGCCCGCGAGGAACAGTTGCTGCAGCAACAGCAGGCCAATCGCGAACTGATCCGCAACCTCGCGCACGAGATCAAGAACCCGCTCGGCGGCATCCGCGGCTCGGCGCAGTTGCTGGAACGCGAGCTCGACGATCCGCAACTGCGCGAATATACCGAGGTGATCATCGCCGAGGCCGACCGTCTGCAGGACCTGATGAACCGCCTGCTCAGCTCGCATTCCACCATGCGGCCGGCGCCGCTCAATATCCACGACGTGCTTGAACGCGTGCGCCGCCTGACCCTGGCCGAGTTTCCGGACGTCGACGTGCGCCGCGACTACGACACCAGCCTGCCGGAAATCACCGCTGATCGCGAGCAGCTCATCCAGGCCATCCTCAACATCGTGCGCAATGCCGCCCAGGCGCTGACAGGCAGGGGCGAGATCCTGCTGCGCACCCGCATCGCCCGCCAGGTGACGCTGGCCAAGCGCCGCTACAAGCTGGCACTGGAATTGCAAGTGATCGACAACGGCCCCGGCATACCGGAGGAGATCCGCGACACGATCTTCTACCCGCTGGTCTCGGGGCGTGATGGCGGCAGCGGGCTGGGCCTGTCGCTGGCGCAGAGCTTCATCGAACAACACCAGGGCATGATCGAGGTGGACAGCCGTCCGGGTCGGACCTGCTTCACCATCCTGCTGCCGATTTCCGATCGCGCGTGAGCGTTCGCGCTGCGTCGCACCAAAATAGTGCTCGACAAATGAATACTGTCTGGATCGTTGATGACGACCGCTCCATCCGCTGGGTGCTGGAGAAGGCCCTCGGCCGCGAGGACATTCCCTATCGCAGCTTCAGCTCGGCCAACGAGGCGATGGACGCCCTCGCCCACGCCTCGCCGCCGCCCACCGTGCTGGTCTCCGACATCCGAATGCCGGGTGAATCGGGCCTGGTGCTGCTGCAGCGGGTGAAGGCGACGCATCCGCAACTGCCGGTCATCATCATGACCGCCTATTCCGACCTCGACAGCGCGGTGGCCGCCTTCCAGGGCGGCGCGTTCGAGTACCTGCCCAAGCCCTTCGACGTGGACCAGGCGGTCGCACTGGTTCGGCGCGCCCTCGAACAAGGAACGCACCAGAATGGTGCACAAGAGGAGACCACGCTGGCGCCCGAGATCCTCGGCCATGCGCCGGCGATGCAGGAAGTGTTCCGCGCCATCGGTCGCCTGGCGCAGTCGCACGCCACGGTGCTGATCAATGGCGAATCCGGTACCGGCAAGGAGCTTGTCGCGCGTGCGCTGCACCGCCACAGCCCGCGGCGGGACGCACCTTTCATCGCCATCAACACCGCCGCCATCCCGCGCGACCTGCTCGAGTCCGAACTCTTCGGGCACGAGCGTGGTGCCTTCACCGGCGCCGCCGCGCAACGTCGCGGCCGTTTCGAGCAGGCCGACGGCGGCACGCTGTTCCTGGACGAGATCGGCGACATGCCGGCGGAGCTGCAGACGCGACTGCTGCGCGTGCTGTCGGACGGCAACTTCTACCGTGTCGGCGGCCAGCAGCCGATCCGCGCCAATGTGCGCGTCATTGCCGCGACGCACCAGGATCTGGAGGAACGCGTGCGCCTTGGACTGTTCCGCGAGGACCTGTTCCACCGCCTGAACGTCATCCGCCTGCGCCTGCCGCCGCTGCGCGAGCGGCCGGAGGACATCCCGGTGCTGGTGCGCCACTTCCTGCAGCGCAGCGCGCAGGAACTGGGAGTGGAGCGCAAGCGCATCTCGGACACGGCCATTGCCTACCTGCAGGGCCAGTCTTTCCCCGGCAACGTGCGCCAACTGGAAAACCTGTGCCACTGGCTGACCGTGATGGCACCGGGCCAGGTGGTGGAGATCGCGGACCTGCCACCGGAAATGCGTGACCAGCCGGCGCGCGAGATGCCGACCCGATGGACCGACGACCTCGCGCTCGAGGCCGACCGCCTCATCGCCGCGGTGCCGGGAGAGGTCTTCGCGCGCCTCGAGCGTGAGTTCGAGATCACCCTGATCCGCCGTGCGCTCGCCGCCACCGGCGGCCGCCGCATCGACGCCGCGCAACTGCTGGGGATCGGCCGCAACACCATCAGCCGCAAGATCCAGGAACTGGGCATGGAAGAGGAACGCGGCGCCCGCGGCCACGGCGAGCCGCTGCACGACGAGGATGAGGCGGAGCACTGAGGCAGGAGGCGTCGAGCATCGGCGATGCTCGTGCGCGCACCGGCGTTGACGGATAATGGAAATCTTATCCGTCGCCGGGAAACCGCCTCGTGCCGCCCACCACGCCAGTCAACCACGCCTTCGAGCTGTCCGCGCTGCGCGACGCGCTGGGCGCGCATGCCGACGCCTTCGGCATCGAATGGATCGACACCTGCGCGTCGTCCAATTCCGAGCTGCTTGCTCGCAGGCTGCCTGAAGACGATCGTCTGTCCGTGCTGGTCGTGGACCGGCAGCTTGCCGGACGCGGGCGCCGCGGACGCGAATGGCAGTCCTTCGATGGCGGCAGCCTCACTTTTTCCGCGCTGTGGCGCATTCCGCCGGCCAGCTCCGGGCCGTCAGGCCTGTCGCTGGTAGCCGGCCTGGCGCTGGCCCGCGCGCTGGAAGACCTGGGCGTGGCGGGCGTGCAGCTCAAGTGGCCGAACGACGTGCTGGTGCACGGCGGCAAGATCGCCGGGATCCTGATCGAGCTCGTCGCGCGCCAGGGGCGCCCGACCGCGGCCGTGATCGGCATCGGCGTGAACCTGCGCCTTCCGCCCGATGCGCACATCCCGGGCCAGGCCGCCGTGACCGACGTCGCGCGCGAGCTCGGCGACCACACCCCCGATCGCGTGGCCCTGCTGGCGGCCATCCTCGGCCAGTTGCGCAGCCTGCTCGACACTTACGCCGCAGCCGGCTTCGCTGCCCTGCGCGGCGCCTGGCAACAGCGCAATGCGTTCGCCGACCTGCCGGTGCGCATCTGCGGCGAAGCCGATGCGGCGACCGGCATCTGCATCGGTGTCGACGAGGATGGCGCCCTGCTGCTGCGTACCGACGGCGGCGTGCGCCGCATCCTCGCGGGCGACGTATCGCTGCGTCCGGACACGGGAGCACCGGCGTGATCCTGCTGATCGACGCCGGCAACACGCGCGTGAAGTGGCGTCTGGTGGGAGCCGACGCGACAGGCGTGCACGCCGAGGGGGCCTGCGGCCATGACGAGATCGGCCTGCTCGGCGCACAGATCGAATCGCGCCTCCAGGCCGGTTCCGCGCAGCAGGCCCGCATGGTCGGCATCATCGGCACCAACGTCGCCGGCGCTGCCGTCGCCGAGCGCATCGCTGCACTTGTTCGTCCGTGGAAGCTGACGCCCGAATGGCTGACGCCGCAGGCAAGCTGCGCCGGCATCATCAACGGCTACGACAACCCCGCGCAACTTGGGGCCGACCGCTGGGCAGCGCTGATCGGTGCTCGCCAGCTTCACGCCGGCGATTGCCTGGTGGTGAGCGCCGGCACCGCAACCACGGTGGATCTGCTGAGCGCCGAAGGCCACTTCGAGGGCGGACTGATCCTGCCCGGCGTGGACCTGATGCAGCGCGCACTCGCCGGCGGCACGGCGCAACTGCCGCTGGCGGAAGGCCGCTTCGCGCTCGCGCCGCGCTGCACCGCCGACGCCATCCGCTCCGGCTGCCTGCAGGCTCAGGCCGGCGCGGTGGAGCGCATGTTCCGCCAGATCGCCGCCCGCCCCGCCCCGCTGTGCCTGCTCACCGGTGGCGCGGCCGAAGCGTTCGCACCGCTGCTCGACCTGCCGCTGCGCCAGGTCGACAATCTGGTGCTGCTGGGGTTGCAGGCCATCGTGCGCAGCCGCCACTGAACGATCACCACAACAAAGGAAGGGAGAAAAAAACATGGAAGCCACCCGCATCCAGCTCGACGCTGCAGACATTCCGACCCACTGGTACAACATCGTCGCCGACCTGCCGACGCCGCCCGCCCCGCCGCTGGGCGCCGACGGCAAGCCCGCCACGCCGGAGCAGATGGGCGCGATCTTTCCCGGCGCCATCCTCGAACAGGAGATGAGCGCGCAGCGCTGGATCGAGATCCCCCAGGAGGTGCGCGAGATCTACCGCCTGTGGCGCCCCAGCCCGCTGGTGCGCGCGGTGCGGCTGGAGCAGGCGCTGGGCACACCGGCGAAGATTTTCTTCAAGTACGAAGGCGTGTCGCCGGCCGGCTCGCACAAGCCCAACTCGGCGGTGCCGCAGGCCTTCTACAACAAGCAGGCCGGCATCAAGCGCCTCACCACCGAGACGGGCGCCGGCCAGTGGGGCTCGTCGATTTCCTTCGCCGGCCAGATGTTCGGCCTCGAGGTGCGCGTCTACATGGTGAAGGTCAGCTACGACCAGAAGCCCTACCGCCGCCTGATGATGCAGACCTGGGGCGCCGAGGTTTATCCCAGCCCGTCGCCGCTCACCGAGACCGGCCGCCGCCTGCTCGCCGAGAACCCCGACAACGAAGGCTCGCTCGGCATCGCGATTTCCGAGGCGGTCGAGGAAGCCGCCGGCCGTGCCGACACCAACTACACGCTCGGTTCGGTGCTCAACCACGTCGCCATGCACCAGACCATCATCGGTCTCGAGGCGAAGAAGCAGTTCGACAAGATCGGCCTCTACCCCGACGTCGTGATCGGACCCTGCGGCGGCGGCTCCAGCTTCGCCGGCATCGCCTTCCCTTTCCTCGCCGACAGGGCGGCCGGCGACAAGCGCGCCGAAGCCCTGCGCTGCATCGCCGTCGAACCCAGCTCCTGCCCGACGCTGACCAAGGGGCAGTACGCCTACGATTTCGGCGACGCGTCGGGCTTCACGCCGCT
The DNA here is from genome assembly GCA_018240785.1 of Pseudomonadota bacterium. Taxonomy (GTDB): domain Bacteria; phylum Pseudomonadota; class Gammaproteobacteria; order Burkholderiales; family Rhodocyclaceae; genus Thauera. Next base: position 8,486 of record JAFEFC010000015.1, on the reverse strand, counting down.
GATGCGCATGTACACGCTCGGCCACGACTTCATGCCGCCGGGCATCCACGCCGGCGGCCTGCGCTACCACGGCGCGTCGCCACTGGTGTCGCAACTGCTGCATGAAGGTCTGATCGAGGCGTCGGCGGTGCAGCAGCTCGGCACCTTCGAGGCTGGCGTGCAGTTCGCGCGCACGGAAGGCATCATCCCCGCGCCCGAGTCCTGCCACGCGATCCGCCAGGCGATCGACGAGGCACTCAAATGCAAGGCGAGCGGCGAGGCGAAGACCATCCTGTTCAACCTCACCGGCCATGGCCACTTCGACATGAGCTCTTACGAGCGCTACTTGAGCGGCAAGCTGGAGAACTACGACTATCCGGCCGACGCGGTGGCGGCCTCGCTGGCCCATCTGCCCAAGGTCGGCTGATCGCGGTTAAGCTTTCGCCATGACGACGCTGCGCTTCCTGTTCATCCTGCTGGCCGTGCTCAACGCGCTCGCCTTCGCCGCCATCAAGGGCTGGCTGGGCAGCGCAGCGCCGGGTGGAGAACCCGAGCGCATCACCAATCAGTTGCACGCCGAGCAGATTCGGTTGATCACGCCCGCCACGGAAGAGACGCCCGCCCCCGCCCCGTCACCCAACGAAGCGACGGAGCCGCAGCCGGGCAGTTCGCCACCTGCGGAGCCTCCGGGTCCGCAGGCGGAGGTTGCAGCAGCAGTACCGACGGAAACGGTCGGCGCCAGGCTTGAGCCTGCCGCCGCCGCGCCGCCGACCGCACCAGCGAGTTGCGTTGCCTGGGCGGGCCTGTCTACCGCCGAAGCGGATCGACTTGCGGCCCGCCTCCAGGCTGGCGGTTTCAAGTACGTACGCAGCCGCAAGGACACGCCCTCCAACTGGTGGGTGAGGACGCCAGCCCAGGGCGGCCGGACACAGGCCGAGAAGCGGGTGCGCGAGCTGCATGAGATGGGCATCACCGATACTTTCATCGTGCAAGAGAGTGGCCCCAGCCAGTTTGCCGTCTCGCTGGGGCTGTTCCGCACCGAGAATGGCGCGCAGCAACTGCTCGCCCAACTGCGCGCCAAAGGCGCGCACGACGCAAGCATCGAACCGCGCATGACGGCGAGTTTCCGTATCCAGGCGAGCCTGCCGCGCGAACGTGTCGCCGCGGTGGAGGGGCGGCGCTCGCAACTCGACGAGCGTCGCACCACCTGTTCGCCCTGAGGTCAATCTCATGAGCTCCATTTCGTCCCCTCCACGGCGGCCGCTCATCGTCGGCCTGACCGGCGGCATCGGCAGCGGCAAGAGCGCCGCAGCCGACCGCTTCGCCGCTCTCGGCGCAACCGTGGTCGATGCCGACGCCATCGCCCACGCGCTGACCGCTGCTGGCGGGCGCGCCATGCCCGCCATCCGCGACACCTTCGGCGACGCCGTGGTCGCCGCCGACGGCAGCCTCGATCGCGCCGCGATGCGCGCCGCGGCCTTCGCCGATCCGCAGGTGCGCAAGCGCCTCGAGGCCATCCTGCATCCGATGATCCGCGACGAAAGCCAGCGCCAGTGCGAGGCTGCGCCCAGCCCCTATGTCATTCTTGCAGTGCCGCTGCTGATCGAATCCGGCACATACCGCGAACGGTGCGACCGGGTCTGCGTGGTGGACTGTCCCGAAGCACTGCAGCTTGAACGCGTCAAGGCACGCAACGGCCTCGACGAGGCGCAAGTTCGCGCCATCATGGCTGCACAGGCAAGCCGCGACGAGCGCCGTGCGGTAGCCGACGACATCGTCGACAACGGTGGAACGCTCGATCAACTGCACGCGCAGGTGGATGCGCTGCACGAACGCTATGTCCGCGCTTCAGCCCTGGCCTGAGGCGGCCGCGGCCCGCGAGGCTGCGCCGGAGTCTGGACGGGCGGCCGCGGGCCCTGTGCTATCATCCACGCAAAAATCCGGGACCCAAACTGGCGGACTGTGTGCGGTGATCAGCTACGAATATCCCCTCAACGAGCGTATCCGCACGCTGCTGCGCCTTGAGGATCTTTTTCTCAAGCTGGCGCACTTCATCGCCAACAACGGCTCGCAGGATCATCACATTGCGCTGCTGACCCTCTTCGAAACGCTCGAAGTGGCGAGCCGGGCCGACCTCAAGGTCGATCTGGTGCAGGAGCTCGAGCGACAGCGGCAGATCCTGGTCTCCTTCCGCAACAATCCCGAAATTTCCGAGGAGGCGCTGGCCGGCGCGCTCTACGAGATCGAACAGGCCTCAACCGGGCTGCTGGCCATGGCCGGCAAGATCGGCCAGTACCTGCGCGAGAACGAATGGCTGATGAGCATACGCAGCCGTGCGGCGATTCCGGGCGGAGTCTGCGAGTTCGACCTGCCGTCATACCACTACTGGCTCAACCGCGAGCCGGAAGTGCGACGGCGTGACATCGAGGGCTGGCTCAATCCGATGGCACCGATTCGCGACGGCCTCGAGATCGTGCTGCGACTGCTGCGCGCCAGCGGCCACCCCGAGAACCAACTCGCGCGGGCCGGCGCGTATCAACTGACGATGGCCGGGCGCAGCGCGCAGATGCTGCGCGTGCGGATTCCGCGCAGCGAACCGGTGGTGCCCGAGATCAGCGCCAACAAATACGCCCTGAACATCCGCTTCCTGCTGCCGGAGACCGTGGCGCGGCCGCGAATTGCCGAGCGCGATGTGGCTTTCGAGCTCACTTTCTGCAGCCTCTGAGCACGCGATGACCAAGTCCGTGCGAGCCGTCCGCTGCCCGACCTGCGGCAAGGAGGTCGAATGGAAGGCAGAGAACCGTTTCCGCCCCTTCTGCTCGGAACGCTGCAAGCAGATTGACCTGGGCGCCTGGGCATCCGAGACGTATCGGGTACCGACAGCACCGCCGGACGCCGAACTGCCGGAAAGCGACGACGTGTCTCCAAAGTCGCGCTGAGCGGAGTTCTCCATTGTGGCCGGATCGCGCCGCAGGGTCTCAGCCAGCTCTTTGCCACACCCCTCGAATACCGGCGATGCCGTGTGCACCCGCATCACGCGCCACCTCCATGGCCGACGCATCGAGCCCGCCGAGGGCAAACACCGGCAGCGGCAGGCCGGCTGCAAGCTCGCTGAAACGCAGCCAGCCGAGCCCGGGCTGGCCGGGATGGCTGAGCGTCGGCGCCACTGGCCCGAGCAGCGCGTAATCGAGCCCCATCGCTGCCGCCCGTTCGAGTTCGCCGCGTTCGTGGCAGGAGGCGCCGACCCACGGCAAATCCGGTCGCGCTGACAGCCCGGCGAGCTCACGCGCGGGCAGGTGGACACCGTCCGCCCCCACTTCACGCGCGAGCCCGGAATCGCCATTGATCAGCACCAGCCCCTCACGCGCATGCACCCGCCGTACCACCTCGCGGGCGAAATCGGCCCGAAGTGTGGTTTCCAGTCCGGCCTCGCGCACCTGAACCAGGCGCAATCCATCGGCAAGCGCCATGTCCAGCGCTGCGAGCTGGGCATCGATTCCCAGCTCGCCTGCATGGGTGATGCCCATCACGTGCGGCAACCGCAGGGCCTTCAGGATCGGGCCGTTGGCGGGCAACATCGGCTCGGGAGCAGCACCGTCGGGCGGAACCCATGCCAGCGCGCCGTGCACCCGGTCATGAATCTCGCCTTCCCACGCAGTGACCTCGAAGAAGTTGAGCGCGACATGCGCGTGCTCGTAAACATGTTCCCGCCGCAACCACGGACGCAGGTGAGTGACGCGGATGCCGAGTTCCTCGTCGAGTTCGCGGCACAAGGCCTGGGCCGCGGACTCGCCGGCCTCGACCTTGCCACCGGGGAACTCCCAGTAGCCGGCATAGACGGTGTCGCCAGCCCGCTGTCCGAGCAGGTAGCGGCCGTCGGGCAGCGTCAGCACGCCGGCAGCCACTTCCACGCGCTTGCGGGTCATGGACGCGGGTCCTCGCGCTGCCCGGCGAAGTCGCGCGCGAACTGCCAGGCGACGCGGCCGGAGCGCGAACCGCGCATCAGCGCCCATTGCAGGGCCTCGGGGCGGGCGCCATCGATGGCGTCCTCGGGCACGCCGAAGCTGGACAGCCAGTGGGCGACGATATCGAGGTATTCGTCCTGGCTGAACGGATAGAAGGAAATCCACAGGCCGAAGCGTTCGGACAGCGAGATCTTCTCCTCGACGGCTTCCCCCGGATGGATCTCGCCATCGACGTGGCGGGTCTGCAGATTCTCGTCGTGGTATTCAGGCATCAGGTGGCGCCTGTTCGACGTCGCATATACCAGGACGTTGTCGGAAACCGCGGATACCGAGCCGTCGAGTACGCTCTTGAGCGCCTTGTAGGCGTCTTCGCCCTCCTCGAAGGAGAGGTCATCGCAGAACAGGATGAAACGCTCCGGTCGGCCGGCGACGAGGTCGACGATCTCCGGCAGATCGACGAGATCGGCCTTGTCGACCTCGATCAGGCGCAACCCCTGCGCCGCGTATTCATTGAGCAGGGCCTTGATCAACGAAGACTTGCCCGTGCCGCGCGCGCCCGTCAGCAACACGTTGTTGGCGCGGCGCCCGGCGAGGAACTGTCGCGTATTGCGGTCGATGCGCGCCTTCTGATCATCCACATCCTGAAGGTCGACAAGACGGATGCGGTGCAGCGTCGGCACCGGCACCAGGGAAGCGCGGCCATGGCGGCGGCGCCACCGGAAGGCGATGGCGGCAGCCCAGTCGGGCTCGCTGGCCGTGCCGGGCAAAAGGGCTTCGAGCCGCTCGAGCAGGCGCTCGGCGCGGTCGACGAGTCGGGCGAAGTCGTTCATTCGTCGCGCTTTTCTTCTGACGGAAGGTTGTTCTGCTGCGCTTGCCCGCGTCGGGGCCACGTTGCCCAAACGATGATGAGCAGCAACAGCAAGGCAAGCCCGGCTTCGAGAAAGATCACCCACATGGCAAACCTCGCGGGAAGGTCGGTCAGTCCCGGTATACTCGGGTCTCAAGCATTCAAGTTTAACCGATCCCCTCATGATTCACTTCCCTGCCCGGCGGTACGCACCGGGCGCGTCGTTGCTGCTATCCCTTCTCATCCTCGCCGGCTGCGCGCACGAGCCGCCCGCGCCCGGAAAGGTAGACAACATTCCGCAACAGACCAGCGGACCGTGCCCCAACTGCGCTCCCGCAGCGAAGCCGGTAGCGCCCCGGGTGCCCGCAGCGCTGCCCTCGGCCGACGCCGCTCCAGGCGGCGCCGAACTGTCTAACTGGGGCGCGGTGGAGGGCTGGAACGAGGACGATCCCGCAGCCGCTGCACCAGCGCTGCAAATCTCCTGCTCGGTGCTGGCGCGCCAGCCGGCCTGGAAGTCCGCCTGCGACGCCGCGCTCGCGCTCGGCCCACGCCCCAGCGCGAACGCGACGCGCCAGTTCTTCGAGCAGCACTTCGTCCCCTGGCGCCTGACCAACGCGGATCACTCGCCAGACGGCCTCATCACTGGTTATTACGAGCCGGTGATCAAGGGCAGTCGCACCCGAGCCGGCGCCTATGCCTGGCCGATCCATGGGCGGCCGGACGACATGCTGACGATCGAGCTTGGCGACATCTATCCCGAACTCAAGCCGCTCCGCCTGCGCGGACGCCTCGTCGGCAACAAGGTGCTGCCTTACTGGTCGCGCGAGGAGCTGACGCAAAAGCAGGACCGGATTCCGGCAAAAGTCCTGTTGTGGGCGAGCGATCCGATCGACCTTTTCTTCCTGCAGGTTCAGGGGTCGGGCCGGGTGGAATTGCCCGACGGCAAAACGGTGCGTATCGGCTACGCTGACCAGAACGGCTACCCGTACCAGTCGATCGGACGCTGGTTGGTCGCCAGGGGCGAACTCCCGCTGGAGAAGGCCTCGATGGACGGCATCAAGCGCTGGGTGCAGGACAATCCCGGCCGCTTGCCGGAACTGCTGAATGCAAATCCGAGCTATGTCTTCTTCCGCGAACTGCCACCGTCGGACGATGGCCCGCTCGGTGCGCTGGGCGTTCCGCTCAGCGCCGGGCGCAGCATCGCGGTCGACCCCCGCTACGTGCCGCTGGGTGCCCCTGTCTTTCTCTCTACCACGCGTCCGCTCAGCAACGCACCGCTGAGGCGGCTGATGCTCGCACAGGACACTGGCAGCGCAATCAAGGGCGCGGTACGTGCCGACTTCTTCTGGGGACTGGGGCCGCAGGCAGGCGCCGAAGCAGGGCGCATGCGCCAGCAGGGCAAGATGTGGCTGCTACTGCCACGCGGCGTGACACCACCCAAGGGGCAATAAGCGCACACGCTGGCGCACCCCGATCTGGCGCGGCCCCAGCCAAGGGCCGGGGCCGCAATCCGGACGATTCCTGCCTTACTTCGTGGCAGCCGCAATAGCCTTTTCAAGCTCCGCCGCCGGCAGGAATCCGCCGATTCGCGTGCCGTCGGCCAGGAAGATCGTCGGCGTGCCGCTGATGCGCAGCTTGTGCCCGAGCGCCACGTTCTTCTCCACTGCTGCCGTGTCACAGCTTGCGGTGGTGGGAACCTTCGCGTCCACGATCCAGTCGTTCCACACCTTGGCCTTGTCCTTCGCGCACCAGATGTTGTTGGACTTCGTCGTCGAGTCAGGAGTCAGGATCGGATACAGAAAGGTGTAGATCGTCACATCGCTCATCTGCGCCAGCTCCTTGCCAAGCCGCTTGCAGTAGGCGCAATTCGGGTCTTCAAAGGTGGCCATGACGCGCTTGCCATTGCCCTTGACCTGCTTGATCGCCTGGCTGAGGGGCAGTGTCGAGAAGTCGATGGCCGAAAGCTTCGCCAGACGCTCCTGGGTCACATCCTTTCGCGTCCGCGTATCGATGACGCGGCCATCGATGATGAAGCTCGCCTTTTCGTCCGTATAGACCAGTTCCCCGCTCTTGAGCACGACCTCGTAAAGACCACCGTAAGACGTCTTCGCGACACTGTCCACTGCAGCCGCACCAACGAAGCCCTCGACAGCCTTCTTCACCGCGTCTTCGTTTGCGTACGCGCCAGCCGTCAGGCCCAGCGCCAGGGTCGCCAGCAGGACCTTCATGGCGCCGCCTCTGGGGGAAAATTTCATCAATCTCTCCGGGTAATCAAAATCTGCCGTTGATGGCATAGCGCACCAGTGCGTCACCTACGACCGGCAGATGCGAGGTGAGGTTCATTCCAGCGTTCCTGAGATCGCTCAGAAAGGGCGTCCGGGCGGCAAACAACCGATTCAGCCCATGCGTCGCGTACTGCAGCACGAAAGGCTCTTCCGCACGACTTCTCGCATAGGCGCGCAGGACCGAAAGATCGCCGGGATCTTCCCACGGCTGCATCCGCTCGAGCCGTCCAGCGAGCGCCTTGACGTCCTGAAAGCCGAGATTGATGCCATGCCCGGAAAGCGGATGGATGGCATGCGCCGCATCGCCCACGAGGGCAACACGCGGGCGCACCATCTGCGATACCCGCAACAGCCGCAACGGGAAGGCGGCGCGCTTCGTCATCAGCGACAAGCGCCCCAGTCGATGTCCGCCGGCCGCTGCCACCCGCTCCGAAAACGCCAAATCGTCCAGCGCCATCAGTTCATCAGCAAAGTCCGACCTCGCTGACCAGACAATGGAGATCTGCTTGCCGGGCAGCGGGAGCCAGGCAAGAATGCCTTCGCGCATGAACCACTGGTACGCGGTCTGCCCATGCGATCGCTCACACGTGAAGTTGGCAACGACCCCGGACTCCTCATAAGGCCTGACCGTTGCTGCAATCCCTGCCTGCTCGCGCACCCATGAATCGCGCCCGTCGGCACCGACGAGCAGCGCTGCCTCGATGTGCCGCCCGTCGTCGAGCCGCAGCCTGACAGCATCGTCGCCCTGCTCGAGCGCAGCGGGCCGCGCCGGACATAGCAGGGTGACGTTGTGCTGACGCTTGAGGCTCTCCCACAGTTCCAGATGCACGAGGCTCGACTCGCCAATCCAGGCCAGTTCACCCACACCGCTGTGGTACGCCGAGAAACTCAGCTCGCCCCCGGCGTCACCGAATATCCGCATTTCATGGATCGCACTTAAACGCTGCGGATCAAGATGCTGCCAGATACCCAGTTCTTCGAGGAACGCAGCATTGGACGGACTGTAGGCGTAGATACGCGCATCCCAGCCTTGCGGACGCGTGGGCGCCTGTGCGTCGATCAGCGCAACCCGCAGCCGCGTCTTCCGCAACGCCACGGCAAGCGCGGCACCGGCGAGGCCGCCTCCCACCACGATCACATCGAACTTCATCTGCGCTCCGCTAGCTGCTCAAGCGCACCATTTTGCCGAACGGACTCGATTGCGTCACGCTCGGCCGGTACACGCACGAACGCCCGAGACGTGTATTTGTCTCGGGCGTTGGGGGATGGGGTTAGTCTGACGATGACCTACTTTCACGAGGGCGGGCCTCACTATGATCGGTGCGGACTTGTTACACGGTCTTGTTCGGGATGGGAAGGGGTGGTTCCAAAAAGCTATGGTCGTCAGACTGTGACTTGTTATTCGGAGCG
>JAFEFC010000014.1 GCA_018240785.1 Pseudomonadota bacterium | reverse complement strand
GGCATCGCGCACAAACGCTGCGCTCGTACGATGACGCGGCCCGCACCGCAACTGTTCATAACTGGTAACTGGGCATAATGGCCGTTATGGATAGCTGATCATAACGGCCATGTCCTGCCGGTGGCGATTTTTCCCCAAAGCCGACCTTGAGTGGACGGTGCCCCCGTAAGCCGCCATTCGCCTGGCTACTCGACTTTTCGCAGGCAAGGGGCAGCCTTCCGAGCGCTGCAGACGTTGGCCATCGCCTACCCGAGCTCTCGGTCTAGCCATCAAGAGACGTAGCCGTATGGAAGAATGCGGTAGCGAGAATGACATAAAGCCGACCCTGAACCCGACGTCCGGAGCGTTCAGACTAACCACCACAAGAGTCAGCTCTGCAATACGGTAGTAAGAGCTTTACCCGGCCGAATCTCGCTCGGAGTAGCCGGCCTCGCTCTGGCGGCAGATCACCAGCACGAACACCGTATGAATCCCGGGGACATGGCGATACAAGATCAAATATCCATGCGAACGACGGCCGATCACCAGTTCGCGTTCGCTATTCGCAACCGGACGACCGATCAACAAGTTCTGCTCCAGAATTTCAACGGGGGCGATGATCCAGTGCAACAACAGCCGCGCAACAGCCGCGCGAGCAGGTGATATGACGGTATCTGTCTGGTCACGTCGGTCACAGGAAAATGGGCTCGTGAAAGGAGGAAATGTCTGGGTTGAAGCGGATGTTCCTGAAGGTGACTTGTTAGCGCATCTTTTACTCCGGTTGTGTTTGCTTCACCGGCCGTCTGTGCAGCAGGTAAACCAGCGCAAGCATGGCGATGACTATGAAACTGAAGGAGATGATCGAGTGGGGCGCCAGGCTGGGGATACCGGTCAGCGGCATGCCGTCGTTGCCGCCGGGGACCATTGCGGCCGCGCCGCCCATTAGCGTGCCCCCCAAGATGTTGCCGATCAACGGCCGCGATCGCGGCCACTGCAGCCGGAAACTACCGCTGCTGAGCGCCGCGACAATCCCGCCGACGATCTGTGCCAGGGTGCAAGAGGCGGCCAACAGCGTAAGCCCCGACACCCTGGCATCGAGTGCAACTCGGGTGGTGCCGGCCACCACACTGGCGTAGTCCCAGCCGGCCACCGCGACGTACAGCGTGCCGCCTCCGATTCCGGCTACCAACACCGTCGCGACCGCCGTCTCGGAGCGCGCCCACAGCCGCTCAATCACCGCGGGACGCACCAACATTGCAAGAGCGAACAGCCCCAGTGGGGTTAGCCACAAGGCGGCCGCGGCACCGGGGCCGACCAAGGCGGAGGTCCGGTTCAGAGCGGGCGCCACCAAACCCAGCAACTGATCCACCAGGATCACCCCAAGGGATAAGCCGGCCAGGGTCCCCAGGTAGGTCAGGTTGCCGCTCACCAGCTGGACGAAGGTGCCGAACATGCAGCCCCGGTTCAGATGGGCGCCCAGACCCATCACTAAGCCGCCCAGCAGCGCGGTGAGCCACAGGCCGTGGCTGTCCGACAGGGCAAATAACCCAGGAAACAGCCAGTTCAGGGGCACCACCACCAACGCCGCCCAGGCGGTGGCGCCGACAAATACCAGCAGACGACCCGGATCGCCGTGCTGGACAATGTCTTCCGCCGCCGCATAGGTGCACAGACCGGCCCGCTTCATGGCGAAACCGACAGCAAAGGCGACGGCGATAGCGCTCAGGGCAAACGACACACGGTTCTCCTCATCGTCAATGGGGTGACTGACAACGACTCAGTCGACGATCCGCCCCCCTTTCCAGAAGGCCAGGAAACCGCGGATATCTGCTCAACGTTTGACTCCTTTGGCGCCAAGGGTCGTCCGTATGCAGTTTGAGCGGTTCGGCTACTTCGTTAGCGACCGGCACGAGCACCGCGCAAGGGCAGCAGTGTTTAACCACGTTGTCACCCTGCGAGACACGAAATTGCGCGAAGAATCCGTTTTTGTGTCGGCTGAGGTTGTGCGCGGCGGCAGAATCCCTTATACGACGGCGGGAGCTGCTGGTGGGCCAGCTACTACCATTCCGACTGCCAGAAATCTGATACAGTCGCGGCGCTCGCGGGAATCCGCGGCCACCGCGAAATGAGGCGCCTGCTCGGCCCGGAGCAGCGCTGGTACAGGGATAGTGGTGGTCTTGATTGGCTGAGACAGGCATGTCATCCACCCAGTGCCTGTAACAGATCGCCCCGACGCAATAGCCCTCCCTTCACGACACGCGCGTACACGCCGCCGTGACCGCGCATCGCGTTGTATCCGCCCGGGCCGAGCACGTCTTCCATGCGTGAACACGGCTCGCACGGGCCGCTCACTTCGATGACCGCCGATGGTCCGATCCGCCACAGCCGCGGTTGATCGGCAAATGGCGACCGCAGGCCCAGCAGGTTCAGCCCGGAGACGACAAGATTTCGCCGCAACAACGCAGGATCGATCCGCTCGCCCCCCGTCCAGCGCGCCAGCAGCGGCAAATGCTCGGCCTGGATCAGCGTCAGGGCGCGCGCCTGCCCGTTGACGCCCAGTGCGGTGCGCGCGGCGTGCCGGTCGCCCAGCAGCCCCCGCCCCTCGACCAACTCTGCCTCGTCCACTACGACCGCAGCCACTCCGCGTGCCGGACGCAGCACGATGGTCTCGATGCGGCCGGGCTGGGGTCCGGCCGATATCAATTCGCGCAGACTTCCCATTAACGTGCGCCGCACCGCTTCAAGCGAGCGGCTCCTCCCCGCTGGCTGAATCCACCCCTGGCGCCACCTGCCGCACTAGGCCGTCGGCGTCAACGTGGAAGTCGTTGAACACTACCCGATCCTGCGGGTCGATCACGATGAACCATGGCGTGCCGCCGGTGCGGTAGCGCATCAGGATATCCGACCTCAGGCCGGTAGCCGCATCGCCGGGATCATGCGCGAAGGGAATGGACAGGCGCTGCTCGGCCTGGAAACCGAGCATCGCGTCGTAGGTGTTGACCTCAAAGCCTTCGAACACGGTTTGCACGGCCAGCAACGCGACGCTGTCTTGTCCGGCCAAACCCTGCACCAGCGCCCGCATCGTCGGCGCGCCGTGCGAGTGGCAACCCGGACACCAACTCTGAAAACAGAACAGAATTTTCCATCGTCCGCTCAGATTGGACAGGGTCAGCGGCGCACGCGGCCGTCCCTGGGCATCCACCCAGCGCTGCGCCGACCAGGCCGGGGCGAGTTGCCCCACGATCCCCAACTCGTGCACAGGCCGCTTCATTTCTCCTTCTCCAGCGCGACTGCATTGATGCAGTAACGTAACCGGCTAGGCGGTGGTCCGTCCGGAAACACGTGACCCAAATGCGCGGCACAGACGTTGCAGCGGGTCTCGATGCGCTGCATGCCATGACTGCCGTCGGAGATGTAGGCAACGACATTATCGCTCAGCGGTTGCGTGAACGAGGGCCAGCCGGTGCCCGATTCGAACTTGTTCGCAGCGTCAAACAACTCCGTGCCGCAGCATACGCAGCGGTAGCGTCCGGGCTCGAACAGGCTGCACATGGCTGAGCTGAATGCACGCTCGGTGCCGGCAAGGCGAGTGACGCGGAACTGTTCGGCCGTGAGTTGCTTGCGCCACTCGTCGGGTGTCTTCTCGATGCGCCGGTCGGGCGCGGGATTGCCCTGCTGGGCGCGTGAAATAACGTCAGTCCATTGGTGCATCTCGATCTCTCCAAAAAAGCCACTCGCCGGATGCAATGTATGGCCCTCAATGGGCCAACTGACCAACCAGCAGCAGGGCGCCGAAACCAACGGCGGCAACGGTGCCGGCAAATCGCGGCGTGCCATGCACGGCCTCGGGGATGATCGTCTCGGTCACCATCGCGATCAGTGCGCCGGCGCCGAACAACTCCAGGACGGCCGATGTGCCGGGTGAAATGCTGTCGGCCAGAACGAAGCCCACGCCCGTAACCGCCACCGTAGCGATGGCCACGCCCCCCCACACCGACAGGATCCAGCCCGGCTTTCGACCTGCCGCGAGCATCCCCGCCGAGCCCGACAACGCTTCGGGCAGATTGCCCAGCGAGATGGCAGTGATCAGCACCATCTGCGGTCCAACACTTTTCAGCGTCAGTCCAAGCACCAGCGCTTCGGGAATGGCATCCATCGCCGTGCCGAGCGCAATCGCGAGCCCGCTGCCCGGCGCGAGCGCCTCCTGAGGCTGGGCGACACACTCCCCGCAGCGCTTCCTGTCTGCCGCGCCGCGTGCAGCCAGGGCGGCATTGGCGCCGCTGAATGCGAGGGCTCCGACGAGCAGGGCCAATAGCCCGGCGGCGGCGGACGGCACAATCCCGATGGCGTTCGCGGCCAACTCCACCGTGGCCGCCGCCAGCAGAAGGCCGGCAGCCACCGCCATGGTCGCCGCCACGGACCGATGCGTCAGACTCCCGTACAACCCAATAAAGGCGCCCACCGCGAGGCCAGCGACGGATACCAGCCCCCAACCGAGGGCGGACGCGAGGTGAAAAATCGGCGAATCCATATGCGACAAAGCTCCCGTTTCGGATTTACGCTTTGGACGAGAGAGAGGCTCCTTGCAGCCTAGGACGCGCCAGGAACCAATGGTCTGTTTGGTTTGATCAATCGTCTGATCGGAACCGCTGGTTATCTTGAATGCGATTACGTCGAATGGGGATGCACGGTGTGGGCGTTCGTCGCCGCAGGTTGGTCCGAGACGAACGGCAAAGCATTCGAGACAATTGAATCCGTTGCAGGTGTCAGTATTCCTTCACCCGAGACGCAGCGGCGCACGCCGGGCGCGGCGGGACGACCATCACAGAGAAGGAAAGGGGTGATCATGACACCCATGACAGCAATATTCGGACATCGGATGACGGCATCGACACCCGCGAAGGCATTGGCCTGCAGCATCGTGGCGCTTTCCGCGCTCACGGCAGGATCTGCCGTGGCCGCAGACGCTGCGATGTCGAAAAACTCCGCCTATCCGCAGATCGAATATGCGCCGGAGTTCAACGCCAAGGGCGAACTGGTGCAGCCGGTGGATTTCCGCCAGTGGGTGTTCATCGGCGCGCCGCTGACGCCGCACGGGCTGAACAACGGCAAGGCCAACTTCCCTGAGTTCCATAACGTGTACGTGCAACCGTCGGCGTTCAAGGCCTACCGCGCAACCGGCAAGTGGCCTGAAGGAACCATGATGGTCAAAGAGCTGCAGTTGGTCGACGGGCCGGCCGAGTTTCCGGACGGTTCGCGCTTCGAGCCCTCTGGCCGGGGCTATTTCCCGGGCGCTGTCAACGGCCTGGACGTGTCCGTCAAGGACAGCAAGCGCTTCGCCGAGAGCAAGAACTGGGGCTTCTTCAACTTCAACCACAGCGCACCGCCCTACCTGAAGGCGGCGTCGCTGCGCCCGGTCGGGGAGTGCGCAGGCTGCCACATTGCGAACGCCGATGAAGACATGGTGTACGTCAGGCTCTACAAGCCGATCCTGAATCCGCTTCCTCGTTAAGCGCGCTACGACCTAGGAGAAAGTGATGATGCAAAGCTGCGTTCGTTACGTCCTATTCGGGGCCACCATCGTGGCGGCGACGGCCGCAGCCGCGGATTCATCGGCTCGGCGAGGGGAGGAGGCATCCTTCAGCTCCCTCGTCGACGCCGGTGGCAACATCACCTTCCCCGCGCATTTCCCCAGCGGCTACGTGCACATCGGCTCCTGGGCGGTGGCCGGAGCCGATGGTGTGGCCGACACGCACGTCGTCTATGCGCGCCCCGAAGACGTGGCGCATTACCGCCGTAGCGGCGCGTTCCCCGACGGGGCCGTGATCATCAAGGAGGTGCTCGAGGCCATCGGATCTGCCCATACGACCGGGAAGGCCTTCTGGGGCGCTCATGGAAAAACCTGGTTCGTCATGGTCAAGGACGTCAAGGGGCGCTTCCCAGCCAACCCGTTGTGGGGTGATGGCTGGGGCTGGGCACAGTTCGATCCGAAGGATCGCTCAAAGCAAATCGCCACAAACTACAAGACCGACTGCCTCCAATGTCACGTTCCGGCCAAAGCGATGGACTGGATCTACGTCTACGCCTATCCAGCGCTCGGCGAAAAGGCGCTGCAGTTCACCCCCGAGGCCGCGCGCAGCGGAGGTCTGAAACCGGACGAAGGGCATCGCATCAAGGCCACGACCAGCGGCGCGCAATTGACGGACGAGCAGCCAAAGGTGGCCATGGGCAAGCAACTGTTCATGCAGACCTGTACCGCCTGCCACTCGGCCACCGCCAACGAGCACGGCACCGGGCCATCGCTGTTCGGGGTGATGGGGCGTACGGCCGGAAGCGCACCGGGTTATCAATACTCCGGTGTATTACGTAACTCTGGCGTGGTCTGGTCGCCCGGGAATCTCGTCAAGCATCTGGCCGATACACGCGGCTTCATCCCCGGCAACCTGATGGGGCGCTTCTTCAAGGGCGTCGCCGCGACCGACGAACGCGATGCGATCGTCGCCTACCTTGCGACATTGAAGTAATTGGAGTTCACCATGAATACGACCGAAACTGCGATCCTTGCGGGAGGCTGCTTCTGGGGCATGCAGGATCTGATCCGCAAGCTGCCCGGCGTAACGGGCACGCGCGTGGGTTATAGCGGCGGTGACGTTCCCAACGCCACCTATCGCAATCATGGCAGTCACGCCGAGGCGATCGAAGTGGTGTTCGATCCCCGCAAACTGAAATATCGCGACCTCCTGGAATTCTTCTTCCAGATCCACGATCCCACTACGACCAACCGGCAGGGCAATGACCGTGGCGCGTCGTATCGCTCCGGCATCTACTACACCAGCGAGGTCCAGCGCGAGATCGCCATCGACACCATCGCCGATGTCGAGGCCTCCGGCCTCTGGCCTGGCAAGGTGGTGACCGAGGTGCGGCCCGCCGGCGAATTTTGGCAGGCAGAGCCCGAGCACCAGGACTATTTGTTGCGCAACCCCGGCGGCTACACCTGCCACTTTGTGCGACCCAACTGGAAGCTGCAGCGGCGCCCGGTCGAGAACAACCGTTCGACGACATGAACGCCCACCGGACATCGGGGACAGGACCCCGCTGTTCTCGCAGTGAAATGCGATTGGGAATGAACGACTTTGGAGCGATGCCGGAGAGGTCGAAAACCATCAAGCCGATTGCCGCACGTTTGGGGCACCTGCTCATCATCGGCTTGATGCTTACTGCTCTGCTCACCGGGTTGGAGGCGTTCGATTTCAGCTCGCCGCCGCGCATACTGACACGGGACGGGCTTTTTGCACTGCATCGCGGGGCCGGGCTGATGGTGGGCATGCTGGCGATCGTGTGGCTCTGGTTGCGGCGCGACTGCTTCCGACAGGGCTGGGTTGGCTTCTGGCATGCGCTGCTGTTGAACATCGCGCTGCTGATTCCGCTCGCACCCTGGCTGGCGCGGATGCTCGAAGGCCGCCTGGAGGAAGCATTTGCCTTGGTGCCCGTGTACAACCTTGTCTCCCGCCCGGAGAGCGGCCTGTCCTACCTGTTGTTCCACTGGCACAGGATGCTCATCGCTGGTTTTCTGGTTCTGTTGGGTATCCATGTTGCAGCAGCCTTGTTCCATGCCTTCGTATTGAAGGACAAACTGCTGTCTCGAATGTTTTTTTGGCGCGACCCTTCGTGATCGGATTGAACGCCAGCCGCGAGTTGAGAACGCGCCTGCCATCGGAGGGCAGTGCCGCTTTTTTCGAGTGCTGGGTTACGACCGCGCGGCAGCGCCCTAACGTGCGCAACTCGGGCAGCCGTTTCCACCCGGACTAGCGATTGCGGCGCACCGAGAACGTATCGCGCTGGTCGTGGGTATACGCCACCGACCCGCGAGCGCGACGGGTGGCGCCACGCGGCTACGATTGAGCACGCGCGGCCAGCCACTGAGTGGGAGATTGCCCCACGCTGCGAACGAACGCTCGCGTAAAGGCCGCAGCGCTGGAGTATCCGGCCCGCGTGGCAGCCACCTTAGCGGGCCGGCCGCGGAGCAGGAGTTCCTGCGCCACACTCATGCGCAAGGCCGCGAGATAACTTATCGGCGGCAAGCCCATGATCTGATGGAAATGCTCGGCAAAACGTGCACGTGACAGATTCGCCTCCTCGGCCAGTGTCTCCAAGGTCCAGTGGCGTTGCGGATTCTCGTGCATGCCAGCAAGGCTGCGTGAAAGGTGCGGATCGGCCAGGCCGGCCAGCAAGCCTTGGCGGACGACCCCCGCATCAATCTGATGACGGATCAGGCAAATGAAGATGTATTCAAGCAACCGATCCAATGCGGTCTGCCGACCACAGTTGGCGCCATCGAACTCACTGAAAAGTAACTCGAGCGCAGGTCGCAACTGTGGCAGGGTCGAAAAGGGCATTGCAATCACTGCAGGCAACGCCAGCGCCAGCGGCGCGCCGGCGTGCGCGCCGATCTCGACTGTGGCGCATACCAGTGTGGCGTCGTTGCCCTCGTCGGCGGTCAACGTGTGAGGTAAGGAGCGCGGCACCAGGACGGCGCCAGGCTCGGCCAGATGCAAGGCCCGCGAAGCGTGCGGCTGGACCGTAATGCGGCCGGCCCGCAGCAAGTGCAGATGACCCAGCCCATCGTCATGTCCATCGGCGAGCATGCCGCACACAGCACCGCTGAACGACATCCGTGCCGCGGGTTTGAAATGCGCAAAGAGTGTGTCGAGCGCATCCATTATTTCTCCTGAGCTTCGGCTGCCTCGCGGGCAGCACTGTTGGATGAAACAGACATTATCCCGATCTGCGTTGCCTTCTGGTCTACGGCGCACAGGCGGTGCTGCGTTGGCACCGCGCATAGGCGGCAATCACCCATGGCGCGATCGCCTGGTCATGCATGCGGCACAATGATCCCTGCGAGCCTGTCCTGCGCAGCCGTCGCTCGCCAGAGAAGATTGGTTCATGCTGATCCCTTCGGGGCGCGGGCCGTTCGACGTTATCCCGTGGGCCGCTTTCGAACCTGCCGCTTAAATTCCCGCATCGTCCTGAGAGGATTCAACGGCCGCTTGCACGACGTTGGCTCTATCGGCGAACGTCCGGTCTGGAAATGCTCGAACGGCAGGTCGGGGTCGTTTTGAGACCGTGAGCCCACCCCGCAAATCGGCAAAGAAAACGAGCGGATCTTGCCGCGACGGGCACGATCCGCTTGGGGGTCAGGCTTTCAGCTTGCGCAGGCCTTCCGCGAGCAGCCAGAGTGCCCGGTTGAGCCGGACGTTCTGGTCGATGCCCTGGACATGCCGGGTGCGCTGCTGGCGCCCGTTGGCACTGCGGCCAGTCAGGCCGCCTTTGACGATGTTCTCCTGGACCCGGTTGAACGTGGACCACAGGTCCGCAAGGTTGTCGTCGAAGCGACGGGGGTGCAGGACCTGGCTTTCCGTGATCGGCAGGGTCTTGCCAGGTTCGTCGTACTTGAGGACCAGGGCCGATCTGGCGAAGATCTCGGCCTCGCCATCGTCGAGCGTGATGGCACGCATGGCGTCGCGAGAATCCTGCACCTGCTCGAATCCATGCAGCACCTCGTAGGCACCCTCGATCACGTGGTCGGTGACATTGCCCTTGTGGGGTACGCGCACGTCGGCGAAAGTGTCGCCGCACACCAGACCGTTCTGGCAGACGAAGCGGAACATGCCGGCCAGCATCTGGTAGCTGCTGGTGCCGTCGTGCGAGTTGAGCAGGATGATCTCGTTCACCTCGGCGCCGTTGATCTGACTTGCGTGGCGAAGGCGCAGCATGTGCTTGGTGTAGTCGCGGCGGTCCTCCTGGCGCACGCGGGTCTGGCACACCATGAATGGCTGGAAGCCCTCCTTGCGCAGTTCGGTCAGCACAGCCGCCGTTGGGATGTAGCTGTACCGCTCGGATCGGCTTTCGTGCGGGGTGTCCGCGAAGATGGAGGGTGCGACGGTGCGGATCTGGTCATCCGACAACGGGTGATTCGACCGCAGCACCGGGGAGCGATGGGCGAAGCGGGACGCGAGTTGCATTATGATCTCCTTGGATAAGAGACCGGAGCCCCGCCCCACCGGGGATGAGCCCCGGCGGGTGGTGGAACGCCGCTGACGCGGCGGTTGGAATCAGCCTTGGGCGAGATGCCAGTCCTGGGACAGCGGAGCGAACTCGTAGCCCAATGCACCAAGACGGTCGCGCTGCTGACGCAGGACGCGGCGATCGACGGTGGCGTCGAGCTTGACGATCTCGCCCAGCGGCCAGAGCGCACCGAACAGCGCCGCGTCGTCCGCCTCGGCCGAGGCCTCGGAGAATGCGGCGGCCGGCTCGCTGCCGAACGGCGTGGTGTCGACCAGGGGATCGCGCGGGTTGCGGGACTTCGGCTTGGCCGGCACCTTGGGCGCGGCCGGCGCGGGCGTCTGCGCTTCCTCGTCGATCGGATCGACTTCCTGCGGACTCAGCCGGCGGACTTCGTCGCGGCTCAGGGCGTCGATGTTGGACAGCGTCATCCCGCCCAGATGGGCGCGGATTTCGATGACCATGCGACCGTTGGCGTTGTACGTGGAGGGACGGATCTCGGCGATGACGAAATCACCGTCATACTTGCCCTCGCGGTACTGATCGAGTTCGGCGTTCTTCACGACGAACTCGCCGATCGAGGTCGCCAGGCGGCCGACGTTGAAGTCGCCGTTCCTGCCGTGGATGGTCTTGATGGCCAGTTGGCCGGGGATGGTGATCATGAAGGTCTCCTGCTGACGAAGAGAAGACAAGGCCCCGGGGATGGGGCCTTGCGGATCAGAACGACTCGGCAACGGCCAATGCGGGGGCATCGGCAGCGTCGTCGGCAGCATCGGCGACGGGCTTGGAAGGCTCCAGTGCCGAGGCTTGCTGCGCGGCGGGCGCGTCGGACGTCACAGGGACTTCCGGGTCCCGCTCGTCGGTCTCGGTCAGCTTGGGTTCGGCCTTGTAGACGAGCTTGCCGTCGACCTTGATCCAACTGACGAACAGCAGGCGGGCCTTGAGGCTCACACCCTGCTCGCCGGCACGCTTGCCCTTGGAGTAGGTGAAGGTGTCGGTCCACAGGTCGCCCAGGCGGAAGCCGATCATCACCTTCTTCTCGGCGTCGACCGCCTGAATGCAGCGGCGCACCAGGTGCTGCGCTTCCGATCCCGATACGCGCGTGTCGAAACGCACGTACGAGACGTCATCGCTGGGACCGTTCAGGGCCGCGATGTCGCAGGCCAGGAACGCATCGCCTTTCTTGGGCTTCACTTCGCGGATGCGATTGAGATACCCGAGGCCGGTGATGTGCAGATCGAAGTAGGATTTTTCGGTGGAAGTGGTCATGGTGAATCTCCTGGGAACAATGAGGCGGAGACACACCCGACCCAGGCGGGGAAGGTGTGGAACCCCCGCGTGGGTTGATGGAACAGCTTGGTGGCATCGCCATCGAGAACCAATGGCTGTTCGCGCATGGATGCCGGTGCGAACTGGTGTGATCAACGCGGTCGGAACCGCGTCGCAGCCTTGAAGATCGTGGCTGCCTGGGCATGTCGCTGACGGACGTCAGCGGAACATGGCCGGAAGCGTGGCGCCAGGACGGTGCGCATGCGAGCGGCAATCGGCACTCGCGGCTGTCCGCATTGCCGTGAAGAAAGAGGCCCCCGGGAGCGGGGGCCAGGGATGGGCGGTCAGTTACCGCTGGGCGTGGAAGGAACCGCCTGCAGCGACAGGTGTGTCGCGGTGGCGGACACGTCGAGGTCATCCTCGCTGTGCAGGATGCGCGCAAACACGCCCTCCTGCGGATCGAAGAACTCGCCAAAGTCATCGCCGCCGAACGCGGCGCGCGCCAACTCCCACCAGTCGTCGAAGGCATCGACATCCGGGTTGCAGCCGGCGGCATAGGCGATGGTCTTCTGGCGACCATCGAGCCGGCGCTCGCCGCGTTCGGCCAGGAAGTACACGCCCTGATCCTTGACCAGGATGACGCGGCATTGATTCGCCACCGCTTCGGCGAGCACGGGCCGCAGCTCCGTGCCTTTGAATCGAACAGTCATGGGTGTGATCTCCAGGGAGGCAGAAAGAGAGGCTTCCCGCCGCGAGGGCGGGAAGCTGCTGGGAGGTCAGTGCCGGACAGCCTTGCGACCCGACAGGCACTGCACGCGGATGCGTCTCCAGCTCCCGTCGTCGATCAGCCGTTCCAGCGTCTCGCCGAGGGTGTCGAAGAACACCTCATCGACCCGTTCGATCAACTCGCCGTCGCGGTGCAGCTCCACCGCGTAGAGGTCGAGGCCACGCTCATACAGCACGGTGACGCGACCCTGGAACTTCATCGTGGCGACGGTAAAGCCGATGGCCGGCGGCGTGCGGATGATGTCGGCGGGCGCCGGATCGACCCAGGTGATGTCCCGCGCACCGGCATCCACCAGCATGTGGGTGATGCGCCGGAAACCGTCGGGAGCGGGCAACTGCTCCAGTTGGACGATCAGTTCCTGCAGCTCGGGGCAGCGCGGCTCGGGGATCGGCAGCTTCGCCGGTGCGGAACCGAGCACGAACCGCTTCACCGTGTAGGGCTGGCCGTCGGCGGTGAACTCGGTCTGCTCCTCGGGCGTGTCCGCCCGCTGACCGTCGAAGCGGCGTCTGACATAGGGTTCGACCTGCACCTTGGCGCCTTCGTCGGGCACCTCGGTCACGAGGGTGCGATCGAGCACCGCGAACTCGGCCTGCGCCGTCTTGACGATGATGGCCTCGTCGGTGGTGGCGATGACCTTGCCCTCGAAAGGCTTCGGGTCGATGTGAAAGCCCAGCGTCGAAACCTTGGGCTGGCCGTCGAAGATGTTGAACTTGAACGAACGGACGTTGGAAGGCACATGACCGACGACGAGCGTCGGCATCTGTGCGCGGATGGCTTGGGTATCCATGGGGAGACTCCTTGTGGCAACCAAGGGACTCCCGCCCGCAAGGGAGGTCTGTCCCTTGAGGGTGAGGTGGATGGACGCGGGTGCGCCCGGAGAACGAAGCAACCAGCACGGCGAACCGCGCCGCAGTCTTGAAGGTCTCGACTGCCTGGGCATGCTGCCGGCAACGCCAGCGAACATGCGGCCAGCGTGCGGCACATGGCGGCGACCGTCCGTTGGGAATCGGCAATGCGCCGGCACCGCGTTCCGCGCAAAAGAAGAGCCCCGACGTGGGGGGCTCGAATGGGTTGCGGGTTACTCGTCGTCGTAGAGCGTCAGCCCGTCCAGCACGGGCGCGTCGGCATCGAAGATCAGCAGACGCACGTCGGCGAGCGCAGCCAGGTGCAACACCTCCACGAGGGACTCCGGCACGCCCTTGGCCCGGTGCTCCTGCCGCAGCTCTTCGGCAGTGATGCCCTCGACAAGCTGCAGGTTCGCATCCGTCCAGGGGGTGGCGATCAGCTTCACACCGATCGCTGGGCTGTACGGGATGCGGAAGGCGACGAACAGAAAACCGCTAGGCGTGGCGATGTCCGCCAGGTTGGCCAGATAGCGGCCGGCCTCCTCGGTGATGTGCGCCGAACTGATTTCCCAAGCACGGCTGTAGAACCCGGTCTCGAAGCGCAGGCGGCGTACCACCTCGCGCGCGGCTTCCTCGGAGTAGGTATCGCTGACGTGCAGCGGCTGGCCGGCTTCTTCGGCCATGACGGCGTAGACGAGGTTTCGGGCGATGCCGTGGCTGGGGCACTGCGCGTCCAGCTCGGGCGGCACGTTCTGGCCCTCGGTGATCAGCGCGAAGTCGTCGCAGAAGACGCAGGCATGGCGCTCGACCTGGCTGTCCGGCAGGTGCGACTGCGAGACGTGCAGCGGCAGATAGCTCAGCGGGCAGTCGTCGTCGTAGGAAATCGCCAGCAGCCGCTGCACGGACAGGCCATCGTAGCCGCGGACGAAGGGGTTTTTGGAATGAGACATGGGATTCCTCCAGCAGAGGATGGCCGAGGCAATCCCCTGCCGGGGATTGAACCCCAGTAGGTGGATGAAGTGGCAGCCGGTCAGCCGGCCGCGGCATCGGGCCGCCCTGGTGGCGGGCGGTGCAGTTCAGTGGAAGATGCTGATTCGGGACATGGCCGCTCCTGCGAAAGGAAGGAGGGACATAGCCCCGAACGGGGACGCATGTCCCTCGTGGGGTGGGATGAAAAGACGGTGGGTTGCCAGGCGCGGCTCACCAGCCGTTGTAGTGCAGCGTGAGGTCGGCGATGACCTGGCGCCGTTCCAGATCGAGGCCGCCGAAGTCGGACAGCCCCTC
This sequence comes from Pseudomonadota bacterium, assembly GCA_018240785.1. Taxonomy (GTDB): domain Bacteria; phylum Pseudomonadota; class Gammaproteobacteria; order Burkholderiales; family Rhodocyclaceae; genus Thauera. Next base: position 97,430 of record JAFEFC010000014.1, on the reverse strand, counting down.
GAAGCCGCAACGCTTGAGCATCGCGCCGCCCTCGCGGGAGTTGTAGAAGCTCACCATCGCGGACAGGAACATGCGTTGACCGCTGCTCAGCACGCCCAAGGCGTCGTTGAGCATCAGCATGTTGGGCCGCAGGTCCCACTTGGTGGTGGCACGCTGCAGACCTTCGCGTGTGCCGTCGCCGAACCACTCGTGGCCGGCGATCTGCGCGCCGCGCTTCCAGGCCTCGAAGAAGGCCTGCGGTGCAGCGTCGAAGTGCGCCTGTTCCAGCGCCATCTGATCGAGCACGTCTTCGGGTAAAGACAGATTCATGAGAGAACTCCTTGAAGGGTGGGAATCAGGGGTGAGCGCGCTGTGTCCAGGCATGGGTATCCAGGGCGCGCTGTGCTGCGAGGTGGTTCGGGAAATACTCGACGGACTCCCGCGATACCGGGCCTTCGTCGTCTTGCGTGCCGATGTAGTGGCCGGCCGCGCTGCGCAGCACCTGTAGCGGCAAACGCTTGCCGGTCCAGGCCAGCGCCAGCGCACCACTGCGCACTGCGGTTGCAGAGGAAGATGCGGAAGGTTCAGACATGCCGTGCTCCTTGGTGGGTCGGGGAGCACGCATCCCGCAGGGGATGGGGTTCCCCTCGGGTGGTTGAGAAAAGTGCATCGTCGCCAGGCCGGCGAGCGTCCGCGGTGGGCGATGCGAAGCGGACTGGATCGGTCAACGCGGCGAACCGCGTTGCAGTCTTGAAGACCGAGACTGCCAGGGCATGCCGCTGACGACTGTCAGCAACGCATGGCGTGAGGATGGGCGCGAGGCATGGCTGCCGTCGCAGGGAAAACCGAATCGCGGACGGCCCGCTTTAGGGCAGGCCCGCGTCACGGGACAAGGCAAGGACCAGGGCGCCGAAGGCCATGCGGGCCTTCGGCTGGAGAGGAAGGAAAACCACCTGTGGGCTGCGTCAGCGCAGGCCGTCGTCAAAGCCGTTCGCTGCGTCAGCAATCGCACCCGGCCCGTTTCGTGGCTGGGGCCGGAAACCTCTGGCGTGCATCCACACACAAAGGGAGCCCGATGTTTCGCCGGCGGGCACCGGCACGGAGTACCCTCGGCCAAGGGGCCTCCTCACGGCTCGCGCGGCGGCAAGGCGTCAGGAAGCCCCTCATGACCGAGGCAAGGCACACCGATCAAGGGAATGGCGGCGGACGCGATTCGTGGAGCAATGACCTTCTCGCCCCGTCGCCCGATGGCGGGCAGACGGGGCGCGCACACCGTTGCAGAAGGAGACGCGCGCTTTGGAGTCCCGCGCGGTGCGGGACGTTTGCCTCGCCGCCAGTGAAGTGGCCGGCGCGGCAGGGGGGAAGCGAGGATCAGGACGCCTTGGAGGCAGCGCGCCGCTTGCGCGGTGCGCTGCGTCGGCCCGTCGGGGACTCGATCGGCAACGTGCCCTTGCAGTCCGGGTAGCGCCAGCAGGACCAGAACGCGCCGCTCTTGCCCGTGCGCTGCTGCATCGGTGCGCCGCACTGCGGGCAGGCCGGCACCGGCGGCAGCTTGAGCGAGAGCGTCGCGCCGCGGTACTGCTGCACGAGCTGACCGACCCACACGGACTGCTTCTCGATGAAGGTGTCCAACGCCATCTGGCCGGCCTCGATCATGTCGAGCGCCTGCTCCCACACCGCCGTGGTGCCGGGGTCGGCGATGGCCGAGGGCACCGCGTCGATGAGCGTGAATGCCGCGTCGGAAGCGCGGACGGCACGGCCTTTCTTGACCAGGTAGCCGCGACCGATCAGACCGTTGATGATGTTGGCGCGTGTCGCCTCGGTGCCGATGCCGGTGGTATCTCGCAGCTTCTGTTTCAGCCGCGGGTCGGTCACGAACTTGGCGACGGTCTTCATGGCCTTGATCAGCTCGCCCTGCGTGTAGGGCTTGGGCGGCAGCGTCTTCAGCGCCTTGAGATCCACCTTTCCGACCGGGCAGGACAGGCCCGCATGCAGGGCGGGCAGAACCTGGCTGCGCAGCGCATCCTCGCCATCGGCATCGTCCGGTGCCGGCGATGCCAGCACCTCGCGCCAGCCGGTGACGGCGATCTGCTTGCCCACGGCCGCCAGCGACTGGCTGCCGCACGAGAACTGCGCCACCGTCCGGTCGAACTCATGGTGCGGGAGGAACTGCGCGAGGTAATGAGCGCGGATCAGCCGGTAGACGGCCAGTTCCTTCTCGTTCATGGCCGACAGGTTGGTGGGCTCCAGCGTCGGGATGATGCCGTGGTGAGCCGACACCTTGCCGTCGTTCCATGCACGCGAGCGCTGTTGGCGATCCAGGCGCTCGATCAGCGGCCGCAGGCTGGGGTCGGTCTTGACCAGGCTGTCGAGTACGGTCGGTACCTCGGCCAGCATGCTCTCGGGCAGGTAGCCCGAATCCGAGCGCGGATACGTTGTCGCCTTGTGCGTCTCGTACAGCGCCTGGGCAATGTCCAGCGTCTCCTGCACGTCGAGGCCCAACTGCTTGGAGCACACCTCCTGCAGCGTGCCCAGGTCGAACGGCAGCGGCGGCCCTTCGCGAACGCGCTCGGTTTCTACCGACAGCACCTGGGCGGAGCCGGCCGTGCGCAGGCGCTCGGCGGCCTGCTGCGCCACCGGCTGTTGCAGGCAGCGGCCCGCATCGTCGGTGCTGCCTTGCGGCGGCGTCCAGCTTGCGACGAAGGACTGGCCTGCATGCGAAAGCGCAACCTCGATGGCCCAGAACGGTACGCAGACGAATCGCGCGATCTCGCGATCACGATCCACCACCAGCTTCAGCGTCGGCGTCTGCACGCGCCCCACCGACAGCACGCCGGTATAGCCGGCCTGGCGCCCCAGCAGTGTGAACAAGCGGCTCAGGTTCATCCCGATCAGCCAGTCGGCGCGCGATCGGGCGAGTGCGGAGAAGTACAGCGGCAGCGTCTCGGCGGACGGCTTGAGCGCACCCAGCGCTTTGCGGATCGACGCATCGTTGAGCGCCGACAGCCACAGGCGCTGAATCGGCCCGCGGTAGCCGCACAGGTCGATGATCTCGCGGGCAATCATCTCGCCCTCGCGGTCGGCGTCGGTCGCAATTACCAGCTCGCCCGCCTTGGCGACGAGCTGCTGCACGACCTTGAATTGCGCTGCGGTCGCCGCCTTGGGCTCGACACGCCAACGCTCAGGAAGAATGGGCAGTTGCTCGATGGCCCAGCGCTTGTATTGCTCACCGTAGCCCTCGGGTGGAACCGCCTCCACCAGATGACCGATGCACCAGGTCACGACGACACCGGCGCCGCTGTAGCAGCCGTTGCCGCGTTGACCGGCACCCAGCACACGGGCGATGTCCTTGCCCTGGGACGGCTTCTCGCACAGGAACACGCGCATGAAGCCTCCTTGGAAATGTGCGGTTCATCGGATGGGCGTCAGCTTGGCGGGGCCAGGAGATGCCGGCAGCAAGGAAGTCGATTGATGCAGACACCGCTTTGTGATCGGCAGGCGGTTCGTTGCCGCAGCGGTGTGCATAGATCGTAGGAGCTGGCACAGCAAGAGCGTCGTTTCGGGAGGGCGGCTGGAACTCCGTGGACGACCTTGGAGCTATCCCCTGGGGATAGCTCGCTGGTGCATCGCGGGCGTATGACGGTTGCTACAGCCGCCCTCGGGGGAACGGCGATGGGCGAATTACTGTCCGCCGGCCGGCTTGGCGCTGAGCGCCACCGACTCGATGCGGTACGGCAGGATGCCCACGCGCCGCGCCTCGACCTTGAAAGTCACGCGCTCGTTCTCGTCGGCGTCCTCCCATTCGTCGCGCACGGTGCGGCCCTCGACCAGCACCCGCATACCTTTCTGGTACAGCGTCTTCCAGTGCTCGGCGTCGCGGTGCCACAGCTCCACGGGCGCCCAGAATCCGCCGCGATCTTCGTACTCGCCGTCCTTCTTCGGGATCGGGTTGTCGAAGTAGACGTTCAGGCGAAGCAGCCGGCGCGGCTCGTCGTTGCCGTTCGGAAATTCGCGGTAGTCCGGCGCAGAACCGATGTTGCCCTCGCCGACGAAGTGCGTGCTCATGGTGACTCCTTGGTGGTGGGTGGAACGGACGCGGTATGCCCGTGGACGCGCCGCAGGTAAGCCGCTTCGGCCTGCGCGGCCTTGTTGGCGCATTCCAGGGCTTGGCGAGCGATGCTGTGGGTCAGACTGATCTGCATGTTCAGCACGATGCGCTGCAGTTCGATCGCGTACAGCTCGTCGATCAGCGCGGCTGGCGTCGCGGGGTTGGCCAGCAGGGCCTCCCACAACGCCACGCCCATGGAGGAACGGTCGAGGTTGCGCCAGCGCAGGAAGGTCGTCCCTGCGCCAGTGGCCTGCTGGGCCAGTTGCACGTCGAGCAGACTGAATGGATAGGCGCGCGCCTGGGGCAGCACGCGCCGCTGTGCCAGGCCAATCACGTCGTCGCGCAGCGCAGCGCACTGGCTGGCCCAGGTCTCCAGACTCCCCTTACCCTTAAAAGGCTGTAAAAGGCCTTTTAGGTAGCCTGCGTGTTCCAGCCGCTGGAAGTCCGCCTGTTCCAGCGCCACGAAGCGCGTGGAGTGGCTGATAGGGGGCGATGCTGTCATGCGCCAGCACCCTCATCGCCCGCCGCACCATCGGCTGCGCCACCCGTGGGAGCCTGCGCATCGGGCACGATGGCAGGCGCAGCAGGCGGCGTGCCGGGCTTGTTCGTCCGCCGCGCGATGGGTGGCGCGAAGCGCGAGCGGCGCGTGCCTTCCAGCACGTCCTGCGGCAACTCGCCGAACTTCTCCAGCGCCGCTCGCGCCGCCGCGTTCTTCGCCGCGAAGTCGTCGCGCGTCGTGCCCGAGTAGCGGTACTGCTGGGCCAGCGAGAACAGGCTGCGCAGCGCGTGCGCGCCATCATTGAGCCAGCGCTCCAAGGTGCTGCGGTCGATCAGCGCCGTGTGGTGCGCCAGGATGAGTTTGCGTGCCAAGTCGTCGTAGTCGGCCAGCAGATACACCGCTATGAAACCGAGCTGGGCGTTCACGAACAGCGGCAGCTTCACCGGCTGCACGTTCATGTTCTCGCCCAGCGACAGCGCCGCTGGCACGTCGGCCAAGGCCTGGTCCACCTGTTCGCGCAGGGTCTGCAGACGGGTCTTGGTGTCGGCGAGTTTGTCCTCGATCCTCAACATCCACCAGTCCGAGTACGGGTCATCCTGCTCGGCGCCGCGCTTCATCTTGTTCATGGCGCCGATGAAGCCGTTGAGACCGATGATGCCGGGGCGCCCCTCGGTCGGCGCGCGGCCGTGCCAGATGCGCGAAGCGTGGTGCGTGTGCAGCGTCAGCGACATCGCGCTGCGCAGCGATCCGAGATTCAGTTGCAGGGTTTCTGTGCGTTCGTTGGCCATGTGAGCGACTCGCGGTGAAGGGGCGAGTCGCCAGCATCGGCATCGGCCGGAAGGCTGTCAGTCAACAAACCGCAGCCCATGCGCGCCCGGTTTGTTCCGCGCGGAAGGCTGTTTGTGCCGGCTATCCCCTGGGGATAGCTCGGCGGATGTGTTCGCGGCTCGCGCGGAGGTGAGACCGCGTTGCGGGGCTATGCTTCGCGAGGTCTGTACCAAGCGGCCCGTTGCCCCTCCACCTCACGGTAGCGAAGCTCAAACAGGCGGCACTCGTGCACCACCTGCCGCCAACTGCTGCAGCCGTACTTGGCTGGAAGCTGCTCGGGATGCCGGTCCGCGATCCAGCGGCCAGCGGCGGCAATGGGTGTCCAGCCCTCGACGGCCAACTGCGCGGCGGCCTCGCGCAGCGCACGAACGATGCCGGCGGCCGACCAGTCCACCGTGCCGTCCGGCGCGATGCCATTGACCACCAGGTCGTGGAACACGTCCGACTGGACGAATTCCGCTGCCAGGCGCCGCGCCTGATCCATGTGCTCGGCCCAGCCGCGCAGCTGCTCGAAGTGTTGATCGACGCGCGTGTAGGCGGAACCGAGTTCGTCCTGTGCAGCGCGACACCCGTCCACGGTCCATAGATCGTGCTGGTCGATGAAGTGGTGCACCAGTGTGTTGCGCAGCGATACCAGGTCTTTGAGATCGGCCTGGGTCTTGGCGTAGTCCTGCGCAGACAGGCTCAGTTGCACGCGCGTGCGAAAGGAAACCGCGTCGCCGGGAAGATCGTCGTCGCGTTCCTCGCCACCATTTCCATCGGTGACGACATACGAACCAAACAGTTGTCCGACCAACGTGCCCAGGGTCTTGGTCGCGGCATCTTCAATCCGCGCTGCGCGAATGGACTCCAGCGAATGCGCCGGGCCTGAAATCTCGTGGTGGGCCACGATGGCTTTCATGAGGCGCTCGTATTGTTGAAGGCGCAATAGGCATCTGCCCAGCAAGCGCTGAACTTCTCGCTGTAGTGGTTGCAGTGCGTTTGTGGCGGGGGAAGTCGTCATGTCCATCGTCGGCCGGGCTCGTGCGTGGCTGTCCTCATCTGATTCACAGGCGACAGTTTCGCCGGTGGTTCGGCGGGCGGCAATCGAACACGGCGGAAGGGTGTTTGTTCCAGCTATCCCCTGGGGATAGTCAACATCAGCGATCACGCAAGGCTTCTCGGAGCTGTGCCAGGTAGGCACGTGCCACCTCGGGGTCAGTCGCACGGGATGCCGGCGGTGACGATGGCGCAGGTGGCGGGGGCACTGGTGGCGCCGATGCACTTTCTCCGGCCCAGGCCTTGAACTCCCCGCGGATCGCCTTCTGGATGATGCCGAACAGGTAGCCGGCCGGGTTGCGTACCGCGCTGTTGCGGCAGCGTGCCGCCCACTCGTCAAGAACGGCCTGCCGCTGCGCCTCGTCCACCTGCTGCAGCGCCACCAGTGCGCCGGCCTGCTGCTCGTCCTTCAAGCGCAGAAAACGCTCGGGCAGCCGCAGGTTCTGCAAGGCCCTCGCGCGCGGTACTGTACGTACTTCATTTATACGATCATTACGTACTGTACGGTCCTCCTTCGGAATCCGAAGAGAGCTGTCCAGCGCGGGTTTCGGCCCTGCTTCGGATTCCGAAGACGGGCGCGCGTCATTCCGAAGCAGGGCTTCCTGGCCTTCTTCGGATTCGTGGTCCGCACCCGCCTGTGGATAATCTGGCGTCGTCCAGCCATGCCGCGCCATGCGCTGCGCCAGCACTTGCAGACGGGTCGGCAGCGTGCGTCCGCTGAGCAGGGGGTCTTCGGCGATCTCTCGCAGCGTGTTCATGCCCACGACCTGCACCGCCTTCGCCGCGTGCGTGAGCGCTTGGCTCACCAGGCCCAGATAGTCGGGGTCGAGCTGCATCGCCTCGAAGGGCGACAGCGGTTCGTCGTGCAGCACGTAGAGGTTCCCCTGGATGCGGCCGGTCTTGGGATCGCGCCGCCGCCGCACCAGGCTGAGCCAGCGCGTCAGCCGCAGCAGCGTCAAGGCGCGCGCCACGGTCTCGTGCGAGGCTTGCGCCGCACAGGGCATGGACGCCAAATAGGGGCGGAGCTGGTCGTAGGTGGGAAAGGCGGTCACGCCGTCGTCGTTGAGCTGCAGGCGGAACACCTGCCAGGCATTGCGCTCCAGCGGCGTCAGGCGTCGGTCGAGGAACAGCGCGCGCGGCACGCTCTCGTGCCGGTTGCCGCTGTAGAGAAAACCGTCCTGGTTCGGCGCCGTGCCCTGCGCCGGTTCCTTCGGCTCAAGGTGCCGCAGCGCCTCGTCGAACAACGCCGACAGCGCAACCGGGCCATCGCGCCGTGGTGCGCCGCCCGTGGTCATGGCTACACCAGCCCCTGGTCGATCCAGTTCCGTATCGCCGACCAGATCACCGACATCGGCAGGCTCAGCGCCTCGGCCAGGTCCATGGTCAGCGCCAGCATCGCCGTGTCGTCGGTCAGGGCGACATGGCGCTCGGCGACGCCGGCCTTCCAGTGCTCCCACAAGGCCACGTCCTGCGCCTCGTCGAGCACCGGATGCCGGCCCTTGCGCTTGGGCAGCCCGAGGATGTCGCGGCGCAGCGCCACTTCCTGATGCGTGAGTCCGTAGAACTTGCTGACCATCTCCGTGCTCGCTCCCAGGCGCAGCATGCGGTCGACCGTGGCGATCTCCCGCTCCACGTCGTGCACCTGGCTCAGCAGCCGCTTCAACACCTCCCGGTTCACCGACACCGAACACCACGACACCGTGGCATTCACCAGCATGCTCACGAGTTCGGGGTGCTTCAGCGCATCCAGCTCCTCCTCGCCGAAGCCCATGGCCTTGCAGCGGCGCAACTGGCCGTTGCGCAGGTCATGCAGGGCCTGGGCGATCACGGCTTGGTTGAGCGGGTGCGGTGCCGACATACGGGAGCCTCCTGCGCGCTCAGGACTCGTGGCCCGGGTCACCGGCTTCCAGGTCCAGCAGCCGGCGCGCCAGGCGCAGCAGACGGAACAGCTTCACCAGCGCAGCATCGCTCAGGCGTGTGGCCGAGCCGCCGTGGCCATGCAGCAGCGCCGCCAGCTCGTCGGCCAGCCGCGCGCGGTCCAATCCGTTCGCGGAGGGCGGAGCCGCACTCAGCGCATGCAGCAGGGTCAGCACCGCCCGCGCGAACGCCGGCAGCGCCTTCGCCTGGCCCGAGGCCGGCGCCACGCAGACGAAGCCGATGCCGCCGACGCTGGCCTCGATGTGGTCGGCGACCGCCGCTTCCCCGGCGATCTCGCGCGCGAACTGCGCGATGTGCACGCGCAGGCGATCTGGCACGTCCAGCCCCGGCTCGACGTACCAGACGTCCGAGATGGGATAGAGCCCGCCGACCTGCACGGGGATCGCACGCAGCGCATCGGCCTCGAAGTCGGGCAGCTTGTCGCCGAGCTGGTCCGCGACCATCCGCTGGATGGACTGCAGGCGCTCGGTGGTCGGTGCCGGTGTCACGATGTGCCCTTGCAGGCGCTCGTCGCGTTGCCCGTGCTGGTCCTCCGGCGCTTCGGGCGATGCAGGCGGTGTCGCTGCTGGCGCCGGAGGCGCGACCGGCGTGGCGTCGCGCGGCACAGACGAGGCGGGTGGCTGCCGAGGCACGGAGACCGGCGGGGGAGGAGCAGCAGGCACGACAGGCGCTGCCGGTGGCGTCGGTGCCGCCGGTTCGCTGGTCAGCGCACGCTGGCGGCTTTCGCTGTCGTTGATCTCCAGCGCCAGCGTGTCGTAGTCCGCTTCCAGCAGCTCGGCCATCTGGCCCACCAGCTCGTCCTGCACCCGCTGCGGCGAGAAGTCGTCCGGCTGTGTGTCGAACTGCGTCAGCACGTCCTGAAACAAGGTGGCGAAGTCCACGGCCACGGTGCGGCCCAGCGCCCGCCGCTCCCAGGTGCGCTCGCACGCCTTGCGCAGCACCGCGAGCCGGTCCACCTGATGCCGGCCCAATCCGCCGTACAACAGCGTCGGGATCGCTGGCAGTAGATAGCGCACCGCATCGTTCATGCGGCTGATGTGTGACTGCGGTACCGGATAGCCGTCGGCAGTCAGTCGCCGCGCGAGTTCGCTCTGCGACAGCGCCTGGCCGCTTTCCTGCTCGTAGAACTCGCGCGCCTTCTCGATGCCCAACGCCCGCTCGATGAAGGTCAGCCCGCCGCGCAGCTCGTTCTCGGCCAGATGCCCGGTCAGCGCCACGATTTCGCCGCGCGCCGGCCACGGGCGGAACAGGCACGCAATGCGGAAGAAGCGTTCCTCCTTGGTCTCGCTCCACAACTCGCGCAGGATCGCCAGCCGCGTGTTGCCGCCGTTGCGAATGATGTAGTGCGCCTCGCCCGGCCTGCGCGTGATCGCGGGGGGCGCGTCCAGCCCACGTTCGCGGATGGACGCCTTGATCTCCGCATAGGCCGGGTTGCGCGTCACGCGTGGGTCGTGGTCGTAGGGCCGCAACTGGTCCAGCGTCACCACCATCGGCGTGTCGGCGATGGGGTCGCTCAAGGTCGCGGCCGAAGGGCCGCTGCGCTCGAAGCCGGTGGCCAGCAGCTTGGCAGCCATGTCCTGCGGCGTCAGCTCAGCCACGGCCATTCTCCTGCGCTTGCCGGTCGGCGCGGCGAAGCTGTGCGCGGGCATTGCGGTCGGCACGGTTGTCGCTCGCCGTCGAGCTGGTGTAGATCGACGCGCAGCCTTGCTTCGTGAATTTCAGGTGCCCGCCGGACGTGCGAACCACGCGCCAGCCTTCGCCCAGCGCGAACTCGATCAGCGCGCGCAGCCGTTCGCGGCCGCGCGCCAGTTCATGCGCGCTCGCCATGGCCGGCCCCTCCCGCATCGGCCCGACCGGTGACCAGCGCGAAGCGCTCCCGCCACACGGGGAACAGTTCGCCGGCCAGCGTGCGCATGGTCTCCAACGCCGCGGGCGCCGTGCGCCCAGCCGGCTGCCGGTACTCCACCCGGTGCACCGGCAATCCTCGTGTCGCAGCGCGCGGATAGGCTTCGATGGCCGGTACGTCGGTGCCCAGCACCTGCACGCCGGCCTGTTCCTGAAACACCTGTCGCAGCGCCTGCTGGACCAGCCGCGCATTCGACGACACAGGATGCACACGGTTGATGAGCAGACGCAGCGGCGGCGGCTCGATGCCCAGGTGCCGATACGGCGCGATGTCCTCGATCAGTTGCAGCGTGCCGCGCCGCAGCTCGCGCGCCGCGAGGATTTCCGGCGTCACCGGCGACAGCGCCAGGTCGGACGCCAGCACCGCCATCTCCAGCAGCACGCTGCGCGCGCCCTGGGTGTCGATCAGCAGCAAGTCGTAGTGCGTGCGGAAGACGGGAAGCAGATGGCGCAGTCGCAGGCGCCCATCCGGAGCGTGCAGCAGCAGCGTGTTCAGTTCGCCGCGGTCGTCGTTGGAGAGCACCAGGTCCAGGCCCGCGATCACGGTACGCGACACCAGTTGCTCGATGCGCCGCTCGTTGAAGGCCAGCATCTGGTAGATGCCGCCGGGCGCGCGAACGTCCAGCGTGAAGTAGCTCGACAGCGTGGGCTGCACGTCCAGGTCCAGCAGCAGCACGCGCAGCCCGGCATCGGCGATGAAGCCGCCCAGGTTGGCCGCCGTCGTGGTCTTGCCCACGCCGCCCTTGGTCGAAATGATGGACACCACCTGCATGGGCTTCTCCTCGTCGAATGGCATGAACCGAGAAGAAGCGTCAGGCGCGTTCTTTGAGGCGATCGGCGATCCACTGTTCGATCTCCACCGAGTCCCAGCCCACCGCGCGCACGCCCAGGCGCAGCGCCTTGGGGAACTTGCCTTCCTTCATGAGGCTGTAGATGTGCGCGCGCTTGAAGCCGGTCTTGGCTTCGACCTCGGCGCGGCGCAGGATGCGGTGCTCGGGCGGCAAGGCCGGCGCGATGGTCTGCGAAGACATGAGAGGCACTCCTTGACGCTCGATGGCGTTGTTCAGAAAGTGCCTCGCATTCCATATGCTGCTGCTGCGAGATTCACTGCAACTGCAGAACACGCAACTGCAATTGCAGTCTGCTGTTACAGGCTCAGCGCGATGCCTCCAGGTGGCGACGCGCCTGTGCCAGCTTGCTCCACAGCGTTCGCTCGCTGATGCCGGGCCGCCCTTCATGGTGGGCCAGTAGCGCACTGATCACCGCATCCATGTTGCGGAAGGACGAGTAGGCAGAGCCCGCGGGGGACTTGCCCAACAGCAATGTCAGCAGGCCGCCAATGATGTTCAGGTAAGTCGATTCGCTGCGCAGGCCCGGTTCACTCGCATCGCCCTCACGAATGCTACTGGCATGCTCCTTCGCCAACGCTTCGTGCTGTGCCTTCAGCGCCGCATGTAGTTGTGCGAGTTCGGCAAGCTGCAGCTTGGCGGCCTCGCGATCGGCTAGCAACACGTTCAGCATGGCGACGCTCACCGAAGGATGCAGTTCGCGCTCGATGCCGTCGAACAGGAATGGAGGCCGCTCACCGGGGTAGTAATGCGACATCCACGCCTTCAGGTCGACGTGGCGCACGATCAACGCAGGATCGTCGAGTGCGGGGCGCTGAGGTTCCTGCGCCATGCCTGCCTTGCCGTAAGAAAGCTCATCGTGTGCCAATGCGTCGAAGATGCGCTCGGAGAAAAGGCGCAGCAAGGGCCAGCGCGGAAAGTCGTTCGGCTCAGGCATGGCACGTGGCCCGAGCGTTTCCAGAATCCGCGGCTCAAAGCGCAACAGTCCCGCCCAACGGACGGCCGCCTCGATCGGGCGGTAGTAGATCCTGGCGCCAAAGGCAAGGCAACTCGATTTCTCCATGTCGCGTGCGTCCCATCGTCGGCTCGAACTCTGGCAGACGCGCACCGCCCAAGTGGGCGAGGCGATTGCCCAGAAATCCGGATGAAGCGCAGGACCGGCCGGGATCGTGGAAGGAAGCGTTGCATCGGCGCTGACGGCCGGCTAAGGGCGAACTACATCTTGCTACGCTTGAAACTCCTCAACCATGATGCGGGCGCTTTGCCTTTGGACCGGCACGCGGCTTGGTGGTCGCGCTCCCCTGGAGTCAAGCATGGGTGCCGCGCTTTACCCGAAACCTGGCCAAAGTTTTCCGTAGGAATTCCAACGGCGTAAAGTGCCAATGCGTCAACAGGATGAGCCGGTTTGCAACCAGCAAAAGCTCATGCGTTCCGCGTCAGTGAAATGACCGCGGCGGCGAGCCCGCAGGCGAGTGCCGGAGTACGGAAGGGCGCAGCAATTGCGTCGAAACTGGAATCAGTACAGCGCATGAGCCATGCAGATCGGGTCAGCCGCAAGACCAAAGATGAATCGCGCAATCCGAGAAAACTAGCCGCGCACCTTTCGATAGATCTGCGTCAAATCGCGCGTGATGTGCTTGCGTCCTGATGACATACACGTTCGGCGCGTTCGATGAACCGCTGCAACGGCTCCGTCATGCCACCCTCGGTTCGTAACAGATAGGTGGTTATCGATGCGCTCTGACCGGCCAACGGGCGGACAACAACATCCGCCGGCTGGCAAGTTGCCAAGTGCGCGGCAGTGGAAAAACTTAGCCCGTACCCTGCGGCCACCAACGTCAGCATCAGCCCGTGAGAAGCGGCATACTCAGCCACGATCGGTTGGACATCGACAGAGCGGAACAGTCGTTCGCTCTGCCGACCGCAACCTTGGCATGCCCGTGGATCACAAAGTACCAGCGGATAGCTCACCACTTCCTGCAACGGCACTTCCTTGAAGGCTACAAGCGGGTGCCGTGCGGGCAGGATCACTACCAAGGGGTCGGCCCACAGCGGCTCAGCAATGATCCCGTCCTCCACTTCATTGACCATTGCAAAGCCGGCGTCGAACAGATTTGCGTTCAGCCCCTGCACGAGTTCGGTCAGCGGTACTTCGGAGAGCCGGATGTTTACCTGCGGCGACTCTTCGCGGCACAGTGCAAGCAGTGCTGATAGCCTCGCCCGTCCTATGTCTCTCGACAGCGCGATTCGCAAAATGCCCTGAGAACCGGAGGCAGCAGCCTTCGCGCTGGCCACTGCCTGCTCAACGCTCAACATGATGCGGCGGGCGTCGTCGAGGAAGACTCGCCCTGCCCAAGTCAGGGTTGCGCCCCGCGGCGTGCGACTGAGCAACGTCACGCCTAGAGTTGTCTCCAACTTGCGGATCGTGCGTGATAGGGGAGATTGTTCTATATGCAGCCGCCTAGCGGCTCGACCGAAGTGCAGTTCCTCGGCTACAGCAATGAAACAGCGAAGATGACGTAAGTTCATGCGCAGTCCCTCGTGACGTGACCAGTCCTTATGATCGTAGGGAGCCGCATGCGTGCGGAGAAGAGGCCGGCATGTCTTGCAGCGGCTGTCGTCGCCGGCTCACAGCACGCGGGCAATGGTGTCCGGAGTTATTGCAACGCTGCTTGAACGCGGGCGGCGGTCATGGCGGATGGCTAGCTAGAGCACTCGCGCCAGCGCGCCTCGGCTAGTCTTCTGTGGCCGCAGCGACCCGAGGAAGACAGTCGCGGCGTCTTACGTCACTCCCCGAGGGCGAGCGATTTGGTCTGTCGACACGGGCGGCGGCGCAGCGTCTGAAGTTCGCGCCAGCGGGCATCGCGCCGGATGAACTGTCGATGGGCATGTTCGGCGAATTCGAGATCGCCACCTGTAACCGCGCTGCTGAAGCACTGCGGCCGGAGCAGTCGCAGCAAGCGGCTGACGCGGGCGGACAAGCAATTCCTGTAACATGTGCCGCGCCTCTTCACTGTCTTGCAGCAAGCCCGCGACAGCGTGAGGGGAGCGGCCAACGGCTTTCACGGTCAGCAACGCATTACGCTGTCCGATGGCATCACCCCGTCGCGCTTGCCGACCTTGCTGGCGTTAAGCTGGCAGGAGGAGCCCGACGTCGAGTTGCGCCTGTTCGAGGTGTCACTGTCGCAGCAAATCAAGGGGCTGCATGGCGATCTGTATGACCTAGGGCCCAGTCTGGTGAAGTGGGTGACGACATCGTGGCTAAGGCGCTTTGGAGCGCCCCCCTCATGGTCGCGGCGCCGGCATGGCATCCGCTGCTCAAGCACAAACGTATCTCACTGGACGAGGTGCTGCGTTATCCGCTGGTGCTGGTGACCCACATGCATACGGGAGTCATGCACGTCAGATCCAACGAGTGCTGCCGCGGGTGAAGCAGGAACCCGTGATCGCTGCACGGGTGGCTTCCTGGGAACCTGAAACGCGTCGAGGTATATTGATTGGACAGAAGCTAGTCTTCCGTCAACAGGTGTAGCCATCCCTTGCTAGCGGCTTCCATAGAACTTTTCCACGAACGGGCGACGGTAACTCTGGTGGCAGGCTAGGCAGCTTTGCTGGGTTTTGGAGAAAGCCGCGATGACTGCTTGGCCGTCATTCCGCTGTGCAGCCTCGCCCATGGCGGTCGCGGCGTCATGAACCTGTCCATCAAGACCCCGAAACTTTCCAGCGTCTGCCCCAAGCCAGGCAAGGATGCGCATCTTTTCCGACATGGGCGGCTCGGCATGCTTGGCAATTCGTGGTGCTAGCTCGGCGACCAGTGGCCAGTCTTCTTTGGAGATCGCGCCCGTGACGACTTGCATGTCGCGCCCGAGTCTTTCCATTATGGTACGAAGCGCCATTGGCTTTGCCGCCTCTACGGACTGCGCACCGAGTGCCGTGGCGAAGGTTGCCAAGAGCACGGACAGCGAGACTGTGAAGAACGATCTGGGTTTCAAGGGCTGGTTCACGAATTTCTCCATTGATGTTGTGACGAATGCTTTGGGTCTAACGAATGGTTGCAGGTGTCCTCAAAATTCCAAGCTCAGCGCGATCGATCCGAATGCGTGATAGCCCGCCTGCTGGTCGAACTCGCGGGTTCTCCAAACGCGCATCACGGCAAGCCGCACGCCACGTCCAGCAACGATCCATTGGCTGCTGATGCCGAGAGCTGCTTGCGCGACCCAAGGCCGCCGGCTGACATGGTGGCTATTCCGGAACATGTTTCCGTCGAGTGAGAAGTCCCAGGCGACGGCTTTACCCTCCAGGTTCAGGAAGACATGTGCCCCAGGTTTGGGCGCCAGGACCGATTGCGGCGTTGTCGTGCGCAGATCGGCAACACCAGAGGGCGGGCGGTTCTCCGCGCCAGGGCGGATCGGATAGCTGCCGAAGTCGTTCGGTATGTTCCAGCCCGCGCGAAACTCCACGCCGGTACTGGCGGCGGTTTCGATGTTTCCGACCCGCAGGGCATAACTGCCGATCACGTCGCTGCCCCATCCAGGGCGGACCGCACCCTCCGTGTACGGCTTGAACTTGCGTTCCATGGCCATCTGAAATGCCGGCTCGTTGCGCAACTGGTTGTCCCAGCCGCGAAAGCGCTCAATGCCGCGTGCCCGATGCACCAGATCCTGAGATTGCTCGGCCAGCGACCAGGGGCCGATCACGCCCAGGGTCAGCTCACGCACGTCAAGCATTTCGTAGCTGGCGGCTTGTGGGTGGATGCGGCGATTCCACGCCAAACCCAGGTAGAGCAAACCAGCGTACGGTCGGTCATCTGGAATCACATCGGTGCGCGTCTTGTTCTCAGGCGTGTACATGGCTTGGCCAAAGCGCACAACGAGGTTTTGCGACGACGAGTGGGCGCCGGCGTCGTGCCAGAAGCCTGGATCAGCCCAGCCGATGAAGCGGGCATACAAACCAATCGGCTGGGGCAGGCACTCCGGACGGAGCCCGCCTTGCAGATCGCGTGAGACTGCTGTTAGCGCGACACCGTTGGTGTAGTTGCGATCGGAGCCGGTGAACAAATCGTTCTCCAGACGCAGGGTGCCGCCCCGCAAGCGCAGGGATTGCCCTGGCGAGCAGGAGGTAGGATTTGCAGAGAGCGAGAAGTCGGAACCGAAAGCAGAAATCGGGCTGAACAATGCACTGGCAATCAACAAGGTGGCGCACTGCATCGACTGCTGCACCTTGGTGCCGCACAGGCTCCGGCAATACCCGTCGACGCCGATCATGTCGCCCCATCGCCTGCTGCCCTGTTGACGTAAAAGCGTTCGAGGGCACTAACGATTTCCTCGGCTTCGTCTACGCAGGTGAACAAGTCCAGATCGGATGGAGAGACATAGCCTTCGTCGAGCAGAAGATCGAAATCAACTACGCGACGCCAGAATGCACGGCCGACCAGCACCACCGGAATACGCTGCATCTTTTCGGTCTGGATCAAGGTGAGCACCTCGAACAGCTCATCGAGCGTTCCATAGCCACCGGGGAAGGCCACCAAGCCCTTGGCGTGCAACAAGAAGTGCATCTTGCGCAGCGCGAAATAGTGGAATCGGAACGCCAAATTTGGGCACATGTAGGGGTTGGGTGCCTGTTCGTGGGGCAGCGTGATGTTGAGGCCAATCGAACGTGCGCCGACCTCGAAAGCACCGCGGTTGGCGGCCTCCATGATGCCGGGCCCACCCCCGGTGACGACGACGAAATCACGGCGGTTTTGCTGCTGGAAACGCGCCGAAATAAGGCCCGAGAAACGCCGCGCTTGCTCGTAGTGGCGTGCCTGTTCGACCCGGCGATTGGCTCGGGCAAGCTCTTGCCTCAGCCCGACATCCTCCGGAGTGACGCGCGCCTGACGCTCCAGCGCGCCAAGACGGGCTTCTGCCGTCTCGGCATCGCTCACGCGTGCGCTGCCGAAGACCACTACCGTCGAGCGAATGCCTTGCTCGTGCAGGATGCGGTCAGGCTTGAGCAGTTCGAGCTGCAGTCGCAGCGGCCGCAGTTCTTCCTGGCCAAGCAGCTCGATGTCTTCGTACGCAAGACGGTACGTTGGCGACTCGCGGATGGCGCGTAGGCGTTCATCGAGATCTTCGGCGGGCTTCATCACTCGTGCGCCAGAAAGTCCGGCCAGCGCAGCGCATGACCATGCTCGGGCACCGTGACCTGCCAGCCGAGTTGCTGTTGCAAGAGTTCGGCGAAGGTCTGGGCGGCGGACAGTTCCCCATGCACCACGAAGGTTTGCGCCGGGGGGTGAATAAAACCCCGAGCCCAATCCAGCAACGCCTTTTGGTCGGCATGCGCCGAGAGGCCATCCACGCTGTGGATTGCAGCACGTACTGGAATGTCCTCACCGAAGATGCGCACGCGTTCGGCCCCCTCGATCAGGCGTCGGCCAAGCGTCCCCTGCGCCTGGAAACCGGTAAACAAGATGCTGCATTCCCGGCGCGGCAAGTTGTGGCGCAGGTGGTGCCGGATACGTCCCGCATCGCACATGCCGCTGGCAGAAATGATGATGGCCCCGGAGCGGATCCGGTTCAGCGCCATGGACTCCTCAGCGCTCGCTGTGAAACTCAGGTATGGGAGGTTCTCGCCGCGCGCGTGCCATCCTGCCAACCGTTTCGCCTGTTCGTCGAACAATTCGAGATGTTCTCGCGTGATGCGCGTGGCCTGCGTGGCCATTGGCGAATCGACGAATACCTTCGGTTGCCGCAGCCGCCCCTCGCAGGTGAGTCGGTGCAGGTGATAAAGGATTTCCTGGGTTCGGCCGACCGCGAAGGCCGGCACGATGACATTGCCGCCGCGTTCGAACAATGTCTTTTCGACGATGCCGATCATTTCCTCTTCGGTCGCCGAGAAATCCTTGTGCTGGCGGTTGCCGTAGGTGGACTCGATGACGAGGATGTCGGCGTCCTCGATGGTTGTCGGGTCGCGCAGTATCGGGCGCGCCGGTTGGCCGAGGTCGCCACTGAAAACGAGCTTTGTCGGGTAGCCATATTCGGTGACCCAGACCTCGATGATGGCCGACCCAAGAATGTGCCCGGCATCGCGGAAACGGGCGCGCACCCCGACGCGGGGCGCGAACTCCCGGTCGTATTCGATGCCTCGCACCTGCTGCAAGCAGTCGCTGGCATCCTGCAGCGTATACAGAGGCGGCAGTGCGTCCTTTCCGCGGAGTCGCTGCGCATTGCGTTTTGCATCGCTCTCCTGGATGTGGGCACTGTCGGGCAGCATCACGCCCAGCAGATCAACCGTGGCGGGAGTGGCGTAGATGGCCCCCTTGAACCCGGCGCGCGTGAGTTTTGGCAATAGCCCACTATGGTCGATATGGGCATGGGTCAGGAGCACGAAATCAATCGACGCCGGGTCGAACGGGAATGGCTCATGGTTGCGGGCCGCCGCCGTGCGGCCGCCCTGAACCATGCCGCAATCCACCAGGAAGCGTACGTTGAGCCCTTCCACCAAGAAACACGACCCGGTGACTTCGCGCGCAGCGCCCAGAAAATGCAGTTTCATGGGATGCTCACTCCGGTTTTTTCTTTTGTATCGGGCAAGTGCTCAGGCCAAGCAGACGGTAGCCCGGACAGCGGCCAGCCAGGCCGGTGATGAGGGGCATGATTCCGATGAGTCCCAGCCAACGCCAGGATGAATCCAGCCACAGCGGGAGGCTGAGCAGAACCAGTCCGACGACGATGCGGACAATGCGGTCGAGACTTCCAACGTTGATTTGCATGACGGTCTCCTTGTGTTGAGTCAACGGCTTGAAAACGCGAGGGGGGCGGTAGCGCCACGAAGCGAATGGGTTGCGGTCGGTGCCGCCGTGGATACGTCCCAGCCACCACCAAGGGCCTTGTACAGCGCCACCAATTGCACGGCGGCGTTGGTATGTGCCCGCGCGGCTGCGGTTTCGGCTTCGTGCAGGCTGCGCTGGGCGGCCAGCAGTTCGACCAGCGCAATGTCGCCTGCCGCATAGCGCGCCTTGGCGTGGCCGTAGCTGGTGCGCGCGGCATCCAGTGCCATACCGCGGCGCTCAAGCGTGTCTAGCCCGCCGTGGTAGTCGCCCAGCGCGCGCTCGGCGTCGCCCAGCGCCGTCAGCACCGCCTGCTCATAGGCCAGCGCGGCCTGCCGCTCGGCCGCCTCGCGTGCCCGAATTTCGGCGCGCACACGGCCGCCGTCGAACAGGCGCCAGGAAATCAGCGGCAGGATGGAAAAACGCGAGCTGGATGCATCGAACCAATCGCCCGTACTGAGCGCTTGGAACCCGCCGCCGACACCGATGGAGAGTTTGGGGAACAACTCGGCCGTGGCCACGCCGATGTCGGCGGAACTCGCTGCCAGGCGACGTTCCGCAGCCAGCACGTCCGGGCGCCGGCGCAGCATCTCTGCGCGCCCGCCCACCGGCAGCGCCCGCAGCGTGCTCGGCGTCAAGGGGCCATCCAGTAGTGCCAGCTCCCGCTCCGGCGGCGCGCCCAGCAGCACGCCCAGGCTGAGTATCGCGGCGCGCTGACGCGCCTGGATATCCGGGATGAGCGCGTTGACTGCTGTCCATTGGGCGTACGCCGCCTCCACGTCGGCGGCCGACGCGTCGCCCAGCGCATGCCGCAGGCGCACCAATTCCAAGGTCTGCTGCAGCGTATCCAGTGTGGCCTGTTGTGCGTGCAACTCGTAGCGGGCGCCGACGGCGGTGAACCAGGTGCGCGCGACCTCGGCCACGATGCGCATGCGTACGCCCTGCGCCTCGGCTTCGGTCGCCTGCAGGCGGGCGCTGGCGCCTTCCAGCGCCCGCCGCTTGGCCCCGAACAAGTCGGCCTCCCAGGCCGCGTCGAAGCCCGCGTCGTAGATGGTCTGCGTGGCGTCAAGGCCGGGGATCGAACCTACGGGCAGGGGTCCGTTCTCGCTTTGACGGCGCCGGTTGACGCTCGCGCCAGCGGCGGCGGTGGGCAATGCCTCGCCGGCCACACGATCGCGCAGGGCGCGTGCCTCATCGATGCGTGCCGCAGCCTGGCGCAGATCCAGGTTCTGTGCCAGCGCCGTGGCCATCAGGCGATCGAGGATGGGATCGTCCAGTGCAGACCACCATTGGCTCAAGTCTGCGGACTGAGATTCGCTTGCCAACGGCAAGCTCCAGCCGCTGCCGACGTCGACCGGCGGCGGCTCGCGGTAGTCGGGGCCCACGCTTGCGCAGGCAGTCAGCAGCACGCAGGACAGGGCCAGCACGAGCGGACGCGCGCGCCCAGGGGTCAGGCCGGTGACGGTTGCGCGAAGAAAGGGAGTGCGGGGCTTGGATTTCATTGCAGGCGTCCTCGGACGAATACGGTGGCCATGGTCAGCGTGGCGAGGGCGATGACCGCCAGCGGCCACAGGCTGGCGAGAATGTCACCGGGCGGCATGGCCTTGAGAAAGCTGCCTTCGACGATGATGAGGAAATGGGTCAGTGGGATGGCCTGAGCCAGCCATTGCAGGACGACAGGCATGTTTTCCACAGGCGTCGCAAAGCCGGACATCAGCACCGCCGGCACGCCGATGGCGAACGCTCCCAGGATGGCCTGCTGCTGCGTCATGCTGACCGCGGAAATCATCAGACCGATGCCGACCACCGAGGCGATGAACAGCACCAGGCTGGCAAGCAGGAGTGCAAACGAGCCCGTAAACGGGATGCCGAACAGGAAGACGCCCGCGCTGATCATGAACAGGCCCAGCCCGGTGCCAATTGCGAGTGCCGGCAGCGACTTGGAGATGATGATCTCGGGCGTCGAGGTGGGCGACACCAGCAACTGGTCGAAGGTGCCCAGCTCGCGCTCGCGCGCGATCGACAACGAGGTGATCAAGAGCGAGCTGAACAGCGCCAGGATGCCCGTCAGGCCGGGCACGATGAACCAGCGGTAGACCAGATTCGGGTTGAACCAGTGGCGCACGACCACGGGCGTTGGTGCCTGGGCGTCGGGCACGACCTCGGCGCCGACATCGGCGGCGATGGTGGACAGATAGGCCACGGTGATCTGCCCGGAGTTGCTGCGCCGGCCATCGACCAGTACCTGCGCGCGGCCACTTTCGCCGGCGGCGATGGAGCGCGAGAAATCCACCGGGATGGCGAGCGCGGCGATCACCTCGCCACGGTCGATCAGCTCGTGGAGCTGCTGTTGGCTGTCGACATGCCGGACGTGGGTGATGAAGCGGGCGCTGTCCAGGCGCTGTACCAACTCGTGCGACCAGCGCCCCGCATCCCGATCGTAGACGGCGATATCGACGTTGCGCACTTCCAGCGTCGCGGCAAAGGCGAACACCAGCAACTGCAGGATCGGCGGCACGAACACCACCATGCGGCTGCGCGGGTCGCGCAGGACGCTGAGCACTTCCTTGATGAACTGGGCGCGCAGGCGGGTGAACGAGAATGCGGAAGTCAACATCGCGTCACTCCAGGTTCTTGCGCGTGGCGCGCTTGGCGATCACGAAGAACAGCCCCCCGATCGCCGCCATGGCCGCCAGGTTGGGCAGGAACACGGCCCAGATATCGCCGGCCAGGAACACCGTCTTCAGCGAATCGACGAAGTAGCGCGCCGGAACCACCAAGGTGATGGCGCGGATCGGTGCCGGCATGGCGTCGATCTCGTACAGAAAGCCCGACAACATGAAGGCCGGCAGGAAGCCCGTGAACAGCGCAATCTGCGCTGCCAGGAACTGGTTGCGTGCCAAGGAGGAAATCAGCAGACCCTGACCCAGCGCCGGCACCATGAACACCGCCGACAGCAGCAGCAGCGCCGCCAGCGAGCCCCGCATCGGGACCCCGAACACGAACACCGCCAGCGCCGCCGCACCCAGCGTGGACAGCATGCCGAGCACGAAGTACGGCAGCAGCTTGCCGATCAGGATTTCGGCCACCGAGGCCGGCGTGGACAGCACCGCCTCCATGGTGCCGCGCTCCCATTCACGCGCCACCACCAGTGCAGTCAGCATGGTGCCGATGATGGTCATGACGATGGCGATGGCACCGGGAATCAGTGCGCGGCGGCTTTCCAGCTCGGGGTTGAACCAGTAGCGCGGTTCCAGCATGACGGCCTGCGCTGGTGCTCCGACGTCCAGTCCGGCACGCCAGGACTGGACCACGCCGCGGGCGTAGTTCTCGACGTAGTTGGCGGTATTGGGGTAGGAGCCGTCGGTGACGATCTGCACCAGCGGCTCGCTGCCACGCTGGGCCAGCCGCTGCTCGAAATCCTGCGGGATCACCACGTAGCCGCGCAGGTCGCCTGAGACCAGCTGGTCGGCCACTTCGCGCCGGTCATGGGCGAAGTGGGCATCCAGGAACTTTGTGCCGGCAAAGGCCGCCGCAAGCTCCTGCGCTGCAGCGCCGGGCGACTCCAGCACCACGCCGACGCGGACATCCTTCGCATCCAGCGACACCGCATAGGCGAACAGCAGCAGCAACACCACCGGCAGCACGAACGCGATCAGCAGCGTCGAGGGGTCGCGCAGCGCCTGGTAGCTTTCCTTGGTGACCAGGGCGATCAAGCGCCGCAGATCAAAATGGCGCAGGTCGGTCTGCTGTGGTCCATTCCCGTCCTTGTGCTTTGTGGTGCCGTTCATGTGGCGGCCTCCAGCTCGCGGTCCGCCGACTCCACCAGGTGAATGAAGGCGTCCTCCATCGTCGGGTCGGGTCGTTCGGGGCTGACCGCCGAACGTTTGAGCGCGTCGGGCGTATCCAGCGCAATCAGTTGCGCACGCGAGAGCATGGCCACGCGGTCGCAGTATTCGGCCTCGTCCATGAAGTGGGTGGTGACCATGATGGTCACGCCCTTGCGGGCCAGTCCGTTGATGTGGGTCCAGAATTCGCGCCGGGTGATCGGGTCCACGCCCGAAGTGGGTTCATCCAGGAACAGCACGGGCGGCCGGTGCATCAGCGAACAAGCCAATGCCAGGCGCTGCTTGTGGCCCAGCGGCAGGGAATCGGGCGTGGCGGACAGCCAGTCGCCCAGATCGAAGGTTTCGATCATCTCGGCAATGCGCTCGCGCCGGGTGTTGCCTTCCAGTCCGTAGACGCCGGCCGAGAATTCCAGGTTCTGCTGCACCGAGAGCAGGCCGTAGAGCGAAAACTTCTGCGCCATGTAGCCGAGCCGGCTCTTGGCTGCGCCGGTGGCGCGGCGCAGATCATGGCCCACCACATGCGCTTCGCCAGCAGTTGGTTTCAACAGGCCGCACAACATCTTGAAGGTGGTGGACTTGCCGGCGCCGTTAGGGCCGAGCAGGCCGAAGATTTCGCCCTTTTGCACCTCGAAGCTGACGTTGTCGGTGGCGGTGAACTCGCCGAAGCGCTTGGTGAGGTTTCGGCACGACACGGCAATGTCGGAACCCAGCTCAACCGGCGGCAGACGCTCGGCCAGCGTCGAAGTGCCGCCGGGGCCGCCACCGAGCAGATCGATGAAGGCGTCTTCGAAGCGCGCGGGCACCTGCGCCAGCTCCACTCGCGCCTGATCGGACAGGGCCTGGAGCTGCTCCGCTTGAGCGCCCTCGCGCAACACCACGCGCACGCCGGCGCCCTGGATCACGCCATCGCTCACGCTGGGCAGGTCGAGTGCCTGGGTCAGGACCGCTCGGCGCTCGGCACCGACGTCTTCCAGACGGAAACTGCGGCCTTCGAGCTGTGCGGTCAGCGCCTGCGGCGGGCCATCGAACAGGAGCTGCCCTTGGTTCAGCAGCAGCACGCTCTCGCAGCGCTCGGCTTCGTCGAGATAGGCGGTGGACCAGACCACGGCCATGCCTTCATCGGTCAGCGCCTGCACCATGCGCCACAAGTCCTGGCGGCTGACCGGGTCGACACCCACGCCCGGCTCGTCCAGCAGCAGCACCTTCGGCCGCGCCATGAGCGCACAGGCAAGGCCCAGCTTCTGCTTCATGCCGCCGGAGAGCTTGCCGGCCAAACGCTTCGTAAAAGGCCCCAGTCGCGTGAAGTCCAGCAGCTCGGCAAACAGATCGGCGTTGCGGTCCGCATCCATGCCGCGCAACTGCGCATACAGGCGCATGTTCTCCATCACCGACAGGTCTTCGTACAGTCCGAAGCGTTGCGGCATGTAGCCGCTGGCGACGTGAATGGCGTCGTTGTCCTTGACCACGTCATAGCCTGCCAGGGTGACGTGGCCGGCGTTCGGCACCAGGAGGCCGGTCAGAATCCGCATCAGCGTCGTCTTGCCGGCGCCGTCCGGGCCGACCAGACCGGTCAGCCGCCCATAGTGGATGCGCGCGCTCAAGCCCCGCAGCGCCTTTATGTCGCCGAAATGCTTGTCCACGCCCTCGATGACGACGGCAGCGTCTTCGCCCGCACCCGCAGGCACGGCGGCGATAGCAGGGCTTGCCTGCATTTCAACGCTCCCCCGCCGGGATACGGGTGCCGGCTTTCGCATCGACCTCGATCGTCACCGGCATGCCCTGGCGCAAGGCACTGTCGCTGTCGGCTTCGTCGATGACGATGCGCAGGCGGTAGACCAGATCCGTGCGCAAATCCGTCGTCTCCACCGTCTTGGGCGTGAACTCGGCGCGCGGCGAGATGAAGCCGATCTGGCCGCGATAGACCTTCTCTGATGAATCGCTTTTGACGCGCACCACAGTACCGGGCGCGATGCGCCCCAAGTCCGACTCGCCCACGTAGGCGCGCACGTAAACCGGCTTGTCCAGGCTCAGGCTGTAGACCGCGCTCTGGCTTGCGACCATGCTGCCGGGCTCCCGCACTCGTGCGATGACGGTGCCGCTACTGGGCGCCATCAACTCGGTGTCCGCCAAAGCTGTCGTGGCTCGCGCTGCGGCAGCCTGTGCGGCCGCAAGGCGAGCTTCTGCCGCGGCGATGTCTTCCTTGCGAAAACCTTCGGATGCTTGCGACAGGGCCGCCTTGGCCGCTTCGACGCCAGCGGCTGCCTGGTCGCGCGCCGTGCGGGCTGCATCGACCGTGCGCTGGCTGCTGGCGCCCGATGCCAGCAGGCCACTCTGGCGCTGGAAATTGCGCTCGGTCTCGGTGGCGAGCGCCTGGGCCTGCCTGAGGGCTTCGCGCGCCTGGGTGATTTCCTGCGGTCGCAGGCCGCGGCGCAGCTTGGCCAGTTCCGCCTGCGCCACCTGCACCTGGGCCTGTGCTGCCGCAAGTGCTTCCCGATAGGGTTGCGCGTCAAGCGCCGCCAGGCGCGCGCCCGCGCTGACGGCATCGCCCTCATCGAAAGCCATTTGCATCACGCGCCCGGGCTGACGGAAGGCCAGTTGCACCTCGCGGATGTCGACGTTGCCGTAGAGGCGCAATGCATCTTGTTGTCCATGGTCGCGCGACAACCAGAACGCCAGTGCGCCGCCAAGAGCGAGCACGACGACGGCGATCACGACCCAACGGGTTTTCTTGAAGAGGAGGTTTGGAGTTTTCATCGATGGGTTTCCGCTGGATAAAGGTGCTCAGTGCTCGCGTGCGACCGGCGCATTCGCCGCTGACCGGCGCCAGGCGATGGCCGCTATGCCAGCCCACACCAACGTGCGCAGCGTCATGGCGACCACCGTGCGTCGCTCCCAGGCGCCACCCAAAGCCACATGCACTCCGAAAGCGAGGAACACGAGTGCGGTCGCCACCGTGATGACAATCGCTAACCACGCGGCCCAGCGCCGGCGCATCCACAAGCCGACGCCGGCGACGATGTAGGCGAACCCGGCCAGAAAATTGAACCAGAGCACGAAGGGCACATAGTGGCCGGCGGCTTGGCGCGCCGCGCCGTCGACAAACAGAACGGCGCCGCCCTCCCGAAGAGTGAGCAGACCGAAGCCGATCGCAAGCAGGGAGATCAGCCAGTGCCAGATGCTGCGTTGTGGATGAGTGGTCATCTTCATGGCCTTTACTTGATCGGGGAAACTCCCAGGCCTTCGTCGTCGTCGCGGCGTGCGTGTGCATTTCGCCGGGCGGTCGGGCTGAGTGTTGAATGACGCGGATTCGCGCTGGAGGCGCAACGCGATCGCATGACCGTGGTGTGCCTCTCGGCTGACCGAGGAACCGCGTGGCGGCAGGATGGAAGGCGTTTCATCGGGTGTGCGTGATGCCACGGAGATAGATGGCAAACACGGCTGGCGCGTCGCGGCGGATGCGTGCTACATCGCCCGCCAGCAACGACTGCATCACCAGCCCTTGAATTGTGCCGATGAACAAGACGACGGCCGCGTCCACATCCAGTTCTGAATGCAGCTCGCTTCGCGCCTTACCGGCTTCGAGCAGTCGACGCAACCGCTCACCATATTGACGGGTCAAGGTCTGCACCATTTGCTTGGGCAGGGTCTCCCCCGGCCGCTGTAATTCGCCGAAGAGCATCCTCGGCACCCCCGGGTGCTCGGCCACGAAGTCGATGTGCGTCTTGAAGATCGCTTCAAGAGCTGCGAGGGGGGACGTAGCACCTTCTGCGGCCTTGTCTACTCGAGCGAGCAGGCGTTCCGTAACCCAGGACATCACCGCCTGCAGGATTGCGTCCTTAGTCGGGAAGTGACGGAACAGTGCTCCCTGGGTCAACCCCATGCGCTGCGCGATGGCCGTGGTCGTGATGTCGCTGGGGTTCTGTTCGGCAGCCAAGTCGACCACTGCCTCGACGGTGGCCGCGCGCCTCTCATCAGCCGGTAGATGCCTGGAGTGTCCGCTCATTGCTTGCATCCCAAAAAGTGAGTAATCTATTACTATCTTACCACTGTGCAGCCAGACCGCAAGAGGGGAAGCACGAAAAAGAGGTCTCGATGAACAGCAGAACTGCTATCTCAGACGGCTGCCAACGGTCGATTTCTGGCGGGCGCAAACGTCGCCCTCCGCACCTCATTGGCGGAAGGGCGCCGGCACATCGCAAGCCTGGCGGGGCGTAAGTGGGCGGGATGTGGATGGAGATGCTGGCGCCCGAGAGGCCGAACCAGAAGAAGACGAACAGGAGGTGGCCTTGGATTTCAGATTGCTGCGCTACTTCATCGCAGTCGCGGAAGAACTGCATCTGGCCCGGGCAGCCGAGCGTCTGGGCATCGAGCAATCGCCTGTGTCACGTGCGATGCGCGACCTAGAAAGCCAGCTTGGCGTGCAGTTGTTCGACCGCAGCACACGCCTGACGCGGCTGACCTGGGCCGGCCAGGTGTTCCTCGGCGAATGCCGGCGCGTGCAGGCCACCGTGGAGCAGGCAGTCAAGAGCGCCAAGGCGGCGGCACAGGGCTACCAGGGCCATCTGCGCATCGCGATCTGCGACGGCCTGGCGCAGCCCCGCATCGCCACCTTGCTGGCACGCAGCCGCGAGGAGGAGCCCGAGATGGAGATTCGCGTCTTCGAGCTGCCGTTCGCGCAGCAGCTCAAGACGCTGCACGACGATCTGCTGGACATCGGCTTTGCGTTGTCAAACGCGGTACATGATGGCCTCGTCGCCGAGCCGGTGTGGACCGATCCGCTGTCGGTGATCGTGCCCGCACGCCACCCCTTGCTGGCACACGTGCAGGTGCCGCTGGCCGAAGCCCTGAAGTTCCCGCTGGTTCTGTGCCATCCCGAATCGGGATCGGGCTGCCGCCATCAGATTCAAGCGCTGCTGCAGGACGCAGGCACGCCGCTCAAGCTGGTCGATGAAGTGACCAGCCTGGGCGTGATGCTGACCCTGGTCGGCGCCGGCTACGGCATCGGCTTCGCCATCGCCTCGCAGGTGCAGACGCTACAGCGCCCGGACATCTCCATTCGTCCCTTGGCCGGCAGCCCACCGGTGCTCTCTACCTACCTGCTGCGCCGCCGGGGGGAACCCTCGGAGCCCATGAAGCGGTTCATCGAGCGCGCGAAAGGCGGGCGGGACCGGGCCTGTCGATGATGAGTCAATCCTTTGAGGACGCAGCTCACCTGTCCGTAGCGGCCTGTGGCGTGATGTGCCAGTGGACAGATAGACTTCGGTATGAAATCCGATGCTCTGGCTGTTGATGGATGTGCTTGGCTCGCTTTGGATCACCCGCAACGGCCTGCGTTGACCAGGCCGAAGACTTGAGTCCACAATCGAGTCCATTCCGTGACGCTTGGATCGGAAAAAACGTTCGTAATAAACGAGTTAGCGACCGGGTGCTGTTCCCTTCACCCGCTCCACATGAATTCAAGCACAAGGGCCAGTTCTCGCGGACTGGCCCTTGTGCTTTGTCGGGCGCTGCGACCGCCCTTTCACGACGACGACGATCAATCCTCCAGAACGGCCTCGGGCGTCAGCGCCCAGCGCGTCAAGGCATGGCGCAACAGGGTCTGTTCGGGCAGGGCGATGCGGCCATCGGCCTTGGCCAGCACCAGCATCGCGCGGCAGGTCAGCTTCCGCAGGGCAGGATCGGTGATGCGGTCGAGCAGCCGTTCGGTACGCTCCAGATCGAGCACGCGTACCGCGCCATCGGTTTCCGGCCCGGCGAGCAAACCGTTGCAATGGTCGGCGACCGCCTGCACCAGTGTGTCGCGCGACACGCCAAGAAGTTCGGCGATATGCAGCCGATCGATGGCATCGATCTCCCGGCTGGCGAGTTGACCGTCGGCGACCAGGGTCAGCACGACGAGCTGGGTAGCGATCTGCCTGGGGTCAGTCGGAACGGGGCTCATGGGATTCCTCTGTAATGATGGCTACGGATGACCGCGTGGCCGTGCGCCGGTTGCGTCTGTTTCGTTCCGAAACATCCGGTCGGGCGCATTGCGGGCCATCGGCTTTGGCTGCACCATCCTATCTCCACCTCTTCCCTGCTCTCCGGCCCCATGCGTCCCGCCCGTGCCCTGATCGACCTTGCCGCCCTTCGCCACAACTACCAGCTCGCCCGCGCCCGGCATGGGGGTCGTGCGCTTGCGGTGGTGAAAGCCAATGCCTACGGCCACGGTGCCGCGCAATGCGCCGGTGCGCTGGCAGGGCTCGCGGACGGTTTCGCCGTCGCCTTCCTGGAGGAAGCGCTGCAACTGCGCGCCGCTGGCGTCCGCCAGCCCATCCTGCTGCTGGAGGGCGTGTTCGAGGCGAGCGATCTGGCCGACGTGCAGCGCCAAGCGCTGTGGACCGTGGTGCACCACGAGGAGCAGCTCCGCATGATCGAAGCGGCAGCGCTGCCCGGCCCGATCAACGTGTGGCTGAAGATGAACAGCGGCATGAACCGCGCCGGCTTCGTCGGCGATGCGGTACGCGCAGCCTGGCAGCGCCTGCACGACTGCGGCAAGGTCGCGGCGATCACGCTGATGACGCATTTCGCACGTGCCGACGAGCCGCACGTGATCTCGACCACCGAGCAGATCGAGCGCTTCGACGCGGCCACGCGCGACCTGCCGGGCGCACGCAGCATGGCCAACTCCGGAGGCGTGCTGGGCTGGCCGGCGGCGCATCGCGACTGGGCGCGCCCCGGCATCCTGCTGTACGGCGCCGACCCGATGCCCGGCGAAGGCAACGGCCTGCAGCCGGTCATGAGCCTGGAGAGCAGGATCATCGCGGTGCGCGAGATCGAAACTGGCGAGCCGCTGGGATACGGCGCGCGCTTCATCGCCGAACGCCCCACGCGCGTCGGCCTGGTGGCGATGGGTTACGCCGACGGCTATCCGCGCGTGGTGCCGGATGGCACGCCGGTGGCGGTGGATGGCCTGCGCACGCGACTGATCGGCCGCGTGTCGATGGACATGCTGACGGTGGATCTCACCGACCTGCCCGATGCCGGGCTCGGCAGCCGGGTGGAACTGTGGGGGCGCAACATCCCGGTCAATCGGGTAGCCGAGGCAGCGGGCACCATCGCCTACGAGCTGCTGTGCAACGTGAAACGCGTGCACTTCGAATACGTCGGCTGACCGGCGGTCGAGATCACGGCAAACGCGCGCCGGCTCCGCGATGCGGAGCCTTCATCGGCAGCATGGGTGCGCCGCTGTCAGCGCTGCGTATCGATCGACAGTTTCACGTCGGAGGCATCGGCGGCCACGTCGGCGACGCGGCCTTCGAGATCGCCAGGCGACGCGGTGGCATTTCCGCTCTTCGACACTCGCGCCGCGACCACGACGCGTGCGGGAACAGGCGCACCGCCCGTCATCAACTGCACACCGTCGAAGCTGAAATCCCGCGGCAGCTCGCTGCCACGCAGGCGCAGCGCCGCCAGCGGCGGGCCGCCGCCCTCGCCACGCACGAACACGAACACCGTGTCGTCCGGCGCGAGGCGATCGCGCAGCGCCGGATCGACCTCCACACGCCCCGACACCTTGAGCGCGGACCCCGTCGCCGGTACCGCGGCCGTCGCCGCAGGTACGGCGGGCAGCATCTCCGCCAGCGGCGGCATGCCGGCCTTCGCGCGCGCATCGTTGATGCTCGCGCGCACACCGCGTGCGAGATCTTCACCGGGCGGAATGCGCGCCAGGATCTTCTCCCAGTGGCCTGCGGCTGCGGCGAAATCCTTGCGCTGGTAGGCGGCGGTGCCGGCCAGGGCCAGCGCCTTGGGGTGATCAGGGGCGAGCTCCAGCGCCTTCTGCACCAGTTTCTCGGCCTCACCCGCGACCGTGCCTTCCTGCGCGGCGACGACGTCGGCCCAATCGGCGTAAACGTCCGGTTCTCCCGGCGCGAGCCGGGCCACCTTGGCGAAGGTCTCGGCAGCCTTCGGATAATCCTTCAGCACGGTGTAGGAGCGCGCCAGCATCATCCAGCCCTCGACATTGTCCGGCTCCTTTTCCAGCCGCGCGGCGAGCTTGCCCACCATGTCGGCAATTTCGGCCTGGGTGAAGCCCTGCTGGCGCCCCGCCACCTTCTGCGGGTCCAGCCCGTCGGGATTGCCCAGCGCGACATAGGTGGCCGCGGCCAGCACGGGCACCCCCAGCGCCAGCGCCAGCGCCCAGCGCCTCGCCGGAGTCGTTTCGGTCGCCGCCACGGACGCGGTGGAGGCCTCGCCCTCGTCCAGGGCGCGGCGCTCGAGTTCCTCCCGCCCCTTGGCGTGCGCAGCGGCATCGATGCGGCCTGCAGCGAGGTCCGCATCCAGTTCGGCGAGCTGCTCGCGCAGCACCCTCAGGGCGATGGCCGCCTGCTCGGGTTCGGCCTCCACCCGGCCACGGTGACGCAGCAGCGGCGGCAGGACCAATAGCAGGGCGCCGGCCACGAGCAGGCCGGCGAAGACGATGAAGGTGATCACGAACGGGACTCCCGGTTTGCGGAGGATGGCGGCGCATCGCCCGGCGCGCCGCCGGCCAGCAGCGCCTGGGCGCGCGCATGCTCGGCTTCACTGAGCGCAGTCACCGCAGCGGATTCGACCGCACGCCGGCGCACGCGGTAGGCCAGCCAGCCGATGCCGGCCAGCAGCAGCGCCGCAGGCCCGCCCCACAGCAGCAGCGTGATGCCCTTCACCGGCGGCTCGTACAGGACGAAGTCGCCATAGCGCGCGACCAGGTAATCGACCACATCCTGCTTGCTGCGTCCGGCGGCAAGCTGCTCGCGCACCTGGTTGCGCAGATCGAGGGCGAGCGGCGCGTTCGACTCGGCAATGGACTGGTTCTGGCACACCAGGCAGCGCAGCTTGTGCGCCAGTTCCTGCACGTCGGCCTCGAGCCGCGGATCCGCCGCGACAGTGGGCGCGACCTCCCCGGCAGGTGGCGCATCGACGGCATGTGCCGGCGATAGCCACAACATCGCAGCCAGCGCGCCGGCGCGGGCCAGCGCGCGCAGGCCACGCGGGTGAAGCGAAATCCGATCAGCCGGCACGGCGTACCTCCTCGACCTTGGGCAGGATCACCTGCTGCAGGTTTTCCGGCGTGATCGGGCCGATGTGCTTGTAGCGGATCTTGCCGTTGCCGTCGATCAGGAAGGTCTCCGGCACGCCATACACGCCGAAGTCGATGCCGACGCGGCCGTCGATGTCGAGCACCGACAGCACGTAAGGGTTGCCGTGCTCGCCCAGCCAGCGCCGCGCGCGCTCCACCGCGAGGCCTGTTTCCGCGTCCAGCGCCATGCCGCGCGCGTCGAGCTGGCCGTCGCCGCGCACTTCCTTGTAGTTCAGGCCGACCACCGGCACCAGGTTGCGGCGTGCCAGATCGACCAGCACCGGATGCTCCTGGCGGCAGGCCACGCACCAGGACGCCCACACATTGAGCAGCCAGACCTTGCCGCGCATGTCGGCAAGCGAGAACTGCTGCGCGGGGTCATCCACCCGCGCCAGCGTGAAGGCCGGCGCCGGTTTGTCGATCAATGGCGACGGCACTTCGCGCGGGTTTAGGGTAAGGCCGAAGGCGAGGAAGCCCGCCAGACCGAGGAACAGGAACAGGGGAACGAGAAACTTTGCTTTCATGAAAATTCCGGCTGGCGCGCGCGACGCCGGCTCAGGCTGCCTGCCGCGCCGCGGCGGCCGGCGCGCTGCGCTCGGCCAGCTTGCGGTAGCGGCGGTCGGACGCGGCGAAGATGCCGCCCAGCGCCATCAGCGCGCAGCCCAGCCAGATCCAGCTTATGAAGGGTTTGTAGTACAGGCTGACGATCCAGCTTGCGTCGGGCAGTTGCTCGCCGAGCGACACATACACGTCGCGGAACGGGCCGATGTCGATCGCCGCCTCGGTCATCGGCATGCCCTGCGCGCGGTAGAGCCGCTTCTCCGGGTGCAGCGTGGCGATCGCGACGCCACCGCGGCTCACGTCCAGGGTGGCACGCGAGGCATCGTAGTTGGGGCCGGCCGCATCCTGCACACCGCGAAAGACGAAGCTGTAGCCGGCAAGCTCGGCGCGCTGGCCCTCGCGCATCTTCACGTCCAGGCTCTGGTTGAGGCTGCCCACCAGCGTCACGCCGATGATGAAGATCCCGACGCCCAGGTGCGCCAGCCACATGCCCCACCACGCCGACGGGATGCCGCGCAGGCGCGCCGCGGACGCGGCGCCGGGGCGTTCGCCGAGGCGTGCGACGAGCTGCTGCGCGCTGGCGAGCACCACCCAGGCGGCAAGCGCCAGACCGAGCATG
The DNA here is from genome assembly GCA_018240785.1 of Pseudomonadota bacterium. Taxonomy (GTDB): domain Bacteria; phylum Pseudomonadota; class Gammaproteobacteria; order Burkholderiales; family Rhodocyclaceae; genus Thauera. Next base: position 64,352 of record JAFEFC010000014.1, on the reverse strand, counting down.
GTGCGTGGCGTGGCATGGCCGATGGCGAAGGCCGCACCGACGCCGACGGCGATGCTGGCAACGAAGGCCGGTGCCACGCGGCGCAGCGCCGGGCCCAGCGAGTCGCCCTTCCAGCGCAGGAAGGGGCCGAACATCATCAGCACCACCACCGGCGTCATCAGCGGCACGAACACCGCTTCGAAGTACGGCGGACCGACCGAGATCTTGCCCATGCCCAGCGCGTCGAGGAAGAGCGGGTACAAGGTGCCGAGCAGCACCGACGCGGAAGCCACCGACAGCAGCACGTTGTTGCCGAGCAGCGCGGTCTCGCGCGACACGAAGGCAAAGCTGCCGCCGCCCGACAGCCTGGGCGCGCGCCATGCGTACAGCAGCAGCGACACGCCGATGACCACGACGAGCAGGAACAGGATGAACAGGCCGCGCTTCGGATCGGTGGCGAAGGCATGCACGCTGGTGATCACCCCCGAGCGCACCAGAAAGGTTCCGAGCAGCGACAGCGAGAAGGCGCCGATCGCCAGCAGCACCGTCCAGCTCCGGAAGGCGCCGCGCTTCTCGGTGACGGCGAGGGAATGGATCAGCGCGGTGCCGAGCAGCCAGGGCATGAAGGACGCGTTTTCCACCGGATCCCAGAACCACCAGCCGCCCCAGCCCAGCTCGTAGTAGGCCCAGCCCGAGCCGACGGTGATGCCCGCGGTGAGGAACACCCAGGCCACCGTCGTCCACGGCCGCGACCAGCGCGCCCAGGCGGCGTCCATGCGCCCCGACAGCAGCGCCGCGATGGCGAAGGCAAAGGCCACCGAGAAACCCACGTAGCCCATGTAGAGGAGCGGCGGGTGGATGATCATGCCCGGGTCCTGCAGCAGCGGATTCAGGTCGCGCCCTTCCGGTGCGCCCGGCAGCAGGCGCTCGAAGGGGTTGGAGGTGACCAGCAGGAAGGCGAGGAAGCCGACGCTGATGCAGCCCAGCACACCCAGCACGCGGGCAAGGAAGACATCCGGCAGGTGGCGCGAAAATACCGTCACCGCCACCGTCCACACCGCCAGCACCAGCGCCCACAGCAGCAGCGAGCCCTCGTGGCTGCCCCACACGCCGGTGATGCGGTAGTACAGCGGCGTGGCAGTGTTGGAATGCAGCGCCACGTATTCCACCGAGAAGTCGCTGGTGATGAAGGCCCAGGTCAGGCAGGCGAAGGAGAAGGCGACGAAGAAGAACTGGCCCTGCGCCGCAGGCCGCCCGACCGCCATCAATGCGGAGCGGTTGCGGCTGGCGCCGACCAGCGGCACCACCGCCTGCACCAGCGACAGGACGAAGGCGAGGACGAGGGAGAAATGGCCAAGTTCGGGGATCATGGTTTCACCGTCGCGCCGGCCTTGTGCGCCTGCTCCACCGCGTGGGCGGCCTCGGGCGGCATGTAGTTTTCGTCGTGCTTGGCGAGCACCTCGGAGGCGCGGAAGGTCCCGTCGGCTTCCAGCCGGCCCTGCACCACCGCGCCCTTGCCCTCCTTGAAGAGATCGGGCAGCGTGCCCTGGTAGGACACGGGTATCGTCTTCGCGGTGTCGGTGACGGCGAAGCGCACCGTCACGCCGTCGGGCTCGCGCTGCACCGAGCCGACTTCCACCAGGCCGCCGATGCGGAAGGTGCGCCCGGTCGGCGCCTTGCCGGCGGCGACCTCGGTCGGCGTGTGGAAGAACACCAGGTTCTGCTGGAACGCGTTCAGCACCAGCGCTGCGGCACCGACGAGCAGCGCGACACCGACGCCGACGAGCACCAGACGTTTGCTACGGGGTTTCATTCGCTTGCAACTCCACGCCGGCACGTGCCGGCCCACTACGAGGGCTGTTACGGAATTGCCCGGGACTCGCCCGGGGACTCTTTGCCGGCGCCAACGCCGCTGCCATTCCTGCCCACGGCCTTGCGCCAGCGCAGCAATCGATTCACGGTGTCCTTCCGACGCTGAAACACGAGCACGAGTTCCAGCGCGACGAGCGCGAAAGTGAGGCCATAGCTGCCCCACACGAAGAAACCGGCGCCACCCATGTTCCAGAACGCGGACCAGCTTTCCCACTGCATCAGGCGCGCCCTCCCTGACGCAGCGCTTCGCGCATCAGTTCTGCACCCACCCATTCGGTGTGACGCTCGCGCTCCAGGATCATCGGCCGCACCCGCCACAGCACCACCGCCAGCGTGTAGGCCCAGGCGGCGACGGCCATCACCAGCATGCCCGCGAGCATGGTGGTGGCCATCGACGGTGCCTTGGTGAGGCTGACGGAAGCGCCCTGGTGCAGCGTGTTCCACCATTTGACCGAGAAATAGATCACCGGCACGTTGACCGCACCCACCAGCGCGATGATGGCGCCGGCGCGGTCGGCACGGCGCGGATCCTCGATGGCGCGCGTGAGCGCGATGAAGCCGAGGTAGAGGAACAGCAGCAGCGCCTGCGAGGTGAGGCGCGCATCCCACACCCAGTAGGTGCCCCAGGTTGGCTTGCCCCACAGCGCGCCGGTCCACAGCGCGACGACGCAGAACATCGCGCCGGTGGGCGCCAGCGCCTGGCTCATCAGGAAGGACAGGCGGGTGTTCATGACCAGGCCGACGGCGGACCAGAAGGCCATCACCAGGTAGACGAACATCGACATCCACGCTGCCGGCACGTGGATGAAGATCACCCGATACACCTCGCCCTGGGTGGCGTCGGTGGGCGCGACGAAGAAGCTCAGCCACAGGCCGGCGAGGGTCAGCAATGCGGCGGCGCCAGCGAACCACGGGGCGAGGCGGCCTGCCAGGGGGTAGAAGTTCTGCGGGGCGGCGAAGCGCAGGATGCTGGGGCCGCGATCGGGTCTGCTCATCAGGTTCGGTTCAGTCGCACAACATCATTCGGTAGACACGCGCAGCGCCGCCATGCAGGCCCAGGGCGCCAGGGCCAGCGCGCCGGCCAGGCCGCCGCCGAGCAGCAGCAGGTGCGCGGTCGCGCCAGTGCCGGACAATTCCGCTTCGACCGCGCCGGCGCCGAAGATCAGCACCGGCACGAACAGCGGCAGCACCAGCAGCGCCAGCAGCATGCCACCGCCGCGCAGCCCCAGCGTCAGCGCCGCACCCACCGCGCCGAGCAGCGCGAGGATGGGCGTGCCGAGCACCAAACTTATTACCAGCACCGGGTAGGCGCCTTGTTCGAGGTCAAGCAGCATCCCCAGCACCGGCGCCACCACCACCACCGGCAGACCGGTGGTGAGCCAGAAGGCGAGCACCTTGGCCGTCACCCACAGTACGGCCGGCTCGCTAGACAGCAGGAGCTGCTCCAGGGTTCCATCGGCGTGGTCCTGCGCGAACAGCCGATGCAGCGACAGCAGGCTGGCCAGCAGCGCGGCGACCCACAGCACGCCGGGGGCGATCGTACGCAGCAGGTTGGCTTCGGCACCGACGCCGAACGGGAACAGGCAGACGACGATGACGAAGAAGGCCAGCGTCACCAGCACGTCGGCGCGGCCGCGCCAGGCCAGCAGCAGGTCGCGCCTCAGCACGGCGAAGAAGGCGCTCAGCATGCGTAGGCCCCGACGTCCAGCACATCGGGGACGCGCGTGAAGGGCGCGTCCTGGTGGGTGGTGAGCATGACCATGCCGCCCGCGTCGCAGTGGTCCGACAGCGTCGCGGCGAGCTCGGCCACTGCAGCAACGTCGAGCGCGGTGAACGGCTCGTCGAGCACCCATAACGGCCGCCGCGTCGACAGGAACAGGCGCGCGAGCCCGACGCGCCGCCGCTGCCCCTGGGACAGCACGCGGGCAGGCAGATCGAGCTGATTCTCGAGGCCGATGCGGGCGAGTGCGGTGACGCAGCTCTGCGCGTCCACGTCGTCGCCGGCCGCGGCGCAGGCGAAGCGCAGGTTCTCCAGCGGCGTCAGCAGGTCGTTCAGCGCCGGCGCGTGGCCGAGGTAGAGCAGTTCGCGGTGCAGGGCCTCGCGGTCGCTACGGATGCCGACGCTACGCCAGCGCACCTCACCAGCCTCGGGCAGCGCCAGCCCCGTCACGAGCCGCAGCAGGCTGGTCTTGCCCACGCCGTTGGGCCCCGCCACGCGCAGCAACCCGCCCGCCTGCAGGCGCAGAGCAAGGCCGCGGAACAGCAGGCGGTCGCCCTTCAGGCAGGCGAGATCGTGGGCTTCGAGCATAGGGGCGAGATTATAGCCGGCCGCGATCGCGACTTCGCCGCAGCGGCGGCATCGCGTCCGTCAAGCCGCGGCGCGCCCGATGTGATCCAGCGCCGGCATGAAGCGCTGGAGTTCGGCGAGCGAACGGCGCACGCCGGGCGGTGACAGCTCGGCATAGGCGGCGAGCGCGTCGGCCTGCAGCGGGCCTGCGACGCGGTCCAGGTCGCTGAAGCGCAAACCCTGGCGGACCAGGTGGGCGATGCAGGTGTGGCGCAGCGCGCCCGGCGTGACCGCGGCCGGGTTATCCAGCCCCGCGTCGTGCGCAGCGCACAGCAGCCTGCGCTGCAGCTCTTCATCCGCGCCCGGCACCAGCGCGACGCGGTCGCCCGTGCGCTGGATGGCGGCTTGCAGCCTGCTGAAAAGCGCCGCGGGGACGGGAAGCTCGCGTGCGGCAGCGCCACCGAGGTGCACGCTGCCGCCAGCCGCGTCCACCTCGGTGGCCGACAGGTTGCGTACTTCGTCCAGCGTGGCGCCGCACAGCAACAGGCCCGCCCATGCCACGTCGTCCGCGGGCAGGTTGGCCAGCAAGGCAGCCAGCTCATCCTGGGACAGCTCGCGCTCCAGCGCGGTCGGCGAGGCGAGCCGCGGCGCCCCGGCTGCCGGAATCCGCGGTGCATGGCCGGCCGCGACGGCCGGCGGCGCGGACTCGCGCCCGACGGCGATCCACGGCTGCGGCACGATCACCGGTGCCATCGAAGGTCGCGGCGGGCGATTGAACAGCTCGGTGAGCCCCATGGCGAGCAGGGCCAGTCCGACAGCCACGGCAAGGCTGATGCCGGCGTCGCGTGCATAGTCCGGCCGGTAGGCGCGGAGCGGCGCGGTGGCCGCCTCGATGACCTGTACCGAGGGCATGCGCGAACGCTCGCTGGCCTCGGTGCGCAGCAATCGTTCGGACAGCGTACTGCGGCTGGCCTCGAGTTGCGCCAGCTCTTCCTGCATCGACTTGAAGGTGCTGAAGCTGCGCGAGAAGGCATGCACTGCCCCGCGGTCGCGCGCGAGCTGCGCCTGCAGGGTCTGCTGCTCCTCGCGTGCGGTGGCGAGCTCCTCCTCGGCCTCGGTGAGCGACACCTGCCCCGCCGTCGCCCGGGTCTCGCCGATCTGGGCCTCGACCTCGGCCAGGCGCGAACGCAGCCGACGCGCCTCGGGATCCATGTCCATGAACTGCGGCGTATGCGTGCGCGCGATCTCACCCAGCGATTCGCGCAATTGCGCAGCACGCGACTCCAGGCCCGCCAGCGTCGGGTTGTCGCGCGCGCGCACCACCGGCTTGCCGGCAGCGATGGATTCGCGCAGGGAACGCACCCGGCCCTCGGCCTTGGCGAGCTTCTCGTTGGCCTGATTCAGCGACACGGAAAGTCCCTTCACCCGCGCCAGCACCTGGTTCTCGTCGCGCTCGCCGGACACGATGTCGTTGGCCTGGCGGAAATCCTCCAGCGCCTTGCGCTTGTCCTCGAGGCGGCGATTCAGGTCGGCAAGTTCCTGCCGCAGCGCGTCGATCTCGCCGCCCGACGCGCTCGCATAGCTGTCGAGCAGCCGGCTGGAGTAGGCCTCGATCAGGGCATTGAGCACGGCGGCGAGATGCTCCGGATACGCGCCGGTCGCCGTCAGGCTGATGATGTTGCTGTCCGGCACCGGCTCCACGCTGAGCGCCGCCTGCACCGCCTGTGCCGGCTCGGCGCCGTATTCGCGCAGCTCGACGCCCTGCCGATGCAGCGCGGCAAGGGCCGCTTCGATCACCGGCCGGCTCGACAGCACGCCCGCCTCGGCCTGCAGGCTGGCGGACGCGGCGTCCGTCACGGTGGTCGACACCGTCGCCCGCTCACCAGCCGTGCCGGGCAGGTCGGCAACGATGCCGGCGGGCTTGACGGCGATGCGCGCCTGGGCGCGGTATTCGGGCGTGCGCAGGAAAGTGTAGGCCAGGCCGAGGAGCAGGACCGGCAGCAGCACCAGCAGGAACACACGCAGCCGCCTGCGGTTGCCGCGTGCGGCAATGTCCTCGGGGCGCTCCGCATCGACCACGGCTGCGGGTCGGAGCAAGGTCCTGAAGTCCGGCATGACGCGACTCCTCGACACGTCCGCGCGCCTGGGCGCGCCGAACACGACGGCGAGCCCACGGCCGGGTTGCGGACCGCGGGCTCGCCCTTGAAGCTGAGAAGCTTACTGCGCCTTCGGCGGTTGCGGATGCATCACTTCAGGCATCACGCCGCCATGGTCGGCACCGATGTCCTGCGCGATCGGCGGCAACTGGTGGGCGATGCCCTTGTGGCAGTCGATGCAGGTCTGGCCCGCGGCAAGGCCCGTCTGGTGCATCTGGTTGGAGCGACGGCCCTGCACCGAGTAGTCGAAATACTCGTAGTTGTGGCAGTTGCGGCACTCCTGCGAGTTGTTCGCCTTCATGCGGCGCCACTCGTTCTGAGCCAGACGGATGCGCTCGGCCTGGAACTTCTCCGGCGTGCTGATGCTGCCGACGATCTTGCCGTAGACCTCCTTCGAAGCCTGGATCTTGCGGATCATCTTGGGCACCCACTCCTTGGGCACGTGGCAGTCCGGGCAGGTCGCGCGCACGCCGGTGCGGTTCTGGTAGTGGATGGTGTTGCGGTATTCCTTGAAGACGTTTTCCTCCATCTCGTGGCAGGAGATGCAGAACTTCTCCCTGTTCGTCATTTCCAGGGCCCAGTTGAAACCGCCCCAGAAGACGATGCCCGCGGCGAACAGGATGGCGATCGCGCTCCAGCCCGCCCCGCGGATCTTCTGCATCAGGGTCTTGTTGTTGTCGCTCATGGTTTATCCCCGATCTCGTCGCTGGCCTAGCGCAGCCCTTCCGCGCGCTGGAACTGGTTGCCCACCAGGGGTTTGGCGTCGGTCTGCGGCACGTGGCACTGCATGCAGAAGTAGCGCCGCGGCGAGACGTTGGACAGTTCGCCACCGTCGCGGTCCTTGAAGTGCGTCAGGCTGACCTTGGTCGCGCCGGTCTCCTTGTAGCGGCTCCAGGCGTGGCAATCCATGCATTTGTTGAAGTTCTTGGTGACTTCGTAGCCTTCGACCTTGTGCGGGATCAGCGGCGGCTGCTGCACGTAGTCGCGCTGTATCGGTGCCTGATCGGGAATCGGCTTGAAGCCGCCGGGCGCGGCTTCCGGCGCGGAAACATCGGTGCCGCGGATGCTCTTGACGGCCTGCGCACTGGCGGACGGCGGCAGCGCAGCGGCAAGCCCGAGCGCGGCCACGAACGCAAGCACGAGTTTACGGGTGGGTTTTTTCATGACTCGCTCCTGTTGAATCGGGTCGTAATACGGAAAACATCCTTGCCGCAGACATCGACGCAGCGGCCGCAGGTTGTGCAGTCGCCATCGAGGATCAGCGGATGGTCCTGGCCGACGCCCTTCAGCGCCGGACGGATGACCTGGGGTTCGGGACACACCGCGAAGCAGTCCATGCAGTCGTTGCAGGCCGAGCGTCGGTCGGCCGACACGCGCACCAGGGTGGCGCGCCCGAGCAGGCCGTAGAAGGCGCCCTGCGGGCACAGGTGTCCGCACCAGCCGCGGGGCGCGATGAGCAGGTCGTACAGGAAAATGCCGCCGACGATGCCCCATGCCAGGCCGAAGCCGAAGATCAGCGCGCGATTCAGCATGGACACCGGGTTGACCCACTCCCAGGCCAGCGAACCGGTCGCCGCTGCCGCCACCAGCACGAAGCCCAGCAGCCAGTAGCGCGTGCTGCCCGCGGGCACCTTGCCGCCCTTCAAGCCCAGGCGCCGCCGCAGCCAGGCCGCGGCATCGGTGACCATGTTCACCGGGCACACCCAGGAGCAGAACAGCCGGCCGCCGAACAGCAGGTAGAAGGCCAGCACAATGCCGCCGCCGAGCAGCGCCTCGCGATAGGGCCAGTGACCGGCGGCAAGCTGCTGCGCCAGCAGGAAGGGGTCGGTGAGGGGCAACACACCCAGCGTCAGGCTGGAGGACAGGTTGCCCTTCACGATCCACAGGCCGAACCAGGGGCCGGCCAGGAACAGCGCGAGGATGCCGAGCTGGGACAGGCGGCGCAGCAGCAGCCACTTGTACGCCGGCAGCCAGCCCTTGGCCGCGATCGCCTCGCGCCCGGGCCTCGCCGCCACGCCGCGCCGCGCCGCGCCACGCACGCTGGTGGGCGGCAGCTTGCGCCCGCCTTCGCCGAAGGTGCCCTGGGCGCTCATGGCTTCCACCCGGAATCGACGCCGCCCGGCCGGGACGGCGGCTTGTAGTCGGGAACCGCCCCCTCGCCGGCGGCTGGCCCCTCGCCCGGAGCGACTCGGGTGTCGCCATAGGCCTTGCCTTCCAGCCCGCGTACCGGCAGTTCCACCTGCTTGCCGATGAGCGACTCACCGGCAGCCTTCTTCTCTTCCCAGCCGCGCAGGTAGTGCTCGGCCTTGGAGCCCTGGGCGAGCTTGATCGGCAGCACCTTGATCGCCGCCTCGCCCGGCAGCACGCAGGATTTCTCGCACTTGCCGCAGCCGGTGCAGTACTCGGAATGCACCGTCGGCAGCAGCATCGCGTGACGGTCGGAGCGCGGATTGTGGATGCGCTCCAGGGTGATCGCCTTGTCGATCACCGGGCACACGCGGTAGCAGACATCGCAGCGCAAGCCGAGAAAATTGAGGCAGTTCTCCTGGTCGATCAGCACCGCGAGGCCCATCTTCGCCTTGCCGATCTCCTTCAGGCCATGGTCCAGCGCGCCGGTGGGGCAGGCGGCGACGCAAGGGATGTCGTCGCACATCTCGCATGCGATCTTGCGCGCCTCGAAATAGGGCGTGCCGGTGGCAACGCCGTCGCCCAGCCGGGCCAGCTTCAGGGTGTCGTAGGGGCAGTCGCGCACGCACAGCCCGCAGCGCACGCAGGCGGCGAGGAAGTCGGCTTCGGCCAGCGCCCCGGGGGGGCGGATGGCGGTGGCCGGCAGGGCCGATGCCTGGCGCGCGTAAAGCCCGGCGCCCAGCGCCAGCAGGCCTGCGCCGCCCGCGACACCGGCCGCATCCTTGAGGAAGCGGCGGCGCGAAGACGGCACCGCGCCCGACTGCGCGCTGGCCTGGCTGGATGTGTGGTGGTCGCTCATGATCCCTTCCCGGGCACGGCACAAGGTCGCGCTCCCGCCCGTCCGCGGCGGACGGGCCGACGAGGCGGCGTCTTGCCCGGCAGGCGACGGCTCACGCCGCCGCCTGCCTCATGCCTCGCGCTTCCTCAGACCTTGGTCACCTTCACCGCGCACTTCTTGTAGTCGGTTTCCTTCGAGATGGGGCAGGTGGCGTCCAGCGTGAGCTTGTTCACCAGCCGGCCCTCGTCGAAGAAGGGGATGAAGATCAAGCCCACCGGCGGCTTGTTGCGGCCGCGCGTCTCCAGCCGGGCGACGATCTCGCCGCGACGCGAGGCGACCTTCACCGTCATGCCGCGCTGCAGGCCGCGCTTGGTGGCGTCGTCCGGATGCATGAAGATCTGCGCCTCGGGCACCGCCTTGTGCAGCTCGGGCACGCGGCGCGTCATCGAACCGGTGTGCCAGTGCTCCAGCACGCGGCCGGTGCACAGCCACATGTCGAACTCGGCGTCGGGCTTCTCGGGAGGATCCTGGTAGGGCAGCGCGAACACCACTGCCTTGTTGTCCTTGTGGCCGTAGAACTTCACGCCCTCGCCGGTCTTCACGTACGGGTCGTAGCCCTCACGGAAGCGCCACAGGGTCTCCTTGCCTTCCACCACCGGCCAGCGCAGGCCGCGCGCCTTGTGGTACATGTCGAAATCGGCGAGGTCATGGCCGTGGCCGCGACCGAACATCGCGTATTCCTCGAACAGGCCCTTCTGCAGATAGAAGCCGAGTGCCTTCGACTCGTCGTTCATGTAGCCCTTGATGGCATGCCCGTTCGCCTTCTCGACGTCGGTGAGCGGGAACCTGTTCACCTGGCCATTGGCGTACAGCACGTCGAACAAGGTCTTGCCCTTGTACTCCGGCTTCTTCGCGATCAGCTCGGCCGGCCACACTTCCTCGACCTTGAAGCGCTTGGAAAACTCCATGTACTGCCACAGGTCGGACTTGGCCTCGCCGGGCGCGGACACCTGCTGGCGCCAGAACTGGGTACGGCGCTCGGCGTTGCCGAAGGCGCCTTCCTTCTCGGTCCACATCGCGCTCGGCAGGATCAGGTCGGCCGACAGCGCCGACACGGTCGGGTACACGTCCGACACGACAACGAAGGCTTCCGGATTGCGCCAGCCCGGGTAGACCTCGCCATTGACGTTGGGACCCGCCTGCATGTTGTTGGTGGTGGTGGTCCAGTAGCACTTGATCTTGCCGTCCTTCAGCGCGCGGCTCTGCGCCACCGCATGCAGGCCGACCTTGGCCGGGATGGTGCCTTCGGGCAGCTTCCAGATCTCCTCGGTATGCGCGCGATGCACCGGGTTGGTGACGACCATGTCGGCCGGCAGGCGGTGCGAGAAAGTGCCGACTTCGCGCGCCGTGCCGCAGGCGGAAGGCTGGCCGGTGAGCGAGAACGGGCTGTTGCCGGGTTCGCTGATCTTGCCCACCAGCAGGTGGACGTTGTAGATCATGTTGTTCACCCAGGTGCCGCGGGTGTGCTGATTGAAGCCCATGGTCCAGAACGACACCACCTTGCGGTTGGGATCGGCATAGACCTCGGCCAGGCGCTTGAGCTTGTCCACCGGCACGCCGGACAGCTTGGAGGTGTATTCGGCAGTGTAGGTGGAGACGAACTTCGCGAATTCGTCGAAGCTGATGTCCTTGGCGGCACCGGTGTCGCCCTTGGGCTTGCCCTCGGCGTCGGGATAGCCGTTATTGGTGGCCTTGGCCTCCAGCACGTGATTGGGGCGCAGGCCGAAGCCGATGTCGGTCTCGCCCAGCTTGAACTTCACGTTGCGATTCACGAAAGCGGTGTTGACCCGCTTGGTCTGGATGATGTGGTTGCAGATGTAGTTGAGGATCGCCAGGTCAGTCTGCGGCACGAAGATCATCGGGTTGTCGGCGAGCTCGTACGAGCGATGCTCGAAAGTCGACAGCACGTGGACTTCGGTGCCCTCCTTGGACAGGCGCCGGTCGGTGATGCGGCTCCACAGGATGGGGTGCATCTCCGCCATGTTCGAGCCCCACAACACGAAGGTGTCGGTGTTCTCGATGTCGTCGTAGCAGCCCATCGGTTCGTCGATACCGAAGGTGCGCATGAAGCCCGCCACCGCGGAGGCCATGCAGTGGCGCGCATTGGGGTCGAGGTTGTTGGTGCGAAAGCCCGCCTTGTACAGCTTGGAGGCGGCATAGCCTTCCCAGATCGTCCATTGACCGGAGCCGAACATCGCGATCGAATCCGGCCCGGTGGCCTTGATCGCGGCCTTCCACTTCTCGGCCATGATGTCGAACGCCTGGTTCCAGGTGATCGGCGTGAATTCGCCGTTCTTGTCGTACTTGCCGTTCTTCATGCGCAGCAGCGGCTTGGTGAGGCGATCCTCGCCGTACATGATCTTGGACAGGAAGTAGCCCTTGATGCAGTTCAGGCCGCGATTGACGGGCGAATCGGGGTCGCCCTGGGTGGCCACCACGCGCCCGTTCTGCACGCCGACGAGCACCGAGCAGCCGGTGCCGCAGAAGCGGCATGCGGCCTTGTCCCAGCGTACCTTGGTCCCGTCCGCCCCTTTGGTCTGCGCCTCGGCGACCACCGGGATGCCGATGCCGGCGGTCGCCGCCGCGGCAGCGATCGCGTTGGTCTTGATGAATTCGCGTCGATCCATGGTCATTTCATGCCTCCAGATGTTCGAGACCTTCGTCGGTGTATTCATAGGCGAGCGTCACGCCGTGGACTTTCGGTGCCATGTTCACGGCCACGATGGAATCGGCGACCGACCAGCCCTCACCGTCTTCCACGGTGACGATGATCTTGCCGGTCTCGGCCGACGCACCATGCAGCTCGACGCCCGGAATGCGGCGCAGGGCCTCCTGCACCTCGGGGAAATCGCGCGGCATCGCCCGCACGACCAGACTTGCGATCTTCATTGCTTGACCTCCGTGAGGGCGCTCGATTCGCGCGGATCCGTGGGCGCGATCGCAATCGTGCGCACCGGGCAGGGTCCGAAGCAGGCGCCGCAGCCATTGCAGGCATCGATTTCCAGCGCCGGCAGGGCGACGCCGCCGAGCCGCGGCCGGAAGCGGATGGCGCCGGTCGGGCAGGCCTCGCCGCAGATGCGGCACTCGACCCCCTGCGCCGCCAGGCAGGTATCGCCGATGCGCGCGCGCAGCGGCCACGGCACTGCGTCGTCGTCAGTGCGCAACAGCGCGCGGGGTTCGCAGCGGCTCAGGCACTCGCCGCAGAAAGTGCATTCGCCGCGACTGAAGTCGACCGCGGGGTAACCGCCGTCGGCGCGCACCAGGATGTGAGTGGGGCAGTGATCGATGCAGGCATTGCAACGCGTGCAGCGCGCAGTGAAGTCGACCTCTTCCCGCGCCCATGGCGGACGCTGGGCGGCAGCCGAGTTCACGCGTCCGCGCAAGAAACCACGACGCGACAATGACGCAGTATCCACGGCAAGCTCCAGGCAATCGACAGGGACGATTGAAAGCCATAACGCGAACGCGGCCATTGATTCCCATCAAGACTGCGCCCGCGGCATGGGTTATTTCATGCGAAATTCGTTGCTTGCACCGGCGCGTCCTTCGCCGCCGCGCGGCGTGCGGATCAATCGCGCAGATGCTCCACTGCCCACACCGCCGCCTCGACCCGCGAGCGCAGCTCGAGCTTGCGCAGGATGTGCTTGACGTGCACCTTCACCGTGCCCTCGGCGATGTCGAGCTCCCGCCCGATGAGCTTGTTCGACAAGCCGGCGGCGATCTTCTCCAGGATGCGCGCCTCCTGCTCGGTCAGCCCCGCCGCCGCCGCGGTATGCGGCCGGTTGTCGCCGCGCAGCGCGGCCGCCAGCAGATGGGTGAGCTGCTCGGACACCACGATGCGGCCCGCGGCGGCATCGCGCAACGCGGCCATCATCGCCTCCGGCTCCATGTCCTTCAGCAGGTAGCCGTCGGCGCCGGCCTGCAGCGCGGCGACCAGGTCGGCGGCGCGGTCGGAGACGGTGATCATGACCACCCGCGCTTCGAGCTGTGCCGCGCGCAGGCCGCGCAGCACCTCGATGCCGCCCACGTCGCGCATGTTGAGGTCGAGCAGTATCAGGTCGGGCTGCAGCTCCTGCGCCAGCGCCAGCCCCTCGGCGCCGCCGGCAGCCTCGCCCACAAGGTGGAAGGCCGGAATCGTTTGCAACATCTGCGCCAGCCCCTTGCGAAACAGGGGATGGTCATCGACGATCAGGACGCGTTGCAGCTCATTGTTCAAAGGGGCTTCTCCAGGCTGGGAGCGACTGGCACAGGTTGGTGGCGATCGGCGCGAAAGCGCAGGCTGACGCGTGTTCCGCCGCCGGGTCCGGCGCCGATCTCGAGTGTGCCTCCGAGGCCCCGCGCACGCTCGCGCATGATGGCGAGACCATGATGCTGCCACGGATCGGCCGGCGGCTCTCCCAGCCCGACGCCATCATCCTCGATGGTCACGCTGACTTCGTCGCCAGCGTCGCACGACAGGCTCACCATTGCGTTGCGGGCGTGGGCGTGGCGCACCATGTTCGACAGGGCTTCGCGCACGATCTGCAGCACGTGGACTTCCTGGTTGGGACTCAGGGCACAGTCGGCCAGCCGGGTGCTGAGCTTCACGGTCACGCCGCCACGCGCGGCATGCTCCTGCACCGCCTCGCGCAGCAGGCTGGGGAAATCCCCCGACAGCTCGAGGCGGAAGGACACCAGCAGCTCGCGCAACTGGCGATAGGCCGCGCTGATGCCCTCGCGCAGGTCGGTCAGTACGCGGGCGGCCTCCGCAGCGCGCGCCGGCTCGCCGAGCAAGGGCTGCAGCAGGCTGGCCTGGATCTTCATGTAGGACAAGGCCTGCGCGAGCGAATCGTGCAGCTCGCGCGCGATCACCGAACGCTCTTCCTGCAGCGCCAGAAGACGCTCCTGCTCGCCGCGGCGGGCGGCACCGAGCGCCATGCCGATATGCCGCGTCAGCGCCTCGACGAGCTGGAACTGCCAGTCCTCAAGACGCGCACCGGCAGGAAGGGAGAGGCGCAGCATGCCGTAGTGGTGTTCGCGGTCGCGCAAGGGCAGGCGCAGCAGTTCGGTTTCTCGCGCCGACCAGTCGAAGCTCGGCGTGCGCGCATTGCGGCACGCGTCGCAGGCCGCGTCTCCTGCAGCGAGCCGGTCCGGACACGCGCCGAGGGTCGATGCGATCACCGCCGCAGGGCCGTCGTGGCGCGGCTCGATGCACACGAAGCTCCCAGCGAGGCCGGCGATCTGGTCGATGTCGCGCAGCGTCGCCTCGTAGGCTTCGGGCGCGGTCGGCGTCTGGTACAGGCGCGCGATGGCGTGGTAGAGCAGTTCCAGCGAGCGGTTGGTGCGTTGCAGTTCGGCGGTCTTTTCCGCCACGCGCTGTTCCAGCGTCTGGTACTGGCGCGACATCTCGCTGGCCATCAGGTTGAAGGTGGCGCCGACGCGGCCCAGCTCGTCATGGCCGACATGCACCACGCGCGCGGACAGATCGCCCCGCGCGATCTCCCGCGCGGCACGCAACAGCTCCATCAGCGGGCGGTGCACCGAGCGATGAAGGAGCAGCAGTGCCATCGCGATGACGACGAGGACGGCGGCAATGGCGACGGCGAGGATCTGTCGCAGGTCGGCGATGCGCGCCTCGGTATCTTGTTCGAGCACCGTCACCAGCGTGTCGAGCTGGTTGACGAAAGGATCGATTTCCACCAGCAGCCGCTCGACGTTGGCGCGCGCCAGCGGCGCCCCGCCTTCGCGCGCCGTCTCCTCGAGCCGCGGCCGCAGGCTGCTGCGCCAGGCCGCTTCGACACCACGATAAGTGGCGGCAAACAGGCCGCCCGGGTCGCGCTGCAGGAAGCGCTGCAGCGCCGGATGCGCAAGGTCGCGCTCGAAATCGGCGATCGCCTCGCGCACCCGCTCGCCCGGCACGCCGTCGCTCAGTGCATCGGTGACGACGAGCGCGGTGACGCGGTAGGTCAGGCGGCGCAGGCTGCCGGCCACGTTGATCGCATTGGCGCTGCCCTGCATGCTCTCGGCCACCATCACCGACGCACTCATGCCGGCAAGGCCGATCAGGGCCAGCGCGACGAGCGCCAGGGCCACCACCAGCAGGATCGAGTGCCTGACGAGCCAGCGCGGCAGCTTCAGCGCCATGACCAATCTCCTGTCGAACTGCGGCCGCCGGATCGTCCGCCACGTTGGATTCGGCCCGAATACCTCCTTCGAGGTATGGAATGCCACGAATGCTCCGGGGCGCTGCATTGGATACCGCCAGCATGGCAACTAGACTTCATGACTGCATCGCCGCGCACCGCGCCTCACTGTCCAGGAGCCACGAACATGCATTACGAGATTCCGGCACCTTCGATTCCCCAGCTCCAGCGCATTCCTCCTTTCGACCTGCTCACCGACGCCGCCCTCGCGCGCATGATCTCGGCTTCGAAGCTGATCCGTGCGGAACGCGGCGAGATTCTCGCACAGGCCCCGGACGTCGCCACTGGCGTACATGTGATCCTCGACGGCGAGGTGCGCTGTGTCCTGCTGTCGCCGACGGGCAACGAAAAACTCCTGCGTCTGGTGGGCTCCGGCGACCTCTGCGGCGAGGAGGCGGCGTTGCTCGGCCGTCCCTACATGGCGACCATCCAGGCGCAGCGCCGCAGCCGGCTGCTGGTCGTTCCGGTGGCCGCTTTCCGCCAGGCGATGGCCGAAACGGCCGCCTTCTCGCAGGCCATCACCGCGCGGCTGGCCGCGGCGGCCTACGAACTGATGGCCCATCTGCAGCTTTGCGTGCAATTGAACAGCACCCAGCGCGTCGCCCAGTATCTTGCCCAGCTCGCACCCGAAGACGCCGAGCAGTGGGAAATCCACCTGTCCAGCGACAAGCAGACGATCGCTGCGCAACTCAACCTCACGCCCGAGACCTTTTCCCGGGTGCTGTCGCGCTTTGCGCGCGACGGCCTGATCCGCACCGAAGGGCGCCGCCGGGTCGTGCTCGACAAGCTGTCGCAGTTGCGCAACTGCGCTGCGCACTGAGCATTCCGCGCGTCGCGCCACTGGCGCACGCAGTGGCGGCGTGCAGCATCACACCGGGACGGGTTCGATCGCCGCCAGGTGAGCCGGCACAGCCAGCCAGCGGCCGAGCATGCGCCAGGTGTCGAGTTCGAAGCGGCGTTCGGCGGCCGCAAGCAGCGCCGGCAGTTCTTCGCGCCGCTCGACGCTGCCCAGGTGGCACCAGTGGTCGAACGCATGGAAGGCCTCGCGCCCGCTGTCCGCGTGACGCTCGGCGACGATCACCGCCCCTGCCCAGGGCCAGCGCTTGAGCCCCGTCGACGCCAGCGCGCCCGCCAGCCGCGCATCGTGCTCCGCAACAGATTCACGCCCCGCGCACACGCCGGCGCAACGCCGCGACAGATGCGCGGCGCAGGCGCCGCTGGTGCCGGGCTCGAGGCCAAGGCGGCGCGGGCACAAGCGGTACAGCAGCGCAAGCTCTCGCAGCAGGTTGTCGGCCTCGCGGCGGTTGCGGAAGGCGCCATGGAGCCCTTCCCAGCCCAGCGGGTCGGTGCCGGCGATCGGCACCCGTTCGTAGATCGGCGCACGCTTGCGGTTGGCGATCAGGCGCAGGGCGAAGGCAGCCTCGCCCGACTCCGCGACGCGGTTCGCCGTGGGACGCAACTGCCGCAGCAGTTCGGCCTCGAGCAGCAGCGCGCCGAGTTCACCCGCCGTCTCGATCCAGTCCACCCGCCTCACCTGGCGTGCGAGCTCGGCGTCGCGGCCCTTGGCCCCGGCGGAGAAATGCTCCCGCACCCTGCCGCGCAGGTTGAGGCTGCGGCCGACGTAAAGCGGGCGATCGCTGCGCCCGGCGGGCGGCGGCTCGGGCTCGGCGTGGAAGAGATAGACGCCGGGCGAGTCCGGCACCGCTTCCAGCATGCCTTCGGGCAGGCCCGGGGGATGCGGTGCCGCCTTCATGGCGCGGTCTGCCGCGCGTGCAACGACTTCCGGCGCGAAACGTTCGCTCATCAGCCGCGCGAACTGCCACAGCACCTCGGTATCGCCCATCGCGCGGTGGCGCGCATCGCACACCAGCCCGTGACGCTCGATCAACGCGTCGAGTCCGTGGCGGTGATGCTCGGGATTCAGGGCGCGCGACAGCTTGACGGTGCACAGCACCGGCGCGTCGAACGTGCGGCCCGCACGCGCGAACTCGTTCTTGATGAAGCCGTAGTCGAAGCGCGCGTTGTGCGCGACGAACACGCAGTCCTCGAGCAGCATCGCGACGCTGTCGGCCAGCGCGGCAAAAGGCGGCGCCTGTGCCACCATGTCGTCGGTGATGCCGATCAGGTCCTGGATCATGCGCGGGATGGGCATGCCGGGATTGACCAGGCTCTCCCAGCGCGCCACCACGTGCCCTTCTTCGACACGCAGGATGGCGATCTCGGTGACGCGGTCGCGCACCGGATGGGCACCGGTGGTCTCGACGTCGATGAAGGCCAGCCGTGCCGGCAGGCCCGCTGACAGGCTCATCGCTTCAGGCGTTCCTGCGCAAGGCGGACGCACAAAGGCGCGTGGGCAGGACAAGCCCGCCCACGCGTCCTGCACTGCATGCCCGCGCCCGGCCCGCAAGCGGCCGGCGCGGCACCGTGATCAATGATTGGCGTCGTAGTAGTACGCCTTCACCGGCACGCAGCTTTCCGAGAAGCGACGCTGCTCTTCCAGCGTTTGCGGCTTGTCCCACCACAGCGCGCGCCCCTTCTTCTGCTCGGTGACTTCCTGCGGGTTCTTCTGCAGCCATTCGCGCATGAACTTGGTGTGATCGGATTCGTACGTCGCCATGTCGGCCCTCTCCCAATGAACTGGCGTGATTCTAGCCGATCGGCCCGCCGCTGCGTTCAGCCGACGCGGCCGTCGCCGCGCACGCGGCCGATGCGCACCACTTCCGGGATGCGGCGCACCGCGCGCATCACGCGCGCCAGGTGCATGCGGTCGCGCACCTGCAGCGTGAGGTTGAGCGCGGTGTATTCGCCCTGCTCGTTGTCCATATTCACTGTCTGGATGTTGCAGTCTTCCTCGGAGATCGAGCTTGCGACCTTGGCCAGCACGCCGCGCTGGTTCTGGGTCAGCACGCGAATGCGGACGTCGAACAGGCGCTCGCTGCCGGGCTCCCATTCCACATCGACCCAGCGCCCGCGGTCGCCCCGCAGCTTGGCGACGGCAGGACAGTCGTGCAGGTGCACTTCCAGGCCCTGGCCCTTGCGTATCGTGCCGATGATGGGGTCGCCCGGAATCGGATTGCAGCAGCGCGCCAGTTGCACCGCGATGCCTTCCGAGCCGCGGATGGTGATCGCACCCGCCGGCTTGGGCTTGACCACGTCGGGGCGGCCGGACTCCATGTCCTGGGCCTGAGACAGGCGCCGCGCGATGATCGCCGGCAGGCGTTTGCCGAGGCCCAGGTCGGCGAAGACTTCCTTCTTGTTGCGCACGCCGCGGTCGCGCAGGAAGCGATCCCACGCGAAGGTGGAGATCTGCCCCAGCGTGAGGCCGTGCGGGCGCAGGGCCTGGTTGAGCAGGCGCTCGCCCAGCGCCACCGACTCGTCCTGCTGCGCGCTCTTCATGAAATGGCGGATCTGCGCGCGCGCCTTGCCCGTGCGCACGTAGGACAGCCAGGCCGGGTTCGGGTTGGCATGCGCCGCGGTGATGATCTCGACCTGGTCGCCATTGCGCAACTCGCTGCGCAGCGGCATCAGGTCGCCGTTGATGCGGCACGCGACGCAGCGGTTGCCGACGTCGGTATGCACCGCGTACGCGAAGTCCACCGGCGTCGAGCCCTTGGGCAGCGAGAAGATCTTGCCCTTGGGCGAGAACGCATAGACCTCGCCCGGGAAGAGGTCGATCTTCACGTGCTCGAGGAATTCCGTGGCTTCGCCGGAGGCCGACTGCAGCTCGAGCAGCGACTGCAGCCAACTGTGCGTCTTCTGCTGCAGCTCGGTGAGGGTCTTCTCGTCTTCCTTGTACAGCCAGTGCGAGGCGACGCCGGCCTCGGCGATGTGGTGCATCTCGCGCGTGCGGATCTGCACCTCGACCGGCATGCCGAAGGGGCCGATCAGCGTCGTGTGCAGGCTCTGGTAGCCGTTGGCCTTGGGGATGGCGAGGTAGTCCTTGAACTTGCCCGGCACCGGCTTGTACATCGAGTGCAGCGCGCCCAGCGCCAGATAGCAGCTCGGCACGTCCTTGACGATGACGCGGAAGCCGTAGATGTCGAGCACCTGCGAAAACGACAGGTGCTTTTCCAGCATCTTGCGGTAGATGCCGTACAAGTGCTTCTCGCGGCCCTGCACCTCGGCCTCGATGCCCCATTGCGGCAGGCGCTCCTCGAGCGCGGCGAGCACCTTGCCCACCACTTCGCGGCGGTTTCCGCGTGCGGCGCGGATCGCCTTCGACAGCACGCGGAAGCGCAGCGGGTACTTGTGCTCGAACGACAGCTCCTGCAGCTCGCGGAACAGGTCGTTGAGGCCGAGCCGGTTGGCGATCGGCGCGTAGATCTCGAGCGTCTCGTTGGCGATGCGGCGGCGCTTGGCCGGCCGTACCGCGTCGAGCGTACGCATGTTGTGCATGCGGTCGGCGAGCTTGATCAGGATCACGCGCAGGTCGCTGGCCATCGCCAGCAGCATCTTGCGGAAGTTCTCCGCCTGCGCTTCCTCGTGCGAGCGGAACTCGATCTTGTCGAGCTTGGACAGGCCGTCGACCAGCTCCGCCGACACCTTGCCGAAGCGTTCGGCGATCTCCGCCTTGGCGATGTGGGTGTCCTCCATCACATCGTGCAGCAGCGCGGCGATCAGGGCCTGGGGGTCCAGGTGCCAGTCGGCGACGATGGAGGCGACGGCGACCGGGTGCGAAATGTAGGGGTCGCCGCTGATGCGGAACTGGCCGTTGTGGGCATTGGCGGCGAAGTGGTAGGCCGCCTCGACGCGGCCGACGTCCTCGGCCTTGAGGTAGCCGGAAATCTTCTCCTTCAGCTGCGCGAAATCAAGCGCGAGCACCGGAGACGCTGGCGGGATGGCCAGCGGCGGGGGAATGGTCACGTCACTGTCAGACATGGAATTCCCCCGGGGTCAGGCTCAGGCCTGGCCGCGATTGAGCATCTCGAGGCCGACCTTGCCGGCTGCGACTTCGCGCAGCGCGATGACCGTGGGCTTGTCCTTGTTGTGCGGGTCGATGTCGATCTGCGGCGAGCTGCCGATGGTGAGCTGGCGCGCCCGGTAGGTCGCGGCAAGGGTGAGCTGGAAGCGGTTGGGAATCCTTTTCAGGCAGTCTTCGACGGTGATGCGGGCCATGTTCAATCCTGTTCGAGAAAGTCGAAATATTGCGGGTGGCGCAGGTGCTGGGGGGCGTAGCGCAGCCTCGCGGCCCGCACGACGGCAACCAGGTCTTCAAGTGCCTCCTGCAACTCATTGTTAATTATAACGTAGTCGAACTCCGCCACATGGCGCATCTCGCCACGCGCCGCCAGCAGCCTGCGACTGATGACGTCGTCACTGTCGGTGTTGCGCCCGCGCAGGCGCTTTTCCAGCTCATCCAGCGAAGGCGGCAGGATGAACACCCCCACCGCATCGGGGAAGGCCTTGCGCACCTGCTGCGCACCCTGCCAGTCGATCTCGAGCAGGGTGTCGCGGCCGGCGGCCACCTGCTCCTTCAACCAAACCTTGGAAGTGGCGTAATAATTCCCGTGCACCTCGGCCCATTCGAGAAACTCGCCGCGGTCGCGCAGCGCGCGGAAGGTCGCCAGATCGACGAAGTGATACTCGCGGCCGTTCTGCTCGCCCGCGCGCGGCGCGCGCGTGGTGAAGGAGACCGACAGTTGCACGCGCGCATCGCGCTGCAACAGGCCGCGCACCAGCGTGGTCTTGCCGGCACCGGAAGGGGCAGTGACGACGAACAGGGTTCCCGGCATGTCTGGCGTCCTCACTCGATGTTCTGGACCTGCTCGCGAATCTGCTCGATGAGCACCTTCATCTCCATGGCGATGCCGGTGATGTCGGTCGCCGGCGACTTGGAGGCGAGGGTGTTGGCTTCGCGGTTGAGCTCCTGCATCAGGAAATCCAGCCGTTTGCC
This sequence comes from Pseudomonadota bacterium, assembly GCA_018240785.1. Lineage (GTDB taxonomy): Bacteria > Pseudomonadota > Gammaproteobacteria > Burkholderiales > Rhodocyclaceae > Thauera. The sequence goes on along the minus strand of JAFEFC010000014.1, from coordinate 42,958 downwards.
GGCAGAGCCGCCTGCCTTGAGGATGCGCTCGACTTCGTCCAGGTGGGTGGTGAGCCGCGTCAGCTCCTCGGCGACATCGATGCGCTGGGCGTAGAGCGCGACCTCCTGGCGGATGCGGTCCTCGTCGAGCGCGGCCACCGCCTCGCGCAGCCGGACGGTGAGCCTGTCCTGGTATTCGGCGACGATCAGCGGCATGCGCGGCGCCGCGGTGGCGACCAGCTCGCGCATGCGCACGACGCGCTCGCGGATCATGTCGGAGAGCTTGTCGCCCTCGCGGCGGCGGGTGGCCACGAATTCGTCGAGGGCGGCGTCGATGAGCGCGGCGATCGCCGGCTGCAGTTGCTCGAAGGCGAGGCTGTCGTCGGCCAGCATGCCGGGCCAGCGCAGCACGTCGGAGACCGACAGCGGCCTGGCATCGGGCATGCGCTCGCGCACCGCGGCCTGCGCCTCGGCCAGTTGCGCGATCAGCGCACCGTTGATCGCCAGGCTGCGCGGCGCGGCGTCGTTGGTCTGCAGGTTGAGGCGGCACTCCACCTTGCCGCGCGTCAGGCGCGCACTGATGCGCTCACGCAGGGCCGGCTCGGCCTGGCGCAGGTCGTCGGCGATGCGGAAGGAGAGGTCGAGATAGCGCGAGTTGACGCTGCGCAACTCGAGGTGAAGCGTGACGGCACCGAGGTCGCGGTTCTGTACCGCGAACCCGGTCATGCTGTGGACCATTCAAGTCTCCGGGAAGCTGCAGCGGTCGTGCCGCGATCGAGTAAACTGCAGCGTCCAGTCAGGAAAATGCGGCGGAAAGCCGAATCTTATCCCCGCCGAAGATGCCGCCTCAAGCCAACCGCGCGCTGCCTCAGGGTTACCAGCTCGATCGCTACCGGATTGAGCGCCAGTTGTCGGTCGGCGGCTTTTCCATCGTCTATCTCGCGGTCGACACCGACGGCACGCCGGTCGCGCTGAAGGAATACCTCCCCAACTCGATCGCGCTGCGTCCAGACGGGGGAATCGAGCCGCAGGTTTCGGAGCAGAACCTGCCTGCCTTCCGCTACGGCATGAAGTGCTTCTTCGAGGAGGGCCGCGCCCTCGCCAAGCTGATGCACCCCAACGTGGTGCGGGTGCTTAACTTCTTCCGCGCCAACGGCACCGTGTACATGGTGATGCAGTTCGAGCGCGGCCGCACCCTGCACGAATACATCCAGCGCCATCGCGAGGGCCTGCGCGAGAGCTTCATCCGCGCGGTGTTCGCGCGCATGCTCAACGGCCTGCGTGAAGTGCACGCGCACAAGCTGCTGCACCTGGACATCAAACCTTCCAACATCTACCTGCGCAATGACGGCACGCCGGTGCTGCTGGACTTCGGCGCCGCGCGGCAGACGCTGATGACCGACCAGCCCATCCTGAAGCCCATGTACACGCCCGGCTTCGCCTCGCCCGAGCAGTACGAAGGCCGCAATGGCCTCGGGCCTTGGAGCGACATCTACAGCGTCGGTGCCAGCCTGCACGCCTGCATCACCGGCAGCGCGCCGCCACGCGCCGACGAGCGGGTCAGACAGGACACGCTGCAGGCGCTGGCGAAGACGCAGGCCGGGCGCTACTCGAACCACCTGCTCGGGCTGGTCGACTGGTGCCTGCGCATCGATCCGCTGCAACGACCGCAGAGCGTCTACGCCCTGCAGAAGGCCCTGATGCAGTCCCAACCCGGCACCACGGCGCCGCCCCCCTGGTTCACCGACATCAGCACCCGCCTGAAGTCCTTCATCGGCCGCAAGTGAGGGCATGAGCATGCGTTTCACGATCTACCAGGAAAGCCGCATCGGCCAGCGCCGCAGCAACCAGGACCGCATCGCCTACTGCTATTCGCGCGATGCGCTGCTGATGCTGGTGGCCGACGGCATGGGCGGGCACCAGCACGGCGAGATCGCCGCGCAACTGGCGGCGCAAGTAATCACCCGCTCCTTCCAGCGCGACGCCCAGCCGGCCTTGCGCGAGCCCGCGCTGTTCCTGTCGCGCGCGCTGACCAACGCGCATCATGCCATCCTCGATTACAGCTTCGACCGCAAGCTGCCCGAATCCCCACGCACCACCATCGTCGCCTGCGTGGTGCAGGAAGGCGTGGCGTGGTGGGCGCATGCCGGCGATTCGCGCCTGTACCTGCTGCGCCACGGCCACATCCACGCGCAGACGCGCGACCACTCGCGGGTGCAGTTGATGATCGACCAGGGGCTGCTCGAGGCACGCGAGGCGGTCAATCACCCCGGGCGCAACCGCATCTACTCCTGCCTGGGCGGCATGCAGCCGCCGCAGATCGAGTTCTCGCGCGGCACCCGGCTGTGTAATGGCGATGTCATCGCGCTGTGCAGCGACGGCGTCTGGTCGCCCGTTGGCGACGCGAGCCTGGTGCTCGGTCTGGCCGGCAAATCGGTCATGCAGGGCGTGCCCCTGCTGCTGGACCGTGCGGAAGCCAACGCCGGCGCCACCGCCGACAACATGTCGCTGATCGCGATGTCCTGGCAGGACGAGTCCGCGCCGCCGGCGGTCGACAGCATTTCCACCCGCACCATGGCGCTGGACGAACACACCACCCGCATCGACCTCTTCCAGGGCGAGCGCCAGGGCTCGACCGGCACAGGCGTCGAGCTCTCCGAAGAGGAAATCGAACGCGCCATCGCCGAGATCAACGCCGCCATCAACAAATTCGACAAACCCTGACCGAGGAACACCATGCGACCCAGCCAGCGCCAGCCCGACGAACTCCGTCCCGTCCGCCTCACCCGCGGCTACACCCGCCACGCCGAAGGTTCGGTGCTGGTCGAATTCGGCGACACCCGCGTGCTGTGCACCGCCAGCGTCGAGGACAGCGTGCCCGGCTTCCTGCGCGGCAAGGGCCAGGGCTGGCTCACCGCCGAATACGGCATGCTGCCGCGCGCCACCCACACGCGCAGCGCGCGCGAGGCCGCCAAAGGCAAGCAGAGCGGCCGCACGCAGGAGATCCAGCGCCTGATCGGCCGCAGCCTGCGCGCGGTGGTGGACCTCGCCGCGCTCGGCGAGCGCCAGATCGTCATCGACTGCGACGTGCTGCAGGCCGACGGCGGCACCCGCACCGCGGCGATCACCGGCGCCTGCGTGGCGGTGCACGACGCGCTGCAGAAACTTGTCGCCGCAGGCAAGCTCCAAGGGAGCCCGATGAGCGATTTCGTCGCTGCCGTGTCGGTCGGCATCCATCAAGGCGTGCCGGTGCTCGACCTCGACTATGCGGAAGACTCGGACTGCGACACCGACATGAACGTGGTGATGACCGCCGCCGGCGGTCTCATCGAGGTGCAGGGAACGGCGGAAGGCGCCGCCTTCTCGCGCGCCGAACTCAACGCGCTGCTCGATCTCGCCGAAGGCGGCATCCGGCGCCTGAACGAACTGCAGCGCAGCGCCGTCTCCGGAGCCTGAGCCATGAGCAAACGACTTGTCCTCGCCAGCAACAACGCCAAGAAGGCCGCCGAGATGCAGGCCCTGCTCGCGCCGCTCGGCATCGAGGTGATCCCGCAATCCGCGCTGGGTGTCAGCGAAGCCGAGGAGCCGCATTTCACCTTCGTCGAGAACGCCCTGGCCAAGGCGCGCCATGCCGCCGCCGCGACCGGCCTGCCGGCGGTCGCGGACGATTCCGGCCTGTGCGTCGAGGCGCTGGGTGGTGCGCCCGGCGTGCAGTCGGCGCGCTTCGCCGGCGAGCCCAGGTCCGACGCGCGCAACAACGCCCTGCTGCTGGAAAAGCTGGCGGGCGTGAGCGACCGGCGCGCGTATTTCTACTCCAGCGTGGTGCTGGTGCGGCATGCGGAGGATCCGCGCCCGCTGATCGCCGACGGCGAGTGGCGGGGCACCATTCTCGAGGCGGCGCGCGGCGAAGGCGGTTTCGGCTACGACCCGCTGTTCTGGCTGCCCGACCTCGAACAGACTGCTGCCGAGCTGGACGCCAAGCTCAAGAACAGCCTGAGCCATCGCGGCGCCGCGATGCGCCACCTGCTCGACCGCCTGAAGCGGCATCCGCTGTGACGCGACCCACCCGATGAACGAACGCCGCATCATTCCGCTGCAACCTGCCGCTTCGCCGCAGCGCGCAGTGCCCCTGCCCGAGCGCCCGCGACTGAGCGCACCGCCGCCCTTGTCGCTGTACGTGCATTTCCCCTGGTGCGTGCGCAAGTGCCCTTACTGCGACTTCAATTCGCACGCGCCGCGCGGCGACGCAGGCATTCCAGAGGCGGAGTGGATCGACGCGGTGATCGCCGACCTGCAGGCGGCGCTGCCGCAGGTGTGGGGACGGCGGGTGCACAGCGTGTTCTTCGGCGGCGGCACGCCCAGCCTGATGTCGGCCGCGGGGCTGGACCGCGTGCTGACCGCCATCCGCATGCTGCTGCCGCTCGATCCGCTGGCCGAGATCACGCTGGAAGCCAACCCCGGCACGGTGGAGGCGGCGCGCTTCCGCGACTACCGCGCCGCCGGCGTCAACCGGCTGTCGCTGGGCATCCAGAGCTTCGACGACGGCATGCTCGCGCGCATCGGCCGCATTCACGGCGGCGACGAGGCACGCCGCGCGATCGACATCGCGCAGACGCACTTCGAGCGGGTGAACCTCGACCTGATGTACGCGCTGCCCGAACAGGGCCTGGACATGGCGCTGGCCGACCTGCGCACCGCGCTCGGCTTCGGCGCAAGCCATCTGTCCTGCTACCACCTGACGCTGGAACCGAACACGCCCTTCGCCCACCACCCGCCGCCCCTGCCCGACGACGACGCCGCCGCCGACATGCAGCAGGCGATCGAGGACACGCTGGCGGGTGCAGGCTTCGATCACTACGAGACCTCCGCCTTCGCCCGACCCGGCCAGCAGTGCGTGCACAACCTCAACTACTGGACGTTCGGCGACTACCTCGGCATCGGCCCCGGCGCGCACGGCAAGCTCTCCAGCCACGAGGGCATCCGCCGCGAGATGCGCCACAAGCACCCGACGCGCTACCTCGAAGGTGCCGCGCGCGGCGATTTCATCCAGGAGGCGCGCGAGGTGGGCACCACCGAGCTGCCCTTCGAATTCATGATGAACGCGCTGCGCCTCACCGGCGGCGTGCCGGCGAACCTGTTTGCCGCGCGCACCGGCGTGCCGCTCGCCGCCGTGGCCGACGAGCTGCGCCAGGCACGCGAGCGCGGCCTGCTCGACGCCAGCGACGCTCAGTTGCGCCCGACGCTGCAGGGCCAGCGCTTCCTCAACGAGTTGCTGCAGGTGTTCCTCAGGGACGGTTAGGAGTGGAGGCGGCGCGGCGCTCAGCCAGCCCGGTCTTCCACGTGTGACGACTGTCGCCGTCGGCGCCGCCGCGGGCGGCCGGCGCGGACGATCGTCCCGGCTCAGGCGCCGAGGGACGGATTCAGCGTGTAGGTGCCGGTGAGCTTCGCCTCGGCCAGCACATGACCGGCGATCGCCGCACGCACGTCACCGCCGGTGAAGCGGCCTTCGACGGCACAGCGCGGCACGTCGAGCGCGTAGAGCGTGAACACGTAGTGATGGACGATCTCGTCGTTCCACGGCGGGCAGGGGCCGTCGTAGCCGTGGTAGTCGCCCTTCATCGCCTCGTCGCCGGCAAACCAGGCGGTGTAGTCATTCACGCCGTGACGCGCGCCGAGCGCCGCCTCGGGGCCGGGCTTGCCGCCCGGCGTGACTTCGGACGAGAAGTGGCCGGCGTCGATCGCGCGCAGGTCGGCCGGCAGGTCCACCACCACCCAGTGGAAGAAATCGACGCGCGGCAGGCTGGCCGGCACGGTGCGGCCTTCCTGGTTGACGTCGTCGCCTCGGCTGGGGACGTCGGGGTCGTGGCAGATCAGCGCGAAGGATTTCGTTGCCGCAGGGACGTCCGTCCACGCGAGCTGCGGGTTCAGGTTCCTGCCCAGGCAGACATGGCCCTCGGCCGCCGGAATGCAGAAGGCGAACTCGCCGGGGATGCGCTGCCCATCATTGAAGCTCTGGCTGCTGATCTTCATGCAGTGGTCTCCTTCATCGTGGTGTCGAGCATGCAGCCTGCGGCAGCCATCCGGCCGGCCGCAGGCTCAGGGGGATTCACACAGGCAATGCACGTAGCGGTGCTGCGGATCGTTCCAGCGCGTCAGCTCGCGCGCGCCGCGCTGCATGTCCGCCAGGGTGGCGCCAAGCGGCGATGCCGCCCCTTGGGCGAAGCCCTGCAGCGCGTCGACCTTGCCCGCGAGGCCGATCAGTCGGCGCATCAGCCGCTGCTCGATGGACTCGATCGCCTCCGGCCACACCACCTCGTAATCGCTGAGCCCGGCGCGGCGCGCGGTCGCCGCAAGCGCGGCGTCGAGGCCGCCGACCTGATCGACGAGGCCGAGACCCGCGGCAGCCTGTCCCGTCCACACGCGGCCGCGCGCCACCTTGTCGACATCGGCAACGCTCATGCGGCGCGCCTTCGCCACCGTGTCGAGGAAACGCCGGTAGCCATGCTCGATACCCAGTTGCATCGCTTCGGCGGCCGCCGGATCGAGCGGCCGGCGCGGATCGAAGGACGCCGCGAGCGGCGACGTCGCCACCCCGTCCACGCTGATGCCCAGGCGCTTGAGCGGCTCGTCGATTTCCGGGAAGAGGGCGAAGATGCCGATCGAGCCGGTGAGCGTGGCCGGCGCCGCCCAGATCTCGTCGGCACCGGCAGCGATCCAGTAGCCGCCCGAAGCCGCCACCGAGCTCATCGACGCCACCACCGGCTTGCCGGCCTGCCGCGTCAGCTCCAGCTCGCGCCGGATCAGTTCGGACGCGAAGGCGCTGCCGCCGGGGCTGTCGATGCGCAGCAGCACGGCCTTCACCGCGTCGTCCTCGCGCGCCTCGCGGATGAGCCGCGCGTAGGTGTCGCCCGCCACCACGCCGGCCGGTTCCTCGCCGTCGATGATGGTGCCCTGGGCGACGATCACCGCGATGCGATCGCTCGCCGCCGGACGCGCCCGCCGCACCGCCTCGAGGTAGGCGTCGGCCTCGATCTGGCGGAAGTCCTTGCCCGCGCTGTCGCGGCCGACGCGCTCCATCAGCAGGGCGCGCCACTGGTCGCGCGTGCTGAGGCGATCCACCAGGCGCGCACCGAGCGCCGCCTGCGCGGCATCGCCGCCGGCCGCCGCAAGCACGTCGCGATAGCCATTGACGTATGCGTCCACCGCATCCGGGGCGAGCTTGCGGCTGCTGGCCACGGCGTCGCGGAGCTGCGTCCACAAGCCCTCGAGCAGATCGCGCGAAGAGGCGCGGTCCTCCTCGGACATGTCGTTGCGGGTGAAAGGCTCGGCGAAGGACTTGTACTCGCCGACGCGGAACACGCGCACCTTGATGCCCAGGCGGTCGAGGGCGTCCTTGAAGTACATGCCGTAGCGCGCCAGGCCGCGTATCAGCACGAAGCCGTCCGGCGCCAGATGCACCTCGTCGGCGACGGTGGCCAGGTAGTACTGCGCCTGGTCGTAGTGATCACCGCGCGCCAGCACGGGCTTGCCCGACGCCTTGAAGGCGGCGATGGCCTCGCGCAGTTCGGAGAGCTTGGACAGGCCGGCGCCTTGCAGGCGGTCGGTCTCGATCACCAGCGCGGCGATGCGCTCGTCGCCGGCCGCCGCGCGGATGGCCTCGAGCTGTTCCGACAGCACCACCCGCCCGGCCGACACGCCGCCCGCGCGCAGCAGGGCGAAAGGCTCGTCGAGCACAGCCTGTTCGACGATGGTGCCGGTCGGCCGCAGCACCAGCGCGGCGCCCTGCGGCACCTGCGGCGCGGGATGCATGAAGATGGCGACGAAGACGCCGAACATCAGCGCGACGAGCAGGTAGATCACGCCGCGCGCGAAGAACTCGATGCTGCGGCCGATGAAGCGCACCACCCCCAGCACGAAGCGGAACAGCTTACGGATCACGCCGCGCTCTCCTTCAGCCGCCGCGCCGACGGAACAGCAGGTCCCACACGCCGTGGCCCAGCTTCAGGCCGCGGTTCTCGAACTTCGTCAGCGGCCGGTAGTCGGGACGCGGCGCGAAGCCGTCGGCGGTGTTCTGCAGCGCCGGCTCGGCGGAGATCACGTCAAGCATCCAGTGCGCGTAGTCTTCCCAGTCGGTGGCGCAATGCAGGTAGCCGCCGGGCGCGAGCTTCTGCGCGACCAGCGCGACGAAATCCGGCTGGATGATGCGGCGCTTGAAGTGCCGCTTCTTGCGCCAGGGGTCGGGGAAGAAGATGTGCACGCCGGCAAGCTCGCCGTCGGCGATCATGTCGCGCATCACCTCCACCGCGTCGTGCTGCATGATGCGCAGGTTGGTCAGCTTGCCCTCGGCGATCAGCTTGCACAGCGCGCCCACGCCCGGCGTATGCACTTCGATACCGAGGAAGTCGTGGCCGGGCATTGCCGCGGCGATCTTCGCGGTGGTTTCGCCCATGCCGAAGCCGATCTCGAGGATCTTCGGCGCCTGGCGGCCGAAGGCGGCATCCAGGTCCAGCGGCGCGGCGCGGTAGTCGATGCCGACTTTCGGCAGCATGTCATCCAGATAGCGCTGCTGCGCTTCCGACATGCGTCCCTGGCGCAGCACGAAGCTGCGGATGCTGCGGCTGGAGAAGCGATGTTCGGGGCTGTCGCGGCCGATGATCTCCACGCCGGCCACCTGCTGCGGGTCGGCGGCCGCGCCGTCGTTGGGCACTTCGCTCATGAACCGATCAGGCCCTGGGTCGGCGAGCTCGGGTCGGCCGAGTAGAACTTGCGCGGCATGCGCCCAGCAAGGAAGGCCTCGCGGCCGGCCTCGACCGCCTTCTTCATCGCGCTCGCCATCAGCACCGGGCGGCCGGCGGCGGCGATGGCCGTGTTCATCAGCACGCCGTCGCAGCCCAGCTCCATCGCAATGGCGGCATCCGACGCGGTGCCCACGCCGGCATCGACCAGCACCGGCACCTTGGCGTTGTCGATGATCAGGCGCAGGTTCCACGGGTTGAGGATGCCCATGCCGGAACCGATCAGCGAGGCCAGCGGCATCACCGCGACGCAGCCGATCTCTTCGAGCATCTTCGCCTGGATGGGGTCGTCGGCGCAGTACACCATGACGTCGAAGCCGTCCTTCACCAGGGTTTCGGCGGCCTTCAGCGTCTCGGGCATGTTGGGGAACAGCGACTTGGGGTCGCCGAGCACTTCGAGCTTCACCAGCGCGTGGCCGTCCAGCAGCTCGCGCGCCAGGCGCAGGGTGCGCACCGCGTCGTCGGCGGTGTAGCAGCCGGCGGTGTTGGGCAGGATGGTGAACTTCTCCGGCGGCAGCACGTCGAGCAGGTTGGGCTCGCCCGGGTTCTGGCCGATGTTGGTGCGGCGGATGGCGACGGTGACGATCTCGGCGCCACTGGCGTCGATCGCTTCGCGCGTCTCGGCGAAATCCTTGTACTTGCCGGTGCCGACGAGCAGGCGGGAATGGTATGACTTGCCGGCGATGACCAGGGGGTCGTTCATGGTGGGGACCTGGATGCAGAGTTTGAATTGAGGCCGGATAGTGGCACTGCCCGAAGAGAACCTTTTGACTCCTCCCCCTCGGAGGGGAGGGAGCGGTCGCTCACCCGCCGCCGACGGCGACGACGATTTCGAGGCGGTCGCCGTCGGCGAGTTTCACTTCGGCGTGGCGCGCCTTGGGCACGATCTCGCCGTTGCGCTCGACCGCCAGCCGCTTGCCGACGAGGCCGCGGGATTCGAGCAGGGCGAGGACGGTGAGCTCGGCTTGCAGCGCTTCGCGCTGGCCATTGACGGTGACCTGGATCATGGTGTGAACGACATGCGTGGCGGGGGTGACGAGCAAAAATCTTATCACGCCGGCGGTTTGACTTTTCCCGAGCGGGACGCTACTTTCGGCCGATAGCGCTGATTTGAACCAACAGCTTGCGGGCGCTCAATAAATTCGGCTAAAGCGAGGGCGACCCAGTCCGCGTTTGAAGCCGGCTGGGTTTTTTGTTTTCAGACCACGACCATGATCCAACCTCAATCCGTCGGCACCGTCGCGCCGCAAACGGCGCGCTTCACCGAGCCGCTGCCCTTGCGCAGCGGCGGCACGCTGAACGACTACGAACTGGTGTACGAAACCTACGGCACGCTCAACGCCGCGCGCAGCAACGCGGTGCTGGTGTGCCACGCGCTGTCAGGCTCCCACCATGTGGCCGGCACCTATGCCGGCCAGCCGGGCAGCACCGGCTGGTGGGACAACCTCGTCGGCCCGGGCAAGCCGCTCGACACGCGCAAGTTCTTCGTCATCGGTGTGAACAACCTCGGCAGTTGCTACGGCTCGTCCGGCCCCAACACGATCAACCCGGCCACCGGCAAGCTGTGGGGCGCGGACTTCCCTTTCGTCACCGTCGAGGACTGGGTGCACAGCCAGGCGCGGCTTGCCGACCTGCTCGGCATCGAGCGTCTCGCCGCGGTGATCGGCGGCAGCCTGGGCGGCATGCAGGCGCTGTCGTGGACGCTGCAATACCCCGAGCGCGTGGGCAACGCCGCGGTGATCGCCTCGGCGCCCAAGCTCACCGCGCAGAACATCGCTTTCAACGAGGTCGCGCGCCAGGCCATCCTCACCGACCCCGACTTCCACGGCGGCCACTATTACGAGCACGGCATCGTGCCCGAGCGCGGCCTGCGCCTGGCGCGCATGATCGGCCACATCACCTACCTGTCGGATGACGCCATGGCGGAGAAATTCGGCCGCAGCCTGCGCCACGGCAAGGCGGTGTACAGCTACGACGTCGAGTTCGAGATCGAGTCCTACCTGCGCTACCAGGGCGAGAAGTTCGCCGGCTTCTTCGACGCCAACACCTACCTGCTGACGACCAAGGCGCTCGACTACTTCGACCCTGCCTTCGAGCATGGCGGCAACCTGAACGCGGCGCTGGCACGCGCGACTGCCGACTTCCTCGTGGTGTCGTTTTCGACCGACTGGCGCTTCGCCCCCGAGCGTTCGCGCGAGATCGTGTACGCGCTGCTGCACAACCGGCGCAACGTGAGCTATGCGGAGATCGACAGCGTGGCCGGCCACGACTCCTTCCTGCTCGACGATGCGCGCTACCACGCGCTGCTCGGCGCCTGGTTCGACCGCCTCGAGGTGTAATGATGACAGCCTACCGTTACGACTACGATGTGATCACGCAGTGGATCGAGCCGGGCGAGAAAGTGCTCGACCTCGGCTGCGGCGACGGCAGCCTGCTGCAGCACCTGATGGCGGTGCGCCAGGTGCAGGGCTATGGCGTCGAGAACGATCCCGACAAGCTGGTGAGCTCCATCCGCAGCGGCATCAACGTGATCCAGATGGACATGGAGAAGGGCCTCACCGGGATCGAGAGCGGCTTCTTCGACCACGTCATCATGAGCCTGTCGCTGCAGGCGATGCACAACACCCAGGGCATCCTGGCAGAGATGCTGCGCGTCGGCCGCGAGGCGGTGGTGAGCTTCCCCAACTTCGGCTACTGGCGCCACAGGCAGAGCATCCTCAACGGCCGCATGCCGGTGTCGGAAAGCCTGCCGCACCAGTGGTACAACACGCCCAACGTGCGCTTCTTCACCATCGCCGATTTCGACGCGCTGTGCGACATGAACGGCATCGCGGTGCGCGAGCGCCTGGCCTTCGACGAGGGCAAGCTGGTGCTGGAGGAACCCAACTTCCTCGCCAGCGTGGCGGTGTATCGGCTCGGTCGCAACGGCTGAGCGCCGGCGCAGGACGTGGCGAAACCTTGTCGCGGCGGGCGCCTATACTGGATTGAGCTGAACTGAGCGCGGAACCGCGAACGCCGGCCGCGGAAGGAGATCGCGATGAGCGAGCCCAGTGGTGCGACCCTGATCGCCACCGGGATGCTGCCTTTCGTGGTGCTGGTGAGCGCGGCCGTCACCGCGCCGGTGTCGATGGCGCTGCTGGCGCTGTACCGGCGCGCCGTGCTGCGCTCGATGGCCGAAGGCGGGGAGGCGCGCCCCGACGCACGTCCCGAGGCGCCGGCGACCGTCCTCCCGCCGCCTGCGGTCCAACTGCAGCTCGATATCGTCGCCGGCCTGGTGCCGAAGGCGCCTTCGCCTGCCCAGGCGCAGGCTGCCCGCTCGCTGCGCCGCGCGGTGGCCGTGCAGCTCGCCAGCGGCATCGCCTACGCGGCCGTGCTGGCCGCAGCGTGGATGGTGTTCACGCTCGATTCCGGTGTGCCGCTGATGCGCTTCCTGTGGCTGCTGGTGTGCCACGCCTGGCCCACGGTGCTGGGCATCACCCTCATCGCCGCGGCGGCGCGGCGCCAGCGGCTGCAGATCGCCGGGGTTTACTTCGCCCTGCTGCTGGCGCTGGCGATCGTCGCGCTGGCACGCAACCCCGAGCTGACGGCCGCACAGGCGGCCGCCTTCTGGCTACTCACCAACGCGCCACCGACGCTGCTGCTGCTCGCCTTCCTGCGCCGTCGCGTGCGCGCAGTCGGTCCGCTGGTGCTCGCCTTCATGGTGGCGGCGGTGACCGGCTCGCAGGTCACGGTAAGCCTCGTCGGCCAGAGCGAGGCGGCGATGCGCACGGCGGTGGCGACGGGGTCGCTGCTGGGGCTGGGCGGCACCGGCACCTTCTTCGCCCTGATGCTGGGCGGCATGCTGCTGGCCGCATTCGCCGGCTGGCAGTGGCTGCAGTGGCTGGGCCGCCGGCACCTCGCGCGCCGCACCAGCGACCAGGCGCTGACGCTGGACGCGATGTGGCTGCTGTTCGGCGTGGTGCATTCGATCGGGCTGGCGTTCGAGGGCCTCCTGTGGACCTTCACCGGCCTCGTCGCCTTCGCCGCCTGCAAGCTCGTCACGCACATCGGCCAGCGTGTCGCCACGCCCGGGCCGGACCCCGCGCAAGCGCAGGACGAGGCACCATCGCTGCTGCTGCTGCGGGTCTTCGCGCTCGGCGCGCGCAGCGAACGCCTGTTCGATGCGCTCAACACCCGCTGGCTGCGTGCCGGGGACATCAGCCTGATCGCCGGCCCCGACCTCGCCACCACCACGGTGGAGCCGCGCGAATTCCTCGATTTCGTCGGCGGCCGGCTGTCGCGCCAGTTCGTGCGCGACGAGCCGGACCTGCAACGACGGCTGAAGGAGCGCGCGCTGGGGCCGGACCCGGACGGCCGCTATCGCGTCAATGAATTCTTCTGCCACGCCGACACCTGGCAGCCGGCGATGCGGCGGCTGGCGGCGGGCGCCGATGCGGTGCTGATGGACCTGCGCAGCTTCTCGCCGGCCAACCAGGGCTGCCAGTACGAGCTGCAGCAATTGCTGGACGCGGTGCCGCTGGCGCGGGTGGTGTGCCTGATCGACGCGACCACCGATCGCGCCTTCCTCGAGGCGACACTGCGCCGGCTGTGGCAGTCGGTCGCCGCCGACAGCCCCAATCGCACGCTGTCCAGCGCGCGACTGCGATTGCTGGCGGTCGACGCCAGCCGTGAATTCGAGGTGGGGCCGCTGCTCGCCCTACTGCACACCGCGGCCGCGCGAACGGGCTGAGGCCTCAGCCGACGACGAAGCCTTTCACGTCGACACGGATCGCCGGACGATCGAGCGCGGCGGCCGTCGCTCGCGCGAACTGCTTCGCCCAGTCGCCGGCCTGCTGGAAGCGCGCCTCGCCGCCGTACTTGGCGACGTTGAGGATCATGTCGAGCACCAGCACCTTGCCCATGGGGTTGGAGGGCGTGCACTCGAGAACCTCGAATTCGTGCGCCAGCCAGCCGCGCGCCTGGTCCTTGCCGAGGCTGGCGACGTCGGCGTCATGCACGGGAAACTCGTACTCGCGGTCGGCGCCGAAAGACACGATGACTTGATAGGGCATGGAAAATCTCCTCGGTTTCAAGGCTTTCGCCGCATTCTTCATGCTCTGCCCGGACGAGGCAAGGAACGTATCGAATTGTGTTCATGACCACCAACAAACCCCCGAGAATCGCATGCCGAGGTGGCAACCAAGCCTGAACTCAGCAACACGGCAGGGCTGGCGGCGGGGGATGCGTGGAGCGGACGAGCACTGTTCGAGTCCCGAGCGCAGCGAGGTCGAGTTGCGCAGGCCGACGGAGCGCATCCCCCGCCGCCAGACCGGATTCGGAGCACTCACCCAGATGCCCTCCGTGATGGCCAGCGCCCGAGCGGAAAGCAATCTGGGATAATCGCGGGCTCCCGACCGCCCGACTTCCCCCGTGCCCGCTTCCCCGCCCGCCTGGCTCGCCGCGCTGCTCAACCGGCGGATGCTGATCTGCATCCTCACCGGCTTCGCCTCCGGCCTGCCGCTCTACCTGCTGCTGAACCTGGTGCCGGCCTGGCTCAAGACCGAAGGCCTGTCGCTGAAGGCGATCGGCGCCTTCGCGCTGATCCAGTTCCCCTACACCTGGAAATTCGTGTGGGCGCCGCTGCTCGACCGCTACGGCATCCTGCCCTGGCTCGGCCGGCGGCGGAGCTGGATGTTCGTCGCGCAGGTCGGCCTGCTGGCGGCGATCGCCTGGCTGGGGCAGCTCTCGCCGGTGCATCATCTGCCGCTGGTGGTGGGCCTCACCGCGGGGATCGCCTTCCTGTCGGCGACGCTGGACATCGCACTCGACGCCTTCCGCCGCGAGATCCTGCCCGACGTCGAACTCGGCCTCGGCAACGCCATCCATGTGAACGCCTACCGCATCGCCGGGCTGGTGCCGGGCTCGCTGTCGCTGATCCTGGCCGACCACCTGCCATGGAGTGAAGTCTTCTTCATCACAGCGGCCTTCATGCTGCCCGGCCTGATCATGACGCTGCGCGTGAAGGAGCCGCTCGCCGCCGCCGGCAGCCCGCGCACGCTGCGCGACGCGGTGGTAGAACCCTTCCGCGAATTCTTCGGCCGCCACGGCCTGCAGTCGGCGCTGCTGGTGCTGGCCTTCCTTTTCTTCTACAAGCTCGGCGATTCGCTGTGCACCGCGCTGGCCACGCCCTTCTACCTCGACATGGGCTACAGCAAGACCGAGATCGGCATCATCGCCAAGAACGCCGGGCTGTGGCCGTCGGTGATCGGCGGCATCGTGGGCGGCATCTGGATGGTGAAGCTGGGCATCAACCGCGCGCTGTGGCTGTTCGGGCTGGTGCAGCTCGTCACCATCCTCGGCTTCGTGTGGATGGCGTGGATCGGGCCGGCGCAACTGGCCCTGCTCGGCGACGCCGCGCGACTGGCCACGCTCGCCATCGTGATCGCTGGCGAGGCGACCGGCGTGGGGTTGGGCACCACCGCCTTTGTCGCCTACATGGCGCGCACCACCCACCCCGCCTACACCGCGACCCAGCTCGCGCTGTTCACCAGCCTGATGGCGGTGCCGCGCACCTTCATCAACGCCACCGCCGGCTGGCTGGTCGAGGCGATGGGCTGGCACAGCTTCTTCTGGATGTGCTTTGCCCTCGCCATTCCCGGCATGCTGCTACTGTTCAAGGTCGCGCCCTGGCAAGGCGACCGTGCCGAACTCGCCGCACGCGCCGCGACGGCGCGCGGCGCATGAGCGCGACGCGTTCGACCCGGCGCGCGGAGTTCCTCGCCGGCTGCCGCGACGAGGCGCCGCTGCAACTGGGCGTGGTGCCCTTCGGCATGCTGTACGGCATCGGCGCGCTGGCCGCCGGCATGCCGGCCTGGCTGGCGCAGCTCGCCTCGGCCGTGGTGTTTGCCGGCGCCGCGCAACTGGTGATCGTGCAGATGCTCACTGCGGCGGCCGGTGCGCTGCCGATCGGCCTCACCGCCAGCCTGCTGAACCTGCGCCACGTGCTGTACAGCGCCTCGGTGGCGGATTACGTGCGCCACCTGCCGCGGCGCTGGCGCCTGCTGCTGGCCTACCTGCTGACCGACGAGGCCTATGCGGTGGCGATCCTGCGCTATCAGACGAGCTCGACGAGCACGGCCGATGACGGCGCCACCGCCACCACGGCAGGCATGACGGATCTGCGCCACTGGTACTTCCTCGGCTGCGGCTTGACGCTGTGGGCCACCTGGCAGCTCTCGACCGCGGCCGGCCTGGTGTTCGGCGCCACCATCCCGGCCGAGTGGGACATCGATTTCGCCGTGCCGCTGACCTTCATCGCGCTGCTGACGCTGCTGCTGCGCGAGCGCGCCGGGCAGGCCGCCGCGCTGGTCGCCGCGCTCGGCGCGCTCACATTCGCCACGCTGCCGTACAAGCTGGGCCTGGTGGCGGCCATCCTGCTGGGGTTGGTCGCCGGCGTGTGGGCGGCACGCTTCGCGCGGGACGGGAAATGAGCACCGCCGTGCTGATCGGGCTGCTGGTCGCCGTCGGCCTGGTGACCTTCCTGTACCGCTACGCGATGATCGGCCTCTTCGCCAGCCGCAACCTGCCGGGCTGGCTGCACGCGCTGTGCCGCCACATCGCGCCGGCGAGCTTTGCCGCATTGACCGCGAGCGCGCTGTTCGTGCATGGCGGCGAGGTCGCCATCGACCTTGCCGCGCCCAAGCCCTGGGCGGCGCTCGTCGCCGCGCTGGTGGCCTGGCGCACGCGCAGCGTGCTCGCCACCATCGCCACCGGCATGGCGGCGCTCTACTTGTTGAAGTTCCTGCTCTGAGTCAGTTGCAACGATGACCTCCACCTCTGCCGCCCTCGTCGCCGCCGCGCGCGAACTGTCCGCTGCGGTGGACGGGCTACGCTTCACCGCGCCCGTCACCCACGTCTATAACCCGCTCGACTACGCGTGGAACGTGCATGAGCACTACCTGCGCCGCTACGGGGAAGGGCGCAAGCGGGTGGTCTTCGTCGGCATGAATCCGGGGCCGTTCGGCATGGCGCAGATCGGCGTGCCCTTCGGCGAGATCGCGACCGCGCGCGACTGGCTCGGCCTGGAAGGGCCGGTGGGCCAGCCAGCGCAAGCCAACCCGAAGCGGCCGGTGCAGGGTTTCGACTGCCCGCGCTCGGAAGTGAGCGGGCAGCGGCTGTGGGGTCTGTTCCGCGACCGCTTCGGCACGCCCGAGGCGTTCTTCGCCGAACACTTCGTGTCCAACTACTGCCCGCTGGCCTTCTTCGAGGACGGCCGCAACCTCACGCCGGACAAGCTGCCAGCGGCCGAGCAGCGTCCGCTGCTGGCCGCCTGCGACGCGCACCTGCGCGCCGTGGTGCACGCTCTGCAGCCGGAGTGGGTGATCGGCATCGGCGCCTGGGCGGAAAAGCGTGCGGCCGAGGCACTGGCGGACACCCCGGCGGCGCAGTCGCTGCGCTTCGGCCGCGTGCTGCATCCGAGCCCGGCCAGCCCGGCGGCCAACCGCGGTTGGGCGGAGGCGGCGACCCGCCAGCTCACCGAACTCGGCGTCTGGTGAACGCGGTGCGGCACGGTTCAGCCGTGCCGCACCGCGTGCGCGCAGCTTGCGTACCGCAGTGCACCATCAATGGCTGACAAGGCCGGACCCGCTAACAGATAATCGGGCCATCGATAACTTCACGCTGCCTCGCAAGGTTTTCATGAACAGCACGCCGATCGATCATCTGTTCGCCAACAACAAGGCCTGGGCTGAACGCATGCATGCGGAAGACCCCGACTTCTTCAGCCGGCTGGTGAAGCAGCAATCGCCGGAATACCTGTGGATCGGCTGTTCCGACAGCCGGGTGCCGGCGAACCAGATCATCGGCCTGGCGCCGGGCGAGGTTTTCGTCCATCGCAACATCGCCAACGTCGTCGTGCACAGCGACCTCAACGCGCTGTCGGTGATCCACTACGCGGTCGAGTTCCTGCGCGTGAAGCACATCCTGGTGGTCGGCCACTACGGCTGCGGCGGCGTGAAGGCGGCGCTGCACGACAACCGCACCGGCCTCACCGACAACTGGCTGCGCCACATCCAGGACGTGCGCGACCGCCAGGAAGCCAAGCTCGCTCACATCGAAGATACCAGTGCGCGGGTGAACCGGCTGTGCGAACTCAACGCCATGCAGCAGGTGGTGAATGTGTGCCAGACCTCGATCCTTCGCGAAGCCTGGGCCCGCGGCCAGGGCGTGACCGTGCATGGCTGGTGCTACAGCCTCGAGAACGGCCTGGTCACCGACCTGAAAGTGAGCTCGACGAGCCGCGAGGAAGCGATGGATCGTTTCCGCGACGCCGTCGAGCGCCTCGTCTGACGGCCGTTCGGCCGCACGCGCGCGGCAGCGATCGCCGCGCCGCGCGCAAGTCACACGTCCAGCGGATCGACGTCGATCTGCCAGCGCAGTTCGCGCGAGGTGCGCTGGCGGTAGAGCAGGGCGACCCAGTCGGCGAGGAAAGCCTGCAGCGGGCCGCGCTGATCGGCCTCGACCAGCAGTTGCGCACGTTCGCGGCGCGCCAGGCGGGTGAGCCGCATCGGCACCGGATCGTACAGGCGCAATCCCTCGCGCCCCATCTCCTCGGCCAACCGGCGCGCATGGCGCAGGAAGGCGACCGCATCGTCCAGCGCCGGCGCATCGGCACGCAGCATCGCCTGGTGGCTGAAGGGCGGAAAGCCCGCCGCGCGCCGCTCCTGCAGCGCCATGCGGGCGAAGGCGTCGAAGTCGTGCCGCGCCAGGTGCTGGTACAGCGGATGCGCCGGGTATTCGGTCTGGATCAGCACCTCGCCCGGCAGCATACCGCGCCCGGCGCGCCCGCCAACCTGCATGAGTTGCTGGAACAGGCGCTCCGGCGCGCGAAAATCCGCTGCGTGCAGCGAGGCATCGGCGCCGATCACCCCCACCAGGGTGAGCTGCGGAAAGTCGTGGCCCTTGGCCATCATCTGCGTGCCGACCAGGATGTCGGCGCCGCCGTCGGCAATGGTCGCCAGCAGGCTCTCCCACTGCGCGCGGGTGCGCGCCGCGTCGCGATCGACGCGCAGCACGCGCGCCTGCGGAAACAGCTCCGCCAGCCGCGCCTCGATACGCTGCGTACCGCGGCCGAACGGCCGGATGTCCTGGTCACCGCAGCTCGGGCAGGCGGCCGGGATGGGGCCGTCGCAGCCGCAGTGGTGGCAGCGCAGGCGGCGGTCGGCCAGATGCACCACCAGGTTGGCCGAACAGTGCGGACAGCGGCTCACCCAGCCGCAGGAGGGGCAGGACAGCACCGGCGCGTAGCCCCGGCGGTTCAGGAACACCAGGCTCTGCTCGGCACGCTCCAGCCTTGCCGCGATCGCCGTCTGCAGCGCGGGGCTCAGACCTTCGTCGAGCTTCAGGCGCCGGGTGTCGATGCAGCGCACCGCGGGCATCGTCGACGCCACCGCGCGCTGGCTCAGCGCGAGCGGCGCATAGCGCGCGTTGCGCGCATGGTGCCAGCTCTCCAGCGAAGGCGTGGCCGAGCCGAGCACGACCGGCACGCCGCGCTGGCGTGCCCGCCACACCGCGACATCGCGCGCCGAGTAGCGCACGCCTTCCTGCTGCTTGTAGGACGCGTCGTGCTCCTCATCGACCAGGATCAGCCCCAGACGCGGCAGCGGCGCGAACACCGACAGCCGCGTGCCGAGCACGATGTCGGCATGGCCGGTGAGCGCCTGCACGAAGCCCCGTGAGCGCGCGCCGGCCGCCAGCCCGGAATGCAGGCTGACCACCCGCGCCGCCGGGAAGCGCTGCGCCACGCGGCGCTCGAGCTGAGGCGTGAGCGCGATCTCCGGCACCAGCATCAGCACCTGGCCGCCGGCCGCAAGCACCTGCTGTGCGATGCGCAGATAGACCTCGGTCTTGCCACTGCCGGTGACGCCTTGCAGCAGCCAGGCACGAAAGCCTGCGGGCGCCGCGCCGACCTCGTCGATCACTGCCACCTGCTCGGTGGTCAGGGCCGGCGCCGCCGCCATCTGCGAACGATCGTCCGGGCCCGCCACCGCAGCGAGCCAGCCGCGGCGCAAGGCATCGCCCACCGCCGCGCCCATTGGCAGCTCGCGCAGCGCGCTGCGCCGCATCGGCACGCCCGCGCAAGCCAGCTCGCGCAACAGGGCCAGCGCCTTGCTGTCCCGCCTGGTCTCGGCGAGCGCAGCCTCACCGGCCGCAGAAAGGCCCAGCAGCGGGTCGTCTTCGTCGCCGCTCACTTCGTCGGCGCGGCGCAGCCCCGGGGGCAGCGCGAGGGCCACCACCTCGCCAAGCGGGGCGTGGTAATAGCGCGCGACGAAATCCACAAGTTCGAGCCAGTCCGGCGGCAGCGGCGGCACTTCGCGCTGGATGTGCGACACGGGCTTGAGGCGGGACGCGTCCACATTGGTGGCGGCGAGCAGTGCGACGATCAGCCCGCTCTTTTCGCCGCGTCCGAACGGCACCCGCACACAGCGTCCGATGTCCGCTTCGTCGGCATCTTCTGCTACGTAATCAAATACTTGCGGAATGGGAACAGGAAGCGCGACGCGGACGTAGGGCATGCCGGAAACAGGCGGCAGAGCAAAAACACCAAAAATTCAATAAGTTGAAGAGTCTTCTTGAAGTCCGACCATGGGAAAAGAGCCTAAGGAATTGTCCAGGCTGTCCCTCGGAGCTTGTCCACAAAAGCTGTGGATAACTTTGTGGGAAAGCTGGGTGAATCTGGCTCAATCCCGCGCGGCGTAAGCCCTTCTGTCACTTTGCCTTAACATTGCGCAGATACTAAATCTTTTAAATTCAATGGCTTGCAAAATCAGGCCGATGTCAAGCAGATCATCCTCGGGTAAACGAGCCTGGAACCGGCGATTGTGCATAAGTCAAGGGTCCGATGTTCGATTTTCCCCTTGACAAGCTCATCGCCGACCGCACCGCCCCAGGCCGGGCTGGCGCTCAGCGGTTGTCCTGCGCCGCTCTCAACGCGCGGCTATGCTCGTGTACCGTATCGACGAGGACGCGAACGTTGTCGGGCGGCGTGTATTGCGAAATGCCATGCCCCAGGTTGAACACGTGGCCGGCGTGAGGACCGTACGCATCCAGCACCTTCCGTGCCTCGCCGGCGACGACCTCGGGCGGCGCGAACAGGATGGAGGGATCCAGGTTGCCCTGCAGCGCGACCTTGTCGCCGACCAGCTCACGCGCGCGACCGATGTCCATCGTCCAGTCGAGGCCGACCGCATCGCTGCCGATGGCGGCGATGGACTCGAGCCAGATGCCGCCGCCCTTGGTGAACACGATGCTGGGCACGCGATGGCCGTCGTACTCGCGCCGCAGGCCGGCGATCACCTGCTGCAGGTAGCGCAACGAGAATTCGCGGTAGGCGGCCTCCGACAGCACGCCTCCCCAAGAATCGAACACCATGACCGCCTGCGCGCCTGCTTCGATCTGCGCATTCAGGTATTTCACCACCGCCTGCGTGGTGACCTCGAGGATGTGGTGCAACAGATCCGGCCGGCTGTAGGCCAGCGTCTTGATGCGCCGGTAATCGTCCGACGAACCGCCCTCGACCATGTAGCAGGCCAGCGTCCACGGGCTGCCCGAGAAGCCGATCAGCGGCACGCTGCCGTCGAGGGCGCGCCGGATCTCGGCCACCGCGTCCATCACGTACTGCAGTTCCACATGCGGATCGGGCGCCGTCAGGTTGCGGATCTCCCACTCGTCGCGCAGCGGACGCTCGAAGCGCGGCCCTTCGCCTTCGGCGAAATACAGGCCCAGTCCCATCGCGTCCGGCACGGTGAGGATGTCGGAAAACAGGATGGCGGCATCGAGGTCATAGCGCGCCAGCGGCTGCAGCGTGACTTCGCAGGCAAGCGCCGGGCTCTTGCACAGTTGCAGGAAGCTGCCGGCGCGCTTGCGCGTCTCGCAGTATTCGGGCAGGTAGCGGCCAGCCTGGCGCATCAGCCATACGGGCGTGTAGTCGGTGGGCTGGCGCAGCAGTGCGCGCAGGAAGGTATCGTTTTTCAGGCGGCTCACGTCGGATCCTCGAATCGCCCTTGCGGGCGTGACAAGCCGTGATTATCGCCTGTCCCCGCCCTCAGCGGGTCATCGTCGCGCAGCGGGCGCCGGCACGTGGTCTCAACGACGCCAGAAAGCCGGCGTCAGCACCACCAGCAGGGTGAAGATCTCCAGGCGGCCGAGGATCATCGTGAACGAGAGTACCCATTTATGGAAATCCGCCAAGGCCTGGTAGTTGGAGGCCGGTCCCACCTCCGCCAGCCCCGGGCCGGTGTTGTTGAGGCAGGCCACCACGGCGGAGAAGGCGGTGATCAGCTCCAGCCCGCTCGCCGACAGCAGCAGGGTCAGCGACACGATGGACACCATGTACATGAAGCTGAAGCCCAGCACGGCGTGCAGGATGCCTTCGGGCAGCGGTTGCGTGCCGATGCGCACCGGCACCACGACGCTGGGATGCAGCGAGCGCACGATCTCGCGCAGCACCTGCTTGTACAGGATCATCGCCCGCATCATCTTGATGCCGCCGCCGGTCGAACCGGAACAGGCGACGAAGCTGCCGAGGAACAGCACCCAGATCTGCGCGAAGGTCGGCCAGTGAGTGTAGTCGTAGGTCGCGAGCCCCAGCGAGGTGGAGATCGACACCACATGGAAGGCCACGTAGCGCAGCGTGGTCGCCAGGTCGGCATGGGCGCCGGCCTGCATCAGGTAGGCGGTGAGCATCACGATGCTGAAGGCGAGCACGCCGAAATAGAACGGCAGCTCCGGATCGCGACGGTAGGGCAGGGTGGAGCGCCGCACCAGGCCCATGTAGTGCGTGGCGAAGTTCAGGCCCGACAGCAGCGCGAAGCCGGCTGCGACCGCCTCCACCGCGGGGTTGTTGAAATGGGCGAGCGAGGCATCCTTGCTCGAGAAGCCGCCCAGGCCGGTGATCGAGAACGAGTGGATCACCGCATCCCAGGGGCCCAGCCCGGCCCACCACAGGGACAGGCCGCAGACCACCGTGATCAGCATGTAGGTGAGCCACAGGCCCTTCGCCGTCTCGGTGATGCGCGGCGTCAGGCTCGACTCCTTCATCGGCGTCGGCACCTCGGCCTTGAACAACTGCCGCCCGCCGATGCCCAGCAGCGGCAGGATCGCCACCACCAGCACGATCACGCCCATGCCGCCGACCCAGTGCATGAAGGTGCGCCACAGGTTGAGCGAGATCGGCAGGTCATCGAGATGGGTCAGGACCGTGCCGCCGGTGGCGGTGAGGCCGGAGACGGCCTCGAAATAGGCGTCGGTGACGCTCAGCCCGGGGATGTTCAGCAGCAGCGGCAGTGCGCCGAACACCGGCAGGCCGATCCAGGTCGCCGCCACCAGCAGGAATCCGTCGTGCACGCGCAGGTCGCGCCGCCCGCGCCGGGTGAGCACCCAGAGCAGCAGCCCGACGAGGAAGGTGATGATGATCGAATCGCGGAAGCGGATGCCCTCTCCCAGGCCGAAGGACACCGCCAGCGGGACCGCCATCAGCAGGCCGAAGATCATGATGATCAGGCCAAGCGCGTTGAGGGCGGAGTGGTAGGCGCGCATGCGGACGAGTGCCGGATCAGAGGAAGGAGAAGCCGACCTGGAACAGCTTCTCGACCCGCCGCACCAGCTTCTTGTGGGTGCAGAAGACGATCACATGGTCGTCCTCGCGGATCTGCGTGTCGTGGTGCGGCATGATGACTTCGCGGCGCACGACCTTGCCGTCCTCTCGCCTGACGTCGCGCACGATGGCGCCGATCGTGGCCCCCTGCGGCAGCGCGATGTCCTCGATCGGCCGGCCCACCACTTTCGAATCCTTCGGGCTGCCGTGGGCGATGATCTCCAGCGCCTCGGCGGCGCCGCGGCGCAGGCTGTGCACCGCGACCACGTCGCCGCGCCGCACATGGGCGAGCAGCGTGCCGATGGAGGTATGCGCCGGCGAGATGGCGATGTCGATCGGGCCGCCCTGCACCAGGTCCACGTAGCTGCGGCGGTTGATCAGCGCCAGCGTGCGGCGCGCGCCCATGCGCTTGGCGAGCGAGGCGGACATGATGTTGTCCTCCTCGTCGTTGGTCAGCGCGACGAAGAGATCGGTCTCGTCGATGCCTTCGCTCTCCAGCAGCTTCTCGTCGGTGGCGTCGGCGCGCAGCACCAGCGCCCGGGTGAGCTGGGTCGCCACCGCTTCGGCGCGGGCCGCGTTGCTCTCCAGGATCTTGACGTGATAGTCGTGCTCGATGGAGCGCGCCAGCCGCAGGCCGATGTTGCCGCCGCCGCCGATGATGATGCGCCGCATCGGCCGGTCGCCGCGACGCAGCTCGCCCATCACCTGCCGGATATGCACGGTGGCGGCGAGGCAGAACACCTCGTCGCCCGGCATGATCACCGTCTCGCCCTCGGGAATGATGGGCTCGCCGTCGCGATAGATCGCCGCGATGCGCGCCTCGACGTTGGGCAGGTGGAAGCGTAGCGCCTTCAGCGGATGCCCCACCAGCGGACCGCCTTCGAACGCGCGCACGCAGATCAGGCTGAGCACGCCGTCGGCGAACTCGAGCACCTGCAGCGCCTCGGGAAAGGAAATCAGGCGCTTGATGTGGTCGGTGACGACCTGCTCCGGGCAGATGGAGAAGTCCACCGCGAAATTGTCGTCATCGAGCAGTTCCGGGAAGTCCACATAGTCGGTCGAGCGCAGCCGCGCGATACGCGTGGGCAGGTTGAACAGCACCTTGGCGATGCGGCAGGCGCACAGGTTGGTCTGGTCGGACTGCGTGACCGCAATCAACAGGTCGGCGTCGTCGGCACCGGCATCGCGCAGCACCGTCGGCGACGCTGCGTTGCCACAGACGGTGCGGATCTCCAGGCGTTCGCGCAGTACCGCGAGGTGATCGGCGCTGGTATCGACGAGGGTGATGTCGTTGGCTTCCGACACCAGGTTTTCTGCGACCGAGGCGCCGACCTGGCCGGCACCGAGAATGATGATCTTCACCCGATCCTTCCGACTCGCGTTGGGCCGGACATTCTACACGGGCGGTGGATTCTGCCCGAGAAACATTGTGCGGCGCAGCAAATCAACCGCGGCAGCTGCTCAGCCCTCTTCATGCCGTCGACCGGCCTGCAGCCCCAGTTGCTTGAGCTTGCGATAAAGATGGGTGCGCTCGAGTCCGGTCTTCTCGGCGAGACGCGTCATGTTGCCGCCCTCGAGGCGCAGGTGGTGCTCGAAGTAAAGGCGCTCGAAGGCCTCCCGCGCTTCGCGCAGCGGCTGGTCCAGCGACACGCCGGTCACCGCCGCGTCGTGCGACGGCGCGAGCAGACGCCGCACATCCGCCACACCGATCTCCTCGTCCAGCGTGCCCAGCGCGAGCGATTTCACCGCTGCGCGCAACTCGGCGTAGCCGCCCGGCCAGGCCAGGTTGCGCAACTGGTTGAGCGCGGCGGTAGAGAAGCGCCGCAGCGGCACCTCGCCGCCCTCGACCAGGTGCAGCAGGATCTGGCTGGCCAGCTCGGGCAGGTCGTCCTTCACGTCGGCAATGGAAGGCGGCGCCAGGCTCACCTCGAACAGGCGCGCCAGCAGGGATTCTTCCCAGCCTTCGGCAAGCAGTGCCTCGAGGCTGCGATCGGTCGCCACCACCACGCGCAGGTCGTAGCGGTCGAGGCGGTCCAGCGCGAAGGCGAGATTCTTCTGCTGCGCGCGCGACAGCCGCGCGAGCTCGCCCACGAAGAGCACGCCGCCGTGGGACGCCTGCAACTGGTTCAGGTCGAGCGGCGTCGTCACCATGGCCAGGTCCAGCCAGGGCGCGCTGCCCGCCTGCACACTGCGCGCCACCAGCTCCGCCAGGCTGCCGCTGCCCACCCGCAGCAGCAGCACGCGCGAATTCACCGCGATCTGTTCGACACGCCGGCGCAGCTCGCGCAACGGCACCGAGCGGGTGAACGCGGCCAGGGTCAGCGGCGCCGGCGTGCCTGCCGCCTGCGGCCGCTGCAGGCCGCGCTTGACCGCCGCCAGCAGCTTCTGCAAGGCGATGGGTTTCTCGAGGTAGTCGATGGCACCGATGCGGGTGGCCTCGACCGCGGTATCGATCGTGCCATGTCCGGACATCATCACCACCGGCATCGTGAGCTGGCCGTTGGCAGCCCATTCCTTCAGCAGCGTGATGCCGTCGGTGTCGGGCATCCAGATGTCGAGCAGCACCATGTCGGGGCGCAGGGCATTGCGCGCAGCGCGCGCAGCGGCCGCGTTCTCGGCGACCACCACGTCATGGCCCTCGTCGCGCAGGATCTCGGACAGCAACTCTCGGATGCCCACTTCGTCGTCGACGATCAGTATCTTTGCCATATGTCAGTTGTCATTACTCGTTGCGGCCAGGCGCAGGCGGATGCGCACTTCGGCGCCGCCGCCGTCGCGGTTCGCCAGCCTGACCTCGCCGCCGTGTTCATCGACGATCTTCTTCACCATCGCGAGCCCGAGACCCGTGCCGCGCGACTTGGTGGTGAAGTACGGTTCGAATGCGCGCGTCAGGCCTTCGGCCGGAAAGCCCGGCCCATTGTCGCGGAACAGCAGCAGCGCACGCTCGCCCTCGCGGCGGGTGATGACCTGCATTTCGCCGTCCTCGTTGCCATTGAGCGCGTCCTGGGCATTTTGCAGCAAATTGTGGATCACCTGTCGAATCTGCGTGGCATCGCCCTGCACCGTCGGCAGATCCCCGGCCAGCTCCAGGCGGATGCGGCCGGCCGCGCCTTCGTAGAGGTTCAGCACTTCGCGGATGAGCGCATTCAGATCCACCGGCGCTAGATGCGGCGCCGGCAGGCGCGCGTAGTCGCGGAAGGCGTTGACCAGGTTCTTCATCGCCTCGACCTGGTTGACGATGGTCCGCGTCGAGCGCTCCAGCATCTCGCGGCCGTCGTCGTCGAGGCGGTCGGCAAGCTTGAAGGCCAGGCGCTCGGCCGACAACTGGATCGGCGTCAGCGGATTCTTGATCTCATGCGCCAGCCGGCGCGCCACTTCCGCCCAGGCGGCGGTGCGCTGCGCAGCGATCAGGCGCGAGATGTCGTCGAACACCACCACCGAGCCGCCGCCGCCGCTCTGCGGCAGGCGTGAGCCATGGATGAGCAGGGTGAGCGGCGCGCTGTCCTTCACCGGCAGATCGATCTGCGTCTGCCAGTCGCCCTCGTTCGCAGCGAAGCCGGCGAGCAGCGCATCGCGCAGCGCCTCGTGCCGCGGCCAAGCGGCGAGCGGGATGTCCTCGAAGCCGGCCAGATCGTCACCGAGGATGGCCAGCGCGCCGTGGTTGGCCGCGCGCAGCGTGCCATCGGCGGCGAATGCCAGCACGCCCGTCGACAGGTTGGCGAGCACGCTCTCCAGATACACCCGCGCCGCCTCGACCGCAGCCCGGCTACGGTCGGCTGCCGCACGCGCATCTTCGAGCTGGCGCGTCATCTGGTTGAAGGACTGCGTCAGCACACCGAGCTCGTCGCGCGCGGGCAGCGCCTGGCGCGGACTGAAATCGCCCTGGGCGACCGCCTGCGTGCCTTCGGCGAGGATCAGCAAGGGTGCGACCAGGCGCCGCGCGATGACGAAGGCCGCTGCCACCGCACCCAGCAGGGCCAGCAGCATGGTGAGCGTCAGCGTCAGGGTGTAGATGCGCTTGAGGCCGACGCGCCCGAGGATCAACTGCTGGTACTGCCGATAGGCCTCCTGCACCGCCTCGGCATTGCGTCCGAAAGTCTCGGGCACGGGCTGGGTCAGTTGCAGCAGGTGCGGCTCCCCCGCCAGGGTGCGCATCGGGATGGGCACGATCACCCGGATCACCAGCCGGCCATCGGGCTGGGTCTCGACCGCGTGCAGGCTCAGTGTCTGCCGCGCCTGACGCAACTGGTTCGCCGTCGGAAGATCGGGCAGCAGCATGCCGGCCGAATCCACCGCGCTGGCAACGATCTGCCCGTTGACACCCACCACGGTGGCGCTGGCGATCCCGGCCTGCTCGCGCAGGCGGTTGAGCAAGGCCGGCTGCACCGGATCCTTGCTCTCGAGCGCGAGCGCCATGGTTTCGGCCTGCTCATGCACCTGGCCAACGAAGAAATCGAGCGCCTTCTGCCCAAGCGCGATGCCGCCTTCGAGCGCCGCATCCACGCGCACGTCGAACCACGACTCGATGCTGCGCACGACGAACTGCAGCGACACCGCATACACGACAACGCCAGGCAACAGGCCCATCAGCGCGAACATCAGCACCAGACGGTATTTCAGACGGGAGCCGAACTGGCGCTGGCGATACTCGCGCCACAGGGTGCGCAACTGCACCGCCACCAGTCCCGCCAGGCCGACGACCACCGCGCCGTTGAGTGCGAGCAGGTAAGGATAGCTGCCGGCGAACAGATCCGTGTTCGAGCTCGCCGACGTGAGCAGGAATAGCGAGATCGCCGCCAGTCCGGCGGCTGCGACGAGCGCAATCCGCTTCATCGGGAAGCGGGCGTGCCTGGGAGGAAGGTCCATCGCATCCAGTCCGTGCCGATATCCCAGTCGCGGCTGCCGATCGCAGTCACCTGAAAGGGCTTGGGCAATTGGGTGGTGTCGAGCAGGAAGCGCAGCGCCACCTGATGGGACACGCCCGGCTTGAGCTCGTCGCTGCTTGCGACCTGCCAATGGCGAATGCGCAACATCGTGCGCACGGCCGCTTCGAGGGTCTCGAAGCTTTGCTGGAAGTTGCCGATGAACAGCCGGTAGGAGCGTGTGATGGCGTTGTAGTGCAGGCGATACTCGAGCCTGCGGTCTATGACGACCTCGTTGAGCCAGTACCAGCGCGGGCGTTCGATGCGGAGCTCGGCGACAAAATACAGCGACACGCCGCGCGCCACCGCATCCGCCACGCGGGAGTTCAGCTCAAGGTCGATGTCCGCGTTCAGCACGTAGCCCCCGTCCCCAGGGACGATCTCGGCGCTGTGGATGACGCCCTCCTCGGCACAGGCGGTCAGCGCGACGCCCATCAACACGAAGGCGCACAGCCAGTGCCGCAGTCGATCAAGGAAGCTTGCGCAGGAGGGCGAAATAGAAGCCGTCATGTTCGGCATTGGGCAGGAGCTGGAAGTCCGGACGATTGTCGATCGGGAACAACTCGGCGTCGCCGTGGCGGCTCAGGAAACGCTCGACCTGCAGGCGGTTTTCCTCGTCGAAGACCGAGCAGGTGACGTAAAGCATTGTGCCACCCGGCGCCAGCGTCTGCCAAAGGGCGTCGAGGATTCCGGCCTGTTGCGCCGCGAAGTGACCGATGTCTTCCTCGCGCCTCAGCCACTTGATGTCGGGATGTCGGCGCGCCACGCCGGACGCCGAGCAGGGAACGTCGGCCAGGATGCGGTCGAACGGCTGGCCGTCCCACCAGGCGGACAGCTCACGGCAATCGGCAACCAGGATCCGGGCAGACAGGCCCAGCCGCGCAAGATTGCGCCGGATGCGCTCCGCACGCCCCGCATCGAGTTCGATGGAGAGCAGGTCGATGTCGGCGCGCTCGAGCATGTGCGCGCTCTTGCCACCCGGGGCCGCACAGGCATCGAGCACGCGCTCGCCATCGCGCGCATCGAGCAGGCGCGCCGCCCATTGCGCGCCGGCATCCTGCACCGACAGCAGCCCCTCGGCGTGGCCAGGCAGGCGCGCCACCGCCACCGGCCGCTCCAGCAGCACCGCGTCGTTATCCAGTCGGCGCGCACTCAAGCCGGCCTGCTGCAGGCGGCCGAGCACCTCATCCATGGTGGCGCGGCGACGATTGACCCGCAGCGCCATCGGCGGATGCGCGTTACCCGCCGCCAGCGCTGCCTCCCAGGCATCGGGATGCGCGCGCCGCACCTTCTCCAGCCACCAGCGAGGATGGCCGTGGCGCGCCGCCTCGTCGGCCGCGATCCACTCGGGCCAGGCCGACTTCTGCCGCAACGCGTTGCGCAGCACGGCGTTGACCATGCCCTTCATGCCCGGCATCTCCGCCGCCACAGCCTGCACGGCCTGGTCGACGATGGTGTGCGCCTGCTCCGGCCGTTGCTCCAGCCTGTGTAGCGCGACGAGCAGCAGGCCGCGCACGAACGCAGGCGGCGAAGTGTGGAGCAAGGGTCGCAGGATGGCATCCCCGCGCCCGTAATGCCGCAGCGTGGACCATGCCAGATCGCGCACTGCGCCGCGTGTGCTCTCGGGCAAACCAGGATCGGCCAGCAGCATAGATTCGAAACGGTCGGTCAGGTTCGCGCCGTCGAGCACGGCGGCGACGAGACGTGCCGACTGCTGGAGGGCATGGCCCAGGCTATCGGGCGGCAACAGGGCTGGCGCCGGACGAGAGCGGCGCGACGGGGCGTCCTTTTGAGGACGTCGGGTTGGGGCGTTAGGTCGGATCACGGTTCAAGTGCGCTTGGCTGGAAGGGCGCGGCGGGATCAGTCGAGCAAGCCGCGCAGGTGATTCGGAAGGGCGAACTGCGCGCAATGCACCGCAGCATTGTAGTGCTGAAGTTCGCCAAGCCCGCGTGCCGCAATGCGTGCGTCGACTTCCTGGGCGGTGATTGTCGACGCATCCAGCGTATCGGACGCCACCGCGAAGACACACAGGCTGCCGTAGAGCGGGACATGGGCCACATAGGGCTGCACTCGGCGAAAGCTCGCGCGCAGCGCCTTCAGCACCGTGCGCACCTGCTCGCCCTGGAATGATGCGCTGCCGACCTGCAGGCTCAGCGCACCGCCGGAGGCCAGCAGCTTCCGGCAGACCGCGAAGAAGTCATGCGAGAACAGCGGGCGGGCGGCGCCAACCGGATCGGTGAGGTCGAAGACGATGAGGTCGACGCGTGCCGCCTCGCCTTGTGCGCACAGCGTCTCCACATGCACCAAGGCATCGCCGATGTGCAAATTGACGCGCGGATCGTCAAAGGCGCCACGATGGACCGCGGAGAAGTAACGGCGGGCGATGTCGACGACGCCGGCATCGAGCTCGACGATGTCGACACGTTCGATCGAGGGATGCTTGAGCAGCTCTTCTGCAGAACCTCCATCGCCACCCCCAAGCACCAGCGCGCGGCGCGGGCTGGCATGCGCCACACCGGCGACGTGAGCAAGATTTTCATGGTAGTGGAACTCGTCGCGCTCGGAGGTCATGAAGCAGCCGTCGAGGCGGAACAGCCGGCCGAAACGCGGCGTATCCCACACCTCGATTTCCTGGAAGGGAGTCTGCCGGCGCTCGAGCAGTCTGGCGCCGCGGACGACAAAGGCCGCATCATCCGCCAGGTGCTCGACCAGCATTCCCTCCTCCGCAGGCAGCTTGTCTCCCGCCATGTTGACCTCCTGTCGAAGTGTGCATCAGTCGACGTGAGTTGATCTGACGCCTGTTCCACGTGAAACATCGGCCACCGCCATCGAGCGGCATAACGAAGTCCTCACGCTGACCGGCATTGGCCAAACGCCTGGCGATCGGCGGACACAATCGACCTCGATTGCTGCGCATGGTTTGTTTCACGTGAAACAGCGGGACCACAGCAGAACCTGTCAATGCGCAGGATGCAAGCTATTTCCCGATGCAGAACCGCGAGAAGATCACACCCAGCAAGTCGTCGGCAGTGAACTCGCCCGTGATTTCGCCAAGGCTTTCCTGCGCGAGCCGCAGCTCCTCGGCAAGCAACTCGAGCGCCCGCGCCTGCTCTCCCGCCTCGATCACATGAGCGAGCGCATCGCGCAGCGCCAGCAGGTGGCGCTCCCGCGCCAGGAACACGTCCTCGCCATGAGCATGCCAGCCGGCGATGCGCAGCAACTCCGCACGCAGCAGATCCATCCCCGCCCCGGTCCGCGCCGAAACGTGAAGGCTCACCTGACCGTCGGACTCGACGCGCTGCGGTTCCCGACCGCGCAGGTCGATCTTGTTCGCGACGACGATGCGCTCCACGTCCGCCGGCAACCGCGCATCGATGTCCGCCGTCGGCGCCCGATCGACGTTCGCATCGATCAGCCGCAGGATCACGTCCGCCCGGCGGATCTCGCGCCATGTGCGCTCGATGCCGATCTGCTCCACCGCGTCCGCCGTGTCACGCAAGCCCGCAGTATCGATGATGTGCAGCGGAATGCCTTCGACCTGGATCGTCTCGCGCAGGGCGTCCCGCGTCGTGCCGGCGATCTCGGTGACGATCGCCCGCTCCTCGCCGGCAAGCTGGTTCAACAGGCTGGACTTGCCCACGTTCGGCTCGCCCACCAGCACCACGTTGAGGCCGCTGCGCAGCAAGGCGCCCTGCCGCGCGCGGTCGAGCACGCCTTCGAGCTGCGCGCGCAATTCCGCCAGCCGCGGCAGCGCACGTGTCTTCTCCAGAAATTCGATCTCTTCCTCGGGAAAATCCAGCGTCGCCTCGACCAGCATGCGCAGGTCGATCAAGCCGTCGCGAATGCGGTTGATTTCCTCGGAAAAACGGCCCGACAGCGATCGCACCGCCGAGCGCGCCGCAGCGGCGGTCGAGGCCTCGATCAGGTCGGCCACGCCTTCGGCCTGCGCGAGGTCCAGCTTGCCGTTCAGGAAGGCCCGGCGGGTGAATTCGCCCGGCTCCGCCAGTCGCGCGCCAAGCTGCAGACAGCGCTGCAGCAGCAACTGCATGACCACCGGGCCGCCATGCCCTTGCAGCTCGACGACATCCTCGCCGGTGAAGGAAGCCGGCCCGGGGAAGAAAAGACAAAGGCCCTCGTCGATCGCCTCCCCCGCTTCATCGAGGAAGCGGGCAAAGCGGGCGACGCGGGCCTCGGGTTCGCGTCCGGTCAGCGCGCGGGCGAAATCCCGCAGGCCGCTGCCGGACACGCGCACGACACCGATGCCTCCCCGGCCCGGCGCCGTCGCAATGGCAGCAATCGTGTCAGGCTGCCTTGCCGCCCTTGTTTCCACTTTCGATCATCCGCGTGATCTGCCACTGCTGGGCGATCGACAGGCAGTTGTTCACCACCCAGTAGAGCACCAGGCCGGACGGGAACCACAGGAACATGAAGGTGAAGACGATCGGCATCGCCAGCATCACCTTGGCCTGGATCGGATCCGGCGGCGTCGGGTTCAGCTTGGTCTGGATCAGCATGGACACGCCCATGATGATCGGCAGGATGAAGTACGGATCCTTCGCCGACAGATCCTGGATCCAGCCCAGCCACGGCGCCTGGCGCATCTCCACGCTGCCGAGCAGCACCCAGTAGAGCGCGATGAACACCGGGATCTGCACCAGGATGGGCAGGCAGCCGCCGAGCGGATTGATCTTCTCGGTGCGGTAGAGATTCATCATCTCCTGCTGCATCTTGGCCTTGTCGTTGCCGTACATCTCCTTCATGCGCTGCAGGCGCGGGCCGAGCACACGCATCTTCGCCATCGACTTGTAGCTGGCCGCCGACAGCGGGAAGAACAGCGCCTTCAGCATCACGGTGACGAGGATGATCGCCCAGCCCCAGTTGCCGGTCAGCTTGTGCAGCCAGGCCAGCACCCAGAACAGCGGCGCCGCGATCACCGTCAGCCAGCCGTAATCGACCACGAGATCGAGGCCGGGTGCGATGCCGTGCAGCTTGTCCTGCTCCTGCGGGCCGGCATAGAGGCGGCTCTCGACCTTGCCCGTCGCCCCGGAAGCGATCTGCGCCACCGGCAGGATCACGCCTGCCGAATACGTGTCGTTGCCCAGCGCACGTGCGAAGAACTCACGCTGCACGCCTTCGGCGGGCAGCCAGGCGCTGACGAAGTAATGCTGCACCAGCGCGACCCAGCCGTCCGGCGCCGACTTGGCGAACTTCGCCTTGCCCTCGGTGATCTCGGAGAACTTCACCTTCTGGAACTTGGCACCATCGGTGTAGAACGCCGGGCCGATGAAGGTCTGCACGCCGCCGAAGCCTTCCGGCGTCTCCGCCGGCTTGCCGTCGCGCGTGAGCTGGAAGTAGGCGTGCGGCTCGATGGGCTTGCCGCTCTCATTGCGGATGTCATAGCTCACATCCACCAGGTAGCTGCCGCGCTTGAAAGTCATCACCTTGGTCACGCGGACGCCGCCCTGCTCCGGCGCCTCCAGACGCAGCACCACCGCATCCTCGCCGTCCTTCAACTTGAACTCGCTGCCGGGCAGCGTGAACAGCGTCTTGTGCGTCGGCAGGCCATCGCCGATGAGACCGGTCTGTGCCGCGTAGACGTGCGCCGAGCCGTCGTCGAACAGCAGGAAGGGCTTGCTGTGGTCTTCCTTCTGCTTGTGCTGCTTCAGTTCGAGACGGACGATGTCGCCGCCCTGCGCCGATACTTCGGCGCGCAGCAGGTCGGTTTCCACCACCGTGCGCGGCGCGCTCGCCGCGGCGGCAGCCGGCTCGCCCGGCACGCCGGCCTGGGCTGCGGCCAGCGACGCGCTGGGCGTCGGCACCGACGCATCCGCGGCAGGCGCGGCGGCCCCGGCGGACGATGCGGCAGTTGGAGCGGGCGCCGGTTGGTTGTGCTTGACCCAGCCTTCCCACAACATGACGATGGAAAAGGCGAAGACGAGGAAGAGGATGAGGCGGCGTTGATCCATCGTGGTGGTTCTACCGTTGGTCAAGAGACAATGTCAGGGAACAGGATCATACCCGCCCGGATGGAAGGGATGGCATCGCCCCACACGCTTGATCGCGAGCCAGCCGCCGCGCAGCGCGCCATGGCGCTGCACCGCTTCGATCGCGTACTCGGAACAGGTGGGATGAAAGCGGCAGTTTCGCCCCAGCATCGGGCTGATCGCGTACTTGTAGAAGCGCAACAGCGCGATCAGCACCGTCTTCATGTGCGGGGCAACCTGTGCAACAGGCCGAGCAGGTCGTGATTGAGCTCGGCGCGGGTCGCCTTCGCGACCGGGGCGTGCAACCTCACGACGAGGTCGTGCATCGGCAAACTCGTGCGTTGGCGGCGGAACAGCTCGCGGGCGATGCGCTTCACCAGATTGCGCACGTTGGCTCGCCTGGCCAGCTTCTTGGCGACGACCACCCCCAGCCGGGCGGTATCGAGTCCGTTGGGTCGGTAGTGCAGCATGAAGTAGCGCCCGCGAAGTGCGCGCCGAAAAGCAAAAACGGATGAATACTCATCCGTTTTGTGCAATCTGTGAGCGCTGCGGAACCCCTCATCAGCACTCGCGGGCTCGGCCACCTCAGACGGCGAGGCGATGACGGCCCTTGGCGCGACGCGCACGGATGACGGCGCGACCACCACGGGTCTTCATGCGAACCAGGAAGCCGTGGGTGCGCTTGCGGCGGACGACGGAGGGTTGGTAGGTGCGTTTCATGATCGGGTTGCCCGTGTAAGGTCAAACGCAGGATTAAAATAGGTAATCCCATGTTTGTCAATAACAATTTTTGTCCGCCCCTGTGGATAAGTCCCCCGACGACGGTTAGAATGTTGTCCCTGAACAACATCCTGCCGAGCGGCTTTCCCTCGGGATCTTGCCCTGCGCAAGCCCGGAGCCGACGGCAATCTAGACCTTCGACAAGCTCCCGACCGCCGCGAGTGCTCAATCGCCGCCGCCCAAGGGCGTCGGCCGGGCGCGGGTAGCGCGTCGCTCAACCGTAACGCTGCTCCGTGATCCAAGAATTCTGGTCTTTCTGCCTGACACGCCTTGAACAGGAACTGCCCCAGCAGCAGTTCAACACCTGGATCAAGACGCTGCGCGCCGAAATCGCCGAGCGCGCCGACGGTGCGGTCCTCAACCTTTACGCCCCCAACCGCTTCGTGCTGCAGTGGGTGCGCGAGCGTTACCTGCGGCGCATCACCGAACTGGCCGACGAGTTCCACGCCGGGCCGCTCGCGGTCGAGCTGCAACTGCCCGCCGGCGGTGCCGCGCGCACGGTCGCGCCGGCAACCGGCACGGCGGCACGGGCCGTGACCGAAGGAGCCACGGCCAACCGCAGCGAATCCTCGGCCGCCACCGAAGCTGCCGTCGCCACGCCTCCCGAAGCGCCCCCTGCACGCCCGGCCGCGCCTGCCGTCATCGTGCCGCGCGCCGAACCTGAGCCGGCTTCCGCGCCCACCTCCGCGCTCGACATCGCCTACGACAAGACCCGCCTCAACCCCGACTTCACCTTCGACACCCTGGTCACCGGTCGTGCCAACGACCTCGCACGCGCCGCCGCCATGCAGGTGGCGCAGAACCCGGGCACGTCCTACAACCCGCTGTTCATCTACGGCGGCGTCGGCCTGGGCAAGACCCACCTGGTGCATGCCATCGGCAACGCGGTGTTCCGCCACAACCCGCGCGCGGTGATCCGCTACGTGCATGTGGAGGACTACTACGCCGACGTCGTGCGCGCCTACCAGCAGAAGAGCTTCGATGCGTTCAAGCGTTACTACCGCTCGCTCGACATGCTGATCATCGACGACATCCAGTTCTTCAATAACAAGAACCGGACGCAGGAAGAGTTCTTCCACGCCTTCAACGCGCTCACCGAGGCGCGCAAGCAGATCGTCATCACCTGCGACACCTACCCCAAGGACATCCAGGGCCTGGAAGACCGCCTGATTTCGCGCTTCGACTGGGGCCTGACGGTGCAGATCGAGCCGCCCGAGCTCGAGATGCGCGTCGCCATCCTCAAGAAGAAGGCCGAGGTGCTGCGCGTGGCGGTCGACGACGACGTCGCCTTCCTGATCGCCAAGAACCTGCGCTCGAACGTGCGCGAACTCGAAGGGGCGCTCAACAAGGTGGTCGCCTACGCCCGCTTCCACGGCCGCCAGATCGGCCTCGAAGTGGCCAAGGATGCGCTCAAGGACCTGCTGCACGCGCACAACCGCCAGCTCTCCATCGAGCACATCCAGAAGACGGTCGCCGACTACTACAAGATCAAGGTCGCCGACATGCACTCCAAGAAGCGCACGCGCGTCATCGCGCGCCCGCGCCAGGTGGCGATGTGGCTGGCCAAGGAGCTCACCCCGATGTCGCTGCCGGCGATCGGCGAGGCCTTCGGCGGACGCGACCACACCACCGTGCTGCATGCCTGCCGCACCATCACCGAGCTGCGCCTCGGCGATGCCCAGCTCAACCACGACGTGCACGTGCTCACCCAGGTCCTGCGGGGCTGAGCATCCTGAAACCTCTTCCGATCAACCCACAGACCTGATCCGACGCCATGCTTCTGCTCACCACCACCCGCGATGCGCTCCTGGCCCCGCTGCAGTCGGTTGCCGGCATCGTCGAAAAGCGCCACACGCTGCCGATCCTGTCCAACGTGCTGATCGAGAAGCACGGCGACCAGCTCACCATGCTGGCCACCGACATCGAGATCCAGATCCGCACCACCACCGGCGGCCACATCGGCGGCGAGGATGCCTCCATCACCGTCGGCGCGCGCAAGCTGCAGGACATCCTGCGCGCCCTGCCCGACAGCGGCGACATCAGCCTCACGCTCGACGACAAGCGCCTCACGGTGAAGGCCGGCCGCAGCCGCTTCCAGTTGCAGACCCTGCCGGCCGCCGACTACCCGCGCATGAACCTGCCCGACAGCGACGCCGCGCGGCTCACCATCAGCCAGCGCGCCTTCAAGCGCCAGCTCGCACAGGTGTCGTACTCGATGGCGCAGCAGGACATCCGCTACTACCTCAACGGCCTGCTGATCATCGCCGACGGCGGCGAGCTGCGCATGGTCGCCACCGACGGCCACCGCCTGGCCTATGCCGCGGCCGACCTCGACGCGCCGGTGGCCGCCCGCACCGAAGCCATCCTGCCGCGCAAGACGGTGCTCGAGCTCGCGCGCCAGCTCGCCGACAACGACGACCCGCTGGAAATCCTGCTCGCCGGCAACCAGGCGGTGTTCCGCTTCGGCCCGATCGAGCTCGTCACGAAGCTCATCGACGGCAAGTTCCCCGACTACGAGCGCGTCATCCCGCAGGCGCATCCCAGGCTCGTCACCTTCAACCGCCAGCCGCTGCTGGCCGCGCTGCAGCGCGCCGCCATCCTCACCAACGAGAAGTTCCGCGGCGTGCGCATGGTGCTGGAAGACGGCATCCTCAAGATCGTGTCCACCAACGCCGAGCAGGAAGAGGCGCAGGACGAGCTCGAGATCGACTACAACGGCGACAAGCTCGACATCGGCTTCAACGTCACCTACCTGCTCGACGTGCTCAACAACCTGAGCTCCGACACGGTCGACTGGCGCTTCAACGACGGCAACTCCAGCGCGCTGATCACGCTGCCGGGCAACGACAAGTTCAAGTACGTCGTGATGCCGATGCGCATCTGAATCTTCGCTTCATCCGCAGCACCCGTTCTTTACGAATCACCGAGATGACCATGTCCGAACCGCAAGACCAGCCCACCGCGTCCGCCAAGGCGCACGAAGACTACGACGAATCCAGCATCCAGCAGCTCGAAGGGCTGGAAGCGGTGCGCAAGCGCCCGGGCATGTACATCGGCGACACGTCCGACGGCACCGGCCTGCACCACATGGTGTTCGAAGTCGTCGACAACTCGATCGACGAGGCCCTGGCCGGCCACTGCGACGACATCGTCATCACCATCCACGCCGACAACTCGATCTCGGTCTCCGACAACGGCCGCGGCATCCCGGTCGGCGTCAAGATGGACGACAAGCACGAGCCCAAGCGCTCGGCCGCCGAGATCGTCATGTGCGTGCTGCACGCCGGCGGCAAGTTCAACCAGAACAGCTACAAGGTCTCCGGCGGCCTGCACGGCGTGGGCGTGTCCTGCGTCAACGCGCTGTCGAAGTGGATGAACGTCACCGTCGCCCGCGACGGCAAGCGCCACCTGCTCGAGTTCGAGCGCGGCAAGCCGCAGAACCGCGTCATCGAGGTCGTCGACGGCGTCGAGGTCAGCCCGGCGCGCGTCATCGGCGAGACCACCAGGCGCGGCACCAAGGTGCATTACCTGGCCGACGACGAGATCTTCGGCACCATCGAGTACCACTACGACATCCTCGCCAAGCGGCTGCGCGAACTCTCCTTCCTCAACAACGGCGTCAAGATCCGCCTCATCGACCAGCGCACCGGCAAGGAAGAGGACTTCGCCTTCGCCGGCGGCGTGAAGGGCTTCGTCGAATACATCAACCGCGCCAAGACGGTGCTGCATCCCAACGTGTTCTACGCCCAGGGCACCACCCGCATCCCCACCGGCCACGGCCACGACGCCGAACTGGCGGTGGAAGTGGCGATGCAGTGGAACGACAGCTACCAGGAACAGGTGCTGTGCTACACCAACAACATCCCGCAGGCCGACGGCGGCACCCACCTCACCGGCCTGCGCGCGGCGATGACGCGCGTCATCAACAAGTACATCGAAGAAAACGAGATCGCCAAGAAGGCCAAGGTCGACATCACCGGTGACGACATGCGCGAAGGCCTCGCCTGCGTGCTGTCGGTCAAGATGCCCGACCCCAAGTTCGCCAGCCAGACCAAGATGAAGCTGGTCTCCTCGGAAGCCCGCCCGGCGGTGGAGGAAGTCGTCGCCAGCAAGCTCGGCGACTTCCTGCTCGAGAACCCGATCGACGCCCGCACCATTTGCAACAAGATCGTCGAGGCTGCCCGCGCCCGCGACGCCGCGCGCAAGGCGCGCGAGATGACGCGCCGCAAGGGCGTGCTCGACGGCGTGGGGCTCCCCGGCAAGCTCGCCGACTGCCAGGAGAAGGACCCCGCGCTGTGCGAGCTCTACCTCGTCGAGGGCGACTCCGCCGGCGGCTCGGCCAAGCAGGGCCGCGACCGCAAGTTCCAGGCGATCCTGCCGCTCAAGGGCAAGATCCTCAACGTCGAGAAGGCCCGCTTCGACAAGCTGCTGCAGAGCCAGGAGATCGCCACGCTGATCACCGCGCTGGGCACCAGCATCGGCAAGGACGACTACAAGCCCGAGAAGCTGCGCTACCACCGCATCATCCTGATGACCGACGCCGACGTGGACGGCGCCCACATCCGCACCCTGCTGCTCACCTTCTTCTACCGCCAGATGCCCGAGCTGGTCGAGCGCGGCCACATCTACATCGCGCAGCCGCCGCTGTACAAGATCAAGCACGGCAAGACCGAGATCTACATCAAGGACGACCACGAGCTCAACGGCCACCTGCTCAAGCTCGCCCTCGACGGCGCCAGCCTGACCCCGCGCGAAGGCGCCGCGCCCATCGTGGACGAAGCCCTCGGCGGCCTCGCGCGCAGCTACCTGCTCGCCGAAGCGGTCATCCGGCGCCTGGCCAGCTACATCGACCCCGAAGTGCTGCAGGTCATGCTCGCCCACGACCTCGAGGTCAGCCTCGAAGACGAAGCCGCCGCCCGCGCCTCCGCCGAGCGCATCCAGGCCCACCTGCCCGAAGGCCTGCAGATCTACGCCGAATTCCATGAGGAATCGGAAGGCTGGCGCCTCACCATCGAACGCATGCATCACGGCAACCGCAAGTTCGGCTGGGTGGAGCACGACTTCCTCGTCTCCGGCGACTACCGCAGCATCCGCAACGCCGCCGAAGCCATCTCCGGCCTCATCGGCCCCGGCGCCGAAATCCGCCGCGGCGAAAAGCGCCAGCCCGTCACCCGCTTCGCCGACGCCATCGGCTGGCTGCTCGCCGAAGTCGAACGCGGCCTCACCAAGCAGCGCTACAAGGGCCTCGGCGAGATGAACCCCGAGCAACTGTGGGAAACCACCATGGACCCGGCGGTGCGCCGCCTGCTGCGCGTACAGATCGACGACGCCATCGCCGCGGACGAGATCTTCACCACGCTGATGGGCGACAACGTGGAGCCGCGAAGGGCGTTCATCGAGGGTAATGCGCTGTATGCGCAGAACATCGATGTGTGAGGCCTTGTAGCTGCGACCATAAACTGGCAAATGGCTAGCCAATTATTGGCAGACGGCCTGCAAGGGTGGGCGAATCCGGCAGGGTTCCCCGCCCTTTTCTCTTAGATCCTACGGACGGGAAAGCTTGCCCTTACAGGGATTCTGGGCGGATGTGCGATCGCCTCAATGACATATACGTGACCCGCGAACGCTACAATCCGACTATCTCGTGGGTTCGTCAGCAAACTGGTGCATACCTGCCGTTCAGCGACGGATCCGAGGATACCTTCAGATAGAACGATGCACACTCGGGTGACGGCCGAGCTGTGCCAGTGAAATGTCACCTATTTAGTATAAAATAGAGCGCTTATCCGCCTTGCGTCGCGCTCTGGGCGACGGTCTTCCGCAGCGTCCCGGGGCGCACTACTTGGCTGCTCAGGCCTCAGTCGGACGCGTCTTAGGAAGATTTAGTGAATTTTGAAGAAGCCAGCCGGCCCATCCAAGACAGGTGGGCTGAGATCGTCCAGCACGTCAAGGATGAATACCTCTCGACGGCACAATCCTTCCCATGGATCGTTGGATTTTCGGGCGGCAAGGATTCAACTGTCGTCGCCCACGCCGTATTCGAGGCCCTCCAGGCCATCCCGCCGAGTCAGCGCACCCGCCCCGTCCACATCGTGTCAAACGACACAATGGTCGAGAGCCCCTTGGTGATGACACATCTGGACGAAGTATCTCGCCACATTCAAGCTGCCGTAGACAGCTTGAGCCTCCCAATAACTGTGTCCCGTACTCGCCCGGACCCAGACAAGACCTTCTGGGTCCTGCTCATTGGCAAAGGGTATCCGAGCCCGAACCAGCAAATGCGCTGGTGCACCGACCGCCTGAAGATCCAGCCGACGAGTACCTATATCAAGGATAACGTCTCGAAGCACGGCGCAGCAGTCGTCGTCCTCGGGGTACGTCGGACCGAAAGCGTCCGCCGCATGCGCACAGTGGATAAGTACGAAAATGACCGAGGCTCAAACCTCAACCCTCACTCAAGCATCACGGGCGCCTACATCTTCCGCCCCATTGTCGACCTGACGACAGACGATGTCTGGGAAATCCTAGGCTCGTTCCCAGCCCCCTGGGGTGGCACCCACACCAAGCTGTTTCAGCTTTACCGTGACGCCGAGGGCGGCGAGTGCCCGGTGGTACTCAGCAAAGACGAAGCACCTGGCTGTGGCACCAAGAACAGCCGGTTCGGCTGCTGGACCTGCACGGTCGTGGAGAAGGACAAGAGCCTCCAGGGCTTTGTGGACTCCGGCCAGCACGCCTACAAGCCACTCATCGCCTTCCGCGATTGGCTGGTCACCATCCGCAACGACAAGACTAAGCGCAGCGCCATTCGGCGCAACGGACGTCTGACCTTTGATGTGTCAGGCAAGCACATCCCGGGGCCCTTCACCATCCAGGCTCGGCAAGAAATCCTGGACCGCCTACTTGCGGTTCAGGCCGAGTTCGGCGCCCAGCTGATTACCGAGGACGAGCTCGACTTGATTCACAGGTACTGGGCGATGGACCTCCAGCAAGAGGAGAAGCTGTCAAATGCTTGACACCTACGAAGAGAGTGGCGTTGCTGACCTGCCCCTTTGGGCGGACCCGGAGGCGAACGCAGTCTTACAAGCGGTTTGCTCCAAGTACAAGGTTCCGGTGCACGTCATCACGGATCTTGTTGCGCTGCAACGAGAGCGGCAGCACCAAGAGCGAGCGGCGGGTATCAACGCGCGCTTTGAGGAAATTCTCGGCGGCATGGAATAAGGAACGGGGGGCCGTACTTTGTGGATCTCAAGAATTGAGTTGACAAACTTCAAGAGTTATCGACATTCAGAATTCAGCTTCCCCGAGCCGGAAGGCGAGCAGAACATCGTCCTAATTGGGGGAATCAACGGGTACGGCAAGACCTCCGTGCTGGAGGCGCTGTATTTGTGCCTGTATGGCAAGGACGCGATCGTTCACTTGGCTCGCGCAGGCCTGAAGACGGACGGATTCAAGGGCTATCCGTCCTTTCTGGAACGAGCCTTCAACGGTGAGGCCCGGCGAGCCAGCGAAGATGTCATGTCGGTACGCGTGGTCGTTCAGAAGACAAAGACGAAGGGCATCGACATTCTCCGCCGCTGGTATTTCCGCACCTCTACAGGCGCCTGGCTGGAAGATGAAGCGGTCGTCCGCGAAGTGACGCGTGGCGTGCCTGGCCTTCCCAAGACCGACGGCAAAGCTGGTTTCCTCTTATCCGACATGCTGGACGACCATTTCGTGCCGGCCCACGTGGCACCGTTCTTCTTTTTCGTAAGCGCTCCACGAACCCCATCCTTCGCTAGTTCGCTACGCTGTAATCAATTGCTCAGCCTTGAGATTCCAGGGCAGGAGGTCTTGGAAGTGTTCGACAGTGTTCGGGGGGGGCTGCG
>JAFEFC010000013.1 GCA_018240785.1 Pseudomonadota bacterium | reverse complement strand
CAACACGACGCGCAAGGCGAGCATCAAGTCCAAGCGCATGCTGGCTGCGACGGTCGACGCGTTTCGGGCCGAGTTGTTTGGGGTTATGACGTGACGGTGCGATTGCCCTGGCCCTGATTGACGACCGACTTTTCGAGATCCGTGCCTTCGAAATCCAGCTCCTCCAGATCGACGCCTTGGTCGCGAGCCATCTGCTGCAGCGGTTCGGGCAGGCTGTCGCCTTGGATACCCTGGATCTGGAACTGTGTCTGGGCATCAAGCACGCGATAGTTGACGAGGTTGCCATCCGCGACCGCCTGTTCATAGCTGTAGAGGTAGGTCGGCACACCGTCGTCGCAGGTAAAGAGCTGAAAAGTGTTGTGGTCGATGTAGTCGGTTGGTGTCGCAGTCAGACCTAGCACGAGGGCGTCGAAGTGGTCCAGCAAGGCCTTGTAGCGTTGGTAGATCGAGCGGTGGCTTTCGTCGGCGATGATCAAATCGTAGTGCCCCACGGATAGCCGCTCGTATACCTGCATCATGCTTGGGTAGGTGGCGAAGTGGATGCGTGCAGTCGGTGCCTCGCCGCTTTCGATGCGTGCGAGACTTTCGTTGGGTAGGTGATTCTTGAACTCTGTCATCGCCTGGCGCACCAGTTCGCGCCGGTCGGCGAGAAACAGGACGCGCTGCGCCCGCTTGGCGCGCAGCAGCAGATCGACCAGCGCAATGGTCGTGCGGGTTTTGCCTGTACCGGTGGCCATGACCAGCAGGAACCGCCGTTTCGCGGCTTCGATGCTCTCGGCGACACGGCGGATAGCCTCGACCTGATAATCGCGGCCGGCGATGCGTGCCTCTATGGCCACCCCGCGCAGTGGCTGTGCATAGCGTCGTTGGTGGAACTGCCGCTCCAAATCCTCACGAGTATGGAAGCCCGCTACTCTGCGCGGCGGGTAACGGTCGCGATCCCAGAATTGAATGTCGCGGCCATTGGTGAGATAAATAAAAGGCTCGATGCCAAGTCTCGTGCGGATGGTATCGGCGTACTCAGCAGCCTGGCGTTTGCCCGCGAGTTCGTCGCGACTGCTGCGCTTGGCTTCAACAACTGCAACTGGACGGCCATCTCTACCCAAGAGCACATAATCGGCGAACTTCGGGCCTTGATACCCCGCCTCGGGCTCTGCGGCGGCGAGGCAGTACTCCTCAATGAATGAGCGACTTTGCTTCGACCACCCGGCCCGTGCTAGGTCTACATCGATCAACTCGATCCGAGTTGTTTCTTCGCTGCGGTGTTGATTCGACATCCATCACTCCCGGTCGAAACTTTGAAGCGTTCGAAGAAGGCCGGGATTGATAAACAGCTTCTCCCGACCCGACTTCACCTCATGCAGCAGACCGATGTCCACGAGTTGCTTCAGATAGACCGATGCCGTCTGGCGTTGGGCAATGCCGGCGTCAACGACGTTGGCGATGCGGCAATAGGGTTGTACGAAGATCAGCTCGGTCAGCTCGCGGGAGTAGATGCTGGGCGCGTCGCGTTTCATCCGCTCTGCGGTGTCGTCGATGAGCGCTCTGATGGCCTTGATGCGGGACGTCGTCCATTGCGCGGTACTGCGGACCGCGCCGAGCATGAACAGGATCCACGGCTCCCAGGCGGTATCCCGGCTGACGTTCAGCAGGAGCCGGTAGTAGTCCTGCTTTGCTTCGATGATGGCTTTGGACAGGTAGAGCACCGGGATGTCGAGCAAG
The DNA here is from genome assembly GCA_018240785.1 of Pseudomonadota bacterium. Lineage (GTDB taxonomy): Bacteria > Pseudomonadota > Gammaproteobacteria > Burkholderiales > Rhodocyclaceae > Thauera. The sequence continues at coordinate 50,779 of JAFEFC010000013.1, read as the reverse complement.
CCCTGCTCGACCAGATACAACAGGTTGAGCACCCGGCCAGTTCGGCCATTGCCATCGACGAAAGGGTGGATGGCCTCGAACTGGTAGTGGCCAATGGCCATGCGCACCAATGGGTCGATGTGCTCGGCCTCGTGCAGGAAGTGCTCCCAGTTGGAGAGCTTGTCGCGGATGCGTGACTCGCCTTCGGGCGGGGTGTAGATCACCTCGCCGCTGCGGTCGTTCATCAGCGCCGTGCCCGGCGTCTTGCGGATGTCGATAGCGACGCCCTTGATGGTGCGGCAGATGTCGACCGCGGTACGGGTCGTGAGTGGATGACGACTCAGCGATTGGAATCCCTCGCGCAGCGCTGTCCGATAGCGGAGCGCTTCCTTCGTCGCCGGGTCGGCCATGGACTCGCGATCATCGGCAAACTGGAAGAGGCGATCCGTCGTCGTCACGATGTTCTCGATCTCCGAGCTAGCCTGGGCTTCCAGCAAGGGAATGCTGTTGATCAGCACGGCCTGGTTGGGGATTAGCTCACCGGCCTGCTTGAGTTCGGCGACGGCGGCACGCGCCTCGATGCAGGCCTTCAGGATGGCCCGAGACTCGACTTCCGCCTGAGGGGGAAGGGCAGGGAGGTCGTTGTATGGCTTGCGCGGGTCGAAGGTCATGTGTCGATAGCAGGTTGATTCATCGACATTTCGATCGGACGTGTCGACGGATTCGACATGATATCGTTTCGTGTCGAAAAATGACGATATTCTCTACAAATTGGGCTCAGTTGAGCGGTGTCTAGGGGAGTGAGGTGGAGAGACTGGAGCGAGCAGTAGAGGCGGGAATGCACCGATTGCGGGGTGTGCCAGGGACGCAGATCGCGGCAGGACCGGCACCCAGGGAGGTGGGTTACCGCCTGCTTTCGGCCCTCCTCAGCTTCGGCTTCTTCGCTCTGTACTCCCAGGCGGTGTTCATTCTCTTCATGGGGAACGAGGGCTTCTTCTCCTACGACATGCTGGTAAGCGGGGCGGTCGGGATCGGTGTGTTCTTTCTTGCTACAGAGCTGACCATCGTGACGTTTGCGGTTTCTGCTGTGGGGGTGATGATCCCCGCGCTACGGTGGAGATATCGCGGAAGTGTCAACCGAACGCACATCGTAGGTCTCAGTGTGGTCAATCTGTATGTCATCTGGGGTGTGGTTGGCGCTCTGAGCCGCTCGCGGCAGGACTGGATGGTCTGGCTTGTGATCTTCGCTGTAAGCATTCTGGTATGCCTTCAGATCGGCACCCTGATTCACGGAACAGCCAAGGACAGCCTGCGCAGCCTGGTTATCGTCTTGGCCTGTCTGCTGGGCATCACAGCCGTGGCGCACAAGGAGACCGTGGCGCTGCTCGAATTCGGCCTCAAGCACTTTGGCGTTGGCGGGAATGTCCCTGTGACGCTGAAGTTGGAGCAGCCGGCCGAAGCGAGGACGGTCAATGGGCGCCTCGTCTTCTTGTCTCCCGAGAACGCCTATGTCGTCGTGGATGGCGACGGTCGAGTGTCGATCATTCCCCGGGCGAAGGCCGAGATCATCAGCGTTTCCTCCCGCGAGGCACCCGCGATGTGATGTTTGCCGGCGCCAGCCTATCCTGCACTAGTCGTCCTTCGCGCTCATTTCTTGGACATGTCCAAATTTCGGGGCTGCCGGCAGCGACGACCGGTCGCGCGGCGGCGCGCTGAAGTTGTCTTGCGCACCGCTGCTTCAGCTTTTCCGGGTGGAGGGGCCTCCAATATCCTTGGTTGCCAGCTCAGCGTGCCGTGTGTTCATGGCCTCTACCATCTCGACTACCAGCTGATGAAGGGCGCCGATGCTCCGCTTGGTGAGCCGGAATTCTTCCAGGTTCGCTTTGTAGGCCGCCGCGAACTCCAGTGGCTCGATGACGCCGAACTCGTAGCTGACACATGTGCGAGTCGGATCTTCGGCAATCTGGTACGTGCCGTCAGGTTGCTCCACCGTTACGGGGGCTGGTCCAACCGACCGATGTGCCCGGAGGATTTCGCCGGTATGAAACCTGGGGCCGAAGGAATGGCTCGTCAGGTTGCGGAAATCGCGGCTGTGTTTGCGATAAGTCTTCGAGTCGATCTGCGTCCACAGATCGCGGAACCGTCGGTACGCGTTCCAGTGGGAGCCGAGACGATCCAGTTGCGACAGTCGTTGCCGCACGGAGAAGCGGGTACCCGGCTTGAGCGCATCTTGGTCGAGGCGATCCTTGTTGTTCGGAACGGTGAAGCAGTTCGCATGGTGCAGGGCGGTTTCGGCAACTTCGAGAAGCCGTTCCGCCACCGCGCGGGGTTGGTACATCGCGAAGAACGCCAGGGGTTCGACAAAATGATAGGCGATCTCCCAGCGCGTTTCCTCGTCGTATTCGGGCAGCAGCTCGATCCAGGTGGCCCACTCGTGTAGCCGCATCGCCCAAGCGTTGATGCCGTTGATGGTCTCGCGAACGGCGCTGGGGACGCTCCAGCTCCATTGAAAGCTGCCGTTTGCCTGCGAAGCATCGTCAGCGATGGCGAACGAGACCAGGCCGGGGAAGGTCTTTTGCCGGCTCCAGCCAAGCTCGTGGAATCGGGTGTACGCGCCAATCATGGCCTCTCGCCATCTGGCGTTGGCGGAGGTGGGGTCTTCGTCGGGTTGCTCGTTGGGGTGTGTGCTCATGCGCCGGTCCATAAGAAGAATAGGAATATTATTCTTATGTTCTTATTTCCGGCGTTGCGATGAGCCAGCGGAACCTTATCCACGGCCCGAACCTGTGGGAAACCGGCCCGCGAGCCTACGCATCGCAAGAGGCCGGTTTTCCACAGGCGCCGCGCAGCGGCGGGGCGGTGGGTAAGGTGTTGAGTGGGGCGAGGAAGTGAAGGGCGCCCCGCACGGTTGGGGCGCTGCTCGCTGAATCTGCCGCGTTGTCAGCTACGTGCAGGGCGGTTCTGCTTCTGCATCAACTCACGAAGACCCGCGCGATAGGCGGGCTGAGGACTTGAGGCCACGCTGTTGCCCCCTTTCAGCGCGTTGACTGCCTGGAAGGCCTTGCCGCCCACCCAGCCTGAGAGATTGCCAACGCCGGCGATGGTCTTTCCTGCTGCTTGTCCGGCGCCTTTGCTAACGGCGGCAGCACTCCTTGCAGCGCCGGTCATCTGCCCGATGGAGAGGACGGCCATAGACAGCCCCCCAGCCAATGCGGATGCCATGCCCGCGACACCCTTGATGACCGCATACAGAATGCCCGCGATGATCAGCAACTCGAATGCGATGAGCGCCATGTTCTGATCACCCGTCCCGACGGTGACCTTGGCCAGTTCGTGTTCGTAGATCATGACGCCGAGGGTGAGTACCGTTGCCGTGAGCACGACGATCAGGATGTGGTTGAGGACGTAGCCGATCCACTGGTCGAAGAATCTGGCGGTGACGGGAAACAGCAGCGCCATGATGAACAGCGGGCCGATGGCGAACAGGATCTTCAGCAACATTGTGGACATGATGATGGCGATGCCGCCGACCACTACAACGAGGGTCAGGCCGATGGCGATCAGAACGGCGCAAACGTACCAGGCGTAGGCGCTGGTCAGTTCGGTCCAGCCGGCCTCGCGGGCGTTCTGCATGCACTGGGCGATGAGGTCCATGCCTCGACCGAGCGTGGCATCGAGCGTCCCATAGATCGTGCCGGTGCCGCCGCTGCCTACTGCGGCCGCAAGGGCGGCTTCCAAGCCTTTGAGCGTCTCTACCACGAGTGCCAGGTAGTTGCCGGCGTTGAGCGCGAGGGCGCCGATCAGTGCGATCTTCGTGCTCTTGACCAGGAAGTCGCCGAACGGCTGTTGCACCTTGCCGGCGATGATCAGGTAGCCGTACAGGGTGAAGTAGAGCGCTGCGCCTGAGATCGCCCATGGGGTGATCGTCGCGATCATGTCAGATGAGACGTTAGTGACGAACGCTGCGGTGGCATTGTCGATCGTGCCGCCAACGCCTTGGAAGACAGAAGTGGTGACGGCCATCGCTACTAGCCTCCCAACTTGAGGTCGGTGCGGGGTTGTACGTTGAGCGTGCCGCGTTTGCCGGCGTCGGCGCGCGTTGTCGCGCGCTCCGCATTGATGCAGTTCGGTGTGGCCGACAATTCGCCCGGGTTGCTTCGGCACTGTTGCAGTCTGTCTGCGCGCTCGGTCGGATGCGCCAGAAACCAATCGACGGTCTGCGTCGGATCGGGGTCTGGAGCACAAGCGGAGACTACGACGAGGAGGAGAACGCCGGGGGCGATCGTGTTCTTCATTATCGTTCCTCCCGCACGGCTTGCTGTGCCCTTTGCTGGCCGGCCAGGGTGTTCAGTGGTTCTGGTCTCTCCAATGAGTCCAGAACGCGAAGCGCGTAGGCGAGTTCTGTCGCTGAGATGAGGCGCAAGGCTGCGACCGTACGCAGCGCTTCGATCCGCGTCGCCGCCCAGGTGGTTGCGTGGTTGGTCCGTCCGTACAGGTGTGCGAACAATGGAAGGCCTCCTACCGAAACGGCGCAGAGCAGGAGCGGCGAGGTGTCGTTGGCGAGTCCGTAGATCGCCCCGGCGATGAAGGCGCTTCCGGTGCAGATTGCCACGAGGTCAGCGGTGGCGAGGCTCGAGTCTCGACGCAGGACTTCATCGCGAAAGCCGAGCAGATCGAGCGCATGCCAGAAGCGGAGGATGAAGAAGATCCCCAGGGCGATGATTGGGAGTGGGAGGAGGGTCAAAGTTGTCATGATCTGTTCCTCACTCACGGCCAAGGGAGAAGTGCATCGGTGCTACCCCGAGCGTTCCACGGCGCGCGGCGTCGCGCATCTGGAGTTCGTGCGCCTGACGCTTTTGGATTGCGTCTTCCGCCTGGGCGATGATCTGGAACATCTGCAGCTTGGTGGCTTCGTTCTGGATCATGGCCTGTTCGCTGGCGATGCGGCCTTGCAGCTCTGCGATGGCCTTCGGGTCCTCCGTGCCGTTGATCCGATTCATCAACTGCTCGATCTGTGACAGCCGTTGCTGCGCGCGCTCATAGGCTTCTGTGGCAAACGCCTTGTCCTGGGCACTCTTCACGGCACGAGCCTGGCATGCGATGCGTTCGTCGTCCGCCGGGATGTGCGCGCAACCATCAAACTTCCTGGTCGCGTCGTAGATCGTTTGGGCTGTGCCCGAGAGGCTGGAGTAACCACCGGTCCGGACCGCGTCGTAGACGGTTTGCCAGTCGTTCGGCAGATACTCTCGATACCGCGGATCATTCAGGATGGCGCCCAGACTGCGGGAGCCGGTCAGCGCATCGTATTGCCGCTTCATCTGGTCGAGCTGGGCCTTCATCTGTGAGATCTGCTCGACATATTTGGCGATGCTTTCGATGTGGTTCATGACGTCGGTCGCAATGCTTGCCCCGTCGGTGACGGGAATCTGTGCATGGGCGCCAGATGCCTTGATCAGCATCCAGCCTGCGACAACGCAGATCACGAGTGCCTTGATGATGTTCATCGACGTGTTCCTTGTGGTGGGTTGGTGGAAGAGGTCAGCGGTCGCGGTCTTGACCGGTTGAGCGCTTGAGAGCCGGCTCGGCAACTGGTGTGTCTCGGCTCGCCGCTGGGGGATTGCGATCTCGCAGCGCCGGCATCTGCCGGACGAATTCGACGATGCCGAGGGCGAGTCGGCGGTCTTCGTTGTTCGGCGATCGGGCGAGGCCGGCTGCGATCTGCCGGTACGCGGTGAGTGCTGCACGTTGGCTTGCGCTGAAGTTGTCTTGCGTGCGCTGTGGCGCTTGCTTACTGGTGAGCGGCAGGGCCTCACGGCTGACACGGCTGACTCTGTGGATGGCCGGCTGTCGCTTCGAGCGCTTGCTCACGCCGCGGGCGGTTCGTGGCGTGGCGTTGGCTCGGACGCCTTGCTCACGAAGTTTCTCGGCGAAGTGCTCGCGCCACCGTTGTAGATCCGCCTTGCGCGGGTTGAGACGAGTGCCGTCAATACCCTGTGCTTGCACGCACAGATGGACGTGGGGGTGCTTCTCGTCGTCGTGTGCTGCAAAGACGTAGTGGTGATTGGCCGAGAACTCGCTCTGGGCGAAGCGTCGTGCCGCCTGCGTAACGGCATCACGGTTGGTGCCTGGTGGCATCGACAAGACGATGTTGAAGGCTTCCCGGCGCCGGCTTTCCATGGGAATGCCGTACAGGCCATGAGTCCATTCGTCCTTCAGGTCATTCACGGCCGCCCGTCCATCGACGTGCTCGCTGTCACCGACCGGCACATTGGAGCCAGTTGATGATCGGCACAATGGAGCCACCGCGTGACCGGCACATTGAGGCCAGTCCGTGATCGGCATATAGGAGCCAGTCGCGGATCGGCACATAGAGGCCAGCGCCGGATCGGCGTAATGGAGCCACTTTCCCTCTGACGGACGTCTCGACCTTGAACGGTCCATCGCTACCCTGCGGCCTTTTTGTTCGGCAGGAGGTAGGCGGTGGCCCGCAGGAGCATCGAGATGTACGAGTACCGCCAGGCCCTGATGCGCATGCGCCAGGGCGATTCCGAGCGCGAGATCGCGCGCTCGAAACTGATGGGACGCGGCAAGGCGGCCCGCTTCCGCGAGCTGGCCCGCGCCCAGGGGTGGCTCGATCCCGAGCGTCCTTTGCCCGAGGACGCCGAGATCGCCGCCGCGCTCGGGCAGCCAAAGCTGCCGGTGACGGCGCAGTCGTCGATTGCCGCGTACCGGCCACTGGTTGCGCAGTGGCTCGCGCAGGGCGTCTCCGGCGTGGTGATCCACACCACGCTCAAGCGTGAGCATAGGTTCAGCGGGCACTACTCCAGCGTGCGCCGGCTGATCGCCCAGATCGGCCGCGAGCAGCCGCCCGAGACGACGGTGCGCCTCACCTTCGCCCCGGGCGAGGCCGCGCAGGTGGACTTCGGCGCCGGTCCGCAGCTGGTCGATCCGGCGACGGGCGAGATCCGCCGCACCTGGGCGTTCGTGATGACGCTGTGTTTCTCGCGTCACCAGTACGTGGAGTTCGTCTGGGACCAGAGCGTGCGCACCTGGCTGGGCTGCCACCGTCGCGCCTTCGAGTGGTTCGGCGCCGTGCCCGCACGGCTCATCATCGATAACGCCAAGTGCGCGATCACCCGCGCGTGCATGCACGATCCGCAGGTGCAGCGCGCCTACGCCGAGTGTGCCGAGGGCTACGGCTTCCGGATCGACGCCTGCCCGCCGCACGACCCGCAGAAGAAGGGCATCGTCGAGGCCGGCGTCAAATACGTGAAGGGCAACTTCCTGCCCACGCGCAGCTTCCGTGATCTGGCCGATCTCAACGCACAGGCGCGCGACTGGGTGTTGAAGGAAGCCGGGCTGCGCATTCACGGCACCACCCGCGTGCGTCCGCTCGACACCTTTGCGCTCGAGCGCAGCACCTTGCTGCCGCTGCCCGAGGTGCCGCCGGATCTGGGCACCTGGCATGCAGTGACGGTGCATCGCGACTGCCACGTCAGCTTCGAGCGTGCGCTGTACTCGGTGCCGTTTGCGCTGGTGGGTAAGGCGCTGTGGCTGCGGGCGACCGACGCCGTGGTCACCGTCTATCACGACTTCAAGCCCGTCGCCACGCATGCCCGCGCGCGGCGCCCCGGCGAGCGTCGCACCGTCTCCGATCATCTGCCGCCGGCCGCCCAGCGCTTCTTCGCGCACGACCGCAGCTGGTGTCTGCAGCAGGCCCGCGAGATCGGAGACGCCTGCGCGCAGCTGATCGGGCAACTGCTCTCAGATCGCATCAGCGAGCGCCTGCGCGCCGCCCAGGGCGTGCTCGCGCTCAAGGGCCAGTACGGTGCTGAACGCCTCGAGGCCGCGTGCGAGCGGGCCATCGCCCACGACAGTCCGCACTACCGCACCGTCAAGACCATCCTCGCCGGCGGGCACGACCTCGCCCCGGTGAGCACGATCACCCCCGAACCCTATGCCGGCCGTGCCCGTTTCGCGCGCGCCACCGCGTCGCTGTTCGAAGACGACGGCCCCACGTTTCACTGACCCGGGCGCAGCGCGCGCCCCCTTCACCCAAGGAGCTTCACCATGAACCCCGCCACCGAACTGGCGCCGCAGCTCAAGCAGTTGCGCCTCTCCGGCATCCTCGACTCGCTCGACGCCCGCAACCGCCAGGCCATCGATGCCAAGCTCGCCTACACGGAATTCCTCGCCCTGCTGGTCCAGGACGAGATCGCCCGGCGCGAGCAGAAGAAGTTCGGCACCCGGCTGCGCCGTGCGGCCTTCCGCGCCACCAAGACGCTCGAAGGCTTCGAGTTCGACCGGCTGCCCTCGACCAACCGCGCCCTGGTCCATGAGCTGGCGACCGGGCGCTACATCGACGAGCGCGCTCCGGTGTTGATCGTCGGCCCTTGCGGCACCGGCAAGAGTCATCTGGCGCAGGCGCTCGGGCACTGCGCCGTGCGCCAAGGGCACGACGTCGTCTTCGCCTCCTGCGCGCAACTGCTCGCCAGCCTAAACGCCGCCCGCGCGGTCGGCACCTTCGACAGGAAACTGCAGCAACTGGCGCGCGTTCCGGTGCTCATCATCGACGACTTTGGTCTCAAACCCCTTCGTGCCCCCGCCGACGAGGATCTACATGACCTCATCGCCGAGCGCTACGAGCGCACCGCGACCATCGTCACCAGCAACCTCGACTTCACCGAGTGGGACCAGGCCTTCCCCGGCAACCGGCTGCTGGCCTCGGCCACCGTCGACCGCCTGCGCCACAACGCCTACTGCCTCACGCTCGACGGGGTCTCCTACCGCACCCCGCGACAGGGGCCGAATCGGGCGAAAAGCGCCCTTGCCAGCACCCCGAAAAACATCGATTCTTGACCCCCCAACGACGTCCGTCAGAGCCCGGTTCGAGTGGCCTCTATATGCCGATCATCGGTGGCTCTATTGTGGCGGTCAGTGACACTCGCCAGCGTCGTTCTCCAGCGTTACCTTGCCGTTGCGAGAAATGTAGTCAAGGTGAGCGCCGATCTGGCGCATCCCCTTTCCGCCACCCGATATCTTCACCATGACCTCGGGTGCCTTGCGGATGGTCTCCGTGAGCTGACGGCGAACCCCTGTTGGTGTCCTCGGCTTGGGAAGAGCTGAAACGGCCACGGTGGTGCGCGTTATCGTCCGTTTGGCGCCTCGCGGGCGGATCGGTGTGTAGAACAGCCGATCGCCCCATTCCTTGAGGACACCGTCAATCTCGACGGTCATTTCAATACCCATCGATCGAGGTTGGCGCGCATCACCATCGTGACTTCCTTGGTGTGCGAGGCGATCACCTGATGCACCGCGTCGATGTGCTCCTTGGTCAGGCGGTCTGCCGCACGTCGGTCGAAGTTGGCCTGGCGTGCGATCTGATTGAGGTTGCGACCAATGGCGAGCAGGCGAGAGTTGGATTCGCCGAGGGCGCGCAGCTCCACCATGCCGAACTGGGGCTGATGGGTCAGCCATGCGCGGATCAGGTTGATAATCCATTGGTTCGGTGAGACGCCTTCGAACTCCGCGGTAGCCTTGATGGCGGAGAGTTCGGAAGTCGATAGCCTTAGCTCGATGCGCACGCGTGCCTGGTCGGGCTCGGGGAGTTGCGTGCTGACTGGCTTCATCCCGCCAGCTGCCGTGTTGGTCAGCTTGACGATCACCTGACGGATAGCGGCGCTCGGGGTTAGGCCGGATTGCCTGCAGAACTGGACCCAGCGGTTCTTCAGGTCGTCTCCCAGGTGGACGCTGAGGATCTTGCTCACCGTGGCGCCTCCTCGTCGTGAAGGGTTTGGTCGGAAGCCGGTACGGGAGCACCGCGCAGGATCTGTTTGATCGCCTGCCTGGACTTCGCCACTACCTCGGGCGAAGCGCGACGCACAGGCGTACGGCGTGCAGCGGATTCTTGTTCGGCACGCTGCCTGCGCAGCCGGGCGGCTGCGGCATGTTGCCCCCAGCTCACGGGTTTGCCGGAGGCAAGGCGCTTTGCGAGGCCTGCGATGACTGCGTGACGGTCAACGACCGGACCAGCGTCGATATCCGCAAGTCGGTCGCTCCACACGTCGGCGAGTTGCTGCGGCTCGCATCCATAGCGGTCTGCCGCCGAGAGGATGGTGTCGTGGTCCGTGGTGGCCGCTGTGGAAAGGTGCAGCCGGGATGTGCTTCTTTCCGGTTCTTCGGGATGGAGGGGATGGGGGAGGATTCTTTGAAACTTCTTGGGATTCCTATTGGGAATAGATTCCGCAGATTCTCGATTCTGGATGCCGCGCTTCCCGGGGACTAGTTGCCGGATTTCACGGAATCTAGATTCCGTGAAATCATCAATCTGATGATTCGTAGGTGTTTTTTCTTGCGGTACTGCCAGAAACCGCACGTAGTTCATCGGATCGACGCGATAGTGGAGTCGTGCCGGCTGGCCGCGCCGTGCCTCGTGTAATAGGCCGGCCTGTTTCAAGCGGTTGCGGGCACGTGACTGAGCTTCTGGGCCGACTCCCAGCATGTGCTCCCAGCTGCCGCAGGCGGCAAATACACTTCTCGGCTCCGTCGGCGGTGTGCCTGTCTGCGGAAGGTCGAACCATCCGCCGCTCTTCTGGGAAAGCGCAGACAGGTAGGCGGCTTGAGCAAGCATGGCGGCTGCAACGAGGTCGCCGTCAAGGCGACCGACCAGCGCGATCGGGATGCTCAGGCGCGGCCCCTCGATCGTACGAATCAGCTGAGCAGGGTCGATCAGGTCTGCAAAGCCGTTGGCGCCTGGAGGGAGTGCAGTCATCGGAGACCTGTCAGGCGACGGACTCATCGATGAAGCGCGACAGGTGCGTCACGCTGAACAGCACCCGGCGACCAATGCGCCGCTTGGCCGGGCGGAGCTTCTCGGCGACCTCGTTGTTGCCGGCGAGGGTGAGCCGCAGACCGTCAGGGCTGCGGTTAAGGATCTCAGCGACCTGCTGGATGGTCAGCAGCGGGCTGCCATAACGCTGGAGAAGGATCTCTTCGGTCGTCACGCTCATACTCCTTGTGCATAGAAGTTGAGCGTATTCTGGGTGTTCTGGACGCCAGTTCAACCGGTAAGCTTATGATCTGAAAGCAACTTATATAAGTTGGCAGGCCAAGGTGCGAATGCTGGATGACGCGGAATGTTGTTTGTGTACCGGAACCATCAACTTTGGTCGGGTAGCGCCGGTGGAAAGCTGAGGGGGATCAGTGGGTTAAGCGAACGGACTGGGGGCGGCTTACATCTTGTTGCAAATTTGCTGGTGAAAACTGCCTGTGTCGCTTGGCCGATCAGTCTTTCTTCCCCGCGGGCGCCGCCAGCCGGTCCAGCTTTTCGACCAGGTCCTCTGCGCGGAGATGGGTATAGCGTTTCAGCATCTGCATCGACTTGTGCCCGCTGATCGCCGACACCTCCTGGTCGCTCAGACCGGCTTCGACGAAGCGACTGACGGCTTCGTGCCGCAGGTCATGAAAGCGGAAGTCGGAGCAGCCCACTGAGCGCTTGATGTCGAGCCACACCTTGTTGAAGTTGTATGGCCGGCGCTTGCCGTCCTTCCCCGGCTCGCCGAAGAAGATCAGGTCTGTGTCGATAGGGCGGATGGGGTGCGCCAAGGCCTCCTTAAAGAGCTTCGTGGCATTTGCTGTCAGCGGGACCGTGCGCGGTAGCGTGTTCTTGGTTTCCAGCAGCCGGACAATGCGACGCTCGAGATCGACTTGGCTGCGGCGCAGCGTAGTGATCTCGGACGAGCGCATCCCAGTTTCCAGGGCGATGCGAACGATCCAGCGCAGCATCGGATTCGAGTGCGCATCCACCGCCGCCAGCAACTGCTTTTCCTCGTCGGTAGAAAGTCGTCGATTCCGTCCGGCTCCGGGCGACGGCCTGCGTACGTTCAGAACTGGGTTGTACGCGAGGCCGAGACCCCATTCCTTCACTGCAACGGTAAAGAGGTGGCCGAGGAGTGCGAGTTCGAGGCGGACTGTGTTGGCCGCTCGGGGAATGGGTCTTCCGTCGTCGTCCTTACGATCCTCGCCAGTCAAGCGCTTGTCCCGGTACTCAGCAACCAGCTCGGGCGTGATGGTTGCCATGGAGTACTTGCCGAAGAAGCCGATCAGAGGCATGGCGCGCTTGCGCTCGCCGTTCTGTGTCAACGGGCGTTTGGCTGGCGTGACTTCGGTCAAGTAACGCTGGATCGCTTTTTCGAAGGTGAGGCGTTCGGCGGGAGCGCGCTGTACAAATAGTCCTCGCACCATCTCATCTTCGGTACGCCGCGCCCAGTCTTCTGCGTCACGTTTCAGGCGGAACGTCTTTGAAGTGGTCGGCCAGCCCGTCTTTCGGATGACGGCTTTCCAGGTGCCTGAGGGGGTCTTGACGATCGTTGCCATGGTGCGCTCCGGTACGGGTGCTGTACCGAAATTGTACTTCTGGAATCGATCGACATGAAAAAGGGGCTTAGGATTTCTCCTAAGCCCCTGATTTAATTGGTGGGCCCTGCGGGATTCGAACCCGCAACCAAAGGATTATGAGTCCTCTGCTCTAACCGATTGAGCTAAAGGCCCTTGCGTGCCCGGCGACGGGCGTCGCCGGGTGGGTACGCGGTCAGGCCTCGTTGTCGAGGAAGCTGCGCAGCTTCTCGGAGCGGCTCGGGTGGCGCAGCTTGCGCAGGGCCTTGGCTTCGATCTGACGGATGCGCTCGCGGGTGACGTCGAACTGCTTACCGACCTCTTCCAGCGTGTGGTCGGTATTCATTTCGATGCCGAAGCGCATGCGCAGCACCTTGGCTTCGCGCGGGGTGAGCGAGTCGAGCACTTCCGAGGTGGCGTCGCGCAGGCCCGAGTAGACGGCGGCGTCCGACGGCGCCAGCGTGGCGGTGTCCTCGATGAAGTCGCCCAGGTGCGAGTCGTCGTCGTCGCCGATCGGCGTCTCCATGGAGATCGGCTCCTTGGAGATCTTCATGATCTTGCGGATCTTCTCCTCGGGCATCTCCATCTTCTCGGCCAGCGTGGCGGGATCGGGCTCCTGGCCGGTTTCCTGCAGGATCTGCCGGCTGATGCGGTTCATCTTGTTGATCGTCTCGATCATGTGCACCGGGATGCGGATGGTGCGCGCCTGGTCGGCGATCGAGCGCGTGATCGCCTGGCGGATCCACCAGGTGGCGTAGGTCGAGAACTTGTAGCCGCGGCGGTATTCGAACTTATCGACCGCCTTCATCAGGCCGATGTTGCCTTCCTGGATCAGGTCGAGGAACTGCAGGCCGCGGTTGGTGTACTTCTTGGCGATCGAGATCACCAAGCGCAGGTTGGCTTCGGTCATCTCGCGCTTGGCGCGGCGCATCTTGGCTTCGCCGGTGGACATCTGCCGGTTGATGTCCTTGAGTTCCTTCAGCGGAATGCCGATCTTGTCCTGCATGTCGATGAGCTTCTGCTGCTCTTCGAGGACCGCAGGATGCGCGCGCATCAGCCCGTCGGCGTAGTCCTTGCCGGCGGCGATTTCATGCTTGAGCCAGTCGAGGTTGGTCTCCTGGCCCGGGAACACCTTGATGAAGTGCTGGCGCGGCATGCCGGCGCGATCCACGCACAGGTGCAGGATGTGGCGCTCGTGCCCGCGGACCCGCTCGACCATCTGGCGTACGGAGTCGCACAGGCGCTCGATCGCCTTGGCGGTGAAGCGGATGTTGAGCAGCTCGTCGGAGATCTGCTGCTGCAGCAGCAGATAGTTGGTGTCCTGCGAGCCCTTGCGCGCAAGCACCTGCATCTTCTTGTCGTAGAGGCCGCGGATGATGTCGAAGCGCGCGAGCGCATCGGTTTTCAACTGCAGCAGGGAGGCGGCGTTGGCGCTTTCGGCGCTGGCGCCGTCGTCGTCTTCTTCCTCTTCCTCTTCGTTTTCCGCTTCGGCTTCATCGGCCGTCGCGGCCTCATCTTCGGCCGCGGCGAGCTCGGCTTCGTCTGCAGCGGCGTTCGGGTCGATCAGGCCGTCGACGAGCTCGTCGATGCGCATCTCGTCCCTGGCCACCTTGTCGACGATCTCGAGCATTTCGGCGATCGTCGTCGGGCAGGCGGAGATCGCCTGCACCATGTGCTTGAGGCCGTCCTCGATGCGCTTGGCGATCTCGATCTCGCCCTCGCGGGTGAGCAGCTCGACGGTACCCATCTCGCGCATGTACATGCGCACCGGGTCCGTGGTGCGGCCGAACTCCGAGTCCACGGACGACAGCGCCTGCTCGGCCTCTTCCTCGGCGACGTCTTCGTCGACGGTGGTGGCGACGCTGTCGGACATCAGCAGGTCTTCGGCGGCCGGGGCCTCGTCGTAGACCTGGATGCCCATGTTGTTGAAGGTGGCGATGATGCCTTCGATCTGTTCGGCATCGGCGACATCGTCGGGCAGGTGGTCGCTGATCTCGGCGTACGTGAGGTAGCCGCGCTCCTTGCCGAGCGTGATCAGGGTCTTCAGCCGGGTGCGGCGCACCTCGGCATCGAGCGGGGCAACTTCGGGGCTTTCGACGACCTGGGCGGTCTTGTCCTTGGCCTTGGAGACTCGTCCTTTCGGGCTGTCCTTGCGCGAATCCTTGGCTTTTTCGCGTGCCATGGCACTCCTCAAGTCAGGGCGGAGGTAAATAGGGAAACGTTAAACTATATCACAGAAATCAGAGCTTTGCCGCACTGCGAAGGTTCAGCTTTTCGTGTAGGAGTTCCGCAAGGCGCCGGCGTTCCGTTGAATTCAATCCGACCTCGCGTTCCCGTTGCTGCAGTGCACTGATCTCCGTATTGACAACGTCCGCCTGGAGCTTGCGCAGCGTGTCATGGAACTGCGTTTCGATCACCGCCTCGTCGAACTCTTCGTCGATCATTTCGCCGGCGACGCGCGACAGCGTCTCGGCATGCGGAGTGTCGCGAAAACGCTCGATCAGGGCGCCGAGCCCGCCGGCCGGGATGGGCTCGCCGAGGCTGAGCATGTCGATGATGGCAATCAGCGCGCGCCCTTCAGCGCTGTCGGCTGGCACCAGGTCGACCGGCAGGCGGGCAGCCCAGGCCGGATGGTGCATCACCAGGCGGAGCAGGGCGCCGATGGCTGAAGGCGGCTTGCGCCGCGCTGCGCCGCGCGGTACGAAGGCTGCGCGGCCAGGCGGGCGACCGAATCCCGCCGCGGGCGGCATGTCGCTGCTGCCGGATCTTCTCGCGTTGCGGTTTGCGGAGCGCAGGCCGTAGGCGTCTTCGACTTCTGCCTGCGTCAATTGGCCGGCTTCGGCAACCGCCTTGACCAACTGCAGCCGCAGCAGCGGCGCGGCCACGCGTGTCACCAGCGGCCGTGCCTCATGCACCAGTGCGGCGCGACCCTCCGCGGTGCCCTGGTCATTGTTGGCGCTCAGCTCCTGCAGCAGGAAGCGGGCGAGCGGCATTGCCGTCGCCGCGGCCTTCCGGAAGGCCTCGGCGCCTTCCGCACGCACGAAGGAGTCGGGGTCGTGCTCGGTGGGCAGGAACAGAAAGGCGAGCGTGGCGTCATCGCGCAGGCTCTCGAGCGAATTCTCCAGGGCGCGCCATGCTGCGCGGCGCCCGGCGGCGTCGCCGTCGAAGCAGAACACGATGCGATCGGTCTGCTTGAGCAGCGTGTTGACATGCTGCGGGGTGGTCGCGGTGCCGAGCGTCGCGACGGCGTTCTCGATGCCGTATTGCGCCAGCGCCACCACGTCCATGTAGCCTTCGACCGCCACCGCGAAGCCGCTGTCGCGGATGGCCTTCTGCGCCAGGAACAGGCCGTACAGCTCGCGCCCCTTCTCGAACAGCGGCGTCTCGGGCGAGTTCAGGTATTTCGGCTCGCCCTTGTCCAGGATGCGACCGCCAAAGGCAATGATGCGCCCGCGCCGGTCGTGGATCGGGAACATGATGCGGTCACGGAAGCGGTCGTAGCGGCGTCCCTGGTCGTTGTCGATCACGAGGCCGGCATCGGCGAGCGTCTTGACCTGGTAGTCGGGGAAGGCGCGCTGCAGGCCTTGCCACTCGTCGCGCGCATAGCCGAGCCCGAAGCGCGCGGCGATTTCACCCGACAGGCCGCGGCGCTTGAGGTAATCGATCGCATTGGGCGCGTGCTTGAGCTGCTCGCGGTAGAAGCGCGCGGCGGTCGTCATTGCCTCGTACAGGCGCTGGCTGTCGTCGGCAGGCATGGCCGCGTGGCGGCCGTCATCGGGCACCTGCAGGCCAGCCTGTCCGGCGAGTTCCTTCACCGCCTCGACGAAGCCGAGGCCGCTGTATTCCATCAGGAAGCCGATCGCGCTGCCGTGCACGCCGCAGCCAAAGCAGTGGTAGAACTGCTTGGTCGGGCTGACCGAAAACGAGGCGGATTTTTCGCCGTGGAAAGGGCAGCAGGCGAAATAGTTCGCGCCACTCTTCTTGAGCGGCAGGTAGCGCTCGATGACGTCGACGATGTCGACGCGCGACAGCAGCTCCTGGACGAAGGACTGGGGGATCATGCGGCACGACCCATCATGACAGTTGACTGCACATGGGGCGAGGAAACAAAAACGGCTCGCCGGGCGGAGGCCTAATGGCTTCCGCCCGGCGAGCGGGCATCGGTGAGTTCGTCGAACTCTTCCGGCGCGGCGATCAGTACAGCTTCGGCGGCAGCGTCTGGCTGCGCAGGCGCTTGTGGTTGCGCTTCACTGCGGCGGCCAGCTTGCGCTTGCGCTCGGCGGTGGGCTTCTCGTAGAACTCGCGCGAACGCAGCTCGGTCAGCACACCGGTCTTCTCGATCGTGCGCTTGAAGCGGCGGATCGCAACTTCAAACGGCTCGTTCTCTTTTACGCGAATACCGGGCATTGCGTACTTCCTTGGGTGTCTGGTGGGCGGAAAGGGCAGAAATATAAACGACGAATCGCCTCTTTGCAAGTGCGCGCAAGTTCGAAACGGCCTGTGGCGTGGTTAAAATGCCGCATCGAATCAGGTGGATGGACGCGATGAAAGTGCTGGGTATCGAGACCTCATGCGACGAAACCGGCGTCGCGATCTACGACACGGGCGAGGGCAGTGGCCGGCTGCTGGGCCATTGCCTGCACTCGCAGGTGGATCTGCACGCGGCGTACGGTGGCGTCGTGCCGGAACTCGCCTCGCGTGACCACATCCGCCGCTTGCCGCTGCTGCTCGAGCAAGTGCTGCAGTCCACCGCGCTGCGCATCGAGCACATCGACGCCATCGCGTACACAGCTGGCCCCGGGCTGGCGGGTGCATTGCTGGTCGGTGCCAGCGTGGCCGAGGCGCTCGCCCTGGCGCGCGGCGTGCCGGCTCTGCCGGTGCATCACCTTGAGGGGCATCTGCTGTCGCCCTTGCTGTCGGCCGATCCCCCTGCCTTTCCCTTCGTTGCGCTGCTGGTTTCCGGCGGACATACGCAGTTGATGCGGGTGCGCGGCGTGGGCGATTACGCGCTGCTGGGGGAATCGGTCGACGACGCGGCGGGCGAGGCTTTCGACAAGACGGCCAAGCTGCTCGGGCTGGGCTATCCGGGCGGCCCGCAGCTCGCGCACCTGGCGCAGGAGGGGGATGCGCGGCGCTTCAAGCTGCCGCGGCCGATGCTGCACTCGGGCGATCTCGACTTCAGCTTCAGCGGCCTGAAGACGGCGGTGCTGAACATCGTCTCGGGCGCAGACTGGCAGCCGGCGCAGGCGGCCGATCTCGCGGCGGCCTTCCAGGAGGCGGTGGTCGACGTGCTGTGCGCGAAGGCGCTGGGTGCGCTGAAGAAGACGGGATTGAAGACGTTGGTCGTTGCCGGTGGTGTCGGTGCGAACCGTCGCCTGCGCGACGTACTGGATGCTGCCGTCGGCAAGCGTGGCGGGCGGGTGCATTACCCCGAGCCGGAGTTGTGCACCGACAACGGTGCGATGATCGCGTTCGCCGGTGCCATGCGCCTGGCTGCGGGCGAGACGCGCGCCGCGCCGCCGGCCGTGCGCATCCGGCCGCGCTGGCCGCTGACCGAGCTGACCGCCCCTGGCGCCACGCGGGATCATTGAGGCAGCGACGAGTGCCTGAAGGCCGGCGCGGCCGGCACAAGCGCCGCCTGACCCGCGGGATCTCCTCGCGTCAGCCTTTCTTCTTGCCGCCGATGCGGCCTTCGGTGCCCGCGATCAGGCGCTTGATGTTGGCCGCGTGGCGCCAGATCAGCACCGCCGACATGCCGGCGAGCACGCCGACGACCGGGCCGAGGCCGAGAAACACGGCGGCAGCCAGCGGTGCGACGATCGCCGCGGCCAGGGCTCCGGCGGACGAATAGCGCGAGCCGAAGGCAACCAGCAGCCAGACCACCAGGCTGGTGAGGGCGATGCGCCAGTCGACCCCGGCAAGCACGCCCAGCGCGGTGGCGACACCTTTGCCACCGTTGAAACGCAGGAAGATCGTGAATACGTGTCCGAGAAACGCGGCAATGCCGGCGAGTGCCGCGCCGAGCGCGTCAAAGCCCAGGCGCGTGGCGGCCCAGACGGCCAGCCAGCCTTTCAGGCAATCGCCGACCAGCGTCAGCGCCGCCGCAGCCTTGTTGCCGCTGCGCAGCACGTTTGTCGCCCCGGGATTGCCCGAGCCGTAGCGCCGCGGATCTTCGAGGCCGAAGAGACGGCTGCTGACGATCGCGAATGGAATCGAGCCGAGCAGATACGCGGCAACGAGCAGAATCAGGAGGGACATCTTTTCTCCAGCCGCCGGATGGCGGAACGGTGGCAGACGGAGGTCGGGCCGGCACGATTGCGGAATGCGAGAGCATCCGCGCTAAGATGGCGCCGATTCTAATCGGGAACCAGCATGGATTTCATCTTCATCGAGGAATTGCGGGTGCAGGCGTGGATCGGCATCTACGCGCGGGAAAAGGCCGCACCGCAGACCGTCGAGCTCAATCTGACCTTTGGCGTGCCCGATGCGGCCGCCGCGCGCGATGACATCTCCGACACCATCGACTATGCAGTCGTAATCGAACGCATTCGCGCCGAACTAGTGCAGCGGCATTTCAATCTGATCGAGACGCTGGGTGAGTTCGTCGTCGAGCTGTTGTTGAACGATTTTCGTGCACCGTGGGTGAAGCTGAGGCTTGCCAAGATCGGCGTGATGAAAGGCGTGCGCCGCGTCGGGGTATTCATCGAGCGCGGGCGCGATGGCGAACATCCTCCCGCTGGCGCAATGGCTGTCATGCCGGGCGAATGAAACCCGAATTTCAGCGCCTCTAAAAAGACCGCGATTCCCATCCGGCGAGGGAACTGCGGTGCATGGCGAGGTCGGGTTTCAATTGCGGCATCGGGTGTCGATCGCCTTGTCGGGGCGCAAGGA
Source organism: Pseudomonadota bacterium (assembly GCA_018240785.1). Lineage (GTDB taxonomy): Bacteria > Pseudomonadota > Gammaproteobacteria > Burkholderiales > Rhodocyclaceae > Thauera. The sequence continues at coordinate 31,516 of JAFEFC010000013.1, read as the reverse complement.
AGGTGATCGCCTCATCAGCGATCACTCCATGCGAATGCGACTTCCCGCTGTGACCGCGCCGATGCGATCCGGCGCACGGATCAGACGGCGAGTTCGTCCAGCGATTTGCCTTGCGCGACCCAATCCATTGCCCATTGCGGTTTGCGTCCGCGGCCGCTCCAACCTTTCGACGGATCTTCCGGGTGACGATACTTGATCACCGGTGCGGGCTTCTTTTCGGCCGTGCCTGCGGCGCGGCGAACGCGCTTCGGCGCCTCGGCCTTGGTTTCAGCAGCCGGCGCCGCTTCGAGCAGATCATCGAGCGACAGCCCTTCGTCGGCCGCCATCTTCTGCATCTTCTTCAGCAGAGTGCGCCGGGTAGTGTCGGTGCGGCGACGGAGCTCGCTTTCGACGCGGCCTTGCAGGCGGCGCAGTTCGCTCAGCGACAGAGATGAAAGGTCCATGTTTTCTCCAAATTCTTGCCCGGAATCTTGATCCGGGCTGGACATTGGCCCCATTGCAAGGCAGCGGGGCAGGCAAAAAATCAACGACGCAATTCTGCCATTAATTCTAGCCGTTTAAAATCATTGTCAAGGAATTGGGAGAAAGAATTAAACGGCGACATCGACGAGGGTGGGCTGCAGAATGCGCAGGATATCGTGTGGATGAATTCCGACCAGATACCCGCGGCGTCCGCCGTTGATGTAGATCAGCGGGATTTCGAGGATCGTCCGCTCCATGAACACCGGCATCTTCTTGCGTGTGCCGAAAGGTGAGGTGCCGCCGACGAGAAAGCCGGTATGCCGGTTGGCGATTTCCGGTCGGCAGGGTTCGATCCGCTTGCGTCCGGACTGGCGCGCCAGTTCCTTGGTGGACACCTTCTTGTCGCCGTGCATCAGCACGATCAGCGGTGCGGCATCCTCGTCTTCCATGATCAGCGTCTTGATCACCGCGTGTTCGCTGACATTGAGCTCGCGCGCCGAAACGGCCGTGCCGCCGTGCTCCTCGTAAGCATACGGATGGCTGGAATAAGCGACGCCGTGCTGGCGAAGAAATCGCGTTGCCGGTGTTTCGGGCGCGTGCAGTTCGGTTCTGGACATGATCACGAATCCGTGAATCGGAAAAGGATGGATCGGGTTCGGTATTCAGGCGCGTGGATGATGGGCCGAATGAAGTTGCTTGAGCCTTTCTCTGGCGACATGTGTGTATACCTGGGTCGTCGAAATGTCGGCATGGCCAAGGAGCAATTGCACCACGCGCAGGTCGGCACCGTGATTGAGCAGATGGGTGGCAAATGCATGGCGCAGGGTGTGGGGCGAAACCCGCTCCGGCGCGATTCCGGCGGCAAGGGCGTGTTGTTTGATGATGCGCCAGAACATCTGGCGTGTCATCGGTGCGGCGAGGCGCGTCACGAACAGCGCGTCGCTGCTTCGGCCCGCGAGCAGCAGCGGTCGCCCCTCGCGTAGGTAGCGCGTGATCCATTCGGCGGCAATCTGCCCCAGAGGCACGAGCCGTTCCTTGCTGCCCTTGCCCATCACGCGAACCAGGCCGTCGTTGAGGCTGACTTCAAACAGGCGCAGTTCGACGAGTTCCGATACACGCAGGCCCGCAGCATAAAGGACTTCGAGCATGCAGCGGTCGCGCAGACCGAGCGGAGTGCCCAAATCGGGCGCTGCGAGCAGTGCCTCCACCTGTGCCTCGCTCAGCGTGCGGGGGAAGCGCTGTGTCGGCATGGGCGGTTCAAGCCGCAGCGTCGGGTCTACGCCGATCAGGCCGTGGGTTGCGAGATGCCTGTAATAGCGACGCCAGGCCGCCAGCAAGCGGCGCTGGCTCGCCGGTTTCGCCCGCTGGCTGAAGTCGGCGAGATACGCCGCAAGGTCGGCGGCGCCCGCATGCGGCAGCGCGGTGCCGCGTGGTGCGAGCCAGGCCGCGAACAGCGCGAGGTCGCTGCGATAGCCGGCGAGCGTGTTGCGCGCCAGTCCATGCTCCAGCCACAGAGTGTCGATGAAAGTGTCGAGTTCGGCGCGTGCCTCGGGCGACAGCGTCGCCTCCACCGAGGACGCCGCCCGGCTGCTCATCGGCGGCCCTCATGGGCCAGCAGCCAGCGCTTGGCCTCGATCAGCCAGCCGCCACGGGCGTTGGCGAAGCCGCCGATGCCCGCTGCCGCGGTGACGCGATGGCAGGGCACCAGCAGCGGAAAGGGATTGGCGCCGCAGGCCTGGCCCACGGTGCGTGCGGCGCTGCCCAGCTCTTGCGCCAGCCCGCCATAGGTGCGCGTCTCTCCTGCCGGGATGCTGCAGATGGCGTGCCAAACGCGTTGCTGGAATGGCGTCCCGCGGCGGGCGAAGGGCAGCTCCGCCACGCTGGCGGGGTCTTCCAGCCACGCGTGGAGGGCGGCTGCGGTGCGTTGCGCCAGCTCGCTCCGAGGGGGTCTCAATGGCGTGCCCGGAGGCAGGAAGCAGAGTTCCTCGATCCGTTCATCCGCAATGCAGATGCCGAAGGGGCCGAACGGCAGCGCGAGGACGGCGTCGCATTCGCGGGTCACGCGCTTACTTGCGTACCTCGCCATTCCCGAACACGATCCATTTCTGGCTGGTCAGGCCTTCAAGTCCGACCGGGCCGCGGGCGTGGATCTTGTCGGTCGATATGCCGATCTCGGCCCCCAGTCCGTATTCGAAGCCGTCGGCGAAGCGCGTCGAAGCGTTGATCATCACCGAGGCCGAATCGACTTCGCGCAGGAAGCGCATCGCCGTCGTGTAGTTCTCGGTGACGATGGCCTCGGTGTGGCCCGAGCTGTAGGTGTTGATGTGCGCGATCGCCTCGTCGGCGCCGTCCACCAGCTTTACCGCGATGATGGGTGCGAGGTATTCCTCGCGCCAGTCGGCCTCGGTTGCGGCGACGAGCCTGGCGCCGTCGATGGCGGCCTCGTGCAACAGCGCCAGCGACTCCTCGCAGCAGCGCATCTCCACGCCCGTGGCGGCGAGCATGCGTGCGATCGCCGGCAGGTAGAGATCGGCGATGCCGCGCGCCACCAGCAGCGATTCGGCGGTGTTGCAGGTGCCGTAGCGTTGAGTCTTGGCATTTTCGACGATAGGCACGATCTTGGCCGGATCGGCCTCGTCGTCGATATAGACGTGGCAGTTGCCGTCGAGGTGCTTGATCACCGGCACCCGCGCATCCTTCGAAATGCGCTCGATCAGGCCCTTGCCGCCACGCGGCACGATGACATCGACGAATTCGGGCATGGTGATCAACGCGCCGACGGCCTCGCGGTCGGTGGTCTCCACCACCTGTACCGCATGCTCTGGCAGCCCGGCGGCCAGCAGGCCGGCCCGCACGCAGGCGGCGATCGCGCGGTTGGCGTTGATCGCTTCCTTGCCGCCGCGCAGGATCGCCGCGTTGCCGGACTTCAGGCACAGCGCCGCGGCATCTGCGGTGACGTTGGGCCGGGCCTCGTAGATGATGCCGATGACGCCCAGCGGCACGCGCATCTTGCCCACCTGAATGCCGGATGGCCGGCGCTTGACGTCGGTGATCTCGCCGACCGGATCGGGCAGGGCGGCGACCTGTTCCAGGCCGACGGCCATCGCCTCGATGCCCTTCTCGTTCAGGGTGAGGCGGTCGATCAGGGCCGCCTCGAGAGCGGCAGCGCGCGCCGCTTCGAGATCCTGCGCATTGGCCGCGAGCAGCGCGTCGCGTCTTGCGCGGATCTCCTTGGCCATGGCGAGCAGCGCGTTGTTCTTGGCTTCGGTCGAGGCGGCGGCGACGACGCGCGAGGCGGCGCGGGCCTGGCGGCCCAGGGTCTGCATGTAGTGCTGGATGTCCATGTGCGGGTCGGTAAGACGTTGTCTGATGCTGAATTAAAGCACCGAAAAGGCTGTGTCGTCTTCAGTGGCGGGCCAGTCGGAGGCTGAGCTGCAGGAATTCATCCCACACATCGCCCGGGACCAGGCCCTTGATCATGCGATCGATACGGGCTGCGTGCAGCAGGGTGGCGCGCAGGGCCGGCGAACCCAGGCGCGCGAGGGCGCGGGTGACGGCCTGCTTGCGGCGCTCGTCGAACACCCGTTCGGCCTTGAGCAGAGCAGGCAACGGCTGGCCTTCGTCCTGGCCGGCGCGCAGGGTCGCCAGGCTGCGCGCCTCGTTCGCCAGCGCCCACAGCACCAGAGGCGGGGCGGCACCTTCGGCGCGCAGGCCCTCGAGGAGACGGGCGCAGCGCGCTGGATCACCGTCCAGCACAGCCTGGCGCAGCATGTCGATGTCGTAGCGTGCGACGTTGAGCACCGCGTCCTGAACCTGCTCCAGGCTCAGTGCGCCCTTGGGGTGCAGCAGCCCGAGCTTGAGGATCTCCTGGTGTGCGGCGAGGAGGTTGCCCTCGACGTGGTCGGCGATGAAGGCGAGCGCCTCGGGCGATGCGCTCTGTTCCTGCACGGCGAGGCGGCGGGCGATCCAGTCGGGCAGCCGTTCGCGCTCGGGGGCGTTGAGCTCGAGCGCGGTGCCCGCGTCGGTGAGCGCCTTGAACCAGCCTGTCTTGCGCGCCTGCCAGTCGAGCTCGGGCAGGGTCACCAGCGTCAGGGTCTGTGCCGGCAATGCGGCGGCGTAGCGCTGCAGCACCTCGCCGCCGTCGCGGCCCGGCTTGCCGGTGGGAATGCGCAGGTCGATCAGTTTTGCGCCGCCAAACAGGGAAAGGTTGCCCGCTGCCAGCGCCAGGCTGTCCCACTTGAAACCCTGGCCGACGACCAGCGTCTCGCGCTCGTCGTAGCCCTGTCTGCGCGCGGCCGCGCGGATGGCATCGGCGGCTTCCAGCACCAGCAGCGGCTCGTTGCCGTGCACGATCCACAACGGGCCGAGGGGCTTTGAGAGCGCAGCGGAGAGCTGGTCGGGGCGCAGGATCATCGCAGGGGAGCGGCGGGTGAAACGCGGCTCAGCGCTTGAGCCTGACCGTCGCGAGTCGCCGCATCAACTGCTGGATGAGATCCTCCTGCATGTCGCGGTAGAGCAGCGCCTCTTCCTGTTCCTTGCCCAGGATCTGCGCGTCGTCGAAGGTGTATTCGCGCCTTGCGACGAGTTCGGTCGGGGCGAGGATGGCGACGCCGGCCTTGTCCAGCAACTGGAAGCGCAGGCGCTGGATGAGCTGGTATTCACGCACCGTACCGCGGCCGGTCAGACTGAGGATCTCGCGCGAGCGCGAGTCGACGAGGATCTGCAGGCGGACCTCGGCCTGCGCCGGATCCTCGACGACCCGGGTGGTCTCGGTGGTCGCGAACTGGCGCCGCAGCGTCGCACCGAAATCCGACAAGGCACTCACGCCGAGATGAATGGTGGCGAAGTCCATGCGCTGCGGACCGCGCAGGTGGAAGCCGCAGCCGCCGAGGGCCAGGCCGAGGAGTCCTGCGCCGGCAAGGAGCAGGCGGCGGCGGGGCAGGGCGGGGGCTGCAAGCATGAGGCCTCCTCAGACCACGATGTTGACGAGGCGGCCAGGTACCACCACCACCTTCCTCGGCGGCTTGCCTTCCATGAATTTCTGCGCGGCTTCGGAGGCAAGGGCGAGCGCCTCGATCTGGCTCTTCGACGCATCGGCCGCCACCCTGATGTTGCCGCGCAGCTTGCCATTCACCTGCAGGACGAGCTCGAGCTCGTCCTGCTTCAGCGCAGCGTCGAGCGGCTCCGCCCAGCGGGCGGCGAGAATGTCGGCGCCGAAGCCGCAATCGGCCCACAGCGCATGACAGATGTGCGGCGTGATCGGCGACAGCAGGCGCAGCAGGATGGAGAAGCCTTCTTCCGCCACTTCGGCGTGGGCGGCGGGCGCGCTCGCGGCGAGTTCCTTCTGTGCCTTCTCGAGCGCGTTGAGGATCTTCATCGCGGCCGACACGACGGTGTTGAACTGGTGCTTGCCGAAGTCGTAGTTCGCCTGCTTCAGGTGGGTGTGGATCTCCCGCCGCACGTCGGCGAGCGCGGCCGGGATGTCGCCCGTGCCGAGCTTGCGCTCGACCGGCAGGGCGGGCCGCGTCTCGGTGACGAAGGCATGGCCGTAGTTCCACGCCCGGCGCAGGAATCGCGACGCGCCTTCGACGCCGGAATCGGACCATTCGAGCTGCTGGTCGGGCGGTGCGGCGAAGATGATGAACAGGCGCGCGGTGTCGGCCCCGTACTGATCCACCAGCGACTGCGGGTCGACGCCGTTGTTCTTGGACTTGGACATCTTCTCGGTGCCGCCGATGACCACCGGCTGCCCGTCGGCGCTGAGTTTCGCAGCGACGATGCGGCCCCGCTCGTCGCGCTCGATGGCGACGTCCGCCGGGTTGATCCACTGCTTCTTGCCGCCGTCGAGCTCACGGTAATAGGTCTCGGCCACGACCATGCCCTGGGTGAGCAGGTTGGTGAACGGCTCGGACACGTTCACCAGCCCGCAGTCCCGCATCGCGCGCGTGAAGAAGCGCGAGTACAGCAGGTGCAGGATGGCGTGCTCGATGCCGCCGATGTACTGGTCCACCGGCGCCCAGTAGTTGACGCGCTCATCCACCATCGCGCTGGTGCTGTCGGCGCAGGCGTAGCGCAGGAAGTACCACGAGGACTCGACGAAGGTGTCCATCGTGTCGGTCTCGCGCTTGGCAGGCTTGCCGCACCTGGGGCAAGCGCACTCGTAGAACGAGGCCATCTTGGCCAGCGGCGAGCCGCGGCCGGTGACCTCGACGTTCTCGGGCAGCACCACCGGCAACTGATCGTCGGGCACCGGCACGTCGCCGCAGTCGGCGCAGTGGATCATCGGGATCGGGCAGCCCCAGTAGCGCTGGCGCGAGATGCCCCAGTCGCGCAGGCGGTACTGCACGCGCTTGGCGCCCAGGCCCTTGGCGTCGAGGTCGGCGGCGATGGCGTCCACCGCGTCCTGGAAGTGCAAGCCGTCGTACTTGCCGGAATTCACCAGGCGGCCGTGCTCGGCGTAGGCGTCGTTCCACGGCGCCACGGTGTCTTCGTAGGCATCGCGCGTGGAGCGCACCACCATCGCGATCGGCAGGCTGTATTTGGTGGCGAAGGCGAAGTCGCGCTCATCGTGTGCCGGCACCGCCATCACCGCGCCTTCGCCGTAGCCCATCAGCACGTAGTTGGCGACCCATACGTCGAGGTATTCGCCGGTCAGCGGATGCACCACGCGCAGGCCGGTGGGCATGCCCTTCTTTTCCATCGTCGCAAGATCGGCCTCGGCGACGCCCCCATGCTTGCACTCGTCGATGAAGGCGGCGAGCTCGGGGTTGGCGGCGGCAGCTTGCGTCGCGAGCGGATGTTCGGCGGCGACGGCCACGTAGGTGGCGCCCATCAGCGTGTCGGCGCGGGTGGTGAACACCTTCAGCACGCCGGCGTGGCCGATCGTCGACAGATCGTAGGGAAAATGCACCTCGACCCCTTCCGAGCGCCCGATCCAGTTCTTCTGCATCAGCTTCACCTGCTCGGGCCAGCCGGGCAGGTCATCGAGCGCGGCGAGCAGCTCGTCCGCGTAGGCGGTGATCTTCATGTAATACATGGGGATCTCGCGCTTCTCGACGAGCGCGCCGGAGCGCCAGCCGCGGCCGTCGATGACCTGCTCGTTGGCGAGCACGGTCTCGTCGACCGGATCCCAGTTCACCGTGCCAAGACGCTTGTAGATCAGTCCTTTGTCGAACAGGCGGGTGAACAGCCACTGCTCCCAGCGGTAGTACTCCGGCGTGCAGGTGGCCAGCTCGCGCGACCAGTCGATGGCGAAGCCGAGCCGCTTCAGCTGCGCCTTCATGTACTCGATGTTGGCGTAGGTCCACTTCGCCGGCGGCACGTTGTTCTGGATCGCAGCGTTCTCGGCCGGCATGCCGAAGGCGTCCCAGCCCATCGGCTGCAGCACGTTGTAGCCCCGCATGCGGTGATAACGCGCCAGCACGTCGCCGATGGTGTAATTGCGCACGTGCCCCATGTGCAGCTTGCCCGACGGATAGGGGAACATCGACAGGCAGTAGTACTTGGGCTTGCTCGCGTCTTCGGTCACCCGGAAGGCATCGGTGGAGTCCCAGTGCTGCTGGGCGGCCGTCTCGACGGCGGCGGGCTGGTATTTGTCCTGCATGTGCGTGCGCGTGGGGGCTGAAAGCGTTGAAAACGCGCGAGTATACCGCGAAGCCGAGATGGACCGCGCAGCGGCGACGCCGGGTGGGCAAGGTGGCCTGCCGTCGGCCGGTGCCGTGCGGACAAAAAAATGGCACCCCGCACGAATGCGGGATGCCGAATCTCCATTGAAGGAGAGGGAGGGAGCCGGTTGCGCCCCCGTCGTCAGGACGAGGGTCGTTCATGCTGGGCGCCGCGCGGCGGCGAGCCGGTGCGGCGCGGATGCGTCGTCAGGCGACCTTGCGCGGAAATCCGTTGGTGCGCTGCCAGTTGGCGCGCATCGCGGTGACGTAATCCTCAAGGGCGATCAGCGGCAGGCGCAGCATGCGGCGCTGGCTCTGCACCAGCGGCGTCACGCGCGGCGCGCACAGCGTCGCCTTGTCTTCTTCGAGCAGGCGCTGGAAGTGGCTCATTGCGGCGCCCCAGTATTCGGAGTTGCCGACCCAGCCGGTTTCTTCGGTGGCCTCGCGCACGGCCTTGCGCCAGATCGCTTCTGCGCGTTCGATCGATACCCCTGCCTTGCGGGCGTACCAGGGAAGCAGTTTCGGTGTCTTCATGATCAGTATTCCTCGGGTTGAATGTCACAAGCCGCGATTCCGGGCGCGCCTTCTGGGCCCGCCCCACAGTGCCGGAAACGTGCAGCGAATGGTCGCTGCAGCTTCTTTACGTCATTGATTCCACGTAGCCTTTGTTCGCCTGCCCGTGACCCGGGTCACCCCGGCTTCGCAAAATGCTGCGATGCACAAGACGAACCTTAATGCAGAGATTCTCGAAATTCAAGGGCGAATTGTCGCAATGCAGCAATAGTGCAACATTTCTACTATTTTTCTGACCTGGGGTCGTCTGCGCTGCCGGTTTACAATGCCGACTAACAAGGAAATCCCATGTCGAACCTGCTCGCCAACCTGAACCCCGAACAACTGCAGGCGGTGACGCTGCCGCCGCAGCACGCGCTGATCCTGGCCGGCGCCGGCTCCGGCAAGACCCGCGTGTTGACCACGCGCATTGCCTGGCTGATCCAGTCCGGCCAGGTCGATCCGGCCGGCATCCTCGCGGTGACCTTCACCAACAAGGCGGCCAAGGAGATGCTCGCGCGGCTGTCCTCCATGCTGCCGGTGAGCACGCGCGGCATGTGGGTCGGCACCTTCCACGGCCTCGCCAATCGCCTGCTGCGCGCGCACCACCGCGATGCCGGGCTGCCGCAGCTGTTCCAGATCCTCGATTCAGCCGATCAACTGGCGGCGATCAAGCGCCTGCTGAAGACGCTGAATGTCGATGATGAGAAATTCCCGCCGCGCGAACTGCAGCATTTCATCAACGGGCAGAAGGAGGCCGGCTACCGGCCGCAGGCGGTTGAGGCATGGGACGACTACACGCGCCAGCGCGTGCAGCTCTATCAGGAATACGAGACCCAATGCCAGCGCGAAGGCGTGGTGGACTTCGCCGAGCTGCTGCTGCGCAGCTACGAGCTGCTCGAGCGCAACGAACCGATCCGTCGCCACTACCAGCACCGCTTCCGCCACATCCTGGTGGACGAGTTCCAGGACACCAACCGCCTCCAATATCGCTGGCTGCGCCTGTTCGCCGACGAAGGACGAGAGGGCGGGGCGGCGATGTTCTGCGTTGGCGACGACGACCAGAGCATCTACCGCTTCCGCGGCGCCGAGGTCGGCAACATGCGCGATTTCGAGCGCGAGTTCCGCGTCGCCAACGTCATCCGCCTGGAGCAGAACTACCGCTCACGCAGCACCATCCTCGACGCCGCCAACGCGATCATCCGCCACAACACCAACCGCCTCGGCAAGAATCTGTGGACCGATCAGGGCGCGGGCGAGCCCATCCGCGTGTTCGAGTCATTCTCGGACGGCGACGAGGCGCGCTGGATCGTCGACGAGGTGCAGTCGCTGGTGCGCGAAGGTGGGCTGCGCGCGGAAATCGCGCTGCTGTACCGCTCCAACGCGCAGTCGCGCGTGCTCGAGCACCAGCTCTTCTCGGCCGGCATCCCGTACCGCGTCTATGGCGGGCTGCGCTTCTTCGAGCGGCAGGAGATCAAGCATGCGCTGGCCTATCTGCGCCTGATCGCCAATCCGGACGACGACACCGCCTTCGCCCGCGTGGTCAACTTCCCGACGCGCGGCATCGGCGCGCGCTCGCTGGAGGTGCTCAGCGATGCCGCGCGGACGTACAACACCAGCCTCTACGCCACGGTGCCCCATCTTACCGGCAAGGCGGGCACCGCGCTGGGCCAGTTCGTGCGCCTGGTGGAGGATATGCGCCGCGACACTGCGCGGCTGCCGCTGCCCGAGCTGGTCGACCACGTGCTGGACTTGAGTGGCCTGCGGGAGCATTACAAGGCGGAAAAGGAGGGGCGCGAGCGGCTTGAAAACCTGGACGAGCTCCTGAATGCCGCGGCCAACTTCGTCGCCGAATCCCAGGCCGACGAGGCAGCGCTGGCGCAGCCGCACCCGCTGCTGGCCGATTTCCTCGCCCACGCTTCGTTGGAGGCAGGCGACCACCAGGCCGACCAGGGCGCGGATGCGGTGCAGTTGATGACGGTGCATTCGGCCAAGGGCCTGGAGTTCAACGTGGTGTTCCTGTCCGGGCTAGAGGAGGGGCTGTTCCCGCACGAGAACAGCATCCTCGAGACCGACGGCCTGGAGGAGGAGCGCCGCCTGATGTATGTGGCTGTGACGCGGGCGCGCGAGCGGCTGTACCTGTCCTTCGCGCAAAGCCGCATGCTGCACGGCCAGACGCGCTACAACCTGCGTTCGCGCTTTCTCGAGGAGATTCCGTCGGAGCTCACCAAGTGGCTCACGCCACCCAATCCACGTTCGGCGGCCGGCGGCGCGATGGGCGGCATGGGGGGCGGCTATTTCAAGCCTTCGTCCGCGCCGGCAGTGCAGCGTGCGCCGCGCCCGGCCTTCGCCCAGTTGCCCAATGGCCTGCGCATCGGGCAGTCGGTGAGTCACGCGAAGTTCGGCCAGGGGGTGATCGTGGCGGCGGAGGGGAGCGGGGCGGATGCGAAGGTGCAGATCAACTTCGGGCCGGCCGGGGTGAAGTGGCTGTTGCTGGCGGTGGCGAAGCTGGAAGCGGCCTGATCACGCCCCGTACTTGCGCGCCAACGTGTCGTGCAGCGCGACGAATTCCTGCGACAGCTTGTGCTTCGGGTCGAGGTGGATCATCGGCTTGGCCTGTTCGTGCGATTCCTTCACCTTTACCGAGGCCGACAGGTAGGGCTCCAGCACCGGCAGGCCTTCGGCGACCAGCTCCTGCACCACCTTGGCCGGCAGGCTGGCGCGCGGCTGGAACTGGTTGACCACGATGCCTTCCACTTCCAGGCCGCGGTTGTGGTCGGACTTGATCTCCTGCACGTTCTCCAGCAGCGAATACAGCGCGCGGCGCGAGAACTCGTCGCAGTCGAACGGAATCAGGCAGGCGTCGGCGGCGATCAGCGCCGAACGGGTGTAGAAGTTCAGCGCCGGCGGGGTGTCGATGAACACCACGTCGTAGTCGTCGGCAAGTTCGTTGAGCGCATCGCGCAGCTTGTAGATCTTGTAGCGCGACTCCAGCTTGCTCTGCAGCTCTTCGAGTACCCGATGCGAGGGCATCACGTGCAGCCCCTCGAAAGGCGTGGCGACGACGAAGTCGGAGGTGGCGCGCGGGTTCAGGCGAAAGTTCAGCGTCTGGTCGAAGAAGTCGGCGAGCGTTGCGTCGAGGTTGTCACCGGCAGCACCCAGCAGGTATTGCGTCGAGTTCCCCTGCGGATCCAGGTCGACCACCAGCGTGCGCTTGCCCTGGTGCGCGCTGATCGCGGCAAGGTTGCAGGTGATGGTGGATTTGCCGACCCCGCCCTTCTGATTGAACACCACGCGACGCATCTTTCTTTCTCCCCATATCGTGGGGCTGCATTCTGCCAAAAACGCGGCTCGATCGGGGTTTTCCCCGGCTTTGCAAGTGCGAAAGACTGCTTTTCCGCATCAGCGTGGGGCTCTGACAAAGCGCCATGTGCTGCGCTAAACTGGCATGACGCCACTTGCGTGAACCAGCGTGTCCGCCGAGTAGTCCGTGCGCCGGGCCGTCGATCGGATCGGCGACGCACTCCTCGTGGCGTGGCAGTTGGCGCACGCCATCGCGCGTTCTGCACCCGGCTCAGACAACAATCAGATACCTCACCGTTCCAAGAGGGGAGAACACATGGATCAAGATTTCATTGCCGCAGCGCTGGACTATCACCGTTCGCCCACGCGCGGCAAGATTTCGGTCGTTCCGACCAAGAGCCTGACCAACCAGCGCGACCTTGCCCTGGCGTATTCACCCGGTGTGGCGGCGGCCTGTGACGCCATCGTCGAGGAGCCGACGCAGGCGCGCGAATTCACCAGCCGCGGCAACCTCGTCGCCGTGGTCACCAACGGCACCGCGGTGCTGGGCCTGGGCAACATCGGCCCGCTGGCGGCCAAGCCGGTGATGGAAGGCAAGGGTTGCCTGTTCAAGAAGTTCGCCAATATCGATGTGTTCGACATCGAGATCGCCGAGAACGACCCGGACAAGCTGATCGAGATCATCGCCTCGCTCGAGCCCACGCTCGGTGGCATCAACCTCGAGGACATCAAGGCGCCGGAATGCTTCTACATCGAGAAGAAGCTGCGCGAGCGCATGAAGATCCCGGTGTTCCACGACGACCAGCACGGCACTGCGATCATCTCGGCGGCCGGCCTCATCAACGGCCTGAAGGTCGTCGGCAAGGACATCGACAAGGTCAAGCTCGTGTGCTCCGGCGCCGGCGCGGCGGCCATTGCGTGCCTGGACATGATGGTGAGCGTCGGCCTGAAGCGCGAGAACGTCTATGTCTGCGACTCCAAGGGCGTGATCTACGAAGGCCGCGAAGCCAACATGGAGCCGACCAAGGCGCGCTATGCCCAGCGCACGGAAGGCCGCACGCTGGCCGACGTGGTCAAGGGCGCCGACATCTTCCTCGGCCTGTCGACCGCCGGCGTGCTCAAGCCCGAGATGGTGGCGAACATGGCCGACAAGCCGCTGATCTTCGCGCTGGCCAACCCGAACCCCGAGATCCTGCCGGCCGACGCGAAGGCCGTGCGCCCGGACTGCATCATCGCCACCGGCCGTTCGGACTTCCCGAACCAGGTCAACAACGTGCTGTGCTTCCCGTTCATCTTCCGCGGCGCGCTGGACGTCGGCGCAACGACGATCAACGAGGAGATGAAGCTCGCCTGCGTGAAGGCGATCGCCGAGCTGGCCCAGGCCGAGCAGAGCGACATCGTCGCCTCTGCCTACGGTGGCGCGGACCTCAGCTTCGGCCCCGAGTACATCATCCCCAAGCCCTTCGACCCGCGCCTGATCGTCAAGATCGCACCGGCGGTGGCGAAAGCGGCGATGGACTCCGGTGTGGCGACCGAGCCGATCCAGGATTTCGACGCCTACGTCAGCAGCCTCAACAACTTCGTGTACCAGTCCGGCATCGTCATGAAGCCGGTGTTCGCCGCTGCCAAGCGCGTACCCGCCGGCCAGAAGCGCGTGATCTACGCGGAAGGCGAGGATGAGCGCGTGCTGCACGCCGCGCGCGTGGCGATCGACGAAGGCCTGGCGCGCCCCATCCTGATCGGCCGCCCCAGCGTCATCGAGATGCGCATCAAGAAGATCGGGCTGACGCTGGTCCCCGAGCGCGACTTCGACATCGTCAATCCCGAGTCGGATCCGCGCTATCGCGAGCTGTGGGGCGAGTATCACCGCATGATGTGCCGCGACGGCGTCACGCCCGAGCTGGCCAAGGCCAAGATGCGACGCGACACCACGCTCATCGGCGCCATGCTGCTGCGCCGTGGCGACGCGGATGCGCTGGTGTGCGGCACCTTCGGCACCTACGAGTACCACCTCGAGCAGGTCAGGAACGTGATCGGCCTGAAGCCTGGCGCCAAGCTGTTCGCGGCGATGAACATGCTGCTGCTGTCCAAGCGCATGCTGGTGGTCACCGACACCTATGTGAATGAGAACCCGAGCGCCGAGGAAGTGGCCGAGATCGCACGCATGGCCGCGGAGGAATTGCGTCGCTTCGGCATCGAGCCGCGCGTCGCCTTGCTGTCACACTCCAACTTCGGCAGCTCGGGCTCGGCCTCGGCGCGGAAGATGCGGGAGGCCAGCGTCATCCTGCGGCGCATTGCGCCGGACGTGATCGCCGACGGCGAGATGCACGGTGACGCCGCGCTGTCGGCCGAGATCCGCTCGCAGGTGAATCCGGAGACCACGCTCAGCGGCGAGGCCAACCTGCTGGTGATGCCCAACCTCGATGCGGCAAACATCTCGTTCAACCTGATGAAGGTGGCCAACGGCGACGGCGTGACGGTCGGCCCCATGCTGCTGGGTGCAGCGCAGCCGGTTCACATCCTCACGCCTTCGGCGACGGTGCGCCGGCTGGTGAATATCACCGCGCTGGCGGTGGTCGATGCGAGCGAGGGGCGCGGCGCCGCTTCGCGCTGATGCCCTTGTCGCCTCGGCGAGGACGGGCTGCCGAAAGGAACTTTAACGTCCTGCACCAGGAACAGCCGCTACGATAGCGGCTGTTTTTTTCTGGAGGCTTGCAAATGGTCCATCGACGGCGGATGCATGCAATGCTGCGAGGCGTCCTGCTCGCCGGTGCGCTCACCCTGTCCTTGCCCGCGGCGGCCGCCGGCTGGTTGCTTGCCTCCCCTGATCCGCGTGTGGCGCCGGGCGAGGCGTTTTCGGTGATCGTCGTCGGCCTGCCCGGCGGTGCACCGCTGCCCGAGCGCCTGCCGGCGCTGGTGGAACTGCCCGACGGCGGGCCGCGCATAGCGCTGGAACTGGTCGCTGTCGGGCCGGCCGAATCCGGCCAGCGCCGCTATGCCGCTTATTGGCCGCGCGAGGTGATCGGTGTCGCCACGCTGACGCTGACCGATGCACCCTCGGCGCGCATGCTTGTCGACGCCGGCGCCGCCAGCCGTACGCCGACGACCACCGCCCAGGCCGGGACGCTCGACCCGATGGCGCCCGTCGCCCGCCAGGGCGCTTCTTCCGAGGCGGCGCAGCCCAGCGCGCTGGGCTTCAACGAGCCGATGTACTTTCTTGTCGGCGGCCATGACCCGCGCTCGGCGCGCTTCCAGTTCAGCTTCCGCTACCGCATCTTCGACGACCAGGGCGTGGTCGCCGAGACCTTCCCGGTGGCGCGCGGCCTGTATTTCGGCTTCACCCAGACTTCGTTGTGGGATCTGTCATCGGATTCCAAGCCTTTCCGCGATACGAGCTTCCGGCCTTCGCTGTTCTACCGCTGGATGCTGTCCAACCCGGAAGGCGGCGGCTGGGTGTCGCTCTCCGGCGGCTACGAGCATGAATCGAACGGCAAGGATGGGGTCAATTCGCGCAGCATCGACACGCTGTTCCTGCGCGCAGAGGCGCGCTACTACTTCGATTTTGGCGATGGTCGCACCTACCTCGGCATCGCGCCCAAGGTGTGGACCTACCTCGACAAGACCGACAACCCCGACATTGCCAGCTACCGCGGTTATGGCGAGCTCGGCATGCGCCTGGGGCGGGACGACGGGCTGATGCTGAGCACGCTGCTGCGCCGCGGAACCCAGGACAAGAACAGCACCCAGTTCGACCTGTCTTACCCCTTGCGCCAGAGCGTGTTCTCGGGTGTCGGCGCGTTCCTGCATCTGCAATACTTCAACGGCTACGGCGAAACCCTGCTCGACTACAAGGCGCCGCGTTCCTCGCAACTGCGGCTCGGTTTTTCGCTCGTCCGCTAGGTTTCCATTCCTCGAGTGGACGTCGCTCACCAGGAGAAATTCATGCCCCATGCCATTCGTATCCATCGCACCGGTAGCCCCGAAGTGCTGCAGTGGGATGGCGTCGAGGTGCCGCCGCCCAATGCCGGCGAGGCACGCGTACGCCATCACGCGGTCGGCCTCAACTACATCGACACTTATCACCGCAGCGGCCTCTATCCGGTGCCGCTGCCATCCGGTCTCGGCCAGGAGGCAGCCGGCGTGGTCGAGGCGGTGGGCGCGGGTGTCACCGAAGTGAAGGTGGGAGACAGGGTCGCCTACGCGACCTCACCGCTCGGCGCCTACACCGAAGTGCGAAACGTCGCGGCTTCCATCCTCGTGCCCCTGCCCGATGCCATCTCCTTCGAGCAGGGGGCCGCGGTGATGATGCAGGGACTCACCGCGCAATACCTGCTGCGTCGCACCTACCGCGTGCAGCCGGGGGACACCATCCTGATCCACGCCGCGGCCGGCGGGGTGGGAACCATCGTCTGCCAGTGGGCGAAGGCGCTGGGGGCCACCGTGATTGGCACCGTCAGCTCGGAGCACAAGGCCGACATCGCCTGCGCGCACGGGTGCGACCATGCGATCATCTACACGCGCGAGAACTTCGCCGAGCGGGTGCGCGAGATCACGGATGGCGCGGGCGTGCCGGTGGTGTATGACTCCATCGGCAAGGACACCTTCATGGATTCGCTCGCCTGCCTGCGCCCGCTCGGCCTCATGGTGAGTTTCGGCAACGCCTCGGGTGCGGTGCCGCCGGTGGATATCGGTGTCCTGGCGCGCATGGGCTCGCTGTACCTGACGCGCCCGACGCTGTTCACCTACGCCGCGAAGCGCGAGGACCTGCTGGCGATGGCGGCCGAACTGTTCGACGTCGTCGCCGCAGGCAAGGTGAAGATCGAGATCGGGCAGTGTTACCCGCTGCGCGATGCCGCCCAGGCGCATATCGACCTCGAGGCGCGCCGCACGATCGGCTCCACCGTGCTGCTGCCCTGACCACGGCACCGAATGCCCTCGCGTCCGGCGGGCGCGGGGGTGTTGCCGAGGCAAGGGAGCGGCGCTCGGGTAAAATCCACATCATGAATCCAGCAGCCCCTTCCGCGGCCGAGCCGAGTCTCGTGCCCAGCGCCCCGCGTTTCGTTCACCTCCGCCTGCATTCCGAATACTCGATCACCGACGGCATCGTCCAGATCGACCAGGCCATCTCTGCAGCCGCCGCCGACGGTATGCCGGCACTCGGCATCGCCGACCTCGCCAACCTGTTCGGCATGGTCAAGTTCTACAAGGGCGCGCGCGGCGCAGGGGTGAAGCCGGTCATTGGCGTCGACGCCTGGATCCAGAACGAGGCCGAGCGCGACAAGCCCCACCGGGTCCTGCTGATCTGCAGGAACCGTGCGGGCTATGGCCAGTTGTGCGAGCTGCTGACGCGCGCCTACCTCGACAACAAGTACCGCGGGCGCGCCGAGATGCGCCGCGAGTGGTTCGAGAACGGGGCCGCGAGCGCGCTGCTGTGCCTGTCGGGCGCGATGAGCGGCGACATCGGCGCCGCGATCGCCGCGGGCAATGTCGAGCTCGCCGGCCAGCTCGCCGCCGACTGGGCGCGGCTGTTTCCGGACGCCTTTTACATCGAGATCCAGCGCGCGGGTCATCCCGGCACGGAGAGCTACATCCGGCACGCGCTGGACATCGCCGGACGTCTCGGCCTGCCGGTGGTGGCGACGCACCCGGTGCAGTTCCTCAAGCGCGAAGACTTCAAGGCACACGAGGCGCGGGTGTGCATCGCCCAGGGCTACGTGCTCGCCGACAAGCGCCGGCCGCGCGATTTCACCGAGGAGCAGTACCTCAAGAGCCAGGCGGAGATGTGCGAGCTCTTCGCCGACATCCCCGAGGCGCTGGAAAATGCGGTCGAGATCGCGCGCCGCTGCTCGCTGACGGTGCAGCTCGGCAAGAACTTCCTGCCGCTGTTCCCGACGCCCGAAGGGATGACGCTGGACGACTTCCTGGTGCAGGAGGCGAAGGCCGGCCTGGAGAAGCGCCTCGCCCAGCTCTACCCGCACCCAGAGGAGCGCGAGCAGCAGCGCCCGCGCTACGAGGAACGGCTGAAGTTCGAGACCGACACCATCATCCAGATGGGCTTTCCCGGCTACTTCCTGATCGTTGCGGACTTCATCCGCTGGGGCAAGCGCAATGGCGTGCCGGTGGGACCGGGGCGCGGCTCGGGTGCTGGCTCGCTGGTGGCCTATTCGCTCGAGATTACCGACCTCGACCCGCTCGAATACGCACTGCTGTTCGAGCGCTTCCTGAACCCGGAGCGGGTGTCGATGCCCGATTTCGACATCGACTTCTGCCAGGACAACCGCTACCGCGTGATCGAGTACGTGCGCGAGCGCTACGGCAAGGATGCGGTGAGCCAGATCGCCACCTTCGGTACGATGGCCTCGAAGGCGGTGGTGCGCGACGTCGGCCGCGTGCTCGATCTGCCCTACGGCCTGTGCGACCGCCTGTCCAAGCTGATCCCGATCGAAGGTGCCAAGCCGGTCTCGCTCGCCAAGGCCTACGAGATGGAGCCGCAGATTGGCGAGATGATGGCTGACGGCAATGACGGCGAGTCGGTGCGCGACCTGTGGAGCCTGGCGCAGCCGCTGGAGGGCCTCTCCCGCAATGTGGGCATGCACGCCGGTGGCGTGCTGATCGCGCCGGGCAAGCTCACCGATTTCTGTCCGCTCTACATCGCCGACGGCGACGATGCCACGCCGGTGTCGCAGTTCGACAAGGACGACGTGGAAGCCGTCGGCCTGGTGAAGTTCGACTTTCTGGGGCTACGCAACCTCACCATCATCGAGCTCGCGCTCGACTACGTGCAGCGCCTCGAAGGTGAGCGCATCGATCTGATGAGCCTTGGCTTCGAGGACCCCGCCGCCTACCAGATCCTGAAGGACGCCAACACCACGGCGATCTTCCAGGTCGAATCGGACGGCATGAAGAAGCTGCTGAAGAAGCTCGCGCCCGACCGCTTCGAGGACATCATCGCGGTGCTCGCGCTGTATCGCCCGGGGCCGCTCGGCTCGGGCATGGTGGACGACTTCATCCTGCGCAAGAAGGGCCAGCAGGAGATCGACTACTTCCACCCCGACCTGAAAGCCTGCCTGGAGCCGACCTACGGCGTCATCGTTTACCAGGAACAGGTGATGCAGATCTCGCAGATCATCGGCGGCTACACCCTGGGCGGCGCCGACATGCTGCGCCGTGCGATGGGCAAGAAGAAGGCCGACGAGATGGCCAAGCACCGCGCCACCATCGCCGACGGCGCGAAGCAGAAGGGCTACGACCCGGCGCTCGCCGAGCAGCTCTTCGACCTGATGACCAAGTTTGCGGAGTACGGCTTCAACAAGTCGCACACCGCGGCCTACGCGGTGGTCACCTACCACACCGCCTGGCTGAAGGCGCACCACTGCGCGGCCTTCATGGCGGCGACGATGTCGTCGGACCTCGACAACACCGACACCGTCAAGATCTTTTACGAGGACACGGTCGCCAACGGCGTCGGGGTGCTGCCGCCCGACGTGAACGAATCGGACTACCGCTTCGTGCCGGTTGACCGCAAGACCATCCGCTACGGCCTCGGCGCGGTGAAGGGCGTGGGCGAGCCGGCGGTGCGGGCGATCCTCGCTGCACGGCAGAAGGGTGGCGCGTTCCGCGACCTGTTCGACTTCTGCGAGCGGGTGGACCGGCGCATGGTCAACCGCCGCGTCATCGAGGCGCTGATCCGCGCCGGGGCGATGGACACGCTGGACGGCCACAAGGGGCTGGATCGCGCGCAGCTGATGGCGACTGTGGCGCTGGCGATGGAAGCCGCCGAGCAGGCGGCGGCCAACGCGATGCAGGGCGGCCTGTTCGACATGCTGCCCGAGGCCGCCGGTGCGGCACCCGAGTTCGCGAAGATCCGGCCATGGACCGAGCGCGAGCGCCTGAAGGAAGAAAAGCTCGCGATCGGCTTCTTCCTGTCCGGCCATCCGTTCAACGCCTTCAAGGGCGAAGTGCGCCGCTTCGTGCGCCGCACGCTGGCCCAGCTCGAAGCTTCGCGCGACATCACGATGCTCGCCGGCGTGGTGATGGAGCAGCGCACCAAGGTCGGCAACCGCGGCAAGATGGCCTTCGTGCTGCTCGACGACGGCACCCAGCCGCGCGAGGTCACGGTGTATTCCGAAGTGCTCGAGGCGAACCGCGGCAAGATCGTCACCGACGAAGTGCTGGTGGTGGAAGCCAAGGTCAGCAATGACGAATTCTCCGGTGGCCTGCGCATCATCGCGGACCGGCTGCTGACGCTGGGCGAGGCGCGCAGCCGCTTCGCGCGCGCGCTGCAACTGCGCATCAACGGCGAGGTCGGCGCCAGCGGCGGGGCCGCCGCCGCGGCGGGCAAGCTGCAGACGTTGCTCGAACCCTTCCGTGAAGGCGGCTGCCCGATCCGCGTCAGCTACCGCAATGCCGCCGCCGAGGCCGAGCTGCCTTTCGGCGACGGCTGGCGCGTGCGGCCGGACGATGCGCTGCTTGAAAGCCTGCGCGCGTGGCTGCCGCCTGAGTCGGTCGAGGTTGTGTACCCGGCCTGAAACTCAGGCTGTCGGCCGCTGCTCGAAGCCGGCAACGGCTTCCTCGACGACTGCGACGGTGATGTCGATGCGGGTGACCGCGGCCTTGGGCGGGCCTTCGTAGGCCCACGCCACGAAGGCCTCGACGGCGTCCGATGGACCGATGACGAGCGCCTCGACACTGCCGTCCAGCAGGTTGCGCACCCAGCCGCGCAAGCCCAGCCGCTGGGCCTCTGCCTTTGCGCTGGCGCGGTACCACACGCCCTGAACCCGGCCGTGGATGGCAAGGCGGCGCGCGACGACGTCGGGCAGGCCGGAGACGGGCTGGTCGCCCTCAGGCATAGGCGACCTCCGGATCCTTGCCGCTGCGCCACTGCGCCTTCAGCAGTGCGTCGGTGAGGTTGGCGGCGACGTTTCCTTCACCCAGCCGGTCGACGAAGCCCGAGCGCTCCACCAGCGATCCGGGCTGCGCGTTCAGGCCGCACAGGATGAGGTAGGCGCCGCGCTTCTGCAGGTTGCGGTGCAGGGTCTGCAGGATATCCAGCCCGGTGGTGTCGATGTTGATGACCTTGTCCATGTCGAGGATGACCACATCCGGGTGGCCGTGTTCCATCAGCAGCAGGTTCTCGAGCTTGTTCGCCGCGCCGAAGAACAGGCTGCCGAACATCTCGTAGGCCAGGATGCGGGGGCTGCCGTCCTCGCGCGTCAGTGCCTCGACACCGTAGTGGTCTTCCAGCGGGATGCGCTCGATGCGCGTCAGGTCCGACATGCGGTAGATGAAGAACAGGCTGGACAGCGCCATGCCCAGCTCCACCGCCAGCGTCAGGTCGAACACCACGGTGACGAAGAAGGTGCCGAGCAGGATGGTGCGGTAGTTCAGCGAGTAGCGCGCCAGTTCCGACGGCGCGAAGGCGTGCCATTCGCCCATGTTGATCGACACGATGACGACGATGGCCGACAGTGTGGCGAGCGGGATGTTGCTGGCGAGTGGCGCAAGCGCCAGCACGATGGCCAGCAGGATGCCGGCATGCACCATGCCGGCGACGGGCGTCCGCCCGCCGGTGCGGATGTTGGTCGCGGTGCGGGCAATGGCCCCGGTGGCGGCGAAACCGCCGAACAGCGGCGCGGCGAGGTTGGCGATGCCCTGCGCCATGAGCTCCTGGTTGGGGTCGTGGCGGTCCTCGATGAGGCTGTCCGCCACGCGCGCCGACAGCAGCGATTCGATCGCGCCCAGCAGCGCGATTGTGATGGCAGGCACGATCAGCTTGCCCAGGGTGCCCAGGCTCAAGGACGGCAGGCCGATGGCGGGCAGGTCGCGCGGGATGCCGCCAAAGCGGCTGCCGATGGTATCGACCGGAAAGGCGACGACGGCGTTCACCGCGGTCATGATGATCAGCACCGCGAGGGGGCCGGGCAGCCGCCGCATCCACGCGATCTTCGTCGCCATGCGATTCCAGCCCAGCAGAACCGCGAGGGAGGCGCCTGCCACGCCGACGGTGGGCAGGTCGATGGTTGGCAGGGCGCCCCACAGGGCGGCCATCTTGGCGAAGAACTCGCCCGGCAGGCTGGCGATCTTCAGGCCGAGAAAATCCTTGATCTGCGAGATGAAGATGACGACCGCGATGCCGTTGGTGAAGCCGATCACCACCGACAGCGGGATGAAGCGGATCATGTTGCCCAGCCGCAGCGCGCCCATCGCGAACAGCAGCACGCCCGACATCATCGTGGCGATAAGCAGGCTCTGCACGCCATGGTCGGCGACGATGGCGTAGATGATGGGGATGAAGGCGCCTGTCGGGCCGCCGATCTGCACCCGCGAGCCGCCGAGCAGCGAGATCAGCAAGCCGGCGACGATGGCCGTCCAGATGCCGGCGGTGGGCGACATGCCGCTGGCGATCGAAAACGCCATGGCCAGCGGCAGCGCAAGCACGCCGACGGTGATGCCGGCTGAAAGGTCGTTGGTCAACGCCTGCCGGCCATACCCGGAAAGCGTGTCCAGAAGCTTGGGACGGAAAGGAATTTTCATTGTTGCCTCCGCGGTGAACTTGAACAGGTCTGGCTGTAAAGCTCTCGCGTCGCTCCTTCGAGGCGACGCTACGGAGACAGGCGCCCTCGTCCCGCGTGATGCAGGACCATCCAGCGTTTCGAGGGCGTCAGCGGCATGGGGTCAGACCGTCACTTCACGCGCATGCCCGGTGTCGCGCCGGCGTCCGGCGACAGCAGGAAGAGGCCGGCGGTTTGGCCCTCGGGGTCCGAGGCGGCCAGCACCATGCCTTCGCTCATGCCGAACTTCATCTTGCGCGGCGCAAGGTTGGCGACCATCACCGTCAGGCGTCCGACCAGGCTGGCCGGATCGTAGGCCGACTTGATGCCGGCGAACACCTGGCGCGGCTTCGGGGCGCCGGCGTCGTCCGTCTCGCCGATGTCGAGCTGCAGGCGGATCAGCTTGTCCGCGCCGTCGACGTGCTCGGCATTGACGATCCTGGCGATGCGCAGCTCGACCTTGGTGAAGTCGTCGATCGAGATGTGTGCGGCTGCGGTTTCTGCAGACTGCGTGGCGTGCTGCTGCTTCTCCGCGTGACGCTGCTGCGAGGAGGCAACTTTCGCATCCTTCGCTTCCTTCACCGGCGCGGAGGTGACCGCCGGAGCGAGCGATTCGCGGTTGGCTTCGAGCAGGGCGTCGATCTGTTTGCGCTCGACGCGGGTCATCAGGTGGCTGTATGGCTGGATGGCGTGGCCGTTGGGCAGGGGAGCCCACTGCTCCTGCCAGCGCATCGCGGGAATCGCCAGGAAAGACTCGACCTGGAACGCCAGCGCCGGCAGCACCGGCTTCAGATAGCAGGTGAGGTCGCGGAACATGGTCAGCGCGGTGCTGCATACCGCGTGCAGGCGGGCTTCTTGGCCTTCCTGCTTGGCCAGTTCCCACGGCTTGTGGTCATTGACGTACTGGTTGGCGATGTCAGCCAGATGCATGATCTCGCGCAGCGCGCGCCCGTAGTCGCGCTCCTCATAGGCGAGCACGATGGTCTTGAACGCTGAATGCCACTTCAGTTTGTAGTCCAGTTCGAAGCTCGCGTCGAACTCGCCCAGCCTGCCGTCGAAGCGCTTGCCGATGAAGCCCGCGCAGCGGCTGGCGATGTTCACGAACTTGCCCACCAGATCCGAATTGACCTTGGCGATCATGTCGTCGAGGTTGAGGTCGACGTCCTCCATCGTCCCGTTCGATTTGCCGGCGAAGTAATAGCGCAGCCACTCGGGGTTGAGCTTCTGCGCGATGTAGGAGTGCGCAGTGATGAAAGTGCCGCGGCTCTTGCTCATCTTGGCGCCGTCGACGGTCAGGAAGCCATTCACGCACAACTGGCTCGGCGTGGCGTAGCCGGCGAACTTCAGCATTGCCGGCCAGAACAGGGCGTGGAAATAGAGGATGTCCTTGCCGATGAAGTGCACCATCTCGGTGCCTGCCGCGGCGGCACGGGCGGAGTCGGTGTAGTCCTCCACCGCGATGGTTTCGCCCGCGGCGGCACGTTTGTCCGCCAGGTTGCGGAAGCTGGCGAGGTAGCCGATCGGCGCATCCAGCCACACATAGAAATACTTGCCCGGCGCGCCGGGGATCTCGAAGCCGAAGTAGGGCGCGTCGCGCGAGATGTCCCAGTCGGAGAGCGTGTTCTCGCCTTCCTCGCCCAGCCATTCCTTCATCTTGTTGGCGGCCTCCGCCTGCAGGCGGCGCTCGCCGGCGGCGTTGGTGCCGCGCGTCCATTCGCGCAGGAAGGCTACGGCGCGCTCGTCGGACAGGCGGAAGAAGTAGTGCTCCGAAGTCTTCAGCACCGGCTTGGCGCCGGACACCGCCGAGTAGGGGTTCTTGAGTTCGGTGGGAGCGTAGGCCGCGCCGCAGGCCTCGCAGTTGTCGCCGTACTGGTCGGCCGCGCCGCACTTGGGGCATTCGCCCTTGATGAAGCGGTCGGGCAGGAACATCTCCTTGACCGGGTCGTAGTACTGCTCGATCGATCGCGTGTCGATCAGGCCGCCGGTCCTGAGCTTGCCGTAGATGTCTTCGGCGTAGAAACGGTTCTCGGTGCTATGCGTCGAGTGGTAGTTGTCGAAGGCCACGCCGAAGGCGGTGAAGTCGCGCAGGTGCTCGCCATGCACGCGGTCGATCAACTGCTCGGGCGTCAGGCCTTCCTTCTCGGCGCGCAGCATGACCGGCGTGCCATGGGTGTCGTCCGCGCACACGTAGTGCACCGAGTGGCCGCGCATGCGCTGGAAGCGCACCCAGATGTCGGCCTGGATGTAGCCCACGAGGTGGCCGAGGTGGATGTCGCCGTTGGCGTAGGGCAGGGCGTTGGTGACGAGGATCTTGCGGGGCATGTTGGGGTGGGCGCGCGAATCTGAAAACGCGATTTTAGCAAAGCGCGGCCCCGTGCCGCGCGTGAAAGCCGGTTCGAACCCCGCGCCGGCGGGATCAGGGCATCGGTCGCAGGATGATCTCGACGCGGCGATTGCGCGCGCGCCCCGCTTCGGTGGCGTTGCTCGTCAGCGGGTCGGCTTCTCCGCGACCGTCCGCGCTCAGCCGCGCGAGTGCAATGCCGCGATTGCGCAGGTATTCGGCCACCGCCTCGGCGCGCGCGATCGACAACTGCAGGTTGTACATCTCGCTGCCCTGGCTGTCGGTGTGGCCGACGACCTGCACCGCCGCGCCGGGCTCCGACGCGAGGGTGGGGGCGAGCGCATCGAGCGTGCGCGCGAGCGGTGCGCGCACCTCGACGCTTCCGGAAGCGAATCCGTCGGCCACCGGGATCTGTAACCGCAGGCCATCGGCGCCGGCCTCGCCGATCTCGATGCCGGCGACGTTGCGCAGCGCGCCGGCGAGCTTGGTGCGCAACGACGACCAGTCCGGCGCCGGAGCGGAGCTATGGGTGCGCGCCGAGTTGACGTTGTAGGCCGTGTCGGCACTGTTCTTCGGGGGCGTGGCGCAGGCGGCGAGGACGGAGGCGAGCAGGGCGGGGAAGATGAGGGTCTTGATTTTCATGGCGGAAATGGAAACGGCGTGCCGCCAGGGCCGCAGTCGCGACCTGGCGGAGGATGTTCGGGCGTTGGCGCAGCGCGCCAGGCATCGACGTGGGCGGGAAACCATGATGGCGGCGCGGGTGAGCGAAGCCGACGCCTCCGGTATGATCCTGCCGTTCGCCGCCGATGCGCGGCCGGCCCGATTATCGAGGAAAACGCGATGAGTCTTAACCAGGAATCCGTAACCGAAGCGCTCAAGTCGGTCATCGACCCGAATACCGGGAAGGATCTCGTTTCATCCCGCTGCATCCGCAATCTGGTGGTGAGCGGCGCCGATGTGCGCTTCGACGTCGAACTCGGCTACCCCGCGCGCAGCCAGCACGAACCGATGCGTGCCCTGCTGGCCGAAGCACTCGCGAAGCTGCCGGGCATCGGCAGGGTCGATATCAACGTCAGCAGCAAGGTCGTCGCGCATGCCGTGCAGCATGGCGTTAAGTTGCTGCCTGGCGTGCGAAACATCATCGCCGTGGCTTCGGGCAAGGGGGGCGTGGGCAAGAGCACCACTGCTGCCAATCTGGCGCTGGCGCTGGCGGCCGAAGGGGCGCGCGTCGGACTTCTGGATGCGGACATCTATGGACCGTCGCAGCCGCAGATGCTGGGCATTGGCGATCAGCGGCCGGAGTCGCACGACGGCAAGACGATGGAACCACTTCAGGCGTACGGCCTGCAGGCGATGTCCATCGGTTTTCTGATCGAGCAGGATACGCCCATGGTCTGGCGCGGCCCGATGGCCACCCAGGCGCTGAACCAGTTGCTGAAGGATACGGCGTGGAAGGATCTGGACTATCTGGTGATCGACATGCCGCCGGGCACCGGCGACATCCAGTTGACGCTGTCGCAGACGGTGCCGGTGACCGGCGCGGTGATCGTCACCACGCCGCAGGACATCGCCTTGCTCGACGCGCGCAAGGGCCTGAAGATGTTCGAAAAGGTCGGCGTGCCGATCCTCGGCGTGGTGGAGAACATGAGCATCCACATCTGCTCCAATTGCGGCCACGAGGAGCACATCTTCGGCCAGGGCGGCGGCGAGAAGATGTGCGCCGAGTACAAGATTCCCTTCCTCGGTGCGCTGCCGCTCGACATCCAGATCCGCGAGCAGGCCGATGGCGGCGCGCCCACCGTGGTGTCCGACCCTGACGGGCGCATCGCCGCCATCTACAAGCAGATCGCGCGCAAGGTGGCGGTGCGCATCGCCGAAAAGGCGAAGGACATGACGCACAAGTTCCCGAACATCGTCATCCAGAACACCTGATCGGGCCCGGGCATCGCGTTGATCGCGCGGTGTCCGCGGTGGCCTTTGCGTGCGGCCTCGCTTCGCCTAAACTAGCGCGTTTTTCGTCTCTGGCCGACGGGCCGCACAGGAATTCGCGCAGATGTCCATCAAGTCCGACAAGTGGATCCGCCGCATGGCGGAGCAGGAAGGCATGATCGAGCCGTTCGCGCCGGAGCTCGTGCGCAGCAACGACAGCGGCCGCATCGTGTCCTACGGCACGTCGAGCTATGGCTACGACGTGCGCGTGGCCAACGAATTCAAGATCTTCACCAACATCAACTCGACCATCGTCGACCCGAAGGATTTCGACGCGCGCAACTTCGTCGACTTCACCGGCGACGTGTGCATCATCCCGCCCAACTCCTTCGCGCTCGCGCGCACGGTCGAGTACTTCCGCATCCCGCGCAGCGTGCTGACGGTGTGCCTGGGCAAGAGCACCTACGCGCGCTGCGGCATCATCGTCAACGTGACGCCGCTGGAGCCAGAGTGGGAAGGTCACGTGACGCTGGAGTTTTCCAACACCACGCCGCTGCCGGCCAAGATCTACGCCAACGAGGGCGTGGCGCAGATGCTTTTCTTCCAGTCCGACGAGATCTGCGAGACGTCCTATCGCGACCGGGGTGGCAAGTATCTCGGCCAGACCGGAGTCACGCTGCCCAAGATCTGACGTCGATCACCGACGCACACAGCAAACGACGCATGGGGCCGGCCGCACGGCCCCTTGTTCATTCTTCCGAAATTTTGGTAACACGCGGGCAATCCAGCGAGGGGTAACATTCGCGTTTTGGCCCCTCGCGCCGCGCTGGAGACGATCAGGATGCGATTCCATTTCCCCATCATCATCATCGACGAGGATTTCCGCTCGGAGAACGCGTCCGGCCTGGGGATCCGTGCGCTGGCCAAGGCGATCGAAGACGAAGGCATCGAGGTTCTCGGCGTCACCAGTTACGGCGACCTGACCTCCTTCGCGCAGCAGCAGAGCCGTGGGTCGGCCTTCATCCTGTCGATCGACGACGAGGAATTCTCCTCGCCCGAGGCCGCCAACAAGGCGATCGCGGACCTGCGAGCCTTCGTGCAGGAGATTCGCTTCCGCAACGCGGACATCCCGATCTTCCTGCACGGCGAGACGCGCACCACCCGTCACATCCCCAACGACGTGCTGCGCGAGATGCACGGCTTCATCCACATGTTCGAGGACACGCCGGAGTTCATTGCGCGCTATGTCGTGCGCGAGGCGAAGAACTACCTTGAGTCGCTGCCGCCGCCGTTCTTTCGCGCACTGACGCACTATGCCGCCGACGGTTCGTATTCGTGGCACTGCCCGGGACACTCTGGCGGCGTCGCCTTCCTGAAGAGCCCGGTGGGTCAGATGTTCCACCAGTTCTTCGGTGAGAACATGCTGCGTGCCGACGTCTGCAACGCGGTCGAGGAACTTGGCCAACTGCTCGACCACACCGGTCCGGTGGCGGCGAGCGAGCGCAATGCGGCGCGCATCTTCAATTGCGACCATCTGTACTTCGTCACCAACGGAACATCGACGTCGAACAAGATGGTGTGGCACACCACCGTGGCGCCGGGCGACATCGTCGTGGTCGACCGCAACTGCCACAAGTCCATCCTCCACTCGATCATCATGACCGGGGCGATCCCGGTGTTCCTGACGCCGACGCGCAATCATTACGGCATCATCGGCCCGATCCCGCTCGAGGAGTTCTCGATGGAGAACATCCGCAAGAAGATCGAGGCGAATCCGTTCGCACGCGAGGCGAAGAACAAGAAGCCGCGCATCCTGACGATCACACAGTCGACTTACGACGGCGTCGTCTACAACGTCGAGACGATCAAGGAAATGCTCGACGGCGAGATCGACACCCTGCATTTCGATGAAGCCTGGCTGCCGCACGCGGCATTCCACGACTTCTACGGCGACTACCATGCCATCGGCGAGGATCGTCCGCGCTGCCGCGAGTCGATGGTCTTCTCCACGCAGTCCACCCACAAGCTGCTGGCCGGCCTGTCGCAGGCCTCGCAGATCCTCGTGCAGGATTCGCAGACACGCAAGCTCGACCGCGACATCTTCAACGAAGCCTACCTGATGCATACCTCGACCTCGCCGCAATACGCGATCATCGCGTCCTGCGATGTCGCGGCGGCGATGATGGAGGCGCCGGGTGGCACGGCGCTGGTCAACGAGTCCCTCTCCGAGGCGGTCGAGTTCCGCCGTGCAATGCGCAAGGTGGACGCCGATTTCGGCGAGGCGGACTGGTGGTTTCAGGTCTGGGGGCCGGAATATCTCGCCGAGGAAGGCATCGGCGAGCGTGAGGACTGGATGCTGAAGACCGGCGACCGCTGGCACGGGTTTGGCAACCTGGCCGCCGGGTTCAACATGCTTGATCCGATCAAGGCCACGATCATCACGCCGGGCCTCAACATGGACGGCGATTTCGCTGAGCACAACGGGATTCCCGCGGCCATTGTCACCCGCTACCTGGCCGAGCATGGCGTGATCGTCGAGAAAACCGGGCTGTATTCCTTCTTCATCATGTTCACGATCGGCATCACCAAGGGCCGCTGGAACACGATGGTGACCGAGCTGCAGCAGTTCAAGGACGATTACGATCGCAACCAGCCTCTGTGGCGGGTGATGCCGGAGTTCATTGCCAAGCAGCCGCGCTACGAGAAGGTCGGCCTCAAGGATCTGTGTGACCAGATTCACAGCTTCTACAAGGCGCACGACATCGCGCGCCTGACGACCGAGATGTATCTGTCGGACATGGTGCCGGCGATGAAGCCGGCCGATGCCTTTGCCAGGATGGCGCATCGCGAGATCGAACGGGTCGGCATCGACGACCTGGAGGGTCGTGTGACCGCGATGCTGGTGACGCCGTATCCGCCGGGAATTCCGCTATTGATTCCTGGTGAGCGGTTCAACGCCACCATCGTTCGCTACCTGCGCTTCGCCCGCGATTTCAATGCGCGCTTCCCCGGCTTCGAGACGGATATCCATGGCCTGGTGAAGACCGAGGATGGTCGTTACCACGTTGATTGCGTGGCTGACAGCTGAGCTTTCGACGCCGTCTGTCGACGACGAAGGTGAATGACGAAGGGCCGCCAGCAGCGGCCTTCGTCGTTTTTCGACCAAGCCGCGGTTCTTCAGGCCGAGCCCTGCCGGCGGTACTCCACGAAGTCGAAATCGTGCTCGTTGTCGGCATCCGCTTCGTGGGGTTCGCGGCGTTCCTCGATGAACTGTGTGCTGTCGATCGGGGGGAGGTGGGCATCTCCGTCCACGTCGGCCCAAACTTCGGTGAGCATCAGCCGGTCGGCGAGGGGCAGGGTCAGCCGATACACCTCCGCGCCGCCGATCACGAAGACCTTCTCATGGTCGCCGACGGCGGCAAGGGCGGCATCGGCGCTCGGAAAAACCTCGGCCCCGTCGGCGCGGAATTCGGAGCTGCGGCTGATGACCATGTTGCGTCGTCCGGGCAATGGACGCCCCAGCGATTCCCAGGTCTTGCGGCCCATCAGCAGCGGGTGGCCGAGTGTGACCGCGCGGAAATGCTGCAGGTCGGCCCTCAGGCGCCACGGCAGCGTGTTGTTCCGACCAATCACGCCGTTTCTCGCCACCGCAGCGATGAGGATGACTTCCGGGCGTCGCGCGGTCATACCGCCACCGGCGCCTTGATGTGCGGATGCGGCTCGTAGCCCTCGAGTGTGAAGTCCTCGAAGCGGAAGGCGAAGAGATCCTTCACCTGTGGATTGATGCGCATCCGTGGCAAGGGGCGCGGCTCTCGCGACAACTGCTCCTGCGCCTGCGCCAGATGGTTCACGTACAGGTGGCAGTCGCCTCCTGTCCAGATGAAGTCGCCGGGCTCGAAGTCGCAGACCTGCGCGATCATCAACGTCAGCAGCGCGTATGACGCAATGTTGAAGGGCACGCCGAGAAAGATGTCGGCGCTGCGCTGATACAGTTGGCACGAAAGCCGGCCATTGGCGACATAAAACTGGAACAGCGCGTGGCAGGGAGGTAGTGCCATGCTGTCGATTTCAGAAGGGTTCCACGCGGACACCATGTGACGGCGGGAGTCCGGGTTCTTGCGCAGTCCTTCGAGCAGGCGCGCAATCTGGTCCACCTTTGAGCCATTTGCGCCTTCCCAACGGCGCCATTGCTTGCCGTAAACCGGCCCCAGGTCGCCATTCGCATCGGCCCACTCGTCCCAGATCGTCACGTTGTTCTCGTGCAGGTAGCGAATGTTGGTGTCGCCCCGCAGGAACCACAGAAGTTCGTGGATGATCGATCGGGTATGCAGCTTCTTGGTGGTCAGCAGGGGAAAGCCGTCCCCGAGCCGGAAGCGCATCTGCCATCCGAAAACGGAAAGCGTGCCTGTCCCGGTGCGATCCGTCTTCTGGTCGCCATGCTCGAGCACGTGCCGCATCAGGTCCAGATATTGTTTCATGGGTTCGGCCCAGCAAAAGTGCTGATTGTACATCGACGTGTTACTCGCAAGTTTCGCCTCCCCTGAAGGCGGCCATGTCTCTCCGCCGTTCCGGGAGCGTGCGTGCTGATTCCGCGGATGAGTCATCGGTGTTGACTCGCCGCGAATCGTCTTTATAATGCGGCCCTGTTTGAGCGCTGCGGTTGTTTTGGCTGTTGCGGTGCTGGGGGAGTGGTGAGGCGGAAAGTCTGTGTTGCG
>JAFEFC010000012.1:102563-172975 GCA_018240785.1 Pseudomonadota bacterium | reverse complement strand
GATGGGGTTCGTGGAGCGCTTACCATTGGGATCGAGCAGCCCGTTATTGTTCACGTCACCGTAGTTGTTCCCATTTGCATTCTTGACGGCAGCGGCAAAAAAATCGTCCGTGAGCACTCCCGGAGTCCCGTTGTCGTCGAGGACCTTCACGTTCGCCAGTTGCGCGCCCCCCCGTATTGGTCACCTTGTACGTATAGGTCAAGAGGTCGCCTTGTCCGCCCGAACTCTGAATGCTGCCGACGTTGGCCGGGTTGAACGGGCTATCGACTTCGAGAATGATGTCGTTCAGCGTGCATGGGTTCGGGCATACATGGACGCCGCTCGTACCCGAAGTCATGCTGAACTTGGTGGTCAGCGTGTACCAGCCCCCTGCGAAGATCGCATTGCTGAATGGCGAGGTATCACCGATATACAGGTCGGCCTTGCCGTCCCCTGTGACGTCCAAACCCGTGGTCGGGGCACCGGTGGTCAGCCAGTATCCGGTGAAGAAGCCGCCTCCGCTGAAGTCCTTGCCGCCGGTGATGAGGTTGCCTGTGCCGTTGTCGTAACGCGGCCCCTGTGGATAGGGGCTGGAGGGGTTCGATCCACCGCCGGAGGCATTCAGGTCGCCCGCCACGTGGATGAAGTTGCCTGCCTGTAGCCCCCCAGCGGGACAATCGCACCACCGCTCTGGAACTTGACCTGGCCCTGGTAGCCATTGCTGGAGTTCGCGTCCGAGTCCCAGCGCAGAACGAATACGTCTCCAGCATCGCCGGTAATGTTGATCTTCGACGAAATGTTGAAGCCAGACGTTACGTTGATGACGAAGGTTTGAGCGATGCCGTCTTGGGTATTAAGCCCGTTCAGCGCGGACGACGAGATGTTCGCGAAGTTGTAGGCTTTGCCACCGATGGTTGAAGTCTGCGTTGCCGACAGCGCGTTTATCTGGAGGAAGGCATCCACCAGGTCGGTCTTCAGGCCTGAGATCAGTGCGGTCTGACCAGTAACGCCAGAAGCTTGACCGACATTCTGGTCGACGATGTTCTGCCAGGCGCCGAGCGACGAATCGTTTGTGTAGATCGTCCCCGCGAAAGGCACACCACCGGACGTACGCTCCTTCGCTTGGAGACCGTCGATCGCGACGTTACCGGCGAAACCCTTGGTCGCACCTTGCCAGTTCGCATCCGAGCTGCCGTTGCCAAAGAAGAACAGGAAGTCCGTGAGGCCGCCGAGGTCGATCCCGGCAACCGGCTGCACGCCCGGCGCCGGGCTGCCGTCGTTGCCGCCCCCAATCGGCCCGGAAGGACAAGCGACGTGGTCGGCGCGTTTGGTCTTGATGAGGTCGATCGTGGCAGCCGCATAAATCCCTGCGTCGACGGTGGTGTTGGTCTCACCCGAGGCCAGCGTGTAACAGCCGGTGAAACCGGAAAGGGCCGCATCGCTATCGGTGGCGTCAGCGCCGACGTTGACCGGGCTCAGGCTGTAGCCGGCGGGGGTGATGAACTTCACCAGGTAGTCACCGGGCTTGAGGCCGGAGAAGCCGTAGAGGCCATTGGCGTCGGTGGTGGTGCTGGCCACGAGCGCGCCGGGCTGGTTGTTCACGCAGGTGTAGAGTTGGACGGCGACATTGGGCACGCCGGCTTCGCCGGCATCCTGCTGGCCGTTGGCGTTGGCGTCGAGCCAGACGCGGTCACCGATCTTGGCCGGCACATAGACGCCGGCGTCGAGCGTCGTGTTGTTCTCGCCGGAGGCCAGCGTTACGATCTGGGTCTTGCCGGTGGTCGGGTTGGCGTCGCTGTCGAGCGCGTCCTGGGTGTTGCCGCTGGCGTCCTGGGTGGTGAAGACGGTGCCGGCGGGCTTGCTGAACTGGACCTGGTATTGCACGCCCGGGGTCAGGCCGGTGAACTGGTAGAGGCCGTCGGTGCCGGTGGTGGTGGTGGCGGTGGTGTCGTCGGCGGTACCGATGACGCCGTCGGCGCCGCCGCCGATGAGGGTGACGACCTGTCCGGAGATGCCGGTGGCGCCGTCGTTCTGCAGGCCGTCGCCGTTGGTGTCGATCCACAGGCGGTCGCCCAGGCTGGCGGTGCGGTAGATGCCGGCATCCACGTCGCGCTCGATCTCACCGGAACTCAATATGACGGCTGACGTGACGCCGGTTGCAGCGTTGGCGTCGGAGTCGTTGGCGATTCCGTCGGCGTTGCCGGGATTGAGCTGGGTGGTGAAGCTGTAGCCGGAGGGCAGGACGAAGGTAACCGTATAGGTCCCGGGAACGAGGCGGGAGAACAGGTACGAGCCGGCCTCGTCGACGCCCGTCGTCGCGGGATTGTCGCTTGCCGTCGTCGTCGTTCGCGTCACCGCCTGGCCGAAGGCATCCGTGCCGCTGAGCTGGACCGTGACCCCTGCCACGCCTGCTTCGCCCGTATCCTGTACGCCATTCGCGTTTGCATCCAGCCACACGCGATCGCCGAGCTTGGCGAATCGCGTCTCGATGAGGATCGGTTGAGCCGGGCCGCCACCCACGTTGAACGTGGGGGCCGCAATCACGGCAAAGACGTCGTCATCGCCGGGGACGAAGGAGTCCGCTACGGAGCTGCTCGCCTGGGTGACCAAGGACTGTACGTCAGCTTCCTGCCAGTCGGACGAATAGAGATACTGCGTGCCGGTGGAAAAGCCGAGCAGCCGCCAGATGGCAATCTGCACTTCGGAGACGCTGAACTGTGGATTGCTCGTGAAGTGTTGATTCAGTAACCAGTTGACGTTGTCCAACTGCGCGATGGCAGCGGTGGATGTGTAGTTCGAGCCGCTGAACACCGATGCCGGAATCAACGAATTCGGCTGGGTGTAACCGCTCGATGGAAGGTAGGTTGGATAAAGCTCGACGTAGCCGGTATTTGAGGGCGTCAGGAACTGGGTCGGGTTCACGCACCATGCGTCGTAGGTGCCGCTGAAATAGTCGCTCCCCGTCAAAGTGACATCCCAGTAGCTCGGATATCCGAAAAGCGAACTGCCGTAAGGGCTGCCGTGCGCGAGCGACGAGATGAAAGCGGTTGCCATTTGACTACTCCTGGATTGCGATCTACTTCAGTCGCGCTCGCCCGGGATCGAAGCGTGAGACGCGGGCGCACTGTCCCTGTTCGCTGAGCCTGCATCCGATCGTGTCGATCTCGCAGGATGCCTCTGTCTTTTGGGGTGGGAGAGCCGAGGGCTGCAGGCACAGACCGACGCCTCGCAACTCATTGCAGCAGCACGACCTTCCGCATCGAGGGGTCCTCAGCCCCGGCAAACGGGGCTCCAGACGCGGAAGGTCGTCCCGACGTTCAGCCCGGAACTACTTCTTCTTGTTGCGCAGATAGACTGCAAGGCCGGCGACACCGGCGATGCCCATCAGGGCGGACCAAAGGGGGCGTGATGACGCCGGCAGGGAGAGCGGAAACAGGGCGGCCTTGGTTCGCCCCGCGGCGCGCATGGAGATCATTTGCGCGCTGGAGTGAGGCGTCGGCGACGCAAGGCACAGCAGCGCCCGATTCGAAGGGGCGAGCGCGCGCCTGCACAGGCGGCGGAACGACCAATGCGTGCTGTCGGTTTTTTTTAAACTGACGCTGAGGGCGCTGAATGCGTCCGGAGGGGCGGCATCGGATCCGCAACGGCGAGCGGGGACCGGGCGCTGAACCTCAATGGCCGGGATGCGTGCGTGCCCGCCAGGCTTCGAAGTCCGTCCGTAGCAGGTAGGTTTCCAGGCGGTTGATGTTGCCCGGCAACTGCCGCCCCTCCCACTGCTCGGTGGCCCAGCGCTTCACGTTGGCATGCAGTTCGCCGCGCTGGATGGCGTTGGCCAGCAGCACTTCGGCGTCATGCTCGGACAGCGAGTCGTTCATCATCAGGCGCGCGGCCTCGAGCAGGGTCAGCGAGTTGGGCGCGGCGTCGTGCTTGATCATGTGCGTCTCCTGGCAATATCGATCGCATGCGGTGAGGGGCGGGGCGAGCCCGGCGCTTCTTGTCGCTCGGCGCGTCAGATCAGCGTGAGCCCGGGCGGCAATGCTTCGCCGAAGCTGCGGCCCTGGTCGGCTGCGTCGAGATGAGCGACTTCGCGCGTCATCGTAATCCAGCTTTGCGGCGCACGGACAGCCGTCAGGCGCCGGGCGACTTCCTCCCGCAGGGCTGCTGGCAGGTCGCGGGCGCGATCGCCGGTCATGCGGGCAATCTGTGCGGCGGCGAAAGCAGCGGGTTCCACCGATTTCCAGTCCAGCGCGAGCAGCGCCGTCAGCCAGTCGGCGGCCACATCGGGCGGAACGATGTCGTGCGTGCTGCCATACAGCGATTGGCGCGCGCCCACGCGGCCGAGCGCCCACCAGGTGTGCACTTTCTCCGACGGTCGCTGCAGGCGCTCCAGCAGCCACTTGCCGACTTCGATGCGGTGCATCACCGGTACCCGCTCGAGCGAGGCGGCCAGGCGCACCATGTCGTCGTAGCTGCCCTGCACTGGTTCGCGCTTGCGCCGGATGGCGTCCGCGCCCTCGAGATGCCCTGCCAGCACCTCGAGCACCTGCAGTTGCGCGGCTTCCGCCAGGCCGCCGGCGCAGCGCCGCCACAAGGTCCACCATTCGCACCAGTTGCGCGTTTCATTCTGGTACTGGATGCCTTGCGCAAACAGCGCCCACAACTGGCCCATGCGCCAATCATCGAGCGCGGCGCCGAGGCCCGGCCGCAGGCAGTAACCGGCCAGGTTCAGCCAGACCCGTTCGTGCTCGGGCGAGCGGCGGCGCCGGCGCGCGCGTTCGAGCAGCGCGTCGAACAGCGCGCGCAGCAGCGCAAGGTTCCAGTCTTCGCGCCGGCCGAGCAGGCGTTCCAGCCGGGCGCGCAACTGGCGCACGTCCCTGGCGTCGACATCCTGGGACTGGCTGCCGAAGATCCCGTCGATGAGGGCGATGGCCTCGGGGAGGCGCGGATGCGGGGCGAGCGCGGCGGATGACCCGCTGTCGGCGTCGGCATCCCCACGCAACTGGAAAGCGAGTTGCCAGCGGCGGCCTGGGTCGTCCGCGGCGACGCACCGCATCTCCAGCGTGCCGACTTCGGTCAGCGTCGTGACCAGACGGACGGTGACCGTTTCGCGGCGGCCTTCGGCGCTGGCCGGCAGGCGCGCGGCGAGGGCGGGCAGGCGGGTGAAGTCCTCGTCGTCCAGACCGACCAGCTCGCCGGCCTTCCGCGGCGTGTCGCCAGTCGATGAGACCAGGTGGAAGCGCACGGGGTGGCCAAGGCGGAGGTTGAAGCTGCGCTCCGGCAGCGTCACTTCGATGCCGGTTTCGGTGCCGCGCGGCAGCACACAGATGGCGCGCGCCGCACCCTGTTCGCCCTCGAGCAGGAGGAAGTGGCTGCGCGCCGAGCCGCCGCCGATTCCTGGGCCAAGGTTCGTGCGGCCCGCACGGACCAGGGCGAAGGCCACGGCGCCGCGCGCCACGGACACGTCGGGGTTGTCGTTGTGCAGCACGCGAGGCGTTGTCCCGCGCCAATGCGCCAAAAGCGCTTCCAGCCGGGAGGCCAGCGCGCTGGCGCGGAACACCCCGCCATTGAGCAGCAGGGTGTCGGGGATCGGCAGCGCGGGTTCTGGCGGCGCTGCACCCCCCAGCGCCGCGCGCGCGGCGGAGGCATGACGATGCAGGAAGGCCGCCAGATGATGGCTGATCGCCGGGTCGGCCGGGTAGGGCAGGCCGAATTCCACGATGCCGGCGCGACGGCGCTGCGGCAGCTCGTCCGCTCCCGACAGTGGCAGGAAGCCGTCCAGCACCAGGCGCGAGACTTCGTCGCGCTCGAGCTCGACCGAGCGCGCGCCGCCGACGAGCCTGGTGCCGCCGCCGAGCAGGGTGACGGTGACGCGCTCCGGCGCGTCGGTCGCGAGCAGTTGCTCCTTGGCCACCCGGCAGCGCTCCACCAGTTGCGAGAAGCGCGCGGCGCTCAGTCGCTCGCCGCCGCCGGCAATGCGCTTCTCGCACAGATGCGCCAGGGCCAGATCCATGTTGTCGCCACCCAGCATCAGGTGGTCACCGACGCCGATGCGGGTCAGGCGCGGCGGTTCGCCATCGGCTCCGGGTTCGACCTGGATCAGCGTCAGGTCGGTGGTGCCGCCGCCGACGTCGCACACCAGCACCAGCCGTGCGCCGGCGAGTTCGGTTGCGAGGCTGTCGCGGTGGCGGAACAGCCAGTCATGGAAGGCGGCCTGCGGCTCCTCCAGCACGCGAAGCGTGGGCAGCCCCGCCATGCGCGCCGCTTCCACGGTAAGGGCGCGCGCGCCTTCGTCGAACGAGGCCGGAACGGTCAGCACCACGTCCTGCCGCTCGAGCGGCGCGTTGGGGTGACGGGCGTTCCAGGCCGCGCGCACGTGCGCAAGGTAGCTTGCGCTGGCGACGACGGGCGACACCTTGGGTATTTCGTCGCTCGCGCCCCACGGCAGGATGGCTGCGCCCCGATCCACACCGGCGTGTGACAGCCAGCTCTTGGCGCTGGCTACCACGCGTCCCGGGACCTGGGCGCCGACCTCGCGAGCGAAAGCGCCTATGACCGAGGCCACCGGCTCGCCGCCCACATCGGCCTGCCAGGGCAGGGCGAAGCTGCTGGCGTCGATCTCGTTTGACGCAAGGTGATAGCGCACCGAAGGCAGCAGCGCGCGCGCCGCCACCTGGCCGCGGCCGACCAACTGTTCGATGGGCAGCAGCTCGATGCGGTCGTCGCCCGCGCGGGCGAAGGCGACGACGGTGTTGCTGGTGCCGAGGTCGATGCCGACCGTGTAGCGGCTCACGGTGTCCTTCGGATCAGCCCTGTTCGACGGTTTCCGCCAGCGCGGCGTCGACCGCACCGGCGTCGCCGCGCACGTCGAACTGCACCTTCCAGCGCTCATCCCCGCCCACCGGCAGGGCTTCGAGTTCCAGCGTGCCGGCTTCGGTCACGCGTGCGTGCAGACGGACGCGCACGATGTCGCCCGGCTTGCGGCCTTGCGCCGGCAGCGTGGCTTCGATCTCCTCGAGTTCCTGTAGCTCGTCCGGCGTCCAGAAGTCGAGCAGGGTGCCGACCTGGTCGTGCCGCCTGACCGAGGAGCCGAAGAAGCGGAAGCGCACCGGCTCGCCGACGACGAGGCCGAACTCCTGCGCCGGCAGGGCGGCCTCGGTGCCTTCCTCCATGCCGAAGGGCGCGACGCACAGCGCCTCGAGCGGCGGCTCCATGCCCGGGATCGCCGGCATCGCCGACTCCACGCCAACGTAGTACGCGCGTGCCGTACCGCCGCGGATGCGGACCCCGCGTCCGCGCCGTGCGTAGCCGTAATAGGCGGCGCCGCGGGCGACGGCGAGATCGAGATCGGCGCCGCTGAGCAGGCGCGCGGGTGCGACGCCGTCGGCCGCCAGCCAGCCGTTGAGCACCTCCAGCACGCGCTCGGCGATCAGCGCGGACTTGAGCACGCCGCCGTTGAACAACACCGCCGTCGGATGCAGGAAACTGCCCTCGGCCGATTCCGCGAAGCCCTCCAGTTCGTTCGCGGCGCCGAGCTGGCGGGTCAGGAAGGCTGCCAGATGGCGGGTGATGGCGGCGTCCTGCGCAAAAGGCAGGCCAAGCTGGGTGAGCGCGCCGCGCGCGCGGCTCTGCGGCTGTTCGCTGACGGCCGCTTGCGGGAAGAAGCCGTCGAGCAGGCTTGCGCTGAGCTCGGCGCGGCTGACTTCGGTACGGATGGAACCGCCGATCAGCTTCGAGCCGCGGCTGGGCACGACCACCGGCACGCTGTCGAGGGACGCATCGCTCAGCAGCGCCTCCTTCGCGGCACGGCAGGCATGGGCGAGCGCCCGCGTCTGCCACGGATCGAGTCGCGTGCCCTGCGTCGCGAGCTTGCGCGTCACGCCGTAGGCGAGCGCCAGATCCATGTTGTCGCCGCCGAGCAGGATGTGATCGCCGACCGCGAGGCGGTGAAGCTCGAGATTGCCGTCGCGCTCGAGGACCGCGATCAGG
Organism: Pseudomonadota bacterium; assembly: GCA_018240785.1. GTDB lineage: Bacteria > Pseudomonadota > Gammaproteobacteria > Burkholderiales > Rhodocyclaceae > Thauera. The sequence continues at coordinate 165,010 of JAFEFC010000012.1, read as the reverse complement.
GACAGGTCGGTGGTGCCGCCGCCGATGTCGATCACCAGGATCAGGTCGCCCGGCTTCACTTCCCTGCGCCACTGGCCGGCGCTGCGCTGGATCCAGCTATACAGCGCCGCCTGCGGTTCCTCGAGCAGCGTGATGCGCGGATAGCCGGCTGCCTGCGCAGCCTCCGCGGTGAGTTCGCGCGCGGCGGGGTCGAAGGACGCGGGAATCGTGATGGTGACGTCCTGCTGCTCGAAGGGCGCATCCGGTTGCGCAGCGTTCCACGCGTCGCGCAGGTGGGACAGGTAGCGCGTCGAGGCCTCCAGCGGCGAGATGCGGACGACCTCTTCGGGCGCATCGGCGGGCAGGATGCCTGCGCGACGGTCCACGCCCGGATGGCACAGCCAGCTCTTGGCGCTGGCGACGAGGCGGATCGGTGTCGCCGCGCCGCGCGTGCGGGCGAATTCGCCCACCGCGTGGTCTTGCTCCGTGGTCCACGGCAGATGCAGGTCGCCCTCGGCCAGTTCGTCGGCGTGCGGCAGATAGAGGAACGAGGGCAGCAGCTCGCGGGCCTCCACGGTGCCCGGCGCGGTGAGCTGGGGAATGACGAGGATGCGCTGCTCGGCCCTTTCGCCATCGCTGTTGCCGATGTCGACGTAAGACAGCGCGCAGTGCGTGGTGCCCAGATCGATGCCGATCGCGTAGCGTGCGCTGTCGTCTACTGCGCTCACAGTTCCACCTCAGCCTGGGCAATCACGCTGGCATCGTGGCCTTGCGCCAGCTTCGGCAGGCGGCTGTCGGTGACGCGCCAGCCGCGGTGGCCGAGGCTGCCGGCGAAGGGGGGGCTGCCGACCACGTTCCCGGTCAGGCGGATGGAGGCGGCGTCGAAGCCTTCGGCCAGCGTCACGCGGCTGCCCTCTGCTTCGGGGCGCACCGGCTCGATGCTGAAATGCTCGCGCAACACCTTGCGGCAGCCTTCATGCACCACGCGCGCTGCGGCACCGACATCGGCGTCGGAATACGCTGCGACGTCTTCCTGGACGAAGTCGACGAAGCGCGCCTCTCGCTGCAGCAGACCGAGCAACTGCAGCGCAGCTTCTGGCGAGCTTTCACGCAGCACCGGCGCTGCCGCGCTTGCGTTGGCCGGAGCAACGGCCACGGCAGGGGACGGTACGGTCGCTGCTGCGGTGGCTGCGGGTGCTGACGCCTCCGGGTTGCGAAGCTGTTCGAGCCGGGCAGCGAGCTCGGGCTGGAACAGCACGGAGAATGCAAGGCCGACACGGCGCGCGAATGAGGGAGTCGAACGTGGCATGTAAGGGTCCTATTGCCGGAGTTTGTTGCGACGCAATATAACCCAGCCGATGCCGGCTTCGATAGCCTTGCCTGCCTGAAGCGGCGTTGCCTGCCGGCGCGCGAAACGTCGGTGACTGCCTGGTCGAAGTGCTTTTTTGCCGCTCTGGCCTTGATACAAGGAGCTTGCATGTGTATAGTCTCGTTTCTCCGACGCGGGGTGGAGCAGCTCGGTAGCTCGTCGGGCTCATAACCCGAAGGTCACAGGTTCGAATCCTGTCCCCGCAACCAGATACGGAAACAAGCCGGCAGCGTAAGCTGACCGGCCTGTTTCTTTTGTGCGCCGGGACGGCTGCACTGTCAGTCTGCGTCGCCGCGGCGCACCTTTCGCCGATGAAAGCCGATGTCAGGAGCTGTCCTGCGCTCCTCGGCTCGTTCTCGAATCAGGCTGTGGTAAAGCTCGGCCAGCCGCTCCGCCATCGTGGTATCCGCCCATTGCCGGCTGTAGCGCCGGGCTGACGCTGCAAGCGCCTGGCGGCGTAGGGGTGCATTCAGCAGGCCAGTCAGGTCGGCGGCGAAGGCTGTCACGTCGTCGGCCGCAACGATCGCTCCAGACTGTGCCGACAGGATGTCACGCGTGCCCATTTCGGCGAGGGCGACCACCGGCAGCCCGGAGGCCATGGCTTCCAGAAGCACCAGACCCTGGGTTTCGGTGCGCGAGGCGAAGACGAAGGCGTCGGCAGCCGCGTAGCAGTCGTGCAGTTCCCGCTGCCGCTCAAGGTAGCCAACGAAGCGGATCACGCCTGCAAGCCCCCGCTGCGCCACGTTTCCTTGCAGATCGGCCATGGCAGGCCCTTCGCCAGCGATCACGAAGACGAAATCGGGTACGGAGGTCGCCACGACGGCCGCGACATCGATCAGGAAGCCGATGTTTTTCTCGTGCGCGACGCGACCGATGAATAGCGCGACCGCCGCTTGTGTCGTGATGCCGTGTGCGCGGCGGAAGGCGGGGCCGTCGCCCGAGCCGAAGGATTCGACGGGAATGCCGGTGGGCAGCACATGCAGCGGAGAGCGCACGCCATACGCCGCGAGGCGATCGCGCATTGCGGTCGAGGGGACGACGACGCCATCGACCGCGTTGCATTGCGAGCACGACACCCGCCGCGCCAGCCTGCGTAGCAGGCCGGCGGGCAGGAAGGGCGCGTAGTGGTGCAGGTACTCCTCAAAGAAAGTGTGGTAGGTCAGCAGCACCGGCCGTCCCAGCCGACGGGCCGCCCGGACGCCGGCATAGTGCGCGACGAAGGGTGTCTGGATGTGCACCAGATCGCAGTGGGCGGCCTCGCTCAGCGCGGCGGCCCGTAGCCTGCGCCACGACATCAGCCGGTCTTCCGGGTCGCGCGGCACTTTGCTGCCAGGCACACGGACGGTTCCTGCCTCATCGACCCAATCGCCGCCCGTGCCGTAGTCCGGCACCACGATGCGCACGTCGATCCCGCAGGCGCGAAGCGCATGGCGAAAGGTCGCGATCGACGTCGACACGCCGTTGACGCGAGGGAAATACACATCCGAAACCATCAGCACCCTTTTCATGAGGACCGAGCCTGACAGCGTGGCGTTACGCGGCGGTGACGGCCTGCAGTCGTGCGTCCTGCCGCCTGGCGTAGAATCTAGGCATGAAGACTTTCGCACGTCCCTGCGGCGCGCGGCTGCGCCGCGGGTCATTCTTGCTCATGCCCCGTCATGCCCCTCGTCTGTCTCGCACCTTGGTCGCGATGGCGGTTTCAGTGCCCTTGATTGCCGTCGGCGCGAACGCGCTCGCCGCGGAGGGTGAGGGTTTTGCCGCCTGTCTCGCGCGCCTGCGGCCCGAAGCGATGGCGAAAGGCGTGTCGGCTGCAACTTTCGACGCGCAGACGGCCGCACTGGCGCCGGACATGGCGGTGATCGGCTTTCTGGACGCGCAGCCCGAATTCGTCACGCCGATCTGGGACTATCTGGCCGCGCTGGTCGACGACGAACGTGTCGCCGATGGCCGCGAGATGCTGGCCCGCTGGCAGGAAGTGCTGGGGCGGGTCGAGGGTGCCTATGGCGTCGATCCCGCGACGGTGGTGGCGGTGTGGGGCGTCGAGAGCAACTTCGGGCGAAATTTTGGCACGCGGCCGCTGCTCACTTCGTTGTCCACGCTGTCGTGCTACGGCCGGCGGCAGGATTATTTCCGGGGAGAATTCTTCACCACGCTGAAGATCATCCAGGAGGGACACGTCGCCCCGGAGCGTCTCACCGGCTCGTGGGCGGGCGCTTTCGGCCACACGCAGTTCATGCCGTCGACCTTCATGCGGCTGGCGGTGGATTTCGACGGTGACGGGCGTCGCGACCTGGTCGATAGCGTGCCCGATGCGCTTGCCTCAACGGCCAATTTCCTCAAGCGTGCCGGCTGGCGTAGCGCGCTGCCGTGGGGTTTCGAGGTGGCGCTGCCGAAGGGCTTCGATACGTCGGTGGCAGGGCGGCGCAACAAGCAGCCGATGCAGGACTGGGCTGCGCGCGGCGTCAGGCGCGCCGACGGGGCCGCATTGCCGCCGGGCGAGACGCCGGCTGCGCTGCTGTTGCCGGCGGGGCAGGGCGGGCCGGCCTTCCTTGTCACGCGCAACTTCGATGCGCTGTATTCGTACAACGCGGCCGAGAGTTATGCCCTCGCGATCGCGCATCTTGCCGATCGCCTGCGCGGTGGCGGACCTTTCGTTGCTCCCTGGCCCACCGACGATCCCGGCCTGTCGCGTGCGGAACGGCGTGAGTTGCAGACCCTGCTCATCGGGCGCGGCCATGACATCGGCGACCCTGACGGGATGATCGGTGCGCGCACGCGTGAGGCGATCAAGGCAGTGCAGGCGGAACTTGGCCTTCAGCCCGATGGGCGCGCGGGGCAGAAGGTGCTGCGCGCACTACGCAGTGCGGCGCGCAGCGCTGCGACCGGAGATGAAGCGGCCGGGCTCAGCCAGTCGCAGCGCCGCTGAGGGCTTCGCCCGGAAAGAAGCGTTCGCCGAGCTCCTCCAGCCCGAGGCCGTGCAGCAACTCGCCCAGCCGCTCGGACGGGCGGCGGCGCGGCAGATCCTTGTAGCTGGCGATGATCAGCTCGTTCTTCATGGAGTGTTCCCAGCCGACGAGCTCGGTGACGCTGACCTGGTAACCGTGCGACTCGAGCTGCAGGCAGCGCAGCACGTTGGTCACGTGGCTGCCGAATTCACGCGTATGGATCGGATGGCGCCACAGCTCGGTGAGGCTGTTCTTCAACGATTGCTGCTTGTTCTTGCGCAGCACCGCCGCCACTTCGGCCTGGCAACACGGTACCAGGACGATGAAGCGGGCGTGCTTGTTCAGTGCAAAGCGGATCGCGTCGTCAGTGGCGGTGTTGCAGGCATGCAGCGCGGTGACGATGTCGATCCGTTCGGGCAGGCGATCGGAAGTGATCGATTCGGCCACCGTCAGGTTCTGGAAGCGCATGCCACGAAAGTCCAGCTTGTCGGCAAGGCGGCGCGAGCTCATCACCAGGTCGTCGCGCGTCTCGATGCCGTGGATGCGACCGTGTGGCGCTTGTGACTTGAAGAACAGGTCGTAGAGGATGAAGCCGAGATAGGACTTGCCGGCACCGTGGTCGACCAACTGGATGTCGGGATGCGCCGCAAGGACCTCGGTCAGCAGCGGCTCGATGAAGTGATAGAGGTGATAAACCTGCTTCAGCTTGCGGCGGCTGTCCTGGTTGAGCTTGCCGTCGCGGGTCAGGATATGAAGCTGCTTGAGCAGTTCTGCAGACTGGTCGGCGCGGATCTCGGGATGAGCGATGTTCATCTTGCCTCGGTGTGGTTCGCGGCGGCGATCAGCGCGCCCGACGCGTGTGGATCATGTAATTCACCGAGGTGTCGTGGCCCAGTGCATAGACCTTGGTCAAGGGGTTGTAGCTCAGCCCGGCGGTGTCCTGCATGTCCAGGCCGGCATTGCGGCAATGACGCGACAATTCGGAAGGCTTCAGGAACTTCGCGTAGTCGTGGGTTCCGCGCGGCAGCAGCTTGAGCACGTATTCGGCGCCCACGACCGCCAACAGGTAGGCCTTCAGGTTGCGGTTGATGGTCGAGAAGAAGACGTGGCCGTCAGGTTTTACCAGCTTGGCGCAGGCGGCGATGGTGCTGGCCGGGTCGGGAACGTGTTCGAGCATTTCCATGCAGGTGACGACGTCGAACTGCCCCGGGTTCTCCGCGGCGAAGGCTTCTGCGCTCGTGTGCCGGTAATCGACCTTCACTCCGCTCTCGAACAGATGCAGCCGGGCGACGCCGAGGGCCTTGTCGGAAAGATCGATGCCGGTGACCTGGGCGCCACGAGCGGCCATGCTTTCGGACAGGATGCCGCCGCCGCAGCCGACGTCGAGCACATTCTTGCCGGCAAGCGCGGCCCGACTGTCGATCCATTCCAGGCGCAGCGGATTGATTTCGTGGAGCGGCTTGAACTCGGATTCGGGATCCCACCAGCGATGGGCGAGTTCGCTGAATTTCTGGACTTCAGCCGGATCGGAATTGGTCGTGTTCATCGTCATCGGGGCCTTGCTGGGAATGGCGTTGTGACCACTTGCGGCGCGTACGGGTTCTGCGGCCGCCCAAAAAACAAAAAGCCCCGCCGAAGCAGGGCTTTCTGCGCACCGGGCTGAAGATTACTTCGAACCGATGACTTCAACTTCCACGCGGCGATCCGGCTGCAGGCACTCGATCAGAGCCTTGCGGTTCTTGATGGTGTTGCACTTGGTGCCGGTGACGGGCTGCTTCTCGCCCTTGCCTTCGGTGTAGACGCGGTTGGCTTCGACGCCCTTCGACACCAGGTAGGTCTTCACCGCGGCAGCGCGGCGCTCGGACAGCTTCTGGTTGTAGGCATCGGAGCCCAGGCGGTCGGTGTGGCCGACGGCCAGGATCACTTCAAGCTTGACCTGCTTCGACTTGGCGGCCAGATCGTCCAGCTTGGCCTTGCCTTCCGGCTTCAGGACAGCCTTGTCGAAGTCGAACAGGGCGTCGGCAGACAGCTTGACCTTGTCGGCGGTGGGCTTCGGCGCCGGAGCAGCGGCCGCAGGGGCAGCTGCGGTCGGGGCAACGCACTTGTCCTTCGGAACGATGTCGCCGTCGCACTCGCAGCCCGCCGGGAACTGACCAGCCATCGCGGTGGAGGCAGCGGCCGGGCTCCAGTAGCCAGTGCGCCAGCAGAGGCCGGTACCGCTACGGGCGACGACGTTGCGGGCGTCGATCACGTAGGGGATTTCGCCCTTGCCATCGACGACCACATCCTTCGCCTGCTGAGCGTAGGCGACGGGAGCAGTAAGGCCGATCGAAGCGATGGCGGCCAGCATGAGCATCTGTTTCTTGGTCTGTTTGATCATGGTTTCCTCTTTGAAGGCGAATCGCCGGAGTTGCCACTGCATTGGAGAAGGAAAACAGCAACGAATCGCCGTCTTCACGTCAGGTCGAACTTACTTATCCAGTTCAATTAGCGAGTCTAGTTTGCCACACCGTCGCAATTCTGAGCAATTCTTTGTCGCTTATTTGCAACAGCGCAACGCCTGCATCCACGCGGCTTTCGCCGTCTATCCACACATGGGACACCTGATCCCTGCCAGCGGCGTGTACCAGATGCGACAGGGGCTCGAAGCATGGGCGCATCGAGATGTCGCCCAGATTCACCGCGCAGAGATCGGCGCGTTTTCCGCGCACGATCGACCCGATTTCGTCTCCGAGGCCCAGGGCTTCGGCGCCCGCGAGTGTCGCCATGTGCAGCGCTGAGTGCGCGGGAACCGCGGTGGCATCGCCGCTCGAGACCTTTGCGAGCAGGGCAGCGTGGCGCATTTCCTGGAACAGGTCGAGCCGATTGTTGCTCGCCGCACCGTCCGTGCCGAGACCGACCCGCACGCCGGCTTCGAGCAGGCGGGGCACTGGCGCGATGCCGCTGGCGAGCTTCATGTTGGAAGTTGGGCAATGCGCCACGCTGGCGCCGTGTGAGGCCAGCAGGTCGATGTCGTGGCTATTCAGATGTACGGCATGCACTGCGACAAGATTGTCGGCTGCAATGCCCAGCCGCTCCAGCCGCGCGAGCGGGCGCAGGCCGTGCGCGGCGATCGACTCGCGGATTTCGCCGTCGGTCTCGTGAAGGTGGATGTGCAGCGGAAGATCGAGCTCCCTGGCGAGGGTTTGTGCGCGGATCAGGTTCTCGTCGGAAACCGTGTACGGTGCATGGGGTGCCACGGTGAATCCGATCCGCGGCTGGCCGCGCCAGCGGTCCCGGGCTGCCAAGCCCTTGCGCAGGTAATCGTCAGCATCGGTGGCGTAGGCGGTGGGAAAGTCGATGAGCACGATGCCCACCATCGCGCGCATGCCGACCAGATCGAAAGCCTGCGCCGCGGCATCGGGGTGGAAGTACATGTCGCTGCAGGTCGTGATTCCGCCACGCAGCATCTCGACGGCCGCGAGCAGAGTGCCTTCGCGCACGAAGGTGTCGGAGACGTGCTTGGCTTCGGCCGGCCAGATCACCTCCCGCAGCCAGCGCATCAGCGGGAGGTCATCGCCGATGCCGCGCATCAGGGTCATCGCGGCGTGGGTGTGCAGATTGACCAGGCCCGGAATCAGGACGTGTTCGCCCAAGTCGACGACGCGCGCAGCCTGGACCGTGCGTCGTGCGAGATCGCTGGGCAGGACGTCGGCGATGAGGCCGTCCTTCACGGCGACTGCGTGGTAGTCGAGCACCGTGCGCGCCGGTTCCACTGGAATGACCCAGCGTGCATGGATGAGGAGGTCGACTGAATTCAAGCGTGGTCCTCCTCATTGGCGCTGGGTGGGAATTGCTGCTTCTACAATTTAAGCATGGTGACAGGACCGCGAACAACACGGGCACGCTGCATGGCCGTGCGTCAGGGTTCGTGCCAGAATTGAGCCATCGAATCCTGAATGCGGACGCGTTTCGTCCGCGCTTTGCATGGCATGAACGGATTGCCGGAGAAAATCGGCCGCTATCGGATCCTGCGCCAGATTGGGCGTGGTGCGACGGCCATCGTGTACCTCGCCGAGAGTCCGGAATATGCGCAGCCGGTGGCGCTCAAGCACGTTCGCTTCGACGACAAGGTGCGCGACGAGGCGAAGTGGAACCGGCGCCTCATCAAGCTGCTCAAGGCGGAAAAGGCGGTCGCCAGTCGTCTCGAACATCCGAACATCATCCGCATCTACGATGCATCGATCGAGCCCGACCAGGCTTACGTGGTGATGGAATACTTCCCGGGCGAGTCGCTCGAGCGCTACTGCTCGTTCGAGCATCTGCTGCCCATCCACCGCACCATCGGCATCGTTTTCAAATGCTGCATGGCGCTGGACCACGCCTACAGGCAGGGCATCGTCCATCGCGACATCAAGCCGGCCAACATCCTGATCGATGATCAGGACAACGTGAAGATCACCGATTTCGGCCTGGCGCTGAACGTCAGCAAGCGGATGGAGACCGACTCCACCTTCATCATGGGCGTCGGTTCGCCGGCCTACATGAGCCCCGAGCAGGTCAAGGGATACCCGCTCAACCAGAAAACCGATCTTTATTCGCTCGGGGTGGTGCTGTTTCACCTGCTGACCGGACGCCTGCCATTTCGTGGGGCCAATCCGGCGCAGTTGATCTACAAGATCATCAACGCCGATCCGCCGTCCGTGTCCCAGCTCAACCCGGATGTGCCGGAGCAGATGGACGCGGTGATCCGCCGTGCGCTGGAGAAGGACCTCTATTCGCGTTACAAGAACGGCGCCGAGTTCGCAAAGGATCTGTCCGCGGTGCGCTACAGGATCCTCGACGACAGTTATGTGCCGCCCGACACCGAGCGCTTTGCAGCGCTCAGAAAGCTCTCCTTCTTCACCGAATTCGAGGACGTGGAGCTCTGGGAGGTGCTGCGCATCTGCACCTGGAAGAAGGCGGATGCAAGAGTCAGCCTGGTTCGCGAAGGTGATTCCGATCAGCGGTTTGCGATCGTCCTCGACGGGCGGGTCGAGCTTTCCGTTGGCGGGCGCAAGGTGGCGGAACTGGGCAGGGGCGAGGTTTTCGGCGAGCAGGCGTGGCTCGACAATCTCGAGCACCGCAACATGCTGTCGGTCGTGTCGCTCGCGCCACTGACTTACCTGGAGATCAACCCGGCTGCCCTCGCGCTGGCAAGCGAGGAGGTCGTCGAGCGATTTCGTACCCAGGTGTCGACGGTCGTCGTGCGACGCCTCGCCGGACTCGCGCGCAGCCTGTCGCAGCACATGCCCGCTGCAACCGTGGGCGACTACACGGCCACGGGTGGGCTGGATCTGCGCCTCCTCGACGAATGACGCCAAGCAGAGAGCCGCGGACGCGGTCTGCGCACAAGACGGTTGCTTTGCCGTGCTGACCTGAGGCCATCGCGGCTCATTGGTCGTTCAGCGTGAGGCGCCCATCGCAAGTGCGCGGCCTCTGCTGGCGTCGAGCTGCGCTTGGTCGGCCGCGGGCGCTTCGATCCAGTTGCCGAGGTTTCGACGTGTCAGCGCGGTAAGGGCCGAGATCCACTCGTGGCGCTCGTTGAGGCAGGGAATGTAATGGAAGCTCTCGCCGCCTTGAGACAGGAAGGCGTCGCGGCATTCCATGGCGATCTCCTCGAGCGTTTCGAGGCAGTCCGAGACGAATCCTGGGCAGATCACATCGACCCGGCGCGTGCCACCGCGAGCCAGCGCCTCGAGGGTGGGCTGGGTGTAGGGCTGCAGCCACTCGGCCTTGCCGAAGCGGGACTGGAAGGTAACGAATGCGCGCTCTGCAGGGAGGTTCAGGGCTTCGGCCACCAGGCGTCCGGTCTTGTGACACTCGCAGTGGTAGGGGTCGCCGAGATCGAGGGTGCGGCGTGGTACGCCGTGAAAGCTCATGACCAGCTTGTCGGGCTCGCCGTTCCGCGCCCAGTGGTCGCGAACGCTTCGGGCGATCGCCTCGATGTAGCCCGGGTCGTCGTGGAAACTGCGTACATAGCGGATTTCGGGCAGGTTTCGCCATTGCCGCAGGCAGTGTGCGACCTCGTCCATCACGCTGCCGGTCGTGCTCGATGAATACTGCGGATAGGCCGGGACAATGAGGATGCGAGTGCAGCCGCCGGCCCGCATCGCGTTGAGCGTGTCGGGGACAGAAGGATTGCCGTAGCGCATCGCCCAGCGCACCTGCAGGTCGGGGTATCCCGCGTCGGTGAGATAGCCGGCGAGGAGCTTCGCCTGCCGTTCGGTGTGCACCTTGAGCGGCGAGCCTTCATCCATCCAGATGCTCGCATACTTCGCGGCGGATTTTGCCGGTCGAACATTGAGGATGATGCCGTTCAGGATCAGCCACCAGATGGGCCGCGGAATCTCGACCACGCGAGGATCCGACAGGAACTGCTTGAGGTAGGGGCGCAGGGCGCCTGCGGTGGGGGCTTCGGGAGTGCCCAGATTCACCAGCAGCACGCCGATGCGCGGGCGCGTGCCGTGTTCGTAGGCGGGTTCGGTCCAGTAACGGGCCATGAGGGTCCTTGGATTGGTTTGCTGCAACGCGGGCGGCGCGTTTGAGCGCGCCGCAGATCAATGGTTCGCGGACAATGCGCTGGACAACAGCCTGGCAGTGATGTCCACGATGGGAATGACGCGATCGTAAGCCATGCGCGTCGGGCCGATCACGCCGACGGAGCCGACCACCTGCCCATCGACCTCGTACGGCGCGGTGATGACGCTGCAGCCGTCCAGAGGTGCGAGCCCGGATTCGCCGCCGATGAAGATCTGCACGCCCTCCGCGCGGTTGGACAGGTCCAGCAATTGCATCAGGCCGGTCTTCTGGTCGAAGAGCTTGAACAGCTCGCGCAGGCGGGACATGTTGGACGACAGGTCCTCGACTTCCAGCAGATTCGTTTCACCCGAGATCACGTAATTCGTGGCCGTCTCCTCGGCCGCCTCGGAGCCCGCATCTACGGTCGCTGTCATCAGTTCGGTCATGTCGCTGCGCAGTTGCTGCAGCTCGACGCGCAGCCGGTTCCGGATCTCGTCGAAGGACAGTCCGGCGACGTGCTCGTTCAGATACGATGCGGCGCTGCTCAGCTCGCCCGGCGTGTACGGGCGGCGCGTCAGCAGGATGCGGTTCTGAACGTCCCCCGCCGTGGTGACGATGATCAGCAGGATGCGCGTCTCCGACAGGCTGATGAACTCGAGCTGGCGGATGCGGACGGCGTCCTTGCGCGGTGCGACCACCACCCCCGCGAACTGGGTGAGTTCGGACAGCACGTGCGACGCCGAATTGAGCAGCCGCTGCGGCTGGTCCGGCTGCAGGTGGCCTTTCAGCTCGCGCACCTGCGCGTGCTGCAGGGGCTGCACGGTGAGCAGCGCATCGACGAAGAAGCGATAGCCGCGCGCGGTTGGAATACGTCCTGCGGACGTGTGGGGACTGGCAATGAAGCCGGCCTCCTCCAGATCGCTCATGACGTTCCGCACGGTTGCCGGCGACAGCTCCAGGCCGGAATAGCGTGAGAGGGCGCGCGAACCGACCGGCTGACCTTCCGCGATGTAGCGTTCGATCAGGGTCTTCAGCAGGATCTGCGAGCGGGCGTCGAGAGTGTTCATGGCAGCACGATGGTCATGGCCGTGATTCTACGAAAGAGTGATGAGCGTGGTAAGCCATGGCTGGCGCAGTCGGATGCCGATGGCTTCCGAATCCGGTATCGTGATGCGGATATGGTTTAATCCGCGCCTATGGATACGCACTTCACCAACATCGCGCTGATCGGCAAGTACCAGAGTCCGGACGTTGCCGAATCGGTCCTGGAAATCGCGCGTTTCCTGCGTTCGCAGGGGCGCAACGTATGGATGGAGCAGGGCACGGCAAGTTCCATCGGTGGGGTGGGCGACTATCCTGTCGCAACCTACGAGCAGATCGGCGCCGAGGCGCACCTCGCGGTGGTGGTCGGCGGTGACGGCACGATGCTGAACACTGCCCGTCGCCTCGCCGAAAATGCAGTCCCCCTGGTGGGCGTCAATCTTGGCCGCCTCGGTTTCCTGACGGACATTTCGCGTGCGAATGCGCAGGCCCGGCTGGGTGAGATCATCGAGGGCCGGTTCATCGAGGAATCCCGCTTCATGCTCGACGCCGAAGTCCTGCGCGGCGGAACACGGGTGTTCTCGACCCTGGCGCTGAACGACGTGGTCGTCAACAAGGGCGAGCTCGGTCGCATGATCGAATTCGACCTCGCCATCGACGGCGAGTACGTCTACACGCAGCGCTCGGACGGCATGATCGTGTCCACGCCGACGGGTTCGACGGCCTACGCGCTGTCGGCCAACGGTCCGATCCTGCATCCCAGCGTCGGCGGCATCGCCCTCGTACCCCTCTGCCCGCACGCGCTGACGGCGCGGCCCGTGACACTGCCTGACAGCAGCCGCATCGACATCTCGCTGTTGCTCCCTCATGACGCGCGCGTTCATTTCGATGGCCAGGCGCGCTTCGATCTGCGCGCAGGGGACTGCGTGCGGATCACGCGTTCGCCGCTTGCGCTGCGCCTGCTGCACCCGGTCGGTTACAGCTACTACGCCATGCTGCGCGAAAAACTGCACTGGAGCGCGGCGCCGCGTCGCAACTGAATGCCCTGCGGTGCGTCGTGCTCCAGCCGGCGCCAATCCAGCCGAAGTTCTGACTTCCTTCCCTGACATCATGCTGCGACGACTCACCATACGCGACTTCGTCATCGTCGACCGCCTCGAGCTCGAGTTCTGCGCAGGATTCGGCGCGCTGACCGGCGAGACGGGGGCAGGCAAATCGATCCTTCTCGATGCACTCGGCCTGGCGCTGGGCGGGCGTGCGGAAGCCGGCGTGGTGCGCGTCGGTCAGGAGCGCGCCGACATCGTGGCCGAGTTCGATGTGCCCGAGCAGGGCGGGCTGGCGGCCTGGCTCGCGGACGAGGCGCTGGAAGCCGAGGAGGGCGCGATCATCCTGCGGCGCGTGGTCGACGCTGGCGGGCGCAGCCGCGCCTGGATCAACGGGACTGCGGTGTCGCTCGCGCAATTGCGTGCGGCGGGCGAGTGGCTGGCGGACATCCACGGCCAGCATGCCCACCACGCCCTATTGCGTGGCGAGGCACAGCGCGAGCTGCTCGACGCACATGCGGGCGCGCGTGAGGCCGCCGCCGATGTCTTGCGCTGCCATCGGGAATGGCAGGCGCTGGTCACGCTTCGGCGGGAGGCACAGGCGGATTCCGAGAATTCCGCACGCGAGCGCGAGCTGCTGGAGTGGCAGTTGAAGGAGCTTGCACAACTTGCCTTCGACAGCGCGGAGTGGGACGAGATCAACTCGGAGCACAGCCGCCTCGCCCATGCGGCGGGGCTGATGGAGGGTGCTGACGAGACGCTGGCTGCGCTGGGCGAGGGTGACTACGCGGTATGTTCCGTACTGCGTCACCTGGACGGCCGCATTGCCGAACTCGCCGACATCGACCCCGCGCTCGCCGACGTGCGCGAATTGCTGTCGGCCGCCGCGATCCAGGCGGACGAGGCGCTGCATGCATTGCGGCGCTATCGTGACCGCGTCGATCTCGATCCTCAGCGGCTGGCCGAGATCGAGCGACGCATTTCGACCGTCATGGATACGGCACGCAAGTACCGGGTGGCGCCTGAGGAACTCCCACTGCTCCTGGAGCGGTGGCGCGAAAGGCTTGCCACGCTGGAGGCGCGTTCCGATCCGGCTCGCCTGGAGCAGGCCGAGGCCGACGCGCTTGCGCGGCTCGAACGGGCTGCGGCGACCCTGTCTGCGCTGCGTCGCCCTGCTGCAGCATCTCTATCGCAGGAAATCACCGAGGCGATGCAGACGCTCGCCATGGCAGGCGGCCGCTTCGATGTCGCGCTGGAGCCTTGCGTGCCGTCGGCTCACGGCGCCGAAATCGTGGAATTCCGCGTGGCGGCGAACCCGGGACAGGCCCTGAGGAGCCTGGCGAAGGTTGCATCCGGCGGCGAGCTGTCGCGTATCGGTCTCGCCATCCAGGTCATGACGAGTCGCGATTCGGCTACGCCAACGCTGATCTTCGACGAGGTGGACGTCGGCATCGGCGGACGCGTGGCTGAGATCGTCGGCAAGCTGCTTGCCCGGCTCGGGCAGGAACGCCAGGTGCTGTGCGTCACTCACCTGCCGCAGGTTGCCGCGTGCGCCGACTGGCAGTGGCGGATTGCAAAGGTGGAGCGGGGAGGGCAGACGCTCAGCGAGGTGACTGCGCTGGGTCGCGACGAGCGGATCGAGGAAATCGCGCGCATGCTGGGCGGCGTCAACATCACCGCGACGACGCGCGAACATGCGGCGGAGATGCTGGGCCCGCGCTGAACGCGCGGACGACGAGCCGCCAGTCGACACAGTTCAGTCAGTCGTGGGCTCAGATTCTCGGCTCCGGCGCAAGCCCTGCGTCAGGATTCGCCGCTGCGATTCGGGCAGTCCTTGCGCACGCAGTCGGCATACAGATAAAGCGCGTGTTCCTTGATCGCGAAGCCGCGTTCTTCGGCGATGCGCTTCTGGCGCTGCTCGATCTCGGCATCGTAGAACTCCTCGACCTTGCCGCACTGCAGGCAGACGAGGTGATCGTGGTGGTTGCCCTGGTTGAGCTCGAAAACGGCCTTGCCCGACTCGAAATAATGGCGTTCGAGGAGTCCCGCCTGCTCGAACTGCGTCAGCACGCGGTAGACTGTCGCCAGACCGATGTCCATGCCTTCGCCGATCAGCAGGCGATAGACGTCCTCGGCTGTCAGATGGCGCTGTTCGGCGCTCTGGAACAGGTCCAGGATCTTGAGCCGCGGGTAGGTTGCCTTCAGGCCTATGCTTTTCAGGCTCTTGGAATTCTCTGACATGGTTGCCTGTACGGATGCCGAGGTAGCGCGCAGTCGGGGTGTGCGCGAGGGATGGTGAAGCCCGGCCGAAGGCCAGGCAGTCCTATGTTATATTTTTTGCCCACCAATGAGAACCGGCGCTCCCTGGCGGGCGCCCCCAACCCGATTCCCAAATGCGTTCCACACTGTTATCGGCGCTTGTCGCCGCAGGCCTGCTTGCGGGCTGCTCCTTCGACTCCATCGTGAGCAAGGTCAATCCGTACAAGATCGATGTCCGGCAAGGCAACTACGTCGATCAGGAGATGATCGCCCAGCTCAAGAAAGGTATGACTCGCGAGCAGGTGCGCTTCGTCCTCGGGACGCCGCTCGTCGTCGACGCGTTCCGCAACGACCGCTGGGACTACGTCTATCGATTCAAGCCGGGGCGCGGCGAGCCGCAGCAGCGGGTCGTGTCGGTGTTCTTCGTCGACGACAAGCTCGATCGCATCGAGGGCGACGTGAAGGCTGGCGATGCGCAGGCTGCGACCGACAGCGGACGCGGCGAGCGCAGCCGCGTCGTCGAAATCCCGCCAGCACCCCAGAAGTGATCATTTCTCGATGACGGCACGCCCTGCGGGGCCGTCCATCGGCCCATCAGGAACTGAAGAAAGATGAGCGTTATCCGTTTGGCTATCGCCGGCGCAGCCGGCCGCATGGGGCGCATGCTGATCGAAGCCGCCCTCAAGGAAGAGGGTGTCGCGATCGGTGCCGCCTTCGACCGGCCCGGAAGCCCGTGCATCGGACGCGACGCGGGCGAACTGCTTGGCGTGTCCTGCGGTGTGACCATCGTCGACGATGCCCGCGCCGCGATCGCCGCGGCCGATTGCGTGATCGACTTCACCCGGCCGGACGGAACGCTTGCGCATCTCGCCCTGGCGCGCGAACTCGGCAAGGCGATGGTGATCGGCACGACCGGCTTCGACGCTGCCGGAAAGGCGGCGATCGCCGAGGCGGCGAAGGAAATACCGGTGGTCTTCGCGCCGAACATGGCCGTCGGTGTGAATGCGGTGTTCAAGCTGCTCGAAGTGGCGGCACGCATTCTCAGCGAGGGCTACGACGTCGAGGTGATCGAGGCGCATCACCGATTCAAGGTCGACGCGCCCTCCGGCACCGCCCTGCGCATGGGCGAAGTCGTTGCCCGCGAGCTTGGGCGCGATCTGGAGACTTGTGCAATCTATGGCCGCGAGGGCGTGACGGGCGAGCGCAAGCCCGAAACCATCGGTTTCTCGACGATCCGCGGTGGCGACATCGTCGGCGACCACACCGTGCTGTTCGCCGGAATCGGTGAGCGCATTGAAATCACGCACAAGTCCGGGAGCCGCATGCCCTACGCGCTGGGGTCGTTGCGGGCAGCGCGCTTCGTCGCCGGCCGCGGGCCGGGGCTCTTCGACATGCAGGATATTCTCGGTTTGCGCTGACGCAAGCTGGGGGCTGCGCTGCCCTGATTCATTGCAGCGGCGACCCCACATTGCCTTGGGGGGGCGAAAAAAGTAGAATCGAGCCATCTAGACAGCGGGATCGCGCCCACGGGCTCGTCCCGCTTTTTTGCAAGCTGTGGGCGCAGCAATTTTGCTTAGCCCTTGATTTCAGGCTGAATTCAGGAGTTTCTTGTGACTGCATCCCTGCCCGCCCTTCTTGCGCTCGCCGATGGGACGGTGTTCTACGGCAAGGGCATCGGCGCGGTTGGCAGCACGGTCGGCGAAGTGGTGTTCAATACCTCGATGTCGGGTTATCAGGAGATCCTGACTGACCCGAGTTACTCGCGCCAGATCGTCACGCTGACCTATCCGCATATCGGTAACACTGGTGTCAACCGCGAGGACGTCGAATCGACCCGCGTGCATGCGGCCGGCCTCGTGATCCGCGATCTGCCGCTTCTACCTTCCAACTTCCGTATGGATCAACGACTCGACGCTTTTCTTCGCGCCGAGAACGTTGTCGCCATCGCCGGGATCGACACTCGCAGGCTCACCCGGGTGCTGCGAGAAAAGGGCGCGCAGGCGGGCTGCATCGTGACCGCGGCCGAAGGCGGTGCGCTCGATGCGGAGGCGGCCGTTGCCGCGGCGCGCGGTTTTCCGGGGCTGGCCGGCATGGATCTGGCCAAGGTGGTGTGCACGGCGCAGGCGTACGACTGGAGCGAGACCGAATGGGCGCTCGGGCGCGGGTACGGCAAGCAGAGCCAGCCGCGCTTCCACGTCGTCGCCTACGACTTCGGTGTCAAGTTCAACATCCTTCGCATGCTCGCCGAGCGCGGCTGCCGCCTGACCGTGGTGCCCGCGCAGACACCGGCCGCCGAAGTGCTGGCGATGAAACCGGACGGCGTGTTCCTGTCCAATGGCCCCGGCGACCCCGAGCCCTGCGATTACGCGATCGACGCGATCCGTGAGTTCATCGCTGCGCGCGTACCGACCTTCGGCATCTGCCTCGGCCATCAGTTGCTCGCGCTCGCCTCGGGTGCGAAGACGATGAAGATGAAATTCGGCCATCACGGCGCCAATCACCCGGTCAAGGATCTCGACAGCGGCGAAGTGCTGATCACCAGCCAGAACCACGGCTTTGCCGTCGACCCCTCGACCCTGCCCGCCAACTTGCGAGTGACGCATCAATCCCTGTTCGATGGTTCGAATCAGGGCCTGGCGCGCACCGACGCGCCGATATTCTCGTTCCAGGGCCACCCGGAGGCGAGCCCGGGTCCGCATGATGTCGCTTACCTCTTCGACCGCTTCATCGGTCTTATGGAAGCGTCAAGGTAATCCGGCGCACGGGCAGGCTACCGCCTGCCGCCATTGTTCGATGCCGGCGCACGATGCCGGCTCAAGGAATCACTGAGGCAAGACGATGCCGAAACGTACCGACATAAAGAGCATCCTGATCATCGGCGCCGGCCCGATCATCATCGGCCAGGCCTGCGAATTCGACTATTCCGGCGCCCAGGCCTGCAAGGCACTGCGCGAGGAAGGCTACAAGGTCATCCTGGTCAATTCGAATCCTGCGACCATCATGACCGACCCGGGCACGGCCGATGTCACCTACATCGAGCCGATCACCTGGCAGGTCGTCGAGCGCATCATCGCCAAGGAGCGCCCCGACGCGCTACTGCCGACGATGGGCGGCCAGACCGCGCTCAACTGCGCACTCGACCTGGCGCACAACGGCGTGCTCGAAAAGTATGGAGTGGAACTGATCGGCGCCTCCGAGGAGGCGATCGACAAGGCCGAGGACCGCCTGAAGTTCAAGGAGGCGATGACCAAGATCGGCCTCGGATCGGCGCGCTCCGGCATCGCCCACAGCATGGAAGAGGCGCTGCAGGTGCAGGGCGGCATCGGCTTTCCGGCGATCATTCGTCCGAGCTTCACGCTCGGTGGCAGTGGCGGCGGCATCGCCTACAACATGGAAGAGTTCCACGAGATCTGCAAGCGCGGTCTCGAGGCGAGCCCGACCAACGAGTTGCTGATCGAGGAATCGCTGCTCGGCTGGAAGGAGTACGAGATGGAGGTGGTTCGCGACAAGGCGGACAACTGCATCATCGTTTGCTCGATCGAGAACCTCGACCCGATGGGTGTGCATACCGGCGACTCCATCACCGTCGCCCCGAGCCAGACGCTGACGGACAAGGAATACCAGATCATGCGCAACGCCTCGATCGCGGTGCTGCGCGAGATCGGGGTGGATACCGGCGGCTCGAACGTCCAGTTCGCCATCAACCCCAATGACGGTCGCATGATCGTCATCGAGATGAACCCGCGCGTGTCGCGTTCGTCCGCGCTGGCCTCCAAGGCGACCGGCTTCCCGATCGCCAAGGTGGCGGCCAAGCTGGCGGTGGGTTACACGTTGGATGAGCTCAAGAACGACATCACCGGCGGTGCGACGCCGGCATCGTTCGAGCCCTCGATCGACTACGTCGTCACCAAGATCCCGCGCTTCGCCTTCGAGAAATTCCCGCAGGCCAATGACCGCCTGACCACGCAGATGAAGTCGGTGGGCGAAGTCATGGCGATGGGCCGGACTTTCCAGGAGTCGTTCCAGAAGGCGCTGCGCGGCCTGGAAGTGAGCGTCTATGGCCTGGACGAGATCGAGGCCGATTCCGAGGATCTGGAGCGCGAGCTCGCCAGCCCCGGGCCGCAGCGCATCTGGTATGTGGGGCAGGCTTTCCGCGAAGGCATGAGCCTGGAGCAGGTGCACAACCTGACGAAGATCGATCCCTGGTTCCTCGCTCAGATCGAGGACATCATCCTCACCGAGAAGGCGCTCGTCGGCCGCTCGCTGAAGGCGATCCAGGCTGCCCAGATGCGCGAGCTCAAGCGCAAGGGCTTTTCGGACCGCCGCATCGCCAAGCTGCTCGGTGCCGACGAGACAGCGGTACGCCTGCATCGCCACACGCTCGGCGTACGTCCGGTGTACAAGCGTGTCGATACCTGCGCCGCGGAATTCTCAACCTCGACCGCCTACATGTATTCCTCCTATGAGGAAGAGTGCGAGGCGCAGCCGAGCGACAAGAAGAAGATCATGGTGCTGGGTGGCGGGCCGAACCGCATCGGTCAGGGCATCGAGTTCGACTATTGCTGCGTGCATGCGGCGCTCGCGCTGCGCGAGGACGGGTACGAGACCATCATGGTCAACTGCAACCCGGAAACCGTGTCTACCGACTACGATACCTCGGACCGCCTGTATTTCGAGCCGATCACGCTGGAAGACATCCTCGAGATCGTGCACATCGAGAAGCCGGTCGGCGTGATCGTGCAGTTCGGTGGCCAGACCCCGCTCAAGCGCGCCAAGGCCCTGGAAGAGAATGGTGTGCCCATCATCGGTACCAGCCCGGACATGATCGATGCGGCCGAGGACCGCGAGCGCTTCCAGAAGTTGCTCACCGACCTGCGTCTCAAGCAGCCGCCCAACCGCACCGCGCGCACGCCGGAGGAGGCCGTTCGACTCGCTGCCGAAATCGGCTATCCGCTCGTCGTGCGTCCGTCCTACGTGCTGGGCGGACGCGCGATGGAGATCGTCCATGAGCAGAAGGACCTCGAGCGCTACATGCGTGAAGCGGTCAAGGTCTCGAACGAATCGCCGGTGCTGCTTGACCGCTTCCTGAATGATGCGACCGAAATCGACGTCGATGCGCTGTCCGATGGCAAGCAGGTGATGATCGGCGGCATCATGGAGCACATCGAGCAGGCTGGCGTGCACTCCGGCGATTCGGCGTGCTCGCTGCCGCCCTATACGCTCACGCCCAAGCTGCAGGACGAACTGCGCCGCCAGACGGAAGCAATGGCGCGCGCGCTGAACGTCGTCGGACTGATGAACGTGCAGTTCGCCATCCAGGGCGAGGGCGAGAATGCAGTCGTCTATGTGCTCGAAGTGAATCCTCGCGCCTCGCGCACGGTTCCTTTCGTGTCCAAGGCATGTTCGCTGCCGCTTGCGAAGATCGCCGCGCGCTGCATGGCAGGCCAGAGCCTCGAGAGTCAGGGGGTGACTGGCGAGATCGTGCCGCCGTACTACTCGGTGAAGGAGGCGGTGTTCCCCTTCGTCAAGTTCCCTGGGGTCGATACCATCCTCGGTCCCGAGATGAAGTCCACGGGCGAGGTCATGGGCGTGGGCCGCAGCTTCGCCGAAGCCTTCGTGAAGAGCCAGGTGGCGGCGGGGGTGCGCCTGCCGGGTGGTGGCACGGTGTTCATCAGCGTCAAGGCGTCCGACCGACCGGCAGCAGTGGAGGTCGCGAAGGAGCTTCACGACCTTGGCTTCTCGCTGGTTGCGACGCGTGGCACGGCGTCGGTCATCGAAGCGGCCGGGGTTCCGGTGACGGTTGTCAACAAGGTCAACGAAGGGCGCCCGCACATCGTCGATATGATCAAGAACGAGGAAATCGCGTTGGTGATCAATACTGTCGAGGAAAAGCGGCAGGCGATCGCCGATTCGCGCTCCATCCGCACGAGCGCGCTGGCCGCCAAGGTCACCATCTTCACGACGATCGAAGGTGCGCGCGCGGCCTGCATGGGCATTCGAAGCCTGGCCGGTGGCATCGAGGTTTACTCCGTGCAGTCCCTGCACGCTGAATTGAATCAGGCAGCATGAACAAGACTCCGCTTACGGTTAACGGCGCAGAGCGGCTGCGCGAAGAGCTGCATCGTCTGAAGACGGTCGACCGCCCGAACGTGATCGCCGCGATCGCCGAGGCGCGGTCGCACGGCGACCTTTCCGAGAATGCCGAGTACGACGCCGCCAAGGAGCGGCAGGGCTTCATCGAAGGCCGGATCATGGAGGTCGAGGGCAAGCTCGCCCATGCCCAGATCATCGATCCCAAGCTGCTCGATGCGGACGGTCGCTGCGTGTTCGGCTCGACGGTCGAACTCGAGGACATGGATTCGGGCCAGGTCGTCGTCTATCAGGTCGTCGGCGAGGACGAGGCCGACATCAAGGCGAACAAGATCTCGATCAGCTCGCCGATTGCGCGTGCGCTGATCGGCAAGTACGCCGGCGACATTGCCGAGGTGCAGGCACCCGGTGGTGTCCGCGAGTACGAGATCATCGACGTCCGCTACGTCTGAGCGATGTTGAACCGCCTTGCCGAGTTCCTTGCGCTCGTGGTCGTCACCCTCTGGGTCGGCGGCATGTGGGCGGTGGGATACCTGGTCGCGCCGGTGCTGTTCGACATGCTGTCGGATCGCATGCTGGCGGGCAAGGTGGCGGGGCGACTGTTCGATTTCGTCGGCTGGTTCGGTCTTGGCAGCGCGATCTACCTGATGCTGTTTGCCGCGCTGAAGTCAGGGTGGGCTGTGTTCCGCAGCGGGCTCTTCTGGTTGCTGCTCGTCATCATTGCGCTGATCGCGGCCGGGCAGTTCGGCATCCAGCCCTTGATGGCCGAACTCAAGGCAAGCGCCTGGCCACGCGACGTGATGAGCACCGTGATGCGCGACCGCTTCGCGACCTGGCACGGCATTTCCAGCGTGCTCTACCTGATTCAGAGCCTGCTCGGCGCCGTTTTGGTGTTCTCGCTCAGGAAGGTGCTGAGGTAGGGAAAGAGAGGCTCGATCCGCGCCCCGGCCCTGCGCTGCATGGCGCAGGACCGGGGTGCGAGTGGCTCAGCGTCCGCGCCCGCTGCCCCGGACATGGGCGGAAGGGGTGCGCGCGGGCGAACGCCGCGATTCGGCGGATGCCTTCGCAAGGGCTGCGCGTCGCGCGGCAGCCGCAAAGGCAGCGGCAGATTTCGCGGTCGCGGTCTTCGCCGTGCGCTTGGCAGCGTTGTCGGTCGCCTGCTTTTCTTCTTCGCGGCGCTGCCGCCAGACGACGAGGATGTTGCCGATGTGCTGAACTGCGGCCGCATCGAGCGCGCTGCACAGCTCGTGCATGAGGGACTCGCGATCATCGCGTTCTGCGCCCTGGACGCGGACCTTGATCAGTTCATGGGCCTGCAGGGAGCGCTCGATCTCGGCGAGGACCGAGGGCGTGAGGCCATTGCCGGCGATGGTGACGACCGGATTCAGGTGGTGCGCCTTCGCGCGCAGTTCGCGTCTTTGGGCAGGCGTAAGCTCGATCATTGATTTTTCTCGACTTCTTGACTTCGGTGGGGCAAGGATTCTACTCCGATTGGCGTTATGAAACGAAACAAGACCAGCAAGGCGTGGCTGCACGAGCACGTCAATGACCCGTATGTCCAGCGCGCGCAGGCCGATGGCTACCGGGCGCGAGCGGCGTACAAGCTGCTTGAGATCGACGATCGCGATCGTCTGTTGCGGCAGGGCGCCGTGGTGGTGGATCTGGGTGCCGCGCCGGGTTCGTGGTGTCAGGTGGCAGTCAAGCGCTGCGGCCCATCGGGCCGCGTATTTGCGCTCGACCTCCTGCCGGTGGAGCCGATTTCGGGTGTGGATTTCCTGCTGGGCGATTTCACCGAGGACGAGGTGCTGGCCGAGCTGGAGCGTCGGCTCGCCGGTGCGCGCGTCGACGCGGTGCTGTCGGACATGGCGCCGAACCTTTCCGGCGTCGCGACCGTCGATCAGGCACGGTCGATACACCTTTGCGAACTCGCGCTCGATTTTGCCGCACAGCACCTGAAGCCTTCGGGCCAGTTCGTCGTGAAGGTCTTCCAAGGGGAAGGATTCATGGAGTTCCGCAAGGCGATGGAAGCAGTCTTCAACAGCGTGCAGGTGCGTAAGCCCAAGGCATCGCGCGACCGCAGCGCAGAGGTGTATCTCCTCGGCAGGGGCGTGCGGCAGCGTTGATGATCCGCATCATTGATCCAGGCAATGGCGGCCATCGGTTTGCCCGTGGGAACGTTCGCCTCTAGAATGAATCAATTACGCGTACGCCCGGAATCGGGCTCCTGGGGTAGAGTGCTTTGAACAATCTTGTGAAGAATCTCGCGATCTGGATGGTCATCGGCGTCGTGCTGATGACCGTGTTCAACCAGTTCAACGCCCGCCAGACGCCGCCCAACACCATGGAGTACTCGCAGTTCATGGAGGAAGCCAAGGCGGGGCGGATTGCCAAGGCGACTGTGGATGGTCGCGTGCTGAAGGCGACTACGCAGGAAGGCCGTTCGATCACGGTCTACACGCCAGGCGTGCAGGATATCTGGATGGTGTCGGACCTGATGCGCTACGGCGTCTCGGTGAATGCCAGCAAGCCGGAGGAGGAGCAATCCTTCCTCGCCAACATTTTCGTGTCCTGGTTCCCGATGCTTCTTCTGATCGGCGTGTGGGTCTTCTTCATGCGTCAGATGCAGGGTGGCGGCAAGGGCGGCGCGTTCTCGTTCGGCAAGAGCAAGGCGCGGATGCTGGACGAATCCGCGAACTCGGTCACCTTTGCCGACGTGGCGGGTTGCGACGAGGCCAAGGAAGAAGTCTTCGAACTTGTCGAGTTTCTGCGTGATCCGTCGAAATTCCAGAAGCTCGGCGGGCGCATCCCCAAGGGTGTGCTCATGGTGGGCTCGCCTGGTACGGGCAAGACCTTGCTTGCGAAGGCGATCGCCGGCGAGGCGAAGGTCCCGTTCTTTTCGATCTCGGGTTCCGACTTTGTCGAGATGTTTGTCGGCGTCGGTGCGGCGCGTGTGCGCGACATGTTCGAGCAGGCCAAGAAGCATGCGCCCTGCATCATCTTCATCGACGAGATCGATGCGGTGGGCCGTCAGCGTGGCGCGGGACTCGGCGGTGGTAATGACGAGCGCGAACAGACGCTGAACCAGTTGCTGGTGGAAATGGATGGCTTCGAAGGCCAGACGGGCGTCATCGTGATCGCGGCGACGAACCGCCCCGATGTCCTCGATCCGGCGCTGCTGCGTCCGGGGCGCTTCGACCGCCAGGTGGTCGTTGCGTTGCCCGACATCCGCGGCCGCGAGCAGATCCTCAAGGTTCACATGCGCAAGGTGCCGATCGCCCCCGACGTCGATCCTCAGGTGCTGGCGCGCGGCACTCCCGGGTTTGCCGGTGCCGACCTGGCCAACCTCGTGAATGAGGCGGCGCTCTTTGCGGCGCGCGCCAACAAGCGTCTCGTCGACATGGAGGACTTCGAGCGCGCCAAGGACAAGATCATGATGGGCGCCGAGCGCCGTTCGGTAGTGATGCCGGAGGAGGAGCGTCGTAACACCGCCTTCCACGAGTCGGGTCACGCCGTGGTGGCGCGCCTGCTTGACAAGACCGATCCGGTGCATAAGGTCACGATCATTCCTCGTGGCCGTGCGTTGGGCGTCACCATGCAGTTGCCCACCGAGGATCGGTACAGTCAGGATCGCGAGCGCCTGTTGCAGACGATCACGGTGCTTTTTGGTGGCCGAATTGCTGAAGAGCTTTTCATGCAGCAGATGACGACCGGGGCGTCGAACGATTTCCAGCGCGCCACCGATCTGGCGCGGCGCATGGTCACCCAATGGGGTATGTCGGACAACCTTGGGCCGATGGTCTATGGCGAGGAGGAAGGCGAGATCTTCCTCGGCCGCCAGGTGACGACGCACCGCAACGTCTCCGAGGCCACGATGCAGAAGGTGGATGCGGAGATCCGACGCATCATCGATGAGCAATACGCGCTGGCGCGCCGCCTGCTTGACGAGAATCGGGACAAGGTCGAAGCGATGACTCGCGCCTTGCTCGAGTGGGAGACGATCGACGCCGATCAGATCAACGACATCATGGAAGGCCGCCCGCCGCGGGCGCCCAAGCCCGCGTCGGCGCCGGTGAGCCGCTCCAAGGACGACTCCCCGGGCGCCGCACCGACCGCGCCTGCGCCGGCGGCGTGATTCTGCGCCCCGCGGCGACAAACTTTGCATGGGCCGGGTAACCGGCCCATTTCATTTACGGGAACAAGAAATGAGCACACTTCAATGCGGACGTTTCGTGCTGGATCTCGCGCAGCCGAAACTGATGGCGATCGTAAACCTGACGGACGACTCCTTCACCGGCGATGGCACGCATGGCGATCTCGACCGGATGATGCAGCGGGCGGAAATGGCACTCGAGGACGGAGCCGACATGCTGGACATCGGTGCGGAGTCCTCACGCCCGGGTTCGGATCCCGTGCCAGAGGCGCAGGAACTGGAGCGCGTGGTGCGATGCGTCGAGCGTCTGCGCAGCCTGCAGGTGCCACTGTCGATCGATACGCTCAAGCCCGCGGTGATGCGGGCCGCCATCGCGGCCGGGGCGGACATGATCAACGATATCAATGGCTTCAACGCCGAAGGTGCGATCGAAGCAGTGGTGGACAGTACGGTGGGACTGTGCGTGATGCACATGCAGGGCGAGCCGCGCACCATGCAGCGTAATCCGCAGTACATCGATGTGGTCGAGGACGTTGCAGCGTACCTGGACGGCCGAGTTCGGGCACTGCAAGCGGCTGGTGTTGCGCACGACCGTATCGTCGTCGACCCGGGCTTTGGCTTTGGCAAGACGGTCGAGCACAACTTCACGTTGTTGCGCGATCTCGCCCGTTTTTGCCGCGACGGTCTGCCGGTGTTGGCGGGCTTGTCGCGCAAGGCCATGCTGGGGACCGTGACGGGCAGGCCGGTCGAGCAGCGCCAGGTCGCCAGTGTGGTGGCGGCGCTCATTGCGGTTCAGCGCGGCGCGGCCATCGTTCGGGTGCATGACGTGGGCGCGACTCGTGACGCACTTCGGGTCTGGCAAGCAGTGTCATAATTTGGCTTTTCAAGCTCGGGACACGCAATGGGTCGCAAGTATTTTGGTACGGATGGGGTGAGGGGGCGTGTCGGTGAGGCTCCAATCACCCCTGATTTCGTGATGCGCCTTGGCTATGCGGCGGGCGTGACGCTAGTCGCGCGCGAGAAGCTGCCGGCTGGCGAGCGCCCGGCGGTGCTCATCGGCAAGGACACGCGCATTTCCGGCTATTTGCTGGAGGCTTCGCTCGAAGCCGGCTTCGCTGCGGCCGGCGTGGATGTGATGCTGGCCGGTCCGATCCCTACTCCCGCGGTGGCCTACCTGACGCGGGCATTGCGGCTGCAGGCCGGAGTCGTGATCTCTGCGTCGCACAACCCGTTTTACGATAACGGGATAAAGTTCTTCTCGGCAGGCGGAGCAAAACTTCCTGACGCAATGGAAGCCGAGATCGAGGAGCGGCTGGATAGACCGATGGGCTGCGCAGACTCGGCCCAGCTTGGGCGCGCCCGGCGTATCGACGACGCGGCCGGGCGTTACATCGAATTCTGCAAGAGCACGTTCCCGAACGAAATGGATCTGCGCGGACTGCGCCTGGCGCTGGACTGTGCCCATGGGGCGGCGTATCACATTGCGCCTCGGGTCTTCCACGAACTCGGCGCCGACGTTGTCGCCGTGGGCGTGGAGCCGAACGGGCTCAACATCAATGACGGGGTGGGTGCGACCCGACCGGAATTCCTGCGTCAGGCGGTGCTGGCCAATGGCGCCGACATCGGTATTGCACTCGACGGTGACGGTGACCGCCTGATCATGGTGGACCGGAACGGCGAGGTATACGACGGTGACAAGCTCATTTATGTGATTGCTGCGGCGCGCAAGGCGGAAGGGCGGCTGGATGGCGTCATCGGGACATTGATGAGCAATCTGGGCTTCGAGCATGCGATCGGGCGCCTCGGGGTACCGTTCGCCCGCGCCAAGGTGGGCGATCGCTACGTGCTCGAGATGCTGCATGAACGCGGCTGGAAGCTCGGCGGCGAGAATTCCGGCCACATCATCTGTCTTGACAGGCATTCGACCGGCGATGGCATCGTGTCGGCGCTACAGGTCCTGGCAGCACTCAAGCAGCACGGGCGGACCCTGGCCGAGGCCTGTTCGGACCTGACCTTCTATCCGCAGAAACTTGTGAATGTGCGGCTCCCGGCGGGGTTCGACTGGCGTGCAGATCAGAGCATTGCTGCTGCCCAGGCGCACGCCGATGCAGCACTCGGCAATGAGGGCAGGGTGCTGCTTCGGCCGTCGGGCACGGAGCCGCTGTTGCGGGTGATGGTCGAAGGGCGCGACGGGGATCTGGTCGAGCGCCTGGCACGCCAGATTGCAGAGGCCGTGCAGGAGGCCGTTGCCTGATTGGCCGGAATTTGGCCCGGGTGCGAGGCTGCAAGGCGTCGGGTAGTCAGGGGCGGGCACCTGCAGGTTTTCGCGATGGCGTGCGCGGACTGCGCTTCATGACATGAAACGTGGCTGTAATATGGCTTTGTTACAGTGCGAGCTCGGTTTCCAAAGCAGAGGTAGTCATGCAGCGTTTCTCGATCTCGAAGAGGTTTGCCCTCGCATCCGTTTGCTCCGTCCTGTTTTCCCTTCAGGCACAGGCTGCCGACATTACCGGGGCTGGCGCTTCCTTCCCGGCACCGATCTATGCAAAGTGGGCCGATGCGTACCAGAAGGCCACAGGCAGCAAGGTGAATTACCAGTCGATCGGCTCGAGCGGCGGCATTCGTCAGATCACGGCGAAGACGGTCGATTTTGGTGCATCGGACATGCCTCTCAAACCGGAGGAGCTCAGCAAGGCCGGTCTGCAGCAGTTTCCGACGGTGATCGGGGGCGTTGTGCCCGTCGTCAATCTGCCAGGCATCAAGGCCGGTGAGCTCAAGCTCACGGGGCCGGTGCTTGCCGAGATCTATCAGGGCAAGATCGCGAAGTGGAACGACAAGGCGATCGCGGACCTGAACCATGGGTTGTCGCTCCCTGATCAGCCGATCGGGGTCGTGCGTCGTGCCGACGGTTCGGGCACCACGTTCGTATTCACCAACTACCTTTCGAAGGTGTCAGCCGACTGGAAGGAGAAGATCGGTGAAGGCTCGGCGGTGCAGTGGCCGGTCGGGCTTGGTGGCAAGGGCAACGAGGGAGTTTCCGCCTTTGTCCAGCGCCTGCCCGGCGCCATCGGGTACGTCGAATATGCCTACGCCAAGCAGAACAAGCTGGCTCACGCGCTGCTCCAGAACAAGGACGGTCAGTTTGTTGCCCCGAGCGATGATGCGTTCGCAGCGGCCTCGTCCGGTGCAGACTGGAGCAAATCCGCCTTCTACGAGATCCTGACGAACCAGCCAGGCAAGGCATCGTGGCCGATCACAAGCGCGACCTTCATCCTGATGCATCAGGTGCAGGACAAGCCGGAGCAGGGCGCGAATGTGCTCAAGTTCTTCGACTGGGTCTACGCGCATGGCGACAAGATGGCGGAAGAACTCGACTACGTGCCGCTGCCTGATGCGACGGTGAAGCTGATCGAGTCGTCCTGGG
Source organism: Pseudomonadota bacterium (assembly GCA_018240785.1). GTDB lineage: Bacteria > Pseudomonadota > Gammaproteobacteria > Burkholderiales > Rhodocyclaceae > Thauera. Next base: position 136,170 of record JAFEFC010000012.1, on the reverse strand, counting down.
CGCAGATCAAGGATGCGTCGGGTAAGGCTGTCCGTTCAGCCAAGTAAGATCTTGCAGTGGCTCAGCCAAAACAGCAGCCGGGAACCGTCGCGGTTTCCGGCCGCCATCTTTCCGCGGACGGCGGCCTTGAGGCCGTGCTGTCGGGTGTGACAATGGGACAGAATCAATTCGCGGTGTCTCGGTTCAAGCGATTGCGCGATGCTCTTTTCGCCGGGACCGCACGATCGTTTGCCGTGCTGACGCTGGTCTTGCTCGCCGGCATCATCGTTGCGTTGATTTATGCATCGTGGCCAAGCCTGCAGGCCTTCGGCATCGGTTTCCTGTTCTCGACGGACTGGAACCCGCCGATGGAGAAATTCGGTGCGCTCATCCCCATATACGGGACCATCGTCACCTCGATCATTGCACTGCTGATCGCTGTTCCGATCAGCTTCGGGATCGCCTTGTTCCTGACCGAGTTGTCGCCCGTGTGGTTGCGCCGTCCTCTCGGCACGGCGATCGAGTTGCTTGCAGCCATTCCAAGCATTGTTTACGGGATGTGGGGCTTGCTCGTCTTCGCTCCGATCTTCGCAAAATACGTCCAGCCTGCCTTGCAGGCGACGCTGGGCAAGTTGCCACTCATCGGCCTTCTTTTTGAGGGCGCGCCGCTTGGCATCGGCCTGCTGGCAGCAGGGATCATCCTCGCAATCATGATCATTCCGTACATCGCTTCGGTCATGCGTGATGTGTTTGAAGTGACGCCGCCCATGCTCAAGGAGTCGGCCTACGGTGTCGGCTGTACCACGTGGGAAGTGATGTGGAACGTCGTGCTTCCTTACACGCGGACAGGGGTAATCGGCGGCGTGATGCTGGGTCTGGGGCGAGCGCTCGGCGAGACGATGGCGGTGACCTTCGTCATCGGCAACACGAACTTCCTGAACACTGCCTCGCTCTTTGCACCGGGCAACAGCATCACTTCCGCGCTGGCCAACGAGTTCGCCGAAGCGGACCCCGGTCTCCACTCTGCGTCGCTGATGGAACTGGGCCTGATTCTGTTCGCGATCACGCTCGCTGTTCTCGTCGTGTCGAAACTCCTGCTGCTTCGTCTTGCCAAGGGCGAGGGCGCGAAGAGCTGAGGGCGTATCATGAATCTTCTGACAAGGCGCAAGCTGACCAACAAGGTGGCGCTGACGCTGTCGTTATCGGCAATGCTGTTCGGCCTGTTCTGGCTTGCATGGATCCTGTGGACGGTTTTCGAACTCGGTCTGTCAGGGCTGTCGCTCAGTCTTCTGACGCAAATGACTCCGCCGCCGGGCGATGAGGTCGGTGGCCTGTCGAATGCGATCGTCGGGAGCCTGATCCTTGTGGGCCTGGCAACCTTGATCGGCACGCCGGTCGGTATCCTTGCCGGAATCTATCTTGCGGAATATGGACGCTTCACTGTCCTCGGGAAGCTGACCCGGTTCATCAACGACCTGCTCTTGTCGGCTCCTTCCATCGTCATCGGTCTCTTTGTCTATGCCGCTGTGGTGGCGCAGACTGGCAAGTTCTCGGCATGGGCGGGCGTCATCGCTCTGGCGCTGATCGTCCTGCCGGTCGTGGTGCGCACCACCGAGAACATGCTGCAACTGATTCCGAACACGCTGCGTGAGGCCGCGTTCGCACTTGGTGCGCCCAAGAGCGTGGTCATTTCGAAGGTGACGCTCCGCGCGGCCCGCTCGGGGGTGGTCACTGGCGTGCTGCTCGCTGTGGCACGCATCGCCGGTGAGACTGCTCCCCTGCTATTCACCGCGTTGTCGAACCAGTTCTGGTCTCTGGACATGAACGAGCCGATGGCAAATCTGCCGGTCACGATCTTCAAGTTCGCAATGAGCCCATTCACCAACTGGCAAGAGCTTGCATGGGCGGGGGTCTTCCTGATCACGATGGGCGTGCTCGCCCTTAACATCCTTGCCCGTGTCTTCCTGCGGGCCGAAAAGATCAACTGATGGGGAAGGATTGCGATGCAGGTGGTGATCGCAATCCGGAGTGAATATGGAAATCACTGACGCGCAGATCGAATTCAAGGATTTCAATTTTTATTACGGCAAGTTCCATGCGCTGAAGAACATCAACTTCAAGATGGCTCGGCACAAGGTGACTGCGTTCATCGGCCCTTCGGGCTGCGGCAAATCGACCTTGCTGCGCACCATCAATCGGATGTACGACCTGTACCCCGAGCAGCGTGCCGAAGGCCAGTTGCTGTTCGACGGGCGGAATCTGCTCGATGCTGGCGTGGACGTGAGCGTGCTGCGTGCCAAGATCGGCATGGTGTTCCAGAAGCCGACACCGTTTCCGATGTCGATTTACGAGAACATCGCCTTCGGGGTCAGGCTCCACGAGAAGCTTTCCGTCAGTCAGATGGACGAACGGGTCGAATGGGCCCTGCGCAAGGCCGCGCTGTGGGATGAAGTGAAGGACAAACTCAATCAGAGTGGGATGAGCCTGTCTGGTGGTCAGCAGCAGCGACTGTGCATTGCGCGTGGCATTGCAGTGAAGCCCGAAGTGATCCTCCTCGACGAGCCCACCTCGGCGCTGGATCCGATTTCCACCTCACGTATCGAGGAACTCGTCGACGAGCTCAAGAAGGAGTTCACGATCGTGATCGTGACGCACAACATGCAACAGGCGGCGCGAATCTCGGACTACACGGCTTACATGTACCTGGGCGAAATGGTCGAGTTCGGCCTGACCGACGAACTTTTCCTGAAGCCGAGGAAGAAGGCGACCGAGGATTACATCACCGGCCGCTTTGGCTGAGCGGCCTGGGTGGCCCGCCTCGCGGCGGGTGTCCAGTCTTGCATCGGCGGCAAGCCATCCGTCGGCGTAGCCGGTCACTGTTGGCGGTTCCCAAGGAGGCAGTCGCCCTCTCCACCTGCGCCGCGACCGATCTGCTCGAGCGCGCCAGTCGATCGAATTGCGGGTGGGGCCACGAACCCCTATACTTCCGCGGTTTAACGCTCTGGGTTCGGACGCTTTCGTGGACAAACTAGTTGCCGGAAACTGGAAGATGAACGGGGGACTGGCGTCGAATCGCCTGCTCCTGGACGCATTCACGCCTGTTTCCGGGGTCGACATGCTGGTCTGCGTGCCGTACCCCTATCTTGCCCAGGCTCAACAACGCGCGCCCTCCATCGCCTTGGGCGCCCAGGATGTGAGCGAATTTCCAGCGGGTGCATACACCGGCGAAGTCAGTGCTGCGATGCTGCAGGATTTCGACTGCACTTTCGTGATCGTGGGGCACTCGGAGCGACGCGCGCTGTTTCATGAAGACGATGCGACGGTGGCGCGCAAGGCTGCGGCGGCACTTGCGGCGGGCGTGACGCCCATCGTTTGCGTGGGCGAGACCCTCGCTGAGCGTGATGCCGGGCGCTTGATGGACGTGATTGGCGCTCAGCTTTCAGCGGTCCTCGAAGTCCTGGGCGTTGCCGCAATGGCGCGAATCGTTCTTGCGTACGAGCCCGTATGGGCCATTGGCACCGGCCGGTCAGCGTCCGCCGAACAGGTCGCCGGCGTACACGGGGCTATCCGCGCCTGGCTTGCAACTAGGGGTGCCGACGCCGGGACGCTTCGCATCCTCTACGGCGGCAGCGTGAAGCCGCAGAACGCAGCAGAACTCTTCGCCATTCAGCACGTCGACGGTGCCCTCGTCGGTGGGGCCTCGCTCGTCGCAGATGACTTCATGGCCATCTGTCGTGCAGCCGCGCATCGCTGAATGGGCATACCTCTTTTCTTCTGAAGGTTGGCAATGACAAATCTCGCTTTTTCCATCGTTCTCTCGGTGCACATCCTCGTCGGCCTTGGTGTGATCGGTCTGGTGCTGGTTCAGCATGGCAAGGGAGCCGACATGGGTGCGGCGTTCGGCAGCGGCGCATCCGGGAGCCTGTTCGGTTCCTCGGGGTCTGCGAACTTCCTGAGTCGCACCACTGCCGTGCTCGCGACCGTGTTTTTCCTCACCAGCCTGGGTTTGAGCTATCTCGCCAGCAACAGGACGGCGGCGCCTGCCAGCATCATGCATGCGGTTCCGGCGCAGCCCGCGCAGGAAGTTGCTCCGCCTGTGCCCGCAGCATCTTCCGACGACTCGAAGGCGCAGGCGATCCCCAAGTAAGGGGGTGTTGAACTGTTGGCGCACCGCGCAAATCGTCGTATAATTCACGCGCTTAATCGAACGTTGAAGCCGACGTGGTGAAATTGGTAGACACGCTATCTTGAGGGGGTAGTGGCGAAAGCCGTGTGAGTTCGAGTCTCACCGTCGGCACCAGGTCTTGGATGGCGCCCGCGAAAGCGGGCGTTTCCACGCAGCGCAGCGCAAAAAAATAATGTGACGTAAAGTCGCTAATCATTGGGGGTCAATGAGCCATGCTGGAAAACTATTTTCCCGTTTTGATGTTCATTCTCGTTGGTCTCGGCGTCGGCGTTGTTCCGGTCCTTCTCGGGCGTCTCATCGCCCCCTACCGGCCTGATAGCGAAAAAAACTCTCCGTATGAATGCGGTTTCGAGGCATTCGAAGATGCACGGATGAAGTTCGACGTTCGTTATTACCTCATCGCAATCCTGTTCATTCTTTTCGATCTTGAAATCGCCTTTCTCTTTCCGTGGGCGACGGTATTTCAAGAATTCATTGCGGCCGGGCAGCATGCAATGTTCGTCTTCGGCTCCGTCTTGGTCTTTCTGACCATTCTGGTAATCGGCTACATCGTCGAGTGGAAAAACGGCGCGCTCGACTGGGAGTAACGCATGAGCATTGAGGGCGTCTTTCGCGAGGGGTTTGTCACGACCTCTCTGGATGCGGTCATCAACTGGACGCGCACCGGTTCGCTGTGGCCGATGACTTTCGGTCTCGCATGTTGCGCGGTCGAGATGATCCATGCGGGCTGTTCGCGCTATGACCTGGACCGGTTTGGCGTCGTGTTCCGGCCGAGTCCTCGACAGTCTGACCTCATGATTGTCGCTGGCACCCTCTGCAACAAGATGGCTCCCGCTCTGCGCAAGGTGTATGACCAGATGTCGGAGCCGCGGTGGGTGATCTCGATGGGGTCGTGCGCAAACGGCGGCGGTTACTATCATTATTCCTATTCCGTCGTGCGCGGGTGTGACCGTATCGTTCCGGTCGATGTCTATGTGCCGGGCTGTCCGCCGACCGCCGAAGCACTGCTGTACGGCATCATTCAGTTGCAGAACAAGATCAAGCGCACCAATACGATTGCGCGCTGACAGGTGTGTCCTCAAATGAGTCAAAAGCTTGAACGCCTGATTCAGACTTTGAAAGATGTGCTCGGCGAGAAGCTAAAGTCGCTGACCGCAGATCTTGGCGAAGTCACCATCGAAGTCTCCGCCAGCGATTACCTCGGTGTGGCCCGTGCATTGCGCGATCATGCTGATCTGCATTTCGAGGAATTGATGGATATTTCCGGAGTCGACTATTCGGCCTACGGGAATGGTGTATGGACCGGTCGTCGCTTCGCGTCCACTGCGCACCTGTTGTCCGTCCGACATAACTGGCGTGTCCGTCTCAAGGTGTTTGCGGACGATGACGATTTTCCCGTCGTCGAATCCGTAGTCGATATCTGGCCCAGCGCCAACTGGTACGAACGCGAGTCGTTTGATCTCTACGGCATCATGTATTCCGGCCATCCCGATCTGCGACGTATCTTGACCGACTACGGCTTTGTGGGTCATCCGTTCCGTAAGGATTTTCCAGTTTCGGGCTACGTGGAAATGCGTTACGACCCGGAGCAGGGAAGGGTTGTTTATCAGCCAGTCACGATCGAGCCGCGGGAGAACACGCCCCGCATCGTGCGTGAGGACAACTACGGGGACGTCGGCCATGGCTGAAATTCGTAACTACACCATCAACTTCGGTCCGCAGCACCCATCAGCTCACGGCGTGCTCAGACTGGTTCTGGAGCTGGATGGTGAAGTCGTCGAACGTGCAGATCCGCATATCGGCCTGCTCCATCGTGGCACCGAAAAACTTGCCGAGACGCGGACCTGGGTGCAATCGGTTCCCTATATGGACCGTCTCGACTACGTGTCGATGATGTGCAATGAGCACGCCTACTGCATGGCAATCGAACGCCTGCTTGGCGTCGAAGTTCCGCTGCGCGCGCAATACATCCGAGTGATGTTTGACGAGATCACCCGGATTCTCAACCACCTGCTCAACATCGGCACGCACGGGCTCGACATTGGTGCGATGACGATGGTGCTCTACACCTTCCGTGAGCGGGAAGATCTCATGGACGCGTATGAGGCCGTGTCCGGTGCGCGCCTGCATGCTGCTTATTATCGGCCCGGCGGGGTGTATCGCGACCTTCCCGATCGCATGCCCCAATACGAAGTCAACAAGTTCCGCAATGCCAAGACCGTTTCCGAGCTTAACGCGTCACGTTCGGGTTCGTTGCTCGACTTTCTCGAAGACTTCACCAACCGCTTCCCCACCTACTGCGATGAGTACGAGACGCTACTGACCGATAACCGGATCTGGAAGCAGCGCACGGTGGGTATCGGCGTGGTTTCGCCTGAGCAGGCGCTTGCGTGGGGGTTCAGTGGGGCGATGCTTCGCGGCTCGGGTGTCGCCTGGGACTTGCGCAAGAAGCAGCCCTATGAAGTCTATGATCGTGTGGATTTCGACATTCCGGTCGGCAAGAACGGTGATTGTTACGACCGATATCTCTGCCGCATGGAAGAGATGCGTCAATCCAACCGGATCATCAAGCAGTGCATCGACTGGTTGCGAAAGAATCCCGGGCCGGTCATCACGGACAATCACAAAATCGCTCCGCCGCCGCGCGAACAGATGAAGTCGAACATGGAGGAGTTGATCCATCACTTCAAGCTGTTCACCGAGGGTATGCATGTGCCCAAGGGTGAAGTTTATGCGGCCGTCGAGCATCCGAAAGGGGAGTTCGGCGTGTACGCGGTGTCGGATGGCGCGAACAAGCCTTATCGACTCAAGCTCCGTGCGCCTGGCTACGCGCACCTCGCGGCCATGGATGAAATCGCGAGGGGGCACATGATCGCTGACGTTGTTGCAATCATCGGCACGATGGATGTCGTGTTCGGCGAAATCGACCGATAGGCGATTCCGGAAAACAATCCATTTTCAGCCGGCAACCCGGAAGACGAAAACGAAATGCTGAGTCAGGAATCGCTGCAACAGATCGATCGCGAAGTTGCGAAATATCCGGCGGACCAGAAGCAATCTGCCGTCATGGCCGCCCTGCGTATCGCGCAGGTCGAAAAAGGTTGGCTTCGCAAGGACTTGATCGAGTTCGTCGCCAGTTATCTCGGCATGCCCGCGATAGCAGCCTATGAAGTCGCTAGCTTCTACAACATGTACGATCTCGAGCCGGTGGGTCGGCACAAGATCACTGTATGCACCAATCTGCCCTGCGCGCTTTCTGGCGGTGTTCACGCCGCGGAATATGTCAAGCACAAGCTTGGGATCGATTTCAACGAGACCACGCCGGATGGCAAGTTCACGCTGAAGGAGGGTGAGTGCATGGGAGCCTGCGGCGATGCTCCGGTGCTGCTGGTGAACAACCACCACATGTGCAGCTGGATGACCACCGAGAAGATCGACCAACTGCTCGCCGAACTGGATAAGAAATGAGCACGCAAGGAATGATCCTCGCCGGCTGCGACGGCGACCGCACCTGGCGGCTCCAGGACTACGTCGCGCGGGGGGGCTACTCCGCGCTGCGCAAGATTCTCAGCGAGAAGATCTCGCAGGACGCGATCATCGCCGAGCTCAAGACGTCGGTACTTCGCGGAAGGGGGGGCGCAGGGTTTCCGACCGGTCTGAAGTGGAGCTTCATGCCTCGTGCCTTCCCGGGCGACAAGTATCTCGCCTGCAACTCGGATGAGGGCGAGCCAGGCACGTTCAAGGACCGCGACATCCTTCGCTATAACCCGCATTCTGTCATCGAGGGCATGGCGATCGCGGCTTATGCGATGGGCGCGGCGCGTGGATACAACTACATCCACGGCGAAGTCTTCGAGGTGTATAAGCGATTCGAAGAGGCTCTGGACGAAGCCCGCGCTGCGGGCTTCATCGGACAGAATATTCTTGGCTCCGACTTTTCCTTCGAGCTTTTTGCCCATCACGGCTACGGCGCATACATCTGTGGTGAGGAGACGGCGCTGCTAGAGTCCATCGAGGGCAAGAAGGGACAGCCGCGATTCAAGCCGCCTTTCCCCGCCAGTTACGGCCTCTACGGAAAGCCGACCACCATCAACAACACCGAGACTTTCGCCTCGGTCCCGTTCATCATGAGCATGGGTGGCGAGGCGTTCCTGAATCTCGGCAAGCCGAACAACGGCGGCATGAAGCTGTTTTCGGTGTCCGGCCACGTGAATCGTCCTGGCAACTACGAAATTCCCCTGGGCACGCCGTTCGCGGAACTGCTCGAGATGGCGGGTGGAATGCGCGGCGGCCGCAAGATCAAGGCTGTGATTCCGGGGGGATCGTCAGCTCCGGTCCTGCCGGGCCAAGTCATGATGGATTGCACGATGGACTATGACTCGATCTCCAAGGCGGGATCGATGCTTGGCTCTGGCGCCGTTATCGTGATGGACGAGACGACCTGCATGGTGAAGTCGCTCGAGCGTCTCTCGTATTTCTATTTCGAGGAATCGTGCGGTCAGTGCACGCCCTGTCGTGAGGGCACAGGATGGCTCTACCGCGTCGTGCATCGGATCGAGCATGGTCTGGGCCGGCCGGACGACCTCGATCTGCTGAATTCGGTGACGGCGAACATCATGGGACGCACCATTTGCGCACTGGGTGATGCCGCCTCCATGCCGGTGCAAAGTTTCGTCAAGCACTTCGGGTCAGAGTTCGAATACCACATCGAAAACAAGAAATGCCTCGTGCCGCCAGAAGTGCAGCACGCGGGAAGTCAAATCTACGTGAGCCCGTCATGCTAGAGATCGAAATCGACGGCAAGCAGGTCCAGGTCCGGGACGGCAGTACCGTCATGGATGCTGCGTCGGCTGCAGGTGCGTACATTCCCCACTTCTGCTACCACAAGAAGCTGTCCATCGCGGCCAATTGCCGCATGTGCCTGGTGCAGGTGGAGAAGGCGCCCAAGCCGCTTCCAGCCTGCGCCACGCCGGTGACCAACGGAATGAAGGTGTGGACGCATTCCGAACAGGCGGTGAAGGCACAGAAGGGTGTGATGGAGTTCCTCCTGATCAACCATCCCCTGGATTGCCCCATCTGCGATCAGGGGGGCGAATGCCAGTTGCAGGATCTCGCAGTGGGTTACGGCGCAACTGCATCGAGGTATCAAGAGGAGAAGCGCGTCGTTTTCAACAAGAACCTCGGCTCGCTGGTGTCGACCGACATGACGCGCTGCATCAACTGCACGCGCTGTGTGCGTTTCACTGCAGAGATCGCTGGCGAGATGGAACTGGGACAGGCTTTCCGCGGCGAGCATGCGGAGATCATGCCGTTCATCGAGAAGACGGTCGATTCGGAGCTCTCCGGGAACATCATCGACCTGTGCCCCGTTGGTGCGCTGACGTCAAAGCCTTTTCGCTTCGCCGCGCGCACGTGGGAGCTGTCTCGGCGCAAATCCATCAGCCCGCACGATTCGCTGGGCTCCAACCTCATCGTCCAGACGAAGCATGACGTCGTCAAGCGCGTGCTCCCGCTGGAGAACGAGGACGTCAATGAGTGCTGGCTATCCGACAAGGATCGCTTCTCTTACGAGGCGTTGAACGGTGAAGATCGGCTCACGCAGCCGATGGTGAAGCAAGGCGGCGAGTGGAAGCCTGTTGATTGGCAGCGTGCGCTCGAGTTCGTCGCCACCGGCTTGCGCGACGTCGTGCGTGATTTCGGCCCTTCGGAACTCGGAGCGCTCGCCTCCCCGCATTCGACGGTCGAGGAACTGTACCTGCTTCAGAAGCTGGTTCGGGCGCTGGGTTCAGACAATGTGGACTTCCGCCTGCGTCAGGCCGACTTCAGTGCGGATGGCGCGCGCCGAGGGGCGCCCTGGTTGGGGATGCCCGTTGCGGCGGTAAGCGAACTTGAGCGGCTGCTGGTCGTGGGTAGTTTCCTGCGTAAGGATGCACCGCTGCTCGCCCAGCGCGTTCGCCAGGCCGCCAAGCGCGGTCTGAAGGTTAGCGCAGTCGGACCGAACGCCGAGGAATGGTTGATTCCGGTTGCAAACCGTGCGCTGGTCTCGCCGTCCCAAATGGTGCCGATGCTTGCGCAGATCGTATTCGCGCTGACGCGCGAGAAGGGCCTCGAAGCGTCGGGCAACGTGCGTCCCTTGCTGCCGAGCGCGGCGTCGGACGAAGCCGCTGCCATTGCGAGGAGTCTCGCGAGTGGGGCCAAGGTTGCGGTCTGGCTTGGCAACCTCGCGTCACAGCATGAACAGTCTGCCCAGCTTGAACTGCTCGCTCTGGAGATTGCCCGCCTTAGTGGCGGTACGGGCGGGACGATCGGAGAGGCTGCCAACAGCGTGGGCGGCTACCTTGCAGGCGCCGTTCCGGGACCTCGAGGACTGAATTCGCGCACGATGGTTGAGCAACCGCGCAAGGCTTACGTCTTGCTCGGGCTTGAGCCGGATCTCGACCACTCCAATGTCGTGGCTGCGATGAATGCTCTGGGGGCCGCGCAGTTGGTCGTCGCCATGTCTGCGTTCAATTCCCCTTCGCTGCGCGAGGTGGCAGACGTCATGTTGCCGATTGCGCCGTTCAGCGAGACATCCGGGACGTTCGTGAGCGGCGAGGGACGAGTGCAGAGTTTCAACGCTGTCGCCCGTCCCCTGGGCGAGACCCGCCCTGCGTGGAAGGTGCTGCGTGTGCTCGGTAACCTCCTGCAGGCCGATGGATTCGACCAGGCCGATTCCGAGTCGGTGCGTGCGGAAGTACTGGGTTCCGGGTGTGGTGAGCGTCTAGACAATGGTCTTGATCTTCCCGCAGCACCTGGAATCAAGGCGGATTCGAACGGTTTGGAACGGGTCGCAGACGTGCCCATCTATTTCGCCGATCCTCTGGTGCGCCGTGCACCCGCGTTGCAGAAGACCCGCGACGCTGGCGCGCCGGTTGCGCGGATGGCGAGCGCGACGCTGGCGAGCGTGGGCGTGTCGTCCGGCGAGCGGGTTCGCGTCAAGGGAGCGGGGCAGATCGAGATCGTCGCGGTGGCTGACGAAGGCGTGGCGCCGGGCTGTGTCCGAATCGCTGCGGCACATGCCGCGACGGCGGCACTCGGGCCGCTGAGCGGCATACTCTCCGTGGAGCGTGTCTGATGCAAGCAATGCTGCAACCGGTGGCCGACCTCTTCGGCCCGTCCTGGCCAGCCGTATGGACGCTGATCAAGATCGTTGCGATCGTCGCCCCGCTGATGGTCACGGTGGCTTATCTCACGCTCGCTGAGCGCAAGGTGATCGGTTACATGCAGGTTCGTATCGGCCCCAATCGCGTGGGTCCGAAGGGTTTGCTTCAGCCAATTGCAGACGGCGTGAAACTGCTGCTGAAGGAAATCATCGTTCCGAGCGGATCGAACAAGGGTTTGTTCATCCTCGGCCCGATTCTCGCTATCGCCCCTGCGTTGGCGGCTTGGTCGGTGGTCCCGTTCAGCGAAGGCTTGGTGCTCGCAAACGTGAATGCCGGTCTGTTGTTGCTACTGGCGATCACCTCGATGGAGGTGTACGGCGTGATCATCGCCGGCTGGGCATCGAACTCGAAGTATCCGTTCCTTGGGTCCATGCGGGCGGCTGCGCAAATGGTGTCGTACGAAGTCTCGATGGGTTTCGCCCTGATTTGCGTGCTGCTGATTTCGGCCAGTCTCAACCTGACTGACATCGTACATTCGCAAGGGCAGGGACGTTTCCATGAGATGGGGCTGTCGTTCTTGTCGTGGAACTGGTTGCCGCTGTTGCCGATGTTCGTCGTCTATCTGATCTCGGGCATCGCAGAGACGAACCGTGCCCCGTTCGACGTGGTGGAAGGCGAAGCCGAGGTGGTTGCGGGCCACATGGTCGAATATTCGGGCATGACCTTCGCGCTGTTCTTCCTCGCCGAATACGCGAACATGATCCTGGTCTCCATCCTCACCTCCGTGCTGTTCCTCGGGGGGTGGTTGTCTCCGTTCGGTTTCCTGCCTGATGGCTTTCACTGGCTGGCGCTCAAGACCGCGCTGATATTGTTCGTGTTCCTCTGGGCGCGCGCCACCTTCCCCCGCTTCCGCTACGACCAGATCATGCGCCTCGGCTGGAAGGTGTTCATTCCCGTCACCCTGATCTGGGTGTTCGTGGTTGCAGTGTGGATGATGTCGCCGCTTTCGATCTGGAAGTGAGGATTTGAGCATGGGTGGCAAGGATTTGATCGGTAGCCTGTTCCTCAAGGAACTCGTGAAGGGGATGGCGCTGACGGGTAGGCATTTCTTCCAGCGCAAGATCACCGTCCAGTTTCCCGAGGAAAAGACGCCGCAGAGCAACCGGTTCCGTGGCCTGCACGCGCTTCGGCGATATCCCAACGGGGAAGAACGCTGCATCGCGTGCAAGCTTTGTGAAGCGATCTGTCCCGCCATGGCGATCACGATCGAATCGGAGCAGCGAGACGACGGTTCGCGGCGTACCAGCCGCTATGACATCGATTTGACGAAATGCATCTTCTGCGGTTTTTGTGAGGAAGCGTGCCCGGTCGATGCAATCGTGGAGACTCGTGTGTTCGAGTACCACGGCGAGGAACGTGGCGATCTGTACTACACGAAGCAGATGCTGCTTGCTGTCGGTGACCGCCATGAAGCGCAGATCGCTGCAGACCGCGAGCAGGACGCCAAGTACCGTTAAACGGAGAGCGCTTCGGCGCTGCGAGTCACCAACATGGATTTCAAGACCTTCGTCTTCTACTTTCTTGCCGTAATCATGGTGGTTGCGGCACTGAGGGTCATCACGGTGCGCAACCCGGTGCATGCCGCGTTGTTCCTGGTGCTGACGTTCTTCAACGCGGGCGGCATCTGGCTGCTCCTGCAGGCGGAATTCCTGGCCATCACGTTGGTGATGGTCTACGTGGGCGCGGTGATGGTGCTCTTCCTCTTCGTCGTGATGATGCTCGACATCAATCTCGATCGGATACGCGAGGGTTTCTGGAGCTACCTGCCGGTGGGCGCGCTGGTCGGCGTGTTGATGCTGATCGAGATGGTGATGGTGCTTGGCGGACGCTATTTCGGACTGGATGCCATGCCGGCGCCGCCTGCAGCGCAGGCAGGTTTCAGCAACACGCGTGAACTCGGGCGTGTCCTATATACGGACTACGTCTATCCCTTTGAACTGGCTTCGCTGGTTCTGCTCGTGGCGATGGTGGCGGCGGTTGCCTTGACGTTGCGGAAGCGCAGGGGTGTGAAGTACATCGACCCGGCCGAGCAGGTCGCCGTCAGGCGGGAGGGTCGCGTCGAGTTGGTCAAGATGGCGGCCGAGAAAGAATAAGACGATACGCGAACAAGAACCGCGTCGGGGACTTGCCGGCGCGACGAGGGAGTCATAGATGCTTGCGCTTTCCCATTACCTCATTCTGGGCGCGATCCTGTTCGCGATCAGCGTGGTCGGGATCTTCCTTAACCGGAAGAACCTTATCGTGCTGTTGATGGCCATCGAGCTGATGCTGCTCGCGGTCAATCTGAACTTCATTGCGTTCTCGCACTATCTCGGCGACATCGCCGGACAGGTGTTTGTTTTCTTCATTCTCACGGTGGCGGCGGCCGAGTCGGCGATCGGCCTGGCGATCTTGATCGTCATGTTCCGCAACATGCGGACCATCCATGTGGATGACCTGGACAGCCTCAAGGGTTAAGGAAGCGTCGCGATGACGGAAATGCAGAAGCTCTATCTCCTCGTGCCCCTGGCGCCACTGGCGGGTGCGCTCCTCGCTGGTCTCTTCGGCAAGGCGATCGGTCGCGCAGGGGCGCACGTCGCGACCATCCTTGGCGTCGCCGTGGCGTTCGTCGCCTCGGTCTTCGTTTTCAGGGACGTGCAGGCCGGCAACACCTTCAACGGGACCATTTACACCTGGATGATGGCCGGAGGGATCAAGTTCGAGGTCGGTTTCCTGATTGACTCGCTGACAGTGATGATGATGCTCGTCGTGACATTCGTGTCCCTGATGGTGCACATCTACACGATCGGGTATATGTCGGAAGATCCAGGCTATCAGCGCTTCTTCAGCTACATCTCACTGTTCACCTTCTCGATGCTGATGCTGGTGATGTCGAACAACTTCCTGCAGTTGTTCTTCGGCTGGGAAGCGGTGGGTCTGGTGTCCTATCTCCTGATCGGCTTCTGGTACGAACGGCCTACAGCGATTTACGCGAACCTCAAGGCGTTCCTGGTCAATCGGGTGGGCGACTTTGGGTTCCTGCTCGGTATCGGCCTCGTTGCTGCGTATGCGGGTTCGCTGAATTACGCTGAAGTCTTTGCCAAGGCAGGTGAGCTCGCCTCGCAGGAGATGGCGGTGACCGGGTGGCCCCTCATCACCGCGATCTGCATCTGCCTCTTCATCGGCGCGATGGGCAAGTCTGCGCAGGTGCCGTTGCATGTCTGGCTGCCGGATTCGATGGAGGGTCCGACCCCGATCTCGGCACTGATTCACGCCGCGACGATGGTGACGGCCGGCATCTTCATGGTGGCGCGGATGTCCCCGCTTTTCGAGCTGTCCGATACCGCGCTGTCGTTCGTGTTGGTGATCGGTGCGACAACCGCGCTCTTCATGGGTTTCCTGGGCATCGTGCAGAACGACATCAAGCGTGTCGTAGCGTATTCAACACTGTCGCAGCTCGGCTACATGACGGTCGCACTCGGCGTCTCGGCTTACTCGGCGGCGGTGTTCCACTTGATGACCCACGCGTTCTTCAAGGCGCTGCTTTTCCTCGGTGCAGGTTCGGTCATCATCGGCATGCACCATGATCAGGACATGCGCAACATGGGCGGCCTGCGCAAATACATGCCGATCACGTGGATTACGTCACTGCTCGGCTCGCTCGCGCTTATCGGCTTTCCGTTCTTCTCGGGTTTCTACTCGAAGGATTCGATCATCGAAGCCGTGCATGGGTCACACATTCCCGGCTCCGGTTATGCGCTTTTCTGCGTCATGCTCGGGGTCTTCATCACTGCCTTCTATTCCTTCCGCATGTATTTCCTCGTCTTCCACGGCGAGGAGCGCTTCGGCAAGGCGCATCACGATCATCATGGCGATCACGATGACGAGGAGCCGAGTGAGGACCATCATCACGGCCTCGCGCCGGGCCAGAAGCCGCACGAGTCACCGCTGGTCGTGACGCTGCCACTCATTCTTCTCGCGATTCCGTCAGTGGTGATCGGTTTCATGACGATCGAGCCGATGTTGTTCGGCGAGTGGTTCAAGGGAGTGATCTTCGTCGGTGAGAACCATGCTGGCCTCAAGGAACTCGCAGAACATTTCCATGGGCCCGTGGCGATGGCCCTGCACGGGCTGCAGACGGCGCCGTTCTGGTTGGCGATTTCAGGGGTGGCTCTGGCGTGGTTCTTCTACATGGTGAAGCCGGGTATTCCGGCTGCCATCCAGCGCACTTTCAAGCCGTTGTATGTTCTGCTCGACAACAAGTATTACTTCGATCGCTTCAACGAGATCTTCTTCGCCGGTGGCTCGCGCTTGCTGGGACGTGGATTGTGGAAGATCGGTGATCAGGGGGTCATCGATGGCGTCGCCGTGAATGGCACGGCCAAGCTTGTCGGCTGGGTGGCGCAGATCTCGCGCCTGGTCCAGACGGGGCATCTCTATCAGTATGCGTTCGTGATGATCATTGGCGTGTTCGTGCTGCTCACCTTCTGGTTCAACCGCGGTTGAGCAGGCTGTTTTGCGCACGAGTCGAATCAGATAACAAGATGGAACGCGCTCAAGTGAGCGCATACAACGGATAGCAACGATGACGGACATTCCTTTCCTCAGTCTCGCGATCTGGGTGCCGATCCTTGGGGGTGTGCTGGTGCTTGCCACCGGCTCCGATCGGAACGCCCCGCTGGCTCGGATTCTTGCCTTTGCGGTGGCGGTCGCGGGATTTGTCGTGACGATTCCGCTCTACACCGGCTTTGACACGAGTTCGAGTGCAATGCAGTTCGTGGAACTGCAGTCGTGGATTCCGCGGTTCAACATCAACTACCACCTCGGCGTGGACGGCATTTCCGTGCTTTTCCTGCTCCTGAACGCGTTTATCACGATCATGGTGGTGATGGCAGGGTGGCAGGTGATCCAGGAGAGGGTGGCGCAGTACATGGCGGCCTTCCTGATCATGTCCGGCCTGATGAACGGGATCTTCTCTGCGCTCGACGGAGTGCTGTTTTACGTCTTCTTCGAAGCCTCGCTTATTCCGCTCTACCTTGTCATCGGCATCT
Organism: Pseudomonadota bacterium; assembly: GCA_018240785.1. GTDB lineage: Bacteria > Pseudomonadota > Gammaproteobacteria > Burkholderiales > Rhodocyclaceae > Thauera. The sequence goes on along the minus strand of JAFEFC010000012.1, from coordinate 119,773 downwards.
GGGGTGGTCAGAACCGGGTGTACGCAGCGATCAAGTTTTTCCTCTATACGCTGCTCGGTTCGCTGCTGATGCTGATCGCGCTGCTGTACCTGTTCATGCAATCGGGCGGTAGTTTCAGCATCCTCGACTGGCATCAACTGCCGTTGCCGATGGAGCCGCAGATCCTGATTTTCCTGGCGTTCCTGATTGCATTCGGTGTCAAGGTGCCGATGTGGCCGGTTCATACTTGGCTGCCAGATGCCCACGTCGAAGCCCCGACTGGCGGTTCCGTGGTGCTGGCAGCGATTGCTCTGAAGCTTGGTGCTTATGGTTTCCTGCGGTTCTCGATTCCCATCGTTCCCGATGCAGCGCACCAACTGGCCCCGGTGGTCATCACGTTGTCGCTGATCGCCGTGATCTATATCGGCTTCGTGGCGCTGGTCCAGACCGACATGAAGAAGCTGGTGGCATACTCGTCGATCTCGCACATGGGTTTTGTCACGCTGGGCTTCTTCATGTTTAACCAGCTCGGCATCGAGGGCGCCCTCGTGCAGATGATTTCGCACGGTTTTGTTTCCGGAGCGATGTTCCTTTGCATCGGCGTTCTTTATGACCGCGTACACTCGCGCCAGATTGCCGATTACGGCGGGGTGGTGCATACGATGCCGAAGTTTGCCGCCTTCTTCATGCTGTTCGCGATGGCCAACTCGGGCTTGCCGGCGACTTCGGGCTTCGTGGGTGAATTCATGGTGGTGCTGGGCGCGGTGAAGTTCAATTTCTGGGTTGCTTTCGCGGCTGCGGTGACGCTGATCCTCGGTGCGGCATATACCTTGTGGATGTACAAGCGCGTCGTATTCGGTAAGGTGGCGAACAGCCACGTTGCCGAACTGGAGGACATCAACGCGCGTGAATTCGCATTCCTTGCCATCCTCGCGCTGTGCGTACTGGCGATGGGTCTCTACCCCTTCCCCTTCACTGAAGTCATGCATGCATCGGTGGATGAGTTGCTGCGGCATGTAGCGGTGAGCAAGCTCTGAGTGCCACGGCACCACGTGAGCTAAGCCGAGATAATTAACGGACTGGTCAGAAGATGAACTTTGTCGTCCCCGACTTCTACCCCGCAGCGGCCGAGATTTTCGTCGCCGTGATGGCGCTCGTGATCATGCTGGCGAGTACGTTCGCCCGTGGTGTGCGCTGGCTCGGGTATGCGCTTACCCAACTCACGTTGATCGCAGCGGCATTCGTCACGATCTTCACGATGCAAGGGGAGGTGAGCTACACGTTCAGCAACCTGTTCGTGAGCGATCTCATGGGCCAGTTCCTGAAACTCGTCATCTATTTCTCGATGGCCGTCGCGCTCTTGTATGGCAGGGGGTATCTCGCCGACCGGAACATCGACAAGCCAGAGTACTACCTTCTCGCGTTGCTGATGACGCTTGGCATGATGGTGATGGTGACCGCCAACCACATGCTCCCGATGTATATCGGCCTGGAGATGATGTCGCTCGCGCTCTACACGATGGTGGCTTTCGACCGAGACTCCGGACGCTCGACGGAAGCGGCGATGAAGTATTTCGTGCTCGGTGCTCTCGCTTCCGGCCTGCTGCTGTACGGCATGTCAATGGTTTATGGTGCGAGCGGGTCGCTCGAATTCACTGGTATCGCGCAGGCGGTGTACAACCAGGCCGCCAACCAGACGGTGTTGCTGTTTGGCCTCGTCTTCCTCGTGGCGGGGATCGCATTCAAGCTCGGCGTGGTTCCCTTCCACATGTGGGTGCCGGATGTGTATCAGGGCGCACCGACGGCGGTGACGCTGGTGATCGCCACGGCGCCCAAGCTTGCTGCGTTCGCGATGGCAATGCGGCTCCTGGTCTGGGGCCTCTTTGACCTCGCGGCGCAGTGGCAGACCATGCTCATGTTGCTGGCGGTCGCTTCCATCGTGTTGGGCAACCTTGCCGCGATCGCCCAACAGAACATCAAGCGCATGCTCGCCTACTCGGGCATCTCGCACATGGGGTTCGTGGTATTGGGCCTCCTCGCCGGTGTGGTCGATGGCGATCGCCACTTCGCCCTCAACGCGTATAGCTCGGCGATGTTCTATGCTGTGTCATACGTGATCATGAGCCTGGCTTCGTTCGGTATGGTGATCCTGCTCTCGCGTGCGGGATTCGAAGCTGAGAACATCGGCGACTTCAAGGGCTTGAACAAGCGCAGCCCGTGGTTTGCGCTGATGATGATGTTCGTGATGTTTTCGATGGCGGGCATTCCGTTCTTCATCGGTTTCTTCGCCAAGCTCTCGGTTCTGCAGGCGGTGGTGGCGGCCGGTTACTTCTGGCTGGCGGTCGTTGCGGTGATCATGTCCGTAATTGGTGCCTTCTATTATCTGCGAGTGGTGAAGGTGATGTATTTCGATGCGCCGGAGGACACGAGCGAAATTCGCGCGCCTGCGGAACTGAGGGTTCTGCTGTCGGCCAACGGCCTGGCCATTGCGGCGCTCGGTGTCGCACCGCAGATGCTCATGTCGCTCTGTGCGTACGCGCTTCTCGCGTCGCTCTGATCGACGGTAGCGCACTTGCGCACGTTGCTTTCATGACTGGTTCATCAGGCGCTTGGTTGATTCTCGCGGCGGCTTTTTTCGCCGCGAATCTTCCATTTGTGTTCGAGCGAGTTTTTTTCGTCCTGCGCGTGCCTGGCGGTCGATGCAAGAGTTTCGGCTGGCGCCTCGCCGAACTGGTGCTTCTCTATTTTCTCGTGGGCATCGCATCCTTCCTTTTTGAGGATCGCGGCTACGGTGGCGTGTATCGTCAAGGCTGGGAGTTCTATGCGACTACGATCAGCCTCTTTATCGTATTTTCCTTTCCGGGTTTTGTTTTCCGTTATCTTTGGCGACATGAAACTTCTGTGCCCCGGGCGGTGAAGGGCTAGCGATGGCAACGAGCGATTCCCTGCACGAGGAGCAACTTGACAGTGAGTCGGTTTTCGACGGTGCGCTGCTCAAGGTCTGGCGCGATCGCGTGCGCCTGCCAGATGGGAAGATCGGCTACAGGGAGTACATACGACATCCCGGCGCTGTCGTGATTGTCGCCTGCCTGGACGACGGCAGGCTGATCTTCGAACGCCAGTTCCGATATCCCCTGGGACGCGCCTTCCTTGAATTGCCGGCAGGCAAGATCGACCACGATGAGTCGATCGAACGCTGCGCGCGACGGGAACTACGCGAGGAGACCGGGTATGAAGCGAATGCCTGGTCGCATCTGGGTGTGATGCATCCGTGCATCGGTTACTCCGATGAGCGTATCGAAATCTTCATGGCGCGGGACCTCACGCACGTGGGGCACGCCTGGGATGACGGCGAATTCCTGGAGGTGCATCTGCTTTCGCTCGACGAGGCGATCGCGGCGGTGCATGCGGGGGAGATCACCGACGGCAAGACCATCAGCGCGATTTTCCGTGCCCTGCCATTCATTCAGGGAAGAGACCGCCCGGTGTGAGGGTAGGGGCCGGCAGTAAGTCAGGCGGTACGGAAGGGCGTCCTGTCCTGCAGTTCGTCCATGTACACCTCGATGCCAGCGGTCTCGCGTGCGAGATAATCCTGGACGGCATGGCGGAAACGTGGATGCCGAATCCAGTGTGCTGAATAGGTGACTACAGGCAGTAGGCCGCGCGCTAGCTTGTGTTCGCCCTGCGCTCCACCTTCGAATCTATCGCGCCCCGTGGCGATGCAATATTCGATTGCCTGGTAGTAGCACAGCTCGAAGTGCAGGAAGGGCAGATGCTCGATTGCACCCCAGTATCTCCCATACAAGGCTTGCTGGTCGGACAGGAAGAAGGCCGAAGCGATCGGTTGTCCCTTGCGGCTCGCCACCAGGAGGCGTACGGCATCTGGCTGGCGTCGGGCGAGCTCGACGAAGAAGCCGGGACGCAGATAGGGCGTCGACCGATGCAGCGCATAGGTCATGGCGTAGCAGCGATGGAAGAAGGACCAATCGGATGTCGTGGCCGAGCGGCCGTCCAGCCATCGAAGATCGAGCCGATGCTGCTGGGCACGACGCCGTTCCTGTTTAATCTTCTTCCGCTTGTCGTGGTTCATTCCGGCGACGAAGTCGTCGAAATCGTGATAGCGCTGGTTCTTCCAGTGGAACTGCACGCCATGGCGTATCAACAAGCCTGCGTCGCGCAACCAGGAGGCTTCTTCTTCGCTTGGCAGTAGAACGTGGAAGGAGGATCGCCCGCTTGCGCGCACGTGCTCGAGAGTGGCGTCCAGCAGTTTTCGCCCCGTCAGCGGGTCATGGCCAAGCAGGCGCCTTCCCGGTAGAGGCGTGAAAGGGATGGCCGAGAGCCACTTTGGGTAGTAGTCCAGGCCATGCCGTGCATAGGCGTCTGCCCAGGCCCAGTCGAAGACATACTCACCATAGGAATGCTCCTTCTCGTAGAGAGGCATGGCGGCGGCCAGCCGGCCGTCCTGCCACAAGGTCGCATGCCTGGGAGCCCAGCCGGTTCCATTGCCGACACAACCCGTCTCTTCGAGGGTGCCAAGGAAGGAATGGCTGACTGCCGGCGCGGTTACGCCTTCATGTCGCGCCAGTTCATCCCAGTCGGCAGGACTTATCGCGTGCAGACTGTCCAGGATGACAAAGCCGTCATGCGCATTCATGACAAGAGTGCGCATCTTGGGTTACCGGCGCGGCAGCGCTTCGGATGCGCCGTCGGCGCGTCGAAGCGGTATAGTTTCGCCTCATGATGAACATTCAACACAAATCGATCTCCGTTGCGGTTGCACAGGGGAATTTTACCGTCGGTGACCTGCAGTCCAATGCCGACCGGGTGATTTCCTGCATGGAGGCAGCCAGGGCGGCCGGGGCCGACTTGGTCCTGACCCCGGAACTGGCCCTTGCCGGTTACCCGCCCGAGGATCTGCTGCTGCGCCCTGATTTTTATCGGGCATGTGCACGCGAGACGGCGCGCATTGTCGAGGCGTCGCGGGGCCTGTGTGTGGTGCTGGGCCACCCGGTGGAGGCGGACGAGGGCTATTTCAACGCCGCGTCCGTCATCGTGGATGGCCGGCTCGAGGCGACCTACCACAAGCATCTGCTGCCGAACTATGAGGTGTTCGACGAGGAGCGCTACTTCGAGGCCGGTCTGGTGCCTTGCGTGTTCGACTACAAGGGTGTCCGCCTCGGGGTGACGATCTGCGCTGACCTGTGGGAGGCCGCGCCGGCGGCCTTGGCTCGCGCGGCGGGCGCCGAGGTGCTTCTGTCGCTGAACGCCTCACCCTTTCACATGAACAAGCAGCAGCGCAGGCACCAGGTGCTGCGTGATCGGGTGCGGGAGACCGGCCTGCCCATCCTCTACTGCAACATGGTTGGCGGGCAGGACGAGCTGGTGTTCGACGGTGGCTCGTTTGCGGTGGATGCGGATGGCGCCTTGGCGTATCAGAGCGCATCTTTCGAAGAGCGGCTCGACATCGTGCGATTCGTGAATGGCCGCTGGATTTCGGACGTTCAGGAGTTGGCACGGCCGCTGGAGGAAGACGCCTATGAGGCGCTCAAATGCGGTGTGCGCGACTACCTCGCCAAGAACCGCTTTCCTGGAGCGATCATCGGGCTGTCGGGGGGCATCGACTCGGCGCTGACGCTCGCGGTCGCGGTCGACGCGCTCGGAGCCGATCGCGTGCGCGCGGTGATGATGCCTTCTCCCTACACGGCGCAAATGAGCCTCGACGATTCGCGCGAGATGGTGCGGCGGCTCGGCGTCCGCTACGACGAGATCCCGATCGAGCCGGCCATGAAGGTCTTCGGCGAACTGCTTGCGCCACAGTTCGCGGGGCTGCCTGAGGACACGACGGAGGAGAACCTGCAGAGCAGGATCCGGGGAATGATCCTGATGGCGCTTTCGAACAAGACCGGCGCGATCGTCCTCACCACGGGGAACAAGAGCGAGATGGCGACAGGTTACGCCACGCTCTATGGCGACATGGCGGGCGGTTTCGCGGTGCTGAAGGACCTGTACAAGACCTTCGTGTACCGACTTTCGAACTGGCGTAACAGCGTCAGTCCGGTGATACCGCAGAACATCATCGACCGCCCGCCTTCGGCCGAGCTCAAGCCGGGTCAGACGGACCAGGACAGTCTGCCTCCGTACGAGGTGCTCGACGCGATCATCGAGGCCTACATGGAACGGGACGAGTCGCCGCGGCAGATCATCGCTGCAGGCTTTCCGGAGGCGGATGTGCGACGCACGGTGGCCATGCTCAAGCGCAACGAATACAAGCGTCGCCAGGCGCCGGTCGGTATCCGTGTCACGCAGCGCGGCTTCGGCAGGGACTGGCGATATCCGATAACATCCCGTTACCAGGACGAGTTCTGAGCGCGAACGGATGAGGTTTGCACGAGCGAAATGCCGGACCAGGGACCAGGAGACATGAATGAAAAAGATTGAAGCGATCATCAAGCCTTTCAAGCTGGACGAAGTGCGTGAAGGACTATCGGAAGTGGGGATCACCGGCCTGACCGTGACCGAGGTCAAGGGTTTCGGCCGGCAGAAAGGGCACACGGAGCTGTACCGTGGCGCTGAGTACGTGGTGGACTTCCTGCCCAAGATCAAGGTCGAGGTCGTGCTCGGTGACGACATGGTGGAGCAGGCCGTCGAGGCGATCGTGAAGGCCGCACACACGGGGAAGATCGGCGATGGCAAAATCTTCGTGATGCCGGTGGAGCAGGTGGTGCGCATCCGCACCGGAGAGGTCAACGAAGCCGCGATCTGAACGCGGCGTCGTTTGTTTCAGTCGCGGGCTGCGTTCTGCGCCCGCATCAGAACCAGGAGCGCCCCGGCGCCGCCATCGTGTGGCCCGGCTTGGCAAAATGCCAGTATTTCCTCGCGCTGTGCCAGCCAGCCTCTCGAGAGCTGCTTGAGGATGGATACGCGTCCTGGGGAACCCAGCCCCTTGCCGTGAATCACGCGGATGCAGCGGTGACCCTGCTGCAGGCTTGTGGTGAGAAAGTGGCCGAGGGCTGCGCGAGCTTCGTCGCGGGTGAGACCGTGCAGGTCGATTTGTCCTTGCAGGACCCAGCGCCCGCGCCGCAGATCGCTCAGGACCCGACGCGGCAGCCCGGTACGCAGAAAGGCCGCTTCATCACCCATGTCCAGCCGATCTTCGAAGCTGAGTGGCGCGCTCAGGGATTCGGTCAGCGCAGCGCGCTCGTCGGCCTCGCGCTTGATTGGTGAGGGCGCGGGCGAGGGGCGTTCGAGTACCACGCGATTGCGTGTATCGATCGGCTTCGCGCCGCTCATCGCGTAGCGGAAGAGCGCGTTGGGGTCGTTGGCGTCGACGTCGGATGGAAGCGCCGCTGGGCCTTCCGCTACAGCACCGTATGCGGTTGTTTCCTGCGCGTGGAGGGATCGATCCCGATGGCGTGCGGGCGTATCCAGCACGACGCGCCCGGTGTCTTTGAGCGGCGTGACGTCCTCATAGGCTGCGCGGAGCGCATCGGAGACGGCGTGGCGTACCATCGGCCCATCTTCCGCTTGTGGCAGAGTGCTGAAGCGGGGAATCGGCTCGGGGCGGGGGCGTTCAAGCTCGAGCCGTCCTCCATGGGCAAGCGGACGTGTGTTCGCATTCGCCTTGAGGAACAGGGCGACATCGTCTGCGTCGACGACGGTGTCCCCCTTGGTTGCCCGATCCGCCTCTGGCAGCTTCGCGGCATTGCCACCACCCGCAGAAGGGGCTCGGGGCGTTGTGGGCGTCGGCTCGCTTGTTTTCCCAAGGCGCGCCAGGGCTTCGAAAGGGCTCGCCGTGCGCGCCGCGCCGCCGCCGGCCGCGCCGGCGAGGGCTCGGGCATGCCGGGCCGAGGCGGTGCGAGAACGGCGGGGCATTGGCGCGCGTCCTCAGGCGCCAAGGGCGTCCAGATAGCGCTCGGCGTCGAGTGCCGCCATGCAGCCCGTGCCGGCGGACGTCACCGCCTGGCGATAGACATGGTCCTGCACATCGCCGGCCGCGAAGATGCCGGGAATGCTGGTCTGGGTGGCATTCCCGTTCCGCCCGCCGTACGTAACGATGTAGCCGCCCTCCATCTCGAGCTGACCTTCGAAGATGTCGGTATTGGGCTTGTGACCGATGGCGATGAACACGCCCTGCAGCGGAAGGTCGCGTGTTTCGCCGTTGTTGACGTTGCGGATCCGCATCCCGGTGACGCCCGACTTGTCGCCGAGCACCTCATCGAGCGTGGCGTCGAGTTCGAGCACGATCTTGCCGGCCGCGACCTTCTCCATCATCTTGTCGATCATGATCTTCTCGGCGCGGAATTTGTTGCGACGATGCACGAGCGTGACCTTGCTCGCGATGTTCGCAAGGTAAAGGGCTTCCTCGACCGCCGTGTTGCCGCCACCGATCACGGCCACATCCTGATTGCGGTAGAAGAACCCGTCGCAGGTAGCGCAGGCCGACACGCCGCGCCCGGAGAAGGCCTCTTCCGAGGGCAGCCCCAGGTACTTCGCGGTGGCGCCGGTGGCAATGATGAGCGCGTCGCAGGTGTATTCGCCGCTGTCGCCGATGAGACGGAAAGGCTTTTCCTGCACTTTCGCGGTGTGGATGTGATCGAAGATCATCTCGGTATTGAAGCGCTCGGCATGCCGCTGGAACCGTGCCATCAGGTCCGGGCCCAGCACACCCTCGGCATCGGCAGGCCAGTTGTCCACTTCGGTCGTCGTCATCAACTGACCGCCCTGGGCGAGGCCGGTGATGAGCACAGGGTTCAGGTTCGCGCGTGCTGCGTAGACTGCGGCGGTATAACCGGCGGGGCCAGAGCCCAGGATGATCAGGCGGGCGTGCTTGGTGGTCATGACTTGAATTTCCGGCAAATCGGGAAGGATCCGCATTATATGCGAGCGGGCAAAGGGGCCGGGCGCATCAAGGTCATAGGCGGGGGCAATCGAGCGGCAGCTTGCGTCCGGGCGCCGATTGACGACGTGGCGTTCATCGCTCCGACGAATATTCGTTTAAACTTGTGACAAGCTTCACGGAATTTCAGAGTGGTCCGCGTCATCCGGAGACAGCATGAGTCAATCAACGGTCGTTTCTCCCATTGCCCTCAAGACTTTTCCCCTTTTCCACGGGTTGTCGGAGGAGGTGCTCGCCACGGTGGCACGCGCCGCAATGATGCGTCGGATTCCACGCGGGCAGACGGTCGTCAACGCGGGTGATCGGCCAGACTACGTCTATTTCGTTCTTACCGGCAGCTTGAAGGTCGTCGTGAGTGACGAGGACGGCCGCGAAGTCATTCTTTCGATTCTCGGGCAGGGCGAACTGTTCGGCGAGATGGGAATCTTCGACGAGCAGCCCCGTTCGGCCTCGGTCATCGCGGTGGTCGCCTCGGATCTGGTGATGATTTCCAAGCATGACTTCCGCCAGATCATGCACGACAACTTCGACATTGCATGGCGCATCATGTGCAATCTCGTCGAGCGTCTTCGCGACGCCGATCGCAAGATCGAGAGCCTGGCGCTGATGGACGTCTATGGTCGCGTGGCGCGCCTGCTCATCGAGATGTCGGAGGACATCGACGGCAAGACGGTCGTGGTGCGCAAGATCTCGAAGCAGGACATCGCGAAGATGATCGGTGCGTCCCGGGAGATGGTCAGCCGGGTGATGAAAGATCTCGGACAGCAGGGCCTGATCGAGGAAACGCCACAGGGCATCATCTTGCGGGACCGCCTCAGCGAGGTCTGATCGGGGCGCTGCGGCCGCGGCCCACATTGCGCCATGCTGCGCTCGGGCGACGGCGGTCGGCAGACGCCTCGAGACTGCGGGAGCGGGGGATCGCTTATAATCCGGCCTCGAAGTCTCTTTCAGGCCTTTTGCCGCCCCTCCATGCAGTCTCGCTCGTCGCATCGCTCCCAGCCCCTTCCCGAAAAAATTTCCTTGTTGTTGCAGGAGGCGCGCTGGCTGATCCTGGGCGTCATGTCGCTTTACGTCGGGCTGGTGCTGCTCGGCTACAACAGGAGCGACCCTGGATGGTCGCACGCCTCGGCGACGGCGCGCGTCACGAATCCGGGGGGGCGTTTCGGCGCCTGGCTGGCGGATCTGTTGCTCTACCTTTTCGGTCTTTCCGCATGGTGGTGGGTCGTCTTTCTGGCATACGGCCTGATGTGGGGATTCCGGCGGCTGAAGAACCGGCTGACGCTGGATCGGCGTTCGTTCTTCTTCGTCATGCTCGGCTTCCTCGTCGTCCTGCTGGCCAGCAGCGCGCTCGAATCGCTGCGCTTCCATAGCCACGGGGGCGCCGTGCCGCTTGCGCCGGGCGGTCTCATCGGCATGGAGCTGGGCCACTCGATCCAGCGCTATTTCGGCTTCACGGGTGGCACGCTGCTGCTGCTGGCTGCGCTCGCGTCTGGCTTGTCCCTGTTCACCGGTGTCTCCTGGCTCGCTTTCGTCGAACGCGTGGGGCTCGCGCTCGAGCAGGCGGTGGTGGCGGTGCAGCAGGGCTGGGTGCGCTGGCAGGATCGCCGGGTCGGCAAGCAGGTTGCCCAGAAACGCGAGGAAGTCGTGGAGACACGCAGGCGCAAGACGGAAAAGACCGCGCCGGCGCCGCTGCGGATCGAGCCGCCGGTGGTTTCAGTGCAAAAGTCCGAGCGTGTCGAAAAGGAACGCCAGCAACCGCTCTTCATCGACGAGTCGGTGGGAGCAATTCCGCCCATCGCATTGCTCGATCCGGCTTCCACGGATGTCGAGCCGCCGTCGGCCGAATCGCTCGAATTCACCTCGCGCCTGATCGAGACCAAGCTTGCCGACTTCGGCGTCGAAGTGAAGGTGATCGCAGCCTATCCCGGCCCGGTGATCACGCGCTACGAGATCGAGCCCGCCGTGGGCGTGAAAGGCAGCCAGGTCGTCAATCTGGCCAAGGATCTCGCGCGCGCACTGTCGCTGGTGTCGGTGCGCGTGGTGGAGACGGTGCCCGGCAAGTCGTGCATGGCGCTGGAGTTGCCCAACCCCAAGCGACAGACTGTCCGCCTGTCGGAAATCATCGGCTCCAAGGCGTATCACGACATGAACTCGCCGCTCACCGTCGTCCTGGGCAAGGACATCGGTGGCCAGCCTGTCGTGGCCGACCTGGCCAAGATGCCGCACCTGCTGGTCGCCGGCACCACAGGTTCGGGCAAGTCGGTCGGCATCAACGCGATGATCCTGTCGCTCCTCTACAAGAGCGAGCCGGAGCGCGTGCGCCTCATCATGGTCGACCCCAAGATGCTCGAGCTGTCGATCTATGAAGGCATTCCCCATCTGCTGGCGCCCGTCGTCACCGACATGAAGCACGCGGCCAATGCGCTGAACTGGTGCGTCGCCGAGATGGACAAACGCTACAAGCTGATGGCGGCGGTCGGCGTGCGCAACCTGGCCGGCTTCAACAAGGCCGTGCTGGAAGCGCGCAGGGCCGAGACGCCACTCACCAATCCCTTCTCGATCACGCCGGAGAGTCCGGAACCGCTCGAACCGCTGCCCTATATCGTCGTCGTCGTCGACGAACTCGCCGACATGATGATGGTCGTGGGCAAGAAGGTCGAGGAGCTGATCGCGAGGCTTGCGCAGAAGGCGCGTGCGGCCGGCATCCATCTGATCCTTGCCACGCAGCGTCCGTCGGTGGATGTGATCACCGGCCTGATCAAGGCCAACGTGCCGACCCGGATCGCCTTCCAGGTGTCGTCGAAAATCGATTCACGCACCATCCTTGACCAGATGGGGGCGGAAGCCCTGCTCGGCATGGGCGACATGCTCTACCTGGCGCCAGGGACCGGTCTGCCCATCCGGGTGCACGGCGCTTTCGTTGCCGACGATGAAGTGCATAAGGTCGTTGAACATCTGAAGCGCGTCGGTCCGCCCGATTATGTGGAGGGCATTCTCGCGGCGGCCGAGGACGATCTCGATGCTGCGCTCGGCGCAGGCGGGGGGGAAGGGGGCGACGGCGAGGCCGACCCGCTCTATGACCAGGCGGTGGAGGTTGTCGTCAAGACGCGGCGCCCCTCGATCTCTCTCGTACAAAGGCATTTGCGGATTGGTTACAACCGCGCGGCGCGGCTCATTGAACAAATGGAGCGTGCCGGGCTCGTATCTCCGATGGGCAGCAACGGAAACCGTGAAGTGATCGTGCCTGCGAAGGAGACTGAATGAGAGCATTTTGCTGGAACCCGACAGGGATGGCCGCGCGACGCCTGGCGCTGGGGATGGCGTTGTTCATCGCTGGCGGTATGGCGTCGGCCGCTGATGCAGTGGTGCAGTTGCGCCAGTTCGTTGCGGCAACGCGCAGCGCGGAAGGGGAGTTCGAGCAGGTCGTGGCTGCCAAGTCGGGGCGCAAGCCGCAACAGTCCGTCGGCCACTTTGCCTTCTCCCGGCCAGGCAAGTTTCGCTGGGAGTACGAGAAGCCTTATCCGCAATTGCTCGTCGGTGACGGCCAGCGCATGTGGACCTGGGACCGCGACCTCAACCAGGTCACGGTGCGCCATATCGGAGACGCGCTCGGCGCCACGCCGGCGGCCATCCTGTTCGGCAGCGGTTCGCTGGACGAGAACTTCGTCCTGAGCGATGCGGGCAGCAGCGGAGGGCTCGACTGGGTCGAGGCGCGGCCGAAGCGTGCCGAGGGGGCTTTCGAATCCCTGCGTATCGGCCTCGCAGGCGGGGAGCTCAAGCGCATGGAGATGAGGGACAATTTCGGCCAGACGACGCAGCTCAACTTCACCCGGCTCCACCCGAATCCACCGCTGGACGCAGCGCGTTTTCGCTTTATCGCGCCTGCCGGCGCCGACGTGATCGGCGACATGGTGGATTCCGTTCCTGCGGCGCGGTGAGCCTGCGCGAATGAGCGATCTGTTCGAGGATCTCGAGCCGCCACGGGTCCCGCTTGCCGAGCGCATGCGCCCGCGCAGCCTCGACGAGGTGGCTGGACAGGCGCACCTGCTGGGCCCCGGCAAACCCTTGCGGCTCGCGTTCACAGCGCGCAAGCCACATTCGATGATCCTGTGGGGGCCTCCCGGCGTGGGCAAGACGACGCTCGCACGGCTCATGGCGCAGGGTTTCGACGCCGAGTTCGTCGCGCTTTCGGCGGTGTTTTCCGGCGTCAAGGAGATCCGCGAAGCCATTCAGCAGGCGCAGGCGGCGAAGGCGCGCGGGCGCCACACAATTCTGTTCGTCGATGAGGTGCATCGCTTCAACAAGGCGCAGCAGGATGCGTTCCTGCCCTACGTCGAACAGGGGCTGGTGACCTTCATCGGCGCCACGACCGAAAACCCGTCCTTCGAGGTCAATTCGGCGCTGCTGTCGCGTGCCGCCGTCTATGTCCTCGAGCCCCTGGACGCACAGGCGCTGGGAGAACTGTTCAATCGTGCATGCGCGCTGGCCTGCCCCGAACTGGTCTTCGAGGACGACGCGCGCGACCGTCTCGTCGGTTTCGCCGACGGCGACGCACGGCGCCTGATGAACCTGATCGAACAGGTTCAGATCGCCGCCGAGACGGCCAACGTGAATCCGGTGACGCCGTCTTTCGTGGACGACGCCCTGTCGCGCAACCTGCGCCGTTTCGACAAGGGTGGGGAAGCGTTTTACGATCAGATCTCCGCGTTGCACAAGTCGGTGCGGGGATCCCATCCCGACGCCGCGCTCTACTGGCTGTGCCGAATGCTCGATGGCGGGGTCGATCCGCATTATCTCGGACGGCGGCTGGTACGCATGGCGGTCGAGGATGTCGGTCTGGCCGATCCGCGGGCGCTCGAAATCACGTTGAACGCATGCGCGAGCTACGAGCGCCTGGGCTCGCCCGAGGGCGAACTCGCGCTTGCCCAGGCGGCGGTGTTCCTCGCTTGCGCGGCGAAATCGAATGCGGTGTACAAGGCCTACAATGCGGCGCGGGCCTTCGTGAAGCAGGATGCGTCCCGTCCCGTGCCGCTGCATCTGCGCAACGCGCCGACTCGTCTCATGAAGGATCTCGGTTACGCAAAGGCGTACCGTTACGCGCACGACGAGCCGGATGCCTATGCGGCAGGTGAACGCTACCTCCCTGAAGGAATGGAAGAACCCGGCTGGTATGAGCCTGTGCCGCGCGGGCTCGAGATCCGCATTGCGGAAAAGCTGGCGCGCCTGCGCGCCCTGGATCGGGCGGCCGGCGCGGCTGTGATGCAGGAAGCGAGTGAGCGAATGTCGATCAGTGACGAAGCGGATGGTCGGCCATGAATCTGGCACACAGCGACCGCGCGCGATCCGCTTTCGCGTGATCGCCTTCCTCGTCGGCGCGCTCGATCAGGTCCAGCATGTAATTGGTGACCAGCAACACGCCCTCCGGTGTCTGCACCAGTCCGCACACAACCTGCGCGGCGGCAGCGTCGGGAATGCCTTCATGTTCGGCAACGAGTGCAACTTCGTCTTCAGTGAGATCGCAATAATCGAGACAATCACGAATCGACAGCATGGGTACCCCTCCAGATGTCATTTCAGCCGTCTTGCGCGGCATTGATTCAGATCTCCTTTAAGAATATGCGTAGAAATGGAAATGGCAAGCCAAATTTGCCCATGGCTTCGTCGCAAGGCATTGATTTTGATAATCAAAGATGTTGCACTGCGCGGTGTCGCCTGAACTGTCGTTAGTCGTGTTTCAACAGAGGCTTGACGCCTTTTCTGCAGTCTTTCGATGAACTTCAGTGGCTAAGCTGCTGAATCGGAAACCTTTCAGGATCTTCTCATGCTCGATGTCCAACTCCTTCGCAGTCACATAGAAACTGTCGCCGCACGGCTCGCAAGCCGGGGCCTGACGCTCGATGCGACGACCTTCGCCGCGCTGGAAGACGGGCGCAAGTCGCTTCAGACCCGCACTCAGGAACTGCAGGCGAAGCGCAATGCGCTGTCCAAGCAGATCGGCATGCTCAAGGGCAAGGGCGAGGACGCTTCCGCCGTGCTCGCTGACGTTGCACGGCTGGGCGATGAGTTGAAGGCCTGCGAGCAGGCGCTGCCCGGCCTGCTGGAGAAGATGGAGGCCTTCCTGCTCGGCCTGCCCAACCTGCCGCACGAGAGCGTCCCCCTGGGTGAGGACGAGAGCGGCAATGTGGAAGTGCGGCGCTGGGGCAGCCCTGCGAGCTTCGACTTCGAGGTGCGCGATCATGTCGAGATCGGTGCGGGCCTTGGCCTGGATTTCGATACCGGTGCGCGGCTGTCGGGCTCCCGCTTCACCTTCATGCGCGGCAAGGTGGCACGCCTGCATCGTGCCTTGGCGCAATTCATGCTCGACCTGCAGACCGGCGAGCATGGCTACACCGAGTGCTACACGCCTTACATCGTCAACCGCGACATCCTCGTCGGCACGGGGCAGCTTCCCAAGTTCCGCGATGACATGTTCTGGGTACTGCGGGGGGGTGACGAGCAGGCCGGCGAGCAGTACCTGATCTCGACGTCGGAGATTTCACTGACCAACAGCGTGCGCGACCAGGTGCTGCCGCTCGACGCCCTTCCGGTCAGGCTGACGGCGCACAGCCCGTGCTTCCGCTCCGAGGCTGGCAGTGCAGGGCGCGACACGCGCGGCATGATCCGCCAGCACCAGTTCGACAAGGTCGAGATGGTGCAGATCGTCCATCCGGAAAAGAGCTACGAAGCGCTCGAGGAGATGGTGGGGCACGCTGAAACGGTGCTGCAGAGGCTCGGCCTGCCGTACCGGGTGGTGGCCTTGTGCACCGGTGACATGGGCTTCTCGGCGGCGAAGACCTACGACCTCGAGGTCTGGCTGCCGGCGCAGAACACGTATCGCGAGATCTCGAGCTGCTCCAACTGCGAGGCCTTCCAGGCGCGCCGCATGCAGGCCCGCTTCAAGAACGCCAACGGCAAGAACGAGCTGGTCCACACGCTGAACGGCTCCGGCCTCGCTGTCGGCCGCACGCTGGTTGCGGTGCTCGAGAACTACCAGCAGGCCGACGGCTCAGTGGTGATTCCCAAGGTTCTGGTGCCCTACATGGGCGGCATCGAAGTGCTTGAGCCGGCGCTCTGAGCCTCACGGCGATTGCCTGGCCGGCGATCCCTCACTCAGCCCGCCCCGACGGCCGGGAGGCAAGCCAGCCTGCTTCCCAGGTCGCGAGTGTGGGGTAATGACAACTTGCGTTGCCGGATAGCTCGGCGTCCAGTTCCGCCAGCAGGCGCTGGTGGCGGCTGTTGAGAGCCTCGGGCATGACCGGCTGCAGCTCCACGATGAGTGCGCCGGCTGCCTGCCCGCGTCCGGCGGGGAAGCCGGCCCCTTCGATGCGCAGTTCGCGCGGCTCCGCGGTTCCGGCCTGGACCTTCAGCCTGAGCGGCCCGGCGGGCAGCGGCACTTCGATGTCGCCGCCGGCCAGCATGCGCAGCGCGCTGACCGGGCGCGACAGCCTCAGATCGCGCCCTTCGAGACGGTACAGGGCGTGTTCGGCAAGGCGGACGCGCAAGCGGAGATCGCCGCTGCGTCCGTCGGGCTCCGAAGGGGGGGCGCCGGCACCGGCGACGCGCAATTCGTCACCGCTGATCAGACCCGGCGGAATCTTCACCGCAAGCGTGCGCCACGTCCGGACGTTTCCGCTGCCATCGCAGATCGTGCACGTTCGTTGACTCAGGTATCCGCGGCCGCCGCAGGTTTCGCAACGGTGCAAGCCGCCGGCCACGCGGATGCGGCCTGAGCCGTGACAGTGCTTGCAGAGCTGGGTGTGGGCGAGTTTCTCCGTGCCGCTGCCCTCACAGGTCGGGCAGGCGGATTCCTGCGGGACGCGCACGGATTTCTCGCAGCCCAGCCAGGCTTCCTCGATGCTGAGGATCAGCTCCTGGTGACGATCGGCGCCCCTGGAGGCCGCCTGCTTTTCCGACGCGGTTGATGCTGTCGGTGCGGGTTCCTCAGCCGTTGCCCCGATCTCTGCGTGTGCCAGAAGGCGCTCATAAGCCGCGCGCAAGGACTTGAAGTGTTCGAGGGCGGCAGGGTCCGGATTGCGGTCCGGGTGCCATTGCATGGCCAGTCGCCGGAATGCGCGCTTGACGTCTTTCGCGGAGACACCGGGTTTGAGACCGAGCAGGGTGTAGGCGTCTTTCATTGCAGGAAGGTGCAGCCCCGGGAGCGCGATGCCGCAAACCGTACCACGGCTGCCAGTGGCGCGACGCGCGGCTGTCCGATCGGGCGCCGAAAAAGCAAAAAGCCCAGTCGCAAGGACTGGGCTTCAAGCCGTTTTGTGTGGCGCGCCCGGAAGGATTCGAA
>JAFEFC010000012.1:0-102454 GCA_018240785.1 Pseudomonadota bacterium | reverse complement strand
CTATCCAGATGAGCTACGGGCGCTTTGTGGTCCAACGTTGTGGTGCAACGAAGAGGCCGCATTATAGCGGAAAAAATACTCCCTTCAACACCCTTTTTGAGCTGACGACGCCGGGGGCAGCCTGCCGAAACTGCGGGCTTGGGCAATCCAGCCTAGCCGTCGTGCTTCAAGGGCGCGAATTCTACACGTCGAGAACGGGATTGCAAGGCCAGTGGCTGTGACTGATGCGGGTGGGGCGCGTCCAAGCGGGGATGGGGCGGCAAGCGTTGATGACGCGCACGAAATGTCGCGGCATGAGGCCCGGATTGTCACGCGCGGGGCTCGTCTTCGACGAGCTGCCGATGGATGCGGATGGCGGTTACCCGCGGGCGAACCGACTGCCCGCGCGCCTGCACGTTGGCGCGGGTGAAGGCGGCGCCGAACAGCAGGATCAGGGACGAGTAGTTCACCCACATCAGCAGCAACACCAGCGAGGCGGCGGCGCCGTAGGTGGACGCCGTGGCGGTGGTCGACAGGTACAGCGCGATGAGGCTGCGGCCCAAACCGAAGAGCAGGGCGGTCACCAGCGCGCCCAACCACACGTCCCGCCAGGAGAGGATCACGTCGGGCAGCACGCGGAAGATCGTCGCGAACAGCAGACTGACCACGCCCACGGACACCACCGCATCGACGCCCAGGAGCAGCGCCGGTGGCACCGGCAACCACGCCTGGGCGAAAACGACCAGCGCCCGGACGACGACGCTCAGCAAAAGCGACACCAGCAGGACGAAACCGATCGCCAGGACGACGGTGAGGGACAGCAGGCGGGTCTTCACGTACAGGAAGATGCTGCTGCGAGTCGGCCGCGGCGTCACGCCCCAGATCGCGTTGAGCGCGGTCTGCATCTGCGCGAAAACCGTCGTGGCGCCGAACAGCATCGCGGCGAGGCCGGCCAGCGACGGCAGGATGCCGCTGCGTTCGATGCGGCTCGCCGCCACCGCGGTCTGCACCGCCTGGGCTGCTTCGGTGCCGATGGTGGCCTGCAGTTGCTGCGCGATCCGTCCCTGGGCGGCTTCCTCGCCCAGCGCCAGGCCGACGATCGTCACCGCCACGATGACGACCGGCGCGACCGAAAACAGCGTGAAGAAGGCGAGGGCCGCAGCGTGCATGAAGGACTGCGCCTCCAGCCAGATGTGCAGCGTCTTCTGCAGCACGGAGAGCCAGTGTCCAGCGATCTTGCGCATCGGCTTGCATCCTGTTTCGGTCGAGGGCTGCTGCGGGTGCAAAGAAGCAAGCAAGCGCAGCGACGAATGTTCTACCATTCGTCCTTCAGATTCAGCCAGTGTGCCGCTCCAATGTCTCGAGTTTCAAGCCGACTGCTCCTCTCTCTGTGGGTCGGGCTTACTCTGGCGGGCTGCGGGTCGTCGCGTCCGCCGCCCGTCTATATGACCGAAACCTTTCAGGCAGAGTCGCCCTTCATGAGCTGGATCGCACGTGACCCTGCGGGTGCCTGCGAACTGGGCAAGCGTGCGCTACTGAGCCAGGGCTACCAGATCGACGACGCGAATCCGACGCGCATCCACGGCGAGAAGTTTTTCCAGCCCAGGTCGGATCGTGGGGTGACGCTGGGCATCACGCTCTTCTGCCTGCCCAGCAGCCTCGGTGCGGCCGTCTACGCGAATGCGCTGGAGAAACGCTTCGAGTTGAAGTCCGCCCCCAGCAGCACTGCGGTGAATGTCGCCGGGATCGGTGGGATTTCGCTGCCCTGGACGTCGGACAAGGAAGCGCTGGTCAAGGTCGGCGAGGAAACGATCGCCGATGCCGAGTTCTACAAGCGCCTCTTCGCGCTGATCGAGGGCCTCGCCAGCGGCACCACGCCCCCGCTGGTGAACAACGCTATGGACAACTGAGCGGCATATCCCCCGCGGCGACGCTCAGGTCGGATCGATGCGATACACCCGCGCCTCGAAGGGACGCAGCACGCACTGCGTGACCACAGGGTGGGCCGGCACCTCTTGGTTGGCGAGTGCCAGCGCGTCGTGGCGCAAGGGCAGATGGCGGTGGCGATAAAGTGCCTCGCGGGACGTCAGATTGCAGATGATCAGGAAACCCCGGTCGCCCAGCGTGCGGGTATAGGCGTAGATCTGCCGATTGCGCTCGAGAAGCAGGTCGTAGCGGCCGTGGATCAATGCCGGCTCGGCCGCGCGCAGCGCGATCAGGCTGCGATAGAAATGCAGCACCGAGCGATCCGCCTTGCGCTGGGCGGCTACGTTTACCGCGCGGTATTCCGGATTGATGCGCAGCCACGGCTCAGCCGAGCTGAAACCGGCGTTCGCGCTGTCGTCCCAGGGCATGGGGGTGCGTGAATTGTCGCGCGCGGTCAGTGCAAGCTCGGCGAGGATGTCGCTGTCGCCGCGTCCTTCGGAACGCATCTGCGCGATACGGTTGCGTGCAAAAACGTCGTCGAATTCGGCCAGGCTGTGGAACACGGTGTTGGCCATGCCGAGTTCCTGGCCCTGGTAGATGAAGGGTGTTCCCTCCATGAGGAAATACATCGTCGCCAGCGCGGTGGCGCTCTCATGACGGAAACGTTGTGGATCGCCCCAGCGCGACACCACCCGCGGCAGGTCATGGTTCTCGAGGTAGAGCGCGTTCCAGCCCCGCTCATGCAACGTGCGCTGCCAGCGGCCGAAGATGCGCTTGAGGGCGACCAGATCGAGCCCGGCATGCGGATCGCGCGACCACAGCGTCCAGTGCTCGAACTGCAGGATCATGCTCAGGCGCCGTTGTTCGCCGCCGACCCATTCCACCGCCTGCGCCGGCGACACACCGTTCGCCTCGCCCACCGTCATGATGTCGTAGCGCTGGAAGGTCTCGCGCGACAGCTCGTCGACGAAGTCCAGCACACCGGGCTGGTTCATGTGCATGTCGTACGAGGGGACGTAGCGCAGGCGATGCGGATTGGGCAGGTCGGGCAGGCCGGGCGCTTTCTTCAGGTGGCTGATGGCGTCGATGCGAAAGCCGTCGATGCCCTTGTCCAGCCACCAGCGCACCATGTCGTACATCGCCTGGCGCAGCGACGGGTTTTCCCAGTTCAGGTCGGGCTGGCGCTCCGAGAACAGGTGCAGGAAGTATTGACCGGTGGCCGGATCCAGCTTCCAGGCCGAGCCCTCGAAGATGCTCGCCCAGTTGTTCGGCTCGCGCCCGTTGCGGCCGTCGCGCCAGACATACCAGTCCCGCTTCGGGTTGTGGCGCGACGAGCGCGATTCGATGAACCAGGGGTGTTCATCGCTGGTGTGGTTGAGCACAAGGTCCAGGATGACGCGAATGCCGCGGCGATGTGCCTCGGCGAGCAGGCGGTCGAAGTCGGCCATGGTGCCGAACTCGGCCATGATGTCCTGGTAGTCGCTGATGTCGTAGCCGTTGTCGTCGTTGGGTGAGCGGAAAATGGGACACAGCCAGATCACATCGACGCCGAGCCAGGACAGATAGTCGAGGCGAGCGGTGACGCCATCGAGGTCGCCGATGCCGTCGCCATTGGAATCCATGAAGCTGCGCGGATAGATCTGGTAGACCACCGCCCCCTGCCACCAAGGTCGTTCCACGCCGCGCTCCCGTTTGCCGATTGCAGACCGTTTCGATTGTAGTGCGCCGTGAACGATGCCTGGCATTTCGCACATGGCACAAGCGCATAATCTCCGTGGCGCGCTTCGCCCGCGGGCGGGGATCGACCACCCAACCGACGAGAGCAGAGGGGAAAGGCCATGAACGAGAACAAGAGGCGGCTTCGCGGCGTGAACCTGGGCGGATGGCTGGTACTGGAGAAATGGATGGTGCCCAGCATCTTCGACGGACTGGCAGCGACGGACGAAACAACCTGGTGCGTGGAAATGGGCAGCGGCGCCGCGCCGCGCCTGCGCGCGCACTGGGATAGTTTCATCACGCGCGAGGATTTCCGCTGGATTGCCGAGCGAGGCCTGAACGCGGTACGCATCCCGTTCGGGCACTGGATCTTCGGCCCCGACTACCCGTACCACCGCAGCTATGGCGACAATCGCCATCCCTTCGTGAGCGGCGGCATCGCCGTGCTGGACCGCGCCATGAAATGGGCGTACGAGTTCGGCTTGCGCGTGGTGCTCGATCTGCATGCGGCGCCGGGCTGCCAGAACGGTTTCGACAACGGCGGCATCAAGGACGTGTGCGAATGGCACACGCGGCCCGAATACCGCGAGCATTCCCTCGACGTCCTCGAGCGCATTG
The DNA here is from genome assembly GCA_018240785.1 of Pseudomonadota bacterium. Classification (GTDB taxonomy): domain Bacteria; phylum Pseudomonadota; class Gammaproteobacteria; order Burkholderiales; family Rhodocyclaceae; genus Thauera. Next base: position 98,215 of record JAFEFC010000012.1, on the reverse strand, counting down.
CGCAGCGCTATCGCGACCATCCCGCGCTGCATGCGATCGAGGCGCTCAACGAGCCGCGCTGGGATGTGCCCACCGATTACCTGAAGGCCTACTACATCGATGCCTATGAGCGCATCCGCCGTCATTGCGCCGCCGAGCGCGTGGCCTTCATGTTCCACGACGGATTCCGCTCCTTCCGCGAATACCAGTGCCTGCTGAAAGGGCCCGAGTTCGTCAATGTGATCTTCGACGTGCATCGCTACCAGTGCTTCGGGCGCGAGGACATCGACATGGACATCTACGGCCACATGCGCAAGACGATCGACGACTGGCGCCAGGAGGGCGACGCGATCGAGGCGGAACTCGGCCTGCGCAGCGTGTGTGGCGAATGGAGCCTGGGCATGGACCTGCAGGAAGTCTCGCTGTGGGCAGAGGGGCCGTTCAACAGTGCGCTCGACGGCCTCGACGACTTTCAGCGTGCCGTGGCCTTTCGTGGTTATGCCGCCGCGCAGCTCGCCACCTTCGAGAACCTGGCGGGCTGGTTCTTCTGGAGCTACCGGACCGAAACCACGCCGGCCTGGTGCCTGCGCGAGGCGGTGGAGCGCGGCTGGTTACCGTCGCATTTCGGCTCATGAACGCGACGGGTTCAGGGCGGGCGTTGGCGTTTCGCGGGCGATGCGTCCTCGCGAAGGCGCTCTTCGCCGTGGGGCTGCTCGCGGCGGGGCTGATCAACCCAGGCCTGGTGGCGGGCGCCGAGCGGTCTGCGCGGGGACCGGCCCCGGCCTCGGCACCGTTGCAGTGGCAGGGCGCCGCCTTCGAGGGGGATCGCGATGCACTGGCGAAGCTTGCCGCGGCTGGAGCCAAGGTGGTGCGGGTCTACAGCGAATCGCACGCCTGGGTGCTCGACGAGGCGCAACGGCTGGGGCTGAAGGTTGTGATGGGCCTCTGGGTGGGGCATCCGCGGCTGGGTTTCCGGCTCGACGATCGGGAAGCGGTGGAAAGGCAGGAGCAGGGCATCCGCCAGTTCGTGCTTCGCTATCGCGCGCATCCGGCGCTGCTGGCCTGGGGCGTGGGCAATGAGGTGGAGCTGGCGCAAACCGATCCGCTGCCGGCCTGGCGCGAGGTGGACCGGCTGGCCGGCATCGTGAAGGCGCTCGATGCGGCTCACCCGACGATGATGACGGTGTCCGACCACAGCGACGAGGATCTGCGGCTGTTGGCCGGCTGCTGTCCTCACGTGGACCTGCTGGGGGTGAACGTCTATGCGGGAGGGCTGTTCGAGATCCTGCCCCGCCTGCGCGCGGCGGGCGTGAAGAAGCCGGTGGTCATCGCCGAGTTCGGCCCGCTCGGCCAGTGGCAGGCCGGACACAAACCCTGGGGCGCGCCGATCGAGCCGACGAGCACCGAGAAGGCGGCCTACTTCCGCGATGCGCTGACATTCCTGGCGCGCGAGCCGCAAGTGAAGGGCGCCTTTCCCTTCCTGTGGGGCGCGAAGCTGGAACAGACGGAAACCTGGCATGGGCTGCTGCTCGGCGACGGCAGCCTGACGGGCATGACCGATGCCTTGAGCGCCGCCTGGGGCAAGCGCATATCCGCGCCGGCGCCGGTGATCCGCGGCATCGGCATCGCTGCCGACGAATTCGCGCCGGGCCAGGAAATCTCGGCGGGTGTCGATGCAGCGTCGTTCGACGGCTCGCCGCTGCGGACGGAGTGGAAGGTGCTGACCGAAAGTGTCGGCCGCCGCCCTGATTCCGACCACGAGCCGCCGCTCGAGCGCATGGCGGTGCGCGTGCTGCACGAAGACGCCGCGAGCGTGCGGTTCATGGCGCCGGAACGCCCGGGCGCCTACCGCCTGTACATCACCTTGCGCGACCGCAACGGCAAGGCGGCGACCGCCAATCTCCCCTTCCTCGTGCGCTGAGCGTCGCCTGTCACCGTGGCAAGGGGCCACGTCAACAGGAAGCGGCCGGCAGACTGCATGAAGCGGTCTGCCGGCCGTCGTCCAGCGGGGTCTCAGGCGCTCAGCCGACCCGCGCTCAGTGGATGACCATCTTCGTGAAGGGGTACACGTAGGCCTGCAGCGACACGAAGAGACCCATCAGGCAGGCCAGCGCGATCGAGTGGAAGAACACATAGCGCAGGATGTCGCCCTCGTGGTTGAACCAGCGTGTGGCGGTCGAGGCGACGACGATGGACTGCGCGTCGATCATCTTGCCCATCACGCCGCCCGAGCTGTTGGCCGCACCCATCAGGTTGGGCGACAGACCGAGCTGTTCCGCCGCCACCTTCTGCATGCCGCCGAACAGCACGTTGGAGGCGGTGTCCGAACCGGTCAGCGCAACCCCCAGCCAGCCCATCAGCGTGCCGAAGAAGGGGTAGAACACACCGGTTGCGGCAAAGGCGAGGCCCAGCGTGGTGTCGAGGCCGGAGTAGCGGGTGAGCGTGCCGAGGCCCAGCATGAGCACGATGGTCAGCAGCGAATAGCGCACCAGCCAGATCGTCTTGCCGTAGGTGCGCAGCAGCGAAGGCACGCCGTAGCCCATGATCAGCCCGCCGATCAGTGCGGACAACAGGATGCCGCTGCCGGTGGCCGACAGCAGGTTGAACACGTACTCCGCCGATTCGGCAGTGGGCTTGGGCACGACCGGCGGCACCTTCTCGATCAGCTTGTGCAGGCCGTCGATCGCGAACTTTGGCGCGAAGAGCCCGTTGAGGTAGGTCTTGGTGGCGGGCAGGCCCCAGACGAAGACGAAGGTCGTCAGGATCGCCCACGGCGTCCACGCCTTCACTACCTCTCCGGTCGCATGCTTGGTCGGCACGTGCGGTTCCGCTGCCTCACCGCCGTCCTTCTCGTGACCCTTCAGGGATACGGAAGTCCAGATGCGCGCGGGCTTCCACACGCGAAGGAACAGCACCAGCGCCGCCATCGAGCAGATCGCGGCGATGACGTCCACCAGCTCGGGGCCCATGTAGTTCGACACCAGGAACTGAGGAATCGCGAAGCTGACGCCGGTGACCAGCACGGCCGGCCAGATCTCCTTCATGCCGCGCCAGCCGGCGAAGGCCCAGATCAGCCAGAACGGGACCAGCACGGAGAAGAAGGGCAACTGACGGCCGATCATCGCCGACACTTCGAACACGTCATAGCCATGCACCTTGGCCAGCGTGATCACCGGCGTACCCAGCGCACCGTAGGCCACCGGCGCGGTATTGGCGATCAGGCTCAGACCCGACGCCGCCAGCGGCGAGAAGCCCAGGCCGATGAGGATGGCTGCCGTCACCGCGACGGGTGTGCCGAAGCCGGCTGCGCCCTCGAAGAAGGCGCCGAAGGCGAACGCGATCAGCAGCAACTGCAGGCGCCGATCCTCGGTGATGCCGGCGATCGAGTCCTGCAGCACCTTGAAGCTGCCGTTCTTCTCGGTGAGCTGGTGCAGGAAGATGATGTTGAGAACGATCCAGCCGATCGGCAGCAGACCGGTCAGGCCGCCGAGGAAGGCGGCCTTGCCGGCCATCTCGGCCGGCATGCCGAATCCGAACACCGCGATGAGCAGTGCCGCGAGCAGGCCGGCGGCCGCCGCAATGTGTGCCTTCAGGTGAAGAAAGCCGAGGCCCACCAGCATCACGACCACGGGAACCGCAGCGGTGAGGGTGGACAGGGCCATGTTGCCGAACGGGTTGTATACCTGTTGCCAAACCATGATGTGGTTGTCTCCGGTTTTTTCGTTTTGTGTGTCGCATCGCAGCGACCGTCGCGCTGAGGTCAGAACCGCGACTGGCGGATGGACGAAGCCTGCGGCCATCCGGGCCGTCAGGGCGCGGTCAGATATGGCAATGTCGTTCCATTTTTCGTGCGCGGTGGCGCGTGTGATCTCCTCCCTTGCAGATGTCGTGAGCGGGCCGGCGTCTGTGCCGGCCCGCGCGGCGTCAGACGATGGCTTCGTCCACCAGTTCGATCCAGTGGCGCACCGGGGTGCGGCCCGCGCCATCCAGGTGCGTCTGGCAGCCGATGTTCGCGGTGGCGATCACGTCCGGTCTGCCGCTCTCGAGCGCATCGAGCTTGTTGTCGCGCAAGCGGCGCGACAGCTCGGGCTGGGTGAGCGAATAGGTGCCCGCGGAACCGCAGCACAGGTGGCTGTCCGGCACCGCAGTCAGGTTGAAGCCGAGGCGCGTGAGCACGGCCTCGACGGCGCCGCCGAGCTTCTGCGCATGCTGCAGCGTGCATGGGCAATGGAAGGCAAGCCTGGCGCCGGCCCTGGCACCCAGCGTTTCGAGCGGTTCGCCGCGCAGCACCTCGACGAGATCGAGCGCGAGCTCGCTGACGCGTTTCGCCTTGGCCGCGTAGGCCGGGTCGTCGCGCAGCAGGAAGCCGTACTCCTTCACGAAGGCGCCACAGCCGCTGGCCGTCTGGACGATGGCTTCCGCCCCCGCTTCGATCGCCGGCCACCACGCGTCGATGTTGCGGCGCGCACGATCGAGTCCGGCCTCCTGCGCGTTGAGGTGGAAATCCACCGCGCCGCAGCAGCCGGCCTGCTCGGCGGGGACGATGCTGATGCCGAGACGCTCGAGCACGCGCGCGGTGGCGGCGTTGGTGTTGGGCGACAGGGCGGGCTGCACGCAGCCTTCCAGCATCAGCACGCGGCGCGCATGGCGGGGCGCCGGGCGCGCGCCAGCTTCGCGCTGCGAGCGCGGCAGCTTCGCCGCGATCGAACCGGGCAGCAGCGGACGCACCGCCTCGCCGGCGCGCAAGGCGGCCCTGAAGACGGCCGGGCGCGGCACGATGGCACGCAGCGCATCGCGCTGCAGGCGCTCGCCCAGGGCCCGCGGCGCCCAGCGTTCGATTGCGGCGCGACCGACGTCGAGCAGCTTGTGGTACTGCACGCCGGAGGGGCAGGTCGTCTCGCAGTTGCGGCAGGTGAGGCAGCGATCCAGGTGCAGGCGCGTGCTGGCGCTGACTTCGCCGCCCTCCAGCATCTGCTTCATCAGGTAGATGCGCCCGCGCGGGCCGTCGAGCTCGTCGCCGAGCAACTGGTAAGTCGGGCAGGTGGCGTTGCAGAAGCCGCAGTGCACGCAGGTGCGCAGCACCTGTTCGGCCACGTCGGCGCCGGGGAGCTGGCGCGCGGCTTCGCTCAGATTCGTTTGCATCGTCAGTCGGCTCCAGGTTCGGGTGGGGTCAGAGGCCCGCGTACATGCGTCCGGGGTTGAAGATGCCCCTGGGGTCGAGCCGGGCTTTGAGCTGGCGGTGGTAGCGCATCAGCACGTCGGGCAGCGGCTGGAAGGGGCTGTCGGTGACTCCCGGCGTGAAGCAGGCCGCGTGGCCGCCGGCGGCGATGGCGATGGCGCGGATCTGCTCGGCTGGGGCATCGGACTTCAGCCAGCGCTGGGCGCCACCCCAATCGACGAGCTGGTCGCCGGGCAGCGCGGGGAGTCGCCTGTCGTTGCCGATGGACAGCCGCCACAGCGGACGCGGATCGGCGAAGAAGGGCAGGCGGCGTTCATTCAGCTCGCCCCAGAAAGCCGCCGGGACAACGTCTCCACCGAGGCGCCGGTGGGCGTCGGCAACCGAGCCTTCGCCACCTTCCAGGCGCAGCATCAGCGCGCTGCCGTCATGGCAGGCGGCGCTGATCGGCAGCGGCTGCTGGCCCCATTCCGCGAAGCGCGCGATCGCGTCCCCGGCGGAGATCTCCAGGCGCAGGTCGAGCCGGTGGCGCGGACAGGGCAGCACCTTGAACGACACTTCGGTGATCAGCCCCAGGCAGCCCAGGCTACCGGCCATCAGGCGCGAGACGTCGTAGCCGGCGACGTTCTTCATCACCTCGCCGCCGAAGCGCAGGTGCTTGCCTTCACCGGTGATCACGCGGCAGCCGAGGACGAAGTCGCGCACCGAGCCGACCCAGGGCCGACGCGGGCCGGACAGCCCCGCGGCCACGGTGCCACCCACGGTGGCGCCGAGATCGCCGTGCGGCGGCTCGAAGGCGAGCATCTGCCCGGCTGCGGCGAGCTCGGCTTCGAGCGTGGCGAGCGGCGTGCCGGCGCGTGCGGTGACGACGAGTTCGGTCGGGTCGTAACTGACGATGCCGCGGTGGCCGCGGGAGTCGAAGAGGTCGCCATCGACCGGCCGGCCATAGAACGCCTTGCTGCCGCCGCCCTGGATGCGCAGCGGACTGCCGGACGAGAGGGCGGCATTGACGCGGTCCAGCCACTCGGCGGCCAGGTCCTGGTCGCGGGCGGCATCCTGTGCCACTTCGGTCGTCATCAGAATCGCTCCAGTTCGGGGAAGGGCAGCTTGCCTTGATGCACATGCATGGCGCCGAACTCGGCGCAGCGGTGCAGGGTCGGGATGTTCTTGCCTGGGTTGAGCAGGCCGTCGGCATCGAAGGCCGCCTTCACCGCGTGGAAGAAGCGCAGCTCGTCGCTGTTGAACTGCACGCACATCTGGTTGATCTTCTCGCGCCCGACACCGTGCTCGCCGGTGATCGTGCCGCCCACCGCGACGCACAGTTCGAGGATCCTGCCGCCCAGTTCCTCGGCGCGTTCGAGTTCGCCGGGCACGTTGGCATCGAACAGGATCAGCGGGTGCATGTTGCCGTCACCGGCATGGAAGACGTTGGCGACGCGCAGGCCATATTGCTGCGACAGGTCGGCCGTGCCCTGCAGCACGGTCGGCAGGTGGCGGCGCGGGATGGTGCCGTCCATGCAGTAGTAGTCCGGCGACATGCGGCCGACGGCGGGGAAGGCGTTCTTGCGCCCGGCCCAGAATTTCACCCGTTCGGCTTCGTCGCGCGCCAGGCTCACCGCGGTGGCGCCGGCCGCGTCGAGCACGGCACGCACGCGCTCGATGTCTTCCTGGACGTCGGATTCAACGCCGTCGAGTTCGCACAGCAGGATGGCTTCGGCCTCCACCGGATAGCCGGCGTGGATGAAATCCTCTGCCGCCTGAATCGCGAGCTTGTCCATCATCTCCAGGCCACCGGGGATGATTCCGGCACCGATGATGTCGCCCACCGCGCGACCGGCCTTGTCGACCGAATCGAAGCTCGCCATCAGCACGCGCGCGACCTGCGGCTTGGGCAGCAGCTTCACCGTGACTTCGGTGACGACGCCGAGCATGCCTTCCGATCCGGTGAACAGCGCCAGCAGATCGAAGCCGGGCGCGTCCAGCGCGTCCGCGCCCAGCGTGACGCGCTCGCCCTCGATGGTGAGGATCTCCACCTTCAGCAGGTTGTGCACGGTGAGCCCGTACTTCAGGCAATGCACGCCGCCGGCGTTTTCCGCCACGTTGCCGCCGATCGAACAGGCGATCTGCGAGGACGGATCGGGTGCGTAGTAAAGCTCGTACGGCGCGGCGGCCTGCGAGATCGCCAGGTTGCGTACGCCAGGCTGCACGCGCGCATAGCGGCCGGCCGGATTCACTTCGAGTATGCGGTTGAAGCGCGCCATCACCAGCAGCACCCCCTGCTCGAGCGGCAGCGCGCCGCCGGACAGCCCCGTGCCCGCGCCACGCGCGACGACCGGCACCTTGCGCTGGTGGCACAGCTTCAGCACCGCGGCAACCTGCTCGACGCGCTCGGGCAGCACGACCAGCAGTGGTGTGGTTCGGTAGGCCGACAGGCCGTCGCACTCGTAGGGCTTGAGGTCTTCGCGGCGGTGCAGGATCGTCAGATCGGGAATGACGGTGCGCAGCTCGGCAAGCAGGGCAGCCTGATCCACGCGGGTCAGCGCGCCGTCAATACGTTCGTCGTAGAGAATGTTCATCGCGGCCAGATCCCGAGGTCTGCGTCAGTCACAGTTTCCGCACGGCAGCGATGTCGCTTCTGCGCGGCTAGGTTGGGTACGCATCCTACGGGCGCGGAACAGTCAATTCCAAGTGTTCTGCCAGTGGTCCTACCAGTTTCTTCAAGCCGGTCGGGGCGAATGCTGACTCGAATGCCATGAATCCCAATGCTAATACAGCCATAAGCGACTATGATCGATATCGGTTCAATACTGGTCGGACCACCGTGAACATCAAAGTCGAACTCGAAAAGTCGGCGCAGGAGTCCGCCCAGGTCGCGGACGTGGTGGCGCAACGCATTGAACGCCTCATCACCGATGGGGTGCTCAAGCCCGGACAGGCGTTACCGTCCGAACGCCGCCTGTGCGAGAAGCTGGGAACCTCGCGTTCGGCGCTGCGCGAGGGGCTGCGGGTGCTGCGCAGTCACGGCATCGTGGTGACGAAGCACGGCAAGGGCTCGTTCGTTGCCAACCTGTCGATGCGCGAGACTGCGCCGCTGCTGCATCTGTTCAACTCGCAGCCGCGCACGCTGTACGACCTGATGGAGGTGAGGGCTGTCCTGGAGAGCGAGGCGGCACGGCTGGCGGCCCTGCGTGGCACTGCGGCGGACCTGATCATGATCCGGCGCCGCTACGAGGAAATGTCAGCGACGCAGCAGGCGCCCGAGACGACCTCGGCAGAAGAGCATGCCCGTCTGGATCACGCGTTTCACCGCGCGATCAACGAGGCCTCGCACAACCCGGTGCTCGTGCACACGCTGCAGTCGCTGTCCGATCTCATGCTCAACAGTGTGTTTGCGGCGGTCAACAACCTTTACCACCGGCCGGTGCACAAGCGGATGATCGACCGCCAGCACGGTCGCCTGTATCAGGCGATCATGGATCGCCAGCCGGAGGTCGCCGAGCGCATCGCTCGCGAACACGTCAACGGCGTGCGCGAAAGCTTCATGGAGATCGAACAGGAAAACCAGCGCCTGGTGCGCGCCACAATGCGGCTGGAAGGCTGGAGCTAGGGTTCTTGGGCGGCGCGCCGGCTGAAGTGCAGGGCGCGGCAAGCAAAAAGCCCGGAATCTTGCGAAACCGGGCTCAATGCTTGAATGACTGGCGGAGAGGGTGGGATTCGAACCCACGGTAGGCTTGCACCTACGCCTGATTTCGAGTCAGGTACATTCGACCACTCTGCCACCTCTCCGCTCGAAGGTCGGCATTATAGGGGAAGTTTGAGAAAAGTGAACCGGTCATTCGCTTTTCGGCAGCATTTCCTCGTACGCGCGGACGGCTTCGGCTGCGTACATCAGGGCCGGACCGCCGCCCATGTAGGTGCATACGCCCAGCGTTTCCATCACCTGTTCGCGGGTCGCACCGAGCCGGATCAAGGCCTTGACGTGGAAGCCGACGCAGGCATCGCAGCGCTGCGTCACAGCGATCGCCAGCGCGATCAGTTCCTTCTGCAGTTCGGAGAGCGCCCCATCCTGCAGCGCGCCTTTCGCCATCGCGCTGAAGCCCTGCATCGTGTCGGGGATCTCCTTGCGCAGCGTGCCCAGCGCGCGGGAGACGTCGGTGGTGATCTGGACGAAGGACTTGGACATCGCGAGACTCCTTAATTAAGCAAACGCTAATGTTACTCCGGTGATGCGTCCGCGAAAAGTACAACGGCGGCAGGCGAATGAGCGCCCGCCGCCGCCGGTGGAGTCGAAGCGTCGCGGTTCAGGCTGCGATGCGCTTGTCGCGCTCGATTAGCGCGTAGGCCGAGTGGTTGTGGATCGATTCGAAATTCTCCGACTCGACGATGTAGGCGTCGATACGGGTCTCCGCGTTCAGCAGGCCGGCGACGTCGCGCACCATGTCCTCGACGAACTTCGGATTGTCATAGGCGCGCTCGGTCACGTACTTCTCGTCAGGGCGTTTGAGCAGGCCATAGACCTCGCACGAGGCCTGGCTTTCGATCAGTTGTACCGCGTCCTCGATCCACAGATGGTCGTTGAGCACGGCCGTCAAGGTGACGTGCGAGCGCTGGTTGTGCGCGCCGTAATCGGAGATCTTCTTGGAGCAGGGGCACAGGCTGGTGACCGGCACTACGACCTTCATCGTGAACGCGTAGTCGCCGCCCTCGCGGATTTCGCCGATGAAGGTGACCTCGTAGTCCATCAGGCTCCTGACGCCGGAAACCGGTGCGGCCTTGTTGATGAAGTAGGGGAAGGTCATCTCGATGTGGCCGGTCTCTGCCTCGAGGCGCTTGACCATCTCGCGCAGCATGGGCTCGAAGGATTCGACCGAGATCTCGCGCTCGTTGCCGTTGAGGATCTCGATGAAGCGCGACATGTGGGTGCCCTTGAAGTTGTGGGGCAGGCCGACATACATGTTGAAGCTGGCGACGGTGTGCTGTACGCCGCCGCTCTTGTCGACGACTTTCACCGGGTGGCGGATCGACTTGATGCCGACCTTGTTGATCGCGATCTGCCGGCTGTCCGCGCTGTTCTGCACGTCGGGCATCGCGCTGGCCACGGTGGCGTTCATGGGCGTGTTCTCTCTTTCGTTCGGAAAATCATGCCCGAAAGCGTAACATTCCCGACAAAACTACTCAACTATTGAGCTGGTCGACGCGCTCGATGGCAGCCAGGATCCCGGGCTTGTCGAGGCCGACCGAGGCGAGCAACTGCGCCTGGTCGCCGTGATCGATGAAACGGTCGGGCAGGCCCAGGCGCAGCACGCGCGGACGCGCGCGAAGCCCGTCCACGCAGCGCGAAACTTCTGCGCCCACGCCGCCGATCACTGCGTTTTCCTCCAGCGTCACCAGCAGGTCGTGGCTGGCGGCGAGTTCGGCCACGAGTGCTTCGTCGAGCGGCTTGACGAAGCGCATGTTGGCCACCGTGGCGTCGATCGACTCCGCCACGTCCATCGCCACATCGAGCAGGCTGCCGAAGACCAGCAGGGCGATGCGTTGTCCATGGCGGCGGATCTCGCCCTTGCCGACGGGCAGCGCCGTCATCTCCTTCTGCGGTGTCACTCCGCGACCGCTGCCGCGCGGATAGCGCACCGCGGTGGGGCCTTCGTGGCGTACAGCGGTGTAGAGCATCTGGCGGCACTCGTTCTCGTCTGCCGGCGCCATCACCACCATGTTGGGGATGCAGGCGAGGTAGGAGAGGTCGAAGGCGCCGTGATGCGTGGCACCGTCGGCCCCGACCAGGCCGCCGCGGTCGATGGCGAACACCACCGGCAGGTTCTGCAATGCCACGTCATGAATGAGCTGATCGTAGCCGCGCTGCAGGAAGGTGGAATAGATCGCCACCACTGGCTTCAGCCCTTCACAGGCGAGACCGGCGGCGAAAGTCACCGCATGCTGCTCGGCGATCCCCACGTCGTAGTAGCGGTCGGGGTACTCCTGCGCGAAGCGCACCATGCCGGAGCCTTCGCGCATGGCCGGCGTGATGCCGATGATGCGCCGGTCGGCGGCGGCCATGTCGCACAGCCAGTCGCCGAAGACCTGGGTGTAGGTCAGCTTGCCGCCCCCCTTGCCGCTCTGGATGCCGGCGGTGTGGTCGAACTTCGACACGCCGTGGTAGAGCACCGGATCGGCTTCGGCCAGCTTGTAGCCCTGGCCCTTGCGCGTGATCACATGCAGGAACTGCGGCCCCTCGAGCTTCCTCAGGTTCTGCAGCGTGGGGATCAGCGCGTCCAGGTCGTGGCCGTCGATCGGGCCGTAGTAATGGAAACCGAACTCTTCGAACAGGGTGCCGGGCGCGATCATGCCCTTGGCGTATTCCTCGACCTTCCGCGCGAGCTCGGCGACCGGCGGCGCCATGCCCAGCACCTTCTCGCCGACGCGGCGCGCGGTGTTGTAGGTCGAGCCCGACATCATGCGCGCGAGGATCTTGGTCAGGGCCCCGACCGGCGGCGAGATCGACATCTCGTTGTCGTTGAGGATCACCAGCAGGTTGATGCCGTCGATCTCGCCGGCGTTGTTCAGCGCCTCGAAGGCCATGCCTGCCGACATCGCGCCGTCGCCGATCACCGCGATCGCGTGGCGGTCCTCGCCGCGGTCGCGCGCGGCCACCGCCATGCCGAGGGCAGCCGAGATCGAGGTCGACGAGTGTGCGGTGCCGAAGGTGTCGTATTCGCTTTCGCTGCGCCGCGGGAAGCCCGAGATGCCGCCCCAGTGGCGCAGGCCTCCCATCGCCTCGCGCCGCCCGGTGAGCACCTTGTGGCCATAGGTCTGGTGGCCAACATCCCACACGATGCGGTCCTGCGGCGTATCGAAGACGTGGTGGAGGGCGATCGTGAGCTCGACCGTGCCGAGGTTGGACGACAGGTGGCCGCCCGTCTTCGACACCGATTCGATCAGGAAGGCGCGCAGTTCGTCGGCGACGGTGCGGAGTTCGCGGCGCTCGAGTGCGCGAAGGTCGGCGGGGGAGCTGATGCGGTCCAGATGCGGGTAGCGGGACATGGGGGCGCCAGAAATGAACGGGTCAGAACGTGCGGTGCACGATGTAGTCGGCCAGCGCGCCGAGGCGGTTCGCGCGCGGCCCGAATGGCGCGAGGGCGGCATGCGCATCGGCCAGCATGTCGCGTGCGAGGCGGCGGGCCTCTTCGATGCCGAGCAGGCTGACATACGTCGGCTTGTCGTTGTCGGCATCCTTGCCGGCCGTCTTGCCCAGCGTGGCGGTATCGGCGACCGCGTCGAGGATGTCGTCGACCACCTGGAACAGCAGGCCGACGAGTTTCGCGTAGTGGTCGAGTCGGCGCAGATCGTCGTCGGCCATCGGCGCGCCGGCGCGCGCGCCGAGCAGCACCGACGCGCGGATCAGCGCGCCCGTCTTGTGCACATGCATGAATTCGAGTTCTTCGCGGCTGAGCTGCTTGCCTACCGAATCGAGGTCGATTGCCTGCCCGCCAGCCATGCCGCGTGAGCCTGAAGCGTTGGCGAGCAGACCGACCATCGCGAGTTGATCGGCGAGGTTGTCGGCCAGCGGTGCCTCGGCGAGCACCTGGAAAGCGAGCGTCTGCAAGGCATCGCCAGCAAGCAGGGCTGTCGCCTCGTCATATTCCACATGCACCGTCGGCTTGCCGCGGCGCAACACGTCGTCATCCATGCAGGGCATGTCGTCGTGCACAAGGGAATAGGCATGGATGAATTCCACCGCGCCGGCCAGGCGGTCGAGTCGCTGTGGTGACGCGCCCACGAGCTCGCCCGCCGCATGGACCAGCAAGGCTCGCACCCGCTTGCCGCCGCCGAGGACCGCGTAGCGCATCGCCGAATGCAGGCGCTGCGGAGCGATCGACGCGTCGGGCAGCAGGGCGGCGAGGGCGGTTTCGGTAGCTTGCTGGATGCGTCCCATCCAGTCGGCGAAATCGCCAGGGGCGTTGTCGATGCTGCTCATGCTCTATCGCCCTCGCTGTCGGGCGGCGTGCCCTCGGGGTGGAAATCGGTCAGTTGGTTGCCTTCGAGCTGTCTGATCCTTTGGTCCGCCTGGGCGAGCGTGTCCTGGCAGAACTTCAGTAGGCCGACGCCGCGCTGGTAGCGGGCGAGGGCGTCCTCGAGCGACAGGCTGCCCGCTTCCATGTCCTGGACGATGGTCTCCAGTTCGGCGACCGCGGCTTCGAATGACTTCGGTGAGGATGCCGGCTTTGGCATGGATGAATATCGACGCGGCTAAAAAAGGGGGAAAATAACCGAAGGGGTGTCTGGCGGTCAAACACGGGCTGCCTTACACTAACCCGTTTATTTTTCCGGCTTTCTGGTCGCAGAGAGGAGGTTCGGGGATGTCCGACATCGCTTCCAAGATCCATCTGGCTCAGGCAGTTTCGCAACTGCCGGTGTCCTGGTACTTCGACGAACAGGTTTTCGAACTGGAGAAGAAGCTCCTCTTCGATGCCGGTCCGGGGTACGTCGGCCACGAGCTGATGGTACCGGAGGTCGGCAACTACCGCTCGCTCGAGTGGCTGGATCATTCCAAGCTGCTGTTCCGCACCGAGGCCGGCGTGCACCAGATGTCGAACGTCTGCCGCCACCGCCAGGCCATCATGCTGCAGGGCAGCGGCACGACCGAGCATGTCGTGTGCCCGGTGCATCGCTGGACTTACGACCGCGAAGGGCAGCTCATCGGCGCCCCGCACTTCGCCCAGAAGCCCTGCCTCGGGCTGAAGCGCGATCAGCTCGAGAGCTGGCACGGCCTGCTGTTCAAGGGGCCGCGCTCCGCCAACGCCGACCTTGCCGGCATGCAGGTTGCGCCGGAGCTGGATTTCGCCGGCTACAAGCTCGACCGTGTGCAGATCCACGAGTGCAACTACAACTGGAAGACCTTCATCGAGGTGTACCTGGAGGACTACCACGTCGCACCCTTCCACCCCGGACTGGGCAAGTTCGTCACCTGTGACGACCTGAGCTGGCAGTTCGGTGACTGGTACTCGGTGCAGCAGGTGGGCATCACCTCGCTCGCCAAGCCGGGCTCGCCTACCTACGCGCGCTGGCACAAGGCGGTGCAGGACTACTACGGCGAGAAGAGACCCGCGCATGGCGCGATCTGGCTCACCTACTACCCCAACATCATGGTGGAGTGGTATCCGCATGTGCTGGTGGTGAGCACGCTGATTCCGACCGACGTCAACAAGACCACCAACGTCGTCGAGTTCTATTACCCCGAGGATATCGTCGAGTTCGAGCGCGAGTTCGTCGAGGCCGAGCAGGCCGCCTACATGGAGACCGCGATCGAGGACGACGACATCGGTGAGCGCATGGACCGCGGCCGGCTGGCGCTGCTGAAGGAAGGGCGCAACGAAGTGGGGCCGTACCAGTCCCCCTACGAGGACGGCATGCAGCATTTCCATGAGTTCTATCGGCGGATCATGGAGCCGCAAATCACGCGTTGATCGCGTAGCGCGCGACCTGGGCGGGATGCTCCGCCCGTCGCGCTGGGTCGGGTATTCGTTCCATCGGCTGCGGAACTCGCTCGCTGCGCCCGCTCAGACAGTCCTCGCCGATTCCACGAATACCCGACCCAGCGCTTTTCCCGCGGTTCAAGCGCGCCTTCATCTACACCTGCGCTGCGACTCGCCCAGCAACGCCAGCCGAGTCAGCCTACGTCCTGCAGTTCCTTCGGCAGCGGGAAGGTCACCTTTTCAGGTACGCCGTCGAGGTTGCGCACCGAGCCGCCGCTGAGTTCCTTCAGCCGCGCGATGACGTCCGCTACCAGCACCTCCGGCGCCGACGCGCCTGCGGTGACGCCGATCCGGCGCTTGCCCTCGACCCAGGCCGGATCGATCCCTGCGGCGTTGTCGACCAGATAGGCCGGCACGCCGCGCAGTTCGGCGACTTCGCGCAAGCGGTTGGAGTTGGAACTGTTCCTGGAGCCGACCACGAACACCACGTCCGCGTGCGGCGTCATGAACTTCACCGCGTCCTGGCGGTTCTGCGTCGCGTAGCAGATGTCGTCCTTCTTCGGGCCGACGATGTTCGGAAAGCGCGCGCGCAGCGCATCGACGATCGCTGCAGCATCGTCGACCGACAGCGTGGTCTGCGTCACATAGGCGAGCTTGTCCGGATCCGCAACCTGCAGCGTGGCCACGTCGGCCGGAGTCTCGACCAGGTGGATGCCGCTGGCGACCTGGCCCATCGTGCCTTCGACCTCGGGATGGCCCTTGTGGCCGATCATCACGATCTCGCGGCCCTGCTCGCGCATCCGCGAAACCTCGATATGCACCTTCGTCACCAGCGGGCAGGTTGCGTCGAATACGCGCAGGCCGCGGCGCTCGGCCTCCTCGCGCACCGCCAGCGAGACGCCGTGGGCGGAGAAGATCACGGTGTTTCCGGCCGGCACTTCGTCGAGTTCCTCGACGAATACGGCGCCCTTGTTGCGCAGATCGTCGACGACAAACTTGTTGTGTACCACTTCATGGCGCACGTAGATCGGTGCGCCGAAGCGCTGCAGCGCGCGTTCGACGATCTCGATCGCGCGCTCGACGCCGGCGCAGAAGCCGCGCGGATTGGCGAGCAGGATTTCGTTTTGCTTGTCGTTCATTGCAGCTCTCTGTTGGCTTCGCGCAGCGTCAGACGACGCCGATCACTTCCACCTCGAAGCGGATGGACTTGCCGGCGAGCGGATGGTTGAAGTCGATCAGGGCCGATTCCGCGTCGATCTCGCGCACCAGGCCGGAGTAGCGCGAGCCGTCGGGCGCGGTGAACTCCATCACGCTCATCGGCTCGATGTCCTCGTCCGGCATGTGCCGGCGCTGGACGCGCTCGACGAGTTCGCTACGGTGCGGGCCGAAAGCGTTTTCCGGCTCCAGTTCGAAGACGTGATAGCTGCCGACGGCAAGGCCGACCATCAGCTTTTCCATCGCCGGCAGCATCTCGCCTGCGCCGAGCTGCAGCGTGGCGGGTGTCGATTCGAAAGTGCTGATCAGCGGCTGGCCGTTGGGTAGCGTGATGCGGTAGTTCAGCGTGACGAGGCTGTTCGGTTCGACGGTGTGGCTCATCTCATGTTCTCCGTTGTCGGTTCAGCCCTGGCTTCGCCGTTGCTGCGGAACTGAGCCCACAGCATCATGCCCACGCCCAGGGTGATCGCGGCGTCGGCAAGGTTGAAGGCCGGCCAGCCGTGCCGGCCGGCGTGAAAATACAGGAAATCGACCACCGCGCCGTGCATCAGGCGGTCGACCACGTTGCCGAGCGCGCCGCCGATGATCAGCGCGAACGCCGCGGGCAGCAGGCGCTCGTCGCGATGGCGGTGCATCAGCGCCAGCAGCCAGCCGCTGATGACGACGGCGAGACCGGTGAAGAACCAGCGCTGCCAGCCGGAGTGATCCGCCAGGAAGCTAAAGGCCGCGCCGCGGTTGAACACCAGCACCAGATCGAAGAATGGGGTGACGGGGATGACCTCGCCGAAACGCAGGCTTTCGAGCACCCACTGTTTGGTGAGCTGGTCGAGCACGCCGACCAGCGCGGCAAGCCCCAGCCAGGGCGCCATCGCGGCCACGGCGGATTTCGATCCGCCGCCGGCGCGATGTTGGGACGGATTCGACTCAGGCATGCGTGCGCGTCTCGCCTTCACCGAACAGGTTGCTCACGCAGCGTCCGCACAGCGTCGAATGCTCGGCATCGCTGCCCACGCTGTCGACGTAATGCCAGCAGCGCTCGCATTTCTGTGCCGAGCTCGGGCTGGCGATGATGCGCTCGTCTTCGGCCGCGGCGACCTCGGCGAGGCTGGCGGCCGAAGTCATGGTCACGAAGCGCAGGTCGTCGCCCAGGCTCGCCAGCGCGGTGAACTTGTCCGAGGTGAGTTGCAGCGCGAGTTCAGCCTGCAGCGACGAGCCGACCTTGCCTTCGGTGCGCAGCGCCTCGATCACCTTGAGGCCTTCGGCACGCACGTCACGGATCGTCTCCCAGCGCGCGATCAGGCCGGGCTCGCCCTCCTGCGCCGGCAGCGCGTGGAAAGTGTGCAGCATGATGCTGTCGTCCTGGCCCGGATGCAGCACCGCCCAGGCTTCCTCGGCGGTGAAGGACAGAATCGGCGCCATCAGCTTGAGCAGGGTCTGGGTGATGTGCCACAGCACCGTCTGCGCGGCGCGGCGTGGCAGGCTGCCAGCGGCGGTCGTGTACAGGCGGTCCTTCAGGATGTCGAGGTAGAAGGCGCCGAGGTCTTCCGCACAGAACACCTGCAGCGCCTGCACGATGCGGTGGAATTCCATCTTGGCGTAGTCGGCCTCGGCCTGCTGCGCCAGCTTGCGGGTGAAGGCGAGCGCGTAGCGGTCGATGTCCAGCCACTGCTCCAGCGGCACCGCGTTCTTGTCGATGTCGAAGTCGGCGGTGTTGGCGAGCAGGAAGCGCAGGGTGTTGCGGATGCGGCGGTACACCTCGACCACACGGTCGAGGATCTCCTTGGAGATCGACAGCTCGCCCGAATAGTCGGTGGACGCCACCCAAAGTCGCAGGACCTCGGCGCCCAGCTTGCCGGTGACTTCCTGCGGCACGACGACGTTGCCGAGCGACTTGCTCATCTTGCGCCCCTGGCCGTCCACCGCGAAGCCGTGCGTCAGCAGGCTGCGGTAGGGCGCGTGGCCGTCGATCGCGCAGCCGGTGAGCAGCGAGGAATGGAACCAGCCGCGGTGCTGGTCGGAGCCTTCCAGGTACATGTCGGCGCGCGGCCCTTCCGGATGGCCATCGTTGTGCGAGCCGCGCAGCACATGCCAGTGCGTGGTGCCGGAGTCGAACCAGACGTCGAGCGTGTCGGCGATCTTGTCGTACTGCGCCGCCTCGGCACCCAGCAGCTCGGCGGCGTCGAGCTTGAACCACGCCTCGATGCCTTCCTGCTCGACGCGCTTGGCGACTTCTTCCATCAGCTCGACGGTGCGCGGATGCAGCTCGCCCGTTTCCTTGTGCAGGAAGAAGGGAATCGGTACGCCCCAGTTGCGCTGGCGCGAGATGCACCAGTCCGGGCGGTTGGCGATCATCGCGTGCAGGCGGGCCTGGCCCCAGCCGGGATAGAACTTGGTCGCCTCCACCGCGCGCAACGCACGCTCGCGCAAGGTCGAGCCATCGGCGGCGGGCCGGTCCATGCCGACGAACCACTGCGCGGTGGCGCGATACACCAGCGGCGTCTTGTGGCGCCAGCAGTGCATGTAGCTGTGGGTGATCTTGCCGTGCGACAGCAGCGCGCCGACTTCGGCCAGCTTGGCGACGATGGCCGGGTTGGCCTTCCAGATGTTCATGCCGCCGAAGAAGGGCAGGTCGGTCACGTACTCGCCGCCGCCCATCACCAGTGACAGGATCTCCTCGTTGCTGCGACCGTAGGCGCGCCACGCGTTGAAGTCGTCCACGCCATGCGCCGGTGACGAATGCACGATGCCGGTACCCGCATCCACGCCCACGTATTCGGCCAGATAGATCGGCGACACGCGATCGTAGAACGGGTGGCGGAACTCGATGCGATCGAGCGCGGTGCCCGCTGCCGTGGCCACCACGGTGCCTTCGCGCTGGTAGCGTACGAGCGCACTGGCAACCAGGTCCTTCGCCAGCACCAGCAGCCGATCACCGACGTCGACCAGCGCGTACTCGATGTCGGGATGCGCGTTCAACGCCTGGTTGGCAGGGATCGTCCACGGCGTGGTGGTCCAGATCACCGCGGCGACGGGCTTGGTCAGCTCCGTCTTGCCGAAGGCGGCGGCCAGCCGGTCGGCGTGCGCGTCGGTGAGCGGGAAGGCGACGTCGATGGTCGGCGAGGGCTTGTCCGCGTACTCGACCTCGGCCTCGGCCAGCGCCGAGCCGCAGTCGAAGCACCAGTTCACCGGCTTCAGGCCCTTGAATACATAGCCATTCCGGGTCATCTCGGCCAGCGCGCGGATCTCGTTGGCCTCGTTGGCGAATTCCATCGTGCGATAGGGATTGTCCCACTCGCCCAGCACGCCGAGGCGGATGAAGTCGGCCTTCTGGATCTCGATCTGCTCCGCGGCGTAGGCGCGGCACAGCTCGCGCACCTTGTCGGCGGGCAGGTTCTTGCCGTGGGTGACTTCCACCTTGTGCTCGATCGGCAGGCCATGGCAGTCCCAGCCCGGCACGTAGGGCGCGTCGAAGCCGGCCAGCGTTTTCGAGCGCACGATGATGTCCTTGAGGATCTTGTTCAGCGCATGGCCGATGTGCAGGCTGCCGTTCGCGTAGGGCGGGCCGTCGTGCAGCACGAACTTGGGCCGGCCGGCGCTGGCCTTGCGGATGCGCTGGTAGAGCTTCTTCTGCTGCCAGTCGGTGATCCAGTTCGGCTCGCGCTTGGGCAGGTCGCCGCGCATCGGAAAGGGCGTGTCGGGGAGATTGAGCGTCTTGCGGTAGTCAGCCATGTCGGGATGTACCTTCAGCCTTCGCGGCCATCGGGGCACTGGGGCAGGGTCGATTGAGGATGCTGGGCGAGCCAGGCGCGGGCAGCGTCGGCGTCGCGGTGGATCTGGGCCTTGAGTGCTTCGAGCGAGTCGAACTTCTGCTCGTTGCGCAGCTTGTGCAGGAAATGCACGCGCAGGTGGGCGCCGTAGCACTCCTGCTGCCAGTCGAACAGGTGCACCTCGAGCCGCGGCCGGGGGATGGCGGTGGCGGTGGGGCGCACGCCGATGTTGGCCACGCCACCGACGCGTTGTTCGCCCAGGCCTTCCACGCTGACGGCGAACACGCCGGACAGCGCGGGGCGCCGGTGCTTGAGCTGCACGTTGGCGGTGGGAAAACCGAGCTGGCGGCCGAGCTTGTCGCCGTGGACCACGCGGCCGGCGATACTGTAGGCGCGGCCGAGCAGGCGCGCCGCGTGGTCGAGGTCGCCCTCGGCCAGGGCGTCGCGCACGGCCGAGCTCGAAACGCGCTCGCCTTCGACGCTCAGCGTGGTCATCGATTCGACGCCGAAGCCATGTGCGTGGCCGGCTGACTGCAGCATGGCGAAGTTGCCCTGGCGACGGGCGCCGAAGCAGAAATCGTCGCCGATGAAGAGGTGGTGAACGGCGAGACCGCGGACCAGGATGTCGTCGATGAAGCCTTGCGCCGGCTGGGCGGCAAAGGCGGCGTTGAAGCGGCACACATGCACGCGATCCACGCCGCTCGCTTCGAGCAGCAGCAGTTTCTCGCGCAGCGACGCAAGGCGGGCGGGCGCGTCGGCAGGCGAGAAATATTCGCGCGGATGCGGTTCGAAGGTGAGCACGACCGCCGGCAGGCCCATCGCGCGCGCCTTTTCGGTGAGCAGCTTGAGCAGTGCCTGGTGGCCACGATGCACGCCATCGAAATTGCCGATGGTCAGCACCGCGGCTTCATCCGCCTGCGCCGGAATCCCGCGTACGACCTGCATAACCGCCTGAAAAAAGTCGTAATTATAGCGGCAAAGGCGGATTGTGTCGGAAAAAGGGCGGGTTCAACCGCGATCCGGCGCTCAGCCCAGTTGCGCGACGCGGGTCCGGTTGATCGGCGGGTTGGCGTCGAAATAGCGCTTGATGCCGCGCGTGATGGCATTCGCCATCTTGTCCTGGTAGCTGTCGTCGTTGAGCCGGCGCTCTTCCTCCGGGTTGCTGATGAAGGCCGTCTCCACCAGCACCGACGGAATGTCCGGCGCCTTCAGCACGGCGAAGCCCGCCTGCTCCACATCGCCCTTGTGCAGCTTGTTGATGTCGCCGATCTCGCCCAGCACCGCGCGACCCAGCTTAAGGCTGTCGTTGATCGTCGCCGTCTGCGACAGGTCAAGCAGGGTGCGGGCGATGTGGCCGTCCTGGCGTGCGAGGTTCACGCCGCCGATGAGATCGGCATCGTTTTCCTTCTGCGCCAGCCAGCGCGCGGCCGAACTCGAGGCGCCGCGCTCGGACAGGACGAACACCGAGCTGCCACGGGCATCCGGACGCACGAAGGCGTCGGCGTGAATGGATACGAACAGGTCGGCCTGCACGCGTCGCGCGCGCGTCACGCGCTGGCCCAGCGGCACGAAATAGTCGCCGTCGCGCGTCAGCACCGCCCGCATGTTGGGATGGGACTCGATCTGGCGCTTGAGCCGGCGCGCGATGGACAGGGTGACGTCCTTCTCCAGGCTGCCCGCGGCGCCGACCGCGCCCGGGTCTTCGCCGCCGTGGCCGGGGTCGAGCACCACGGTGAAGAGGCGATTGACCTGCGGCTCGTTGCGGCGCGCGGCGCGGGGCGGTTCGACGGCCGGCGGCTGCGGATTGATCGAGGTCTGGGTGATGGGCGCGTTGCCGGTATCGCCCATCGCCGCGTCCATTGGCGAATCCTTGCGGATCAGAGCCAGCAGCGGGTCACTGGGATTGGTCGGATGCAGGTCCAGCACCAGTCGGTGGCCGTAGCTGCCGACCGGTGCCAGGGTGAAGACTTGCGGGTTGACCTGGTCCTTCAGCTCGATGACGACGCGCACCACGCCCGGGCGGTTCTGCCCGGCGCGGATCACCTTGATGTGCGGATCGCTGTCGATCACCTTGGACGGCAGCGACTGCAGCACGTTGTCGAGCTGCACGCCTTCGAGGTCCACCACCAGGCGTTCCGGGTTCTGCACCAGCATGTGGCTGAACTTCAGCTCGGAAGTGCCTTCCAGCGTCACCCGCGTGTACTCGTCGGCCGGCCAGATCCGCACCGCAACGAGGGAGGTGGACGCCGCCCGCCCGATCGGGCTGACCAGCAGCGCGAGCGTCGCGCCCGCGAACTTGAGCAGCTCCCTGCGGTTCAGTCCGGAACGGGCGTCGGGTTCGCGCCCCGTAGTGCTTTCGCCAGTTCGATCAAGCATGTTTGCCCCGCATCCGTATGTCCGATGATGTCGGCACGCCGTCCGTCTGCCTCGGGCTGCAGGAAGATCTCGAGGTCGGGAGACGGCAGATGGGGGACCGCCTTTTGCGGCCATTCCACCAGGCACACACCATCTCCGGCGAAGTATTCGTCGAGCCCCGCGTCGAGGTATTCGTCCGGCGAGTTGAAGCGATAAAAATCAAAGTGATATAAGTTTAATCTAGAAACGGAATAAGGTTCAATCAAGGTGTAAGTGGGGCTTTTCACCTTGCCCTCATGTCCAAGCGCCCGAAGCACGCCACGGGTGAGCGTCGTCTTGCCGCTGCCGAGGTTCCCCTGCAGCCAGATCTTCAGCCCCGGCTGCAGGGCGCGAGCCAGGGCGGCGCCCAGGCCGACGGTGTCGGCTTCAGCCGGCAAGTGCGCGCGCAGTCGCGCCTCGCTATCATCGGCGGGGTGAATGAACTCGATCATGAAAACCTCTCGTTGAAGGCGGCCGACGCCGCAGAGCTGGCCCAGCGCATCCGGCAGTGGGCGGCAGAGTTCGGCTTCTCCGCTGTCGGCGTGGCCGATGTCGATCTCGGTGATGCCGAAAATGGCCTTCAGGCCTGGCTGGAAGCCGGTTGCCACGGCGAGATGGATTATATGTTGCGGCACGGCATGAAGCGCGCGCGACCGGCCGAGCTGGTGCCGGGCACGCTGCGCGTGATCAGTGCGCGCATGGATTACTGGCCGCAGGCGGCGCCGGCGCAGCAGATGCTGGCCGACGGCACGCGCGGCTACGTTTCGCGCTACGCGCTCGGTCGCGACTACCACAAGGTGCTGCGCAACCGCCTGCAGAAGCTCGCCGAGCGCATTGCGGAAGCTGCGCCGCACGGTTACCGGGTGTTCACCGATTCGGCGCCGATCCTGGAGGTGGAGCTCGCCAGCCGCAACGGGCTGGGCTGGCGCGGCAAGCACACGCTGCTGCTCGAGCGTGGTCTCGGCTCCTGGTTCTTCCTCGGCGAAATCCTCACCGACCTGCCGCTGCCGGCTGACGATCCGGTGGCGCCCCATTGCGGTACCTGCCGTGCCTGCCTCGACGCCTGCCCCACGCGCGCGATCGTGGCGCCTTACCGTGTCGACGCGCGGCGCTGCATCTCCTACCTGACGATCGAGCTCAAGGGCGCCATTCCCGAGGATCTGCGGCCGCTGCTCGGCAACCGCATCTACGGCTGCGACGACTGCCAGCTCGTGTGCCCGTGGAACCGCTTCGCCCGCGTGACGCAGGAGCCGGATTTTGCGCCGCGGCATGGGCTCGATGCCGCGCGGCTGGTCGATCTCTTCGCGTGGACCGCGGCGGATTTCGCCGAGCGCACCGCCGGCAACCCGATCCATCGCATCGGCCACGAACGCTGGCTGCGCAACATCGCGGTGGCGCTGGGGAACGCGCCAACGTCAGCCGAGGTGGTCGACGCGTTGCGGGCGCGTGCCGAGGACGATTCAGCCTTGGTGCGAGAGCACGTGGCATGGGCGCTGGCACGGCATGCCGGTGCGGCGGCAGGCTAGAATCCCGCGCCTGCAACCGGATGCCGCGATGGAAAACCGCCTCGAAAATCTAGAAACGAAGATGATGTCCGCCGAGGACCAGCTCGACGAGCTCAACCGCACGGTGTGGCGTCAGCAGCAGGAGATCGACCTGCTGCGCGAACACCTGCGCCAGCTCGCGCAGCAATTGAAGACGATGCAGCCGGGCGGCGCCAACCGGCCCGAGGACGAGATCCCGCCGCACTGGTGAGGCGGATGCGCCCGCGAGGCGGGCAGGCGCTCAGACCAACGCGCCGGTCAGTCGCGCCAGCGTGCCGCCGAAGGCGGAACTGAGGATCACCAGCAGCGGCATGCCGTGGGTGAAGGCATACATCAACTGCCGGATACGGGGTGTCGCGGTGCGCAGCTCGAGGAAGTTGTCGCACACCAGGCGCAGCTTGACCGCCATCACCAGCGCGACGAGGACGCTCACGCCGAAGCGGTCGTCCGCGGTGCCGCCGAGCCCCGCGCCGACGACGCTGAGCAGCACCAGCACCAGCCAGGTGAGATCCAGTTTGCGCGTTTCGCTCATGGCCGGCCTCAGCATCAGGGCAACAGGTAGAAGAGCGGAAAGATCATCAGCCAGATGATGTCCGTGGTGTGCCAGTAGCAGGCAAAGGCTTCCAGGCCGACGTGGTCGTCGGCCGAATAGGAACCGGTGCCGGTGCGCAGCATGACCCAGCCCAGGCCGAGCAGCCCCCAGAACACATGGATCAGGTGGTTGAAGGTCAGGTAGTAGTAGGTGACGACGAAGATGCCCGCGCTGCCGTCCAGGCCATGGGCGAGATTCCAGCGCACCTCGATGAGCTTGATCACCGGATAGCCGAGACCGAACAGGAGTGCTCCGGTCAGCCAGCGCAGGCAGGCCTGCTGCCGCGAGGCGCGCATCGCATGCACCGCGTGCGCCACGCACCAACCGCTGGTGAGCAGCATCAGCGTGTAGCCGGTGCCGGCGAGCAGCGACAGCCGCGCCGGTCCGGCCGCGAACACTTCCGGGTGATGCGCGCGGGCGATGAAGTACACCGCGAACATCAGCGCGAATTCGGTGACTTCGCAAAATATGCCCACCCACATCGCCTTGTTGCCGGGGATGCGGCCAGTCGATGGCATGGGAGAGGTCAGGGTGGCGGCGGACATTGTGACGGCTACGGCAGGAATCCGGATTCAAGCATGCGCTCGCCTGTGACCGGCTGCCTTGATCCAGGCGAAGTCCTGCAGCGTCCTCGATCGAGCGAGCTTGCAGCGCCCGCATGCGGACGACTGCCGGCAGCTACAGCCAGCGCGCCTTCCTGAACTGCCAGTACAGCAATCCGCTGAGGCCGCCGATCACGCCCAGCGCCATCGGATAGCCGTACTCCCACTGCAATTCCGGCATGTGGGAGAAATTCATGCCCCAGATGCCGGCGCAGGCGGTGGCGACGGCGAAGATCCCCGCCCAGGCAGCCAGCCGCTTGCTGACTTCGGTCTGGTCGATGGTCACCATCGACAGGTTCACCTGGATGGCGGTGGCGATGGTGTCGCGGATGCCGTCCAGCGAGGTGTTGATGCGCGTAAGGTGGTCGTAGACATCGCGGAAATAGTTCCGGCTGCGCAGGCAGACCTCGGGCACACGCCCGCTGTGCATCTTGGCGGTCGCATCCATCAGCGGCGTCACCGCATGCTTGAGCAGGGTCACCTTGAGCTTGAGGCGATACAGGCGGCGGATGTTGGAGCGCGCGGCGCCCTTGGTGAAGATGCGCTCCTCGAGCGCTTCGAGTTCGGTCTCCAGCCTGTCGATGATGGGGAAGTAGCGATCGACCACCGCATCCATCAGCGCATAGAGCACGTAGCCCGAGCCCTGCGCCAGCATCTTCGGCTCACGCTCGCAGCGCGCACGCACGCCGAGGAAGCCCTGCTGGCTGCCGTTGCGCACCGACAGGATGTAGTTGCGGCCGGCAAACACGTGAACTTCGCCGGTCTCGAGCTTGCCCTGGCGCTCCTCGATCAGATGCATCACGACGAAGAGCTCGTCGTCGTACTCCTCGACTTTGGGCCGCTGGTGGCCGTGGTTGGCATCCTCCACCGCCAGCTCGTGCAGCCCGAACTCCGCCTTCATCACCGCGAGTTCTTCCGGCGTGGCGTCCTTCAGCGCGACCCAGACGAAGCAGTCAGGCTTGACGAGGTAGTCGCTGATGTCGTCGACCGTGATGTCGGCGAGCTTGCGCCCGTGCTGGTAGGCGACGCAATTGATCAGCATGAGGACTCCTTCAGACCTTCACCGCGTCGAGCAAATCCTTCACCGCCTTCACGCGCTGCTGCAGGTCGGGCAGGCTGGCGCGGCGCACCAGCTTCTCCGGGCCGCTCATCTTCGTGCTGCGGTCCTTCTGGATCAGCATGATGACCTTCACCGGATCGATCGGCGCGTCCTTGGCGAACTGCACGGTGATCTGTGCGTCGGAGGCGTCCAGCTTGTGCACGCCGTAGCTCTTCACCAGCATGCGCAGGCGGTGTGTCTCGATCAGCGCGGTGGTCTGCGGCGGCAGCTCGCCGAAGCGGTCGATCAGCTCCTCGCGCAGCGCGCGCAGGTCGTCGTCGGCCTCGCAGTTGGCCAGGCGCTTGTACAGCGTCAGGCGCTCCTGCACATCGGGGCAATAGTCGGTGGGCAGCAGCGCCGGCGTGTGCAGGTTGATTTCCGACACCACCTCCAGCGGCTGCGTCAGGTCGGGCTCCTTGCCTGCCTGCAGGTCCTTCACCGCCCGCTTCAACATCTCGGTGTAGAGGCTGAAGCCCACCTGCTGGATCTCGCCGGACTGGTTTTCCCCCAGCACCTCGCCCGCACCGCGGATCTCGAGATCGTGCATCGCCAGGTAGAAGCCCGAGCCCAGCTCTTCCATCATCGCGATCGCTTCCAGCCGCTTCTGCGCCTGCGCGGTAGGCTTGGCCCCGGGCTGGGTGAGCAGGTAGGCGTAGGCCTGGTGGTGCGAGCGGCCGACGCGGCCGCGCAACTGGTGCAGTTGTGCCAGGCCGAAGCGGTCGGCGCGGTTGATGATGATGGTGTTGGCGGTGGGGATGTTGATGCCGGTCTCGATGATGGTGGTGCACAGCAGCAGATTGGCGCGCTGCTGGGTGAAGTCCCGCATCACGCGCTCGAGCTCGCGCTCCGGCAACTGGCCGTGGCCGACGACGATGCGCGCTTCGGGCAGCAACTCCTCGAGGTCGTCCTTCATGTTGTCGATGGTGTCGACTTCGTTGTGCAGGAAGTACACCTGGCCGCCGCGCTTGAACTCGCGCAGCACCGCCTCGCGGATCACGCCGCGGCTGGACGCCTGCACGAAAGTCTTGATCGCCAGGCGCTTCTGCGGCGCGGTGGCGATCACCGAGAACTCCCGCAGGCCCTCCATCGCCAGGCCCAGCGTGCGCGGGATCGGCGTCGCAGTGAGCGTCAGGATGTCGACCTCGCTGCGCAAGGCCTTGAGGGCCTCCTTCTGGCGCACGCCGAAGCGGTGCTCCTCGTCGATGACGACCAGCCCGAGGCGCTTGAACACCACGTCCTTCTGCAACAGGCGGTGGGTGCCGATGATGATGTCGACCTTGCCCTCGGAGAGCTGCTGCAGCGCCTCGGCCTGCTCCTTGGCGGACTTGAAGCGCGACAGCTCGGCGATGCGGATCGGCCATTCGGCGAAACGGTCGGCGAAGGTCTGGTAGTGCTGCTCTGCGAGCAGGGTGGTCGGGCACAGCACCACCACCTGCTTGCCGTCCTGCACCGCGATGAATGCCGCGCGCAGCGCCACTTCGGTCTTGCCGAAGCCGACGTCGCCGCACACCAGGCGATCCATCGGCCGGCCGGACTTCATGTCGGAGACGACCGCGTCGATTGCCGCCTGCTGGTCGGGCGTGGTCTCGAAGCCGAACCCTTCGACAAAGGCTTCCAGGTCGTGCTGGCGGAAGTCGAAGCGGTGGCCCGGGCGGGCGGCGCGCTGCGCGTAGAGCGCCAGCAGCTCGGCCGCGGTGTCGCGCACCTGCATCGCCGCCTTCTTCTTGGCCTTTTCCCACTGGCCGGAGCCGAGGCGGTGCAGCTCGACCGCTTCCGGGTCGGCGCCGGCGTAGCGGGTGATCACGTGCAGTTGCGACACCGGCACGTAGAGCTTGTCGCCGCCGTTGTATTCCAGGTGCAGGAACTCGGTGTCGCCTTCACCCAGGTTCATGTGCAGCAGGCCGAGGTAGCGGCCGATGCCGTGCGAGACATGCACCACCGGGTCGCCGATCTTCAGCTCGGACAGATCGCGCAGCCAGCCCTCCATGGTGGCGGCCTTGCGGCTGTCGCGGCGCGCGCGGCTGCGGGCGGTGGCGGCATAGAGCTCGGTTTCGGTGATGACGGCGAGCCGGGCCCTGGGCAGCACGAAGCCGCTGGCGAGCGGCGCCACGCCGAGCGCGAAACGCTCACCCGAATCCACGAAGGCGGCGAAGTCCGCGCTCGCGGTGGGCTTGAGTCCGTATTCCGCAAGGTATTCGGCCATCGTCTCGCGTCGGCCGGGCGAGTCGGCCAGCAGCAGCACGCGGCCGTCGAAGCCATCGCGGAAGGCCTTCAGCCTGTGCAGCGGATCGGTCGCCTTGCGCTCCACTGCCAGCTCGGGCAGCGCGGTGGCGAGCGCATCGCCGCTGCCCTGGTTGAGCGTCAGGCGCGGACGGTCCTGCAGCGCGATGAAGAAGGCTTCGTCGGTCAGGAAAAGCTGCTCGGGCGGCAGCACGGGGCGCGTGCGGTCCCCCTTGAGCAGATCGTGGCGCGAGCGCGTGTCGCGCCAGAACTCGGAAATCGCTGCCGGCACGTCGCGGTGCAGCAACACCGGCGTGTCGGCCGGAAGGTAGTCGAGCAGCGTCGCCGTCTCGTCGAAGAACAGCGGCAGGTAGTACTCGATGCCGGCCGGCGCGATGCCGTTGGACACGTCCTTGTAGATCGCCGCGCGCGTCGGGTCGCCCTCGAAGGTCTCGCGGAAGCGGCTGCGAAAGCGTGTGCGGCCCTTGTCATCGAGTGGAAACTCGCGCGCCGGCAACAGGCGGATCTCGGGCACCGGATACACCGTGCGCTGGGTGTCGGGATCGAAAGTCTTGATGCTCTCGATCTCGTCGTCGAAGAGGTCGATGCGATAGGGCAGCGAAGAGCCCATCGGGAAGAGATCCACCAGACCGCCGCGCACCGAGAATTCACCTGGGCTCACCACCTGAGTGACGTGCGTGTAGCCAGCGACCGCCATCTGCGCGCGGAACTGCGCGAGGTCGAGCCGCTTTCCCTGCTGCAGGAAGAAGGTGTAGGCGGCCAGGTAGGACGGCGGCGCCATGCGGTACAGGGCGGTGGAGGCAGGCACCAGCACCACGTCGGCCTCGCCGCGGCTGATCGCATACAGCGTCGACAGCCGCTCGGAGATCAGGTCCTGGTGCGGCGAGAAACTGTCGTAGGGCAGGGTTTCCCAGTCGGGCAGCAGGTGCAGCCGCAGGCCGGGCGCCGCCCAGTTGATCTCCTCCTGCAGCCTTTGCGCGTCAAGCGGATTGGCGGTGACCACCAGCAACATGCGCCCGCGGCTGGCCAGTTGCGCGATCGCCAGCGCATCGGCCGATCCGGCCAGCGGCGGCAGGTCGAAGCGGGCGCCGGCCTTGGGCAGTGTGAGAAGGGCGAGGGACGGCAGCAGTGAATCGAGCGGGGAGGGCATGAGGGGCTTCGGGGCGGAACGCACAGGACAGTGCGAGGCCCGATTATAGGTGAACGGGGATCAGGCGCCGTCGGGGACCGGAACGCGGGCGGTGAGCCATTGGACCGTTGCGCTTGCCGTCTGGCGCAGGTCGTCTCCGGTCACATCGAGCCAGTTTCCGCTCGCCTTCGGGATCAGCGCGAAGGCGCGTTCGGCGATGGCAGCTTGCGGATCGGCGCGATTGACGATGAAGCGTGTCGGCACCGAGAGCGTGCGCAGCGGTGCCGCGCCAGCGAGGTCGGCACGGCCGCCGATGCAGACCAGAGCCGCAATGCGCTCAGGCAGGGCGACGCCGGCGCGGACCAGGGCGGCGCAGGCCGTGCCGCCGGCGACCAGACCGATCGGCAGGCTGGCAAGCGGAGGTTGATGCCCCACCCATTCCAGCGCAGCCAGGAGGCGTTGCGTAAGCCGCGACACGTTGAAACCGGCGTCGGGATCGCGCGCCGATTCGTGCCGCGTCAGCAGGTTGAGCGTCATCGTCGCAAAGCCCGCTTCCTGCAGCGCCGTCGCCAGGCGCGAGCCGTCGACGCGCGGCGCGTGATAGGTGTCGCCGGCCGGCAGCAGCGCCAGGCCGCGCACGTCCGGCGCGTGCGCCAGCACGCCATCCAGCCACACGCCCGCCGTGGGGATGCTGATCAAGGTATTGCGCAGCTTCACGATGCCCTATCCACCGTCGTCCAATCGATGCCGGGGCCGATTGTACAGAGGCGGCGCGTATCCGGGCGCGGACTCCGCGGCGTCGCGCAGGACCGACATCACCGTTCGCGATGGATGGAGACAGGGATGCGCCGTGCGCCGAACGCGGGGCCGAAACTGCCGAAGCGGCCGGCGAGGGCCGTGCCGCAGTCAGGGCACATGCCGTTCGGCGTCACGCGATAGCTGCAGATCTCGTACCAGTCACGCACGATCAGCGGCTTGCCACAGCCGGTGCAGAAGGTGGTGCCGCCTTCGACGTCATGCACATTGCCGGTGTAGACATGCTTCAGGCCGTTGGCGAGCGCGATCCGGCGTGCGCGGGTGAGCGTCGCAGGCGGCGTCGGCGGAACGTCGTCGAGCTTGAAGTCGGGATGGAAGGCGCTGAAATGCAGCGGCATGTCGGCCCCCAGTTCCTTGTGCACCCAGCGCGTCAGGGCGTCGAGTTCGGCGTCGGAATCGTTGTGGCCGGGGATCAGCAGCGTGGTGATCTCTACCCATACATCGGTTTCATGGCGCAGCCACACCAGGGTGTCGAGTACCGGCTGCAGGTGGCCGCCGCAGAGCTTCACATAGAAGTCGTCGGTGAAACCCTTGAGGTCCACGTTGGCCGCGTCCATCTTCGCGTAGAAGTCGCCGCGCGCCAGCTCGGTGATGTAGCCGGCGGTGACTGCGACCGTCTTCAGGCCGCGGGCGTGGCAGGCGTCGGCGGTGTCCATCGCGTATTCCGCGAAGATCACCGGATCGTTGTAGGTGAAGGCGACGCTGGCGCAGCCGTGGTGCGCCGCCGTGTCGGCGATCTCCTGCGGCGAGGCGGCGTCCATCAACCGGTCCATGTCGCGCGACTTGGAAATGTCCCAGTTCTGGCAGAACTTGCACGCCAGGTTGCAGCCCGCGGTGCCGAAGGAGAACACGCTGGTGCCCGGGTAGAAGTGGTTGAGCGGTTTCTTCTCGATCGGATCGATGCAGAAGCCGGAGCTGCGACCATAGGTGGTGAGGACGATGCCTTCGCCTTCGCGCATGCGCACGAAGCAGGCGCCGCGCTGCTCGTCGTGCAGCTTGCAGTAGCGCGGGCACAGGTCGCACTGGATGCGGCCGTCGTCGAGCTTGTGCCAGTAGCGTCCGGGGTAGTTCATCGCTTGTGTTGCCGACGCGTGTTCCATCACGCCTCCTTTTCTGCTTCCTCCCACTTGTCGACCGTGTAGCGCGCGGCCATCAGGCCGTCGACCGGCCGCCCGACCGGCATGCCCGCCTTGCGCTTGAGCGCGGCGAGGAAATCGGGCGGATCGGGCAATTGGTCCCACACTTGCGGCAGGAAGGTTGCGCTGCGGCAGCCCGAGAACAGGATCAGCCCGTCCTCGTGGGGACGAAGCTGGCGCAGCAACTCGGCCTCGTCGCTGAAATCGATGAATTCCGGCTCGGACAGCAGCGACACCTCGACATGGACGTCGTCGAACTCGTCCGCCGACAGCGGTGGAAAGCGTGGATCCTTGCTCGCCGCTGCGACCGCGTTGGTGATCACATCCTCGCCCAGCGGCCGCTGCCGCCGCAGGCTGCCGATGCAGCCGCGCAACTCGCCATTCATCGTCAGGGTGACGAAAGTCGCGCCCCGCTCGCGCAGCCGCGGATCATCATCGACGCTCGGCGTGGGTCCGAGGACGAGATGGTGGGCGATCGCCTGTCGCGCCAACTGCAGCAGCGTGTTGCCGAATTCAGTGTTTTCTCGCGTCATGCGGAGCCTGTTCGAAGAAGGCGATGCTGGTGTAGCCGACCACGCTGTCACGCGGACCGGCTGTGTCGCCGGAATTGCGCAGGTCGAGCAACTGCGGCTGCAGTCCGCGGCGGCGCGCCACGCGGATCAGGCCGTTGATGGGCGTCGCACCGCAGGCCTGCTCATGGTCGAGTGCGCTGCCGAGGCTCAGCAACTGATCCACCGTGGCGTTGTCGATGGTGCGTGCCTCGCGGTAAGAGTGGAAGTGCGACAGGTCGGAGCTGATCACGATCAGGGTTTCCGGCCCGCCCCACAGGCCTTCCAGCACTTCGGCGACCGCCGCGTCGCTCGCGCCGCCTACCAGCAGCGGCACCAGCTCGAAGTCGTCGAGCACCGTCTGCAGGAAGGGCAACTGCACTTCGAGGCAATGTTCCATCGCGTGCGGCCGGTCGTCGACGACGACGTCGGGCCGATCCTGCAACGCCGTCCAGTCCGCCTGGCTGATCTGCACTTCGCCCAGCGGCGTCATGAAAGTCTGTGCGGCCGGCAGCGCGAAACCGACCACCGCCATGCGATGTGCGGGACCCAGCAGCACCACGCGCCGGATGCAGTCCCGCAGCGGCGCGATGCTGGCATAGGCGGTCGCCGCCACCGGGCCGGAGTAGATGTAACCGGCATGGGGAACGATGATCGCCTTCGGCGGCAGCACGCTCTCGAGGGGAACGGCGGCGGACAGCATCTCCGCCAGTTGGGTGCGCAGGACGCGGTGGTCACCGGGGTAGAAGAATCCGGCGACGGCGGCCGGACGAATCGAAGCATTGGCCATGGCAGGTGCGGATCGGTGTGACGTGTGACGGAAAGCGATGAAGCCCGGAGACGACTCCCGGCACGTGACCGGCGCGCGCCGGACGAATCCTCCAAATCATTATAGGCGCCCTCAGACGAGCATGCGCCATGCCACACCCAGGCCCAGGCCTGCTGCCACCGCGGCCATGCCGGGCACCGCACGCCAGCCGAGCCCGGGGCCGCCGATCGCAAACGCCATCGCGATCTTGAAGCCGAGATTGGCGACCATGCCCAGCACGACCGCCATCACTGCCGGCTCCATCGCCAGCTTGTCGAGCGAGAACAGCCGCAGGGTGGACAGGGTGATCGCATCGACGTCGGTGAGACCCGAGACCAGCGCGAGCACGTAGAGGCCACTGTTGCCGACCCGGTCCGACAGCCAGGCGGCGCACAGCAGCACGATGGCGTAGAGGGCGCCGAAGCCGACCGCGGTGCGTAACTCGGTGGGGTTGCCGGTGGCCGGCAGCACGAGTTCGCCGCCCTCGCCGAGCCGCCGCCAGTACCAGATGATGGCGCCCACGCCGAGCGCGAGCGCCGGTGCGACGGATGCCGCCAGGGCGGTGATCACGCCGGGTGCGACCACCGCCGCGATCACCGCCACGCGCATCACCATCATCAGGTTGGCAAGCAGGATGACGAGCGCGGCCACCGATGCCATCGCCGGGGTGTCCCGCGCCTGCCGCGCATACACCATGGTGGTGGCGGTGCTCGAGGCGAGACCACCGAAGATGCCGACGAAGGCGGTGCCGTAGCGCGGTCCGACAAGCTGCAGCGCCGTATAGCCCGCGAGGCTCACGCCCGAGATCAGCACGACCATCCACCAGAGCTGATAAGGGTTCAGCGCGCCATAGGGGCCCAGCTCCTCGTTGGGGAGGATGGGCAGGATCACGAGCGACAGCACGCCGAACTGCAGGATGGAGATCCAGTCGCGGGGTTGCAGTCGTGTCGCCACGCCACGAAGCTGGGTCTTGAAGTACAGCAGCACGGTCGTGCCCACTGCGAGCATGACCGCGAGCTTGGCGAAACCCAGCCAGGTGGCCGTGCCGAGACAGTAGCAGACGAGCAGGGCGGCGACCGAAGTGGTGCCGGGGTCAGACGGGTCGGGATGGCGCACGTAGGCGGCGATGATGGTCGCGCCCACGATCAGCAGGCCGGCGACGAAGGGCGCGACGCTGTTCATCTGCTGCCCGAGCATGGCCGCCAGCGCGCCGAACATGCCGACGAGGCCGAAGGTCCGAAGTCCGGCGCGCGCCGAGGGAATGCGTTCGCGTTCCAGCCCGATCAGCATGCCGATCCCGATCGCGATCAGGAAGGCCTCGATCTGCTCCGTCACCACTGGCGTCGAGAATGGCATGCGCGGGTCCTCTGGCGGGCGTCGGAGCTTGGTCCGTTCGACCGCTTGCGCCCTTGCCGGTTGCAGCAAGGATACGGCCGCAACGGTCACTGGCAGAAGGTCGCGCACCGCGGTCTGCGCCGCGTGACGCTAGAATGCGCGCCATGCAGACATTCCACCCTCGCCACTTCGCCATCGTCCCGGCAGCAGGCAGTGGTTCGCGCATGGGTGCGAACCGGCCCAAGCAGTATCTGCCCTTGCTCGGCAAGCCTCTCATCCACCATGCGCTGTCGGTGCTGTGCGCGGTGCCCGAGATCGACCGCGTCTTCGTCGTGCTGTCAGTCGACGACACCGAGTGGGCACGTCACGACTGGCGCGCGCTCGGCGACAAGCTGGTGCCGCTGTTCTGCGGTGGCGCGACGCGGGCCGACAGCGTGCTCGGTGGCCTGCGGGCAATCGCGGGCGAGGCCTCGCCGTCCGACTGGGTGCTGGTGCACGATGCCGCGCGTCCCTGCCTGGCGCCCTGGCACATCGACAAGCTGATCCGCGAACTGGCGCACGACGAAGTCGGCGGCCTGCTCGCCGTGCCGGTGGCCGACACGCTCAAGCGTGCCGATGCCCATCGACAAGTGGCTGCGACGGTGCCGCGCGACAGCTTGTGGCAGGCGCAGACGCCGCAGATGTTCCGCTACGTGATGCTGCGCCGCGCACTGGAAAGCGCCAGCGAAGTCACCGACGAGGCGAGCGCCATCGAGGCCGCCGGTTTGCGCCCGCGCCTGGTGCTGGGCGACGCCACCAACCTCAAGGTGACTTATCCGCTCGACCTGCATCTGGCAGAGTGGATCCTGCAGAACCGTGAAGGAGTCGAGGCATGAACGTGCCGTTTCGTATCGGGCAGGGGTTCGACGTGCATGCTCTGGTTGCCGGGCGGCCGCTGATCATCGGCGGCGTGACCATTCCTCATGAACGTGGCCTGCTCGGCCATTCGGATGCCGACGTGCTGCTGCATGCGCTCACCGATGCGCTGCTCGGCGCCGCGGGAATGGGCGACATCGGACGGCTGTTTCCCGACACTGACCAGAAGCACGCCGGTGCCGACAGCCGCGTGCTGCTGCGCGAGGCCTGGGCGCGCGTGCGCGGTGCCGGCTGGCAGGTGGTGAACGTTGACGCCACCGTGATCTGCAGGGCGCCGCGCATCCTGCCGCACGCACCGGCGATGGTCGCCAACATCGCCGCCGATCTCGGCATGGACCCTGGCGCGGTCAACATCAAGGGCAAGACTACCGAGAAGCTCGGCTTCACCGGCCGTGGCGAAGGCATCGCCGCGCAGGTCGTCGCCCTGCTGGCGCGCGCATGACGCAGCAGGCGGGCGCGGTGCCCGCGCGTGATTCCGGCACCAGTCCGCAGCGGGTGTTTTTCGCGCTGTGGCCGGATGAGCGGGTCGCCACTGCCCTGCACGCCTGCGCACGCCGCATCCACGCGCAGACAGGCGGTCGCCTGATGCAGCGCGACAGCCTGCATCTCACCCTGGCCTTCCTCGGCGACCAGCCGCCCGAGCGCGTGGACACCCTGCGCGAGCTCGCCGCCACGCTGCAGGGTGAGGTCTTCCAACTCCAGCTTTCGCGCGCGGGTGCGTGGCAGCGCGGGCGCATCGTGTGGGGTGGGCCGGAGGCGACGCCGCAGGCATTGGCGGCGCTGGCCGAAGGGCTGGCTGCGGCCTTGCGGGCGCAAGGGTTCGAAGTCGAGGCGCGGCCGTTTGCGGCGCATGTCACGCTGGTGCGCAATGGCCGTCAGCCGCCGCCGCGCGAGATCGATCCGCCCGTTTCGTGGCCGGTGGGTGAGTTCGCCCTGATGCGCTCGCACCTCGGCGGCGAAGGGGCGCGCTACGAGTGCATCGGGCGCTGGCCGCTGTCCCGCGACATGCAGGCCGGCAGCGGAAAATGAAAGCAGGTCGGCCGGACGTGAAAGCGGGGCGCCAAGCGCCCCGCGGCTCCCAGGGGTGGCTTTCGCCCGCCCCGTCGTCTCCTGAAGGGAGACGTGTGAGAAATCAAAGAAAGATCGCGCTTGCGAGTCGCTCGCTCAGCTCCGCTTCGGTCGACTTCGTGTAGTCCTTCTCGAAGCGATCGCTGATCATTTGCGCCGTGGGCCCGTCGATCACGCCATTGAGGACGCCCATGAAGGAGGGCGGCGCGACGACGATGGCGCGCTTGAACGCATTGGCGGCACGCCCCTGGTACAGCTCCTGGGCAATCTTCTGGGCAAACACCTTCGCTTCGTGCTGCTTCGGTTCCGTTTGCGGCCGCATCGTGCCGCCGCCTGTTCCGTTCGACCCCATGCTGCCAGGGCGGTCACTGACGAGTTCGGAATTCTTTTGCCGGCTTTCCGGGTGAATCAGCTCCTTGACGAGCTGCAGGCCCTTGTTGGGGCCGAGGTTCGCATACAGCTTCGCCAGGCTCGCGTTGGCAACCAGAATCCAGGTAATGGCCATGAGACACCCTCCGTTCCACATTGAGGAAAGACACCATCCCCAGCCTCCCGCCGTGGGCAGTGCCAACTGAAGAGTAGCCACTGCAGCCCGCCCTGCCAACGAGCTTCGTTACCGCCATGTGAAACGCCGTTGCGCGTACGCGGGGCGCGGGGCGCTAAGCCCCTGGCGGCGCGGTGCCGCGAGCGCCGGCCAGCTCGTCGAGGCGGCGCTCCCCGGTCGCCGGGTCGCTGCCGTAGAAAGCGGCAAGCTGCGCATAAACGGCCGGATGGCTTTCCGACAGGCTGGCTGGCGTCTCGAAAAAGGCCTCGGAGGCGACGGCGAAGAATTCGCCCGGACTCTCAGCGGCATAAGGATCGAGCGCGGTGTCGCGCCCCGCATCGACGTCCTCGCACAATGCCTCGTAGGCGGACGAGAAGGCCGCGGCCCAGGCCTCGCGGGACATCCCCGCCGGCAGGCGTGGAAAGCCGTCGGCGCCGCCGTTCTCCATGTCGAGCTTGTGCGCGAACTCATGGATCACCACATTCACGCCGTCGGGGGCAAGGTGCCCGGGAAACCACGACAGCACGACCGGTCCGCCTTCCCAGGCCTCGCCCAGCACCTCGTCGTCGTATTCGTGCACGACGCCATCCTCGTCCATCTCATGGCGCGGAATGACGAAATCTCCCGGATACACGATCACGCCCACCCAGCTCCGGTAGGCATCCAGTCCCTTGTTCAGGATCGGCAGGCAGGCCTGCAATGCAATGCCGAGCAGCATCTCGTCGGTGAGCCGCAGGCCCTGCGCGCCGTGGAATTCCTTTTCCGCCAGGAAGCCGCGCG
The DNA here is from genome assembly GCA_018240785.1 of Pseudomonadota bacterium. Lineage (GTDB taxonomy): Bacteria > Pseudomonadota > Gammaproteobacteria > Burkholderiales > Rhodocyclaceae > Thauera. The sequence goes on along the minus strand of JAFEFC010000012.1, from coordinate 61,057 downwards.
CCAGCTCACGCAGGCGCAGACGCTCGTCCACGCCGAGAAAATCGAGGAAGGGCAGGCCGGCTTCGACGCGGCGCCACAAGGCGTCGGGAATGGACGGAGGCGGGCGCTTGAGGCCCAGCCATTGCTGGAGCTTGGCGAACATCGAGGCAGTGGATCGGTCGTGGACAACGGGAAGAATCGCCGGCCGGTTTCAGGCGGCAGCGGGCCTGACCGCGATCTGTTTCAGGGATTCCCCCACAGATGATCGCACGCTGTCAAAGCCTGCGGCACCCCGGCGATGTGGGATAATTCGTCCATGGTTTCAGTCACTCACGCAATTTCCCAGGGCGACACCGCCCCTCCCGTCGAACTGCTGTCGGAAGCTCTGTCCGAGGCGGAAGCTGCTCGGGTCCGCGACGCGCTCGACTTTGCCGCCGAACTCTATGCCGACCGGACGCTCGGCACCGGCGAATCCACATGGACGCATGCCGTCGGCTCTGCGCTGATTGTGGCGTCGCTCAGGCTCGACGCCGAGACGCGAATTGCCGCGCTGCTGTTTGCCGCATGCGCCTATCGCGAGGACGTGCTGGACGCAATCGAGGCCCGCTTTGGCGAGGGTGTGGCGCATCTTGTCGATGGTCTCAACCGCCTCAATGGCCTGCGCCTCGTCACCCGCATGACGGCCACCGCCACTGCGCCCGAGATCCGCGCACAGACCGAAGTGCTGCGCAAGATGCTGCTCGCCATGGTCGAGGATATTCGCGTCGTGCTGGTGCGGCTGGCCTCACGCACGCAGACGCTGCGCTACTACACCGACGTCAAGGACGACGCACGTGTCGACGTGGCGCGCGAGAGCCTGGACATCTACGCGCCCCTCGCCAACCGGCTCGGCGTGTGGCAACTGAAGTGGGAACTGGAGGACCTCTCCTTCCGCTTCATCGAGCCCGACACCTACAAGCGCATCGCGAAGATGCTCGACGAGCGCCGCGTCGAGCGTCAGGAGTTCATCGACAACGCCATCGAACGGCTGCGCCGCGAGCTGGCGGCGGTCGGCATCAAGGCCGAGATCTACGGCCGGCCCAAGCACATCTACAGCATCTACAACAAGATGCGCGCCAAGCGGCTGGATTTCTCGCAGGTCTACGACATCCGGGCGCTGCGCGTGCTGGTCGACGAGGTGAAGGACTGCTACACGGTGCTGGGCATCGTGCACCAGATCTGGCAGCCGATCAGCAAGGAATTCGACGACTACATCACCAAGCCCAAGGGCAACAACTACCAGTCGCTGCACACTGCGGTGCTGGCGGGCGACGGCCGCGCGCTGGAAGTGCAGATCCGCACCCACGACATGCACAAGCATGCCGAGCTGGGCGTGGCGGCGCACTGGCGCTACAAGGAGGGCACGCACAAGGGCAGCGATTACGACGAGAAGATCGCATTGCTGCGCAGCCTGCTGTCCTGGCGCGACGAGGTCGCGGATTCGGCGCACTGGCTGGAGCAATACCGCCGCGCCTCGCTCGACGACACCCTGTACGTGCTCACGCCGCAGGGCAAGGTCATCGACCTGCCGCGCGGCGCCACGCCGGTGGATTTCGCCTACCGCCTGCATACCAACCTTGGCCACCGCTGCCGCGGTGCGAAGGTGGATGGCCACCTGGTGCCGCTCAACACCCGCCTCGAGAACGGCCAGACGGTCGAGATCAACACGGTGAAGGAGGGCGGGCCGTCGCGCGACTGGCTCGATGCGCGCCAGGGCTATGTCGCCACCTCGCGTGCGCGCAACAAGATCAAGCAGTACTTCGCCCAGTTGGACGAAGAGGAACTGCTCGCCCGCGGACGCAGCTTCGTCACCAAGGAGATGCAGCGCGACGGCCACGCCCAGGCCAACATCGACGGTCTGGCCGAGCGCATGGGCTTCAAGAACGCGGAGGCGCTGTTCCTCGCCGCCGGCCGCGGCGAAGTCGGGCCGCGCTCGGTGCAGGTGGCGCTGCGCGAGGGCAGTGCCCCGGCCGAGGTCGAGGCCGAACCGGAGATCGTCGTCGGCCGCAGCCGCTCGGGCGACAACTCCGACAAGATCCTGATCGTCGGTGTCGGCAAGCTGATGACTTCGCTGTCGCGCTGCTGCAAGCCGGCGCCACCCGACGCCATCGAAGGCTTCGTCACCCGCGGCCGCGGCATCTCGATTCACCGCGTGGATTGCCACGACTTCCAGCAGCTCGCCCTGCGCCACCCCGAGCGGGTGATCCAGGCCGAATGGGGCGACCGTGCCTTCGACAACAAGCAGGCGGTATATCAGGTCGACATCGCCGTCGAAGCCACCGATCGCCAGGGCCTGCTGCGCGACATCTCCGAAGTGCTGTCGCGCGAAAGGCTGAACGTCATCGCCGTCAATACGCTCACCAAGCGCGGCACCGCCTATATGCGCTTCACCATGGAAGTCGGCGGCGTGCAGCAGATGCAGCGCGCCATCACGCTGATCCGTGAAGTGTCGGGCGTGATGGACGTGCAGCGAAAGTAGGGCCTCCGCAGACCTTGGGACTCCCGGGGCCGCGGCCGTGCGGGGCGGTCCCGGCTCGCTGCACGGCAAGCCGTCAGCTATTCGCCGCCAGATCGTGCAACAGCTTGAGCTGCGCCGCGCGGGTCGCGCCGCGCGCCGTCTTGCGGCGGTAGCAGCCGTTGGGCTGCATTTCCCAGGCCTGGGCGTTGTCGGCGACGTAAGGGCGCAGACCTTCGCGGATCACTCGACGCTTGATGCGCGTGTCGAGGATCGGGAAGGCGATCTCGATGCGGCGGAAGAAGTTGCGCTCCATCCAGTCGGCGCTGGACAGATACACCTGTTCCTCGCCGTCGGCGCGGAAGTAGAAGATGCGGTGGTGCTCGAGGAAGCGGCCGATCACCGAGCGCACGCGGATGTTTTCCGACAAGCCCGGGACGCCCGGCCGCAGCGCGCAGGGGCCGCGCACGATGAGGTCGATCTCGACCCCGGCCTGCGAAGCCTCGTAGAGCGCCTCGATGGTCTCGGGTTCGAGCAGCGCGTTCATCTTGGCGATGACGCGCGCCTTGCGGCCTTCGCGCGCGATGGCGGCCTCGCGCCGGATGGCGGCGACGACCTTGGGCTGCAGCGTGAAGGGCGCCTGCCACAGGTGGCGCAACTCGGTCGCCTGGCCGAGTCCGGTGAGCTGCTTGAAGACGGTGGCGACGTCCTCGCCGATTTCCGGGTTGCTGGTGAGGAGACCGAAGTCGGTGTAGAGGCGGGTGGTGCGCGGATGGTAGTTGCCGGTGCCCAGATGCACGTAGTGGCGCAGGCCGCCTTCTTCGCGCCGCACTACCATGAGCAGCTTGGCATGCGTCTTGTAGCCGAACACGCCGTAGATGACGTGCGCACCGACTTCCTCCAGCCGGTTTGCCCAGGTGATGTTGGCTTCCTCGTCGAAGCGCGCCATCAGCTCCAGCACGACGGTGACTTCCTTGCCCTTCTGCGCGGCACGCACCAGGTGTTCCATCAGCACCGAGTCGGTGCCGGTGCGATACACGGTCATCTTGATCGCCAGCACCTGAGGATCGTCGGCCGCGGTGCGCAGCAGGTCGATGACCGGGGCGAAGCTCTGGAAGGGGTGGTGCAGCAGGATGTCCTGCTTGCAGACGACGTCGAAGATGTCCTGCCGCTTGTCCAGGCCTTTGGGCATGCCTGGGGTGAAGGGCTGGTACTTGAGGTCGGGCCGGTCAACCCAATCGGGCACCTGCATCAGACGCACCAGGTTGACGATGCCGGGCGTGCGATAGAGGTCCTGGCGGCCGAGGTGGAAATGCTCGACGAGGAAAGCGGCCATCTCCTCGGAGCAGTTGTCGGCCATTTCCAGGCGCACGGCGTCGCCGTAGTGGCGCTGCTGGAGTTCGCCCTTGAGCGTGGTGCGCAGGTCCTTGACCTCCTCCTCATCCACGAACAGGTCCGAATTGCGCGTGACGCGGAACTGGTAGCAACCGAGCACCTGCATGCCCGAGAACAGTTCGCCGACGTGGGCGTGCAGCACCGACGACAGGAACACGAAGCTGTATTCCTGCTCGCAGATTTCGCGCGGCAGGCGGATCACCCGCGGCAGTGCGCGCGGCGCCTGCACGATGGCGGCCCCCGAGTCGCGGCCGAAGGCATCCAGGCCGTCGAGTTCCACCGCGAAGTTGAGGCTCTTGTTCAGCACGCGCGGGAAAGGGTGCGCCGGATCGAGCCCGATGGGCGTCAGCACCGGCATGACTTCGCGCAGGAAGTACTCGCGGATCCAGGCGCGCTGGGCATCGGTCCACAGGTTGCGGCGCAGGAAGGAGACGCCTTCCTTCTCGAGTGCGGGGAGGATGTCTTCGTTGAGCAGCGCGTACTGCTCGGAGATGAGCTTGTGCACCTCGTCGCTCAGTTGGCGGAGCAACTCGGTGGGGGCGATGCCGTCGATGCCACCCTTGCGGTCGCCGAGGCGGATCTGCTCCTTGATGCCGGAAACGCGGATCTCGAAGAACTCGTCGAGGTTGCTGGAGACGATGCAGATGAAACGCAACCTTTCGAGCAGCGGCACCGAGGGGTCGGCTGCCTGCGCGAGCACCCGGCGCTGGAACTGCAGCAGCGACAGCTCGCGATTGATGAAATGCTCGGCGGGGTATTTGATGATCTCGCTTGGCAGGCGCATGCTGGTTCCGTGGGATGACTGCTTCGAGTGATTATGTGACATTTTCCTTGCGGTTTGATGACAGGCGGGCAGAGGCGCACGGCGGTGTTCAGCGGCGCGAAAACCATCGCCGCGCGGGCGGCGGGGTAGGGCGGGGTGGTAGAATTCAAGGCTTCAGCGCTCTGCGCCTTGCACCTCTCCAACATCATGCGAGATCTGATTGCCGCCATCGATCTGGGTTCCAACAGCTTCCGGCTCCAGGTCGGTCGCATCGTCAATGACCAGATCTATCCGCTCGATGGCCTGAAGGAGCCGGTGCGCCTGGCGGCGGGTCTGTCGCCGGAAAAATGGCTGGACATGCCCGCCCAGCAGCGTGGCGTGGCCGCGCTGCAGCGGTTTCATGAGCGCCTGCACGACTTCAAGCCCGACGGGGTGCGTGCGGTGGCCACCAACACCTTGCGCGTGGCCAAGAACGCGGCCGAATTCCTCATCCGGGCTGAGGCGGCGCTCGGGTTCCCGATCGAGGTGATCGCCGGACGGGAGGAGGCGCGCCTGATCTACGTCGGCGTGGCGCACACCTTGCCGGATCCGCACCGTCAGCAACTGGTGGTGGACGTCGGCGGCGGTTCGACCGAGTTCATCATCGGCAAGAGCTTCGAGCCGCTGCAGCTCGAATCGCTGTACATGGGGTGCGTCGGCTACAGCCTGCGCTACTTTCCCGACGGTCGCATCGACAAGCGCGGGCTCAAGGAGGCCGAAATGGCGGCTCGGCGCGAGCTGCAGACGATCGGCCAGGCCTATCGCGAAACCGGCTGGGAAGAAGCGGTGGGTTCCAGCGGATCGGCCAAGGCGATTGCCGAGGTGCTCGAGCAGAACGGCCTGTCGCGGCGCGGCATCTCGCGCGATGGACTCGAGCGCTTGAAGACGATCCTGCTGAAGGCGGGAAACATCAGCAACGTGAACCTGGCTGGACTGAAGGGCGACCGGGTGCCGGTGTTCCTCGGCGGCTTCGCGATCATGAGCGCGGTGTTCAAGGAACTCGAACTCGAACACATGGTGTTTTCCGACGGTGCGCTGCGGCTGGGCGTGCTGTACGACCTGCTGGGCCGCTACCACCATCACGATCTGCGCGATGCGACGGTGCAGGCTTTCATGCGGCGTTATGGCGTCGATGTGCGGCAGGCCGAGCAGGTGGCCGACACGGCCTGTCATCTGCTGGTGCAGGTTGCGCCCGAGAGCGCGGCGAAGGACAACGACGACCGCCGCTTCCTGCGCTGGGCGGCGCTGCTGCACGAGATCGGCATCTCGGTCGCGCATTCCAGCTACCACAAGCACAGTGCCTATATCCTGGGCAATGCCGACATGCCCGGTTTTTCGCGCATGGACCAGGGACGGCTCGCGCGCCTGGTGCTGGCGCATCGCGGCAAGCTCGAGCGCGTTGCCGGCATCGACCCGCTGAGCCCGGACTGGCTGCTGATCGCCTGCCTGCGCCTGGCGGTGGTGGTGCACCGCGCGCGCGATGCACGTGGCATTCCACCGATCTCGCTGGCGCGGGAGGGCAGGGGGTTCTCGGTGAACACCACTGCCGGCTGGTTGCAGAAGCTGCCGCTGACCGCTGCGGCGCTCGACGAGGAGCAGCGTCAGTGGATTTCGCTGGGTCGCGGCCTTTACGTGCGCGCGGTGTCCGCGCGCAGCGCTGCCTGAGTTTCCATGGCTGAGCACCGGCCGGGCGCCGAGCCCGCGATCCGGGTCGCCGCGGATGGCAAGGTGCTTCTTGCGGGCGACTGGACCTTGCGCGCGCTGTCCACCGATCTTCCCGACCTGCGCGCCCAGCTTGCGCAGGTGCCGTCGGCGGCGCGCTGGGATTTCACCGCGGTGCAGCGCCTGGACAGTTTCGGCGCCGCGCTGCTGTGGCATGCGTGGAAGCGCCGCTGGCCGATCGTTGAAGGGCTCGGCGAGGCGCAGCGGAGGGTGATCGGGCGCGTCGCTGCCAGCTCCGGGCAACTGCGGCCCGGAGGTGCGCGTTTCGGCGTCGTGGACGCGATCATCCTGCTTGGCGGTGCGTTGCTCGGCTTTCGCTCGCATGCGCTGGGCTTCATCGCGCTGTTCGGGCAGATCTTTCTCGACCTTGCACATCTGCTGCGCTATCCGCGCGAATGGCCACTGCGCGAGGTGTCTGCCAACATCCACAAGGTCGGGGTGAAGGCGATGCCGGTGACGGCGCTGGTCGGCTTCCTGATCGGGGTGGTGCTGTCCTATCTGTCTGCGCTGCAGTTGAAGATCTTCGGCGCCGACATTTTCATCGTGAACATCCTCGGGCTGGGCATCATCCGGGAGCTGGGGCCGGTGCTGGTGTCGGTCCTGGTGGCGGGGCGCTCGGGGTCGGCGATGACGGCGCAACTGGGCGTGATGCGGGTGACCGAGGAAATCGACGCGCTGGCGGCGATGGGCATCTCGCGCAGCCTGCGGCTGGTGCTGCCCAAGGTGCTGGCGCTGACGCTGGCGATGCCCTTGCTGGTGCTGTGGACGTCGGCGGTGGCGCTGCTCGGCGGCTGGGTGTCGGCGCGGCTGGAGCTTGACCTGTCGCTGGGTTTCTTCGTCCAGACGCTGCCTGCGGTGGTGCCGATCTCCAACCTCTACATCGGCCTTGCCAAGGGCGCGGTCTTCGGTTTCCTGATCGCGCTGATTGCCTGCCATTTCGGTCTGCGCGTGCGGCCCAATACGGAAAGCTTGTCGGTGAACACGACGGCGTCGGTGGTGACGGCGATCACCATGGTGATCCTGGCCGATGCGGTGTTCGCCATCGCCACCCGTTCCATCGGGGTGCCGACATGAGCGCGGGGCCGGTCGTGGCGCTGCACGACATCGTCACCCGCTTCGGTGCGAACCTGGTGCACGACGGTCTCACGCTCGAGATCCAGGCGGGCGAGATCGTCGCCCTGGTGGGCGGTTCGGGCAGCGGCAAGACGACCCTGCTGCGCCACATCATCGGCCTGACGCGGCCGGCGGGTGGCACGGTGAGGCTTTTCGGCGAAGGACTGCGCGACGGCACCGTCCATGAGCGCATCGCACGCCAGCGCCGTTTCGGCGTACTGTTCCAGCAGGGCGCGCTGTTCTCGGCGCTCACCGTAGGCGAGAACATCGCCTTTCCGCTGAAGGAACTCGGCGTGGCGACCGACGCGGAGTTGCGCGACCTGGTGGCACTCAAGCTGGCAATGGTGGAGATGGAGCCCGAGCATGCGTCCTTGATGCCGGCCGAACTGTCCGGCGGCATGGTCAAGCGCGCGGCGCTGGCGCGCGCGCTGGCGCTGGAGCCTGAGCTGCTGTTGCTCGACGAGCCGACGGCCGGACTGGACCCGGATCGCAGCGCTGCCTTCGTCCGCCTGATCCGCTCGCTGCATCACGAGCTGGGACTGACCGTAGTGCTGGTGACGCACGACGTCGATACGCTGGCCGCGCTGGCGACGCGGATTGCGGTGCTGGCCGAGCGGCGCATCGTGAGCTTCGGGACGCTGGAAGAGACCTTGGCGCAGGATCATCCTTTCATCCAGCGCTTTTTCCTGGGCGAGCATGGGCGCAATGCGCTGGCTCGCCACGGAGGGAATTACTGACATGGAAAACCGGGCTCACGCACTGGCTGCCGGGCTGTTTGCGCTCTTCCTCGGGGCGGGCCTGATGGTCGCGCTGTGGTGGTTCTCGCAGAACCGCGAGCCAATGCGCGAATACATCCTGGTGTCGAAGGGCACGGTCAATGGTCTCAACCTGCAGGCGCGGGTGCGCTACCGGGGCATGGCAGCGGGCAATGTGACCGACATCGGCGTCGATCCGGCGGATGCGCGCAACCTCCTGGTGCGTATCCGTTTGCGCGGGAACCTGCCGGTCACGCGCGGCACGCGCGCAACCCTGGGCACCCAGGGGGTGACGGGGCTGGCCTTCATCCAGCTCGACGATCGTGGCACCGATCCCACGCCGCTCACGGATGACGGCTCGGGACCGCCGCGCATCGCCCTCGAACCCGGCCTGATCGAGCAGATCAGCGACCGCGCGCTGCAGACGGCCGAGCGTGTGCGGATTGTGGCGGATCGGCTGGCTGCGCTTTTCGATGACCAGAGCGTGGCACGGTTGGGCCGCACGCTGGCGCATCTGGAGTCGGCCGCGTCGAGCATGGATCAGAGCTTCGCGCAGTTGCCGGCGACTGTCGGCGCGCTGCGCAGCGCGCTGAGTCCGCAGAACATGCAGAAGCTCTCGTCCACGCTTGCCAATCTCGAGGCGGCCACTCGCGAAGCGGCGCCGGCGGCGGGCGAGATCCGCACTCTCGTCGCCCGCATCGACCAACTCGCGCAACGGGTGGACAAGGTCGCTGGGGTGGCCGGAGAGGGGCTGGTCGAGGGTACGCTGCCGCAGGTCGACGCGCTGCTGCGCGAACTGACGTCGACCTCGCGGCGCCTCGGGCGCGTGCTGGAGGAAATCGAGACCCAGCCGCAAGTCCTGCTGGCCGGGCGCGACGCCGGCGAGCCGGGGCCGGGCGAGGAAGGCTATGGGTCGGGAGGGAAGTGAATGAAGGATCGAAGCAGGAGCGCTCCGCCGACGCTTGCGCGGCCTGGGCGTGGTCTGCGGCAGCTCGCTGGTGCGGTCTCGCTCGCGATTGGGCTTGGCGGCTGTGCCGGACTGCAGTCGCCGCCGCTCGCCATGTACGATCTTGGCTTGCTTGACCCGGTCGCCGTTCCCGCCGCGCTCACACCGGCCCGCGTCGAGGTGGCAGTGCCAGGCTGGCTCAGCGGCAGCGCCATGCAGTACAGGCTGGCCTGGAAGCAGCCCGAGCGCCGCCGCAGTTACGTCGAGAGCCGCTGGGCGGCGGCGCCCGCCGACATGCTTTCGCAATCCCTGACGAGGGCCTTGCGCCCCGCCGGCGGTGAGGCCGCGCAGTCTCGTTGCCGGCTGAAGGTGGACCTGGACGAGTTCGTGCAGGTGTTCGAGGCGCAACAGCGCAGTCATGTCGAACTCGTCGCGAGGGCCCGACTGTTGCCGGCGCGCGGCGAATTGCCGCTGGCGGCGCGCGACTTCAGCCGGCACGATGCGGCCGATACGGCGGATGCCGAAGGTGGGGTCCGCGCAGCGCGCAGCGCCGTGCGGGGATTGGCGGAAGAGCTGGCGGCGTGGCTCGTTGAACTTGACCGCAATAGCGTGCAGGGATTGAATGACGGCGGACGTTGCGCGCCGTCATGAGATTTGCATGGGGACGACGATCGTCCGTTGTCTTATACGAGAGGGAGCAAGCATGACCGAGAACAAACAATCGCCCTATGACCAGGGGCTGGAGAAGAATCCCGCGAACTACGTGCCGCTGACGCCGCTGACCTTCATCCAGCGCAGCGCCTACGTGTATCCGGACCGCCTGGCTGTCGTTCATGGCAAGCGGCGCTTCACGTGGCAGGAAAGCTATGCGCGCTGCCGCCGGCTGGCTTCGGCGCTGAAGCAACTGGGCGTGGGCAAGAACGACACCGTTGCCGTCGTGCTCAACAACACGCCGGAAATGTTCGAATGCCACTTCGGCGTGCCGGCCTGCGGCGCCGTGCTGAACACCGTCAACACCCGCCTCGATGCCGAAGCGGTCGCCTTCATCCTGAACCACGCGGAAGCCAGGGTGCTGATCACCGACCGCGAGTACGCGCGTGTGATGAAGAAGGCGATCGAGCTCGCCGACCGCGCCGACATGATCGTGATCGATGTGGACGATCCTGAGTACACCGGCCCGGGTGATCGCATCGGCACGGTGGAATATGAGGCGCTGCTCGCTTCGGGCAGCGAGGACTTCGTCTTCGAGCAGCCTGCCGACGAGTGGGAGGCCATTTCGCTGAACTACACGTCCGGCACCACCGGCAATCCCAAGGGCGTGGTCTACCACCACCGCGGCGCCTATCTCAACGCGATGTCGAACATCGTGTCGTGGGGCATGCCGCCGCACTCGACCTATCTGTGGACACTGCCGATGTTCCACTGCAACGGCTGGTGCTTCGCGTGGACGATGGCGGCCAATGCCGGTATCAACGTCTGCCTGCGCCGCGTCGATCCGCGCCTGATCTTCGATGCCATCCGCGAGCATGGCGTCACCCATTATTGCGGCGCGCCCATCGTGCATTCCATGCTCGCCAACTCGCCGGAGGAATGGCGCAAGGGCATCGACCACAAGGTCTATGGCCTCATCGCCGCCGCGCCGCCTCCGGCAGCGGTGATCGAGGGCATGGCCAAGATCGGCTTCGACATCACCCACGTCTATGGCCTGACCGAGACCTACGGCCCGGCTTCGGTGTGCGCAAAGCACGACGAATGGAAGGATCTGCCGCTGGCCGACCAGGTGACGCTTAACGGCCGCCAGGGTGTGCGCTACCACGCCCAGGAAGGCATCACGGTGCTCGATCCGAACACGATGGATCCGGTGCCCTGGGACGGCGAGACCATGGGCGAGATCATGTTCCGCGGCAACCTGGTGATGAAGGGCTATCTGAAGAACCCGACGGCGACCGCCGAGTCCTTCCACGGTGGCTGGTATCACACCGGCGACCTGGCGGTGATGCAGCCCGATGGCTACGTCAAGATCAAGGACCGCTCCAAGGACATCATCATTTCCGGCGGCGAGAACATCTCTTCGATCGAAGTGGAGGATGCGCTCTACAAGCATCCGGCGGTGATGGCTGCGGCGGTGGTGGCGCTGCCTGATCCCAAGTGGGGCGAGGTGCCGTGCGCCTTCGTCGAGCTGCGCGACGGCGTCGAGGCGACCACCGACGAGATGGTTGCCCATTGCCGCGAGCATCTCGCCGGCTTCAAGGTGCCCAAGAAGATCATCTTCGGCGAGGTGCCGAAGACGTCGACCGGCAAGATCCAGAAGTTCGTGCTGCGCGAGAAGGCGAAGTCGACCGCTTCGTTCGAGTGATTCAGGCGGGCTGAGCCCGCGTTGACCGATGGCCGTTCTGGGAGCGACGCGCTACCATGAACGGCCATTGACGTTAACGTAAACCGAAATCGAGGAGGAGACATGAGCCCCACCGAACACCCTACCGACGAACCGATGCTGCTGCGCCGCGACGACGGTGGCGTGGCGACGCTGACCCTGAATCGTCCCGCACAGTTCAACGCGCTGTCCTCAGCCATGCTGGAGGCGCTGCTGGCCGAAGTGGACCGCATCGCCCGCGACGAATCGGTGCGCGTGGTCGTGCTGGCCGGTGCGGGCAAGGCTTTCTGCGCTGGTCACGACCTCAAGGAGATGCGCAGCAACCACACGCTCGCCTTCCAGCAGGGCCTGTTCCGCCTGTGCGGCAAGCTCATGATGAAGCTCACCGAGCTGCCGCAGCCGGTGATTGCCCGTGTGCATGGCATCGCCACCGCGGCTGGCTGCCAGCTCGTGTCGATGTGCGATCTGGCGGTCGCGGCGGAAGTGTCGCGTTTCGCCGTGTCGGGGATCAACGTCGGCCTGTTCTGCTCCACGCCCAGCGTCGGGCTGTCGCGCAACATGGGGCGCAAGCAGGCTTTCGAGATGCTGGTGACGGGTGAGTTCATCGATGCACACGAGGCGCAGCGGCGCGGCCTGATCAACCGCGTGGTGCCGCTCGAGGCGCTCGACGGCGAGGTGGAGCGCTTGTGCGCATCCATCGTCGCGAAGTCGCCGGTGGCGATCCGCATGGGCAAGCAGATGTTCTACCGCCAGCTCGAGATGGGCCTGGATGCGGCCTATCAGATGGCGTCGGAGACGATGGCCTGCAACATGATGAGCGAGGATGCGGCCGAAGGCATCGATGCCTTCATGGCCAAGCGCAAGCCGCAGTGGAAGGGCTGCTGAGGTCGCGCTGATCGCGGGAGGAAGCGCCGCCATGCTCGTCGACACCCACATTCATCTGGACGCGGCGGAGTTCGACGCCGATCGCGAGCGGGCGATGGCTGCCGCGCGCGCGGCAGGGGTCGGCCGCTTCATCGTCCCTGCGGTGGATGTGGCGAGCTTCGACCGGGTGGCGGCCCTTTCCGCGAGGCACGAGGATGTGTCTCACGCCTACGGCATCCACCCCATGTACGTGATGCAGGCGAGCGACGCCGATCTCGACGTACTTGAAGGACGCCTTGCGCAGGATGACGTCATCGCGGTGGGCGAGATCGGGCTGGATTTCTTCGTGCCAGGTCTCGATCCGGCGCGGCAGGAGCGCTTCCTTGCGGCACAACTGCGCTTCGCGCGCGACCATGGCCTGCCGGTGATCCTGCACGTGCGCCGCGCGGTGGACCAGATCCTGAAGCATCTGCGGCGCGTCGAAGTGTGCGGCGGCATCGCTCATGCCTTCAATGGCAGCCGCCAGCAGGCCGATACGTTCATCGCGCTCGGCTTCAAGCTCGGCTTTGGCGGCGCGATGTCCTTCGACGGCTCCAGCCGCATTCGCAAGCTGGCCGCAGAACTGCCGCTGGAGTCGATCGTGCTTGAGACGGACGCGCCGGACATTCCGCCCGCCTGGGCGCAGGGGCAGCGCAACGAGCCGGCCAACCTGGCCCGATTCGCGGCCATCCTCGCCGACCTGAGAGGGATGCCGGTAGAAGAGGTGGCTCGCGCCACTTCGCGCAATGCCGTGGCGGTCTTTCCCCGCCTTGGCACGGTCGCTGACGGCTGTTGAGCGCCTGCTCGGTTGCGGGCGAATGCGCCGTGCGGGAGCGCGTCGCGCTCCGATCGATCGATGTCAGGCGGGCGATGCGGCGTCGCGCTTGTTACGCGCGATGATGTCGGCAATATCTCGCTTCAGGCGAGGGATGTCGGGATGGAACTTGTCGTACAGCATCAGCGACAGGCCGAACACGTAGGCATAGAGCAGCATCGAGTGGCTGGAAGCCTCTTCCTGCGACAGCCCGCAGGCGAGGAACAGGTCGCGGGTGCAGCGCAGGCGGATGTCATCGACCTCGGCGACGATCGCTGCGGCTTCTGCGTCGCGTCGGGCCCAGTCACGCACCGCCAGTTCGATGACTACCCCCCGGCGGCTGCGACTGGTGCTATAGACATCGATGACATGGTAGATCTGCTCGAGTTCGTTGCCGGGCTGGGCGCGGGTCTGCTTCAGGATGTCGCGGATGCGCCCTTCCTTCCATTCGCCGAGGACGGCCATCAGCAGATCACGCCGGTCCTGGAAGTGCCAGTAGAAGCTGCCCTTGGTCACTTTCAGGCGTTTGGCCAGCACTTCCACGCGCAGCCCGGCAACCCCTTCTTCCGCCATGACCTCGAAAGCGCATGCGATCCAGGCCTGTCTGTCGAGCTGCGGTCTCTTCTGCTTGATTTTGGTTTCCATACGGACAAGTATTGACGATTTATTCTCCATACGCTACCGTATGCAAACCATACTGAGTGGTATGGAAATGCGCCGGCTGGATGAGCCCACCCCCAAAGCTGGCAAAGCGGTGACATAATTCGACGGCGGTTCGCCCGAGCGGGCGGCAAGAGCCGACGAACAACACAACCTGAGGAGCACGGCAGAGTGAAGATTCTTGTTCCCGTCAAACGCGTGGTCGATTACAACGTCAAGGTCCGGGTGAAGGCCGACGGCACGGGCGTGGATATCGCCAACGTCAAGATGAGCATGAACCCATTCGACGAGATCGCGGTGGAAGAAGCGGTGCGGCTGAAGGAAGCGGGCGTGGCGACCGAAGTCGTGGCGGTGTCGTGCGGCATCGCGGCCTGCCAGGAGACCTTGCGCGCGGCGATGGCGATCGGCGCCGACCGCGGCATCCTGGTCGAGAGCGACGCCGAGCTGCAGCCGCTGGCGGTGGCCAAGCTGCTCAAGGCAGTGGCGGACAAGGAAGGCCCGAATCTGGTGATCTGCGGCAAGCAGGCGATCGACGACGACGCCAACCAGACCGGCCAGATGCTGGCTGCGCTGCTGGGCTGGCCGCAAGCGACCTTCGCGTCCAAGGTGACGCTGGCTGACGGCAAGGCCTCGGTCACGCGTGAGATCGACGGTGGCCTCGAGACGCTGGCGATTCGGCTGCCGGCGGTGGTCACCACCGATCTGCGCCTGAACGAGCCGCGCTATGCGACGCTTCCCAACATCATGAAGGCGAAGAAGAAGCCGCTCGACACGTTGAAGCCGGCCGATCTGGGCGTCGATGTGGCGCCGCGGCTCACCACGCTGAAGGTGGCCGAGCCGCCCAAGCGCAGCGCGGGAGTGCGGGTGGCCGACGTGGCTCAACTGGTCGAAAAACTGAAGAACGAAGCGAAGGTGATCTGACATGGCTATCCTGGTTATTGCGGAACACGACAACCAATCGATCAAGGCGGCCACGCTCAACACCGTCGGCGCGGCGGCGAAGATCGGCGGCGACGTTCATGTGCTGGTGGCCGGTGCCGGCTGCGGCGCGGCGGCCGCGGCGGCCGCGAAGATTGGCGGTGTGGCCAAGGTACTGGTGGCCGATGCCGCGCATTACGAGGCGCAGACCGCAGAAAACGTCGCCGAGCTGGTTAAGGGTTTGGCGAGCAGCTACAGCCACGTGCTGGCCCCGGCCACGTCCGCCGGCAAGAACATGCTGCCGCGCGTGGCAGCGCAACTGGATGTGGCGCAGATCTCCGACATCGTCGGCGTGGAATCGGCCGACACCTTCGTCCGCCCGATCTATGCCGGCAATGCGCTGGCGACGGTGAAGAGCGCCGATGCGGTGAAGGTCATCACGGTGCGCACCACTGCCTTCGAGGCCGCTGCGGCCGAGGGCGGCAGTGCAGCCGTCGAAGCAGTGGCGGCTGCGGCCGACCTGGGCCTGACGCAACTGGTGGGTCGCGAGATCACCAAGAGCGCGCGTCCGGAGCTGGGTGCGGCGAAGATCATCGTGTCGGGCGGTCGTGGCGTGGGCAGCGGCGAGAACTACCATGCCCTGCTCGAGCCGCTGGCCGACAAGCTGGGTGCGGCGCTCGGCGCCAGCCGTGCGGCGGTCGATGCGGGCTACGTCCCGAACGACTACCAGGTGGGCCAGACCGGCAAGATCGTGGCGCCCCAGCTCTATGTTGCGGTGGGCATCTCGGGCGCCATCCAGCACCTGGCGGGCATGAAGGACTCCAAGGTGATCGTGGCGATCAACAAGGATCCGGAGGCACCGATCTTCCAGGTGGCCGACTACGGCCTGGTGGGGGATCTGTTCCAGGTGGTGCCCGAACTGACCGCAACGCTGGGCTGAGGCTTCCCGCGTGCGCTGGGCGGCGGCATGAATCTGGAGCCATCGCAGTTCTCGACGACATGGCACGTCTTCATGCTGCTCCTCGCGCTCGCGGCGGGCTACGACATTCTTCGACGGGCACCGTGGACGCGGCTGCGCGAGGGGCCGACGTTGAATGTGATGCTGGGCTGCGCGACGGCATTGACGCTGCTCTGGAGCATGAAGGCCGGCGTCAAACCCGGACTGGACCTGCATCTTGTCGGTGCCATGGCAGCGACGCTGATCCTTGGCCCGAGGCTGGCGATGGTGGCGATGGCGCTGGCGCTGTGCGGAATAGCCCTCAACGGCAGCACCGAATGGTTGGCATGGCCGGTCAATTTCATGCTGATGGTCGTCGTGCCGGTGCTCATTGCGGCGGGCCTGCAAAGGCTGGTCGAGCGCTGGTTGCCGGCCCATTTTTTCATTTTCATCTTCGTCATCGGCTTTGCTGGCGCGGCATTGACCGTGATCCTGCAGGGGCTGTTCGCTTCGCTGGTGTTGGCGCTCGCAGGTGCCTATCCGGCCGAATTCCTGATGACGGAGTACCTGCCGTTCTTCCTGCTGCTGGGTTTTTCGGAAGCCTGGATCAGCGGTGCGGTAGTTACCCTGCTCGTGATCTACAAGCCGGAGTGGGTATCGAGTTTCGACGATGACCGCTACCTGCTGAACAAGTGACGCCAGGTCACATCTCAATCGAACGAAACGGAGGGAATCAACCGATGAGCAACTACGCTGCACCCATTCGCGACATGCAGTTCGTGATGCGCGAGCTGGCCGGCCTCGACGAGGTCGCTGCGCTGCCCGGCAATGAAGAGGTTTCGGTCGATCTGGTCGATGCCATCCTCGAAGAGGCCGACAAGTTCGCCAGCGGCGTGCTCGCGCCGCTGAACTGGGCGGGCGACCAGGAAGGCGCCACCTGGCACGACGGGAAAGTGAAGACCGCCACCGGCTGGAAGTCGGCCTACGACCAGTTCGCCGAGGCGGGCTGGACGGCGCTGGCGGGCGAACCCGAGTTCGGCGGCCAGGGCCTGCCCAAGCTCGTCGCCACGGCCGTCATGGAGATGTGGAAGTCCGCCAACATGGCCTTCTCGCTGTGCCCGATGCTGACCACGGGTGCAATCGAGGCGCTGCTGCTGTGTGGCAACGACGAACAGAAGGCGATGTACCTGCCGAAGATGGTCTCGGGCGAGTGGACCGGCACCATGAACCTGACCGAACCTCAGGCTGGTTCCGACCTCGCCGCGGTACGCACCAAGGCCGAACCGCAGGGCGACGGCACCTACAAGATCTTCGGCCAGAAGATCTTCATCACGTATGGCGAGCACGACCTCACCGACAACATCATCCACCTGGTGCTGGCCCGCCTGCCGGACGCGCCCGAGGGCGTGAAGGGCATCTCGCTGTTCGTCGTGCCGAAGTTCCTGGTCAATGCCGACGGCAGCCTGGGCGCGCGCAACGACGTGCATTGCGTGTCGATCGAGCACAAGCTCGGCATCCACGCCAGCCCGACCGCGGTGCTGGCCTTCGGCGACAAGGGCGGTGCCATCGGCACCTTGGTGGGCGAGCCCAACCGTGGCCTCGAGTACATGTTCATCATGATGAACGAGGCCCGTTTTGCGGTGGGAATGGAAGGTCTGGCGCTGTCCGAGCGCGCCTACCAGCACGCGCTGCAATACGCCAAGGAACGTGTGCAGGGCACCGAGGCCGGCGTCCGTGGTGGCCCCAAGGTCAGCATCATCCACCATGCCGACGTGCGCCGCATGCTGATGTCGATGAAGAGCAAGACCGAGGCGATGCGGGCGTTGGCCTATGTTGTGGGGGCTGCCTCCGACAAGGCGCACTGCCATGCGGACCCAGAGGTTCGCGCGCGCAACCAGGCTTTCGTCGACCTGATGATTCCGGTGGTGAAGGGCTGGTGCACCGAGAACTCGGTCGATGTGGCCTCGGTCGGCGTGCAGGTCCACGGCGGCATGGGTTTCATCGAGGAAACCGGCGCAGCGCAGCATCTGCGCGACGCCCGCATCACGCCGATCTACGAAGGCACCACCGCGATCCAGGCCAACGACCTGATCGGGCGCAAGATCGCACGTGAAAACGGCGTGACCGTCGCTGGCGTCGTTGCCGAGATGCGCAAGGTCGAGGCCGAACTCGGCGCCGCCGATGGCGAAGCCTTCGCGGCGATCCGTCGCGCCCTGGGCGCCGGGATCACGGCAGTGGAAGAGGCGGTTGCCTACATCCTCGCCACCTACGCCAAGGATATCAAGGCGGCATCGGTGGGGTCCGTGCCTTTCCTCAAGCTGCTGGGCATCGTCGCGGGCGGCTGGCAGATGGCGCGCGCGGCGCTCATCGCGCAGAAGAAGCTTGCCGCAGGCGAAGGCGATGCGCGTTTCCTGCAGGCGAAG
Organism: Pseudomonadota bacterium; assembly: GCA_018240785.1. Lineage (GTDB taxonomy): Bacteria > Pseudomonadota > Gammaproteobacteria > Burkholderiales > Rhodocyclaceae > Thauera. The sequence goes on along the minus strand of JAFEFC010000012.1, from coordinate 42,822 downwards.
ATCGTCACCGCGCGCTTCTACGCCGACCACGTGCTGGCTGAAGCACCGGGCTTGTCATACACGGTGGTCAATGGCGCAGCGGGCGCGCTGGAGCTTGCCGAAGAGCAGTTCTGACGGCTGACTGGCCCGAGGCCTGGCGGGCCGCCGGACCTCGCGGCACGCAAGCCCAGATGAAAAAGGCCGGCGGAGCGATCCGTCGGCCTTCTGTTTTTCGTGCCCGGTGCGGCGAACCGCGGCCGGGCCTGTTGCTGCTCGCTGCGTTTACTGCACCTTGGCCTTGCTGCGCAGCTCGAGCACGTGCTTCTCGACTTTCTGCTGCTGCAGGCGTTGCTGCAGTTGCGGCTTCACTTCATCGAACGACGGGGCCTGCAGCGGACGCACGTCGTCGAGCATGATCACGTGGTAGCCGAAGTCGCTCTTCACCGGGGTAGTGGTGTACTTGCCTTTCTCGAGCTTGACCATCGCGTCGGAGAAGGGCTTCACGAACATGCCCGGATTGCTCCAGCCGAGATCGCCGCCGCGCTCCTTCGAACCCGGGTCACGCGACTCCTTCGCCAGGTCTTCGAACTTGGAACCGTTCTGCAGCTTGGAGATGATCGCCTTGGCCTGGTCCTCCGTCTCGACCAGCACATGGCGCGGCTTGTACTCCTTGTCACCCATGCGCGACTTGATGCCCTCGTACTCCTTGCGCAGATCCGCATCGGTGACAGGATTCGCCTTCACGTAATCCTGCAGGTAGGCGCGGATCAGGATGGCCTGCTTGGCCATGTCCATTTGCGCCTGCACGTCGGACTTCTTGTCGAAACCCTTCTTCGACGCCTCCTGGCTCAGCACTTCTCGACGCACCAGCTCTTCGCGGACCGCGTCGCGCAATTGCGCACTTTCGGGGGCGCCCTGGGCACGCTGCTCGGCGATCATTGCGTCCGCGCGGGCCGCCGAGATGGCCGTGCCGTTGACGGTGGCGATCGGCTCGGCCGCCAGCGCAGGAAGAGTGAGGAAGCCGGCAAGCAGGGAGATGGCGAGACGGCTCGGAAAAATCTTCATCGGGGTTCCTCGTGACTGAGTTGCTTGGTGGCCTCGGTGGCCGAAACGGCGCGGATGGCGAGCGCATGAATGTCGGTCTTCATCATGTCGCCAAGCGCGTCATAAATCATGCGGTGGCGTGCCACCGTATTTCTGGATTCGAACTGCGCCGAAACGATCAGCAGGCGGTAATGGCCGCCGCCGCTGCGCGCTCCGGCGTGGCCGGCATGCAGTGCGCTGTCGTCGCCGATCTCGATGCGTTCGGGCTGCAGCGGGGCGAGCCTTGCCCTCATCTTTTCCTGGGTGGTCACGGCAGGACCTTCTTGAAGGGCTTCACGCTGGTACGGGCAAAGACCCCCTGCGTGACGTAGGGATCGTCGGCAAACCATTGCTCGGCGGCCGTCAGCGACTCGAACTCGGCGACCATCAGCGTGCCGCTGAAGCCGGCAGGACCGGGATCCGGCGAATCGATCGCGGGCATCGGCCCGGCCAGCACCAGGCGCCCCTCGTCACGCAGCGCCTCGAGGCGCGCCAGGTGCGCCGGGCGAGCCTTCAGGCGTGCCTCAAGGCTGCCCGGAACGTCGTCTCCGATCATGGCGTAAAGCATCAGTTGGTTTCCTCGATATGTCTGGAAAGATACACGCCCTGGCCCAGCACGAACGCAAGCATCAGGCCGGTGGCGCCGAACAGCTTGAAATTGACCCAGGTTTCCTCGCTAAAGCTGTAGGCGACGTAAAGGTTGATGAGGCCCATGGCCAGGAAGAAGCCCGCCCACGCCAGATTCAGCCGCGCCCATACGGAATCGGGCAACTGGATCTGAGCCTCGAGCATCTTGCGAATGAGATTCCGCCTGAATACAGAGGCGGAAACGAGCAGCACCGCGCCGAACAGCCAATAGAGGGCGGTGGGCTTCCACTTGATGAATGTCGGGTTGTGGAAGAACAGCGTTGCGCCGCCGAAGACCACGATGATGGCGAGGCTGACCCAGAGCATCGCATCCACCTTCCGATGCTTGATCCAGACGATGGCGATCTGCAGGAAGGTGGCGACGATGGTGGCGGCGGTGGCGATCAGGATGGGGGCTTGCGTCGCCACGATGCCGCTGCCGAACCACTGGGTCGCCAGCGCATGGGCCGCGTCCGGATTGGCGCCTGCGATCTTGTAGGTGGCGAAGAAGAGGATGACCGGCAGGAGGTCGAAGAGGAATTTCATGAACGCGAATTATAGAGGACCGTCACCGCTTTTATCCCGCGCTGCCGTCATCGGCCGGCGCTGGAGACTCGGCGCGATTGCGCATGTGGTTGGCGAGGGCAGCGAGGGATTCGTGCAGGCGGATGCGCAGCGCCCCGTCGTGCACGAACTCGTCGAGAGCCTGGCGCATGCACAACATCCATTGGTCGCGCTCGGCACGGCCGATCGAGAACGGAAGGTGGCGGGCGCGCAGGAAGGGCGGGCCATAACGTTCGACGTAAAGATTAGGGCCGCCGAGCCAGCCAGACAGGAAAAGGAAGAGCTTTTCCTCCGATCCTGCGAGGTCCGCACCGTGCAATTTGCGCACTTCCCATGCCTCGGGGAGTGTGTCCATCAGTTCGTAAAATCGTTTGACGATGGCACGCACGGTCGGTTCTCCACCGATCAGTTCGTAGGGGGAGAGCGGGGGCTTGGGGTTTGGTTCAGGCTGCATGAATGTCGATCAGGTTTGGGCCCCGGCACACGGCGGCTCGCTTTGCGCCGTTCTGCGGTGTGCCGGGGAAAGAACGCCGCAAATTATTCATCAGTTCCGGGAATTGCGTGCGGGAATTTCCACGCGTGGGGCAACTGCGCAGCCGGCTCGGTCCCGGCGGGGCTGCGAAGGGCGTGGTTCATCCTTGCCCACCCTTCATCAAGGCTCTTGCGCTGTCACCAGGAGGGGCCGGCCTGGTCGGTGACCCGCCGGTGCGCGGCAGGCGAAGAATGGCACGCAGTCCGCCACCCTCACGCGGCAACAGGTCGAGGCGTCCGTGGTGGGATCGCATCACGCGGTCGACGATCGCCAGGCCCAGGCCCGCGCCCTTGGTGTTGGAGCGTGCTTCCTCCAGCCGGGTGAAGGGGTGGCGCATGCGCTCGACCTGGTCGAGGGGGATGCCGGGGCCCCGATCGGCGACCTCGATGCAGACGTCCTTGTCTTCCGAATACACCTGGACATCGATCGGTTTGTCCTCGCCAGCGTAGCGCAGCGCGTTGTCGATCAGGTTGGAGAGCGATCGGCGCAGCGGTAGCGCGCGCGCCTCGGTGACGAGCGTGTCCGGTGCGTCGATCCTGACGTCGAGCCCCCTTAGCCTGTATGGCTCCGTGACGTCGCGCGCGAGCCCCGCGGTGTCGACCGGCTGGGCCGGTTCCTGGCTGTCACCGCGCCCGAAATCGAGGAACTGGCCGATGATGCGGTCCATCTCCTCAATGTCGGCCACCATGGCGAGCACCTCGCCCGACGGTGCGCCAGACATCTCGATCCCGAGCCGCAGGCGAGCAAGCGGCGTGCGCAGGTCGTGTGACACTCCCGCCAGGATGAGCGCACGGTCGGCGTCGGTTCGGGCCAGTTCCCCAGCCATGCGGTTGAAGGCGCGTGCTACCACTGCGATCTCTTGTGGCCCCTTCTCTTCCTGCACCGGCGGGGTGCGGCCGCTGCCGACCATCAGCGCCGCGCGGGTCAGATTACGCAAGGGCCGGCTGATGCGCGACACGATGACGAAGGCCCCCGTGAGCGCAACCAGCAGCGCAGCGCCACCCCAGGCGAGCCATTCGAAGGCGTGGTGCTGCTCGATGCGGTCCGCCGGCAGCATCACCCAGTACTCGTCGGTATTGTCGTCCGGGTCGAGCCGGAAGCTGACCCAGAAACCGTCGAGCGATTTCCAGCGCGAGGCAAAGCGGGTGTGAGCGCCGAGCTGCTGGCGCACGTGGGTGGTGAGGAGGTTCAGCGGACGGGTGTCGGGCAGTGGCTCGACCTCATCGGAAGGCTCGGCCGGGTAGATCCGGATGCCTTCCAGCGCCGCAAGCTCGATGAGCAGATCGGTGCGACGTTCGGCATCGGCGTTGATGAGCGCGGTACGTGTCAGGTTGACCACGCTCGCGACCATCTGGGCGACGTCACGCGCGCGTGCCGGCTCCTGGAAGTAGCGAAAGATCTGCGACCAGACGCCCAGCGAGACGATGAGCAGTAGCCCCACCAGGATGAAGGTCTGCCACAGGAGCGAACGCGGCAGCCATCGGGAAAGCGGCGCAGCCAGCGTGCGCAGGAAGCTCGACATCAGGTACGCGGCGCCGGTCTACTATGCGTCGTCGCCGGACTTGCTGTCGTCGGGCACGAATACATAGCCGAAACCCCACACGGTCTGGATATATCTCGGCTTGGCCGGATCATCTTCCACCAGCTTGCGCAGTCGCGAGACTTGCACGTCGATGGCGCGATCGAACACACCGTATTCGCGGCCGCGTGCGAGTTCCATCAGCTTGTCGCGCGAAAGCGGCTGGCGTGGATGCTGCAGCAGGACCTTCAGCAGCGAGAACTCACCGGTCGTGAGCTGGATTTCCTCTCCGTCGCGGGTGAGTGAACGCGTGCCCAGATTCACCTGCACGCGGCCAAAGGAGACGACCTCGTCCTCAGGCGTGGGCGCACCCGGCAGCGTCTGCGGCTGGCGGCGCATGACGGCCTGGATGCGCGCGACGAGCTCGCGCGGATTGAAGGGCTTGGCGAGGTAGTCGTCGGCGCCCATTTCAAGGCCCAGGATGCGATCGACGTCGTCGCCTTTGGCCGTCAGCATGATGATCGGGATGGGATTCTCGGCGGCTCGCAGGCGCCGGCAGATGGCAAGGCCATCCTCGCCGGGGAGCATGAGGTCGAGCACGATGAGGTCGAAGTGTTCGCGGTGCAGCGCGCGATCCATCATCGGCGCATCGCCGACTGCCTTGACGGCAAATCCCTGTTCCTGGAGATAACGCGACAAGAGCTCGCGCAGGCGAGCGTCATCGTCGACCAGCAGTACGCGGTAGCGGGTTTTTGCATTCATGGGACGAATCGTATCCTCGACGAATTCCAGTTGCCAGTGGACGCCGTGTGCCGCGGGCAGCTCGCACGGTAACGCTTCGTAAGTGCGCAGCGTGAGCGCAACATGGGCTTACAAATGGCCCGGAGAGCTGCGGCGGGACGCTATCCATCGTTGTTCGATTGCCGTATTTTTCGCCCATCCACCCAAAACCTTCGCGGGGATCAGTCCGGTCCCGCGAGTCTGCGATGAAGTTCCCATTCTCATCTGCCTCGTTCCGGCCGCTGTGCAGGTTTCGCCTACGGCATCTGCTGCTTGTTGTCATGTTGCCCCTGGTTTGTATGGGTGCGCATGCGCGGCCGCCCATGCTCGATGGTTTCTTTGCGGGCGAGCGCGACCGCGCCGAGCGGCCGGCCGGACTGCGTGAATCTCTCGCGCCGCGCAACGACCGTGAGGAATCGGCGCCCACGAGACGCAAGCTGAGCACTGAGGAGCGCAGCGCGCTTCGCCGTGACCTGCGCGACGCGATGCGAGGCGCCTATCCGGAAGACCCGCGTCCGCCGCGCCGGCGCAACTGACGCCCGGACGCCGGCGGAGAGGACTGCACGCATCGCTGCCGGTAGAATGCCGGTCCATGAACATCCTGGCGATCGAAACATCGTGCGAGATCGGCAGCATTGCGCTGCTGAGCGGAGAAGACCTCCTGGAGTGCGAGCTGGACGGCGTCGCGGCGCACTCCGAAGGAGTGCTGCCAGGCATCGACTGGCTGCTCGCTGAGGCCGGGCTGACTGTGAGCCGTCTCGATGCGATCGCGTTCGGCAGCGGGCCGGGTGCATTCACCGGCCTGCGGCTGGCATGCGGTGTCGCTCAAGGTCTGGCGCTTGGCGGGGGCCTGGGGGTGATCCCTGTGTGCAGCCTCGAGGCGCTTGCCTCGCTGTGTCCGGAACAGCGCATCCTGGCCGCCACCGACGCGCGGCTGGGCGAGCTGTACTTCTGCTTCTATGAGCGCGACGGCAATGGCACCCTCGTGGCGCGGGGCGAGCCAGCCTGCGCGCGGCCCGAAGCGCTCGCCGTGCGCGAAGGGAAGTGGTTCGGTGTCGGCTCAGGTTTCGCAGTGCATGGCGAGGCCCTGCGTTCGCGCCTTGGTGAGGCGCTTGCTGGCTTCGATGAAGACGTCATCGCGCGCGCTGCGCAGGTGGCCCGGCTGGCGGCAGCACGTTTGCGACGCGGTGAAGTGGTGGCGCCGCAACATGCCGCTCCGCTGTATGTACGCGACAAGGTGGCGCTCACCACGGCCGAGCGACTGGCCAGCGGGGGCAGGGCTTGAAGACGCAGGCCTCCTCTTCCGACCTGCACTTCGTTCCAATGACGGAACAAGATCTCGACTGGGTCGTCGCCTGCGAACGCGATCTGCATGCATTTCCGTGGACCCGTGGCAACTTCGTCGACTCACTGGTGGCCGGACATGGTTGCTGGCTGCTGAAGGTGCAAGGGCGTCGCGCCGGCTACGCGGTGATGATGCGGGTGCTCGACGAGGCGCATCTGCTCGACATCAGCGTCGACCGCAGCTTTCAGGGGCACGGTCACGGTGCGGCATTGCTCGACCACCTTCGCGACGAGGCGCGACGCCATGGCGCCACGCAGTTCTTCCTCGAGGTGAGGCCCTCCAACGAGGCGGCGCTTGCGCTGTATCGGAGGCACGGCTTCGAGCACATCGGGCGTCGGCGAGACTACTACCCAGCGGTGGATGGCCGCGAGGATGCGATCGTGATGAGGTGTGCACTTTGACTGCGTCCAGTGCGCATCTATCGTCGGCCGCCAGGCGCCGCGCCGCAGTGTTGCGCGAGATGGGGTTGGGTCCGGTATGGCGCTTGCGCGGCAGAGACCACGCTCAAGTGATGGAGCCTAACGCTGAAGCGCACGAGGCGCGGATTCCCGATGCGGAGGCCGCAGTCCCGATGGCGTCGGGCGGGGTAGCTTCCACGCCGGAGTTGCAGTGGTCGACGCCGACGCAGCCAGTGGAGCGCATTGAGCGCCTGCATGCCGCTGCCCAGTCGCGCCCGTCCGGCGGTGACGGGCGCCAGTTCGCCGCGGATCACCGCTCCGCGCCGGTGAAGTCGGCCGCGCACGACTCGGCACAGAGGCCTTCTGCGCGGACCGGGCTGGATCAGGATGCGTCTGGCGAGCGCGCCCGACGCATCGCCACGCTGGCCTGGGACGATCTCGAGGCGGACATCCGTGAGTGCCGTGCGTGCGTGCTGTGCGAGCGTCGTAGCCAGCCCGTTCCCGGTGTAGGCGACCGGCGTGCGCGCTGGATGCTGGTGGGCGAGGGGCCCGGGGCCGAGGAGGACTTGCGCGGCGAGCCCTTCGTCGGCCAGGCGGGGCGGCTGCTCGACAACATGCTCGGCTCAATCGGACTCAAGCGCGGTGACGATGTCTACATCGCCAACGCGGTGAAGTGCCGCCCGCCGCATAACCGTACGCCCGAGGCCGGCGAGGTCGCCGCCTGCCTGCCCTACCTGGAGCGGCAGATCGATCTCGTGCAGCCGCGGCTGCTGGTCGCGCTCGGACGGCCGGCTGCGCAGGCGCTGCTGGGCAGCGAAGTCCGCATTGGTGCGGCACGTGGAAAGCTGTTCGCCCACCGCGGGATTCCGGTGGTCGTGACCTACCATCCTGCCTATCTGCTGCGCAACCCGCAGGACAAGGGCAAGGCGTGGGAAGATCTGTGCTTTGCGCGGCACTGCATGCAGGCAAGCCCCAGCGCCTGAAGTCGGCGGGCGGCGTCATTGCCTGCTGTCAATGACGAGCCGGCAGAAGACGGAAGAGGCGGCCTCGTCTGGCCGCCTCGGCGCCATTTAATGCGGGTGGTCTTCGAGCAGCGATACCGCGTCGTGCTCGCGCTGGTTGGCCTGGTGGCGCAGCCTCACCAGATACATGGAAATCGCGACGAACAGGCCGAACAGCACGATCACGGTGTTGATCGAAAGCCCGAGCATGATCAGCACGGCGTAGGTGCCAGTCATCATCAGGATCGAAAGGTTCTCGTTGAAGTTCTGCACCGCGATGGAGTGTCCGGCCCCCATCAGGATGTGCCCGCGGTGCTGCAGCAGGGCGTTCATCGGTACGACGAAGAATCCTGCCAGGCCGCCGACGATCACCATCAACACCATCGCGACACGGGAATCGGTCACACCGATCATCACCAGCACCACCAGGCCCATCGCAATGCCGAGCGGGATAACCTGCACCGAACGCCGCAGCGTGATGAACCGTGCGGCGAGCACGGCGCCCAAGGCGACGCCGATGGCCACCACGCCCTGCAGCATCGAAGCCTGGGACAATGACAGGCCGAGGTTGTGTTCGGCCCACTTGATCACGATGAACTGCAGGGTTGCGCCCGCGCCCCAGAACAGCGTGGTGACGGCAAGCGAGATCTGGCCGAGCTTGTCGCGCCACAGCAGCTTGAGGCAGTGGTTGAAGTCGTGGATCAGGTAGAGCGGGTTGTTCTTGAGCGGCTTGTGGTCGACTCCGGTATCGGGCACATACAGATTGAAGCCCGCTGCGATCAGGTACAGCGTGCCGATCGCCAGCACGCCCGCCTCGAAGGCCGAATGCACCAGCGGCAGGTGCAGCGACAGCAGCCAGGCGGACACGTCGTTGCGGATGAGGATGCCCCCCATCACCGTGCCCAGGATGATCGCGCCCACCGTCAGGCCCTCGATCCAGCCGTTGGCCACGACCAGCAGGCGGTGCGGCAGGTATTCGGTGAGGATGCCGTACTTCGCGGGCGAATAGGCGGCGGCACCCAGGCCGATCACCGCATAGGCAAACAAAGGATGCACGCCGAGGAACAGCATCAGGCAGCCGCCGATCTTGATCGTGTTGCTGATCAGCATCACGCGCCACTTGGGCATCGAGTCGGCGAACGCGCCGACGAAGGCAGCCAGGCCGACGTAGGACACGGTGAAGAAGAGTTTGAGCAGCGGCTCGTACTCCGCAGGAGCGGACATGTCCCGCAGCAGGGCGATTGCGACGATGAGCAGGGCGTTGTCGGCGAGCGCGGAGAAGAACTGCGCTGCCATGATGATGTAGAAGCCGAGCGGCATCGTGTGAGTCGAGCGTCGCGATATCGGGAGCGCGGTTTATAACACGAAGCTGCACGCCTTGTGAGGCGCGGCTGCCGGCTTCGAGTGGATGTCGTGGTGAGATCGACGGGATTTTGTGATCTAATTCCGTTCATAAAACACACTTATCATGCGTATGGCAGATCGCAGACTCCAGGTTTTTCACGCCGTGGCGAAGCACGGCTCGTTCACGCGCGCGGCCGAGCATCTCTTCATGACGCAGCCGGCGGTCACTTTCCAGATCAAGCAGCTCGAAGAGCACTTCGACACGCGCCTGCTCGATCGCGGTCACGGCAAGATCAGCCTGACGCCGGCCGGCGAACTCGTGCTTGCCTACGCGGAGCGCATCCTGGGCTTGTCGGAAGAGCTCGAGTCGCGCGTTTCGGAGCTCACCGACGAGCTCGCCGGCACGCTCAACATCGGCACCAGCACGACGATCGCCGCCTACTGGCTGCCGCGCCTGCTCGAGGGTTTCAAGCGCCGCTTTCCCCGGGTGGTGCCACGGGTCGTCGTCGGCAACTCGCAGCTCACCGAAGATCGCGTGGCGGCACGGGATCTGGACATCGGCCTGATCGAGATCGTCAGCGACCAGAACTCGATCGAGCGCCGCAGCGCGGCGAGGGACGAGCTGATGATCATCTGCAGCGCGGACCATCCGCTCGCCCGCTTCGAGCGCCTCAAGGCCGGAGACCTCGTCGGCCATCCCTTCATCAACCGCGACAGCGGCAACGCGATCCGTCAGCTCACGGAAGAGTTCTTCGCCGCCGCCGGGATCCAGATGAGCGAGCTTCCAATCTGCGCGGAACTGGGCAGTCTGGCCACGGTGAAGCATCTCGCCGCGGAAGGCCTGGGCTTTGCGATCGCCTCGCGCGCCGCGATCCGGCGCGACGTGTGCGAGGGCAGGCTGGTTGCGGTGCCGCTGGAACCGCAGATGTTCACGCCGCTCGAGGTCATCATCCCGCGCGACAAGTTCCGCTCGCGGCTGATCACCACTTTTGCCGATTTCGCCTGCGACGAGATGGCGAAGATGGAGCGGGAAGTCTAGGGGCGGATTGATGGCGAAATCGCGCACGGCCTACGTCTGCACCGAGTGCGGTGCACAGCTTGCGCGCTGGCAGGGGCAGTGCCCGCAGTGCCAGGCGTGGAACACGCTGGTCGAGAGCGTGGTGGAGGCTGCGCCGGGCGCGGGCGGGCGGTTCGCCGCAATTGCCGGCCAGGCGAGCCGCCTGCAGCCCTTGTCGTCGCTGCAGCCGCGTGAGGAGCCTCGGCAACCGACCGGGCTGGAAGAGTTCGATCGCGTGCTGGGTGGCGGCCTGGTGAGTGGCGGCGTGGTGCTGATCGGCGGGGATCCCGGCATCGGCAAGTCCACGCTGCTGCTGCAGGCTCTGTCGCACCTGGCCGGCAGCCAAAGCGTGGTGTACGTGAGCGGCGAGGAATCGGGCGAGCAGGTGGCGCTGCGCGCGCAGCGGCTGCAACTGCCGCCATCGCCGCTGCAGATGCTGGCCGAGATCAACCTCGAGCGCATCCTCGCCGCGCTGCGCGACAGCCGTCCGCGCGTGGCAGTGATCGACTCGATCCAGACGGTCTATTCCGAGACCTTGCAGTCGGCGCCGGGTTCGGTGGCGCAGGTGCGCGAATGCGCGGCACAGCTCACCCGCTTCGCCAAGCAGAGCGGTACCAGCCTGATCCTCGTCGGCCACGTCACCAAGGACGGCACCCTCGCCGGTCCCCGGGTGCTCGAGCACATCGTCGATACCGTGCTGTATTTCGAAGGCGACACGCATTCCAGCTTCCGCCTCATCCGCGCATTCAAGAACCGCTTCGGTGCGGTGAACGAGCTGGGGGTGTTCGCGATGACCGAGCGCGGCCTGCGTGGCGTGTCCAATCCGTCGGCCATCTTCCTGTCGCAGCATGGCCAGCAGGTACCCGGGAGTTGCGTGCTGGTGACGCAGGAGGGGACGCGGCCGTTGCTGGTCGAGATCCAGGCGCTGGTCGATGCCGCGCACAGCCCGAACCCGCGCCGGCTGTCGGTCGGACTCGAGCAGACGCGGCTGGCGATGCTGCTGGCAGTCCTGCATCGTCATGCCGGCATCGCCTGCTTTGATCAGGATGTTTTCGTCAACGCGGTGGGCGGTGTCAAAATTGCCGAACCTGCAGCCGATCTCGCCATCCTTTTCGCCATTGTCTCCTCGCTGCGCAGCCGACCGCTGCGGCGCGGGCTAGCGGTGTTCGGCGAAGTGGGCCTGGCGGGCGAGATCCGGCCTGCGCCGCGCGGTCAGGATCGGCTCAAGGAAGCAGCCAAACTCGGCTTCGACGTCGCCATCGTTCCGAAGGCCAATGCGCCGAAGCAGGCGCCCGAAGGAATGCGGGTGATCGCCGTCGAGCGGGTCGAGGAGGCCTTGGAACGGCTGCGCGATCTGGAATGAAAACATCTCCGCCACGCATCACGCGTTCGCGGACCCATTGGAGAACAACATGGCCTCATCGTCCGACAGCGTCAGCATGGCGCTGTTCTGCGACTTCGAGAACGTCGCGCTCGGCGTGCGCGATGCGAACTACGAGAAGTTCGACATCAAGCGCGTGCTGGAGCGTTTGCTGCTTAAGGGCAGCATCGTCGTCAAGAAGGCGTATTGCGACTGGGATCGCTACAAGAGCTTCAAGGCCTCCATGCACGAGGCCAATTTCGAGTTGATCGAGATCCCGCACGTGCGCCAGTCCGGCAAGAATTCGGCCGACATCCGGCTCGTCGTCGACGCGCTCGACCTGTGCTACACGAAGTCGCATGTTGATACCTTCGTCATCATCAGCGGCGATTCCGATTTCTCGCCCCTGGTTTCCAAGTTGCGCGAGAACGCCAAGCAGGTGATCGGCGTGGGCGTGAAGCAGTCGACCTCCGACCTGCTGATCGCCAATTGCGACGAGTTCATCTTCTACGACGACCTCGTGCGCGAGAGCCAGCGCAGCGCGCGCAAGGAGGCGCGTGAGACGCAGGCGTCGGCAAAGCGCTCCCCGGAGGAAGAGAAGCGCCGGCGCGAGGAGGTCGAGGCGCGCAAGGCGCAGGCGATCGAGTTCGCGGTGCAGACTTTCGACGCCCTGTATGCCGAACGCGGCGACTCCGGCAAGATCTGGGCTTCCGTGCTGAAGGAGGCAATGAAGCGGCGCAAGCCCGACTTCAGCGAGTCGTACTACGGCTTCCGCGCCTTCGGCAACCTGCTCGAGGAGGCGCGCGCGCGTGGCCTGCTCGATTTCACGCGCGACGAGAAGGGGCGGACCTTCGTGTCACGCGGTCACACCGAGGCTGTGCGCATCGACGCGCCGAATGGGCGCGGATCCGCCGAAGCGGCAGAGGTCCGTGGCGACAGCGGTGCTGAGGCGCCGATGGCCGAGGGAACGGTGGATGTCGCGCCGCGGGAGGGCGGCCGCAAGCCGGCCAAGGAGGGCCGCCGTCGTGGTCGCAAGACCGGCGAGGCGACGTCCGTTGCGCGCGAGCCGGTGGCGAGCGAGCTCGCGGGGGGCGAAGCCCTTGCAAGCCAGGCTGAGCCGGGCCAGGTGGAGCCGGGCCAGGTGGAGCATCGGGCGGAGGCCGTAACACGGGGAGCCGACGAAGGGATCGAGGCGGGCATGGCCTCCGAGGCTGCCGCGCAGGCCGCTGCCGAGAGTGGCTCCGGACAGAAGCGCAAATCTGCCACGCCACGCGGTGGCTCGGCTCGCAAGCGTGGACGCAAGAGTGCGGACGAGGCGACTGCCGCTGGCCATGTGGCGACAGCCCCGACGCTTGAAGCCGCGACTGTTTCTCCGTCTGGTGCGGGCGCCGGGGATGCAGCGACGGCGCAGCACCGCGAGCCGGTGCCAGAGCCGCAGCCGGCCGCCGTGGCTGCAGTGGCTGCAGTGGCCGAGGCGGATGCCGTGGCGGAAAAGAAGCCGCGCAAGCAGGCCAGCCGCAGCCGTCGGCCGCGCAAGCAGGAACTGCCCCCCGACGCCGTCGAATAGGCGTCCCGTCCGTTACGGAAACAGACAAGCCGGGCCCGCTGCCACCGGTGGGTGGAGCGGGCCCGGCCGCGCGGGTTGGCGGGTTGTCTTCAGACCGCGATCAGAAGTGCCATTCCATCTGCAAGGTCGGGGCGTAGGTGTTGATGCCCGGCTTCTCGCGACCGTTGGCGAAGGCGTGGTTGCCGAACTTGTTCAGCCAAAGTTCGTAACCCACCCCCATGAAGAACACGTCCTTCTTGCCTGTCGCCATCTGCCCGACGTCCGCCATCAGCGAGGTGCGCATCAGCGTCTCTGCCTCGGTCTTCACGCCGGCGTAGTCCTTGCCCTTCTCGCTGTTGTAGTTCAGGAAACCCTGGAATTTCAACGGCACCGGACCGGCCTGGAAGGGGATGCCCCAGGCGACGCTGACGATCCATTGCGGATCGAAGGCGATGTCGTGGTTGGGGCAGAGCCTGTCGATCAGGCCGCAGTGGTTCCACTCCTTGCCGTACAGCAGGCTGACGTCGAGGAAGCCCGGCACATCGAACTTCAGCGTGGGGCCGACGACCAGCAGGCGCTTGCGCGGCGCGAACTCGGTGTTCTTGCTGTTGAGGTCGAAACCGGCGGTGAGGGCAACCTCCTTGACCGGACCAAAGGCGAGATTCTTGTCGAAGGCCTTGCCCAGGTGGATCTGGTGCCGGTAGGTCAAGTAGAACTCGGTGGCGCCGTCCTTGCTGCGGTTTGCCGGGTCATTCGAATCCGACTGCAGGACGTCCAGGTTCACGAAGTTCTGTCCGATCGAATAGCCGCTCGAATGCGTGAATTGCAGCACGTTCTTCTCGACTTCGTTGCGGTTGTTCGGTTCCCGGAATTCGCCGCTATAGCGGTAGCCGATGAAGGTGTCGCTCCAGGTCGCGGCCTGGGCGGCGGGCGCGGCAAGCGTGGCGAGGGCGACGGCTGCGGCGATGGTGGTGAGTCGTGCGTTCATGCGGAGGTCTCCGTGTGCTTGTGGTTGTGGATCAGTGAGCTTCGGCTGCCTTGGCCGCCTCGATGGCGCCGGCCTTGTCTTCCTTGCCGCCGTTGAAATACAGGTTCAGCAGGACAGCGGCGATGGCGGTCAGCAGGATTCCGGATTCGAGCAGCGGGTGCAGGCTGTGCGCCATGTGCTGCATCCAGCGCGGCGCGACCAGCGGCACCAGGCCGAAACCGATCGACAGCGCGACGATGTACAGGTTGTTGCGGTTGCCGCGGAAATCGACGTTGGCGGGAATGCGGATGCCGGTCGCCGCCGCCAGGCCCACGTTCTGCGAGAGGCTGGTGTAGCGGAAGGTGTTGAAGATGCCGCCGAGCAGAGTACCCAGGCCGTCGGTGCGCAGGCCGGCTGCGAGCTCGGTACGGGAAATGCGCTTGTCGGTGATCTCGCCCAGTGCCAGGAACATGCCGACCGACTCGATCACCACCACCACCATGACCAGCGTCATGGTCAGGACCATCACCGGATCGAAGGTGGGCATGCCGAAGGCGAAGGGTGTGACGACGTCGAACCAGTGCGCTTTCGCCACCTTGTCGAAATGCATCTTGCCCATCACGACTGCGACGACGCAGCCGACGATGATGCCGAGCAGCACCGCGATGTTGGCGAGGAAGCCGCGGCCATAGCGGACGAGGAGCAGGATCATGACCCGTACGAACGCCGCCACCGCCATGGTGTCGAGCGCGCTGTAGTTCGGGTTGTTGGCCATCGGGATGGACCTCGGGGGGGCGCCTTCCAGTGCGTGCTCGGACATGGGTGTTTCCTTGCCCTTTTCGACTGTCTCTCGTTGGTCAATCCGGCCTGGTTGGGTGCGCGTAATGAACGCGCTCTGCAAGGGGTCAGGCAGCAGGCTCCCTGTGTTCTGTCCGCTCGGGGGTTTCCCGTTGCGGTGTTGTGCGGCGGCTCGTGCCCGCATCGCGCTGCGCTGACCCGGGGGCGCAGTCTAGGAGAATCGACTTTGGTGATGCCGCGAGCTGGGCCAATAGCTGGGATAAGAAAATTTATATTGTTGCGACGCAATATTTCATAGCCTTTGTTTCTTTCGATCTGGTTCCTGTGTACGCGGCAAGGCCGCGTCTTCGTTGGAACGGCACGGCCTTGCGGAGGGAAGACTGGATTGTTTGGGGGCGCGGAAGTCAGGCCAGCGCTCCGGTCAGCAGCAGGTAGCCAGGCAGCCAGCCGGTGAAGATGCCCTGGCTGATGGCGACGCCGGCGGTCAGGCGGGCGATTGGTTTCTGCAGGGCCAGCAGTACGAAGAAGAGCAGCCACAGCACGGCCCATGCGGCCCACGATAGCCCCAGCCACCAGTCCCAGGAGGTGGATGCCATGCGCAGGGAATCGATCGCAACCGGTATTGCCGTGACGGCGACGAAGAGGCTGAACCACCCCAGGCCACGGCCGTCGGCGCCGGTCAGACGATTGAACGCCACCCAGAGATAGGTGAATGAAAACAGCAGGGACAGCGCCGCGCCCTTGATAGATGCCGCGTCGGCGCCCTCGCCGAGAGCGAGCTTGAGCGATATGAGCAAGGTCAGCCCGCCGGTGAACAGGTTAATAATCGTGATCTCGCGATCCGCGATCCGGCCCAGCATCCACACGCCGTTGAGAATCAGCACCGCTCCGACATAGAACAGCGACAGACCGAGCAGCATTGCGCACTCCTTTGGTGCATTGGTTTCCGGTCGGAATTTAGATCTTGGTGACCCCGGTGCGTGTAGGCAGGTCTTATGACACAAATCAGGAAGTGCATATGTTGTGTCTTGCCGTTGCCTCGATGAGGGCTCGGGCATTCAGTCTTCAAGTCCAACAACGATCCCGTGGCGGCTCAGGTGCACCTCATTGCAGTTGTGCCCCGGCCCGCTGCGATCGACGACGAGGAAGTCGCACACGCCCTCGAGCGCGAGCAGCGGATGGTGCCAGACACCGGTGGCGTAATTGACGCCCTGGTCGCCGCGGGCGAGGAAGACCTTGAGGTCTTCGGCTGCGGGCGGCTCGCCGGCCGGGGCGACGACGAGATAGGGCCTGCCCGACATTGGAATGAAGGCCTGAGACGCGAGCGGATGGCGCTCCATCATCTGCACCGTGAAGGGCAGGGACCGCGGCTGGCCGCGGAAGATGGAGACGATCACGCGCCCGTCGGGGCCGGGCTCGATGTTGGCCAGGTCGTGGTACCGCTCGGTGTTGCCGGCGTTGATGGTGAAGTGCTTCGCCGCATCGCTGGCCTCGATGACTTCGCCGAAGGGGGCGAAGGCTTCGCGGGTGAGCGGCTGCACCTCGAGCTGGAGGGCGCCCATTTACTTGGCCTCGACCTTGCCCCACAGGCGCAGTCGCGAGACACCGCCATCGGGGAAGATGTTGAAGCGGACGTGGGTGATGGGGCCCAGCTTGGCCACCTGCTCGGTGAAGGTGTGGATCGCGTCCATCTCGAGCTTCTGCTCGGGCAGCAGGGTCTGCCAGAACATCGACTGGGTGGTGATGGAGCGGTCGGTGCCGCCGGTCACATGGGCGGCCTGCACCGAGCAGCGGTCGGGGTAGTTGCCCTTGAAGAAGGCGGTATCGACCTCGATCTTCTCGACGGTGCCGGGGGCGCCCAGTTCGATCACGCACCAGTCGTTGCCCGGTTCGCGGCGGCGGCGGGTTTCCCAGCCGTCGCCCATGTTCATGCCGCGGCCCGGCAGCAGCAGGGCGGCGGCCGAGGAGCCGAAGCTGGCGTCGTACCAGTAGGCGCCGCCCGGCTTGTCCCTGTAGAGGTCCTCGGCGACGATCTTCATGTTGCGCACGAAGTAAAAGTGCACCAGCAGGATGCCGAACAGCGGGCCGATGAAGGCGGCGAGCATGTCGAGGGTGTAGAGGATCACTTCCGGTGAGTTGAACAGGTTCCACGGCGTGATGAAGATGGGGCCGACCGCGGCGATGAAGCCCCCGGTGCGGAAGCTGATGTGCTTCGGTGCGACGTTGGAGAAGTCGAAGGCCGGCGACACGAAGTTGGCGACGATGTTGATGCCGATCGTGGCGGTGACGAAGGTGAAGGCGCCCAGGACCGTTGCCATCGTGTTGTCGATCTTGCTGACAGTCTCGATCGGGTCGGTGATCATGTGACCGAAAACCGGGATCCTGCCAGCGGTGATGACGACGCTGACGATCGAGAAGGCAAGGAAGTTTTCCGGCAGGCCCCAGAAGTAAGCGCTTCCTCGAGAACTGATCGTACCCTCAGCGGCTGACCGTGTGCGCAGGTCGGTCGCGTGAATGCCTCCAATGGAGACCCGCAATGAATGCTTCATCAAACTACCCGCGCGACCTGGTCGGCTACGGCAGGAATCCGCCGCAGGCCAACTGGCCCGGCCGCGCCCGCGTCGCGGTGCAGTTCGTGCTCAACTACGAGGAGGGCGGCGAGAACTGCGTGCTGCACGGCGACGCCGGCAGCGAGCAGTTCCTGTCCGAACTGTTCAACGCCGCCAGCTACCCCGAGCGCCACCTGTCGATGGAAGGCATCTACGAGTACGGCTCGCGCGTCGGCGTGTGGCGCTTCCTGCGCGAGTTCGAGCGCCGCCGCCTGCCGATGACGATCTTCGGCGTGTCGATGGCGCTCGAGCGCCATCCCGAGCTCACCGCAGCGTTCAAGGAGCTCGGCCACGAGATCGCCTGCCACGGCTGGCGCTGGATCCACTACCAGAACACGCCTGAAGAGGTCGAGCGCGAGCACATGCGCATCGGCATGGAGATCATCGAGCGCCTCACCGGCGCTGCGGTTCCTGGCGGTTAATCCGACCGGATGACCGTGCCTCTGATCGACAACGTGGCCGTCTCGGTCGCGATGGCGGACCTGCTCGCCCGCAATGTCGGCCGCGCGAGGGCGGATGGCAAGGCACGTTTTGGGAAAAGGCGCGGCGTTTCAATTTGGAGATCCGATGCCTGCGATAGGCAAGTCTCGCCTCGCGTTCGTCGCGCTGGCGCTTTTGGCCCTGATCTGGGGCTACAACTGGGTGGTGATGAAGCAGGTCATCCAGTATGTCGATCCGTTCGACTTCTCCGCCATCCGCACCTTGCTGGGAGCCGCCACCCTGTTCCTGGTGCTGTTGATCCTGCGCCGGCCGATGAAGATAACGGCCTTGCGTCAGGTGGCGCTGCTCGGCGTGCTGCAGACGGCAGCCTTCACTGCACTGATCCAGTGGGCTTTGGTGGCGGGCGGCGCGGGCAAGACCGCAGTGCTCGTATACACGATGCCGTTCTGGGTCTTGCCGATGGCCTGGTGGCTGCCGGGAGAACGGATAAAAGGGTCGCAATGGTTCGCGATTGCGGTCGCAGGCCTCGGCCTCGTGCTGGTGCTGGAGCCGTGGGCGATGCGCGGGAGCCTGTTCAGCAACCTGCTGGCCATCGCCGGCGGCCTCACCTGGGCGGCCTCGGCGGTGCTGGCCAAGCGCATGCGCCGCGACCACGTGTTCGACCTGCTGTCCCTGACCGCCTGGCAGATGCTGTTCGGCGCGCTTGCGCTGTGCGTGATCGCAGTGCTGCATCCGTCGCGGCCGATCGATCCCACGCCGTACTTCTTCGGCGCGCTGGCCTTCAATGCGGTGCTGGCGACCGGCCTGGCTTGGTTGCTGTGGCTATACGTGCTGCAGCACCTTTCCACCGGCCTGGCCGGATTGTCCACGCTGGGCGTCCCGATGATCGGCGCGCTGGCCGGGTGGCTGGAACTCGGCGAGCGCCCGGGCGCGGTGGAACTGACCGGTATGCTGCTGATCGGAACAGCGCTGGCGCTGATCAGCGTGATGGCCCTGTGGCAGTCCCGCCGGGCTGGGGCGGATCGATGAGGGCCGTCCGAACGTGCCCGCCCGATTGCGCAGGCGTCTTGCGTGCATGGGGTGAGCGGAGCCCGAGCGGCGACAGGGCAGGATCGCTCGTCGCGGGCACCTCCGTATTTCTACGGAGCGGGGCAGGCCGTCCTGCGTAGGTGCCCGGATGGGCCGAGGCACGGGAGATTCATAGACTGTATTCATCGATCGGAGATGCCGATCCCCTAACGGTGAACCGCATGAAAAAGCTGTCCCTTCTCGCTTCCGTGCACCGCGGCGTCGACGCTCGACGCCACGTCGGCCATGCTTGAAACCTCGCAGAAGAACGCGGGCGCCGCCACGCTCGGCGACATTCCGGGCTTCGTCGTGCTGGGAGGTGGCGTGACGGTGAGGGCGGGCGACGAAGTCGTCGGCGCGGTCGGCGTCGGCGGTGCTCGCGGTGGCAACCTGGACGAGCAGTGTGCGGTCGCCGGCATCGAACGTGCAGCCGACCTGCTGAGTAAGCGCGCAGCGGGGCGCCCGCATGCTTCGGCTCCGGGCGCCGCTCGATCTTCAATGAGGGAAGTCACCACGGCCCCCGGGACGCTTCTTGCCGGCGCCGCGCTGGTCGTTGCCGGACTGGCGGCTGGTCTTGCACCGCTGGATGCTGCGGCACAGGTGCCGCCGTCGGCGCGCGAGGCTGCCGCGTACTCGGGCCTGCACGCCGCGGCGTGGTCCGGCAACGCGGCCGCGATCGCCCGCCTGCTCGCCCAGGGGGCGGCGCTCGATGCACGCGACGGGCGGGGCCGCACGGCCCTGCATGTTGCCACCCATGCCCGCCGGCGCGACGCGATCCGCGCACTGGTGCGGGCGGGTGCGAACATCGACCTGCTCGATGCCGACCGCTACGACGCCGTCACCATCGCCGCGGTGGCCGATGACGAGCAGACCCTCGACCTGCTGCTGGAACTCGGTGCTCGTGCCGACCAGATCACCAGCCGCTACGACGGCACCGCGCTGATCGCCGCTGCCCACCTCGGCCACGACGGCGTCGTGCGCCGCCTCATCGCGGCCGGTGCGCCGCTGGACCACATCAACAACCTGCACTGGACCGCGCTGATCGAGTCCATCGTGCTCGGCGACGGCGGCCCGCGCCACGTCGCCACGCTGAAGGCGCTGGTCGATGCCGGCGCCCGCAGCGACATCGGCGACCGAAGCGGCGTCTTGCCGCTGCACATGGCGCGGCAACGCGGCTACGACGAGATGGTGCGTATCCTCGAACGCGCCGAGGCGGCCCGATAGCTCGCCCCCCAAGCATCCCCTGCCGCCGGCCCCGCCAAGTCGCCGCTTCATGACGGCACCGGCGGCCGCCATGCGACTACCGCGAGCCGCGCGGGGTGGAGCGAAGCGCCGACGCGTGGCAAAGTGAGCGCCCCGATCCTTCTGAGCGTGACGACGCGATGTTCTACGGCATCACCGACCTGACGACCTTCATCCTCGGCACCGTCTTCATCGTGCTGCTGCCGGGGCCGAACTCCCTCTATGTGATGGCGACGGCCTCGCGCTGGGGCGTCGCGGCCGGCTACCGCGGGGCCTGCGGCATCTTCGTCGGTGACACCATCCTGATGCTGCTCGCGGTCACCTGCACTGCTTCGCTGCTGCGCGCCACCCCCGAGCTGTTCATGGCCATCAAGTATGCGGGTGCGGCCTATCTCGCCTGGGTCGGCGTCAACCTGCTGCGCGGTGCGCTGGCCACCTGGCGGCGCGGCGACGCGACGCCGGACTCCACCGCCGGTACCGCGCCGGACTATCCCAAGGTCCGCGGCACGCCGCACCCCTTCCGCACCGCGTTGATCATCAGCCTGATGAACCCGAAGGCGATCCTGTTCTTCGTGTCCTTCTTCATCCAGTTCGTCGACCCGGGCTACGCGCACCCCGGGCTCTCCTTCCTGATGCTCGGCGTCATCGTGCAGGTGTGCAGCGTGATCTACCTGTCGGTGCTGATCTTCGCCGGCGCCCGGCTCGCCGCCCAGTTTCGCCGCCACCACCGCGTTGCCGCGGGCGCCACCGCCGGCGTCGGCGGCTTGTTCATCGGTTTCGGTGCCAAGCTGGCGACGGCGACGCTGGGGTAGGGGGCTGGCTTGCAGGCAGCCTGCTCTCGACGCTCCGTCCTTGCCGCCCATCCGCTGCAGACGGGGTAGAGTCGTCGCAGATCGTTCGCTGCCGGCAAGGAACGCCCTGGCCCATATCTGGCCTGCGGGCTGACTTGCGGCGTGTCGGATCGTGTAGACCGGAGCAAGCATCGCCGCTCGCATGCGCGGCGAGCCCGGGCTCGCCAGGCCGATCGGTCGTGGGTGGCTGCAGCGTGCCTAAGCGCGCGCCTTTTGCTTCACGCGGTACATCGCCTGGTCGGCACTCTTCGATAGCGTCGCGACGTCGGCACCGTCCTCGGGGTATATCGCGATGCCGATACTGGCCGACACCGAAACGCCCTGTCCGCCGAGTGCCAGCGGCTGCGCGATGGCCCGGGCGATCTTCTGCGCGACATTGGCCGCATCCTCGCGGCCGTGGGTGTTTCGCAACAGGACGACGAATTCGTCGCCCCCAATGCGTGCCGCCGTGTCCGATTCGCGGATGATTCCCAGGATGCGGTCGGCCACGGCCTTCAGCACGAGGTCGCCGGCCGCGTGGCCGAGCTGGTCGTTGATCGGCTTGAAGTGGTCGAGATCGATGAACAGAAGCGCGAGGCGGGTGTTCTCGCGACGGGCCGCGGACAGGGCGACATTCACGCGGTCGTCGAACAGCGCACGATTCGGCAGGCCGGTCAGCGTGTCGTGGCGCGCAAGGTGTTCCAGCTCGCGGCGGTTCCGGTTCAGGTCGGCAATCTGCTGGTGGATCTGATTGCGCAGCAGGTTGAAGCTGCGCGCCAGGACGCCGATTTCGTCGCGGCGATCGAGCGGTAGCTTGGGCGTGTGACCATTGTCCGAGAAGTGCTCGACCGCCGCGCTGAGGTCGTTGATCGGGCGGGTGATGGCGCGTGCCAGTACGGCGGCGACCGGGATGCCGGCGAGGCACAGGATCGCCACGATCTGAACGGTGACCATGCCCAGCGCGTCGGCCTGCTTCAGCACTTTTTCCAGGGGCTGCGCGAGGCCCAGGATCACCTGGCTCTCGTCGGTCGTGACCTGCGGTCGCAGGGCGATGAATGCGGCGACCACTGGCCTTTTCGCATAGCGTCGATCCTTTGCCGTGGTGACGACGTGCGCCGCGCGGCCGTCGACCAGGTCGCGGGTGTCGGGGAACTCGTCATGGACGAGGATCCGCCGGCCCTTGTCGAAGCCGAAGGTGAGCGTCGGGTCGGGGTGAATCAGGAAATCGCCCTGGCGATTGGTGAGGAACAGGTGGAACTCCTGGCGCAGGTCCTGCGCCAGGAGTGCGAAGACACCATCGAGGTCGACGTTGATCACGATGACGCCGCGCGCGATGCCCTGCGGGTCCATCACCGGCATGGCGTACTGGACGGCGGGCTGGCCCAGCGCAGCATGCGAACCGCGCTCGTTGTTGATGGCGATGCGCGACATGTAGGTCTGGCCGGCAGCCAGCTTCAGTGCATCGAAGACGTAGGGGTAATGTCCCTTCTCCTGCAGTTCGTCGCCGTCAACGCGCAGCAGGGTCGTGCCGTCGCGGTCGATGCGCACCCGCTCGAGGCCGCCGTCCTCGGCGGAGATCAGGCGGATCTGGAAGTAGGCCGGGTTGGCCTCCATCAGCAGGCTGAACAGGACGGCCAGCTCGTCCTCGCGTGCCCGGTCGGCCTGCTGCAGGGCGGCAAGGGCGGCAGGATGGTGGGCGAGGGTGCGCAGATTGCGGGAGCCCTCCTCGCGCGCCTGCAGAATGCGGCGGCCGAGCACCTGGGTGGAGGTCAGGAGCTCTTTCTTCGCCGAATCGATCAGCAGATTCCTGCTGGCCGTGTACGCGTAGAAACCGGTGAGCCCGGCCGCCAGCATGCCGACCAGGGCCAGCACCAGGCCGAGCTTGGCGGCGATGCCGAGCCTCATGGGGTGAGCACTCGCGACGCCCGGTAGCCGGACAGGATTCTTTCCCAAAGCTGGTTGCGGCGCTCGACGCTCTCGACCGGTTGCAGCCAGGCGAGGCGGTCGCCCGCAGCGTGATCTTCGGGCTGTACCCGGGTGTTGGCCAAGCCGTGACGGGTGGTGAGCAGTCCGGACGGGCCGGGTTCGAGCAGGTAGTCAATCCAGGCTGCAGCGAGGGCCTTGTCGCGCGCGCCACGCGTGATGACCCAGCAGTCGAGCCATGCCAGGGCGCCCTCGTCGGGCAGGACGAAGCCCACGTCTGCGCCTGCCGCACGAAGCAGATGGAGTTGCTGGGTGCCATAGTTGGCGAACAGCAGCGCAGCCTGGCGGCTGACGAACAGCTCGGCCGACTCCTCAGGTTGGCTGTAGAAGGTGAGTACGTTGCGGCGCAGCGCGATCAGCGCATCCACGGCGCCGGCCCAGTCGCGCTCGGCCAGCGTGAAGGGCGACGCGGCGCCGATCTTCTGCGCGGCGAGGGCGAAATTGTGCGTCCCGCTGTTGTATGCGAGCACCTTGCCCTTGTAGCGCGGGTCCCACAGCGCAGCGATTGAGGCGGGTGGCTCGCCGATCTGCCGCCTGTCGTAGATCAGCCCCATGGCGGCATAGGTGTAGGGAATGGCGTAAGCCTGGCCGTCATAAGTGACGCCCGGCAGCGCAGCGAGGTCGCGAAAGTGAGGCAGTTGCGCCCTGCGGTTGCGGATGGTGCCGAGATCGATCGGCACTACGAGCTTTGCGGCGATGTAGCGTTGCAGTTCTGCGGTGTTGACGGCGAAGACGTCGAAATCCTCGGCATGCCGGTGGCTGATCTTCTGCCACAGGATTTCGTCGGAATCGATGCGGGTGACCTCGACCTTCGTCCTGGTACGCTGTTCGAAGATCCGCACCACGTCGGGGTCAGCATAGCCCGGCCAGGCCAGTACGCGCAGCGTGTCGACCGCCAGTGCCACGCCGGGCAGAAGGGCGGCGAGCAGCGGAACCAGCAGAGCGCGACAGCAGCGGAGCCTGGACATGGGATGGACATGGCCGACAAGCAGACGCGTCGAGTGTATCGCAGGCGCAACGCCGTAGGCGCGCGGGTTGCGAGGATGCCACCGGGCAAATCAAGCACTGCCGCGAAGTCTCGCTGTGGACGCGAAATCGTCTTTCCAAGGAAAAAAGATCAATAGAATCTTGCCCAAGAAAAGGAGAATGCCATGACTCCGAGCGCCAGGCCCCTCGCCAATCCTGCAGATGCGGCGGCCGTGCTGACCAAGGCCGTTGCTCGCGCGGCCGAGCGGCTCGAAGTCTCGCGTTCGCTGCTGGCACGGGTGCTGGGCGTCAGCCCCGCCACTGCCACGCGCCTGTATGCGGGGCGCTATCGGCTCGAGCAGGACCGCAAGGAGCGGGAGTTCGGCCTGCTCTTCGTGCGCCTGTTCCGCTCGCTCGATTCCATCGTCGGCGACGAGCGCACCGCGCGGCTACCGACCCCGGCGTGTTCTACGGTGCCGAGCGGGTGCGCACCGCCTGCGCGGAACTGGGCTACTGGCGCTTCCCGCGCGACGCGGTGGATCTGGAGCGGCTCGAACCGGTGGCCCATACCGCCTTCCGTGCGGGCCTGGCGACGCAGGCGGTGGATCTGCGCCAGCCGCCCTTCGCGGACGATGCGGCCCGCTGGACCGATCCGGTCGCTTGCGGCGCCACGCAGGCCTTTGCGCGCGTGGCGCGGGATGGCGGCATCGGCGCCATCGTCTACCGTTCGGTGCGCGATCCCGAACCGGCCTGGTGCGTGGCGGTGTTGACCCCGGACGCCTTCGCCCAGCCACGGTCGGACTCGGGCACGCAGACCTGGTGGCTCGCCGTGCAGCACGAGGGCGTGGTCTGGCGCCGCGAGGGCATGGCGCTGCATTTCGACGCGGTCCCCTGGGCGGCGAGCCTGTAGCGGGTCGCGGCGCGGCCGATCTGCGATCTTCGCCCCATGCAAGCGGTCATCTCCATTTCGGGTCTGTCCAAGACCTGCGCCTCGGGCTTTGCTGCGCTGAAGGTCTTTGAACTCGACATCCGTCAGGGCGAGGTCTCCGCACTGCTCGGTCCCAACGGGGCGGGCAAGACGACGCCGATCAGCGTCGTCTGCGACCTGGTCAATCCGAGCGCCGGGCGGGTGACGGTGGGCGGCTGCGACATCATCCGTGACGATCGTGCCGCGCGCGCGATGATCGGCCTGGTGCCGCAGGAACTCACCACCGATGCTTTCGAGACGGTGTGGAACACGGTGAGCTTTTCCCGCGGCCAGCTTCAGCCTGCTCGGCTTCATCCTCGGCATCTGGGCCGACAACTGCGAAAAGCTGGAACTGGTACGGAATCAAGGCGTTCGATTTGCGGAGTTGCTTCTCCGAGGAAGAAATCGATCCATACGCTGGAGTCGACCCTTCGGCGTCGCGCCCTCGTCCCGGACTGATCCAGCCGGCACGATATCCTCGAACACCACATTCAGCCCGATTTCCATCTCCAGCAACGCGAGCACCAGGGCACGGGCGCTGGCGCCGGTGGCGAGCAGCCAGTCATTTCCGGATGCGTGATGCCCGCAAACCCGGTATGCGACTGTGTAGCGCAGGGTGCGGCGTTCGTCTGCGGACGCCCGCCGCACCCTGCGCCTGGCCTTGATGCTCAGTGTGCGTGCGCAGACTGCGTGAGGTCGTCGGTGCCGGCGTTGCGGCGCGTGCCGTTAAGGAACAGATTCAGGCCTACCGCGGTGATCGCGGCCAGCAGGATGCCGCTATGCAGCAGCGGCTCCAGCGCGTGCGGCATCTGCTGGAAGAACTTCGGTGCCACCATCGGGATCATCCCGGCGCCCACAGACAGCGCCACGATGTAAAGGTTGAAGCGGTTGGTGCGCAGGTCGGCGGAGAGGAGGATCTTGATACCGGTGGCTGCGACCATGCCGAACATCACCAGGCCTGCGCCGCCAAGCACGTACTGCGGTACCGAAGCAATGATCAGCGCCATCTTGGGGAACAGACCGAAGGCCATCAGGATGGCGCCACCAACGACGCATACCCAGCGGCTCTTGACGCCGGTGACACCCACCAGGCCGACGTTCTGCGAGAACGAGGTGTGCGGAAAGGTGTTCAGGAAACCGCCGATCAGCGTGCCGAGCCCGTCGGTGCGCAGGCCGCGGGTGAGATCCTCGCGTGTGAGCTGGCGGCCGGTGAGCTCGCCGAGCGCGAGGAACATGCCCAACGACTCGACCATGACGACAACCATGACCAGGCACATGGTGGCGATGGAGACGAGGTCGAAGATCGGCATGCCGAAGTGCATCGGGGTCACCAGCGAGATCCACGGCATGTCGGCCAGGCCGTCGAAGCTGACCTTGCCCATCGCGATGGAGATCGCGAAACCCACCGCCATGCCCAGCAGCACCGCGACGTTGGACATGAAGCCGCGGCCGTAGCGGGTGATGGCGAGCACGATCAGCAGCACGATGCCGGCGATCGCCAGATACTCGAGCGAGCCGTAGGCCGGGTTGTCGATGAACTGGCCGGTGGCCGCGTCGCGGATCCTCGGCTGGCCGCCGGCGGACCAGTTGATGGCGACCGGCATCAGCGAGATGCCGATCACGGAGATGATCGAGCCGGTCACGATGGGAGGGAACAGCGGCAGCGCGCGTGACACCAGCGGCGCGAAGAAGATGCCGAACAGGCCGGCGGCGATGCCCGAGCCGAGGATGGCGTTGATGCCGAGCGCCGGGTTGGTCGCCATCGCCACCATCGGGCCGACCGCCGCGAACGTGACGCCCATCATGATCGGCAGGCGGATGCCGAAGCGGCCGACCCCCAGCGCCTGGATGATGGTAACGAGGCCGCAGCACAGCAGGTCGGAGTTGATCAGCAATGCGATCTGATCCTTGGGCAGCTTGAGCGCGCCGCCAACGATCAGCGGCACCGCGATCGCGCCGGCATACATCACCAGCACGTGCTGCAGGGCCAGGGTAAAGAGGCGGCCCCCCGGCGGGCATTCATTGACCGGGTCGACCGCCTGCAGGTCGGGCGTGTGGTTTGTCGCGGACATCGTGCGTCTCCTCGTTGTTTTGGACTGTCGGATTCCAGTCTAGGGGGACGCACGGATATGAAAACGTTTATGGACTTATAGAACGCATCACGGAAATCATATTGGAGCGCTACGAATCCCTCCCTGCGATGCGCACCCGGGAGGGTGCCTTCCAGGCTAGCTTCGCTCGGACCACATGACTCCGCCGGTGGCCCAGTTCTCGCGCTTGACGTCGATGAGGACGATGTCGACCGCGGCAGGCTCGCATTCGAGCACGCGGCAAGTCTCGCGGGTGAGGGCTTCGACCAGTTCACGCTTCTTTTCCGGGCTGCGACCTTCGAACAGTTCAATGTGCATGGTGGGCATGGTGGGCTCCTGTCAGGTGGAAGAGACGGTTGGGGAGAAGGAATTCCAGGTTGCTTTCATCCCGGGGACGAGGGTTGCAAGTTCGGGCGTGCCGGCCAACCGGGCCCTCGATATGTGGCCGACAGGCGTCGGTGCGGATCAACGTGCGAAGGCGGGATCGAGCCGCAACAGGCCGCGCAGCAGCGCAGGCCATTCCAGTGCGCCTTCGGGCTCCGGGTCGGCGGTCAGTTGGGCGTGGGTGCGGTCCGCCACCTCGGCGGGCGGGATGTGCAGGGTGCCCGCCGCCATCGCCAGCAACTGGGTGCGGCAGGCCTTCTCCAGCGTATCCATCAGCACGAAGGCTTCGGCCACCGTCCGGCCGCAGGTCAGGGTGCCGTGGTTGTGCAGGATCATCGCCCGCCGCTTGCCCAGTTCGGTGACGAACTGCGCCTGTTCGTCGGCCGCGAAGGCAAGACCCTGGTAATCGTGGTAGGCGATGTCGCGCCAGAAGCGCATGGCGTGCTGCGACAGCGGGAGCAGGCCGTCCGCGAGCGCCGAGACGGCGATCCCCGCATCGGTGTGCAGGTGGATCACGCAGTGCGCATCGGCACGGGCGCGATGGACGGCGCCGTGGATGGCGAAGCCGCTGGGATTGGCGATGCGGCCGGTGCCGTCGGTGACGCGGCCGTTGAAATCGATCGTCAGCAGGCTGGAGGCGCTGATTTCGTCGAAGGTTGCACCAAAGGGGTTGATCAGGAAGGCATCGTCGTGGCCGGGCAGGCGCAGCGAAATGTGAGTGTAGATCAGGTCACCCCAGCCGCGTTGCGCGGCGAGGCGGTAGCAGGCGGCGAGATCGACACGGGCGCGCCATTCCTCGGCGCCGAATTGCGGTGGTCGGTGGGCGTAGGGATCGGCGTGCAGCATGATGTCGGTGGATCGATTTCGGATGGCGGTATGGGTCTGGCGATCTTGCCGGGCCCTGAATGACGCAGGGGCTGCCCGCAGGCAGCCCCTTCACGCTCGTCGCATTGTGCCGCGCGCCGCGCGGCGGATTCAAGCCGCGGCGTTGATCACGCCGTGAGTGTCGAGCTGGACTTCGTCACAATTGGGGTTGGGCCCGCTGCGATCGACGACGAGGAAGTCGCAGACGCCGTCGAGCGCGAGCAGGGGGTGGTGCCAGACGCCGGTGGCGTAGTTGACGCCCTGGTCGCCGCGCGCGAGGAAGACCTTGAGATCTTCAGTCGCGGGCGTGTCGCCGGCAGGGGCGACGACGACGAGGTAAGGCTTGCCCGACATCGGGATGAAGGCCTGCGAGGCAAGCGGGTGTCGTTCCATCATCTGCACAGTGAAGGGCAGGCTGCGCGGCTGGCCGCGGAAGATGGAGACGATGACGCGGCCCTCGGGGCCGGGCTCGATGTTGGCCAGGTCGTGGTAGCGCTCGGTATTGCCGGCGTTGATCGTGAAGTGCCGGGCGGCGTCGCTGGCCTCGATGACGTCGCCGTAGGGTGCGAAGGCTTCGCGGGTCAGCGGCAGCACGTCGAGCGTGATGGCGGTTTTCGCGGACATGGGGTGCTCCCGTAGATTGTGGGGCTCGCCGCCCCCGCATGCGCTGGCGCCGGACTGGCCGGGCGGCAGCGCATGTCGGCGCGGCGGGGGCGCTGCTTACTTGGCTTCGACCTTGCCCCACAGGCGCAGTCGCGAGACGCCGCCGTCGGGGAAGATGTTGAAGCGGACGTGGGTGATGGGTCCGAGCTTGGCGACCTGTTCCGTGAAGGTGTGGATCGCGTCCATCTCGAGCTTCTGCTCGGGCAGCAGGGTCTGCCAGAACATGGACTGGGTGGTGATGGAGCGGTCGGTGCCGCCGGTCACGTAGGCGGCCTGCACCGAGCAGCGGTCGGGGTAGTTGCCCTTGAAGAAGGCGGTGTCGACCTCGATCTTGTCGACCGTGCCGGGGGCGCCGAGTTCGAGCACGCACCAGTCGTTGCCGGGTTCGCGGCGGCGGCGGGTTTCCCAGCCGTCGCCCATGTTCATGCCACGGCCCGGCAGCAGCAGGGCGGAGGCGGAGGAGCCGAAGCTGGCGTCGTTCCACGACACTGCGCGGCCGCCGTTCTCCATCGCGACCAGGTCGACCAGCTCGCCCGAGGCGGCCTTGGCGGCGAGCGTGCCGACCGGGCGGCCATAGACGCGCAGACGGGCGATGCCGCCGTCGGGATACATGTTCACGCGCAGGTGGGTCCACGCCTCGGTGCTGGCGCACTCGACGATGTGGTGGCTGTTGGGGCCCATCGCGGTGGCCGGGAGGATCTCGGTCCAGGCCGCGGCCTTGAGCGCTTCCACGTCGTCGGTCTCGGAGACGCAGGCCTCGATCGAGACGGCCGGCGGGTAGTTGCCGGTGAAGTGGGAGGTGTCGACGTCGAAGCCGCGGATCACACCCTTGACGCCGAGCTTGACGAGCGCCCAGTCATGGCCGGCGACGCGCTTGCGGCGGGATTCCCAGCCGTCCATCCACTTGCCGTTGGTGTCGAACTTGCCGGGGACGAACTGGGCCGGCTCGGGGTTGAGCATGCGCGAGACTTCGGCGAAGAAGTCGTCGGACGCGGCGAGCGCCTTGGCGCCCAGGCGGGGGTTGGCGAGGTCGACCGAGCGCAGGGCCCAGTCGGGCAGGTCGGCGGGCGGGGCGAAGACGGGGGCGCCGGGAGTGTGGCTGGCCATGGGGGTTCTCCTTTGGGTTCGGGGGGTTTGAGGCGGATCCCGCAGTCTTGCGGGCCCGCCTGCGCTGAAAACTTATTTCGCGTTGTAGGGGTGGTGCTCGATCCAGTGGCGGGCGACGTCGACGCGACGGCACACCCACACGCGGTCGTGCTTCTCGATGTGGTCGAGGAAGCGCTGCAGCGCCTTGAAGCGGCCCGGCCGGCCGAGCAGGCGGCAGTGCATGCCGATCGACATCATCGCCGGGCGCTCCTCGCCCTCGGCGTACATCACGTCGAAGGCATCGCGCAGGTACTCGAAGAACTCGTCGCCGTGCGAGAAGCCCTGCGGCAGCGCGAAGCGCATGTCGTTGGTGTCGAGCGTGTAGGGCACGATGAGGTGCGGCACGGTCTCGCCACTGGTCTTCTGCACCTCGGTCCAGAACGGCAGGTCGTCGCCGTAGTAGTCCGAGTCGTACAGGAAGCCGCCGTAGTCGGCCACCAGGCGCCGGGTGTTCGGCGAGTCGCGGCCGGTGTACCAGCCCAGTGCGCGCTCGCCGGTCAGGTGCTCGATGATCTCCATGCCGATGCGCATGTGCTCGCGCTCGACCTCTTCGGGCGTGTTCTGATAATGGATCCAGCGCCAGCCGTGGCAGGCGATCTCGTGGCCGAGCTCCTTGAATGCGGCGGTGAGCTCGGGATGGCGCTCGAGCGCCATCGACACGCCGAAGATCGTCATCGGCAGGCCGCGGCGCTCGAACTCGCGCAGGAAGCGCCACACGCCCACGCGCGAGCCGTACTCGTAGATGCCTTCCATCGACAGGTGGCGGTCCGGGTAGCTGGCAGCGTTGAACAGTTCGGACAGGAACTGCTCGCTGCCGGCATCACCGTGCAGCACGCAGTTCTCGCCGCCTTCCTCGTAGTTGAGCACGAACTGCACGGCCACGCGGGCGCGGCCGGGCCAGTTGGCATGCGGCGGATTCCTGCCGTAGCCGATCAGGTCGCGGGGGTAGGCCTGGTTCGAAGTCATGGTGTCGATCCGGAAAAGGCGGTGGGGGAAGTGTCGCAGCAGAGCGGAGAGTCACACGCTCGCGCCGAAGATGGCGTCCAGCCGGAAGCGCGCGATCTTGCTGATCTCGTTCAGGCAGGTACGGAATTCAGTGTCGCGGTCGTTGGCAAGCCGAGCTTCGACACGATCCATGATCTGGTGGCGGGTGAGGCCCTTGACCGCGACCACGAAGGGAAAGCCGAAGCGCTCACGGTACGCCTTGTTCAGATCGCGCAGGCGCTGCAGTTCTTCCTTGCTGCACTGGTCGAGACCGGCGCCGCGCTGCTCGCCGGTGGAGGCGGTCGTCAGCGTGCCTGCCTCTGCTTCCTTGCCCGCGAGCTCCGGGTGGGCGCTGATCAGGCCAAGCTGCTCATTCTTGCACGCGGCATCGACGACCAGGCACATGGCGGCGTGCAGCGCATCGATGGTGTGGAAGGGGCCGGCGTTCCAGGTGCGCTCGGCGATCCAGGGGGAATGTTCGAAGATACCCTCGAGCCGGGCGACGAAATCGTGCTGCGTCAGTCGGGAGAGTTCGGCCAGCGCGGCCTCGGTGCGATCGGGTGTGGCGGTATTCTGAGTCATGGTGATGTCTTCCAACCGTGTTCGTATGCGGTTTCAATCCTTGAGGCGGGCGCCCTGGGCGTACCAGATTGCGATGGCCTCGCGCTCCTTGTCGGTGATCTGGGTCAGGTTGCCGAGCGGCATGTAGCCACTGGCGACCGTCTCCGCGATCTTGGCGGCGTGCTGCGCGATCTGCTCGGGCGTCTCCAGCATCACGCCCTTGGGCGGCTGGGCGAAACCTTCCTGCTTGGGCTGCGCGGCGTGACAGGTGACGCAGCGCTGCTCCAGGGTGCTCTTCACGGTCGCAAAGCTGACCTTTTCGCCACCGGCATCGACCTGTTTCGGCGCCATCACGACCACCAGCAGGGCGAGCAGGGCGGCGCCGGCCGCCGGCAGCCAAGTCTTGACCTGGCCGCGATGGCGCAGAACGAAGAACTGGCGGATCAGCACGCCGGCAAGCATCACCACGCCGAGGATCAGCCAGCCGTGCTTGTTGGCGTAGGTCATCGGGTAGTGGTTGCTGATCATGATGAACAGCACCGGGAGCGTGAAGTAGGTGTTGTGAACCGAGCGTTGCTTGCCGACGATGCCGGGCATGGAGTCAACGGCCTCCCCGCGGCGGATCTGCTCGACCATCTTCTTCTGGCCAGGGATGATGTGGAAGAACACGTTGGCTGCCATCATCGTGCCGAGCATCGCACCGACGTGGATGTACGCTCCGCGGGCCGAGAAGACGTGGTGCAGCAGGTAATTCGCTGCCATCACGAAGACGAAGACGATCGCGGCGAGCAGGCCGTCCTTGCCGATCATGTTGCGACACAGGATGTCGTAAAACACCCAGCCGCTGATCAGGAAG
This sequence comes from Pseudomonadota bacterium, assembly GCA_018240785.1. GTDB lineage: Bacteria > Pseudomonadota > Gammaproteobacteria > Burkholderiales > Rhodocyclaceae > Thauera. The sequence continues at coordinate 10,268 of JAFEFC010000012.1, read as the reverse complement.
GCGATGGAGATGCCGACTGCTGCCGCCGGCGTCAGGGCCATGACGTTGCTGTCGATCAGGTAGCTGGAGGCGCCGATCCAGTACACGATGGCGAGCATGCCCATGCCGGACAACCAGGTCGTGTAGGCTTCCCACTTGGACCAATGGAGGTCCTCGGTCAGCGGCTCGCCCTTCGGGCCGGTGAGGTATTTCTGGCTGTGGTAGAAGCCGCCACCGTGCACCGCCCAGAGTTCGCCGAACACGCCGCGCTTCGCATCATTCGGGTTCTTCGGCGCTTTCAGGGAGTTGTCCAGCATGACGAAGTAGAAGGATGCGCCGATCCAGGCAATGCCTGCGATCAGGTGCAGCCAGCGGACCAGGAGATTGGCCCAGTCGAGCAGGTAGGTTTCCATTTGCTTGTCTCTCTGTCCGTGAAGCCGGGGTTAGCTGCCGCGGTAGGTGGAGTAGCTCCACGGCGAGACGAGCAGCGGCACGTGGTAATGCTGGTCGGTGTTGGCGATGCCGAAACGCAGCGCGACTTCATCGACGAAAGGCGGTTCGGGCAGGTTCAGCCCTTGGGCGCGGAAATAGTCTCCTGCCGCGAAGATGATTTCATATTTGCCGGTCTCGAGCGCGGCGCCCTCGAGCAGGGGCTTGTCGCAGCGGCCGTCGTGGTTGGTGACCGTACTGGCGACTACACGGCGCTCGCCGTCGAGGCGGTAGACCGTCACGGTGATGCCGACGCCGGGGGTTCCCCTGGCGGTGTCGAGTACGTGAGTGGTGAGGCGTCCCATGCTGCTGTCTCCTTGTCGTTTCCGGGTGTGCGGGGATCGTGTGAGTGCAGTGTAAGTCTGCGTTGTGTTATGGAAATGGATATGACTTTATAAGTGATATATTTATTTTCGTATTTTGTAGGCGGGCCTGCAGGCCGACACTCTGCGCCGTGGCCACCCGCGAGCCGGCTCAGGGTGTGCGTCGACGAATGAGAATGATGGGATGAGGAGACGGATATGACTGGAAGACGCATCGACGACCCGCTAGACACCTATCTGTTGCGCGTCTTCGTGCTGCTGATCACCGAGCGCAGCGTGTCCCGCACCGCGCTGCGCCTGAACCAGTCGCAGCCGGCAATCAGCGCCGCGCTGAAGCGGCTGCGCGACATCCTGGGCGACCCGCTGCTGGTGCGCGAAAAGGGCGGCATGGTGCCGACCGAGCGCGCGCTGGCGCTGTTGTCCCATGCCAAGGGCGCGCTGGCCGAGATCGATCGCATGGTGGATGAGCCCGAGTCGTTCGAGCCGCAGACTACGCGCCACGAGTTCCGCATCGGATCACCGGACTACCTCGCACCCCTGTTCGTCGCTGCGGTGGCCGAGCGTTTTCGTCGCGAGGCGCCGCAGGCCAAGCTCACCCTGCATTCGCTGGGGCCGAACTTCGACTTCGAGCGTTGGTTGGCGGAAGGCGACCTGGATGTGGTGATCGGCAACTGGCCCGAGCCACCGCATCGCATGCACCTGTCGATGCTGCTTGAGGACGAGATCGTGCTCCTCGTGTCCGCGAACCATCCGGCGGCACGCAAGGGCATGAACCTTGCTGACTTCCAGCGCGCAGTGCATGTGGTGCCCATGCCGTATTCGATCAGCCAGCGTGGGGTGATCGACAGCGTGCTGGCGTCGATGCGCATCAGCCGCGACGAACGCGTGGTGGTGCAGTCCTTCACCGCTGCACCCTATCTGCTGCAGAACACCGACCTGGTGTTCACGACCACGCGTCACTTTGCACAGTTCTATGCGGACCTGTTGCCGCTTGCGATCATCCCGTCGCCAATCGCGTTTCCGCCCATGCGCTTCTACCAGTTGTGGCATGAACGCAACCACCAGTCTCCCGGCCACCGCTGGCTGCGGCGGCTGCTTGCGGAGTGCGGCCGCCGCATCGTCACGCAAGCTGCCGCTGCCGCAAAACCCGCCTGAGCGGGATGGCGACAAATGATGGGGCCGTGGCGGCTGGGCAGGTTTTTCCGCCCAGCCGCCACGGCCCCATCCTTGGAGAGGCAGGCAGTCAGCGGTCGATCGGCACCAGCATGACCGGGATGTCGGCCTTCATGGTGACCTTGTGGGCGACCGAGCCCAGCAGCAGTTCGCCCAGCGTGCTGTGGCCGCGCGAGCCCATCACGATGACGTCAGCCAGCACATGCTTGGCCACGTCGAGGATGCGGCGCGAGGGTTCCCCTTCCAGCGCCCGTACGCTGGCCAGCACGCTCTTAACGTCGAGCTCGGGATAAGTCTCGGCGAAGACGTCGATGCGCTGGCGAAGCAGTGCCTCGGCCTTCTTGTGGCCGGCCAGCTTGATCTCGTCCATCTTTTCTTCGCTGATGAACTCCTCGTAGGGCAGGCTGGTGGCAGGCAGCGTGACGGTCACCGCGTGAAGCTTGGCGCCGAACTTCATGGCGAGGCCGACCGCATGCAGAAACACCGCGGGCGAGCGGGGTGTGAGATCGGAGGCGTACAGGATCGACTTGATTTCGTAGCTCATGCTTCAGCTCCAGGTGGGCGAGTTCGTAACTGGACGACCGTGGCCGGCTTGCTGCACGCGATCGCATCGTCAAGGCGAGTTTACGAGCGGGGCCGGGGCACATGCGATGCCGTGGCTGATAGCCTACATATGGATTGCGTGATGGCCGGTCCCGGGCATGGTCGCGAGGGGTAGGGTAGTGCCCGCCTCATCCCGCTGCCTTGGCCTGATGGCGCGCCAGCGTCTGGGAAGGTGTCTCGCCGAAGAGCTTGCGGTACTCGATCGAGAAACGGCCAAGGTGGGAGAAGCCCCAGTCCATGGCAATGGAAGATACGTTGCCCGTTCCTCGATCGGCGATCAACGCGCGGCGCACCTGTTCGAGGCGGAATTTCTTCAGGTAGGCCATGGGTGACAGGCCGAGATAGTGCTTGAAGTCCTCGAACAGCCTGGAGCGCGCGACGCCGGAGACGGCCTCGATGTCTTCCAGCGCGATGTCCTCGCGCACGTTCGCGTGCATGAAATCGCGCGCCCGCAGCAGGTAATGGGGCAGCCTGATGCTCCCGGCCTGTTCGAGTTCGGTCGTGTAGTTGTTGGGCTGCGAAAGGATCAGCCCCTTGATCAGCGCCTTCTCGAGATCACCGGAGAAGAAGGTGTTGCCATACAGGTCGCCGGCCGCACCCTCCATCTCGCTGATCATGTGCCGCACCATGCGCCACCAGGAGGCCTGGCGGCCATTGGCGGCGTCCATGCCCGGTTCGAAGACGAGCGGCCTTTCCGCCGGATGCTGCAGCAGTTCCTCCAGCACCTGCCGCATCGCGGGGCGCGGGATGGCAACCAGCAGCTTGCGGCAGTTTCCGGCAATGGTGAGTTCCTGCAGGGCGTCGGGCGACACGATCACTCCGGTGTCGGGGTCGGAAACGAGCAGGTTCCCGCGTATCGACAATTCCTGCTGGCCGGAGATGGGCAGGCTGACGCTGTAGCAGTTGAGAGGCGTCTCGGTGTCGATGCCGACGGTGACGTCGGTGCCGTACTCGATCAGCCCCATCGTCGTCGACATCGATTTCAGCACGTTGCCCGAGTGCTGGAACTGGAGCCGGCTTGGCGCCCCGACCTTGAGCCAGTGCGGCCCGCAGATGGCTTCCATCCACGAGCGCGCGCCATCCAGGTCGCGGCGTACCACGCGGATGTCGGGTGTTTCGGCAGCTTCGGGGGCAAGAGGAACGATGTGTCTCGGCATCGGGGAGGGTGTCCCGTCGGGGGGCTTGGGCTGGGGTGGTCGAGTGCGAGTGAGTCTGTCGTTCACTTCCTTGTAAATCATAGCTTTTTCACCCGGCCGCGCAATCGGTGGCGCAGCGCCCGGCAGCGGCGTTCATCCCGCGCCGGAAAATGTGGACAGAAATGGCCAACTTCGCGGATAGAAGGGCTGGCGCGACAGGCGTGTAATGGCCCCCGTCGCACACCTGACATGAGGGGACAACATGAATACCCAGCGCACCTACGCCGAATGGCGTGATTTCGTCAAAGACTGCCTCGACTTCCGCCCTGTCGAAGGCGTTTATCGCATTGCCCGCGAGATGTTCACCGAGCCGGAGCTGTTCGATCTCGAGATGGAGATGATCTTCGAGAAGAACTGGATCTTCGCCTGCCACGAGAGCGAGATCGCCAACCCGAACGACTATGTGACGATGCGTGCCGGTCGCCAGCCGATGATCATCACCCGCAGCGCGGACGGCAAGCTCAACGCCCTGGTCAATGCCTGCCAGCATCGCGGCGCGACCCTGACGCGCCTGCACAAGGGCAAGGCGTCGAGCTTCACCTGCTCGTTCCACGCCTGGACGTACAAGAGCGATGGCCGCCTGCTGAAGGTGAAGGCGCCTTCCGAGTACGAGGAGAATTTCGATCTCGGCAAGCACGACCTCAAGAAGGCGCGCATCGAGAGTTACGGGGGCTTCGTCTTCATCAACCTGGATGTCGAAGGTACCGAGACGCTGGAGGAATACCTCGGCGACGCCAAGGCCTTCTTCGACATGATGGTGGCGCAGTCACCCACGGGCGAACTCGAAGTGCTGCCCGGGCGCTCGCAATACACCTACGACGGCAACTGGAAGCTGCAGTGCGAAAACGGCTTGGACGGCTATCACGTCAGCACGGTGCACTACAACTACGTCGCCACCGTGAAGCATCGCCACGAGGTTAACGCCGACAAGGGCGGCAAGGTGGAAAGCACGCTTGACTACAGCAAGCTGGGTGCCGGCGACGCCGAAACCGACGATGGTTTCTTCTCCTTCCGCAATGGCCACAGCCTGCTGTTCAGCGACATGCCGAACCCGTCGGTGCGCCCCGGCTACGCGACCATCATGCCGCGGCTGGTGGAAGAATTCGGCCAGTCCAAGGCGGAATGGATGATGCACCGGCTGCGCAATCTGAACATCTACCCGAGCCTCTTCTTCATGGACCAGATCAGCTCGCAACTGCGGGTGATCCGACCGGTGGCATGGAACAAGACCGAAATCCACAGCTACTGCATCGGTGTGAAGGGAGAGTCGGACAAGGACCGCGAGAGCCGCATCCGCCAGTTCGAGGACTTCTTCAACGTGTCGGGGATGGGCACGCCGGACGATCTGGTCGAGTTCCGTGAAGCGCAACGCGGCTTCGAGGCACGGCTTGAGCGCTGGAGCGACATCTCGCGCGGCCACCAGAACTGGGTCGAGGGCGAGACTGCCAACAGCAAGGCGATCGGCATTCGCCCGGTGCTGACCGGCACCGAATTCACCCAGGAAGGCTTGTACGTGAATCAGCACGGCGCCTGGCAGAAGTTCCTGCTGAAGGGCCTGGACAAGAAACTGCAGATGGCGAACGAGGAGTAAGCGCATGAATCCGAATCTTCAATACGCGGTCGAGCAGTTCATGTACCGCAAGGCCGAGCTGTGCGACACGCAGGACTGGGATGCCTACCTCGACATGTTCGACGAGGAGAGCGAATTCCATGTGCCGCAGTGGTCGTCCGAGCACGAGTACACGACCGATCCCAAGCGTGGCATGTCGCTGATCTATTGCGCGAACCGCTCCGGCCTGGAGGATCGCGTGTACCGCATCCGCACCGGCAAGTCGGCTGCGTGCACGCCGATGCCGCGCACGCAGCACCAGATCAGCAACGTGCGCATCGCCCCCCGTGCGGGCGGCGCTGACGGTGAGCTGGAGGTCCGGGTGAACTGGTCCACGCACTACTATCGCTTCGCGGTGCCGGGTCACTTCTTCGGCTATGCGACCTATCACCTCAAGCCTGCCGGCGAGAGCTGGAAGATCACGCGCAAGCATGTGGTGCTGCTGAACGACACGATCAACGCAGTGCTGGACTTCTATCACCTCTGAGTATCCGCCGGGACGACCCGCTGGTTAAACTGGCGGGCCCTTGGTATCACCTCCTGCCTGGACGCCTTGCCGGGGCCACCAGCAGGAGGGTCCCGGAGCTCCGATGCAACTGTCTCCCCGCCTTGCCGTGTTGCTGGCGACCCCACCGCTGCTGTGGGCAGGCAACGCGGTGGTCGGCCGCATGTCGATCGACAGCATCAGCCCCTTATGGCTGAACGCCTTGCGCTGGGTGGTGGCTTTCATGCTGCTGCTGCTGTTTGGTTGGCGCGCGCTGGCGACGACGGAGGCGAGGGCGCAGGTCGCCACGCGCTGGGGCTACCTCGGCACGCTGGGGCTGATCGGCATCGGCGGGTACAACGCCTTGCAGTACATGGCGTTGCGCACCAGCACGCCGCTCAACGTCACGCTGATCGCCTCGAGTTCGCCGGTGTGGACCATGGCGATCGGTGCGCTGGCCTACGGGGTGACGCCCAGGCGCCTGCAACTCGTTGGCGCTGCGTTGTCGCTGTTGGGTGTGGCGCTCGTGCTCTCGCGCGGCGATCTTTCGAGCCTGACGCGCGTCGAGTTCGTCGAGGGCGATCTGCTGATGTTGCTGGCCATCCTCGGCTGGTCCGTCTATAGCTGGATGCTGGCGAAGCCGCCCGCACACATGCTCGGCGAACGGCGACCCGCATGGAACTGGGCGGAATTCCTCGTCGCCCAGGCGGTGTTCGGCGTTCCGTGCGCGGTCGGCAGCGCGCTCGTGCGCGATGTGGTCGCTCCAGGCGCGGCGGCGGAGTGGTCATGGGGGCTGGCGGCAGCGATCGGTTTCATGGCCATCGGCCCATCGATCATCGCCTACCGCAGTTGGGGGCTCGCGGTGGCCGAGGCGGGGCCGGAGATGGCTGCCGTCTTCTACAACCTCACGCCGCTGTTTGCGGCCCTCCTGTCAGCAGCGGCGATCGGCGAATGGCCACATGCCCACCATGGGCTGGCCTTCCTGCTGATTGTCGCCGGAATCGCGGTGTCCTCGCGTGCACGCTGATTTCCCGGTTCAGGCCGTCTCGGCGAGCATCAGCTCCGGCGGCGGACGAGGTGCAGGCCGCACTCCAGATGAGGAGTGTAGGGAAACTGGTCGAACGCAGCAGCCGCGGCGATGCGATGCGTGTCCTGCAGGGCGGCAACGTTCTGCTTCAGCGTTTCCGGGTTGCAGGAAATGTAGAGCACGTCATCGAAGCCTCGCGCCAGTTGCAGCGTCGCCTCGTCCACGCCGCTGCGGGGAGGGTCGACAAACAGCGTGCCGAAGCGATAGGCATCGAGGTCGATCCCCTGCATGCGTCGATACTGGCGTCCGCCGGCAATCGCGTCGCTGATCTCCTCGCTCGACATGCGGACCATCGTCACGTTGTCCGCGGCATTCGCCTCGAGGTTGTAGCGCGCCGCGTTTACCGAGGGCTTGCTGAGTTCGGTCGCAAGGACGCGATCGAACAGCGGTGCCAGCGCGATCGTGAAATTGCCATTGCCGCAGTAAAGCTCCAGCAGGTCGCCGCCGATGCGCGCCGCCTGCGTGCGCGTCCAGGCCAGCATCTTGCGATTGACGCCGCCGTTAGGCTGCGTGAAGCTCCCCTCGATCTGCTGATAGCGCAGATGACGGCCGTCCAGCTCGAACTCCTCCAGCAGCCAGTCGCGGTCCAGCACGATCTTCTGCTTGCGGCTGCGGCCGATGAGCTGAACCTTGAGCTCGGTCGCCAGCTCGCGCGCGGCGGTCACCCAGGCTTCATCGAGCGGACGGTGATAGACGAGGGTGATCATCAGCTCCCCACTCAACGTCGCGAGGAATTCGGCCTGGAACAGCCGGCGCTTGAGGGTTTCCGAGCCATTCAACCGTTCGCGCAGGCGAGGCATGGCTTCGCCGATCGCTGCGGCCGCAGCGGGGAATTCGTTGATCGCCACGGGCTTGCGCGGGTCCGCCGGATCGTACATCGCGTAATCGACACGATTGCCTTCATGCCACATGCGGAATTCCGCCCGCATGCGGTAGTGCAGCGGCTCCGAGCTGAAGATCTCGAGTTCGGGCAGGCCGAATGCCGCAAAGTCCGCCTTGAAGCGGCTGACCTTGGCGTCAAGCTGGGAGTGATACTCGTCGGGGTCGAAGCGGGGAAGCGGCATGTTCGGCTTTGCGGAAGATCTGGCGGGAAGGGCCCCGGGTCGCGGATTCTACGCGATGCGCACCGACGACGAGTGCTCGCGCGACCGCGGCATCGATACCGGCAGGTGTCCTCTGCGCCGGCCCGCCTTCATGCAGGCGCGTGCGCCATGACCTGAATGGTGGCGCGAATTGTTTGCCGAATACGAATGGTCTAGCCGAATGACGGGGCTTTATCCGGCCAAGGAAGATAACGATCATTCAGGTTCGATAGTTTTTTCTGCAGGGCCGCACGATCACCATGACGCGCACACGCACCACTGCCTATCTCCTTCTCACGGTGACCTCGCTCTTCTGGGCGGGCAACATGGTGATGAGCCGAGGCCTGCGAGCTGACCTCCCGCCTGTCGCCCTTGCGTTCTGGCGCTGGGTGGTCGCGTTTGCCTGTGTGCTTCCACTTGCCTTGCCGCATCTGCGTAGCCAATGGCCGGCGCTGCGTGCGGCGTGGAAACGGGTGCTCTTTCTCGGTGTGTTCGGAGTCGGTTGTTACAACACGTTCTCTTACGTCGCCGTGCAGTACACGACCGCCACCAGCGCGACACTGCTTAACTCCTTCATTCCGGTGGCGACGATCGCGCTGGCCTTTCTGTTCCTCGGCAAACGATTGAGCAGGATGGAGGCGCTTGGCGTGCTGATTTCCCTCCTTGGCGTGCTGATGCTCATCAGTCGTGGTAGCGCCGAGGTGCTGCTAGGGTTTACCCTCAATACGGGCGATATCTGGATGCTGGTCGCGGTGCTTTCGTGGAGCATCTACACGGTTGGTTTGCAGTGGCGTCCGCAAGGCGTCCACCCGATGCTCCTGCTCGCCGCGTTCATCGTGGTCGGGCTTGCGGTGATGGCTCCGATGTATCTGTGGGAATTGAGCACCGGTGCAACGATCCACCTGAACATGGGTTCGGTCGCCGGCGTGCTTTATGCGGGCGTCGTCGCCGCCTTCCTCGGATTCGTCTGTTTCAACGCCGGAGTCGCCGTCGTCGGGCCCTCGATCGGGTCTCTGTTCATCCACCTGCAGCCGGTGTTTGCGTCCATCCTTTCGGCGCTGATCCTCGGCGAGGCTCCCCAGTGGTATCACTACGCGGGCATGACGCTCGTTTTCGGCGGCATCATCGCGACGATGTGGCGTGGCACGATCGCTCGTCGCTCACCGCAGGTGAGAGCCGCTACCCGATGATCAGCCTGCCCCTCAGTAGGCGACGCTAGTCTCTCTGATCTGGTTTTCGAGTGGGAGGAACCATGGAATCAAGCCTTTTCATCACCGGCGCGACCTCGGGTTTTGGTGAGGCGTGCGCACGGCGGTTCGCTGCCGCCGGCTGGAAGCTGATCATCACCGGTCGTCGCAAGGATCGCCTCGATGCGCTTGCAGCGGAATTGTCCGAGCAGACACCGGTGCTGCCACTGGTCGTCGATGTCCGCGACCGGGCTGCGATGCAGCGAGCGATCGATGGTTTGCCGGACGACTTCGCGCGACTTCGTGGTCTGATCAATAACGCCGGCCTGGCACTGGGGATCGGCCCGGCGCAAGAATGCAGCCTCGACGACTGGGAGGCGATGGTCGACACCAACGTCAAAGGGCTCATGTACACGACACGCATGTTGCTGCCCAGGCTGATCGCTCATGGCGCAGGCGCAAGCATCGTGAATATCGGCTCCTCCACCGGCAACTGGCCTTATCCCGGCGCGAATGTCTATGGCGGCACGAAGGCCTTCGTGCAGCAGTTTTCCTTGAACCTGCGTTGTGATCTTGCCGGCACAGGCGTGCGCGTGACCAATCTCGAGCCGGGACTGTGCGAGAGCGAATTCACCCTCGTGCGTTTTCGTGGTGATCAGGCTCGCTACGACGCCACCTATGCAGGCGCCGATCCCGTGCAGCCCACCGATATTGCCGAGACCTGCTTCTGGCTGCTCAACCAGCCTCCGCACATCAACATCAACAATCTCGAAATCATGCCGGTCAGCCAGACCTGGAATGGATTCACCATTCATCGGAAATAGTCGCGGCCGGTTGATGCGTGTTTCAGGCTGGCGATGCGCGGCTGAGTCCGTTCGAAAGTCGATGGCCGGTGTCGGTCGGATCGGGTTGGCGGCGAAGGCTCACAGAACGGTTCCTTTGAGATTTTCTTCGAAGCCCTTGACCACTTTCTTTTGCTGTTTATAATGCGCCCTTCTTTGAGCGCTGCGGTGGTTTTGGCTGTTGCGGTTCTGGGGGAGTCGTGAGGCGGAAAGT
>JAFEFC010000011.1:1434-519774 GCA_018240785.1 Pseudomonadota bacterium | reverse complement strand
GGGCTTCTTCAACGTCGCCGGCGGTGTCGATGCCGCGCGTGCGCGCCGCTACGCGGGCGCGTGGTGAGGCGCGGCGACCCCGCCACTCGATGAGCCGGCCGCTGGAGCCATCATGATCGACTGGAGCGCACTCAAGCCGCAGGAGATCGAGCGCATGTCACATGGCATTGCGCCGGGCGAATGGGCGGTGGACATGCAGCGGCCGATCGCCACGCTGCTCGGCTCCTGCGTCGCCGTCTGCTTGTACGACCCGGCGGTGGGCGTGGGCGGCATGAACCACTTCATGCTGCCCAACATGCGCCGGCGCGATGGCAGCGCCGACGTCGACACGCTGCTGTCGGGCGACTACGCGATGGAGGTACTGCTCAACGGCATCCTCAAGCGTGGCGGCGCGCGCCACCGGCTCAAGGCCAAGGCCTTTGGCGGCGGCACCATCGTCAGCGGCATCGCCGCCTCGGGGATCGGCGCGCGCAATGCGGATTTCGCGCGCGAATGGCTGGCGCGCGAGGGCATCGAGCTGGTGGCTGCCGATTTTCTCGGCGCCTGTTCGCGCAAGCTGCTGTTCGTGCCGGCCACCGGGGACGCGTGGTGCCGGCGCATGTCGAGCACGATGGCGAGCGCGCGAGAGGCGGCGGAGGCCGAACTCGCCTATGCCGAGTCGCTGCAGCGGCGTCCGCCGAAGTCCAGCGTCGAACTGTTCTGAGGCAGGTTCAAAGACATGGAAACAACCGTCCTCTCCGACGAGGAATTCGCGCTGTTCCGCAAGCTGATCCATCGCCTGGCGGGCATCAGCATGGCCGACACCAAGAAGCCGCTGGTCGTGGGCCGGCTGTCGCGCCGCCTGCGCCATCACGGCCTGGCGAGCTTCGGCGAGTATTACCGGCTGGTGTCGAGCGGCCAGCACGCTGAAGAGCTGCAGTTGATGGTCGACCTGCTGACCACCAACGAGACCTATTTCTTCCGCGAGGCGGCGCATTTCGACTACCTGCAGGAGCTTGCGGCCAGCCGTCGCGGCCGCAGCTTCCGCGTGTGGAGCGGAGCCTCGTCGAGCGGTGAGGAGCCCTACACCATCGCCATGGTGCTGGCCGAGACGCTGGGGCTGTCGGCCAACTGGGAGGTGGTCGCTTCCGACATCAGCCTGACGGTGCTCGAACGCGCGCGTGCCGGGCTGTACCCGATGGAGCGAGGCCGCGGCATCCCGCCGGAGCTGCTGAAGAAATACTGCCTGAAGGGCGTGCGCAGCCAGGAAGGCAATTTCCTCGTGTCGCCGCAGTTGCGCCAACGCGTGGACTTCCGCCACATCAATCTCGTCGCCCCCGAGACCCGCGAGCTGGGGCAGTTCGACGTGATCTTCCTGCGCAACGTCATGATCTACTTCGACAACGAGACCAAGCGCAAGGTGGTGGGCAACATGCTGCCGCACCTGCGCGAGGACGGCACCTTCATCGTCGGCCATTCCGAGACGCTCAATGGCATCACCGACGATCTGGCGCCGCTGCGGCCCACGCTGTATGCCCGTCCGCCGCATCGCCAGCACCTGCGCCAGCATGGCGGCCGGTCGAGCGGGGCGGCGTCGCTGCGTGGCGAGGTGGCGCGATGACGCGCAGGATCAAGGTCCTCATCGTCGACGATTCCGCCGTCGTGCGGCAGACGGTGCGCCAGACGCTGGAGCGCGAGCCCGACATCGAGGTGGTCGGCGCCGCGTCCGATCCGTTGTTCGCGATGACCTACATGGCGCGCGACTGGCCCGATGTCGTCGTGCTCGACATCGAGATGCCGCGCATGGATGGCCTGACCTTCCTGAAGAAGATCATGACCGAGCGCCCGACGCCGGTGGTGATCTGCTCCTCGCTCGCCGAGGCGGGGGCCGCGGCGACGATGCAGGCGCTGGCTGCGGGGGCGGCTTCCATCATCACCAAGCCCAAGATGGGGGTGAAGCAGTTCCTCGAGGACAGCGCCAACAATGTCGCGCAGGCGGTGCGCGCGGCGGCGCGGGCGAACGCCAGCCGGCTGGTGCCGCGCACCGCGCCGCAGACGCCTGCGCCCAGGCTCAGCGCCGACGCGGTGATCAGCGCCGGGCTGGGCAGCGGCGCGAACATGGTCCGCACCACCGAGCGCATCGTCGCCATCGGTACCTCGACCGGCGGCACCCAGGCGCTGGAGGCGGTACTGACCCGGCTGCCGGCGGTGTGCCCGGGCATCGTCATCGTGCAGCACATGCCCGAGCGCTTCACCGCGATGTTCGCCGAGCGTCTCAATGCCCTGTGTGCGCTCGAGGTGCGCGAGGCGCGCCACGGCGACCGCGTGATGCCGGGGCGGGCGCTGATCGCGCCCGGCGGCAAGCACATGATGCTGGCGCGCAGCGGCGCGCAATACACTGTAGAAGTGGTCGACGGACCCTTGATCAACCGCCATCGCCCTTCCGTGGACGTGCTGTTCCGTTCCTGCGCGAAGTTTGCCGGGCGCAATGCGATCGGCGTGATCATGACCGGCATGGGTGATGACGGCGCGCGCGGCTTGAAGGAGATGCACGACGCTGGCGCCGCCACGATCGCCGAGGACGAAGCCACCTGTGTGGTGTTCGGCATGCCCAAGGAGGCGATCCGCCTGGGCGCAGCCGACTGCGTGCTGCCATTGGACAGGATCCCGGCGGCGATCATGAAGGCGTCCTGAGGCGCCGTCAGGCTGGGGCTGCGACCGGTCCGGCGTGCCGGCCCTGCCCGAATTTTTTTCGAGATTCTGCTACGTTCCTCCTCCCGTCCTGCGGCACAATCCTGCCCTGACGCGTGCGGGATACGAGCGTGCAGACCACGCATGCTGCACCGAAGTGATTGAAATCAATGGAACATCGAGATGAGCCAGACGCCTGAATTCGAATGGGACGACCACTACCTGCTCGGCTACGCCGCCATGGACGACACGCATCGGGAATTCGTCGAATGCGTCGACGCGATGCTGACCGCGAGCGATGAGCAGTTTCCCGCTGCGCTGGACGCCTTCATCGACCACGCCACGCGCCACTTCGACCAGGAGAAGGAGTGGATGAGCGCCGACGGCTTCCCCGCGCGCGACTGCCACGTGGAGGAGCACGACAAGGTGATGGCGTCCTGTCTCGAGGTGAAGGAGCTGGTGGCCGCCGGCAACGTCGAGGTCGGCCGCGACCTTGCGCGCGCGCTGGTGGACTGGTTCCCCGGTCACGCCGACTACATGGATTCCGCCCTCGCCAACTGGATGGTCAAGCGCGCGCACGATGGTTCCCCGCTCGTGCTGCGGCGCAAGAAGCCGCAGGCGTCGGGCGAGGAGTGAGGCACGGCCCCCGCCACGACGGCGGGGGCGCCGCTCAGTAGCTGTAGCTGATGCGCACGCCGCCGAACAGGTTGCGTCCCGCTCCCGGCTCGTAGAAGCGGCCGCTGCGGTCACCCACGATGACCGAGCCGATGTACTTGCGGTCGAAGACGTTGTCCAGGCGCAGCAGCTCGGTGATGGTCCATGGACCGGAGCGCTGTTCCGCGCTCAGCCGCAGGTTCATCAGCGTGTAGGACTGCGCGGCGTGCTCGTCATTCAGGTCGTTCACGAACATCCGGCTGCGGTGTATGCCTTCCACGGCGGTGCTGATGCCGTCGACCGGTTTCCAGCCCAGTTCGGCGTAGGCGCTGAGTGCCGGCACGCCGGGCAGGTGGCGGCCTTCCGGCACCACGGTCCCGCCGGTGGTGAAGGCTTCGTCGTAGATCGCCCGCATCGCGGTGATGGAACCTCGTGCGGTCAGCGTGCGGCCGAGCTGGCTCTCGACCGCCACTTCCATGCCCTGGCGCAGGGTCTTTCCCGCGTTCGCGTAATACGTGCGCCCGCCCTCGCTGCCGGCGACGACGATTTCATCGTCGGTGCGGATCTGGAAAGCCGCCGCGTTCACTCGCGTCGCTTCGCCGACATAGGCTTTCACGCCGATCTCGGCCTGACGGCTGTGCGAGGGCTTGAGGTCGAAGTTGAAACCGCCCAGATTCGCAGGGTAGGAGATCTCGTTCAGCGTCGGCGTCTCGAAACCGGTGCCGAAGCTCGCGTACAGGTTCAGCAGCGGCGTCACGCGCCACAGCACGCCGACGGCCGGCGTGGTCTTGCGGAAGGTGATGGAGCCGCTGTCGTCGCCGTTGATGCCGACGATGTAGCGGTCGTCGACCTCGAACTTCACCTCGCTGTGGCGCACGCCGGCAGTGAAATCCCAGTCGCCCTGGCGCCACACAGCCTGCAGGTAGGGGTCGGTGCTGGTCACCGTGTCGATTTCGTTGCGGCGCAGGGCGCCTTTCACGCCCAGCAAGTTGCCGATGAAGTTCTGGTAGCCCTGGCGGTCGTCCTCCGAGCGGTCGTAGTCGAGGCCCGCCGTCACCGTCAGGTGGCCGCTGCCCAGCTCGCGCTCGGCAATCCAGCGGGCGCCGAAGCCATAGAAACTGCGGTCGAAATCCACCACGCCGCCGGGGTGGTTGGGCGATGACTGAAGGCTCTTCAGGATCGACTGGTACTGCGTCACGCTGCGCTCGCCCGCATAGGCGGTGAGCTGCAGGCGGTCGGTGCCGAAGCGCCGTTCATAGGTGGCGCCGCCTTGCACATGCTCGATGCGCTTGCGCGTGTGGTAGTCGAGTGCGATCTGCTCGACCGCCTTCGCGTCGCGCTGGTAGGTCGCCCACCTGATGCCGAGCGGATCGTCGGTGAACGGCTGGTGCAGGCCGCTGGCGAGCAGCGTCAGCTTGCTGTCCTCGTCGGGCGCCAGCGTGATCTTGGCGAAAGCCTGGTCGCGTCTGGCGGCGCTGTAATCGCGTTCGCCGTCGGTCTCGAAATGGGAGGCGTCGAGCACGTAGCCGATGCCGTTCGCTTCGCCTTCGGCGCCGACGTCGTACTTCAATGTGCCGTGCTGGCCGCCGAGCAGGCCGGCACGCAGGCGCGGCGCGCCCTTGCCGTCGCGCGAGAACAACTGGATCACGCCGCCGGCGTGATTGCCGTAGATGGTGGCGAAGGGGCCGCGCAGCACCTCGATGCGTTCGGCGGTGTCGAGGTTGAAGGTGGCGGCCTGCCCCTGACCGTCGGGGTTGGTGGCGGGGATGCCGTCGGCGATGAGCTTTACGCCACGTACCCCGAAGGCGGCGCGGGCGCCGAAGCCGCGCACCGAGATCTGCAGGTCCTGCGCGTAGTTCTGGCGGTTCAGCACGACCACGCCCGGAACCCCGGACAACACCTCGGACGCGTTCACCCGCAGGCTCTCGTTGGTCACGCTGCCGACGTCGACGCCTTCGACCGAATACGGCACATCGAAGGCCGAGGTTTCGACGCGGCTGCCGGTGATGATGACCGGTGCCATCACCTGCGATACCGGCGGCGTCGTGCTCGCCGCATCCGGTGCTGCCTGGGAGTGGGCGCAAGGTGCCGCGAGCACGGCGGCCCCTGCCAGCAGGGCGTGGGCAATGGGGCGCGGGGCGTGGTGCAGCAGGCGCGTCATGCCAGGGCGCAAATGAGTGCGGCGTGCAGCGGGCATCGGGATCTCCTCCTTGGTGTCGTTTTTTGCAGACATCGTGTTGTTCCCGCATGCTAACTCGATGTGGCCGAGGGCGGACGCCGAAGGGTTTTCCCCCGGTTGACGGCTTCGAGTCGGCGAGTATTCTGAAAAGCACGGACGCCCTCGCTGTGGGGCGCATCACGACACCCGGCGCGCGCGGCGAATCGCCGTCGCGTGCAGGCGGATAACGAGTCCGAGGAGACCGTCGATGTGGAAATCACTGCACATTGACCCCGCGAAGTGCACCGGCTGTCTGCAGTGCGAGATGGCCTGTTCCTACGAGCACACCGGGGTCATCAATCCCAGCAAGTCGCGCATCAAGGTGTTCAGCTTCGAGCATGAAGGGCGCAAGGTGCCCTACACGTGCACGCAGTGCACCGAGGCGTGGTGCCTGAACGCCTGCCCGGTGGATGCGATCCGCATCGACCTCGCGACTGGCGCCAAGGCGGTGTTCGAAGACACCTGCGTCGGCTGCAAGGTGTGCACCATCGCCTGCCCATTCGGCACGATCAACTACAACCAGGACAGCGGCAAGGTTCAGAAGTGCGACCTGTGCGCGGGCGATCCGGCCTGCGCCAAGGCCTGCCCGACTGGTGCGATCACCTACATCGATGCCGACTGGACGGGGCTCGACCGCATGCGTGCGTGGGCGGGCAAGGTCAACACGCCGGCTTCGGCTGCGGCCTGACGGAGGACGATCATGGGCTGGAATCGAAAGATCCTGAGGGTCGACCTCGCCGGTGGAACCTGCAGGGAAGAGCCGCTCAACATGGAGTGGGCACAGGAGTATCTGGGTTCACGCGGACTGGCGACCAAATACCTGGTGTCGGAAATCGACCCCAGGGTCGATCCGCTGTCGCCCGACAACAAGATGATCATGGCCACCGGGCCGCTCACCGGCACGATGGCATCCACCGGCGGCCGCTACACCGTGGTGACGAAGGGACCGCTCACCGGCGCCATCGCCTGCTCGAACTCGGGGGGCTTCTTCGGCGCCGAGATGAAGTTCGCCGGCTGGGACATGATCATCTTCGAGGGCCGGGCGCCGAAGCCGGTCTATCTGCACGTCGAGAACGACCGTGCCGAACTGCGCGACGCTTCGCATCTGTGGGGCAAGAGCTGCTGGGAGACCGAGGAGACCATCAAGCACGAGCTGCAGGATCCGCTGGTGCGTATCTCGTCGATAGGACGTGCCGGCGAGAATCAGGTTTATTACGCCTGCATCGTCAATGACCTGCACCGCGCCGCCGGGCGCTCGGGCGTGGGCGCGGTGATGGGGTCGAAGAACCTCAAGGCGGTCGCGCTGCGCGGCACGAAGGGCGTGTCCGGCATCCGCGACTTCGGCGAGTTCATGCAGGCGACCAATGCCGCCAAGAAAGTGCTGGCCGACAACGCGGTCACCGGCCAGGGCCTGCCGAAATATGGCACCCAGGTGCTGATGAACGTGATCAACGAGATCGGCGCGCTGCCCACCCGCAACCACCGCGACGTGCAGTTCGAGGACGCCGGCAAGATCTCTGCCGAGGCGATGCACGAGAAGCGGCCAAGCGACGGCAAGCCGCAGCTGGTGACCAATGCGGCCTGCTTCGGCTGCACCATCGCCTGCGGCCGCATTTCGGAAATCGACAAGGGGCACTTCACCGTCAAGAACAATCCCAAGTACTGGGGCGCTTCCGGCGGCCTCGAGTACGAAGCCGCGTGGGCGCTGGGCGCGGCCAACGGTGTCGGCGACCTCGAGGCGCTGCAGTACGCCAACCTGCTGTGCAACGAGCAGGGCATGGATCCGATCTCCTTCGGTGCCACCGTCGGTGCGGCCATGGAGCTCTACGAGATGGGCGTGCTCACGCAGGAGCAGATCGGCCTCGAGGCGCCGTTCGGTTCTGCCGCCGCGTTGGCGAAGTTGGCGGAGATGACCGCGCTGGGCGAAGGCTTCGGCAAGGAAATCGGTCTGGGCTCGAAGCGGCTGTGCACCAAGTGCGGTCATCCCGAGCTGTCGATGACCGTGAAGGGACAGGAATTCCCCGCCTACGATTCGCGCGGCATTCAGGGCATGGGCCTGGCCTACGCCACTTCGAACCGCGGCGCCTGCCATCTGCGCGGCTACACGGTCGCCTCCGAGGTGCTCGGCATTCCGGTGAAGACCGACCCGCACGTCACCGAAGGCAAGGCCGAGCTGGTCAAGGCCTTCCAGGACGCCACCGCGGTGTTCGACTCGGCCGGCATCTGCGTGTTCACCAGTTTCGCCTGGACGCTGGCCGACGTGCAGCCGCAGCTCGCTGCCGCCTGCGAGGGCGACTGGAGCATGGACAAGCTCAACGCGGTGGGTGAGCGCATCTGGAACATGGAGCGGCAGTTCAACAACGCTGCCGGCTTCACCGCGAAGGATGACAACCTGCCGCCGCGGCTGACCAGCGAACCCGCCAAGACCGGTCCCGCCAAGGGCATGGTCAACCATCTGGACAGGATGCTGCCGGAGTACTACCAGGTGCGTGGCTGGACGCCGGAAGGCGTGCCGAAACCCGAGACCCTGTCCCGCCTCGGGCTCTGAGGACCAACCCTGTCGATCTCCTCCTCCGCCCGCAAGGGCGGAGGAGGAGAGTCTTGCGTCGAGGATTCGAGATGAAGCACCTCATCCTGGGTAATGGCCCCGCCGGAGTCGTGGCCGCTGAAACGCTGCGCCACGCCGCGCCGGCAGACGAGATCGTGATGGTCGGCTGCGAGGATGCGCCGCCGTATTCGCGCATGGCGATCCCCTACCTGCTCGAAGGCAACATCGACGAGACCGGCACCTACCTGCGCAAGACGGCGGACCACTTCGACGCCGTGCGCGTGCGGCAGTTGCGCGGCCGCGCGGTGGCACTCGACACTGCCAAGCGCCGCGTGCTGTTCGACGACGGGCATTTCGAGGACTACGAACGGCTGCTGATCGCGACCGGCTCGCATCCGGTGCGGCCTTCCATCCCCGGCATCGACCTGCCCGAGGTGCAGACCTGCTGGACGCTGGAGGACGCGCGCGCCATCGCGGGCCTGGCCCGGCCCGGGGCGCGCGTGCTGCAACTGGGGGCCGGTTTCATCGGCTGCATCATCATGGAGGCGCTGGCCAAACGGGGCGTGGCGCTCACCGTGGTGGAGATGGGCGATCGCATGGTGCCGCGCATGATGACGCCGCAGGCGGGCGGCATGATCAAGCGCTGGGTGGAGGGCAAGGGCATCCGCGTCGTCACCTCGTCCGGCGTCAAGCGCATCGACGGTGGCCATGGCGCGCCCTTGCGGGTGACGCTGAGCACCGGTGACGTGCTCGATTGCGATGCGGTGATCGCCGCCGCAGGTGTCGCGCCCAACGTGGGTTTCCTCGCCGATACCGGCGTGCATGTGGCCAAGGGGGTGCTTGTCGACGACCGCCTGGAAACCAGCGTGCCGGGGATCTTCGCTGCCGGCGACGTGGCCGAGGCGCCCGATCTGTTCACCGGCCAGCATCTGGTGGCCGCCATCCAGCCCAATGCCGCCGACCAGGCGCGCATCGCCGCCCTCAACATGGCCGGGCGCAACGCCCGCCTCAACGGCGTGCTGGCGGTGAACGTGCTCGACACCCTGGGCCTGATCTCGA
Source organism: Pseudomonadota bacterium (assembly GCA_018240785.1). GTDB lineage: Bacteria > Pseudomonadota > Gammaproteobacteria > Burkholderiales > Rhodocyclaceae > Thauera. Next base: position 510,625 of record JAFEFC010000011.1, on the reverse strand, counting down.
CCTCCTTCGGCCAGTGGTGGGGCGCCGAGCCCGGGCAGGGTGGTGCCGGGGTGGAGCATGTCGACGAAGCGCGCCATCGCTACCTCAGCCTGCAGTTTCGTGACGACGTGATGATCGGCGCCACCGCCATCGGACTCACCGAGCATGTGGGCGCTCTGCGCGGCCTGATTCACGGCAAGGTGCGCCTCGGCCCCTGGAAGGACAGCCTGCTTGCCGCGCCGCTGCGCTTCGTCGAGGCCTTCGTCGCGCGCACGCAGCCGATGGCGCTGGCGCGCTGAGTGGCACTTGCGGCATGAAGATCGCGTTCAAGCTGTTCGCTTCGCTGTCAGACTACCTGCCGGCCGGCAGCCGCGACAACCGCATCGAGCTCGACGTGGACGAAGGCGTCTCGGTCGCGGAGATGATCCGGCGCTATCAGGTTCCGGAACGCAGCGCACATCTGGTGCTGGTCAACGGCCTGTTCGTCCCGCCCGCCGAGCGCTCGCGCCGCCGGCTACAGGAGGGCGACGAGGTGGCGGTGTGGCCGCCGATCGCCGGCGGCTGAGGCAAGCGGAGCGCGCGCGTGGCCTTCCTGTCCGACGTGGTGCCGGCCGCGTTCGAACGCACGCTGACCGCGACGGCGCACGGCTTCGAGCGCGACCTGCGCCAGGCCTGGCCCGGCGCGACCGGGAGCGCTGCTGAGCGCAGCTTCGCGGTCGAGGCGGGCGGCTGTGTGCTGCACATCGACATCGAGCCCGCGGGCGTCAGGCGGCTGGGGCTCTTCGAACTGCCGCAATTGATTGCCCGCTATCGCTTCCTGCGTGGCGACGAAGCGGACCGGCGTGATCTGCTGCGGCGTCTCGACCGGGCGATGCAGAAAGGGGGTGGTTGACAGTCGCGGTCAAGCTCGCCCCTACGCGGATGCAGCGCTGAACCGGTGCCGTGGGAGCGGGCTTGACCGCGATCGGTGCCCCGGGGTAGCGGCCAGCGCGGCTTCTCCTGCGCATGCGCGCCTGCTGCACGATTCCGTTATTCTCGCCGGATGTTCGCCAGCACGCTCACCGACGCCGTCAGGCTGCTCGCCACCTTCGATCACCGCGTCGCGGAGATCGTCGGCCTGTCGCTGCAGGTGAGCGGTGGCGCGGTGGTGCTGGGCACGCTGATCGGCCTGCCGCTGGGTGCGTCCATCGCCGTCGGGCGTTTTCCGGGCAAGGCCGGGGTATCGGTGTTGATCAACGCGCTGATGGGCCTGCCGTCGGTGGTGGTGGGGGTCGTCGTGTATCTGCTGCTGTCGCGCTCGGGACCGTTCGGCGCCTTCGGTCTGCTGTACACGCCGCTGGCCATGGTTGCCGCGCAGACCTTGCTCGTGGTGCCGCTGATGGCGGCGATCGCGCGCCAGGTGGTGGAGGATGCCTGGCAACGCTATGCCGAGGAACTGCAGGTGATGCGCTTCACGTGGTGGCAGAGCGTCAGCACCTTGCTGCACGACTGCCGCCATTCGCTGCTGGTCGCGGTGCTGGCTGGCCTCGGGCGGGCGATGAGCGAAGTGGGCGCGGTGATGATCGTCGGCGGCAACATCGACCGCGCCACCCGCGTCATGACCACCGCGATCGCGCTGGAGACGAGCAAGGGCGATCTGCCGCTGGCGATCGCGCTGGGCATCGTGCTGATCGTGCTCATCCTGGCCCTCAACGCGGTCGCCTTCGGTTTGCGGCACTGGGCCATGAGGCGTTACGGATGAGCGGCGGGCCGGGCGGCGGCGCCATGTTCCCGATCCGCGTCCGCGGCCTGCGCCATGCGCCCAATGGTCGCGAACTGCTCTCCGGAGTCGACCTGGACCTCGGTGACGAGGGCATCACCGTGCTGCTCGGCCCCAATGGCGCCGGCAAGACGCTGCTGCTGCGCGCCTTGTGCGGCCTGCTCGTGCCATGCAGCGGCACCCTCGACTGGGGCGGCGGCGCGCAGCCCGAGCGCGGCGTGATGATGGTGTTCCAGAAGCCCATGATGCTGCGTGCCTCGGTGCTGGCGAACGCGGTGCTGGGGCTCAAGCCGCTCGGCCTGTCGCGCCACGACTGTCGTAGCCGAGGCATCGCTGTCCTGGAGCGCGTCGGGCTGGCACATCGCGCGCACGACAGCGCCCGGCTGCTTTCCGGTGGCGAGCAGCAGCGCCTCGGCCTGGCGCGCGCGTGGCTCACCAGGCCGAGGCTGCTGCTGCTCGACGAGCCCACCGCCAGCCTGGACCCTTCCGCCACCGCCGAGGTCGAGCGCATCGTGCGCGAGATCCGCACCGACGGTACGCGCATCCTGATGGTGACGCACAATCTGGGGCAGGCCACCCGGCTGGCCGACGACATCGTGTTCATGTCGGGCGGACGCGTGCATGAGCACACGCCCACCCGACGCTTCTTTTCGCGGCCGCAGTCCGACGAGGCGCGGCGCTTCATCCAGGGAGAACTACCATGGCGCATGAGCTTCTGAAACGCATCCGTGTCGCAGTCCTCGGTGTCGTGCTTGCCGGCGCGGCGCAAGTGGCGACATGCGCGGAGTCCATCGTGCTCGCATCGACGACCTCGACCGAGCAATCCGGCCTGTTCGGCCACATCCTGCCGATCTTCGAGAAGACAAGCGGCATCTCGGTGAAGGTGGTCGCGCTCGGCACCGGCCAGGCGCTGGACGTCGGCCGGCGCGGCGATGCGGACGCGCTGCTGGTGCACGATCGCGCTGCGGAGGACAAGTTCGTCGCCGAGGGCTACGGCAGTTACCGGCGCGACGTCATGTACAACGACTTCGTCGTCGTCGGCCCGACTGCCGATCCGGCGGCGGTGAAGGCGTCGAGCGACACCTCCGACGCCTTCAGGCGCATCGCCGGCAAGGGCGCGACCTTCATCTCGCGCGCCGACAAGAGCGGCACGCATGCGGCGGAGCTGCGTTTCTGGAAGGCGGCGGCCATCGAGCCGGTCGGACAGTTCTGGTACAAGGAGGCGGGCACTGGCATGGGCCCGACGCTCAACATGGCTGCCGGGGTCGATGCCTACACCTTGTCCGACCGTGGCACGTGGGCCAACTTCAAGAACCGCCAGAATCTCGCCATCCTGTACGCTGGCGACCCCAAGCTATTCAACCCCTACGGCGCCATACTGGTGAATCCGGACAGGCATCCCCATGTGAAGAAGGCCGCCGCCGAACGCTTCATCGACTGGCTGACGTCCGATGCAGGCCGCGAAGCCATCGCCTCCTACCGCATCGGCGGCGAGCAGTTGTTCTTCCCTTCGCCACGGTGACGGCTGCCGCCGTCAGCCCCCAGCCGAGCCCTGGCCGGGGGCGACCCAGTGCCCCGACTTGCCGCCGCGCTTTTCCATCAACTGCACGTCCTCGATGCGCATGCCGCGGTCGACCGCCTTGCACATGTCGTAGATGGTGAGCAGCGCGATGCTGACGGCGGTCAGCGCTTCCATCTCGACGCCGGTGCGGCCGACCGTTTCGGCGGTCACGGTGCAGCGCACCGCCGATGCCGGTTCGTCCAGATCGAACTCGGCGGCGACGCGGGTAAGCGGAATCGGATGGCAGAGCGGGATGAGTTCGCTGGTGCGCTTGGAGCCCTGGATGGCGGCGATGCGGGCGATGCCGATGACGTCGCCCTTCTTCGCGCTGCCGTCGCGGATCATCGCGAAGGTGGCGGGCTGCATCAGGATGCGGCCGCTGGCGACGGCGACGCGGCGCGTCTCGGCCTTGTCGCCGACATCGACCATGTGGGCCTGGCCGTCGGCGTCGAAATGAGTGAGGTGGGGCGGCTGGGGCAGGTTCATGGCGGCTGTTGCGTGAGGATGGACGGGGAGGCTGCATCGACGACGCCCCCGCCTGCTACATGGCGATACACGCCCAGGGGAACGCCGCGCTGCGGGCAGGTATCATAACAGCCGATGATGCGCCGACCCCTCGCCCTCCTGCTCAGCCTTGCGCTCGCTTTTCCCGTCCGCGCCGTGGATCTGCCCGATCTCGGCGACGTCGGCACGTCCGATCTGTCGACGGCGGCCGAGCGCCGCATCGGTGACGAGATCATCCGCGAAATCCGCTGGAAGGATGCCGCCTACCTGGACGATCCGGAGATCGAGGAGTACGTCAATCGCCTTGGCCACCGGCTGGTGGCGGCCAGCGACAAGCCGCTGCAGGATTTCGACTTCTTCGTGATCAAGGATCCGACGCTGAACGCCTTCGCGCTGCCGGGCGGCCATGTGGGCGTGCATTCGGGCCTGATCCTGGCGGCGCAGAGCGAGTCGGAACTCGCCTCGGTCCTCGGCCACGAAATCGCCCACGTCACCCAGCGCCACATCGCGCAGATCGTCGGCAAGCAGAGCCAGGCGGGCATGGCGATGCTGGCCTCGCTGCTGATCGCGGTGCTGGCGGCACGCAGCAATTCGCAGGTCAGCGAGGCGGCGATCGCAGCGGGCAGCGCGGGTGCGCTGCAGTCGCAACTGGGCTACACCCGGGACTACGAACGCGAGGCCGACCGCGTGGGCCTGCAGGTCCTCGAAGGTGCGGGCTTCGACGTGCGCGGCATGCCGAGCTTCTTCGAGCGCCTGCAGCGTGGCACACGCCTGTATGAGAACAATGCGCCGGCCTACCTGCGCACCCACCCGCTGACCTTCGAGCGCATCGCCGACATGGAAAACCGCGTGTCGTCGATGCGCTATCGCCAGGTGCTGGATTCGTCGGATTTCGGCTACGTGCAGGCCAAGCTGCGCGCCCAGGCGGGATTGCCCGCGGACGCGGTAAAGGATCTCGAGAGCCGGCTTGCGCAGCAACCGCGCGATGCGACGCAGCGCTACGGGCTGGCGCGGGCGTTGATGCGCGCCGGTCGCCTCGACGAAGCGCAGGCGATGCTGGACAAGCTGCGCGGCGATGCGCCGCCCTCCGCCTTCATCGAACAGCTTGGCGCGGAAATCCTGCTGGCGCGCAAGGATGGTGCGGGCGCGGTGCGCCTGCTGGGCACGGCGCAGAAGCGTTTCCCGGGCAGCCGCAGCGTCGGCTACGCGCTGGCGGATGCGCAGATCCTCGCCGGCATGCCGGCCGCAGCGGCGAGCGGCGTGCGCCAGTTGCTCAATTCCCGCGGCGACGACGTGCGCCTGTGGCAACTGCTGTCGCGCGCCGACCAGGCGCTGGGCAAGCGCACCGCACAGCACCGTGCGCAGGCCGAGGTCTATGCGCTGCAGGGCAGCCTGCCAGCGGCCATCGAGCAGCTCGAGATCGCGCGCCGCGAGGCCGATGCCGATTTCTACGAGCTGTCGGCGGTGGACGCGCGCCTGCGCGAGCTCAAGCAGCGCTACCGCGACGAGAAGCGGGACAAGCAGCGCTTTGGTGACTCCTGAGCGTCATCGGTCGCGCGGCGCGGCGGCGTGACGTGCGAGCTATCGGCCGTCGGGCCCATCCTCTAGAATCCGGGGCCTGTGCGCCACGCCTGGCGCAAGCGGAAACAAGGGAACATCGATGGATTTCGACAAGGAAGTGGATGCGCGCGGCCTCAACTGCCCGCTGCCCATCCTGCGCGCCAAGAAGGCGTTGAACGACATGACGAGCGGCGAGGTACTGCGCGTGCTGGCGACGGACCCGGGCTCGGTGAAGGATTTCCAGGCGTTCGCCAGGCAGACCGGCAATGAGCTGGTGAAGCAGGGCGAGATGGCGGACAAGGCGTATGAGTTTTTCCTGAAGCGGAAGTAAGGCTTCCTGCCTTGAAAGCGAAACGGGCTGCCCGGCAAATGCGGGCAGCCCGTTTTTCTTGGTGCTGAGCTGGCGCCGTGCTGCCAAACGCATGAGCGGGCGGGGTATTCGTTCTGCAGGCTGCGGAACTCGGCCCTTGGCCTCGGACAGTCCTCGCCTGCGCCACGCATACCCCGCCCGCTCATGCTGGCGCTCTTGCCTTCTCGCGCAAGCAGCTTGTGCCCTTATGTCCCCAGCTTCGCCAGTTGCGGCTTGAGCTTGTCCAGCGTCGCCTTGAAGCCGGCCAGGCGGTCGCGCTCCTGCTGCACCACCGCCGCAGGCGCGCGGTCGACGAAGCTGGCGTTGCCGAGCTTGCCTTCGGCCTTGGCGACTTCGCCTTCGAGGCGGGCGATCTCCTTGCCCAGGCGCTCGCGCTCGGCGGCGACGTCGATCTCCACCTTCAGCATCAGGCGGGTTTCGCCGGCCACCGCGACCGGGGCGAGCTCGTCGGCGCCGATCTCGTCGACGATCTGCACTTCGGCGAGCTTGGCCAGCCCGGCGAGGTAGGGCGCGTACAGGGCGAGCGCCGCCTTGTCGCCGGTGGCCACCAGCGGCAGGCGCTGCGCAGGGGAGATGTTCATCTCGCCGCGCAGGTTGCGGCAGGCGTAGATCATCGCCTTCAGCTCGGCGACCTTCGCCTCGGCGGCCTCGTCGATGCGGCTCAGGTCGGCCTGCGGGTAGCGCACGCGCATGATGCTGTCGCCGTCCTTGCGGCCGGCGAGCGGCGCCACCGTCTGCCACAGCTCTTCGGTGATGAAGGGGATCAGCGGGTGGGCCAGGCGCAGCACCGTCTCCAGCACGCGCAGCAGGGTGCGGCGGGTGGCGCGCTGCTGGCCGGGTGTGCCGGTCTGGATCTGCACCTTGGCGAGTTCCAGGTACCAGTCGCAGTACTCGTCCCACACGAATTCATACACCGCGCGGGCGACGAGGTCGAAGCGGTAGGCTTCGAATTGCTCCGCCACTTCCGCCTCGGTGCGCTGCAGGCGGGAGACGATCCAGCGGTCGGCGAAGGAGAAGTCGAGGTAGCCGCCGGGCGCGCACTGGTCGGCAGCATGCTGACCCAGGCCGCAGTCCTGTCCTTCGGTGTTCATCAGCACGAAGCGGGTGGCGTTCCACAGCTTGTTGCAGAAGTTGCGGTAGCCCTCGCAGCGCGCCAGGTCGAACTTGATGTCGCGCCCCGGGCTGGCGAGGCTGGCGAAGGTGAAGCGCAGCGCGTCGGTGCCGAAGGCGGGGATGCCTTCCGGGAATTCCTTGCGCGTCTTCTTCTCGATGCTCTGCGCCTGCTTCGGGTTCATCAGGCCGAAGGTGCGCTTCTTCACCAGCTCGTCGAGGGCGATGCCGTCGATGAGGTCGATCGGGTCGAGCACGTTGCCCTTGGACTTGCTCATCTTCTGGCCTTCCGCATCGCGGATCAGGCCATGCACATAGACGTGCCTGAACGGGATCTTGCCGGTGATGTGCGTGGTCATCATGACCATGCGCGCCACCCAGAAGAAGATGATGTCGAAGCCGGTGACCAGCACGGTGGAGGGCAGGTAGAGGTCGAGCGCGTCGTTGCTTTGCTCGGGCCACCCGGCCGTCCAGTCCAGCGTGGAGAACGGCCACAGCGCGGACGAGTACCAGGTGTCGAGCACGTCGTCTTCCTGGCGCAGCTTGCCTTCCTCGTAGCGGGCGTGCAGCACCGACAGGCGTTCGGCCAGTTCGGGGTAGTGCTCGGTGGTCTGGCCCTGGCTCTGGCGCGCGGCGACTTCGGCCTGCAGGCCGGCGATCTCGGCTTCGAGGTCGGCCTTCCAGTTGGCGATGGCCACTTCCTCGCTTTGCGCGACGTAGATGCGGCCTTCCTCGTCATACCAGGCGGGGATGCGGTGGCCCCACCACAACTGGCGCGAAATGCACCAGTCCTGGATATTGTTGAGCCACTGGTTGTAGGTGTTGACCCAGTTCTCGGGGTAGAACTTGATCTCACCGGAGGCGACGACTTCGAGGGCCTTCTCGGTGATCGACTTGCCATCCGCGCCCGGCTTCGACATCGCGACGAACCACTGGTCGGTGAGCATCGGCTCGATCACGACGCCGGTGCGGTCGCCGCGCGGCACCTGCATCTTGTGCGCCTTGGCCTCGAGCATCAGGCCGAGTTTTTCCAGTTCGGCGACGACGGCATCGCGCGCGGGCACGCGGTCCAGCCCGGCCACTTCGGCGGGCATCGTCACGCCGTCGAGGCTGATGCCGTCGGTCGTGTAACGCTCGGCCACGGCCGGCACGCTGCCGTCGAGCTTGAGCACCACGATCATGTCGAGCTTGTGGCGCTGGCCCACCGCGTAGTCGTTGAAGTCGTGCGCCGGGGTGACTTTCACGCAGCCGGTGCCGAACTCACGATCGACGTAGTCGTCGGCGATGATCGGGATGTGGCGGCCGGTGAGCGGCAGCGCCACGGTCCTGCCGACGAGGTGCGCGTAGCGTTCGTCCTCCGGATGCACCATCACCGCGACGTCGCCGAGCAGGGTCTCGGGGCGGGTGGTGGCGACGGTCAGGCCGCGCAAGTCACCGATCGGGCCGTCGGAGAAGGGGTACAGGATGTGGTAGAGCTTGCCGTCCTCTTCCTCGGACACCACCTCCAGGTCGGACACCGCCGTGCCGAGCTTCGGGTCCCAGTTCACCAGGCGCTTGCCGCGGTAGATCAGGCCTTCGTTGTACAGGCGCACGAAGGTCTCGGTGACGGTCTTCGACAGGCCCTCGTCCATCGTGAAGCGCTCGCGCTTCCAGTCCGGGCTGGTGCCCAGGCGCCGCATCTGGCGGGTGATGGTGCCGCCGGAGTATTCCTTCCACTCCCACACCTTCTCGAGGAACTTCTCGCGGCCGAGGTCGTGGCGGCTGACGCCCTGGGCGTCCAACTGGCGCTCGACGACGATCTGCGTGGCGATGCCGGCATGGTCGGTGCCCGGCTGCCACAGCGTGTTGGCGCCGCGCATGCGGTGGTAGCGGGTGAGCGCGTCCATGATCGTCTGGTTGAAGCCGTGCCCCATGTGCAGCGTGCCGGTGACGTTGGGCGGCGGCAGCAGGATGCAGAAGGCGTTGGGGTTCGACGTGTCGAGTCCGGCGTCGAAGTAGCCGCGGGATTCCCATTCCGGGTACCAGCGACGTTCGATGTCGGCGGGCTCGAAGCTCTTGGCCAGTTCCATGGTGTTCTACGCGCGTGAAGGCAAAGCGCGGATTATAGCGGATGGCCGGCGGCCGCCCCGGCTTGGCGCAGGCTTCAGTCGACGAGCTTGTCGATGCGATGGGCGATGCGCTCGGACAAGGCGGGAAGCAGGGTGGCGCGCAATTGGGCAATGGCTTCGGTGCGGATGCGTTCAGCCAGGCTGTCGAGTTCGCGCGTGACGATCTGCGGCAGTTCGTCCTCGAGCCAGGATTCGACCGAGCGGGCGATCTCGGTGTCGAGTTCGACGAGCTCCTCGATCAGCGCGGCGCGGGCGGAGACGAGCAGGGCGTGCTCATCCGCCGGGCTCAGCGCCGGCGGCTGTGAGAGTGAGAGTGCAGATGAAAAGGGCGGCGCCAGCGGAGGTGCTGTGGGGGGCGTCAGGGGAGGCGATGGCTCGGCGGACGGAGGCAGTTCGGCCGCCGCGATCCTCGATGGCGCAGCGTCTGCCAGCGGCGCTGCCGCCAATTGGTCGGATGGTGGTGGTGGAGGCTCGTCTGCGGATCGTGTGTCCGGCGTGCCCTCCGCAAGATCCTCCAGCGGCTGCGCTTCGAGCGAGGCGGCGTCTTCCGCGGCGGCGAAGTGCATCGCATCGCCAGCGAAGGCAGGGCGGGGCGTGGAGGCGAGATCGTCGAGCACTGGCGCAGCGGGGGTGGCGAGTTCGCGATCGGCGAGATCGGCCACGTCGGCCAGGTCGGCGATGCTGGTGATGTCGGCGAGTTCGAGGCCGTCGACGATGTCCGTCAGGATCGGCAGATCGTCGTCGTCCTCGAGCGCGAAGGGCTCGAGGCGGGTTTCGGTTTCAAGAGCGGCGGAAGGGAACGCAGCCGGCGGGGGCGTGCGCGGAGCGTTGCCGCGGTGGCGGCTCAGCAGCGCGTCGGCCTGATCGAGCAGGGCGTCGGCGCGCTCGAGCTCGTCGTCTTGCGGTGGCTGCAACTCGTCTCTCACATCGCCTCCCTGCGCTCGGCGTCGAAGGCCTTCAGGGCCAGCCCCTTCTGCTTGTAGGCCGCCCAGCGCATGCGCGCAGGCTGTTTCTCCTCCTCGCTCTGGCCGACGATCTCGACCACCAGGCGGAAAGTCTCGATGTCAGGCGGCATGTCGGCAGCAAGGTTGAACAGCATGTCCTGATGCGGCCAGCGGCTCGCGCTTTCCGCGGCGGCGAGGACGATCGGCGTCTCGGCGGCGAGCGCGGAGTCGATGCCCACATGCGGGATGAAGGCGAGCGGCTCCTGTGTCCAGAGCATCTGGTCGAGCTTGCGCAGGCTGGCCGCATCGGGCAGGCGCACGATGGCCTGGCGGCCGCCGGCATGCGCCCGCCCGATCAGCTCGCTTGCCAGCGCAAGCCGGTCGGGCGTGTTGTGGTAGAACTGCACCCGCGGCGCCACCGTCTTCAGCTTCCCCTGGCCTCGGCGCGCCCGATGAGGAATTCCGACAGCAGCGGCACCGGGCGGCCAGTGGCTCCCTTGGCGTCGCCCGACAGCCACGCCGTGCCGGCAATGTCGAGATGCGCCCACTTGTAGGCCTTGGTGAAGCGCGCGAGGAAGCAGGCGGCGGTGATGGTCCCGGCGTAGCGGCCGCCGATGTTGCCCATGTCGGCGAAGTTGCTCTTCAGCAGCTCCTGGTACTCCTCCCACAGCGGCAACTGCCACGCCCGGTCGCCCGATTCGGTGCCGCGCTTGAGGATTTCGGCCGCCAGGTCGTCGTCGTTGGCGAGGAGGCCGCTGGGGATCTTGCCCAGCGCGATCACGCAGGCGCCGGTCAGGGTGGCGATGTCGATCACGCAGGCCGGCTTGAAGCGCTCGGCGTAGGTCAGTGCGTCGCACAGGATGAGGCGGCCCTCGGCGTCGGTGTTCAGCACCTCGATGGTCTGGCCCGACATCGAGGTGACCACATCGCCCGGTTTGGTCGCGCGACCGCCCGGCATGTTCTCGGTGGCGGGGATGAGGCCGACGACGTTGATCGGCAGGCCCATGCGCGCGATGGCCTTGAAGGTGCCCAGCACACTGGCGGCGCCGCACATGTCGAACTTCATCTCGTCCATCTCGGCGCCGGGCTTCAGCGAGATGCCGCCAGTATCGAAGGTGATGCCCTTGCCGACGAGCACGACGGGTTTCGCCTTGGCCTTGCCGCCCTTGTAATGCATGACGATGAACCTGGGCGGCTCATGGCTGCCACGCGCCACCGACAGGAAGGAGCCCATGCCGAGCTTCTCGATGCCATCGCGGTCGAGCACGTCGACGTCGAACTTGAACTGCTTGCCCAGTTCCGTCGCGGTATGCGCGAGATGGCTGGGCGTGCACACGTTGCCGGGCAGGTTGCCGAGATCCTTTGCCAGCGCCATGCCTTCGGCAATCGCCTGGCCTCGCTGCACCGCGGTCTCCAGCGCCGTACTGACCTTGCCGGCGATGACGAGGGCGAACTTCCGGGCGCCGCGCTCCTTCCTGGCGTCCTTGCCCGACTTGAGCGCGTCGAAACGGTAGGCGCCGTCGGCGAGGATGCGCGCGGCCTGCTGCAGCCGCCATGGCAGCGATCGCGTCTCCATATCGACATCGGCGATGAGCACGCCGGCGTCCTTCGCGGCACCGCTTGCGAGCGCCTTGGCCGCCGCGCTGAGGGCATCGCGATAGGGCTTGTCGCCGAAGTCGTCGCGCTTGCCCAGGCTGACGAGCAGCACACGCTCGGCGGCGACGCCGTGCAGCTCGGGCAGCAGCAGGGTGGAGCCCGCCTTTTCGTCGAGGTCGCCGCGCTTGATCAGGGCAGCAATGCGGCCATCCGAGGCCTTGTCGAGTGCCGCCGTGGCGGCGGGCAGGACGCCGTCGGCATAGGCAGCGGCAACCAGGATGCCCGCCCGGAACTTCTCCGGGGCGGCTGTCTTTATGGTAAATTCCATGCGCTTTTTCCCCTGCAATGGCGCGTGTTTCGGGCTCCGCCCGATTATGGCGCGTTCGCGGCGGAACCGTCAAAAAGCCAGGCTCATGCTCATCCAGAAACTCTTCCCCCTCTTGCTCGCGGCACCTTCGCTGCCGACAGGCTCTGCGCGATGATCTTTCGTCGCGCCCTGCAGAGGGAATTCGCCCAGGTCGCCGCGGCGGTGTTCGTCGCGCTGTTCGCGATCCTGATCACCACGGTGCTGATCCGTCTGCTTGGCCAGGCGGCCGGCGGGCGCGTCCCCTCCGATGCGGTCCTGGCGCTGATCGGGTTCGGCGCGCTGTCGGAAGTGCCCACGGTGCTGACGCTCACCCTGTTCATCGCCGTGCTGGTGTCGCTGTCGCGCAGCTACCGCGATTCCGAAATGGTGGTGTGGTTCGCCGCCGGCGTGCCGCTTACCGCCTGGATCGGCCCGGTGCTGCGGTTTGCCTTGCCGCTGGTGGTGGTCATCGCCGGCAGCACCTTGTTCCTGTCGCCGTGGGCGCAGCAGAAGAGCTCCGACTACAAGGACCAGCTCGAGAGTCGCGACGACACGCAGCGCGTGGCGCCGGGCGTGTTCCGTGAATCCGCAGGGGCGCGGCGGGTGTTCTTCGTCGAGACTGGCGCTGGCGAGGATGGGCGCGTGCGCAACGTGTTCGTCAGTGACGAGGGCCGTGGCCGGCTGAGCGTCATCGCCTCGTCCCAGGGCTTCCTGCACAACGACGCCGAGGGCCGGCGCTTCGTTGTGCTGGAGAAAGGGCGTCGCTACGACGGTGAGCCGGGGACGCCGGAGTACCGCGTCATGGAGTTCGAGCGCTACGAAGTGCAGATCGAGCAGCCCCAGCTCGCGGCGAAACCGACGCGCACGCGCTCGATGCCCACCGCCGAGCTGCTGCGCGAGGGCGACGCGCGCAGCCTCGGTGAGCTCGTCGGCCGTATCGGCATGCCGCTGGCGGCGGTGCTTCTGGCATTGATGGCGATACCGCTGTCCTTCGTCAATCCGCGAGCCGGCCGCGCCAACAACCTGCTGTTCGCCCTGCTCACCTACCTGATCTACAGCAACGCGATTTCGGTCTGCCAGTCCTGGGTTGCGCAGGGCAGGCTCGGGGTCGTTCCCGGCATGCTGCTGCCGCATCTGGTCGTGCTCGCGCTGCTGGCGCTGATGTTCTATCGCCGCCTGGCGGTGTCACCGTTCTGGCGGGCGCGCGCATGAACAAGGTGCTGTTCCGCCATCTCGCGCGCGAGATCTATGGCGCCACCGCGATCGTGCTGGTGGCCTTCCTGGGCTTGTTCGCCTTCTTCGACTTCATCAACGAACTCGAGGACGTGGGCAAGGGTGGCTACGAGGTGCATCACGCCCTGGCCTATGTGGCGATGCTGATCCCCGGCCGGGTGTACGAGCTGATGCCGGTGGCGGTGCTGATCGGCACGCTCTACGCGCTGACCGCGCTCGCACGCCAGTCGGAGATCACGGTGATGCGTGCGTCGGGGCTGTCGACGGCTGCCATGCTGCGCATGCTCGGCCTGATCGGCAGCCTGTTCGTGGCAATGACCTTCGTGTTTGGCGAATACATCGCGCCACCGGCCGAGAGCGCGGCGCAGCAATGGCGGCTGACCGCCACCCATTCGGCGGTGTCGCAGCAACTGCGCACCGGGCTGTGGGTGAAGGATGGGCCGATGGTGATCAACGTCCGCACGCTGCTGCCCGACCGCAGCCTGGAAGAGGTGCGCATCTACACCTTCGACGAGGGCTACCGGCTGGCCTCGCTGGCAGAGGCCAAGCGTGGCGTTTATGACGGTGACGGCCGCTGGCGCTTCCTCGACGTGGTGCGCACCCGCTTCCTCGATGAGCGGACGGAGGTCGAGCACGTGCCCGAGTTCATCTGGCGCTCCGAACTCACGCCGGAGGTGCTGAGCGTGCTGATGGTGGTGCCCGAGCGCATGTCCGTCGCCAACCTGTGGGCTTACCGGCAGCATCTCAAGGAGAACCAGCAGAACGCGGACCGCTATGAGATCGCGCTGTGGAAGAAGCTGGTCTACCCGCTCGCGGTGCTGGTGATGATGGCGCTCGCGCTGCCTTTCGCGCTGACGCACGACCGCATGAGCAACGTCAGCATGAAGGTCTTCCTCGGCGTCATGCTCGGGGTGACCTTCCACCTGTTGAACGGCCTGTTCTCGAATCTCGGCGTCATCAACGCATGGAACAGCGGCCTGGCTGCAGTCACGCCCAGCGTGTTGTTCCTTGGTGCCGCGGCGTTGATGCTGTACATGGTGGATCGCCGCTGAGCGACGGATCGCGCGCTGACTGCCCGCCCTGAAGGGCAGGGTGGAAACGAAGAAACGGGCCCGAAGGCCCGTTTTTTCGTGCGACAGGCTGAGGTGCTGCGATCAGCCCTGCTGCGCTGCCTTCTTCGCAGCGGCAGCCTTGTAGTCCAGCTTTTCCTTGATGCGTGCCGACTTGCCCGAGCGCTGGCGCAGGTAGTACAGCTTGGCACGACGCACATCACCGCGGCGCTTCACCTCGATGTTGGCGAGCAGCGGCGAGTAGGTCTGGAACGTACGTTCCACGCCTTCGCCCGAGGAGATCTTGCGGACGATGAAGGACGAGTTCAGGCCGCGGTTGCGCTTCGCGATCACCACGCCTTCGTACGCCTGCAGACGTTCGCGCGTACCTTCCTTCACCTTCACCTGGACGATCACGGTGTCGCCCGGCGCGAATTCGGGGATGGTCCTGCCCTGCATGACGCGGGCCATTTCTTCCTGTTCGAGTTGCTGAAGCAGGTTCATTGCATTAACTCCATCAATGTCGTTGGCCTTGGTCTGTCGCCTCGGCCTGGCCGCAGAGCAGGTCGCCACCTGATGCGCGCCGTTTGTCGTCGAGCCTTCAGGCGATGCAGCCGCCTTCGGCTCCGGCTTGCTCCTGCCTGAATTCCTCAAGCAGGTTCAATTCTGTCTTGTTCAATACCCGCCCGGCCAGCAGGTCGGGGCGGCGTTGCCAGGTGCGACCCAGCGCCTGCTTGAGCCGCCAGCGGCGGATTGCTGCGTGGTTGCCCGACAGCAGCACGTCGGGCACCCGTTCGTCTTCATACACTTCCGGCCGCGTGTAATGCGGACAGTCCAGCAGCCCATCGACGAAGGAGTCCTCCTGCGCCGAGTCTGCGGTGTTCAGGGCGCCGGGCAACTGGCGCACGATCGCGTCGAGCATCACCATCGCCGGCAACTCTCCACCCGACAGCACGAAGTCGCCGAGCGAGATTTCCTCATCCACCTCGCGGTCGATCAGCCGCTGGTCGATGCCTTCATAGCGGCCGCACAGCAGGATCAGGCCCGGACGGTGTGCCAGTTCCATCACCAGCGCCTGGTCCAGCCTGCGGCCCTGCGGCGACAGGTAGATCAGTTTGCCGCTACCGCTGCCCAGCGCTGCGACCTGAGCCTCACGCGCCTGGCGGATCGCCTTCTGCAATGGTTCGGCCAGCATGACCATGCCGGGCCCGCCGCCATAAGGCCGGTCATCCACCGTGCGATGCGCATCTGCCGCGAAGTCGCGCGGGTTGTGGAACGCGATCTCGTACAGCGCGCGGTCCCTCGCCCGCCGGGTGATGCCGCTGCCGGTGAGGGCGGCGAACATTTCCGGAAACAGCGTGATGACGTCGTAGCGGCGCGTGCCGCCCGCCACTGTCGCCGTCACCAATCCTTCTCCCACGCCACCCGGATCTGCCGGGCTTCGAGGTTCACGTCCAGTATGTAGGCCGCGACGAACGGGATCAGCCGCTCGACCGCGTCCTCTCCTTCACCGTCCTGCACCTGCAGCACGTCGTGCGCGCCGGTCGATACCAGGGACGAGACGCTGCCCAAGGCATCGCCGGCCTGATTCATGACCGCCATGCCGACCAGGTCAGCCCAGTAATACTCGTCTTCGGCGGGCTTGGGCAGGGCTTCGCGCGGCGCACCGATGTAGAAACCGTCCACCGCCTCGGCGGCATTGCGGTCCGGCACTTCGCGGAAGGCGGCAACCAGCCCCTTGCCGTGCAATCTGAAGCCGGTCAGCGTGACCGGCTTCCACTGCTCATCCGGGGCGTCATCTTGCTCCGAGAACCACCACTGGGGCATCTTCTTCCATGCCGCAGGGTCGTCGCCAAAGGGATGAACCTTGACCCAGCCCTGAACGCCGAAAGGGGCGACGATGCGCCCCAGTACGATCATGCTCGCGACCGCTCGGTGGAGCCGTCGGTCCGCGTTCAGGCGGCCTTGGCGGCCTGCTTGACCAGACGCGCAACCGTCGGCGAGAGCTGGGCGCCGTTCTGCTCCCAGTAGGCCAGGCGCTCTGCGTTCACGACCAGATTCTTCTCGGCGCCAGAAGCCACCGGGTTGTAGTAACCCACGCGCTCGATGAAGCGACCGTCACGACGGTTGCGGGAATCGGCCGCAACGATGTTGTAGAACGGGCGCTTCTTGGCGCCACCACGGGCAAGGCGAATGACGACCATCTGATTTTCCTGAATAGGTAGATGCGAAAAGCCCGTGAGCTTACGACAAAACGTCCGGATCGGCAATAAGTTTCCTGTCGCCCGATGCGGCGCTCGGGCATACGGCGCAGCATGCGCGCGACGCGCTTGACCGGCAATTTGAATACAATCGCCGTGAATGCAATCGGTCTTCCCCCTGCGGCCTGTCCGGCCTTCTCGTCACCCGCACCCGTTTTCGCTCATGGCAGACTCCGCGCGCAATCACGAACCAGCCGATGCCATCGTCGAATGGCTTGCGGCCGAGCCCGACCCGGACATGATGGCGGAGCTCGGTGCCTTGCGTGCGCACCTCGACGGCCTGCCTGACGGGGCGGAGCAACGCGATGCGCAAGTCCTGCTGCAGATGGCGGAGAGGGCGCTCGATACGGCCGGCAGGTTGCGTCCGCAGCTCCTCACCGCCGGCCTGCCCTTGTCGCGCGAGCTCCACATGGCAGCCGAAGCGCTGGTGCGGGTCTTGTGCGACATCGCCGCAGCCCTGTGGAGCGTCCAGAAGCTTCGCGAGTCGCGCTGGTTGCGCCTGGGACGCGGCGCGACCGAGGACGCAGCGGGAGAGGCCTTCGTACTCGTGTGCGAGGCTCACGTTGTCCTGTCCATGTCGGGCGCGGCGGCGCCGGAAGGGTTCTGGCGCAGGGCGCATGCCTTGAGCGGCTTCGACCCGGGCGTGCCCGCACAGGATTTGGACGCGGCGGTTGCGCGGCGCCTGTTCCTGTATCGGCGCATGCTGGCGGCAACCGTCGCGCAGCCGGAGAGCCTGACGCCGCGCGAGTCGTCCTGGTTGTTCGATTACCTCGATGCGACGGCGATGCATGCGCAGTTGTCGCTGGAGCCCATCGCGCCGGCATCCGCCGCCTACTGGATCGACCCGTCTGCCGACCATGCGCCGGTGGCGGTCGCACGGCGTCCGCCGCCTGAGGGAGGGACGGTACGCTACTTCAGCCCCGCGCCGCTGGTGTCGCATGCACGTGATCACATCGAATGGCTCGAGGCGTGCATGATGGAGGCGGAGCTGAGCAGCCTGGAGGTCGACGGCGAAGTCCTCGCGCCGGACGTGGCCGGGCTGCCTTTAGGGCTTGCGCCGGGGGAGATGCTTGCGCTGCTGCGGCGCTTGCGCGACCGGTGGGCAATGCCTCCGATGCGGGAGCTGCCCCGGCGCAGGTATCAATACACCGTGCAGGTATGCGTGGGCCTGCGGGCGCTGTGGGAACTCGGACGCGGCGAAATCGAGGCGGCGCGCATCGCCCAATGGATGGTGCTCAACGAGAGTCCAGGCGGCTACGCGATCATGTGTGTCACCGGGGTGGCGGGCGTGATCGAGGCGGGCATGGTCGTTGCGCTGCGGCGCCATGCGACCGAGCCCTGGACGGTGAGTCTGGTGCGTTGGGCGCGCAGCGACAATCCCGATCAGGTCGAGCTGGGCCTGCAGATCCTGTCGCTCGGGTTCGCGTCGATCCAGCTCGGTTTTCGCGGCAGCGAGGTGCACAGCGCCGCGCCCGGGTTGATGCTTCCGGCGATGGCGCCCTTGCGCGCCCATCCCGTGATCCTCGCGCCGGCCGGCACGTACACGTCGCGACGCTTCGTCTTCGTGCGCGAAGGAGCTTCGCTGTACGTGGCCCAGGGAAGAGCGCTCGGCCTCGACATGCAGACTGCGAACGTCGAGATGTTCCAGTACGAAACCGATCCCTACGCGCTTTGATGCGCAGGGTTGGCGGGGCCTTCGGGCGATGCCTGCAGCAGCTCGTCCAGGCGCAAGTCGGCGGTGGCCAGCGCCTCCTCGAGCCGTCGCGCCGTCGCGGCCGCAGCGCCATCGCCGGCCACCGCCAGCCAGGCTTGAGGATCCAGCGCGAAACGCTCGATCACCGTGCGGACGTGGATGCGCCGGGCAGCCTGGGTCAGCACCCAGTCGCCGTCTTCGGTGCGCGTGGTCCATCCCGCTTCGCGCAGGTTCTCGAGCAGCGTTTCCGCCGCATGCTCGGCAAGTCCGGTACTGCCCCGCAGCAGCGTGAAGGACGCTGGCTTGCCCGTCTGCTGGGCATGCGCGAGGGCAGCGAGCATGCCGATCGCCGCCCAGGCGCGATCGCCGGGGAACGGGCGGGTGATGCGCTGGCGCTCGAGGAAGG
This sequence comes from Pseudomonadota bacterium, assembly GCA_018240785.1. Lineage (GTDB taxonomy): Bacteria > Pseudomonadota > Gammaproteobacteria > Burkholderiales > Rhodocyclaceae > Thauera. The sequence continues at coordinate 492,146 of JAFEFC010000011.1, read as the reverse complement.
CCGGCAGCGTGGCCGAGACCAGGGCACCCAGCAGCACCACCGTCCATGACAGGTAGAGCCAGATCAGGAAGATCGGCAGCGCCGCGAAGGTGCCGTAGATCAGCGTGTAGGTCGGAAAGCTGGCGATGAACATGCCGAAGGCGCGCTGCATCAGGAAGAACACCAAGGCCGCGGCCATGCCGCCGATGACGGCGTGCAGCGGTCGCACCGGATGGTTGGGCACGGCGTAGTACAGGAAGCTGAACAGTGCGCCGAGCAGCAGCGGCGGCAGGATGCGCGCCGCGATTTCGCCCAGCCACGGCAGATGACCGGCCCATTCCATCGAGGTGGTGACGAGGTAGCCGGTGGCGATGACGCTCGCACCGAACACGATGGGGCCGATCGTCAGCACGAACCACGACACCGTGAGCCGCATCAGCATCGGACGCGGCCGGCGCACTCCCCAGATGAGGTTGAAGACCTTTTCTATCGTTCCAAGCAGCAGCAAGGCGGTGACGGCCAGCAGGCCGGTGCCGATCAGCGTGAGCTGGCCCGCCTTCTGCGAGAACTGCAGCGCATAGGTGGCGATGATGCGGCCGGCCCGCTCCGGCAGCAGGTTCTGCAGCAGGAAGCTCTTCAGCGAGGCGCCGAGGGCGTCCATGCCCGGCAGGTTGCCGAACACGCCCAGCGTGACGGCGACCAGCGGCACCAGCGAGAGTAGGGTGGTGAAGGCGAGGCTCCCGGCCACCTGCGGGCAGCGCGTGGCGGTGAAGCGTTCGGCGAAAAGACGCAGGAAATCGCGCAGGGCGGCGTGACTCATGGAGGGGCTGGCGTGCGGGGGCAGGTGACGAGGCACGGGTATAATGCCGCGCATTCTATCGGCACCACTGCCGCTCCTTTCATCTTTTGCCCCATTCGATCGTCGATCCCCGAACTCATGCAGGAAATTCTCGTGCTGTATTACAGCCACCGCGGATCGGTGGGCGCACTGGCCGAGCAGATCGCCCTCGGTATTCACCAGGTTCCCGGCGCCGCCGCGCGCGTGCGCACCGTGCCGCGCGTCTCGACCGTGTGCGAGGCGGTGGAGGACGACATACCGGCCAGCGGCCCGCCCTACGTGGAGGCGGCGGATCTGCGCGAATGCGTCGGGCTGGCGCTGGGCAGTCCGACGCGCTTTGGCAACATGGCCGCGCCGATGAAGTATTTCCTCGATGGCCTGGCCGGCGACTGGGTCAACGGTACGCTGGCCGGCAAGCCCGCCTGCGTCTTCACGTCGACGGCTTCGCAGCACGGCGGGCAGGAGACCACGCTGATGTCGATGATGTTGCCTCTGCTGCACCACGGCATGCTGCTGATGGGCATCCCGTACACCGAGCCGGCGCTGAACGCCACGCGTAGCGGCGGCACGCCCTATGGGGCAAGCCACGTGTCGGGTGCGGACGGATCGCCGCTATTGACCGCGGATGAGATTGCGCTGGCGCAGGCGCAGGGGCGCCGCCTGGCGGGGACGGCTCTCAGGCTGGCGGTGCGGCCATGAGCGCGCGTGCCTGGTCGCTGCTGGCGAGTGCCAGCCTGTTGGCGCTGATCGTGCTGTGCGTGCTGTGGGAAGCGTGGCTCGCGCCGCTGCGGCCCGGCGGCTCGTGGATGATGCTGAAGGTGGTGCCGTTGCTGCCGGCGGTATTCGGCATCCTGCGCGGCAAGCGTTACACGTATCAGTGGATGTCGATGATGTCGCTGCTGTACGTCGTCGAGGGCGTGCTGCGCGCGCGCGATCCTGGCCTGGTCGGGCCGCTCGCCATCGCCGAGGCGGTGCTTGCCGTCGTGCTGTGTGTCTGCGTGATCATGTACGCGCGCGCAACCGCGCCTTCCCGCGAGCGGCAGTCCTAGCCGGGGCGCGGCGCTGGGGTCGCACGCCTGGTCGCGCCCCTCAATCGATGATCGTGACCAGGTCCGCTCCACGCCGGCAGGCAGTCCGGCCTCTGCGTGTGGGAGCGGACCGGGCCGCGAGCAACCCGCGTATCGTTTCGGCGTCCGGATCAGACGGCGAAGCAGACGTCACACCTGCGGGTTGAGCTTGTGGCCCCCCCCGTGCAGCTTGTTCAGTGCGTTCAGGTAGGCCTTGGCGGAGGCGACGATGATGTCGGTGTCGGCACCCTGGCCGTCCATCACCCGGCCTTGGCGCGCCAGCCGCACCGTGACCTCGCCCTGCGCGTCGGTGCCGGTGGTGATCGCGTTGACCGAATACAGCAGCAGCTCGCAGCCGCTGTCGACGATGGACTCGATCGCCTTGAAGGCCGCATCCACCGGCCCCGAGCCTTCTGCGCAGGTACTCTGCTCGCTGCCACCCACCGTCAGGGTGATTTCGGCTTGCGGTTTTTCGCCGGTCTCGGAGTGGAAGCGGCTGGCGATCAGGCGGAAATGTTCGGCTTCGGGCGTCACCGATTCGTCGCGCATCAGCGCGTGCAGGTCTTCGTCGAAGATCTCGTGCTTCTTGTCGGCGAGTTCCTTGAAGCGGGCGAAGGCGTTGTTGAGCTGTTCCTCGGAGCCGATCGTGATGCCGAGCTCCTGCAGTCGCGCACGGAAGGCATTGCGGCCGGAGTGCTTGCCCAGAACCAGCTTGTTGGCGCCCCAGCCGACATCCTCGGCGCGCATGATCTCGTAGGTTTCGCGGTGCTTGAGCACGCCATCCTGGTGGATGCCGGACTCGTGGGCAAAGGCGTTGGCGCCGACGATGGCCTTGTTCGGCTGCACCGGGTAGCCGGTGACCTGCGACACCAGCTTGGAGGCGGGCACGATCTGCGTGGTGTCGATGCGCGTCTCGACCGGGAACACATCGGCGCGCGTGCGCACCGCCATGACGATCTCTTCCAGCGAGGCGTTGCCTGCGCGCTCGCCCAGCCCGTTGATGGTGCATTCCACCTGGCGCGCGCCGGCCATCACTGCGGCGAGCGAGTTCGATACCGCGAGGCCGAGGTCGTTGTGGCAATGCACCGACCAGATCACCTGGTCGGAATTGGGCACGCGTTCGATGAGCGTGCGGATCGTCGCCGCATACTGCTCGGGCACGTTGTAGCCCACCGTGTCGGGGACGTTGATCGTCCTTGCGCCGGCGCGGATGACTTCCTCGAAGATGCGGCACAGGAAGTCGATTTCGGACCGGCCCGCATCCTCGGCGGAGAATTCGACGTCGTCGGTGTATTCGCGCGCCCAGCCCACGGCCTTGACCGCCTGCGCCACCACCTCGTCTGGCGTCATGCGCAGCTTCTTCTCCATGTGGATCGGGCTGGTGGCGATGAAGGTGTGGATGCGGCCGCGCGCCGCCGGACGGATCGCCTCGCCGGCACGGCGGATGTCGTTCTCGTTGGCGCGCGCCAGCGAGCAGACGGTGGATTCCTTGATCGCCTCGGCGATCGAGCGTACGGAGTCGAAGTCGCCATTGGAGGCGGCGGCGAAGCCGGCCTCGATGACATCGACCCGCATGCGTTCGAGCTGGCGGGCGATGCGCAGCTTGTCGTCACGCGACATCGACGCGCCGGGACTCTGCTCGCCATCGCGCAAGGTCGTGTCGAAGATGATCAACAGGTCTTTTTTCATGATCGGCTCCCGGGGTCGGATGGGAAGAGGATTACGCTCGCGGCTCGTCTGTGGAGCCGGTGGACGGATTGGGCGGGGTGGATTCGCCGGCTGCCGGCTTCTTCTTCAGGTTCCAGATCCACAAGATGTAGCCGGACGCGGCGTAGGCGAGGAAGAGGCCGAACAGCACCCCCGGCGGATAAGTCGACACCAGCGCGAAGCCCAGCACCAGGGCGATCACGACGATGAAGGGCACGCTCTTGCGCAGGTTGATGTTCTTGCCGCTCCAGAACAGCACGTTGCTGATCATCGACAGGCCGGCGAACACGGTGAGCGCGCACGCATACCAGCGCAGGTCGTCACCGCTTGCGCCGTTGTCGATCGACACCCAGACGAGGCCGGCGACGAGCGCCGCCGCGGCCGGGCTCGGCAGCCCCTGGAAGAAGCGTTTGTCGACGACCTCGATGTTGGTGTTGAAGCGGGCCAGGCGCAGTGCGGCGCCGGCGCAGTAGATGAATGCGGCGATCCAGCCGATCTTGCCCATGTCCTTGAGCGCCCATTCGTAAATCACGAGGGCGGGCGCGACACCGAAGGACACCATGTCGGACAGCGAGTCGTACTGCGCGCCGAATTCGCTCTGCGTATGCGTCAGGCGGGCGATGCGGCCGTCCAGGCCGTCGAGCACCATGGCGACGAAGATCGCCACCGCGGCGACCTCGAAGCGCAGGTTCATCGCCTGCACGATGGCGAAGAAGCCGGCGAACAGTGCGGCAGTGGTGAACAGGTTGGGCAGGATGTAGATGCCGCGTCTGCGCTTTTCGAGGGGAATCAGGGGGGGACGGTCTAGGTGCGCCACAGTTTCGGGACCGATGGGTGGGGGACTTCGATTCTAGCGCATGCGCACGTCGCAGCGCCCCTTGCCCGGTGCGGAGCGTGCGCGCGGAGGGCGAAAAAAAACCGGCCCCGCGAGCGGGGCCGGCATCGATGCTTGGCGAAGCGATCAGTTCTTCGACTTGTCGACCAGGGCCTTGGCCTTGATCCACGGCATCATGTCGCGCAGCGTGGCACCGACCTTCTCGATCTGGTGGTCGGCGTTCAGGCGGCGGTAGGCGGTCATGCTCGGGTAGTTGGTGCGGCCCTCGAGGATGAACTGCTTGGCATACTCGCCGGTCTGGATGCGCTTGAGCGCGTTGCGCATGGCGGCGCGCGACTGCTCGTTGATGACTTCGGGGCCGGTCACGTACTCGCCATACTCCGCGTTGTTGGAGATGGAGTAGTTCATGTTGGCGATGCCGCCTTCGTACATCAGGTCGACGATCAGCTTGAGCTCGTGCAGGCACTCGAAGTAGGCCATTTCGGGCGCGTAGCCGGCCTCCACCAGGGTCTCGAAGCCCATCTTCACCAGCTCGACGGCACCGCCGCACAGCACGGCCTGCTCGCCGAAGAGGTCGGTCTCGGTCTCTTCGCGGAAGTTGGTCTCGATCACGCCGCCCTTGGTGCCGCCGTTGGCTGCCGAGTACGACAGGGCGATGTCCTTGGCCTTGCCCGAGCGGTCCTGGTACACCGCGATCAGCGTCGGCACGCCGCCGCCACGCAGGTATTCGGAACGCACGGTGTGGCCCGGGCCCTTCGGCGCGACCATGATCACGTCCAGGTCGGCGCGCGGCACGATCTGGTTGTAGTGCACGTTGAAGCCGTGTGCGAAGGCGAGCACTGCACCCTTCTTGATGTTGGGCTCGACGTCCTCGCGGTAGACCTGCGGCGCGGTCTCGTCAGGCAGCAGGATCATGACGACGTCGGCGTCCTTCACCGCCTCGCCGATCTCCTTGACGGTCAGGCCGGCGGCTTCGGCCTTGGCCCACGAGCTGCCTTCCTTGCGCAGGCCGACGGTGACGTTCACGCCGGAATCGCGCAGGTTCTGCGAGTGGGCGTGGCCCTGGGAGCCGTAGCCGACGATGGTGACCTGCTTGCCCTTGATGAGGGAGAGGTCGGCGTCCTTGTCGTAATAAACTTTCATGGTTTTCCTTTCAGGCTTGCATATGAGGGGAAGGAGCAGCGTGCGACCGGGGGGACGCCTCGGTCGCCGGCTGCAGGAGGGCGGGGGTTAGAGCTTCAGCACCCGGTCGCCGCGGCCGACGCCACAAACGCCCGAGCGCACCGTCTCGAGGATCAGCGCCGGGTCGATCGCGCCCACGAAGGCGTCGAGCTTGGCCTGGTTGCCGGTCAGCTCGACTACGTAGGACGCGTCGGTGACGTCGATGATGCGGGCACGGAAGATGTCGGCGGTGCGCTTGACCTCCTCGCGGTCCTTGCCTGTGGCGCGCACCTTGATGAGCATCAGTTCGCGCTCGATATGCGCTGCCTCCGAGATGTCGACGACCTTGACCACCTCGACCAGCTTGTTCAACTGCTTGGTGATCTGCTCGATGATCTCGTCCGAGCCGGAGGTGACGATCGTCATGCGCGACATCGAGGCATCCTCGGTCGGCGCGACGGTGAGCGACTCGATGTTGTAGCCGCGAGCAGAGAACAGGCCGGAGACGCGCGACAGCGCGCCGGATTCGTTTTCGATCAGGAGGGAGATGACATGACGCATGTTGGGTGAGATCCGGATTGCAGGTGGAATGCGCAGCAGGCAGACGGTTACAGATCCTCGGCGGACAGGATCATCTCGGTGAGACCCTTGCCGCCCTGCACCATCGGATAGACGTTCTCGGTCTGATCCACCTGGAAATCGAGGAACACGAGCTCGTTCTTGTGCTTGACGAAGGCCTCGCGCAACGCGTCCTCGACGTCGCAAGGGCGATCGACGCGGATGCCGACGTGACCGTAGGAGGCGGCCAGCTTGGCGAAGTCGGGCAGCGAATCCATGTACGACTCGGAGTAGCGCGCGCCGTGGAAGATCTGCTGCCACTGCCGCACCATGCCCAGGTAGCGGTTGTTCAGGTTGCAGATCTTGATCGGCAGGCGGAACTGCTTGCAGGTCGACAGTTCCTGGATGTTCATCTGGATCGAGGCTTCGCCAGTGATGCAGGCGACGTGCGTGTCGGGGTGCGCGAGCTGGGCACCCATCGCGTAGGGCAGGCCGACGCCCATGGTGCCGAGGCCGCCGGAATTGAGCCAGCGGCGCGGCTGCTCGAAGTGGTAGTACTGCGCCGCCCACATCTGGTGCTGGCCGACGTCGGAGGTGACGATGGCGTTGCCGCCGGTCACTTCCCACAGCTTCTGCACGACGAACTGCGGCTTGATGATCTCGTCCGAATTCTTGTAGGCCATGCAGTTGCGGCCGCGCCATTCCTCGATCTGCTTCCACCAGGTGGCAAGGTGGTCGGCATTCGGGCGGGCGGCGCCGGCCTCGAGCTGGCGGATCATCTCGTCCAGCACTTCCTTCACGTCGCCGACGATGGGCACGTCGACCTTGACGCGCTTGGAGATCGACGACGGGTCGATGTCCACATGGATGATCTTGCGCGGCTCTTCCGCGAAGTGCGCCGGATTGCCGATCACGCGGTCGTCGAAGCGGGCGCCTACGGCCAGCAGCACGTCGCAGTAGTGCATCGACATGTTGGCTTCGTAGGTGCCGTGCATGCCAGGCATGCCGAGGAACTGGCGGTCGCTGGCCGGATAGCCGCCGAGGCCCATCAGCGTGTTCGTGACCGGATAGCCGAGCAGGCGGGTCAGGCGCGTCAGTTGCTCGGCCGCGTCGGCCAGCACCACGCCGCCGCCGGTGTAGATCATCGGCCGCTTCGCCTCGAGCAGCAGTTGCACCGCCTTCTTGATCTGGCCCTGGTGGCCACGCACCACCGGGTTGTACGAGCGCATCGAGATTTCCTTCGGATACTCGAAGTCGCACTTGGCGATGGTGATGTCCTTCGGGATATCGACCAGCACCGGGCCGGGGCGGCCCGTCTTCGCCAGGTAGAAGGCCTTCTTGATCGTGCTGGCGATGTCACGCACGTCGCGCACCAGGAAGTTGTGCTTCACGCATGGGCGCGTGATGCCGACCGTGTCGACTTCCTGGAATGCGTCCTGGCCGATCGCCGCGGTGGGCACCTGGCCGGAGATGATCACGAGCGGGATCGAATCGCAGTAAGCGGTGGCGATGCCGGTGACGGCATTCGTCGCGCCAGGGCCGGAGGTGACCAGCGCCACACCCACCTTCTGAGTGCTGCGCGCGTAGCCGTCGGCGGCATGCACGGCGGCCTGTTCGTGGCGCACCAGCACATGGCGTACTTCTTCCTGCTGGAACAGGGCGTCGTACAGGTAAAGCACTGCACCACCAGGGTAGCCGAACACGTATTCAACCTTTTCTTCCTGCAGGCACCTGATTACAATTTCAGCCCCGGTCAACACCATCGCAAACTCGCTCTACAAAACGTTTGGAGAAACGCCGAACGTTACCGGCCCCCAGGGTTTTGGTCAAGGCTGGAAGGCCGGGTGCGCCGCAGCCGCACCTGTCCCGGATTTTGCGGTCGATTCCTGCGCGGGCAACCGCTTCCCTCCTCGCCATCGGCATGAAAAGCAAAACTTCCCGAGCCGCACCGCGGCAGATGCCGGCCGCGCCTGCTGCCGCGGAGCGTGCCGTGGCGGAACTCGCCGGCCTGCGGCGCCGCCTCGTCAGCATGCTGTATGAATGCCTGCTGCTGCTCGGCGTGCTCGCGCTCACCTTCCTCGTACCTTACCTGATGCTGGGCGTCGCGGCGGGCATCGCGCCGCCGGGGTGGTTCGCGTGGCTGCACATCTTCGTGGTGCTGGGCGGCTACTTCGTCGGGTACTGGACTCGCCATGGGCAGACGCTCGCGATGCAGACCTGGCGCCTCAGGATCGTCAACGCGGCTGACGGCCGTTCGCCGGGGGCGGCGCAAGGCTGGCTTCGCTACGCGCTGGCCTGGCCCTCGGTGTTGCTGCTGGGCGTCGGCGTGCTGTGGGCGTTCTTCGATCGCGACCGCCAGTTCCTGCACGACCGCCTCGCGCGAACCTGCATCGTGCTGATGCCGGAACGGCCAAAGGCCTGAGGCGGCTGAGGCGCGCAGGGCGCACGGCGGGAACTTTCCAGGCCGATTGCGGTTAGCATCCATGACGATGCCTGAAGGATAGTGGTCGCAAGTCGTCGCGGCGCATGCGCGCCGGGGCGCCGCCGCCAGGGTTTTCCGAACCCCGCTGGACGACCGGACGCGCCTGCCAATGACCGACTTCACCCCGGACACCCCTTTCGACAAGCCATCGGCCTGCCACGCACAAGCGACGGAGGCCGTGCTGCTCGCCCTGCGCACTTCGCCCGACGCCGGCCTCGACTCGGACGAGGCCGTGCGCCGGCTGAACCTTTGTGGCGCCAACGCGTTGCCGCCGCCGCCGCGGCGCGGTCCGCTGATGCGCTTCCTGCTGCAATTCCACAACGTGCTCATCTACGTCCTGCTGGCGTCCGGGGTGGTGACCACCTTGCTGGGCCATCTGGTCGACGCCGCGGTCATCTTCGGGGTGACGGTGATCAATGCGGTCATCGGCTTCCTGCAGGAGGGCAAGGCCGAGCGTGCCCTCGACGCCATCCGCGACATGCTCGCGCCGCACGCCCATGTGTTGCGTGATGGGCGGCGGCAGGAGGTCGCCGCCGACACGCTGGTGCCTGGTGACATCGTGTTCCTTGCTTCCGGCGACCGTGTCCCTGCCGACCTTCGCCTGCTCGACGTGCGCAGCCTGCGCATCGAGGAGGCGGCGCTCACCGGTGAGTCGCTCGGCGTCGACAAGTCGATCGCGCCGGTCTCCGCCGATGCGCCGCTCGGCGATCGCACCTCCATGGCCTTCTCGGGCACGCTGGTGAGCTACGGCCAGGGTGTGGGGGTGGTGGTGAGGACGGGCGCGGCCACCGAGATCGGCCGCATCAGCACGCTGCTCGGCGCGGTGGAGGGCATGAGCACGCCGCTGCTGCGCCAGATGGCCGGGTTCAGCCAGTTCCTGACCTGGGTCATCCTTGCCATTGCGGTGGCCGCGTTCGTATTTGGCACGCAGGTCCGGGACTACAGCGCGGGCGACATGTTCATCGCCGCCGTCGGCCTGGCGGTGGCGGCGATCCCCGAGGGGCTGCCGGCGGTCATGACGATCACCCTTGCCATCGGCGTGCAGCGCATGGCACGGCGCCGAGCCATCATCCGGCGCCTGCCGGCAGTCGAGGCGCTGGGCTCGGTCACGGTGATCTGCTCGGACAAGACCGGCACCCTGACGCGCAATGAAATGACGGTGCAGCGTGTGATCTGCGCTGATGGCGAGATCGGCGTCACCGGCACCGGCTATGCGCCGCAGGGGGGCTTCGAGCGCGAGCGGCGCGAACTCGGCGTCACCGAGGCGCCATTGCTCGCCGACATCGGCCGCGCCTGCCTGCTGTGCAACGATGCCGAGCTGAACCTGCACGACGGCCAGTGGCGCATGGTGGGCGATCCGACCGAAGGGGCGCTGATGACCCTGGCGCTGAAGGCCGGCAGCGATCCGCGCCTGGAGCGCGAGGCGTTGCCGCGCGACGATGTGATTCCGTTCGAATCCGAGCACCGCTTCATGGCCACGCTGCATCACGATCACCAGGGCAAGGCGCGGGTGATGCTCAAGGGTGCGCCGGAGCGCGTGTTGGCGTTGTGCTCTGTCAGCCGCCAGCTTGACGGCGAACCGTCGCCGCTGGATGTGGATGCCTGGCAGCAGGCAATGGACGAGGCTGCAGGTGCGGGCATGCGCCTGCTCGCGGTCGCCGAGCGAAGTGCGACCGGCGGCGAGCGCACGTTGACCTTCGCGGATGTGGAGGCGGGCGGCTTCACCCTGCTCGCGGTGCTGGGCATCACCGATCCGCCTCGCCCCGAGGCGGTGCAGGCAGTGGCGAGCTGCCTTGCCGCCGGCATGCGCGTGAAGATGATCACCGGCGACCACGCGGCCACTGCACGTGCGATCGGCCAGCAACTGGGCCTCGCGGCCGACGTCCGCGTGCTGACCGGCGCGGAGATCGAGCACCTGGACGATGCTCGCCTCACCGAGGTGGTGACGGACGTCGATATCTTTGCCAGAGCGAGCCCCGAGCACAAGCTGCGCCTGGTGCAGGCGCTGCAGGCGAGGGGAGAAGTGGTGGCGATGACCGGCGACGGTGTCAATGACGCACCTGCGCTCAAGCGCGCCAATGTCGGCGTGGCGATGGGCCACAAGGGCACCGAAGCGGCCAAGGAGGCGGCCGAGATGGTGCTGGCCGACGACAACTTCGCCTCGGTCGCCGCCGCCGTCGAGGAGGGGCGCACGGTGTACGACAACCTGCGCAAGGCCATCGCCTACATCCTGCCGACGAACATCGGCCAGGCGGCGATGGTTTTCTGCGCGGTGCTGTTCGGCCTCACGATGCCGATCACGCCGGTGCAGATCCTGTGGGTGAACATGGTCACGGCGGTCACGCTGGCGCTGGCGCTGGCCTTCGAACGGCCCGAGGCCGACATCATGACGCGCCCGCCGCGCGCGCCGGACGAGCCGCTGCTCAATGGCCTGCTGGCATGGCGCATCGTGTTCGTCGGCTTCCTGCTCGTTGCCGGCGGCATGGGCCTGTTCCTGTGGGAAGTCGCCCGCGGCGCCAGCCTGGTGGCCGCCCGCACCGCGGCGGTGAACGCGCTGCTGATGGGAGAGGTGTTCTACCTTTTCAATGTGCGCAACCTTTACGCCTCGGTGCTCAGTCGCGACGGTTTCCTCGGTAATCGCTATGTCCTGCTGGCGATCGTGATGCTGGCGGTCTGCCAGGTGATGTTCACCTATCTCCCCGCCATGCAGGGCCTGTTCGGCACCGAACCGCTCGGCGGTGATGTGTGGCTGCGCATCCTTGGGTTCGGTGTCGTGCTGCTGTGCGCGGTCGAGGCGGAAAAGCTGGTGTTGCGACGCTTCTTCAGGCGCGACGAAGCTCATTTGCGCCAGGCATGCCCCACTCACTCACCATGGAGCGAGTCATGATCACGCTGCGCACCATCCTTGCTGCAACCGATCTGTCAGCCGTGGCCCGCCATGCCGCGATGCGGGCGGCGCTCATGGCAACCGGGAGCGAGGCCCGGCTGTCGCTGCAGCATGTGGTGAGCGTGGGGGCGATCGACTCCCTGCGGCAGCTTTTTTCGGGGGCGCAGTCCGAAGTGCAGAGCCGCCTGATGGACGAGGTGCGCGACGACCTGCACCGGCTTGCGGCCGAACTGGCGGCGCGGCATGGGGTGGCGCCCGACCTGCACTTGTCCGTGGGGCCGGTGCTGGCCGAGATCGCCGGCCATGCGGACGCGATCGATGCGGACATGCTGGTGCTGGGCGCGCGCGGGGCCGGCTTCATGCGCGAACTGCTGATCGGTTCGACCACCGAGCGTGTGCTGCGCAAGACCTACCGTCCGTTGCTGGTGGTCAAGCAGATGGCGCACGAACCCTACCGCCGCGTGCTCGTACCGGTCGATTTCTCCGCGCGCGCCGTGGCCGCGCTGCAGCTTGCCCGGATGGTGGCGCCGCAGGCCGACATCGTGCTGCTGCATGCGTTCGAGGTGCCTTTCGAAGGTCGGCTACGCCTCGCCGGCGTCGACGACCAGGCGCTGACTTACATGCGCGCGAGTGCCAAGCGCGAAGCGCTGGTGCGCATGGGCGAGCTTGTCGCGGAGGCGGGGCTGAGCGAGGCGGCGGTGCGTCGGCTGGTGCTGCATGGCGACGCCAGCAGCCTGATCCTCGAGCAGGAGCAGGAGCAGGACTGCGACCTCATCGTGATCGGCAAGCGCGGCCTCGGCCTGGTCGAGGAAATGCTGCTCGGCAGCGTCACCAAGCACGTGCTGGCCCAGTCGGCAGGAGACATCCTGGTCGCCGACAGGGCCGCCACGCCCTGACCCGGCTCAGCGCCAACCGCTTCCCCGGGGCGCCTCGCACCGTGCGCAGCGCGCGTTGCAGGCGTACACTTGCCGCGCCGCCTGCCTGGCAGCGGCGGACAACGGAGAAAGAATGAAGACTGAACACGCCCCAACGATCCAGCGCGCGGATTACCGGCCGCTGGCCTGGACGGTCGAAAGCATCGACCTGCACTTCAAGCTCGACCCCGACGCCACCGTGGTGACCAGCCGCATGGTGTGCGCGCGCAATCCCGCGGCCGTGGACGAAGGACCCATCCTGCTGTGGGGCGAGGCGCTGGAGCGGATTTCGCTCAAGCTTGACGACGCAGCCTTGCCGGCAGAGGCCGTGCGCGAGGCCGACGGCGTGCTGCAGATCGACGCCGCCGGCGAGCGCGCAGTGGTGGAAGTCGTCACCCGCATCGATCCGCGTGCCAACACCACGCTGTCCGGCCTGTATCTTTCGAACGGCGGCTTCTTCACCCAGTGCGAAGCCGAGGGCTTCCGCCGCATCACGTATTTCCCCGATCGCCCCGACGTGATGGCGCGCTACACCGTCACCCTGGAGGCCGACCGCGCCGCCTGCCCGGTGCTGCTGTCCAACGGCAACCTGCTCGAACAGGGCGAACTGCCCGGCGGCCGGCATTTCGCGAAGTGGGAAGATCCCTTCCCCAAGCCGTCCTACCTCTTCGCCCTGGTGGCGGCGAAGCTGGTTGCGCTCGAGCGCACGGTCACCACTGCGTCCGGCCGAGAGGTGCTGCTGCAGGTGTGGGTGGAAGAGGGCAACCTCGACCGCAGCGAGCACGCGATGGATTCGCTGGTCCACTCGATGCGCTGGGACGAGGAGACCTTCGGCCTGGAGCTCGACCTCGACCGCTTCATGATCGTCGCGGTGGGTGACTTCAACATGGGGGCGATGGAGAACAAGGGGCTGAACATCTTCAACACCAAGTTCATCCTCGCCAAGCCCGACACCGCCACCGACGTCGATTACGAGAACGTCGAGAGCGTGGTCGCGCACGAATACTTCCACAACTGGACCGGCAACCGCGTCACCTGCCGCGACTGGTTCCAGCTCACGCTCAAGGAAGGGCTCACCGTCTTCCGCGACCAGCAGTTCTCGGCCGACATGCTGGCGACAGTGGCAGGTGAGGCCGCCGGGCCCGCGGGTGCGGCCTCCGCGCGCGCAGTCAAGCGCATCGACGACGTGCGTGTGCTGCGCGCGGCACAATTCGCCGAGGACGGCGGGCCGATGGCGCATCCGATCCGGCCGGACAGCTACCAGGAGATCAACAACTTCTACACCGCCACGGTGTATGAGAAGGGCGCCGAAGTCATCCGCATGCTGCACACCCTGCTGGGGCCGGAGGGCTTCCGCAACGGCATGGACCTCTACTTCAGCTATTTCGACGGCCAGGCGGTGACCTGCGACGACTTCGTCGATGCCATGTCCGAGGCCAACAACGGCGTCGACCTCGACCAGTTCATGCGCTGGTACGAACAGGCCGGCACGCCGCGCGTCAGCGCGCGCGGCGAGTGGGATGCGGCCACCGGCAGCTACACGCTGACGCTGGCGCAGCGCACGCCGCCCACCCCCGGCCAGCCGGAAAAGCAGCCGCTGGTGATCCCCGTCGCGGTCGGCCTGATGGGCCCCGACGGCCAGGACCGCGCGCTGCGTCTCGAAGGGGAATCGCAGGCGGGTGCCGGCACCCGTGTGCTGGCGCTAACCGAGGCCGAGCAGCGCTTCAGCTTCACCGGCCTGGACGCCGAGCCCGTGCCTTCGCTGCTGCGCGGCTTCTCGGCGCCGGTGATCCTGGAACTGGACGAGGACGACGCGCGCCTGGCCTTCCGCATGGCCCATGACGCGGACCCGTTCAACCGCTGGGACGCCGCCCAGCGCTACGCTGAACGCGTGATCCTCGGGCTCGCCGGCGGACAGGCGGGCGCGGTGCCGGAGGCCTTCGTCGCCGCTTTCCGTGCGCTGGTGAACAATCCCGCGCTCGACCCCGCCTTCCGCGCGCAGGCGGCCGCGCTGCCGACCGAGAGCTATCTGCTCGAGCGCATGGCGCCAGCCGATCCCCTCGCGCTGCGCGCCGCGCTCGTCCTGACGATGCGCACGCTGGGCGACGCGCTGGCCGACGACTGGCTGGGCTTGGTCGAATCGATGCAGGTTCCCGGCGCCTACCGCTATCACCCGGCCGACGCTGGCCGGCGCGCGCTCGGCAATCTCGCGCTGCGCTATCTTGCCGCGGCGGGCAATGTGCGCGGGCTTGCGGCGGCGAGTGCGCGCTTCGAGGTGGCGACCAACATGACCGAGCGCTTCGGCGCACTCGCTGCGCTGGTGCAGAGCGCCAGCCCGGCGCGCGACGCTGCGCTGGCCGCGTTCCACGAGCGCTATCGCAGCGATGCGCTGGTGCTCGACAAGTGGTTCGCGCTGCAGGCCGGCGCCTGGCGGTGGGACGAGGCCGCCGCGCCGACGCTGGCGAGGGTGCGGGCGCTGCTGTCCGATCCGGTGTTCAGCCTGTCGAATCCCAACAAGGTGTATGCGCTGCTGGGTACTTTCTTCCGCGCCAATGCCGCCGAGTTCCATGCGGCGGACGGCAGCGGCCACGCCTTCTGGGCCGAGCAGGTGATCGACCTGGACCGGAGAAATCCGCAGGTGGCCGCGCGCATGGCGAGGGCGCTGGAAAACTGGCGCCACTACACGCCCGTGCTGCAGGCCAGCATCCGTCCGCAGCTCGAGCGCGTGCTGGCGGCGCCGGGGCTTTCAGCCGACGTGCAGGAGATCGTCGGCAAGGCGCTCGCATAAGCCGGATCGCGGACGCGCGCTGTGCGCCGCAGCAAAGAAAAAACGCCGGCATGCCGGCGTTTTTTTTCGGGAACGCGGAAACTCAGTTCGTCGCGAGGTCGCCCGAGATGTAGCTTGAAAGCTGGCGGATCGTCGCCTCTTGCTGGGTCACGATGGATTTCACCATGTCGCCGATGGTCACGATGCCGACGATGCGGCCGTGATCGACCACCGGCAGGTGGCGGAAGCGGTTTTCGGTCATCGTGCGCATCACTTCGTCGACCGTGCTCGACGGCGACACGGTGCACGGGTTGGGCGTCATCAACTCGCCGATCCTTACATCCTTGGAGACCAGACCTTTCAGGACCACCTTGCGAGCGTAGTCGCGCTCGGTGAAGATGCCGAGCAAGCGATCGTTTTCGGTCACGATGACCGAGCCGATGTCGAACTCCGCCATCAGGGAAAGCGCAGTGAACACCGTGTCATCGGGATGCACCGAGACGGCTTTGCTGCCCTTCTGATCGAGAATCTGTTTGACCGTGGTCGTCATTGCTTCCAGTCCCTCCGCTTTTGCCTTGTTGTCGGTGACGTTGCACGCTGTTGCGCAACGTTTACAGCATAGATGGGAACCGCGATCGACGCCACGCCGGCGCTGCCGCGTCAGATCTCGAGGTTGTCGATCAGTCGCGTCCTGCCCAGTTTCGCCGCAGCCAGGACCACCAGCGCATCGTCCAGGTGCAGCGCCGGCTGCAGGTCGGCGCGGCGGCGCACGGCGATGTAGTCGGGCACCCAGCCGCGGGCGGCGAGCTCGGCCATCGCCTCGGTCTCGAGCTTGAGCAGATCGTGGTCGCCCGCGCGCACCTGATCGCGCACGCGCGCCAGTATGCGATGCAGGTTCGGCGCCTCGGCGCGCTCCTCGGCGCTGAGGTAGCCGTTGCGGGAAGACAGCGCAAGGCTGTCGGCAGCGCGCACCGTGTCGCCAGCAACGATCTCGACCGGGAGGGCGAGCTCGCGCACCATGTTGCTGAGGACCATCAGTTGCTGGTAATCCTTCTTGCCAAACAGTGCCACGTCCGGCTGCACGATGTTGAGCAGCTTGAGCACCACCGTCGCCACGCCGCCGAAGTGGCCGGGCCGGAACTCGCCTTCCAGGATGGAGACATGGGCAGCCGCCGGCTGCACGACGTAGCGCTGCGGCTGCGGATACATCACGGTTTCGTCCGGCGCGAACACATGGCCGACGCCGGCGGCCTCAAGCATCTCGCAATCGGCCCGAAGCGTGCGCGGATAGCGGTCGAAGTCCTCGCCCGCACCGAATTGCAGGCGGTTCACGAAGATGCTGGCGATCACCGTGTCGGCGTGCTCGCGCGCCTGCTTCATCAGGGTGATGTGGCCCTCGTGCAGGTTGCCCATGGTGGGCACGAAGGCGACCTTGCCCGCAGATGCGCGTGCTGCGCGCAGGCTCTCGATGGTGTGGTGGATCTGCATGGTCGTCAGGAGGTCGCGGATGCGAAAGCTCGCCCGCTCAGTAACAGTGTTCAGGGGCGGGGAAGCTGCCGTCCTTGACCGCGGCAACGTAGCGCGCGACGGCCTCCTCGATGCTGGCGGCGCCGTTCATGAAGTTGCGCACGAAGCGCGCGGTCTTGCCGGGGAATACGCCCAGCATGTCGTGCAGCACGAGCACTTGGCCGTCGCAATCGGGGCCGGCGCCGATGCCGATGGTGGCCATCGATTTCAGGCTGGCGGTGACGTCCTTCGCCACCGCGGCGGGCACCATCTCCATCACCATCATCGCCGCGCCGGCCTGCTCCAGCGCCAGCGCGTCGGCCTTCAGGCGTGCCGCGCCTTCCTCGCTGCGGCCCTGCACGCGGTAGCCACCGAGCTGGTGCACCGACTGCGGCGTGAGGCCGATGTGGGCGCACACCGGCACGCCGCGCTCGACCAGGAAGCGGATCGTCTCGGCCATGAATTCGCCGCCTTCCAGCTTGACCATCTGCGCGCCGGCTGCCATCAGCCGCGCCGCGCTGCGCATCGCCTGCTCGCGGTTCTCGTGGTAGCTGCCGAAAGGCATGTCGGTGAGCACGAAGGCGCGGCTGTCGGCGCGCGCGACGCACTCGGTGTGGTAGGCCATGTGTTCGAGCGTGACGGGCAGGGTGGACTTCTGCCCCTGCAGCACGTTGCCCAGCGAGTCGCCGATGAGCGCGACGTCCACCCCGGCACGCCCGCACAGCGCGGCGAAGCTGGCGTCATAGGCGGTGAGCATGGCGATCTTGCGGCCTTCGGCGCGCATCTTGCCGAGCTCGAATAGCGTGACGGGTTTCTGATCCTGCAGGTAGCTCATGGCGTTCTCCTGTTTGGAGGGGCGGAGTTTTCACCAAAGTGCTGCAATGCACAAGGGGTCGTGGCGCGGCGGTGGCAGCCGCCGCGGCAGAAACTCAGCCCGCGTAGCCGAAGAATTCGCGATAGCCGCGCATGTTGCGCAGGCGCTCGACCAGCAGCTCGAAATCCTCGTCCTTGTCCACCGGATTGAGCACGCCGGCATCGACGATGAAGAGCGGCGCGGCGTCGTACTGGTAGAAGAAGCGCGCGTAGCGGTCGGCGACGCGCTCCAGGTAGCTCTCGGTGATGCGCCGCTCGGCGTCGTTGCCGCGGCGGCGGATGCGCTCCATCAGCGTGTCGGGCTTGGCCTGCAGGTAGATCACCAGGTCGGGCCGGGGCGGCGTGGCCGGGCGCAGGCTGTCGAAGATGCGCTGGAAGAGCGCGAACTCGTCGTCGCTCAGGTTGAGCCCGGCAAAGAGCTTGTCCTTGTCGAGGATGAAGTCCGACACCACGCGGCGGTCGCCGCTCAGGTCGCCGAGCTGGGCGGCGACCTGGTCGATGCGCTGGAAGAAGAAGGACAGCTCGGTGGCCATTGCCCAGCGCTCGGGGTGCTGGTAGAAGCGCGACAGGAAAGGGTTGCTCTCGGCCTGCTCGAAGAGGCTTTCCGCCGGCAGGCGCTCGGCGAGGCGCCGGGCGAGCGAGGTCTTGCCCGCCCCGATCGGGCCCTCGACGACGATGTAGCGCGCTTTCTCGAGCATGGCGGCGGCCCTTGCCTCAGTTGCGGAAGATGAAATAGACCGCGCCAAGCATACACAAGCCCGCCCAGAGATAGTCAAGCTTGAGCGGCTGCTTCATGTACAGCACCGCGAAGGGCACGAAGACGAGCAGGGTGATCACCTCCTGCATGATCTTGAGCTGGCCCAGGCTCAGCGCGGTGGCGCCGATGCGGTTGGCGGGAACCTGCAGCAGGTATTCGAACAGCGCGATCGACCAGCTCACCAGCGCGGCCACGTACCACGCCTTGCCGTGCATGTTGCGAAGATGGCCGTACCAGGCGAAGGTCATGAACACGTTCGATCCGACGAGCAGCAGCGCCGCCTGCATCCAGGCGGGCGCGGCGAGCAGCGGGGCGGCGGCGGATTGCAGCCAGGCGGGCATGGGCGTTCTCCGTGGAGGCGTGGCTTGCTCTGCGTTGCTGTCTGCTGCCGTGGCGCGTCAGAGCCGGACGATGGCCTGGCCGCGGATGCCGGCGAGCAGGGCGAGCACCGTGCCGTGGCCGGGGATCTCGGCATCGGGCGCGATTTCGGCCAGCGGCTGCAGCACGAAGGCGCGCTCATGCATGCGCGGATGCGGCACAACCAGGCCCGGTTCGTCGATGACCGCATCGCCGTGCAGCAGGAGGTCGAGATCCATGGTGCGCGGCGCAAGCTGCGCAGGCCGCGTGCGCCCGCCTTCATGCTCGATCGCCAGCAGCGCGTCGAGCAGAGCGCGCGGCGCCAGGGCAGTGTCCACTGCGATCACTGCGTTGATGTAGTCCGGGTGCTCGTCGGTCACGCCCACCGGCGCAGTGTGGTAGAGCGAGGAGCGCGCTGCGACCTGCGTGGCCGGCAGCGCGGCGATACGCTCGAGCGCCAACTGGAAGGCCTGCGCCGGATCGCCGAGGTTCGCACCAAAGGCGATGTAGGCGCGGATTCGCGCCGGGCCGCTCACGCCGCCTCCGCTCCGCTGTCGCCGTCTGGCGCCGCGCCGTTCGGCTTGCGCTTGCGGCGCCGGCGCTTCTTCGCCGGTGCGAGCTCTGCCGGCGCCTGGTGGATCAAGGCCTCGCGCTGGTCATGGCCGGCGTGGGCGAAGCGCTCCCACCAGTCGGGGATCTCCAGCGGAATCTCGCCCGCCTGCGCGCGCAGGCGCAGGAAGTCCCAGCCGGCACGAAAGCGCGGCTGCTCGATGAGGCGGTAGGGGGTCTTGCCGGTGCGCCTGTCGAAGCGCGGCTGCAGCGCCCAGATGTCCTTGATGTCGCCGGCGATGCGCCGCGTGATGGCGAGCTTGCCGGCCTGCAGCTCGAGCACTTCGTCCATCGCCTCGAACAGCGCCGGCTGGCTGTGCTCGCCGGCAGCCTTCTTCCGTTCCCACGCTGTCAGCACTTCCTGCCACAGCAGCGTGGCGAACAGGAAACCCGGCGACACCGACTTGTCCTGACGCACGCGCTCGTCGGTGTTCTCCAGCGCCAGCGTGACAAAGCGCTTGCCCACCGGCTGCTCAAGGATGACGTCGAGCAGCGGCAGCAGGCCGTGATGCAGGCCTTCCTCGCGCAGTTGCTGCAGGCACTTCAGCGAATGGCCGGAGAACAGCAGCTTCATCATCTCGTCGAACAGGCGCGCCGCGGGCACGTTTTCCAGCAGCGCAGCCATGTCGCGGATCGGATGGCGCGCGGCCGGGTCGATCTCCAGCCCGAGCTTGGCCGCCAGGCGTACCGCACGCAGCATGCGCACCGGATCTTCGCGGTAGCGGGTGCGGGGGTCGCCGATCATGCGCAGCGTCTTCTGCTGGACGTCGGCGACGCCATGGTGGTAGTCGACGATGGTCTCGGTGGTCGGATCGTAGTACAGCGCGTTGACGGTGAAGTCGCGCCGCGTGGCGTCTTCTGCCTGGCTGCCGAAGACGTTGTCACGCAGTACGCGGCCGTGCTCGTCGGTGTCGGTGCTGTTCGCGTCCTGGCTGGCGCGGAACGTGGAGACCTCGATCGTCTCGGGGCCGCTCATCACATGCACGATCTTGAAGCGGCGGCCGATGATGCGCGAGCGTCGGAACAGCGCGCGGACTTCCTCGGGCGTCGCGCTGGTGGCGACGTCGTAGTCTTTGGGCGGATGGCCGATCAGCAGGTCGCGCACCGCGCCGCCCACGACATAAGCCTTGTAGCCTTTCTCCTGCAGCCCCGCGCACACCTTGCGTGCCGCGGGCGACAGTTGCTCGCGGCGGATGTGGTGGCGCTCGACGGGGATGAGGGCGGGTTCGTTGCGGACGGGTTGCGCAGGGCGATTGAAGACCTTGCGCAGCAGCTTGCGGATCATCGGAGGAGGAGAGGTTCTTGCATGAGCGGCGAATGATAACCGATCGACCGCCGCCGACGCGGTCGGGATGTCAGCGCAGCGAGATCACCGGCCAGCCCGCGGCCTGCGCATGCGCGCGCAGCGTGTCGTCGGGGTCGACCGCGACCGGGCTGGTCACGCGCGTCATCAGCGGCAGGTCGTTGTGCGAGTCGCTGTAGAACCACGAGCACTCGAAGCTTCCCCAGTGCAGGCCGAGCGATTCCAGCCAGTTGTCCACACGCTCGATCTTGCCGGCCTTGAACGCCGGCATGCCGCGCGGCTTGCCGGTGAAGGCGCCGCCTTCCTGCGCCGGGATGGTGGCGACGAGATGGGGGATGCCGAGTTCGCCCAGCACGATGGGCCCGGTGACGAAGCTGTTGGTGGCGGTGACGACCGCCACCAGGGCACCGCCGTCGAGGTGCTGGCGTACCAGGGCGCGAGCCTTGTCGGTGATCATCGGGCGGATCGTGGTGTGGACGAACTCGCGGTGCCAGGCGTCGAGCTGGGTGCGCGGGTGGCGCGCCAAGGGCGCAAGCTGGAAGTCGAGGAACTCGAAGATGTCGAGCGTGCCGGCCTTGTACTGCTCGTAGAACTGCACGTTCTTCGCTTCCTGCACTTCGCGGTCGAGCACGCCCTTGCGGATCAGGAATTGCGCCCACTCGAAATCGGAGTCGCCGGCGAGGAGAGTGTTGTCGAGGTCGAACAGAACGAGATTCACGTCAGGGATTTCCGTACAGGATCATGAGGATGGATAGGGGACTGGGCACCGAGGGGCTGGGCACTGAGGGGCCGGGCACTCAGATCGCCAGCCCCTGCTGCATCATTTCGCGCAGCAGCGGGACGGTGATGGGGCGCTTGCGTTCCAGCGAAGCGGCGTCGAGTGCGTCGAGCACGGCGAGCAGGCTGCTCAGCTCGCGGCGGCCGTGGCGCAGCAGGAAGTCGACCACTTCGTCGGCCAACCGCAAGCCGCGCCGATCGGCGAGCGCAAGCAGGATGGCGGCGCGCGAAGCGTCATCGAGCGGCTGCACCTCGTAGATCAGGCTCTGGCCGATGCGCGTACGCAGGTCCTCGCGCAGCTTCAGGCCCAGCGGCGCGCAGGGGCCGGCGAGCAGCAGCGACTGGCCGTTGCCGCGGGCGCGGTTGAAGGCGTTGAACAGGGCGATCTGCGCCGCGGCCTCGGGCCGGTCACCGAGCTGGTCGATATCGTCGATCGCGACCAGCGCGCCGGGCGTATCGGGCAGCGCGTCGTCGATGTCCGCGGCGTTGAGCAGATGCGTCGGCCGGCCATCCTCGCGCGCGAGCGCGAAAGTGGCGCGCAGCAGGTGGCTGCGGCCGCTGCCGGGCGCACCCCACAGGTACAGGTGGCGCGATGGCAGTTGCGTCGCCGTCGCCTGGTCGGCCAGCAACGCGAGCGTGGCGACCAGCTCCGCATTGGCGCCGGACACGAAGTTGTCCAGCGTCGGCGGTGCGTCGGGGCGGATGTCGAGGACGAGCTGCTTCATTGCTCGTCCGGCGTCCGCGCGATCGCGGCGGCGCGTTCGCCCAGGTACACCGGGCTGGCAAACCAGGCATTACGCACTTCGCGCAACCCCACGAGCAGGGCGGCGCTGACCGGCAGCGCCACCAGCACGCCAACGAAACCGAACAACTGGCCGAAGGCCATCAGCGCAAAGATCACTGCCAGCGGATGCAGGCCGATGCGCTCGCCCACCAGGTAGGGCGTCAGCAGGAAGCTCTCCACCACTTGCCCCAGGCCATAGACGATGGCCACGCCCGCCAGCGGCGGCCAGCCGCCGCCCTGCAGCAGCGCGGCGACGATGGCCAGGATCAGCCCGCCGCCGAAGCCGACGTAGGGGATGAACACCAGCAGGCCGGTCAGCACGCCCACCGGCAGCGCGAAGTTCAGGCCCGCCAGCCACAGGCCTGCACTGTAGAAGACTGCCAGCAGCAGCATCACCGACAACTGGCCGCGGAGGAATTCGGACATCACGCGGTCGATGTCGTTGATGATCTGCAAGGTGCGGTCCAGCCACGGCCGGGGCACGATGCGCTCGAGTTCGGCGAGGATGCGCGGCCACTCCTGCAGCAGGTAGAACATCACCAGCGGGATCAGGAAGACGTTGGCGGCCAGGCCCAGCAGCGCCAGCCCGCCGGTCTTCAGGTGGCCGAGCACAATGGGCACGATGTCCTGCGCGCTGGTCCAGCTGTCGGCGATCAACTGGCGGAACTGCGCTGCATCGAGCTGCAGGTCCAGGCCGAGGTGGGCCTGCAGGATGGGCGACACCTGGGCGTTGAACATTTCCACCAGGTCGGGCAGGCGGCGCACCAGCATCACCCCTTCGCGATACACCATGGGCAGCAGGATCAGCGCCAGCGCCACCAGCAGCAGGCCGAGACCGATGATGACCAGCAGCACCGCCAGCGCGCGCGGCACGCGCCGCGCCACCATCCAGTTCACCGCCGGATCGCAGATGTAGGCGAACACCGATGCGATCACGAAGGGGGTGAGGATGGGGCCGAGCGCCCACAGCAGCGCGACCAGCGCCAGGCCGGCGCCGGCCCAGACGAGCGTTTGCAGACGGTCGGCGCGGGGGGAGGTCATTTCTAGTAAAATCGCGGACTTGAAGCGGGCGCAGACGGCCCGCAAGACCCGTAAATGTAGCCACTTGGCGTTGCGGCCTCAAGTTCGGACCGCCGCCGGGTGTTTTCGCACTGCATCACGCAAGCCCAGAGGAAAGATCTTGAGCGCATCCCAAACCTCCAACAAAGCCTCCCTGTCCTACCGTGACGCCGGTGTGGACATCGACGCCGGCGACGCGCTGGTCGACCGCATCAAGCCTTTCGCCAAACGCACGATGCGCCCCGAGGTGCTCGGCGGCATCGGCGGTTTCGGTGCGCTGTTCGAACTGTCGAAGAAGTTCAAGGAGCCGGTGCTGGTGTCGGGCACCGACGGCGTCGGCACCAAGCTCAAGCTCGCCTTCCAGTTGGACAGGCACGACACCGTCGGCCAGGACCTGGTGGCGATGAGCGTCAACGACATCCTGGTGCAGGGCGCCGAGCCGCTGTTCTTCCTCGACTACTTCGCCTGCGGCAAGCTCGACGTCGACACCGCCGCCGATGTGGTGAAAGGCATCGCGCAGGGCTGCGAACTGGCGGGCTGCGCGCTGATCGGCGGCGAGACCGCCGAGATGCCCGGCATGTACCCGGCGGGCGAATACGACCTCGCCGGCTTTGCCGTCGGCGCGGTGGAGAAGGCCGACATCATCGACGGCAGCCGGATCGTGCCGGGCGACGTGGTGCTGGGCCTGGCGTCCAGCGGCGCGCACTCCAACGGCTACTCGCTGATCCGCAAGATCATCGACGTCGCCAGACCCGACCTCGACGCCGACTTCCACGGTCGCAAGCTGCGCGACGTGGTGATGGAGCCCACCCGCATCTACGTCAAGTCGCTGCTGGCGCTGATGCAGGCGATGCCGGGCGTGGTGAAGGGCATGGCCCACATCACCGGCGGCGGCATCACCGAGAACGTGCCGCGCATCCTGCGCGACGAACTCACCGCCCGCATCGACGCGTCGAGCTGGGGGCTGCCGCCGCTGTTCCAGTGGTTGCAGAAGGAAGGCAACGTCGACATGCAGGAGATGTACCGCGTGTTCAACTGCGGCATCGGCATGGCGGTGGTGGTGTCGGCTGAGGATGCCGACCTCGCTGCAGCCAAGCTCGAGGCCGCGGGCGAGACGGTCCATCGCATCGGCCGCATCGACGCGCGCAAGGACGGCGAGGCGCAGACCATCGTCGGCTGATCGGGCCCGGCTGGCGAGACCGGCCGGCAGCATTTGCAGCATGGGGGAGGGCGGATGGCGATCAATGCGATACCCGTCGATCAGCGCGTGATCGACATCGATTCGCGGCGCTTCGCCTCGATCGAGAAGGCCATCGTCGAGCTCATCACCAACTGCGACGACAGCTACGGCCGGCTGGAGCGGGCCGGTGTGCCGGTCTGCGGCCGCATCGACGTGCAGTACGAGCGCCACCGCCGTGGCGCGCTGCTCACGGTGGCCGATCAGGCCGAGGGCATGGCCTTCGACCAGGCCTGCCGCGTCCTCAGCTACGGCGCCGCTCACAGCGCGCTTGCGCAGGGCCTGGACGGCGGGCGCGGCTATTTCGGGCGCGGCCTCAAGCAGGCGATCTTCGGCCTGGGCTGCGGCTGGATCGAGAGCATCCGTGCCGGGCGGCTGTCGCGCATCGAACTGTTCCGCGGCGAGGATGGCGGCTACCTCTACGATGACGGCGGCCACGACCGCGAGGCGACCGCCAGCGATCGCGAGCGCCTCGGCATCGCGGCCGACGGCACGCGCGTGGCGATCGTCGTCGAAAGTCCGCAGGCCAGCATCTCCCAGTTCGGCGCGCTGGTGCAGGCGCTGGCCAACAACTTCTACCTGCGGGATCTGCTCGCACGCCGGCAGGTCGAGGTGGCGCACCTGAAGGATGGCGCGGAGGTCGAACGCAGCGGCCCGGTGCGCTTCGAGGAGCCGCCTTCGGTCTTGCTGCTGGGCCCCGAGCTCAAGGGTCAGTTCCAGCACGAGCGGCAGACCCACACCTTCACCCTCACCCTCAAGCGTGCGCTGGACGCGGATCTCACGCCGCGCGGCGACGAGCGCACCAACGGCCTGGTGGTGCTGTCGGGCACGGCGGTGCTGGATTGCCAGTTGTTCGACTACGAGAACCAGCTCGGCACCGAATACCTGTTCGGCACGGTGAGCTGTCCGGCGCTGGTCGAGAAGCTCGCGCAGGGCGTGGCCGTGATCAGCGACGAGCGCGCCGGGCTGAACCCGAAGGAGCCTCTCGTCGCTGCCTTCTATCGTGCGGTCAGCAAGATGATCGCGCCCTGCGTGATGGCCGAGCAGGAAAAGCTCAGGCACCTCGAGCGCGCCACCACCTCGGGGCGCACCGCGCACCTGATCGAACACTTGCTGCAGCGCATGAACCTGGCCGCGATCCACGACTTCGGCATCGTGCATCCAGCCGCAGCCGGGGCGGCCGAGCGGCGGGACGGCAACACCGACAGCGTCGATGCGGAGGACGATCGCGCCGCCTTGCGCTTCTCAACGCCTTTCTACTACCGCAGCTCGAACCACCCCTTCCACGTGCGGCTGCTGGTCGACCCGCAGCAGCTTGGCGCCGACGCGGTGCTGAGCATCGAGGCGACGACGAGCGAAGGGCTCAACCTTGGTCCGCTGCCCAAGGAGCTGCCCGTCCACGCGCTGGGCGAAGATCCATGCGTCGAATGGACGGTGATGGGCGCTGCGCCCGGCGACCGCGGCGAGATCGTCGTGCGCGTCGGCGGCTATCTGGCGTGGTGCCAGATCGTCATCGCCGAACACGCCGCGCATCATGCGCATCAGGCGCATCACGCCCGGTCCCATGCGAGCCGGCGCCACCCACGCCGCGACCATGGCGAGGCGATGTTCACCGGCTACGAGTTCCGTTACCTCGGCAGGGAGCAGGACAGGGCGGTGTATAGCGCCGCGGAGCGCAAGATCATCATCAACACCGCGGCGCCCACCGTTCAGTTGTATGTCGACGGCCGCGGCAACTTCCGCGATTCGGCGCGGCTGCTGCTCGCCGAGCTGTTCCTCGACGTGATCGCCGACGAGCTGGCGCGCCACCGCATCCGCCGCAGCGGGCATGATGGCGACGTCGAGGCCTTTCTCGCCGCCAAGCGCGAGATCGTCTGCCGCTACGGCAGCGACATCCACCTGTCGTTGATGGGTGGCTGAAGCGGGGGTCGCGACATGCATGCCGGGGCGGCCGTGAGGCTGCAGCGGTTGGCGGGATGTGAGGCCGGCCGCTGCCGGTAGTGGAGACCGACCATGGGCAGTTCATCGCACCCCGATGCCGACGAGGATCGCTTCGATCTTCGCCGCTTCGTCGAGGCACAGCAGGGTATCCATGAGCAGGCGCTGATGGAGATCAGGGCCGGGCGCAAGCGCTCGCACTGGATGTGGTTCGTCTTTCCGCAGTTCGCAGGGCTGGGCCTCAGTCCGACGGCCATGCACTACGCCATCCGCAGCCTTGCCGAGGCGCAGGCTTACCTGCGCCATCCGCTGCTGGGTCCGCGCCTGGTCGCTTGCGCGCAGGCAGTCCTGGAGGTGCAAGGGCGCTCGGCGGACGACATCTTCGGCTATCCGGATGTGCTCAAGCTGAAGTCGTCGATGACGCTGTTCGCGGCGCTGCCGCAATCGGCCCCCGTCTTTGCCGAGGTCCTCGCGCGCCATTACGGCGGCAGCCGGGACGACAGAACGCTGGAACTGCTCGGACGCGCGGCTCACGACGCGTCCGGCGGTGCGCAATCGCCCCCGCCGCCGCAATGACTGCGCTTGTCGCGGAACCGGACAGCCTTGGCGTTTGTCCTTAAACTTCGACATTCGCCGCGCAGGCTGGCGCCGGGGCTGCCTCGGCCCCGCCGCGCGCCATCCTGTCCTGCACGATCCACGACGTTCCCCTTGCGCTCCCCTTCATGCCATCCAGCCGTCATCTTGTAATCGTCCTCAGCGTGGCCGGCCTCATCGGCCTCGGCACCCTCGCCTGGTATGCCAATCACCGCCCATCCGGTGCCGCCGCGCCATCGGCGGCAACTTCCAGCGCGCCCGCCAGTGGCGGCACACCGGCTGCGGTCGGGCAGGCGGCGCAGGGTGGGCCAGTGCTGGTCGAGGTGCGGGCGGTGGAGCAGCGGGCGATCGCCGACGATGTCACCGCCGTCGGTTCGTTGGTGTCGAACGAGTCCGTCGTGCTGCGCCCCGAGGTGGCGGGGCGGATCTCGGCGATCCGTTTCCGCGACGGTGCTGCGGTGAGGAAGGGCGACGTGCTGGTGGAACTCGACGCCGCGGTGCAGCGCGCCGAGCTGCAGCAGGCGCAGGCCAGCCTGAGGCTGGCGGACGCCAACATCCGCCGCACGGAGGATCTGTTCGCGCGCAAGTTCGTCAGCCAGAGCAGCCTGGACACGGCGCGCTCGCAGCTGGAAGTTGCGCGCGCGACCACCGCGTTGGCGCAGGCACGGCTGGAGCGCACGCAGATCCGCGCTCCCTTCGCCGGCGTCGTCGGCATCCGTGACGTGAGCCCCGGCCACTTCGTGAAGGACGGCGACGCGCTGGTCAATGTCGAGGACATCGCCACGCTGAAAGTCGATTTCCGCCTGCCCGAGCTTTACCTCGGGCGCATCCGTCCCGGCCAGACGCTGGAAGTGAGCAGCGACGTGCTGCCGGGCGAGCGCTTTCCTGCCACGGTGGATGCGATCAACCCGCTGGTGGATGCGCAGGGCCGCGCCGTCGTGCTGCGCGCCCGCCTGCAGAACGCGCAAGGACGGTTGCGCCCCGGCATGTTCGTGCGCGTGCGGCTGATCCTCGACCAGCGTGCGGATGCGCTGCTGGTGCCGGAAGAGGCGCTCGTGCCGGCGCCCGGCAATGTGCAGTTCGTCTTCCGGGTGGCGGACGGCAAGGCGCAGCGCACCGAGGTGAAGACCGGCATGCGACGGGATGCGATGGTCGAGATCGTCGCCGGCTTGCCGCCCGACGCCCTGGTGGTGACCGCCGGCCAGCTCAAGCTGCGCGACGGCGTGCCGGTGCAGATCGTGCAGCGGGAAGCGCGAGCCGGGGGGGCGTCGCCGGTCGCGGCAGCGCAGGCGCCGGTCACGCGCTGAGGGAACAGGTCATGGTGCTGTCCGAGATCTGCATCAAGCGTCCGGTGTTTGCCACGGTGCTGTCGCTGCTGGTGCTGCTGGTCGGGCTGATGGCGTTCTCGCGCCTGACGGTGCGCGAATATCCGAACATCGACGAGCCGGTGGTGACGGTGGACACTACCTATACCGGTGCCAGCGCCGAGATCATCGAATCGCAGGTCACGAAGCCGCTGGAGGATTCCCTCGCCGGCATCGAGGGCGTGGACGTGCTGTCGTCGATCAGCCGCCAGGAGCGCAGCCAGATCACCG
Source organism: Pseudomonadota bacterium (assembly GCA_018240785.1). GTDB lineage: Bacteria > Pseudomonadota > Gammaproteobacteria > Burkholderiales > Rhodocyclaceae > Thauera. Next base: position 463,562 of record JAFEFC010000011.1, on the reverse strand, counting down.
TGCGTTTCCGCATCGAGCGCAGTGCCGACAGCGCCGCCGCCGACGTGCGCGACCGTGTCTCGCGCGTGCGCAAGCGTCTGCCCAACGACATCGACGAGCCGGTGATCGCCAAGGTGGAGGCCGACGCCAACCCCATCATCTGGGTGGCGTTCTTCTCTGACCGGCACAGCCCGCTCGAGATCAGCGACTTCGCCAACCGCGTCGTCAAGCCGCGCATGCAGACACTGCCGGGGGCGGCCGATGCCCGCCTGTTCGGCGAGCGCCGCTACTCGATGCGGATCTGGCTGGACCGCGACCGCCTCGCCGCCTTCAAGCTCACCGCGCAGGACGTCGAGGATGCGATCCGCCGCCAGAACGTGGAACTGCCCGCCGGCCGCATCGAAAGCGAGAAGCGCGAGTTCGCGGTGGTGGCACGCACCGACCTGGCCGAGCCGGCGGCGTTCGAGGCGATCGTCGTGCGCCAGCCGGCCACGCCCGACGGCTATCCGGTGCGCATCCGCGACATCGGTCGGGTCGAGGTCGCGGCGCAGGACGAGCGCACGGCGGCGCGCTTCATGGGCAAGCCGGCGGTGTCGATCGGTCTGGTCAAGCAATCGACCGCCAATCCGCTCGACGTCAAGCGTGCCCTCGACGACATGATGCCGCGCCTGCAGGCCGAGTTGCCCGAAGGCATGACGATGGCGATCGCCAACGACACCACGGTGTTCATCGACCGCTCGATCGCCTCAGTGTTCTCCACGATCTGGGAGGCGGTGATCCTGGTCGCGGTGGTGTGCCTGTTCTTCCTGCGCAACTGGCGCGCGATGCTGATCCCGCTGGTGACGATCCCGGTGTCGCTGGTGGGCGCGTTCACGCTGATGTTCGCCTTCGGCTTCTCCATCAACACGCTGACGCTGCTGGCGCTGGTGCTGGCGATCGGCCTGGTGGTGGATGACGCGATCGTGGTGCTGGAGAACATCTACCGCCACGTCGAGGAAGGCATGCCGCCGCTCGCCGCCGCGTTCAAGGGCGCGAAGGAGATCGGCTTCGCGGTGGTGGCGATGACGATCACGCTCGCCGCGGTGTACGCGCCGGTCGCCTTCATGACTGGGCGCACCGGCAAGCTGTTTACCGAGTTCGCATTGACGCTGGCGGGCGCGGTGATCGTGTCGGGCTTCGTCGCGCTGACGCTGTCGCCGATGATGTGCTCGAAGCTGCTGCGCCACGAGCCCAGGCATGGCCCGATCTACAACGGCATCGAGCGTTTCCTCACCTGGCTGACCGAAGGCTACCGCGCGGTACTGCAGCGCGCGTTGAATGCGCGCTGGCTGGTGATGCTGGCTTTCGTCGCCGTCGCGGCAACTGCGGCAGTGCTGCTTGGCCAGCTCAAGTCCGAGCTGGCGCCGCTGGAGGACCGTGGTCGGGTGATCGGCATCTTCAGCGGCCCGGAAGGCGCGACGATCGACTATCTCGGGCGCTATGCGAAGGAGATCGAGGACATCTACGCCGCCTTGCCCGAAGTTGACCGCTACCTGGTGATCGCCGGCAACCCGACGGTGTCGCAGGGCATCTCCTTCGTCGGCTTCAAGGACTGGAAGCAACGCAGCCGCAAGGCGAGCGAGATTGCCGCTGAATTGCAGCCCAGGCTGCGCGCCATCCCGGGCGTGAACGCCTTCCCGGTGCAGCCGGCCTCCTTCGGCCAGAATCCGCGCTCGCGTCCGGTGAGCTTCGTCATCACCACGTCGGAGTCATACGACGAGCTCGCGCGTCTCACCGAGCGCATGCTGGACGAGATGCGCCGCAACCCGGGTTTCCTGTCGCCGGACACCGACCTCAAGCTGACCTTGCCCGAGCTCGCGGTGGACGTGGATCGCGACCGTGCCGCCGACCTCGGTGTGCCGGTGGACGTGATCGGGCGCACGCTGGAGACCATGCTCGGCGGCCGCCAGGTGACGCGCTACAAGCAGGAGGCCGAGCAGTACGACGTGGTCGTGCAGGTGGCGGCCGACAGCCGAGTGGGGCCGCGCGACATCCACGACATCTTCGTGCGTTCGAAGAGCGGGCAGATGGTGCCGCTCGCCAGCCTGGTGAAAGTGCATGAGTCGGTCGCGCCACGCGAGCTGAACCACTTCGGCCAGCGCCGCGCGGTGACGATCTCGGCCAACCTGGCGCCGGGCTATGCGCTGGGCGAGGCACTGAAGTGGATGGAGGACACCTCGGCGCGCATCCTGCCGCCGGGCTACGGCACGGATTACGACGGCCAGTCGCGCGAGTTCAGGACAAGCTCCTCCAGCCTGGCGCTGGCCTTCGTGCTCGCGCTCGCCTTCATCTACCTGGTGCTGGCGGCGCAGTTCGAGAGCTTCCGCGACCCCTTCATCATCATGCTCACCGTGCCGCTGAGCATGGCCGGCGCGCTGCTTGCGCTGCGGCTGACCGGCGGCACGCTCAACGTGTATAGCCAGATCGGCCTCGTGACGCTGGTGGGTCTGATCACCAAGCACGGCATCCTGATCGTGGAGTTCGCCAATCAGTTGCGCGATGGCGGCGGCGCCTTGCGCGATGCGGTGGTCGAAGCGGCCGTGCTGCGGCTGCGCCCGATCCTGATGACCACCGGCGCGATGGTGCTGGGCTCGGTTCCGCTTGCCCTCGCCACCGGCGCAGGAGCCGAAAGCCGGCAGCAGATCGGCTGGGTCATCGTCGGTGGCCTGCTGCTGGGCACGTTCTTTACGCTGTTCGTGGTGCCGACGGTGTACACGCTGCTGGCACGCCGTGAGCGCGAGGCCATCGACGACGCCGAGCCGTCCGCGGTGTCGGCCTGAGCCGGCGGTGGTTCACGCCGCGCCCAGAACAAGAGCAACACCCGCAACAAAAGCGAAGCCCCGCGCTCGGACAGGATCCGGGGGCGGGGCTGGGCTCGTTGCGGCGCCGAGGCCGCACTGCATGCGAAGCTGCTTACGTCGCGGCCACCTGCGACTTCTTCAGGATCGCGTACATCTGATCCTTCAGCAGCAGCTTCTCTTTCTTCATCACTTCCACTTCTTCGTGCCTGGCGTGCTCGACATGGGATTCGATGTTCTTGATCTGCTGGTCGAGCGCGTTGTGGCGGTCGAACAGTTGCAGGAAGTGACGGTCGTTGGTCTTGAGCTGGGTAATCAGGTCGCGGTACTCAGGGAACATAGGCACACTCCGGCGAGGCGGTTAAGGAAGAAACCCGAACCTGAACTTTCGCCACCACTTTACTCCTCGGCTGGATGCGGCGCCAGCCGCCACCGCGAGCATCAGCCGAACAGGTAAGGGAACAAGCGCCTGCGCTCCTCGGCAGTCAGTGCTTCCATGCGCCGGACATTGCGCCCGGGGATGCCATCGACATCGGGATAGTGCGCGATGATCTTCTCCAGGCTCTCCTCGCGGATGATGTGCAGCAACGGCCAGGGTGAGCGGTTGGTGAGGTTTCCGGCGTCGTCGGGTTCGGTGTCGGCGAACTGGTAGTGCGGATGGAAACTCGCCACCTGCAGTTCGCCTTCCCAGCCGAACTGCTCCAGCCACAGATCCACCGCGTCGAGGAAGTCGTTATAGTCGGCGAAATCTTCGAGCATGTCGGGGATCGCCAGCAGGGTGGTTTCCAGTTCGGCGGCCGGCGTGTCGGCGAGGTGCTCGAGTTCGCGCTGCAGGTCGTCGAGCAGCCCTTCAGCGGTCTGCGCATGGCTGACGACGATGCGCACGCGGTTCTCGTTGCGCGGCTTGGCGGCGAACGGGCAGAGATTGAGGCCGATGACGACGTCGTCGAGCCAGGTGCGCACGTCGTCGATGATCTGTTCGTCCATGAATCAGTTTCCTTTGCGGGTTCGTGTAGGAGCGGAGCTGGCCGCGACAGGGCCGTCAGCAAGTGATGCGGTCTCGCCTGGCACGACGAGCGCTGGCGATCGCAGCGTTGCCGTCTGCCAGAACCGGGTCATGCTGCGAGCGCCCGCAGCGCTGCGTCGCGCACCGCCGCCGGCAGGTCTGGGCGCAGGCAGTCGATCTCCACCAGTTGCGGCCAGGTTTCGCGGAACTGGCGCTGCCAGGTGAGCTGGCGCTTGGCGAGCTGGCGGGTGGCGGCGATGCCCTTGAAGCGCAGCGTGTCACGGTCGATCTGGCCGTCGAGGAATTCCCAGGCCTGTCGGTAGCCCACGCAGCGCATCGACGGCATGCCCGGCTCGAGCCGGTATTTCGCACGCAACCCGCGCAGTTCCTCCACCAGGCCGGCGGCGAGCATGGCGTCGAAGCGCTGCGCGATGCGCGCGTGCAGCACGCTGCGATCTGACGGCGCCAGCGCGATCGGCAGCAGCCGGCACGGCAGCGCGTCGTCTTCCTTCCTGGCGTAGCTGTCGGCCAGCGGCCGGCCGGTGACGCGCACGATCTCCAGGGCGCGCTGGATGCGCTGCGCGTCGGTCGGCTCCAGGCGCGCCGCCGCGGCGGGGTCGAGCGCGGCCAGTTCGGCATGCAGCGCCGGCCAGCCACGCGCGGCAGCGTCTGCGTCGATGGCGCGGCGCAGGTCGGCGTGGGCCGCGGGCAGATCAGACAGGCCGTCGCGCAAGGCCTTGAAATACAGCATGGTGCCGCCCGCCAGCAACGGGATACGGCCGCGCGCAGTGATCTCGGCCATCAGCCGCACGGCGTCGGCGCGGAAGCGGGCAGCGGAATACGCCTCTTCCGGCGAGACGATGTCGATCAGGTGATGCGGGCAGCTTGCCAGCTCCTCCGCGCTGGGTTTCGCCGTGCCGATGTCCATGTCGCGATACACCAGCGCCGAATCGACGCTGACGATCTCCACCGGCAGCTCGCGCGCCAGCGCCAGCGCAGATGCGGTCTTGCCACTGGCAGTGGGGCCGAGCAGCAGCAGGGCGGGCGGCAGGCCGATGTCTTCGCAGGGAGGGGGGGCAGAAGCGGGGACAGAAGCGGACACGGTGGGGCGGAGGGGCAGGCGAGGCCGGCATTATCCGCCGGCGCGGCGCGTGGGCGCAAAGGCCGACGCGGGCCGGGCGCCTGCGGGCTTCCATTCAGCTCATGCGGCAAATCGCACAGACTATGCAAAAAGCATTTATGCTGTTCGTCTTCCTGATCGAGGCTGATGAACATGTCCCATCGCATCCCCACGCTCGCGCCGCGCCTGCTCGCTGCAACGCTGCTTTCGGCGCTTTCCTTCGGTGTCGGTTCGGCCACGTCCGTCGATGGCACGACCGCCGTACACGATGTGGCGGCGGATGCCGCGCTGGCGCTCATGCTGGCGCAGCGCTGGGACGATACGCTCGATCCGGCGCGGTACTGGGTCAGCGAAAAGCTCGACGGCGTGCGCGCGCACTGGGACGGCAGGCGCTTGCGATTCCGCAGCGGGCTGGTGATTCCGGCGCCGGCCTGGTTCGTGGCAGCCCTGCCGGCGCGGCCGCTCGATGGCGAGCTGTGGCTGGGCCGCGGGCAGTTCGAGGCGCTGTCCGGCATCGTGCGCCGCGACGTACCCGATGATGCGCAGTGGCGCAAGGTGCGCTACATGATCTTCGACCTGCCGGGGGATGCCGGCACCTTCACCGAGCGCGTGCAGCGCATCGACGTCCTCATTGCCGAGGAGCGGAAGCGCGCGCCCTGGCTGCAGGCAGTGGCGCAGTTTCGCGTACACGATCGCACCGAATTGGCCCGGCGCATGGCCGCGACCGTCGCAGCGGGCGGCGAGGGCCTGATGCTGCACCGCGCCGACGCGGCCTGGTCGCCCGGGCGTAGCGATGCGCTGCGCAAGCTCACGCCCTGGCTCGATGCGGAGGCGCGCGTCGTTGCGCATGTGCCCGGCAAGGGAAGACTCACCGGCAGCGTTGGAGCGCTGCTGGTTGAATCGCTCGATGGGCGGCGCTTTCGCATCGGTTCCGGACTCAGCGATTCGGCACGGCGCAACCCGCCGCAGATCGGTGCAATGGTCACCTACCGCTATCGGGAACTGACGGGGCAGGGGCTGCCGCGCTTTCCGCGCTTCCTTCGCGAGCGCGTACTGCCTTGAAGCGCAAGCCTCATGCCACGCCGTGACGTCCTGCACAAAATTGAGGCGGTGCCCGGCCCGCCTTTCGGATCATCCACTTGCCACTGTTTTCCACAGCTTTTCCCGGGGGGTGTTCACGTCGGTTGGGGAAAACGTGGATCCATCCACATCCTGGCGGCGAAGTATGACGGCGCGACGGGCGAGTGGCCTGGGGTGTGATGCCGCAAAGGGCGAGCTGCACGCCGCACATCCCCAGCGGCTGCGCAAAAAACAGGCAGTCGTTGTGAAGACATTACGCATCAGCACCTTGCGGAGCCTGCTCAAGGGCTACTCCCAAGCTTATCCACAGGGTCCGTGGATAAATGCAGGCAATGGCGCGAGCAGTTTGGGAGATGTTGATTCTATGGAGGAAGTCCCTTGATGCAGTGGACTTTTCCGGTCAGAGGAGTAATCTGAAATTGAAGCCTGACGGAAGTTTGGTCGGGCCTCCCGGCAACAACCCAACTGGAGGCTGAATGGTTGAAAGTCCGCCGCAGTTCGAAGAGATGACCGCGTAGTACCCGAACGGCAAACTGCCGATTGCCTTGGTCTGAAGCGCCGGGGCCAAAGATTCGCGAAGCCCATGTCCAGCCAACATGGGCTTCTTGCTTTTGTGCTTGCATCATTGCGTGGGCGCGGTCCGCGCCCACGCAATGACCGGCCGCGTTGCCCGATTTGGAGGCAGCGCCCGATTCGCCTTTCCAGTGAATGATTTGCGGCACTTGTGCACAGCTTATCCCGGGCTTCATTCACGGCGCCTGGGGAAAACGAGCCGCCCCGCGGCACGACGGGTGCGGGGCGGCGGGACGCGGCGGTATCATCATCCGGTCCGAACGCACGCGTGGAGCGTGACATGCAGTGGATGAGGCGCCTTCCGGTATCGAGACGGGCATTGCCAGCGCTGGTGGCCTGGGGGCTGGCCCTTTGTGCCCCCGCACTGGCCGGCGACGCGATCTATCGCTGGGTGGACCGCGATGGACGCGTGAATTACGGCAGCCAGCCGCCGCCCGGCGTCAAGGCCGAAATGCTGGAGCGTGGCGGCGTCACGGTGGTGCCGGCGGCGCCTGCCCGCCCAGCCGAGGCGGCCGACACCACGCGTCGCATCGAGCGGCTGGAGTCGGCGCTCGAGCAGGAAAAGCGTTTGCGGCGGGAGGCCGAGGAGCGGGTGGCAGACGAGCGCGACGCACAGGAACAAGCGCTCCGTGCGCGCGAAAAGGCGCGGGCGGAGTGCGAGGCGCGCTTTCGCGAGCCCTGCGACGACGAAGGAAACCCCCGTAGCACCGGATACATCGTCGTTCCGCCGCGCACCTTCCACCCGCCGCGTCCGCCGCGCGACGGGCATTGGCCTCGCCACGATGGCGACGGTTACCGTGCGGCCGAGCGTCCGCCGCGCCAGGGGCCGACCGAGCCGGCTCTGGGCGGGATGCCCAAGCCGGTGTTGCCGATCAATCCGGATCGATCGTTGCAGGCGCCGCGCCAGCCCGAGCGCCGACTGCCCGCGCGCCAGGCGGATGATTGACCCGGCCGCAAGGGCGGCCGATGTGGTGGAGATGGTGGGAAATCACGCCCCGGTCCGCTCCCACGCGGGGCGGAGCGGGCCCAGGCGGGCGGGATCTACTGTCCGCGCATGAAGAAGCGGTCGAGGTCGGCCATGGTGAGCTGGGTCCAGGTCGGGCGGCCGTGGTTGCACTGGTCGGCGCGCTCGGTGGCTTCCATGTCGCGCAGCAGCGCGTTCATCTCGGGAATGGTCAACTGGCGGTTGGCGCGCACTGCGCCGTGGCAGGCCATCGTCGCCAGCAACTCGTTGCGGCGGGTGGTGACGACCTCCGAGGCGGGGAATTCGCGCAGCTCCTCCAGCAGCTTGCGCATCAGTTCGGCGACGGGGGCGCTGGCGAGCAGCGCCGGCACGCTGCGCACCGCCAGTTCCTGCGGGCCTGCGGACGACACTTCGAAACCCATGCCGGCCAGCACGTCGGTGCATTCCTCGGCGGCGGCCATGTCCCTGGCGCTGACCGAGAACACGGCCGGAATCAGCAGCCGCTGCACCGAGGGCCGGCCGTCGAGCACGGTCTTCAGCTTTTCGTACAGGATGCGCTCGTGTGCGGCATGCATGTCCACCAGGATCAGGCCGGTGGCGTTCTGCGCCAGGATGTAGATGCCGTGCAGTTGCGCCAGCGCATAGCCCAGCGGCGGCGCGATGTCGCCGGCCGGCAGCGAGGTCGCCGACAGGGGGGCGGTCGAGCCGGCCATCGGCGCGGCGCCGGTAGTCATGCGTGTGGCCGCGCTGCGTGCGCCGGCGGCGAAGTCGAAGTACGAACGGCTGGCCGACTCCATGGCGAGGCGGCCTTGTTGTGGTGCGGGCGCGGGCCAGGGCCTCGAATTGCCGGCTGGCTGGAATGTCGCCGGGGCGAAATGGGTCACTGCGCCGCCCGTTGCCGCCCCGCCGCGGCTGGGCGCAGCCGAGGTGCTGGCGAATGCGGCGCCTGCGATGCCGCCCGTGGCCGATGCGAAATGGGACGATGCGGAATGGTCGCCAGCCTGTGCCGCGCCCGATTCGGCCAGCACCCGCTTCAGCGCGTGATACACGAACTGATGCACCGCGCGGGATTCCCGAAAGCGGACCTCGATCTTGGCGGGATGCACGTTAACGTCCACCCCTGCGGGGTCGAGCTCCAGGAACAGCACATAGGCTGGATGACGACTTCCATGCAGGATGTCGGCGTAGGCCTCGCGCACCGCGTGGGCGAGCAGCTTGTCGCGCACGAAGCGACCGTTGACGAAGAAATACTGAGCGTCGCGGCTGGCGCGCGAATACGCCGGCAGCGAGGCGAAACCGGTGAGGCGCAGGATGCCGCCCTCGGCCTGCACTTCGCGCGCATGCAGCAGGAAGTCGTCGCCCATCAGCGCGCCGATGCGCGCGAAAGGCGCCCCCGGTGGCAGGCGATGAACCACGCGGCCGTTGTGCGACAACTGCATGCCGACGTCAGGGCGTGCGAGCGCGACGCGACGGAACACCTCGTCGCAGTGGGCGTACTCGGTGCCCTCGGACTTCAGGAACTTGCGCCGCGCCGGGGTGTTGTAATAAAGATCGGCGACGTCGACCACCGTGCCCTGGTTCAGCGCTGCGGGTTCTGTCTGGCGGTCGTTGCCGTCGATGCGCCAGGCGTGCGCCTCGCCTTCTGCGCGGCTGGTGATGGTGGTGCGCGCCACCGCCGCGATCGCCGCCAGCGCCTCGCCGCGAAAGCCCATCGTGCCCACGCGCTCGAGGTCGTCGAGGCTGGCGATCTTGCTGGTGGCGTGCCGCTCCAGCGCCAGCGCGAGATCCTCGCGGCCGATGCCGCAGCCGTCGTCGGCCACGCGGATGCGCCGCACGCCGCCCTGCTCGAGCTGCACCTCGATGGCGCGCGCGCCGGCATCGACGGCGTTTTCCAGCACCTCCTTCAGCACCGAGGCCGGCCGCTCGACCACCTCGCCGGCGGCAATCTGGTTGATGAGCAGGTCTGAGAGGCGTTGGATGACGGTCATCGAGGGGGCGTTCCAGTTACAGGCGGTCGATTATACGGGCGTCGCCCGGGCAGACCGCCCGCCTCGCCTCCGGTATCATGCCTGTGAGACCGCGCGGAGGACGCCAGCCGATGGCACGTTCAGCAGGCAGGGGATGCGTTCCGGGCGCCCGCCGCGTCGTGCTGTGGATGCTGGCCGGCGCGATGCTCGCCTGCTCTTCGCCTGGCTCGGCGCCAAAGGCGGGCAAGCTGTCGAACTATGCGCCGCAGCATCTGCTCAAGAGCGATTTCAATCGTGTCGCGGAAGCGCACCAGCAGCAGATCTTCGCCAGCCTGAGACGGCTGGCGGTGAAGCTGTACAAGCGCAACCCGCGCGAATGGCGCAAATCGGGCGCGGACAGCATCGATGCCGCGGTGGCGCGCATCTTCGATGCGCCGCATCACTGGCGCTTCGCGTCGCTGGGCAACCGGCGCGACCTCGATGCTCTGCGCGTGGCGCTGCACCCGGAGTTTCGTGGCGACCGTGTGCAGGCTTTCGTCGTCGGGCTGGGCAGCATGGTGCAGACGGCCTTCGGTGATCGGGACGAATTCTTCATGCTGGATGCTCTCGACGCGCAGCGCCTCTACAATGCGGCCCGCAATGTCGAGATCGCGGCGTGGAAGCTCGCGGCGGCGCGTGACGAGCGGGGCGAGTTGCTGCTGCTGTCCAACCAGCCGGGCGACGCCGTTCATCCAGGGGCCAACCTGAGCTTCGAGCGCGAGTTCGGGCGCGTCATCGGTTCGCTGGACACCCTCACCGACATCGTCGAGGAGCAGACGGAACGCACCGTCACCCGCGTGGTCCAGAACCTGGCGACGGCCGTATTCCTGCCGATACCCTGATCCGGTCGGCGAACATTTTCCAAACCGTATTCAATGAAGTCCATCGTCATCCTCATTTCCGGTCGTGGCAGCAACATGGAAGCCATCGTGCGCGCGGCGATCCCTGGAGTGCGCGTCGCCGCGGTCGTCAGCAACCGGCCCGACGCGTCCGGCCTGGCCTTCGCCGCCGAGCATGGCATTGCCTGCGCGGTGGTCGACCACCAGCGGTTCGCGGACCGTGCCGCGTTCGATGCGGCACTGGCCGAAACCATCGACGCCTACCAGCCCGACCTCGTCGTGCTCGCCGGCTTCATGCGTGTGCTCACCGACGACTTCGTGCGTCGCTATGCCGGTCGCCTGATCAACATCCACCCGTCGCTGCTGCCCGCTTTCCCGGGGCTGCGCACGCATCGGCGGGCGCTGGAGGCGGGCGTGCGGGTGCACGGCGCCACCGTGCATTTCGTGACGCCGACGCTGGATTGCGGGCCCATCGTTGTGCAGGCGGTGGTGCCGGTTCAGCCGCAGGATGACGAAAGGACGCTGGCCGCGCGCGTGCTGGCGCAGGAGCACCGCATCTACCCGCAGGCGGTGCGCTGGTTTGCCGAAGGCCGCCTGAGCGTCGACGCGAATGGCCGGGTCAGGCTGCGCGACGAGCGGCCGGACGAATCCGCGTGGACGGTTCCTGTCCTCGAATGCTGAGCGACGACGAGCGATGATGCGACGCACTGCAATTGCCGCGCTGGGGATCTCCGTGCTGCTGCACGGCGTGGCGCTGGTTGGCGGCGACTTCGCCTTCGCCCCGCGCGTCGAGCCCGAGCTGCCGCCGGTGATGCAGGCGCGCCTGATCGAGCCGCCGCCCGTGGTGCGGCCACCTGCGCCAGCGGCTGAAGTGCGCCCGCAGCAGGCGCTGCGCGCGCCGCCTGCGCCGCGACCCAGGCCGATCGCAAAACCGCGTCCGCCCGCCGCACCTGCGCCGGTGGCCATGGTGGCACCGTCGGACACGAAGACCGACGCCACGCCCGATGCGCCCGCACTGCCACCGGTGCCCGCCACGGCCGATGAGGCGGTCGCGCCGGCTGCGCCGATCCAGGTTGCGGAGAAGGGCGTGCAGGCCGACGCTGTCGACAGCGAAGGCTGGCCGGATCGCGGCAGCATCGTGTTCCGCGTCTTCATGGGTGACAAGGGCTTCGAGGTCGGCCAGGCCCAGCACCACTGGTCGCACGACGAACACCACTACCGCATGGAAACCCTGCTGCAGACCACCGGCCTGATCGGCCTGATGCGTAGCCTGCACTATGTGCAGCGCAGCGAGGGCGAGCTTGGCCCGCAGGGCCTCAAGCCGCTGCGCTTCAGCGTGGAGCAGGGCGGCAAGAAGCCGGAAAGCGCCGAGTTCGACTGGGCCGCGGGCCGTGTCAGCATCCGTCGCGACGGGCGCGAGCGGCGCTCGGCCGAAGTCCGCCCGGGCGACCAGGACGTGCTGAGCCTGTGGCACCAGATCGGCATCGTCGGCGCGGCGGGCCTGCCGAAGACCATCATGGTGGTCAGCAACAAGGCCGCCAAGCCGGCCCAACTCGAGGTGGTGGGTGCCGAGAACGCGAAATTGCCGATCGGCCGGCTCGACACCCTGCGCCTGCGCGCCAGGGCCACCGACGGCAGCCTCACGATCGACATCTGGCTGGCGAAGAACTACGGCATGTTGCCGGTGCGCATCCGCCTGGTCGACGATGAAGGTGAATCGCTCGACCAGCAGGCGATCCAGTTGCGGCTGGCACCGCCAGGCGACGAAGCGGCCGCTGGCCACGTCGTGGCAGCGGCCGGTGAGCCCGAGATGATCGAGCTCAAGGAAGAACCCCAGCAGCCTCCCGGGCTGCAGCAAGACCTTTACCGGAACTGATTCAACGATATGGAAAGACACAACAAGGGCGAGCGCCCCGCGACGAAACCGCACGGCGGCGCGGCCAAATCCGACAAGGCAGCCGCCAGCAAGGCCGAAGGCGCGGTGTCGCGCGTGCTCTTCATCCAGGCGACACAGGCGCTGGGCGCGGTGCTGAGCTTCGAGCACCCGGCCGACGCGGTGCTGTCGCGGCATTTTCGCGACAATCGCGAGCTCGGCCACCGTGACCGCGCCTTCATCGCCGAAACCGTGTACGGCGTGCTGCGCCGCCTGCGCTGGCTGCGCCGCCTCGCCGGCGACCGCGCGACGCCGCGTGAGCTGCTGCTGGCCTGGTGCGCGCGCGGCGAAGGCTGGCCGATGCGTGCGTTCGAAGGACTGGCCTCGGCGACCGAGCGCGACTGGCTGGCCGGCATCAAGGCGGCCGAGCTTGAGGAGGGCACGCTCGCCGAGCGCGCCGACCTGCCCGACTGGCTCGTCGAGCGCCTGCTGGCCACGCATGACGAGGCCTCGCTGCTGGCGCTGGCGCACAGTCTGAACCGGCCGGCGCCGCTCGATCTGCGGGTGAATGTGCTGAAGGCCGACCGTGACGCGGTGCTGGCGTGCTTGCGCGAGGACGGCATCGGCGCGGAGGCGGGCGCGCTGTCGCCGCAGGCCATCCGCCTGGCCGGCAAACCGGCCTTGCAGAAGCACCCGCTGTTCCTGGACGGCAGCTTCGAGGTGCAGGACGCGGGCAGCCAGTTGCTCGGCCTGCTGGTGCAACCGAAGCGCGGCGAACTGGTCGTCGATTTCTGCGCCGGCGCTGGCGGCAAGACCCTGCAACTGGGGGCGATGATGCGCTCCACCGGGCGCCTGTACGCCTTCGACGTATCGGACAAGCGCCTCGCCAAGCTCAAGCCACGCATGGCGCGTGCCGGGCTGAGCAACGTGCATCCGGTGCTGATCGCGCACGAGAACGACGCCAAGGTGAAGCGCCTCGCCGGCAAGGCCGATCGCGTGCTGGTGGATGCGCCGTGCAGCGGGCTCGGCACGCTGCGTCGCAACCCGGATCTGAAGTGGCGCCAGAGCGCGGCGGCGGTCGACGAGATGGTGGCCAAGCAGGGCGCAATCCTCGCCGCTGCGGCCAGGCTGGTGCGTCCCGGCGGCCGCCTGGTGTATGCGACCTGCAGCCTGCTGGCGGAAGAGAACGACGGCGTGGTCGATGCCTTCCTCGCCGCGCATCCCGAATTCCTGCCGCTGTCTGCGCAGGCCGTGCTCGAGAAGCAGGGCGTGCAACTGCAGACGGGCGAGCGCCTGCGCTTGTCGCCCGCCACGCACGACACCGACGGCTTCTTCGCTGCGGTGCTGGAGCGCGTCGGCGATGCCTGATCGACGAAGATTGGCGGCGGGCGCAGCGTGCCTGCTTGCGCTCGCTGCGGCGACGTCTGCGCTCGCCGGCCAGCGCTTCGAGGCGCGTGGTGAAGTGGAAGTGGCGTTCACGCCGCAAAACGATGCGGAAGGGCTCCTCATCGACGTGATCGGCGACGCGCGGCACAGTCTCCTCGTTCAGGCCTACGCCTTCACCAGCCGCAACATCGCCGACGCAATGGTGGCGGCGAAGCGGCGCGGAGTGCGGGTCGAGGTGCTGGCCGACGCAGCGATGAACCGCCGCGCCAAGGGCAACGCGCTGCCGCGGCTGCTCGAGGCCGGCATCCCGGTGGCGCTGGAAACCGACTACAACGCGGCGCACAACAAGGTGCTGATCGCCGATGCCGACGGCCCCGGCTGCACGGTGGTCACCGGTTCTTACAACTTCACCTGGTCGGCGCAGAACCGCAACGCCGAGAATCTGCTCGTGCTGCGGCGGCACTGCGCGCTGGCCGACGCCTACCGTGACAACTGGCAGCGCCATCGCGCCGCCGCCACCCCGATCAACCAGCTACCCTGGAGCCCATGACGATGGCAGGACCCGCGCAGCCCATCCCCGCAACCGCCGAAGCCGTGACGACCGAATTCGCCTCGCTGTTGAGAAACATTTGGGACGATCTCCACGACCCCTTCGTGCTGTGGCAGGTGGGCGCGCTGCTGGCCTGCCTGTTGGGCGGCTGGCTGGTCCAGCGCCTGGTGCGGCAGCGCACCGGAGCCGGTGCCGCCGAGGACATGCACGCAGCGCTGCGTTTCGGCCGCAGCGGCCTGCGCCGGGTGGTGTTCCCGCTGTCGGCCCTGATCCTCGTGCTCGTCACGCGCGCGGTGCTGGCGCAGTACCACAGGGTGCACCTGCTCGATCTCGCCGTGCCGCTGCTGTCGTCGATGGCGGTGATCCGTATCGTCGTCTATACGGTGCGCCAGGCAGCAGGTGGCGCCTCGAGCTGGCTCGGCGGATTCGAGAAGAGTTTCGCGGCGCTGGTGTGGTCGGTGGTGGCGTTGCACATCCTGGGCTGGCTGCCTGCGCTGATCGACGTGCTGGAGACGGTGTCCTTCTCCATGGGCACTCAGAAGCTGACGCTGTGGATGCTGGTGCAGGGGCTGGCGATGGTGCTGCTGACGGTGCTCGTCGCGCTCTGGGTGGCCGGCTTGCTGGAGCGCCGCATCGTCACGGCGAGCGGGCTGGACGCCAACATGCGCACCGTGCTCACCCGCATCACCAAGGCCTTGCTGATCGTTGTCGCGGTGCTGGTGGCGCTGCCGATGGTGGGCATCGACCTGACCACCCTGTCGGTGTTCGGCGGCGCGCTGGGCGTGGGCCTGGGTTTCGGCCTGCAGAAGATCGCCGCCAACTACGTGTCGGGCTTCATCATCCTGCTCGACCGCTCCATCCGCATCGGCAACTTGATCACCGTGGGCAACGATCGCGGCGTGGTGCGCGAGATCACCACCCGCTACACGGTGGTGAAGGCAGGCAATGGCATCGAATCCATCATCCCGAACGAGACGCTGGTCGGGTCGGTGGTGCAGAACGAGACCTTCAGCGACACCAAGGTCTCGTTGCCGATCTCCATCCAGGTCGGTTACGAGGTCGACGTCGAACGTGCGCTGGCGATCCTGGTCGAAGTTGCCGGTGCACATCCTCGCGTGCTTCCCGAACCATCGCCCAAGGGCTTTCTCGCCGGCTTCGGCGAGAGCGGGATCGACCTGCGCTTGCTGTGCTGGATCGCAGACCCCGAGGAGGGCACGCTGGGCATCACCTCAGCGATCAACCTGGAGTTGTGGCGGCGCTTCAAGCGCGAGGGAATCAGCATTCCCTTCCCGCAGCGGGAAGTGCGTGTCGTGGGCGCCGTGGTGATGAACCGCGCGGACGATCAGGATGCGCCCACAAGGGGAGCCCCGACCGGGCTCGCGCAAGCCGGAACAGCGGCGTAGGCGGCGCGTCGCCGATCACATCTGCAGCAGGCTTTGGGTGTCGCGTCATCAGGGCTTCAAGATCATGAATCAAAAGGATATCTAAAAGAATGTACAGCGGCTTGTTCGATCTTCCATGGTGGGGCTACGTTGCCGTTGCCCTGGCTCTCACGCATGTCACGATTGCCTCGGTGACCATCTTCCTGCACCGTCATCAGGCGCATCGGGCGCTCGACCTGCACCCCTTCGCCAGCCACTTCTTCCGCCTCTGGCTGTGGCTGACCACTGGCATGGTCACCAAGGAGTGGGCGGCCATCCATCGCAAGCACCACGCCAAGTGCGAGACCGAGGAGGATCCGCACAGCCCGCAGACGCGCGGTCTGCGCAAGGTGCTGTGGCAGGGGGCGGAGCTCTACCGTGCCGAGGCGAAGAACGCCGACACGCTGCAGCGCTACGGCCACGGCACGCCGGACGACTGGCTCGAACGTAACGTCTACCGCCATTCGGTGCTCGGCGTGTCGGTCATGATGGTCATCGACCTCGTCGCCTTCGGGCCGCTCGGGCTGACGATCTGGGCGGTGCAAATGGTGTGGATCCCGTTCTGGGCGGCGGGCGTGGTCAATGGCATCGGACACTTCTGGGGTTACCGCAACTTCGACTGCACCGACGCGTCGCGCAACCTCTTGCCGTGGGGCATCCTGATCGGTGGCGAGGAACTGCACAACAACCACCACAGCTTCGCCACCTCGGCCAAGCTGTCGGCGAAGTGGTACGAATTCGACATCGGCTGGATGTACATCCGCCTGCTCGAGACGCTGGGGCTGGCCAGGGCCAAGAAAGTGATCCCCACGCCGAAGTTCGGCGAGCCCAGGCTCGCGCCGGATTTCGACATGCTGCAAGCCATCGTCACCCACCGCTACGACGTCATGACGCGCTACATGAGCTCGCTGAAACGTGTGTGCACGGAAGAGGTGGAGCGCCTGAAGGCGAGCCACGCAGGCCGCTTCGACGTCACCGCGCTCAAGCGCTGGGTGCTGTCGGGCGAGGAGCGCCACCTGAAGGATGGCGAGAAGGAACAGTTGCGCGGCCTGGTCGCCAGCAGCCAGGCCTTGCTCACCGTGGTGACGATGCGGGAAGAGCTCAACGCCCTGTGGGCGCGCTCGAACGCGACGCGCGAACAACTGCTGGCGCAGTTGCACGACTGGGTGGCGCGTGCCGAGCAGAGTGGCATCGACCAGCTCCGCGAGTTCTCGCTGCGTCTGCGCCGCTACGCGGTTTGATGTGCGGGGAGCGGACCTGGCCGCGATTCGAGGCCCGTCAGGCGCGCACGGCGTCCGCCCAGCAGTTGGGTGTTTCGTACAGCCGCACGCGCTCGAGGCGCAGATGGTTGCCGTAGACGTCACGGTAGGCCGGATCGAGGATGCGGAAGGCTTCGGCGGCGAGGTTCTCCGCGGTGGGCACCACGTCGAGCACCACCGTCTTGTGGCCCGGCACGCTGGCGAGGAAATCAGCCACCAGCGTGTCGCCTCGATAGACCAGGAAGGCGTGGTCCCATTGGCCGACCACCAGGTCGTTGGCAATCCGCTTCACGTCGGCGAAGTCCATCACCATGCCATTGACCGGCAGGCCGTCGGCCTTGATGATCTCGCCCGACAGCGTCACTTCGACCGCATAGCGGTGGCCGTGCAGATGACGGCACTGGCTGGCGTGATCGGGGATGCGGTGTCCGGCATCGAATTCGAGACGGCGGGTGATGCGCATGTTGAACCTCGGTTCCAGGGGCGCGAATTATACCACCCCCGCATCCGCAGGCCGTTTGGCCGCAGTTGCAAGTGATTGAGCAAACGATGAATTCTGATTCTTCCAGGGCTGCGACGCCGCTTTCGGTGATTAATCACGACCGTGACCTCGCCGGTCTCACCTATGTCTATCCGGTCTTGTCCCGGCGTGCGGGTGGCGTATCGGTGGGCATCAACCTCAATCCCAACAATGCCTGCAACTGGCACTGCGCCTACTGCCAGGTGCCTGGCCTGGTGCGCGGCAAGGCGCCGGTGATCGACCTGCAGGTGCTGGAGCGGGAACTGCGCTGGTTTCTGCACGAGCTCGTCCATGGTGACTGGCTGCTGCGGCACGCGCCGGAAGGTGCGCGCGTGATCTGCGACATCGCGTTCTCGGGCAACGGCGAGCCGACGAGCGCTGAGGAGTTTCGCGAGGCGGTGGACCTGGTGTTGCGCCTGCGCGAGGAATTTGGCCTCGGCGGCCCTCGCAGCGAAGGAGGGCCGGCGGCCGTGCCGGTGCGCCTGATCACCAACGGCAGCCTGATGGGGCAGGCGCGTGTGCAGGAAGGCGTGCGCCGGCTGGGCGAGGCGGGGGGTGAGGTGTGGTTCAAGGTCGATGGCGGCAGCACCGCTGCGATCGAGCGCATCAACGGCGTCAACCTGGCGCCCGAAGTCGTTGCCCGCAATCTGGCGCGCTGTGCCCAGCTTTGTGATACCTGGGTGCAGACCTGCATGTTCCGCTGGGATGGAATGGCGCCATCCGATGCGGATGTGGACGCCTATCTCGCCGTGCTGCGCGCGGCTGGGCTCGATCGCCTGCAGGGCGTGCTGCTGTACGGCATCGCGCGCCCGTCCATGCAACCGGAAGCCGCGCGGCTGTCACCGCTTGAGCCCGACGAACTCGAGGACATCGGGGCGCGCATGAGAAAGCAGGGGCTGACGGTCCGCGTCAGCCCCTGATGGCTTCATGACCCGCCAGGCTCAGCGCTCCTTGCGCTTGGCGCGGGCTTCCTTCTTGAGCGACTTGTACAGATCCGGGTTGGTCGCCTTCAGGTATTCCGCCACGTCCACGTCGTCCTTCCTGACCTTCTCGATATCGATCTGCTCGATATGGACCAGGCGAAGCAGGGCCTGTACCGGACGGGGAATGTTGCGGCCGCTCTCATAGCGGGAGCCGCCGCTCTGTGTCACGCCGATCTTGGACCAGAACTGGGACTGGTTCATCCCGAGCTTGCGGCGGATTTCGCGTACGTCGATCTTGTCTGTGCTTTTGGTCATGATTTCGCCCCGTTGATGTGGACTGGACTGGCAAATGCCGTGTGTGCCGGCTTGATGCCCTGATGCCGTAACTTGATACTACTAAAGTTATATTGCATGCGAAGTATAGACCAGCTTTCCGCATAAATTCAATGTGCATTTCCAAGAAATGCGGGTTAACCGTAAGTGATATTCACCTGAACCGTGAAATGTGACCGGCGTCGAGTCGGCGTGCTGTCGCGCTGTGTCACTTGCCTGTCGTGTGCAAGCTGAGTTCGCGACCCGCCGCACTTGCCTGCGCCTGCCGATCCTCGCAAGGGGCGGGCTCCGCCCGGACAGGCCTTGTCGCCTGCACGCCGCAAGTTGGATATGTCGATCCTGCCGATAGTTCAGCATCGAGCCGCGGTGCCGGTATCGCTTTCGCGAGGCGCGGCATGGGGCCTGGCCGCAATGTCCGCACCCAAGGCGGCCGCCATCACCCAACGCGACATCGGGACCCGCATCGACAAGAAGCAGATGGAACGGGCCGCGCTTGCGCCATAGCAGAGGCGAGGGCCGCGGCCATCGAGCTGACATAGCGTTTGACCCGCGTGCGGCGACTCGCTATCATCGCGCCTTCTTTTAGGAGACGTGGCCGAGAGGTCGAAGGCACTCCCCTGCTAAGGGAGCATGCGGGCTAAAACTCGCATCGAGGGTTCGAATCCCTCCGTCTCCGCCAGGAAAACCGTCAGAACCCGCACAGCCACAGGCTCTGCGGGTTTTGCGTTTGTGTTTGTGGTTGCCGGATGACCGGGATGGCGTCGGGCCCGCTTTGATGCCGGTTGGCTTGAGGAGAGACCACTGTGATCACGAACTCCCCGTCGGCCTGCGGCCAGGCGCCCTCGGCGCGCCCTGCCGGGCCCGCCCGCATTGCTCTCCTCGGAACTGGCGGCACGATTGCCGCGTCGGCGGGGGATTCCGCCCAGATGCACGACTACCGCGTCACCGAGGGTGTCGACGGGATCCTCCATGCGGTGCCGCAGATCCGCGAGCTGGCCGAGGTGCGCTGCGAGCAGTTGATGAACGTGGAAAGCCACGAGATCGACACCGCAGGGCTGCTGGCGATCGCGCGACGCACCCAGACCCTGCTCGAGGATCCGGCGATCGACGGCGTGGTGATCACGCATGGCACCGACACGCTGGAGGAAACCGCCTATTTCCTCAACCTGGTGCTCAACAGCGCCAAGCCGGTGGTGGTGGTGGGGGCGATGCGGCCCGCGAGCGCGCTGAGCGCCGACGGTCCGCTGAACCTGTTGAACGCGTTCCGCCTTGCGACCTGCGCGGAGGCGGCAGGCAAGGGCGTGCTGGTGACGCTCAACGACCGTATCGGAGCGGCGCGCCATGTCACCAAGTCGCACACCATCGCGACCGATGCCTTCGTCTCGGCGGAGCAGGGCAGCCTTGGCGAGATCGCGGGCGGCGTGGTGCACTTCTTCAATGCGCCCACGCGGCGGCATACCGTGCACAGCGAGTTCGGTCTCGGGGAGATCACCGAACTCCCGCAGGTCGACATCATTTTCGATTACCTCGGCGCCGGCACGCATCCATATCGCGCAGCCATCGACAGTGGGGCGCGCGGCATCGTGCTTGCGGCGACCGGCAATGGCAGCCTGTCGCCATCGGCGCGACTGGGCGCCGAGGTGGCGCAGCGCCAGGGCGTGGCCTTCGTGCGGGCGAGCCGGGTGGGGCAGGGCGTGGTGACCAATTCAGCGGACGATGCGGTGCTCGGCACCATCGCCGCGAATTCTCTCAACCCGCAGAAGGCGCGCATCCTGCTGATGCTGGCCTTGTGCGTCACGCGCGATACCGAGGCCATCCGGGAGTGCTTCCGGCGCTATTGATTGCATCGGCGGGCGCCTGGCGCACGCTGACGGCTGGCGTGGCGGCGGAGTCGATTCGAGGCGTGCGATGATCCTTCGCCCTTGCCGAGTGCCCGCTGTGCTGCAAGATGTTGTTTTTGCGCGACGCATGCCCCGCCTCGGTGCTCGAGTTTGCTGATATTCTCGAGATTTTATGCCCGACCGGCACCCCCACCGAGGTCAAGAATGAAAGCGCGAGTCCAAGATCAACTGCACAGAATCGTCATCGTCGGCGGCGGCGCCGGCGGTCTCGAACTTGCTACCCGGCTTGGCGACACGCTCGGACGCAAGGGCAAGGCCGATATCACCCTGATCGACCGTACGCGCACGCACATCTGGAAGCCCAAGCTGCACGAGATCGCTGCCGGCAGCATGGACATCGGCGAGCACGAAGTCGGCTACCTGGCGCAGGCGCACTGGCACCATTTCCACTTTCGCATCGGCGAGATGACGGGGCTCGATCGCACACGGCGAGAGGTCCATGTCGCGCCCTTCATGGACGACGACGGCAACGAGGTCACGCCAGCGCGATCGTTTCCTTACGACACGCTGATCATCTCGGTCGGCAGCCTCAGCAACGACTTCGGCACGCCCGGTGTGCGCGAGCATGCGCTCAAGCTCGAGACGCCGGCCGATGCACGCCGCTTCCATGTGCGCATGGTCAATGCCTGCGTGCGCGCCCATGCGCAGACGACACCGCTGCGGCCGGAGCAATTGCATGTGGCGATCATCGGCGCGGGTGCGACCGGCGTCGAACTCGCTGCCGAACTTCACCACACCACGCGCGAGGTCGTCGCCTACGGCCTCGACCGCGTCGACGCCGACAAGGACATCAAGCTGTCGGTCATCGAGGCCGCGCCGCGCGTGCTGCCGGCGCTGCCCGAACGGCTTTCCAGGTCCACCGAGCATCTCTTGCGCGAACTGGGCGTCGATGTGCATACCAACGCGAAGGTGGCCGAGGTCTTGCCGGAGGGCGTGCGCCTGGCCGACGGTCGTGTGCTGCCTGCCGAGCTCGTGGTGTGGGCGGCGGGGGTCAAGGCGCCCGAATTCCTGACCCGCCTCGACGGCCTCGAAACCAACCGCATCAACCAGCTCGTGGTGCGGCAGACGCTGCAGACCACGCTAGACGACAACATCTTCGCGCTGGGCGATTGCGCCGCCTGCCCGTGGCCGGAGAACAAGGGCTTCGTGCCGCCGCGGGCGCAGGCCGCGCACCAGCAGGCCTCGCACCTGCTCAAGCAGATTCGCCGCCGCCTCGATGGCAAGCCGCTGCAGGACTACCGCTACAAGGACTTCGGTTCGCTGGTGTCGCTGGGCAAGTTCAGCACCGTGGGTAACATGATGGGCGGGCTGGCCAAAGGCGACCTGTTCATCGAGGGCAAGTTCGCGATGCTGATGTACGCGTCGCTGTACAAGATGCATGAGCTTGCGCTGCACGGCTGGGCCAAGGTGACGCTCGACACGCTGGCGCGCATGATTACCCGGCGTACCGAGCCCCACGTCAAGCTCCACTGACGTAGCAAACACCGCACCGCTGCTGCTGGAGCAGGGTGCGCCCAGTCGCCACGGAGACGACGTGCTCGCGAACCTGCTCGACATCCTGGCCATCACCGGGCCGATCTACGTCCTCATCGCCATCGGCTACGGTGCCGTGCGCCTGCGCCTGCGCATGCTGGCGGCGGCTGAACTGCGTGCACTCGGTGTGTTCGTGATCAGCTTCGCGCTGCCGGCGCTGCTGTTCAAGGCGCTGTCGCAGCGTGCGCTGGGCGAGCTGATCGACCCGCACGCGCTGCTCGTCTACGTGCTCGCGTCCCTGCTGGTGGCAGCACTCGGCATCGCCATCACCGCTTTCGCGCAGCGCCGCGGGCTGCAGGCCGGCGCGATGAGCGCAATGGGCATGGCGCTGTCGAACAGCGCCTTCATCGGCCTGCCCATCGCCCAACCGCTGTTCGGTGCGGCGGCGAGCGCCCATCTGGCGATCTACCTGGTGGTGGAGAGCATGATCATGCTGCCGCTGCTGATGACGATCGCGGAAATCGGCGGCAGTGGTCAGGCGCACGCCGGCAAGGTGCTGCGCAACGTGCTCGGCAGCCTGGCGCGCAATCCGATGATTCTCGGCATCGTCGCGGGCGTGCTCTGTTCGCTGCTCGGCCTGCACATTCCGCTGCCGCTGATGCGCGCGGTGGACATGCTCGCCTCGGCTTCGGCGCCGGTGGCGCTGTTCTACATCGGCGGCACGCTGGCCGGGTTGAGCGTCCGCGGCATGGGCGCCGACATCGGCCTCATCATGGGCGGGAAGCTCGGCCTGCATGCGCTGGCGGTGTTGCTGTTGCTGACGCTCGTGCCGGGCGTCGATCCCGGGATTCGTGCCGCCCTGATCCTGAACGCCTGCATGCCGATGGCGAGCATCTACCCCATCGTGGCGCAGAAATACGGCCAGCAGGATGTCGCCGCCGCGGCCCTGGTGGCAACCACGGTGACGTCCTTCCTGACGATCAGCGCGACGGTGTGGCTGATGAAGGCGACCGCCTTGATTGGTGCGGCCGGGTAGCGTTGCGACGGCGTGCGTCGGTCGCGTCCGGTGCTTGCTTCAAGCCGTGCGCAGCGCGCACGCGAGCCGCATGCGCAGCGTTGCCGGTCGGCCCGGCTGCATTAAAGTGTTGCGGCCAGACCGCGAGATGCGCGGTCCGCCATCCACACAGGAGCATACGTCGCATGAGCAAAGTCCTCGTCATCAACGGTCCCAATCTCAACCTGCTCGGCACGCGCGAGCCGCACATCTACGGCTCGACCACGCTGGCCGACGTCGAGAACGGGTTGCGTGCCCAGGCGCTGCAGCTCGGGCTGGAACTGGAATGTTTCCAGAGCAACCACGAAGGGGCGATCGTCGACCGCATCCACCAGGCGCGGCTCGAGGGCGTGAAGTTCGTGCTCATCAACCCGGGTGCCTACACCCATACCAGCGTCGCGATCCGGGATGCCATCGGCGGCGTGGCGATTCCCTTCGTGGAGGTGCACATCTCCAACGTGCACAAGCGCGAGCCCTTCCGCCATCACTCCTACCTGTCGGACGTCGCCGAAGCGGTGATGGCCGGCTTCGGCACCCTGGGCTACAACCTGGCGCTGCAGTTCATCGCCACGAAGCTGCGCTGAGCTGACGCGCAGCCTCGGCGACCGCGGCGACACTCGGCACGAAGGCCTGCTCCAGCGGATAGCTCGCCGGCGGCGGCGCATCCGGGCCGGTCACGCGTCGCACCGGGGCCTTCAGGCTGTCGAAGGCGTGCTCGGCCACCAGCGCCGCGACCTCCGCGCCCACCCCGCAGGTGCGCGAGGCTTCGTGCACCACCACCACGCGCCCGGTGCGGCGGCTGGAAGTCAGCACCGCCGCCTCGTCCAGCGGCTTGATCGTGCGCAGGTCGATCACTTCGGCCGAGATGCCTTCGGCGGCGAGGGCGTCGGCGGCCTGCAGGCACACCGGCACCGTCTTGGCATAGGAGACGAGGGTCACGTCCTGCCCGGGGCGGGCAATGGCGGCCTGCCCGAGCGGCACCAGCGTCTCGCCGTCGGGGACTTCTCCGGGCTGGTACAGCAGGCCGATGTCGACGAAGAACAGCACCGGGTTGTCGTCGCGGATCGCGGACTTCAGCAGCCCCTTGAAGTCGGCCGCGTTGGAAGGCATCACCACCTTCAGCCCGGGAGCATGGGCGAACCAGGCCTCGACGTTGTGGTTGTGCTGGCTGCCGACCGCCCAGCCGGCACCGGTCATGGCGATGGCCACCAGCGGGAAGTCGAACTGCCCGCCCGACAGGTAACGCAGCTTGCCGGCGCTGTTGACCAGCTCATCCATCGCGTAGCACAGGAAGGGCGCGAACAGCAGGTCGATGACCGGGCGCAGGCCGGTGGCGGCGGCGCCAACAGCAGTGCCGGCGATGATGCCTTCGGCCAGCGGGGTGTTGCGCACGCGGGCGCTGCCGAATTCGGCGAGCAGGTCGGCGCGCTTGGTGGCGACGCCTTCGCCGAACATCAGCACGCGGGCGTCGCGGCGCATTTCCTCGGCGAGCGCCTGCGCCATCGCGTCGTAGACAGTGGTCGTGGTCATGGTGGCGTCCTCGTGGAGTCAGGCGTAGATGTCGGTGAGCAGCTCGGCGGGGTCGGGCCAGGGCGAGGCCTCGGCGAAGGCCATCGCAGCGTCGATGCGCGCGGCGACACGGGTTTCGATGCCGTCCAGGTCGCCGGGGGTGAAGCCGCCGCCCGCCAGCAGGCTCGCCTTCATGCGCGCGATCGGATCGCGCGCCTGCCACGCGGCCAGCTCCGCCGCATTCACGTAGGCCTGGTCGTCCGGCTCGAAGTGGCCGCGCAGCCGATAGGTGGACAGTTCGAGCAGGAAGGGCCTGCCGGTGTCGCGGATGGAGTCGCTCGCGGCGCGGGCGGCCGCGCGCACCGCCTCGACATCGTTGCCATCGACGCTGGCGCTGGCGATGCCATAGGGCGCCGCCCGGGCGGCGATGCGCTCGCCGACCATGGTCTCGCGCCGGTGCACGAAGGCCTGCCATTCGTTGTTCTCGCACACATAGAGGATGGGCAGCTTCCACACCGCGGCGAGGTTGAGCGATTCGTGAAAGGTGCCTTCGCCGGCGGCGCCGTCGCCGAAGAAGCAGGCGACGATGCCGGGCCGCCCGAGCATGGTCTGCGACAGTGCAACGCCGGTGGCAAGCGACAGCTCACCACCCACGATGGTGGAGGTGAGCACCACGCCGAGCTCGCGCACCGAGATGTGCAGCGAGCCGCTCTTGCCCTTGCAGTAGCCGTCGCGGCGGCCCAGCACTTCGGCCATCATGCGCCCCGGGTCGGCGCCGCGGGCGAGCAGGTGGCCGGCGCTGCGGTGGTTGGTGAGGATCAGGTCGTCTGCGCTCAGCATCGAGACGACGCCGACTGCAGCCGCTTCCTGGCCGACGGCGGTGCAGGTTCCAGGGGTGCCACTGCGGGCCGAGTGTTCTGACAGGCGCAGTTCGTAGGCACGGATCAGCAGCATGGCCTCGAGCAGCGCTTCAGGCTGCTCGAGGCGCGGGATCGCGGCGGATGCGGGGCTGACTGGAGCGGCGGCGCGGGCTGGCGCAGCGGGGGACACGGTGTTCATGAATTCGCCTCCTGATTGCAGGGTCCGGGATCCGCGGTGGCTGGGCGCTGCGGGTCCGACGGCTGCAATCTAGCCCTCTTGCGGAAAGGCGGAAGAGGGGGAGCGCCGGAATAGGGAATTCTTAGGAATTCGCGAGCGAAGATTTAGCATGCGCTCCACCGAGGAGGCGCGTGCGCCGGGGTTCAGCCGCCGTGGGGCGTATGCAGCAACGCCAGTGGACGCTCGATGCGCAACTCGAAGCAGCCGCGGCCGGTCTTGTCGATGCGGATCGGCGCCTGATGCTCGACCAGCCGGCGGCCGAGCAGGATCAGGCGCGCTTCCAGGTTGTCGCTGATGTCCGGCAGGCGGATGCGCGGATCCAGCCTCAGTTCGCGATTGCTGAAGGCGGTGCGCCCGCTGGCGGCGAAGTCGTTGAGCAGTGCCCACAGGATGGCGCCTGCGACACCCTTGATGAGGTAGCGGCCGTCGAGAAAGATGCTGTCGTTCTCGGCATAGTGGCGCACCTCGAGCACGGGTCCGGCCGCGGGCGCGGGGTCGGGTCTGGCCGCCGGCGGCGCGGATGCGCTGCGCTCGGCTGCGTCGGCGGGGGCGTGCTGCAGCAACTGGATCGCCGCGCCGAGGCCGCCGGCCAGCGATACCAGCGCGTCCTCATCGTCGTAGCCGAAGCGGAGGTCCTGCGGACTCTCGACGTACAGGATGCCAAGCACGCGTTGCCCGGCACGGATCGGCACGGCGAGCTGGCTGCGCGAGCCGGCCAGGCCGGGCAGCGGGATCTCGGTCTCGAGTTGCAGTGGCAGCCCGCTGCGCTGCAGGTTGTCGCGGATGGCGAGCGTGTAGCTGTATTCCGCAGCGAAGTGGCCGATGCGGATCGGCGTCTTCTCGCGCGCAGCGACGCCGATCACGCCGTCGCCCAGCGCGATTTCCGAGCCGACGCCCGACTGCGCGTAGCCGCGGCTGGCGACGGTGTACAGGCGGGCGTTGGGTGCATCGAGCATCAGCACCATCGCGTGGTGGATGTCGAAATGGATCTCGAGACAGGTCAGCGTCTGCGCCAGCAGGCTGTCGAGATCGGTGCACAGGCACAACTGCTCGGCGCTCGCGCGCAGCGCGGCGAGCAGGTTGGCGCGCGGCGGTGGCGGCGGCAGGGTTTCGCCGGGCACGCGCTCGATGTCGAGCACGCGGTAGATGTCGGCACCCAGCAGCCTGAACACGCCGGCCATGCCGGTGTGCGAGGCGATGCCGGCGAGCTTGGCCTTCATCTTCTCGAACAGCGGGCCTTCCTGCTCGGTGCGCAGGTATTGCAGGCTCAGCCGGTAGTGCGCGCCGGTCTCCGGCTCGATCACCGCGACGCGCGCATGAGGGTTCGCGAGGATGTTGCGGCGGGTCGTGTTGAAGAACTGATAGGACAGCGCGACATGGCCGGCATCGACGTACTGCACCTGTGACAGGTAGGCCATGTTGGGCGTGCCGTCCGCGCTGCAGGTGGCGATGGTCCCCGGTATGGCGCCGTCGAGGCAGGCGCGGATCGCATCCAGCTTGATCTTCATGCACCGCTCCGCAGCGCGTTGCCGGCGTCCGGTCCTGGCGTCTGCAGGAATGCGGCGCTCGGCGTGAAGCTGATCGCGGTAAGGTCGTCGGCCGGGCAGGCGAGCACGCACCGGATCACCGGCGTGGGGTAGCCCAGGGGCTCCAGGCCGCCGGCGAAGGCGTCCACGTAACGCGCGGCAAGCAGCTCGTCACCTGGCTCCAGCGGCACGACACGCGCATCGCTGCCCTTGAACTGCAGGGTGCGGTGGTCCGCCGGCAGGCTGAAGACCACGGCGATCGCACCGTTGCGCCGCACGTCGTCGATCAGGCCCGCGGATGCGGTGGCCGACAGCAGGATGGTGATGCTGCGTTTGTCGGCGGCGACGCGGCAGCCGGTGGCCCGCGCCATGCTGGGCAGGCCGCCGCCGCGGCAGGCTGCGGCGCTGATGGACACGCCACCGCAAATGAAGGCGGCCTGGTCGTCGTCGAGGAGAGGCGGGAGTGCCTGAGTCATGGTTTCCCAAGCATAGACAACAAGCCCGGGCGGCGGAATGCCTGCTGCGGGATCTGGTCCGCCGCTTGGGCCTCACGACGCGGGTGCGCCTGCCCGCCATCATCGCGTCCTCGCCGGCGACCTGCTTCGGCGACCTGCTTCGGCGACCTACTTCGGCGCTTGCGGAAACAGGACGGCCAGACCAGGTGCCGCTTCGCCCGGCGGCAAGTAGGCGGGCGCCGGCTCGCCGGCGACGCCGAGCGAGCGCACGAAGCGATGGATCGCACGCAGGTCATCCTCGGCCATATCGCGCAGCGCGAACCAGGGCATGGGCGGGCGTGCCTCCGTGCTGCGCGCATGGCGCACCCACTCGTCCTCGCTCATCTGCGCCAGCCTGATGCGCAGGTTCGCAGCAAAGGTCGTGCCCCAGGGGCCATGCCAGCCGAGCCGGTCGCCGACCAGCCAGTCGCGTTCGGCCACGCGGCCGCCGGTCTGCGCATAGTGGGGCGTGTGGCAATCATTGCAGCCCGCGACGCGCACAATGTAGCGGCCGCGCTCGATCATCGTTGCGTCGCGGCTCGTGTGCTCCTGCGCCGTGCCCCCATCCGTGCCTGCAGCACTTCCAGCCAACGAGGCGAGCAGGGTGGCGACGAGCGCAA
Source organism: Pseudomonadota bacterium (assembly GCA_018240785.1). Lineage (GTDB taxonomy): Bacteria > Pseudomonadota > Gammaproteobacteria > Burkholderiales > Rhodocyclaceae > Thauera. The sequence goes on along the minus strand of JAFEFC010000011.1, from coordinate 435,218 downwards.
CGATTGTCCTTCTGACCATCATGACGGTTCTCCTGTCCATGTCTTTCGCGGGGCGGAAGGTGTCCCGCCGCGAGTGATGGCCAGTGTGGTCGTGCCCGTGCCGGCATGAAGCTAAATGCTGCTTCAACGAATCCTAAGAATTTGCTAGTTGCCCGCTGCAAGGCACACGGCCCCTGCCTCGAGGGGAGGCAGGGGCCGTCGGACGCGCCTCGGTCAGCGGCTGCAGGCCGCAGGGTCGGGCAGGCGCTGCGTGTCGAAACCGAAAAACTACTCGGCGGCGCCGATGGTCAGCGTGATGTCGCCGACGCGGTCGATGTGACCGCTGAGGTGGTCGCCCGTCTTCACTGCGCCGACGCCCTCGGGCGTGCCGGTGTAGATCAGGTCGCCGGGCTGCAGGTGGTAGAACTGCGACAGGTCGGCGATGATCTCGCGGATGTTCCAGATCAGTTGCGACAGGTCGCCGGCCTGCCGCGTCACGCCATTGACTGCGAGCGTGATGGCGCCGCGGTCGAGAACGCCGAGTGCGCCGGCGGGCACGATGGGGCTGCAGATTGCCGCGTTCTCGAAGTTCTTGCTCAGATCCCACGGACGGCCGGCATCACGCGCGATCTCCTGCAGGTCGCGGCGCGTCATGTCGAGGCCGGCGGCGTAGCCATGAATCAGCTTTTCCGCATCGGCCTCGGAGACGCGGAATCCCGGCGCCCCGAGCGCGACGACCAACTCCATCTCGTAGTGGAAATCGGCGGTGCCCGGCGGGTAGGGAATCGTCGCGCCGCTTTCGACGAGCGACGACGGTGTCTTGGTGAAATAGAAAGGGCGCGAGGTGGCCTTGTCGACCCCTTTCATGCCCATCTCGATGGCGTGCGCCTGGTAGTTGCGACCCACGCAGAAGATGCGGTTCACCGGATAGCGCGCCGGGCTGCCGATCACCGGAAGCGAGACGACGGCAGGGGGGGGCCACAGATACGTCGCTTGGGTCATGAGTCTGTCCTCGCGCTTACCAGAGTTGCCACCAGGGCCGTGTATCGGCCGGACCACCGGAGAAATACACGCTGTTGGGGAAATTCTTGCGCATCACCCGGTCGGAATCGTCTCGCAGCTCGGTCATGCCGAGCGCGTCGTAGCTCTTCACCAGCAGGAACAGCGCTTCCTCGTTAGCCGGTGCCTGCGGGAAGCTCGTCAGCGCGCTCTTGGCGCGATTCACTGCGGCGACATAGGCGCCACGGCGATAGTAGTAGCGGGCCACGTGCACCTCGTGCGCGGCGAGCGAGTTGACGAGGTACTGCATGCGCTTGCGCGAGTCTTCCGCGTAACGGCTCTCCGGGAAGCGGGTGATGAGCTCGCGGAAGCTCTCGAAGGCTTCGCGGGCGCCTTTCGGATCGCGCTCGGAAAGATCCTGGTTGGACAGGCCGGCGAACAGGCCGAGATCCTCGTTGAAATTCACCAGTCCCTTCAGATAGTAGGCGTAATCGACGTTCGGGTGGTTCGGGTGCAGCTTGATGAAGCGATCGGCCGCGGCCAGCGCCATTGCCGCCTCACCCTGCTTGTAATACGCGTAGGCCGATTCGAGTTGGGCCTGCTGCGCGTAGCGGCCGTAGGGGTAGCGCGCCTCGAGTTTCTCGAACAGCTTCACCGCGCGGTCGTAGCCGCCTTCGCCCATCGATGCCTTGGCCTCGGAGTAGAGCTTTTGCGCGTTCCACCCTGCGGTTTCATCGATCTCGTCAGGCATCAGGCCGCAGCCGCCGAGCAGCAAGGCGCCGATCAGTGCGGCATTTCCCGCTAAACTTCCCAAGGTGAACCTAGCCATCGATAACACTCGCGTGAATGAACCGCGCGATTATAGCCCAGCCGAGGACGACGACCCGTTCGAGCCGTCGTCGATGCTGCTGACCGTTTCGGCCGATCTCGCCGGCCTGCGTCTGGACCAGGCGCTGGCGCGGCTCTTTCCAGAACACTCGCGCAGCCGGCTGCAGGCCTGGCTCAAGGACGGGCGCGTGCGCCTGGACGGTGCAGCGGCCGAAGCCAAGCGCAAGGTGTGGGGCGGAGAGCGCCTCGAGGTGGATGCCGCGCCACCGCCCGAGGCGATGGCGGAGCTGCCTGAAGACATCCCGCTCGATGTCGTGTTCGAAGACGCCACGCTGATCGTGATCAACAAGCCGGCCGGCCTGGTGGTGCATCCGGGCAGCGGCAACTGGACGGGCACGCTGCTCAACGCGCTGCTGCACCACGCGCCCGAACTGGCTGGCGTGCCGCGCGCCGGCATCGTCCATCGCTTGGACAAGGAGACGAGCGGCCTGCTCGTCGTCGCCAGAACGCTCGAGGCGCAGACGGACCTGGTGCGCCAGTTGCAGGCGCGCACCGTGAAGCGCCATTACCACGCGCTGGTGCATGGCGCCATCGACAGGGCGGGGGTGGTGACGGCGCCCATCGGCCGTCATCCGCAGCATCGCACGCGCATGGCGGTGGTGCCGGGCGGCCGTCCGGCGGTCACGCGCTACGCGGTGTGCGAGCGCCTCGCGCGCTGCACGCTGGTCGAATGCCAGCTCGAGACAGGGCGCACGCACCAGATCCGGGTGCACATGGCCCACGCGGGCCACCCGCTGGTCGGGGATCCGATCTATGGCGTGCGCCGTTGCGGCGACGCGCTTCTCGATGCCTTTCCGCGCCAGGCGCTGCATGCCTTTCGCCTCGGCCTGATCCATCCCTCCTCCAGGGCGGACATGGAATGGTCGGTGCCGATGGCCGCAGATTTTGCAGCCCTGCTGCGATCCCTCGGGAGTCCAACCTGGTGACCTTGCCCTTGATTCGACCTGACTGGCCGGCGCCACCGCGCGTACGCGCCTGCGTGACGACCCGCTGTGGCGGTGTGAGCTTGCCGCCCTACGACAGCCTCAACCTGGGCGCGCATGTGGGCGACGACGAGGCCGCCGTCGCCGAGAACCGCGCCAGGCTGCGCGGCCTCGTGCCGTCGGCGCCGTTGTGGCTGAACCAGGTACATGGTGTCGCCGTTGTCGATGGCGACGATGCGAGCGGAGTGCCGACGGCGGATGCGGTGGTTGCGCGTCTTCCGCACCGGGTGTGCGCGGTGCTGACGGCCGATTGCCTGCCCGTGCTGTTCTGCGATGATGCCGGCACAGTGGTCGCTGCGGCGCACGCCGGATGGCGCGGACTGGCGGCGGGCGTGCTGGAGGCCGCCGTCACGCGCATGGGTGTGCCGGCCGGTGGGGTGATGGCCTGGCTGGGGCCGGCCATCGGTCCGCGTGCGTTCGAGGTTGGCGGCGAGGTGAGGGCGGCATTCGTGACCGACGATGCCGCTGCGGCGTCTGCCTTCGCGCCGGGCCGGCACGATGGGAAGTGGATGGCCGATCTGTTCGAGCTCGCGCGCGTGCGCCTGGCAAGGATGGGTGTGCAGCGCGTGCACGGCGGCGGTGTCTGCACGCACGCCGACGTGGCGCACTATTATTCATATCGGCGCGACGGCGTGACTGGCCGTTTTGCCTCGATGATCTGGCTCGAGCCCTGACGCCGACGGCGCGACGGCCCCGATGCCGAACGCAAGCGCCGCGCTATTGCCTGTCTTCCGAATCGGCTCTATCGTTCATGCCGGCCGCCTCGCGAGCCTTGCGGCGCTCGCGTCGTGCGGGTGCGCCGAGGAGCCACAGCGTGAGTGCGAGTGGCCCCGCGCCGTAGAATAGGAAGGTCAGCACGCCGCCCACGACGGTATCTTCCGCCACGGCAGCGAGCAGGGCCACGTAGAGCCAGGCAATCGCGATCAGATACATGGCCTGGATTGTAGCGCCCACGCCCCGGCGACGGTTTGGCAGGTGCATAATCGCGGCAATCGTGGAGCCCGCTCCGGGGCCCGGGTGCATAGCCACAGGAGATGAAATGTCCGGCGCGAACGACAACAACAAATCGACCGAAGCTCTGCAGATGATGTTCCAGGCCGGCCAGGCCATGGCGCAAAATTTCTTCGACACGCTCGCGCGCAATCATGTCGCGATGCAGGATTCCACCGGCGTCGCCTCGCCGCGCGTGCCCATGCCCGAGGCCGATGCGCTTGCCAACATGCAAAAGGCGTTTGCCGAGCAGCACGCCGCGCTGTGGTCGTCGATGCTTGCGCGCAAGCCCGATGCGCCGTCGGAGCCGGTGGTGCAGCCCGAACCGGGCGACCGGCGTTTTGCCGCCCCCGAGTGGCAGCAAAGCCCGGTATTCGACTATGTGAAACAAGCCTATCTGCTCAATTCGGGTTTCCTGACGCAGGTAGCCGACGCGCTGCCCATGGCGGACGGACGCGCGAAGTCGCGCATCAAGTTCCTGACCCGGCAGTATGTCGACGCGCTGTCGCCGAGCAACTTCGCTGCCACCAACCCCGAGTTCATCAAGGAGGCGCTCGACTCCAAGGGCGAGAGCATCACCCAGGGCTTGCGCAATCTGCTCGCCGACCTCGAGAAGGGGCGCATCTCGATGACCGACGATGCCGCCTTCGAAGTGGGGCGGAACCTGGCGGTGACGCCAGGCGCGGTGGTTTTCGAGAATGACGTGATGCAGTTGATCCAGTACGCGCCGCTGACCGAAAAGGTCGCACAGGTGCCGCTGCTGATCGTGCCGCCCTGCATCAACAAGTTCTACATCATGGACCTGCAGCCGGAAAACTCGCTGGTCCGCTTCACCGTCGAGCAGGGTTTCACCGTCTTCCTGGTTTCGTGGCGCAACCCGCGCCCGGACGTCGGCGGTCACCTCACCTGGGACGACTACCTTGAAAAGGGGCCGCTTGCTGCGCTCGAGGTCGTGCGCTCCATCACCCGCGTGAAGAAGCCCAACGTGCTGGGCTTCTGCGTCGGCGGCACGATGCTGACGTCCGCGCTGGCGGTCGAGCGTGCCCGGGGCGTGGAGCCGGTTGCCAGCCTGACGCTGATGACGACCCTGCTCGACTTCGCGGACGCGGGGGAGCTCGGCTGCCTCGTCGATGAGGCGAGCGTGACCGCGCGGGAAGCGGCCATCGGCAAAGGCGGGGTGCTGAAGGGGCAGGAACTTGCCAACGTGTTTTCCTTCCTGCGTGCCAACGACCTGGTGTGGCAGTACGTGGTGGGCAATTACCTGAAGGGCAGGAAGCCGCAGGCGTTCGACCTGCTTTACTGGAATGCGGACGCGACGAATCTGCCGGGTCCCTTCCTCACCTGGTACCTGCGCAACATGTATCTGGAGAACAACCTGCGCGTGCCCGGAAAGCTCAAGATGCTGGGCGAGAAGATCGACCTCTCCAAGGTCGACATGCCGGCCTACCTGATGGCGGCGCGCGAGGACCACATCGTTCCCTGGACGAGCGCCTACCTGGCCCGCAACCTGCTCGGCGGCGACACCACCTTCGTGCTTGGCGCAAGCGGTCATATTGCCGGCGCCATCAATCCGGCGTCGAAGAATCGCCGCAGCTACTGGGTTTCGGATGCCGCGGCGACGGATCCGGAGGAGTGGCTGACGGCTGCGGTCGAGCAGAAGGGCAGCTGGTGGCTGCACTGGATCGAATGGCTGCGGGGCTTCGGCGGCAAGTCGGTCGCCGCCCGCGGGCGGCTCGGCAGCACGAAGTACGAGCCGATCGAGCCGGCGCCGGGCCGTTACGTCAAGGAGCGCGCCTGAGCGCTTTTACCGTGGCCGGCCGGGACGGTGTTCCGGCTCGGCATCGGGTCATCGATGGCGGCAGCGAAAGTGGCGGGCGCTGCCGACAGAATCATTCCCGCCGTGAATGCCCATTAGGGGAGAGGAGTAAAAAATGTCGAGAGTCGCACTGGTAACGGGTGGTATGGGTGGTCTGGGCGAAGCGATCTGCATCAAGCTCGCTGCGCTTGGCTACAAGGTGGTGACCACTCATTCGCCGAGCAACACCAAGGCGGCCGAATGGCTGCAGACCATGAACAACATGGGCTACGGCTTCAAGGCCTATCCCTGCGACGTGGCCGATTTCGACTCCTGCAAGGCCTGCGTGGAGCAGGTGGTGAAGGAGGTCGGCCCGGTCGACGTGCTGGTGAACAACGCAGGCATCACGCGCGACATGACGTTCAAACGCATGACCAAGGCTGACTGGGATGCGGTGATCAGCACCAACCTCGACTCCGCCTTCAACATGTCCAAGCAGGTCGTCGACGGCATGGTGGAGCGCAAGTGGGGTCGCGTGATCAACGTATCGTCGGTGAACGGCCAGAAGGGTGCCTTCGGCCAGACCAACTACGCTGCCGCGAAGGCGGGCATGCATGGCTTCACCAAGGCCCTGGCGCTTGAAGTCGCGCGCAACGGCGTGACGGTGAACACCATCTCGCCGGGCTACATCGGTACCAAGATGGTGATGGCGATTCCGCAGGAGATCCTGGATTCCAAGATCCTGCCGCAGATCCCCGTCTCGCGCCTGGGCAAGCCGGAGGAAATCGCCGGCCTCGTCGCCTATCTGTCGTCCGAAGAGGCGGCGTTCGTGACCGGCGCCAACATCTCGATCAACGGCGGTCAGCACATGTTCTGATTCGTCCCTGGTGCCGGACAGCCACGGCGCACCCCGCGATGCGGGCGTGCGCCGTTTTTTCTTCACGCTTGAAGACCTTGGATTTTGCGTTGCAACATCCTGAGCCCGATGGGTTTATAATGGTTTCACGGTATTGCTGATGCGATGCCGCATGAAAGGTCGAGAATTGCTCCCCGGGGGTCTGGGTTTGGCGGGGCGTTTTTTCGGCCCTTACAACCGTTCCAGAAGGATCAGACAATGTCGCAGAAGATTGCTCTCGTCACCGGCGCCATGGGTGGCCTCGGCACGGCAATTTGCCAGTCGCTTGCAAAGGACGGCTTCAAGGTGGTTGCCAACTGCCTGCCGGGTTTCGAGCAGAAGGAAGGCTGGCTGGCTGCCCAGCGCGACCTTGGGTTCAATTTCGCTGTCGCCGAAGGTGACGTCTCCAACTACGAATCCTGCGCGGCCATGGTCGCCAAGGTGGAAGCTGAAGTCGGCCAGATCGACGTGCTGGTGAATAACGCCGGCATCACGCGCGACAAGTTTTTCCCCAAGATGGAAAAGGGCCAGTGGGATGCGGTGATCAACACCAATCTCAACAGCCTGTTCAACGTCACCCATCATGTTTCTGGGAAGATGGCCGAGCGTGGCTGGGGGCGCATCATCAACATCTCGTCGGTGAATGGCGTCAAGGGCCAGGCGGGGCAGACGAACTACTCGACCGCGAAGGCGGGCGTACTCGGCTTTACCAAGGCGCTGGCGGCCGAACTCGCGACCAAGGGCGTCACGGTTAACGCGATTGCGCCGGGCTACATCGGGACTGACATGGTGATGGCGATCCGCGAGGACATCCGCCAGGGCATCATCGATCAGGTGCCGATGAAGCGTCTTGGCCGTCCCGACGAGATCGGCGACCTGTGTGCCTATCTCGCCTCCGACAAGGCGGCCTACATCACCGGCGCCACAATCAACATCAACGGCGGCCTGCACATGTGCTGATGTGGCACTGCATCACGCGCTGAATCAAGAACCCCGTCGCAAGACGGGGTTTCGTTTTCGCAGTGCGGTATAATGTTTGTGTAATTCAAGAGCGGAATCGACCGCCGCCGAGGAGATGGAGAAATGGCTGAACAGCCGCGCCTGATCAAGAAATACCCGAATCGTCGCCTCTACGATACACGGACGAGTTCCTACATCACGCTGACCGACGTCAAGGAGCTGGTGCTCAATCACGACGAGTTCCAGGTTGTGGATGCGAAAAGCGGCGAAGACCTGACGCGCAGCATCCTGCTGCAGATCATCCTCGAGGAGGAGGCCGGTGGTGCGCCGATGTTCACCAGCGACCTGCTCGCGCACATGATCCGCTTCTACGGCAATGCCATGCAGGGGATGATGGGCAAGTACCTGGAGAGCAACATCAAGGCCTTCACCGACATGCAGGCGAAACTGCAGGAACAGGCTCGCGCCATCTATGGCGAGAACAGCCCGGTCGGACAGGATCTGTGGGCGCAGTTCCTGAACTTCCAGGGACCGGCCCTGCAGAGCATGATGGGCGCCTACGTCGAGCAGTCGAAGAAGATGTTCCAGCAGATGCAGGAGCAGCTCGAGAGCCAGACACGCAACATGTTTTCCGGCTTCCAGTTCCCTTCCTATGGTGCTCCGGCCGACGCGGAAGGGAGGCCCGACTCGGTGACGACTAGCGGCAAGGCCAGCGCCGGGAAGTAAGCCGGCCGGCAGTAGGTGCGAGCCGGAGCGCCGGGGCGCATCCCGCTGCAGCCGGACGAGACAGGTACATTCAAGCATGACCACCCAGAAATCGACCGAAGTGCCGAAAGTCGGCTTTGTTTCGCTCGGCTGTCCGAAGGCGACGGTCGACTCGGAGCACATCCTCACCCGTCTGCGGGCCGAGGGTTACATGATCTCCGGAAACTACGACGACGCCGATCTGGTGGTCGTCAATACCTGCGGGTTCATCGACGCAGCCGTCGAGGAGTCGCTCGACGCGATCGGCGAGGCGCTTGCCGAAAACGGCAAGGTCATCGTCACCGGCTGCCTGGGCGCCAAGGACGACGTCGTGCTGGCCGCGCATCCTCAGGTGCTGGCCGTCACCGGCCCGCACGCGACCGAGGAGGTCATGCACGCGGTGCACAAGCACCTGCCGAAGCCGCACGACCCATTCACCGATCTGGTGCCGCCGCAGGGTATCCGCCTGACGCCGCAGCACTACGCCTACCTGAAGATCTCGGAGGGCTGCAATCATCGCTGCACCTTCTGCATCATTCCCTCGATGCGCGGTGATCTGGTGAGTCGGCCGATCCATGAGGTGATGCGCGAGGCGGAGGCGCTGGTCGATGCGGGCGTGAAGGAAATCCTGGTGATCTCGCAGGACACTTCCGCATACGGCGTGGACGTGAAATACCGCACCGGCTTCTGGGGCGGCCGCCCGATGAAGACCCGCCTGCTGGAACTGGCGGAGGCGCTTGGTGAGCTCGGCATCTGGATCCGGCTGCATTACGTATATCCGTATCCCAGTGTGGACGATCTGATCCCGCTGATGGCCGAAGGCAAGATCCTTCCTTATTTGGACGTGCCCTTCCAGCACGCCAGCCCCAGGATCCTGAAGGCGATGAAGCGGCCGGCGAACGCCGAAAACGTTCTCGAGCGCGTGCGCAAGTGGCGCAGCATCTGCCCGGACCTGACGATCCGTTCCACCTTCATCACCGGCTTTCCCGGCGAGACGGAGGAGGATTTCGAGCAATTGCTGCGCTTCCTGGAAGAGGCCCAACTCGACCGGGTCGGCGCCTTCGCCTATTCGCCGGTCGAAGGTGCGGCGGCGAATGAGCTGCCCGATCCGGTGCCGGAAGACGTGCGCGAAGAGCGGCGTGCGAGGCTGATGGATTTCCAGGAGGACATCTCCACCCAGCGCCTCGAGGCCCGGATCGGCCGCGAGATGACGGTGCTCGTGGACGAGGTCGACGAGGAGGGGGCGATTGCGCGCTCCGCCGGCGATGCCCCGGAAATCGACGGACTGGTCATCATTCCGGACGGTGACGACCTGCAGCCGGGGGATTTCGTACAGGTGCGCATTACCGATTGCGATGTGCACGATCTCTACGCCGAGCGCGTCGGCTGACATTTCGCTTGCGGCACGACACGGCCTGACGAGTTTCCTGCGGGGCCGCGATGGCTGAATTGCCGCCGCTCAATCCGACGCTGCATGCTGCGGGGGCGGGTGATTCGCCCGTGGTGGGACTCGTGCTCGGCAGTGGCGCGGCGCGTGGCTGGGCGCATCTCGGCGTGCTGCGGGCGCTTGCGGCCGAGGGCGTGGTGCCGCAGATCGTCTGCGGCTGCTCCATCGGCGCCTTCGTCGGCGCCGCAGCGGCCTCGGGCGATCTCGACAAGCTGACGCAATGGGCGGAATCGCTCAAATGGCAGGATGTCGTGTCGCTGCTCGACGTCTCCCTGCGTGGCGGCCTGATCAAGGGCGAACGCCTGATCCAGTTCTTCGAGCGCAATTTCGTCGATCGCGATTTCTCCGCGCTTGACCGCCGCTTCGCCTGCGTGGCCACCGAGCTCGAGTCCGGTCGGGAAGTCTGGCTGCACGAGGGTAGCGTCTCCGCGGCGGTGCGCGCCTCCATTGCGCTCCCGGGGCTATTTACGCCGGTCATGTACCAGGGGCGACTGCTGGTCGATGGTGGTCTCGTCAACCCGGTGCCGGTTTCGCTCTGTCGTGCGATGGGTGCCGACGTCGTGATCGCGGTGGATCTCGGATCCGACATGATGGGCCGCGCCTGGCGGCGTACCGCGCGCGAGCCCGTGCCCAAGGACGAGACGGAGGCCGGCTGGAGCGATCGCCTGCTCGCGCGCCTGGGATTCCCGGGAATGAACGGCGCGGCGCCGCTGCCGGACGCGTCCACGAATCTTCCGTCGCTCGTCACGGTGATCACTTCGAGCATCAACATCATGCAGGTGCGCATTGCCCGCAGCCGTCTTGCCGGCGAGCCGGCCGACGTGCTGATCTCGCCGCGCGTCGGTCAACTGGGCCTGATGGATTATCACCGCGCAGGAGAAGCCATCGTCGAAGGCGAGGCTGCCGTCGCACGGGCCCGCCCAGCCCTGCGCTACCTGCTCGACCAACTTGGCGGGCCGGGGGCCTAGCGTTCGGCCCGGACTGTGGGAGTCGCCCCGATGAAATCCTTCCTGGAAGGTCTTGTGGAGGCCGTCGGCCGCGAGGCCGTTGTCACCGCAGCGGCAGATATGGCGGCCTGTCTGCAGGATTGGCGCGGGCGTTATCGCGGCGCCGCGCTCGCCGTCGTCAGGCCGGCGAGCACGCAGGAGGTCGCCATGGTGGTGCAACGTTGCGCGGAAGCGGGAGTCCCCATCGTGCCGCAGGGTGGCAATACGGGGCTGTGCGGCGGGGCGACGCCACTGGCGGACGGTCGTTCCATCGTCCTCAGTCTGTCGCGCATGAACCGGATCCGTTCCATCGATGCCGACAACAACGCACTGTGCGTCGACGCTGGCTGCACGCTGGCTCAGGTCCAGGCGGCGGCGACATCGGCAGACCGCTTCTTTCCGCTTTCTCTGGCGTCCGAGGGCAGTTGCCAGATTGGCGGCAACCTGTCGACCAACGCAGGCGGCGTCCAGGTGCTGCGTTACGGCAACGCCCGCGACATGGTGCTGGGCCTGGAGGTGGTCCTGCCCGACGGGCGAATCTGGGACGGGCTGCGTGCCCTGCGCAAGGACAACACCGGCTACGACCTGAAGCATCTGTTCGTCGGCGCTGAAGGTACGTTGGGCATCATCACAGCGGCAGTGCTCAAGCTCTTCCCGGCGATCCACCAGTCTCGCGTCGCCTGGGTTTCAGTGCCGGACCCTGCGGCCGCGGTGACGCTGCTCGGCATTCTGCGCGGAGTCTGCGGTGACCGCGTCACCGCGTTCGAGATCGTCGGCCACAACGCGCTCGAGCTGGTCGTGCGCCACATTCCTGGCAGCCGGCTGCCGCTCGCTGATCCCGGGCCGTGGTCGGTATTGATCGAGCTGTCCGATACGCTCCGCAGCGGCGGCCTGAGCGAGGCCTTCGATGCCGCGCTCGCCGACGCCCTGGACGCAGGGCTGGTGGGAGACGCCGTCATTGCGACGACGCAGGCGCAGGCACAGGCGCTATGGTCGCTCCGGGAAAACATCTCGGAGGCGCAGCGGCTGGAAGGCGTCAGCATCAAGCACGACATCTCCGTCCCGGTGAGTCGCATCCCGGTTTTCCTGGAGTGCGCGAATGCAGCGCTGAAGGCGGAGTGGCCAGACGTGCGCATCGTCGCTTTCGGCCACATCGGCGACGGTAACCTGCATTACAACCTGTCCAAGGCGGTGGCGCAGGACAATCCGGCGTTCATTGCGCTGACCACGCAGGTCAATCGCATCGTTCACGATCTTGTCGTCCGCCTGGGCGGGTCGATTTCGGCCGAGCATGGTTTGGGGCAGCTCAAGTGCGATGAGGTTCGCCGCTACAAGTCCGCGGTGGAACTCGATATGATGAAGGCCGTCAAGAAGGCCTTCGACCCGCGGGGGCTGATGAACCCGGGCAAGGTGCTGACGAGCGGGGAAGAGGCTTTGGCCCTGAAAGGCTCAAAATAGGTTTACAGGTCCTGATTCAGGCCCTATAATGCGCGCTCTTTCGATGTCGGGGGTATAGCTCAGCTGGGAGAGCGCTTGCATGGCATGCAAGAGGTCAGCGGTTCGATCCCGCTTACCTCCACCAAGCGAAAGAAGTGGAAGTAGGGCAGTACGTAGTCCCCATCGTCTAGAGGCCTAGGACACCGCCCTTTCACGGCGATAACCGGGGTTCGAATCCCCGTGGGGACGCCAGTCAAATGCGTTGCAGCACGATGCTGCAGCGCAAAGCCGACGGTAAGTCGGCGCAGGTCAGTGCGGAGTGGTAGTTCAGTCGGTTAGAATACCGGCCTGTCACGCCGGGGGTCGCGGGTTCGAGTCCCGTCCACTCCGCCAGTTTTTTGCAGGAGAGTCCTGCAAGCCGGTCGAAGCCGGGTATTGCGGTGAGCTTGAACAGAAGCTATACTCGCCGGCTCGTTGGGGGTATAGCTCAGCTGGGAGAGCGCTTGCATGGCATGCAAGAGGTCAGCGGTTCGATCCCGCTTACCTCCACCAACAGGTTGTAATGGCAGCAAGGCAGTACGTAGTCCCCATCGTCTAGAGGCCTAGGACACCGCCCTTTCACGGCGATAACCGGGGTTCGAATCCCCGTGGGGACGCCAACACAGGCGGGTTGATCATTGATCAGCTCGCGCCTTCGGCAGAGGCTGAAGGCACGATCAGTGCGGAGTGGTAGTTCAGTCGGTTAGAATACCGGCCTGTCACGCCGGGGGTCGCGGGTTCGAGTCCCGTCCACTCCGCCACCAACGAAAAAGGGAGCCGTCAGGCTCCCTTTTTTCATGGTTTTTCCACTGGCGACCCGTCGTCCTATCCGTTAGAGTGCTTGTCCATTTTCCTTGCATCGGCGCGTCATGCCTCCGTGACATGGGTGCGTTGCAAGGTCCTGCAACGCATCGATAGGTGACAAGTGATGGAAATCAGGAAGGTCGGAGTTGTCGGAGCTGGGACGATGGGTAGCGGCATCACCCAGGCGTGCGCGGTTGCAGGTCTCGATGTCGTGATGATGGACATCTCCGAAGCCCAGGTGCAGCGCGGCCTGGCCACGATCACGGGCAGCATGGATCGCCTCATCAAGCGCGAGAAGATGAGCGAAGCGGAAAAGGCGGCGACGCTTGGCCGCATCCAGACGGTGACCACGCTGCAGAGCCTGGCTGGCTGCGATCTCGTGATCGAGGCCGCGAGCGAGAACATCGACCTCAAGCTCAAGGTGTTCGCCGATCTCGACGCCATCCTCGGTCCGGACGCCATCATCGCCAGCAACACCTCGTCGATTTCGATCACGCTCCTTGCCGCAGGCACCAAGCGGCCCGAGCAAGTCATCGGCATGCATTTCTTCAACCCGGTGCCCATGATGGCGCTGGTCGAGGTGATCTGCGGGCTGCAGACTTCGGCGGGAACCTTCACTTCGGTGGAGAATCTTGCCAAGACGATCGGCAAGACGCCGGTCAAGGTCAAGAACAGCCCGGGCTTCGTCGTCAACCGCATGTTGTGCCCGATGATCAACGAGGCGATCTTCACCTTCGCCGAAGGCCTGGCTACCGCCGAGCAGATCGACGAGGCGATGAAGCTGGGCTGCAATCATCCCATCGGCCCGCTGGCGCTCTGTGACCTCATCGGCCTCGACGTGGAACTGGCGGTGATGCAGGTGCTATACGAGGGCACCAAGGATCCGAAGTATCGCCCTGCGCCCTTGCTGGTGGAGATGGTCGAGGCTGGCTATCTGGGACGCAAGACGGGTAAGGGCTTCTATACGTACTCGAAGTGAGCCTTCCCGCCGATGTGCCGCCTCGACGAGGCGCCGCGACAAAAAAGCCACCGCGAGGTGGCTTTTTCAATGGTGCCTGGATGTCTTCAGCGCCCTGATCGCATCGCGTCGAAGAACTCCGCATTGCTCTTGGTCGCTTTGATCTTGTCGAGCAGGAATTCCATCGCATCGATGTCATCCATGCCGTACAGAAGTTTGCGCAGGATCCACACCTTCTGCAACACGTCGGGCTTGAGCAGCAATTCCTCGCGGCGCGTCCCGGAGCGGTTGACGTTGATGGCCGGATACACGCGCTTTTCTGCCATGCGTCGGTCGAGGTGGAGCTCCATGTTGCCGGTGCCCTTGAACTCCTCGTAGATCACGTCATCCATGCGGCTGCCGGTGTCGATCAGCGCCGTGGCGATGATGGTGAGGGAGCCTCCTTCCTCGATGTTGCGCGCCGCGCCGAAGAAGCGCTTGGGCTTTTGCAGGGCGTTGGCGTCCACGCCGCCCGTCAGCACCTTGCCTGAGGCAGGCACGACGGTGTTGTAGGCGCGCGCCAGACGCGTCAGCGAATCGAGCAGGATCACCACGTCACGCTTGTGCTCGGTCAGTCGCTTGGCCTTCTCGATCACCATCTCGGCAACCTGGACGTGTCGCGATGCCGGCTCGTCGAAAGTCGATGCGACCACCTCGCCCTTGACCGAGCGCTGCATCTCGGTCACTTCCTCGGGACGCTCGTCGATCAGCAGTACAATCAGCGCCACGTCCGGATGGTTGGCCGTGATCGAGTGCGCGATGTGCTGCAGCATCACCGTCTTGCCGCTCTTCGGCGGGGCGACCAGCAGGCCGCGCTGGCCCTTGCCGATGGGTGCGATCATGTCGATCACCCGGCTGGTGATATTCTCCTCGCCGCGGGTTTCCTGCTCGAGCCGCAGGCATTCCTGCGGGTGCAGCGGCGTGAGGTTCTCGAACAGGATCTTGCGCTTGCACTCCTCGGGAGGCCGGCCGTTGATCTTGTCGAGCTTCACCAGGGCGAAATAGCGTTCGCCGTCCTTGGGTGTGCGGATCTCGCCTTCGATCGTGTCGCCGGTGCGCAGGTTGAAGCGTCGGATCTGCGACGGCGACACGTAGATGTCATCCGTACCGGCCAGGTACGAAGTGTCCGGCGAACGCAGGAAGCCGAAACCGTCGGGCAGCACTTCGAGCGCGCCATCGCCGCAGATCGGCTCGCCCTTTCGTGCCCGGTTCTTCAACAGGGCGAACACCAGCTCCTGCTTGCGCAGCCGGTTCGCGCCTTCGATGTCCGCCGCGACCGCCATGTCGAGCAGCTCGCTGACGTGCAGCGCCTTCAGCTCCGACAGGTGCAGCGCAGGAACGTTGCTCGTTTCGGTGGACGATGATGCGCCTTCCTCGAGCGACCCGTCGAAGTCGAGCAGGTCGTTGTCAGGCGTGGGATTCTGGGGGGAATTACCGTCGCGGTTGCGGGGCCCACGGCGACGGGCGCGCGAAGGACCGCGAGAACGGGCCGGAGCGTCCGGCTTAGATGTTGCTGTCAATGAAGGCGGTCAGTTGAGATTTGGAAAGGGCGCCAACCTTGGTCGCCTCGACGTTGCCACCCTTGAACAGCATGAGCGTGGGGATGCCACGAATGCCGTATTTCGCAGGGGTTTCCTGGTTTTCGTCGATGTTCAGCTTGGCGACTTTCAGCTTGCCTGCATAGTCCTTGGCGACATCGTCGAGAATCGGCGCGATCATCTTGCAGGGGCCGCACCATTCGGCCCAGTAATCGACAAGCACCGGGGTCTGGGACTGCAGCACTTCGGAGTCGAAGTTGCCGTCGGTCACATAATGAATATGCTCGCTCATGGTTCCTCGCAACAGGGGGCGTAAGGATGTGGATCAGAGTGGAGGCGGGCCGACTGGAGGCCCGGAGATCAGGGAGCGTGGGATCACCCCCGGAATTTTTCTCATCAACTTATGCGAACGAGGCTGCCCCGTCAAGCAGATATCCGCTTTCAGTGCGTCCTCACTGGTGGTACGTGGCGGAAATCCAAAACGCTGGACTAATATAGGAGCGCTCGACGGGGCAACCCGTCAACACCATGGGGTCAACAAGGAGAGAGACGGAAATGGCCTACGTTGTGACCGAATCCTGCATTCGCTGCAAATACACCGACTGTGTCGATGTCTGCCCCGTCGACTGTTTCCGCGAGGGGCCGAATTTCCTCGCGATCGATCCCGACGAGTGCATCGACTGCACCCTGTGCGTCGCCGAGTGCCCGGTGGAGGCGATCTTTGCCGAGGACGACGTGCCGGAAGGTCAGCGGCATTTCATCGCGCTCAATGCCGAGCTGTCCAAGCAGTGGAAGCCGATCGTCGAGCGCAAGGATGCGCTGCCGGATGCCGAAGAGTGGGCCAAGGTGAAGGACAAGCTCGGCGAGCTCAAGCGCTGATGTGCCGCGGCCGGCCGCTCGCTAGGCGTCATGGCGGCATTGCACTACCATGCTGCGGCCACGCCATAACCCGCCATTCGACATGACGTCAGGGAGAAGAAGATGCTGGTGAGCGAGATCCTCGCGATCAAGGGGAAGGTTCTGTACACGATCGCGCCCAACAGGAGCGTCGCGGAAGCCGTCGCCATCATGAACGAGCAGGACGTCGGTTCGCTCGTGGTGTTCTCGCGCGGCCACATGGTCGGCCTGCTGACTTTCCGCGAGGTGCTGAAGGCCGTTCAGCGCGCGGCCGCGTCATGGGAAGCCGTCAGCATCGAGCAAGCCATGCTGCCGAATCCGCTGTCGGCGTCGCCCAACATGGAAATGGACGAGTTGCGCCGGCTGATGGTCGAGCATCACCAACGCTACCTGCCGGTGATGGATGGGGGCGTCCTCCTCGGCGTGGTCAGCTTCCACGATGTCGCCAAGGCGGTGCTGGAGGAGCAGAGCTTCGAGAACCGCATGCTGAAGAACTACATCCGCAACTGGCCGGCCGAGGAAGGCGAGAGCTGATCGTCGCGGCACGGGCGGTGCGATGTCGCATGCAGCCGCCGGATGGCCTGCGGACGCTGGGGCGACGGACCTTGCTGGGCGAGGAGGCATGGTGGAAAAGATCTGGCTCAGAAGCTATCCCCCCGGCGTTCCGGCCGAGATCGATGTCAGCGCCTATCGCTCGATCGGCGATCTGTTCGAACAGAGCGTGCGGCGCTTTGCCTCGCATCCTGCTTATGTCTGCATGGGCAAGGCGATCACCTATGCGGAGCTCGAGCAGGAATCGAGAAAGTTCGCCGCTTACCTGCAGCAGGGTCTGAAGCTGCAACGCGGCAGCCGGGTTGCGCTGATGATGCCCAACCTGCTGCAGTATCCCATCGCCTTGTTCGGCGCATTGCGCGCTGGCTATACGATCGTCAACGTCAATCCGCTGTACACGGCCCGCGAACTCGAGCATCAACTTGCCGATGCCGGGGCCGAGGCGATTGTCATCCTAGAGAACTTCGCACACACCTTGCAGCAGGTTTGCCACAGCCTGCCGCTGCGCCACATCGTCGTTGCGAGCCTGGGAGAGATGCTGGATTTTCCCAGGCGCCAGGTCGTCAATTTCGTTGTCCGTCATGTCAGGAAGCTTGTGCCGCCCTGGCAACTAGACGGAGCGGTCCGCTTTGCTGAGGCGCTCGGGCTGGGCGCCAAGGCTGAACTGGCGCCGGTAATTGTAGGGCAGGAAGACATTGCCTTCCTGCAATACACGGGAGGGACGACCGGCGTCGCCAAGGGCGCGGCGCTCAGCCACGGCAACATCATCGCCAACCTGCAGCAGGCGCATGCGTGGATTGCGCCTCATGTGCGCGACGGCGAGGAAATCATCATCACCGCGCTGCCGCTGTACCACATCTTCTCGCTGACGGCGAACTGCCTGACCTTCCTCAAGATTGGCGCCACCAACGTGCTGATCACCAATCCCCGCGACATTCCGGGTCTCGTCAAGGAACTCGCGCAATATCGGTTCACCGCCATCACCGGCGTCAACACCTTGTTCAACGCGCTGTTGAACAACCCCGACTTCGCGCAAGTGGATTTCTCCGCGCTGAAAATCTCGCTTGGTGGCGGGATGGCCGTGCAGCAGGCAGTGGCAGAGAAGTGGCAACGTACGACCGGGAGGTTGCTGGTCGAGGCCTACGGGCTGACCGAAACGTCGCCGGCCGTGTGCATCAATCCTCTTGATCTGGCCGAGTTCAACCATTCGATCGGCCTGCCCGTGCCTTCGACCGAGGTCAGCATTCGCGACGATGACGATGTCGAACAGCCTACCGGCAGCCGCGGCGAGCTTTGCGTGAAGGGGCCGCAGGTGATGCGGGCATACTGGAACCGGCCGGACGACACCGCGCGTGCGTTCACTGCCGACGGCTTCCTGCGCACGGGCGACATCGCGGTGATGGACGAGCGCGGCTTCGTGCGTATCGTCGACCGCAAGAAGGACATGATCCTCGTGTCGGGCTTCAACGTTTATCCGAACGAGGTCGAGGACGTCATCGCGAGTCATCCAGGGGTGCTCGAGGTGGCTGCGGTCGGCGTTCCCGACGAGCGCAGCGGCGAGGCGGTCAAGGTGTTCGTCGTGCGCAGGGATCCGTCGCTGACCGAGCAGGAGGTCATTGCACATTGCCGCCAGAACCTGACCGGCTACAAGGTTCCGCACCGAGTGGAATTTCGCAGTGAATTGCCCAAGAGCAACGTCGGCAAGATCCTGCGTCGCGCCCTGCGCTGCGGTGAGGCATGAACGGGGAGAGGAGACGCTTGTTTTTGCCTTCTTTTCATGGTTTCATCTTCGCCGTTACACCGCCTGAACCGCAATGACCCGTTTTCCTGCATCCCTCGTCGCCCTGATCGTACGCGTAGTAGGCGTAGGCGGGCGCGCGTCGTAACGGATCAGGGTCAGGCAACAGAATTCATCACCCCCGTCGGCGCGCAAGGCCGGCGGGGGTTTTGTTTTTTTGGCCGCCGGTGATGTCGTCGCAAGGAAAATCTAGGAGAAGCACATGATGAGAATGACCGGCGCGGAATTGATCGTGCGCCTTCTTGAGCGGCAGGGTGTTCGCACCATCTGCGGCATCCCGGGCGGCGCCATCCTGCCGCTTTATGACGCGTTGTCGCAGACCGACAAGATCCACCACGTGCTGGCCCGGCATGAGCAGGGTGCCGGCTTCATGGCGCAAGGCATGGCGCGCGTGTCGGGCCAGCCGGAGGTGTGCTTTGCCTCCAGCGGCCCGGGCGCGACGAACCTCGTCACTGCGATTGCCGACGCCTGCCTCGATTCAATTCCGATGGTGGCCATCACCGGCCAGGTGCCGCAGTCGATGATTGGCACTGACGCCTTCCAGGAAGTCGACATCTACGGCATCACCGTGCCGATCACCAAGCACAACTTCCTCGTGCGCTCGGCGCAGGAACTGCTCGAAGTCATTCCGGATGCCTTTCGCATCGCGATGTCGGGCCGCCCGGGTCCGGTGCTGGTCGACGTGCCCAAGGACGTGCAGAACCAGGTGATCGAATTCGCCGATTTTCCGCCGCCCGCGGAGCCTGACAAGGCGCCCGAGATCGACATGGGCGCGCTCGAGACGGCCGCGCGCATGATCAACGAGGCCGAGCGCCCGGTGCTCTACCTCGGCGGCGGCGTGGTGAGCTCGGGGGCTTCCTCGCTTGCCGTCACGCTTGCCGAGCAGGCCAGCATGCCGACCACGATGACGCTGATGGCGCTCGGCGCGATGCCGATGGACCATCCGCTGTCGATCGGCATGCTCGGCATGCACGGTGCCCGCCACACCAACTTCGTGCTCGAGGAAGCCGATCTGCTGGTCGTCGTCGGCGCCCGCTTCGACGACCGTGCGATCGGTCGTGCGGCCTCGTTCTGCCCGAACGCGAAGATCGTGCACATCGACATCGACCGCTCGGAACTGCACAAGATCAAGACCGCGCACGTCGGTCTGCATTCCGACGTGCGGACGGCGCTCGAAGCCCTGCTGCCGCGGGTCAAGGTCACGCTGCGCGAGCACTGGCTGTCGCACGTCGAGAGCCTGAAGCAGCGTTTCCCGATGCAGTTGCCGGGGGCGGACGATCCGCGCACCCATTACGGCCTTGTCCAGGCGGTGGCCGGCGCGCTTGACGACAGCGCGGTGATCACCACCGACGTCGGCCAGCACCAGATGTGGGTCGCACAGGCCTATCCGTTCCGTCGGCCACGACAGTGGCTGACGTCGGGCGGCCTCGGCACGATGGGTTTCGGCATGCCGGCAGCCATCGGTGCCGCGCTCGCCGAACCCGAGCGCACCGTGGTGTGCTTCTCTGGCGACGGCAGCTTCAAGATGAATATCCAGGAGCTCGCGACGCTGGCCGAGCAAGGATTGAACGTCAAGATCGTGCTGATGAACAACAACTCGCTCGGCCTGGTTTACCAGCAGCAGAACCTCTTCTACGGCAAGCGCGTGTTCGCGTCCAAGTATCGCGGCGCGCCCGATTTCGTGAAGATCGCCGAGGGCTTCGGCATTCCCGCTGTCAATCTGGACGATGCCGAAGATCCGCGCACGACCCTGGCGCAGGTGCTCAAGCAGCCCGGCCCCTGCCTGATCCACGCGTCGATCGACCGCGAACAGTTCGTTTACCCCATGGTGCCGCCCGGTGCGGCCAATACCGAGATGATCGGAGGCTGATGATGATCGAGCAGGTTGCCGACCCGTTGCCGCAAGCCGGCTTTGCCAAGATTGTGCTGGAGCTCGAGGTGAACAACCACCCGGGTGTGATGAGTCACATCTGCAATCTCTTCGCGCGTCGCGCGTTCAACGTCGAGGGCATCCTGTGCATGCCCTTGGGCGATGCACGCCGCAGCCGGATCTGGCTGCTCGTCTACGAGGACCAGCGCCTCGACCAGATGGTGCGTCAGTTGGAGAAGCTCGAGGACGTGCTGGCAGTCCGCCAGCACGGCGCGGAGCACGAAGTGTTTGAGCGGCTGGAAAGCTTCTTCCACTGATCGCCGTCGCGACGGCCCCCACTGCGGGGCCGGCAGGGTGAAAAAAGGCGTGTGCTAAACTCGGCAGCGCCTTTTTTCTTGTTGATGCGCCCGGCTGGCGCCTCATCTTCTGATCGGAACTTCCTCTCCATGTCGGGCAATTCCTTCGGCACGCTGTTTTCAGTTTCCTCTTTCGGCGAATCCCACGGACCGGCCATCGGCTGCGTAATCGACGGCTGCCCGCCGGGTCTGCCGATCGCGGTGGAGGAGATCCAGGCAGAGCTCGACCGGCGCAAGCCCGGCACCTCGCGCCACGTCACCCAGCGACGCGAACCGGACGAGGTCGAGATCCTCTCCGGCGTGTTCGAAGGGGTGACCACCGGAACGCCGATTGCCCTGCTGATCCGCAACCAGGATCAGCGCTCGCGCGACTATGGCAACATCGCCGACACCTTCCGTCCTGGCCATGCCGACTATGCCTACCTGCAGAAATACGGCGTGCGCGATTTCCGCGGCGGCGGTCGCTCGTCGGCGCGCGAAACCGCGGTGCGGGTGGCGGCCGGCGCGATCGCGCGCAAGTGGCTGCAGCAACGTTACGGCATCGTGATCCGCGGCTACATGGCGCAACTCGGTCCGCTCGAAATCCCGTTCGTGTCCTGGGACGAGGTCGATGGCAACCCGTTCTTCGCGCCCAACGCCGCGATCGTGCCGGAGCTGGAAAACTACATGGACGAGCTGCGGAAGTCCGGGGATTCGATCGGCGCGCGCATCAACGTCGTCGCCAGCGGCGTCCCGGTCGGCTGGGGCGAGCCGGTATACGACCGCCTGGACGCCGACATCGCCTACGCCATGATGGGCATCAACGCGGTGAAGGGGGTGGAGGTCGGAGCGGGCTTCGCCTCGATCGCGCAGCGTGGTACCGAGCATGGTGACGAGATGACGCCAGAGGGCTTCCTTTCGAACAACGCCGGCGGTGTGCTCGGCGGCATCTCCACCGGGCAGGACATCCTGGTGAGCATGGCGATCAAGCCGACTTCCAGCATCCGCCTGGACCGCCGCTCCATCGACCGGCAGGGAGAGCCGGTCATCGTGAACACGCACGGCCGCCACGACCCCTGTGTCGGCATCCGCGCCACACCCATCGCCGAGGCGATGCTGGCGCTGGTGCTGATCGACCACGCGCTGCGTCACCGCGCGCAATGCGGCGACGTGGTGACGACCACGCCGAAGATCGCCGGGCTGGCGCCGGGCGGGCAGCAGCCCGTGCCGTCGCCGCGGGCACGCTGATTCGCCTTCATGCAGCACGCCGCAAAGGCTCCTCGGGGCTGCAGCGGCGGGCACGATGCCCGTACCATGCATTCCGGCGGGTGATTCCGCCCGCGCCGGAGTTCTCTCGATGCTTCCCTACTGGCGCCTGTCGGCCTACTACTTCGCATACTTTGCGTTCGTCGGCGCATTCTCGCCGTATTTCACGCTCTACCTGCAATCCCTGAGCCTGTCCGCCGCCGACATCGCCATCCTCATGTCGCTGATGCAGGTCATGCGCGTGCTCGCGCCCGGCCTGTGGGGCTGGATGGCGGAGCGATTCGGCGTGCGCCTCCCCATTGTGCGCGCTTCGGCGCTGCTGAGCCTGGCGGGTTTCTCGCTCTTCTTCTACCTCGATTCCTTTGCCGGGCTGTTCGCTGCGATGGCGCTGATGTCCTTCTTCTGGAGTGCTGCGCTGCCCCTGATGGAGAGCGTCACCTTTGCGCATCTCGGCGCCGACGCGCACCGTTACGGCAGCATCCGGGTGTGGGGATCGGTCGGCTTCGTGGTGGCGGTGCTCGTCCTTGGCTACGCGCTCGACCGGCTGCCGGTGGCCACGTTGTTGTGGGTGATCGCCACGGTGCTGCTGGGCATCCTCGGCTGCGCGGTGGCGGTGCCCGACGTGGGCGGTGCAGGCGAGCACCGTGAGTCGGTGAGTCTGCGTGCCACACTGGCGCGGTCCGAAGTCAGGGCCTTGCTCGGCGCCTGTTTCCTGATGGCGGCGGCACATGGCGCGCTCAACGTCTTCTATTCCATCTATCTGGTCGAGCACGGTTACGGGAAGGCGGTGGTCGGCTGGATGTGGACGCTGGGCGTGCTCGCCGAGATCGCCGTCTTCATGCTGATGCCGCGCATTGCGCGGCGATGGACGATGCGTGGCATCCTGCTGTTCAGCTTCGCCGCTGCGGTGCTGCGCTTCGTCCTGATCGGCTGGGGTGTTGGCAGCATGCCGGTGCTGGTGTTCGCGCAACTGCTGCATGGCATCACCTTCGGCGCCTATCATGCGGCGGCAATCGCGATGGTGAACCAGTGGTTCCCCGGGCGCCTCCAATCCCATGGACAGGCGCTGTATGGCAGCCTGTCCTTCGGTGCCGGCGGGATGGTCGGTGGCCTGGCAAGCGGTTACACCTGGGAAGTGCTCGGGTCGGCCTGGACGTATACGCTCGGTGCCGGGTTCGCGCTGGCGGGCCTGGCATGGCTGGCGCGTGGCTGGCCCGTGTCGGAGAGCAAGAACGAGAACTGATGGAGGATATCGGCATGAAGTCGGTGCTACGCAATCTGCTGCCGGTCGCGCTTGCGGCGACCATCACCGTCGCCTGCCAGACGGTGCAGACGACAGGCGGTGGGGTGGTCGGTGTCGAGCGCTCGCAGATGATGATGGTGTCCGCGCAGGAAGTGGAGCAGGCCTCGCGCCAGGAGTATCAGCAGATGATGGCCGACGCCAGGAGCAAGAACGCGCTCAACCGTGATCCGGGTGAAGTGCAGCGCGTGCGCACCATCGTGGCGCGGCTTACTTCGCAAGTCGGCGCCTTCCGTCAGGATGCGCTGCGCTGGCCGTGGGAGGTGAATGTGCTGAGCTCGAACGAGCTCAATGCGTGGTGCATGGCGGGCGGCAAGATGGCCATCTACACCGGCATCATCGACCGGCTGAAGCTGAGCGACGACGAGATCGCAGCGGTGATGGGGCACGAAATCGCACACGCGCTGCGCGAGCATGCGCGCGAAAAGGTGTCCAAAGCCATGGTCACCGGCCTGGGCGTGTCGGTCGCGGGGGCGCTGCTCGGCGTGGGCTCGGCGGGCCAGGACCTCATGGGCATGGTGGCCAAGGTGACCTTCGAGTTGCCTAACTCGCGCGAGTACGAGATGGAAGCGGACCGCATGGGAGTCGAGCTGGCTGCGCGAGCCGGTTACGACCCGCGTGCGGCGGTGACGCTGTGGAACAAGATGTCGTCCGCCTCCAACGGCGGGCCGCCGCAGTGGCTCTCCACCCACCCGTCGCATGCCACCCGTCAGCGTGAGCTGGCGGAGTATTCGTCGCGCGTGCTGCCGCTGTACGAGCGCGCCCGACGCTGAGGCCGGCGCGTTCGTCGAGCGGCGGGCGGCGTGCTGTTCAGCGCGGCAGGCTTTGTGAAATAATCGTAACCTTTTCTTTCCTTGGACCTTATTGGATGGAAGCCCAAACGCTGTACGAAAAGCTCTGGTCGAGCCACGTTGTCCACCAGGAGGCCGACGGCACGGCGCTGATCTACATCGATCGCCACCTGGTGCACGAAGTCACCAGCCCGCAGGCCTTCGAAGGTCTCAAGTTGGCCGGTCGCAAGCCTTGGCGCGTGTCGTCCATCGTGGCGACGGCCGATCACAACACGCCGACCGACCACTGGGAGCAGGGCATTCAGGATCCGGTGTCGCGGCAGCAGGTCGAGACGCTCGACGCCAACATCCGCGAAGTCGGTTCGCTCGCCTATTTTCCGTTCAAGGATGAGCGTCAGGGCATCGTCCACGTGATCGGGCCGGAGAACGGTGCCACCTTGCCGGGCATGACCGTCGTCTGCGGCGATTCTCACACGTCCAC
Source organism: Pseudomonadota bacterium (assembly GCA_018240785.1). GTDB lineage: Bacteria > Pseudomonadota > Gammaproteobacteria > Burkholderiales > Rhodocyclaceae > Thauera. The sequence continues at coordinate 410,447 of JAFEFC010000011.1, read as the reverse complement.
CCACGGCGCCTTCGGCTGCCTGGCGCACGGCATCGGCACCTCCGAGGTCGAGCATGTGCTGGCCACGCAGTGCCTGCTGCAGAAGAAGTCGAAGACCCTGCTGATCAAGGTCGACGGCGAACTCGGCCGTGGCGTCACCGCCAAGGACATCGTCCTCGCCATCATCGGCAGGATCGGCACGGCCGGCGGCACCGGCTATGCGATGGAGTTCGGCGGCAGCGCCATCCGCGCGCTGTCGATGGAAGGCCGCATGACGATCTGCAACATGGCCATCGAGGCGGGCGCGCGCGCCGGCATGGTGGGCGTGGATGAAACCACCATCGCGTATCTGAAGGGCAAACCGTTCGCCCCCACGGGTGAGCACTGGGACAAGGCGGTTGCCTACTGGCGTACGCTGAAGAGCGATGAAGGCGCCAGGTTCGACAAGGTCGTCGAACTCGATGCCGCGGCCATCCAGCCGCAGGTCACCTGGGGTACGTCGCCCGAGATGGTGGTCACGGTCAATGACCGCGTGCCCGATCCGGCGCAACAAGCCGATCCGGTCAGGCGTGAAGGCATGGAGCGGGCCCTCAAGTACATGGGACTCGAGGCCAACACGCCGATGACCGACATCCGCGTCGACCAGGTCTTCATCGGTTCGTGCACCAACTCGCGTATCGAGGATCTGCGCGAGGCGGCCGCCGTGGCCAAGGGGCGCAGGAAGGCGGACAACGTGCGCCGCGTGCTCGTGGTGCCGGGTTCCGGCCTGGTCAAGCGCCAGGCGGAGGCAGAAGGCCTGCACGAGGTGTTCCTCGCCGCCGGCTTCGAGTGGCGCGAGCCGGGTTGCTCGATGTGCCTGGCGATGAACGCCGACCGCCTGGAGCCGGGCGAGCGTTGCGCCTCGACGTCCAACCGGAACTTCGAAGGCCGCCAGGGCGCGGGTGGGCGCACCCACCTGGTGAGTCCGGCGATGGCTGCCGCCGCCGCAGTGGCAGGCCACTTCGTCGATGTGCGCACGCTGGGCTGAGTCCCCGATTGCCACACGACAGTTCATTGCGGAACAGATCATGAGACAACTGGCACTTCTTCTCGCCGCGCTCTGCCTCGGCGCAAGCCTCTCCGCCTGCAACACGGTGCGCGGCATCGGACAGGACATCGAACGCGGCGGCGAGATCATCCAGAGGACAGCGAAATAATGAATCCCTTTACCGTTCTCGACGGCCTCGTGGCGCCGCTCGACCGCGCCAACGTCGACACCGACGCCATCATCCCGAAGCAGTTCCTGAAGTCCATCAAGCGCAGCGGCTTCGGCCCCAACGCCTTCGACGAGTGGCGCTACCTCGACGTCGGCCAGCCCGGCCAGGACAACAGCAAGCGACCGCTGAACCCGGATTTCGTGCTCAACCAGCCGCGCTACCAGGGCGCGCAGATCCTGCTGACGCGTGACAACTTCGGCTGCGGCAGCTCGCGCGAGCATGCCCCATGGGCGCTGGAGGATTACGGCTTCCGCGTGCTGATCGGGCCGAGCTTCGCCGACATCTTCTTCAACAACAGCTTCAAGAATGGCCTGTTGCCGATCCAGCTCGGTGCGGAGGAGGTCGACGAACTCTTCCGCCAGTGCGCGGCGTACGAAGGCTATCGCCTGAAGGTGGATCTCGCGGCGCAGACGATCACTCGTCCGGACGGCAAGGTCATCGCCTTCGACATCGACGCGTTCCGCAAGGAATGCCTGCTGAACGGTTGGGACGACATCGGCCTGACGTTGCGCCATGCGGACAAGATCCGCGCCTTCGAGGCGCAGCGGCGCGCCGAGCACCCTTATTACTTCGCCTGACCGGACCGCGGCTGGCTACTGTGGAGAATGATTCGATGAAGATTTGTGTCCTGCCGGGTGACGGCATCGGCCCGGAGATCATGGCCCAGGCGGTGCGTCTGCTGAAGGCGCTCGACCTGAAGTTCGAGATGGAAGAGGGCCTCGTCGGTGGCTGCGCCGTCGATGCCGCCGGCACGCCGCTGCCCGAGGCAACGCTGAAGCTGGCGCGTGAAGCCGACGCGATCCTGCTGGGCGCGGTGGGCGGACCGAAGTGGGACAGCTTTCCTCGGCACCAGCGTCCTGAGCTGGGCCTGCTCGGCATCCGCAAGGAGCTCGCGCTGTTCGCCAACCTCCGCCCCGCGATCCTCTATCCGGAACTGGCCAATGCCTCGACGCTGAAGCCCGAAGTCGTCTCCGGTCTCGACATCCTGATCGTGCGCGAGCTGACCGGCGACATCTACTTCGGCCAGCCGCGCGGCATCGAGATGCGCGAGGTCAATGGCGAAACTCAACGCGTGGGCTGGAACACGATGATCTACGCTGAGTACGAGATCAGGCGCATCCTGCGCGTGGCTTTCGAGGCGGCCATGAAGCGCGGCAGGAAGCTGTGTTCGGTCGACAAGATGAACGTTCTCGAAACCACTCAACTTTGGCGCGACATTGCCGAAGAAGTGAAGAAGGATTACCCGGAGGTGGAGCTCACCCACATGCTGGTCGATAACGCGGCCATGCAACTGGTGCGCAACCCCAAGCAGTTCGACGTGATGGTCACGGGCAACATGTTCGGCGACATCCTGTCCGACGAGGCCTCGATGCTGACGGGCTCGATCGGCATGCTGCCGTCGGCGTCGCTCAATGCCGACAACAAGGGCATGTACGAGCCCTCGCACGGTTCGGCGCCGGACATCGCCGGCCAGAACCTGGCCAATCCGCTGGCGACGATGCTGTCGGCCGCGATGATGCTGCGCTACTCGTTCAACGACGAGGCTTCGGCACAGCGCATCGAGAGTGCGGTGAAGAAGGTGCTCGCGCAGGGCTACCGCACCGGCGACATCTATGAGCCGGGCACGCGCCGCGTGGGTACCACGGAAATGGGCGATGCCGTGCTGGCGGCGCTGTGATCGCGAAGAACTGAAAACTGAGTCTGAGAGGTGAGGCAATGAATCGAGTCGGTCTGGTTGGCTGGCGCGGAATGGTCGGTTCCGTGCTCATGCAGCGCATGGTGGAAGAGGGCGATTTCGCCCATATCGAACCGGTGTATTTCTCCACCTCCAACGCTGGCGGCAAGGCACCGGCGTTCGGCGGCAAGGAAGCGGCGGAGCCCCTGCAGGACGCGATGAACATCGATGCGCTGAAGGCGTGCGACATCGTGATCACCTGCCAGGGCGGCGACTACACCAAGGAGGTGTACCCGAAGCTGCGCGCAACGGGCTGGAAGGGGCACTGGATCGACGCCGCGAGCGCGCTGCGCATGGAAGACAACGCGGTCATCATTCTCGATCCGGTCAACCGCAACGTCATCGACGCCGCGCTCGCGAAGGGCGGTCGCGACTGGATCGGCGGCAACTGCACCGTGTCGCTGATGCTGATGGGCCTGGGTGGGCTGTTCAGGCACGGCCTGGTCGAGTGGATCTCGGCAATGACCTACCAGGCCGCATCGGGCGCGGGCGCGCAGAACATGCGCGAGCTGATCGCGCAGATGGGCACCATCCACGACTCGGTGAAGGATCTGCTCGCCGATCCGGCTTCGGCCATCCTCGAGATCGACCGCAAGGTTGCCGAGACTATCCGTTCCGATGGTTTCCCGAAGAAGAACTTCCGCAACACGCCGCTTGCGGGGAGCCTGATTCCATGGATCGACGTACCGGTCGAGCACGGCCAGAGCAAGGAAGAATGGAAGGGCGGCGCCGAGTGCAACAAGATCCTCGGCAACGCTCCGTTCCGCTCCGCCGGCTCGATCCCCATCGACGGCCTGTGCGTGCGCATCGGCGCGATGCGCTGCCACTCGCAGGCGCTGACGATCAAGCTGAAGAAGGACGCGCCGCTGGACGAACTCACCGACATCATCGGCAGCGCCAACCAGTGGGTGAAGGTCGTGCCGAACGAGCGCGAGATCACCGAACGCGAGCTGACGCCGACCGCCGTCACCGGAACGCTGACGGTCCCGGTCGGCCGGCTGCACAAGCTGGCGATGGGCAACGATTACCTCGGTGCGTTCACCGTGGGCGACCAGTTGCTGTGGGGTGCCGCCGAGCCGCTGCGCCGCATGCTTCGCATCCTGCTCGAGCGCTGATCATCAATACCCCGCCGGGGATGCTCCCCGGCGGCATCTGGCCTGAAGTCGGCACTTCGTCACGACCAATGGCCTTGCAAATGGAATGGTTGCTGCGTGAAGTACGTTGGGATGCTAGATTGCCAGGCAGGTCGCCTTGGCTGGCGTCTCAGGGACGAGGCTTGGGGAGATACGCAGGTTGAAGAAACTCATGAAGACGTCGCTCAAGGCTTCGCTGATCGCGCTGGCGATCGCCTCGTTCCCGGTTGGTAGCCAGGCGGCCGGGCTGGGACAGATCAACGTTTTCAGTGGGCTCGGACAGCCGCTTCGGGCGGAAATCAGCGTAAACGCCACGCCGCAGGAGCTGCAGTCGCTCACTGCCCGCATTGGTTCGCCCGACGCCTTTCGCGCGGCGAACATCGCATACTCTGCGGCAGCCGCGAGCGTGCGTGCCAGCCTCGACGCGCGCAGCGGCAGGCCGGTCATCCGCTTGTCCAGCGCGCGGCCCATCAACGATCCTTTCGTGGAGTTGCTCGTCGAGCTGAACTGGGCCTCGGGTCAGTTGGCGCGCGACTACACTTTCCTGCTCGATCCGGTCGACCTGTCGGCACCCAAGCCGGTGGCCGCGCGCATCGAGCCAGCCGCCGTAGCTCCCGCGCCAAAAATGCCGGCGCCGGCTCCGGCGGCCGTGCGCGAGACCGAACGCGAACGGGCTCCCGCCAGCGTGGCAGCTCCGGATCGCTATACCGTCAAGCGTGGCGACACGCTGCGCAGCATTGCCGGCAACACTGCGCCAGCGGGAGCCAACCTCGACCAGACGTTGATCGCGCTCTTCCGTGCCAATCCGGCAGCGTTCGAAGGTGGCAACATCAATCGGCTCAAGGCTGGCGCGGTCCTTTCCATCCCCTCGGCAGACCGGGTACAGTCCGTGACCCCGGTCGAGGCGAGGCGGGAAATCCTTGCCCAGGCGGCCGATTTCGATGCCTACCGCCGGCGTCTCGCGGGCGCAGTGGCTGAGCGCGCGGAGCCCGCCGAGGCTGCTGCCGAGCAGGCAAGCGGCGGTCGCATCGTGCCGAAGGTGGAAGAAGCCCGGCCGGCCGCCGAGTCGAAGGACAAGGTGCGCGTCTCCCGCTCGGAAAAGCTGGGCGAGGGTGACACCACCACGCGCCTGCAAGCACTCGAGGAGGAGCTTGCTTCGCGCGAAAAGGCGCTGCAGGACGCAAATGCGCGGCTCGCACAACTCGAGCAGAGTATCCGCGACATGCAGAAGCTGCTGGAAGTTCGCAGCGGCGCGCTGGCGCAGGCGCAACAGCAGGCGGGCGGTACGCCGCGTTCGGAGGCGGGCTCGTCCGCCGCGCCGGCGACGCCTGCCGCCGTGGCGCCTGCGCCGGCTCCCGCAGAGCCGCCAGTCGCACAACCGACGCCAGCCGATGTTGCCGCCAAGAGCCCGGCCGCGGACAGCGCACCAACGGCCAAGCCCGCAGAGCCTGCGCCGGTACCGGCGCCGGCAGCAGAGCCCAGGCAGGAGCCGAAGCAGACCCGTGCTGAGCCCCCGCCGCCTCCACCCGAGGAGCCTGGCTTCGTCGACTCGCTGCTGGCCGATCCCTCCACGCTGGCGGCTGGAGGCGGCGCGGCTGCCCTGCTGCTTGCCCTGGTGGCGCTGCGACTGCGGCAGCGCCGCAGTAAAGAGGCAGTGGGGGCTGACGAGAGCGGTCATGCGGGCGCGACACAGCCGGGCGAGCCGGGCACTGTCTTCGGCGAGACGGGCGGGCAGAGTGTCGACACCGGCAACAGCATGCTGATGACCGATTTCAGCCAGTCCGGGCTCTCTGCGATCGACACTGACGAAGGAGTCGATCCCGTGGCAGAGGCCGACGTGTATATGGCCTATGGACGGGACGCGCAGGCGGAAGAGATCCTGCAGGATGCGATGAAGGCCGATCCCGACCGTGCCGCGATCCATCTCAAGCTGCTCGAGATCTACGCCCAGCGCAAGAGCCTGAAGCAGTTCGAGATGGTGGCTGCCGAGCTTTACGCGCGTACTGGAGGGCGTGGCGCCGATTGGGAGCGTGCCGCGTTGATGGGGCGCAAGCTGGATCCGGACAATCCCCTGTATGGAGACCAGGTCGCAGCGCGCACCGAGGGTCTGGCTGGCGCCGGTGCAGTCGCGCGCGCGGCGGTCCCGGCGGCGACTGCGGCCGGGTTGGCGGGTGTTGCGATGGCAGCCGCGATGGCATCGAAGCCGACGGACGCCGAGCATTTCACTGCCACGGTCCCGCAACAGGAGCCTGCCGAGCCTGAGATCGGGGAGGGCGTTGAAGAGCTGTCCGCGCTGGACTTCACCGCCTCGCTGCCGGTCGAGCCGGCCCAGTCGCAATTCAAGGATACCTGGACGCGTCCTGGAGCACTTGGCCAGTTTTCCGACGAGGGCGAGCCCGATGCGGGCGGCGCGCCCGCGGCCGAGGATGGCTCGCGCGGCAGCGCCGCTGGGCAACTGCCGGCAGACGGCGCTGTGATCGATTTCGACCTCGGCCTCGACGAACCGGAGCCGGCTCCTGTGGCAACGCTCGACAGCACCCAAGACGCGGCGCAGGTGGGCGAACCGGAGGACCAGGGCCTGACTTTCGATCTCGATATCGGCGAGCCGGAACTCTCGGCGGCACCGGTTCTGCAGGCGCAGGAGATTCCTGCTGCAGCGACGGAGGTGGAGGAGGGCTTCGAGGAGGTGGCGAGCGCCTTCGATTTCGAGCTTCCTGATCTCGATCTCGAGCCTTCGGAAGCGTCGACTCCGGATCTGGACGCCACGATGGTCGACGCGGCGCCGCTGCGGTTCGAGCCCGAGACCACCGCGCTCGGAATGGACTTCGAATCTGCTGCCGAGGCGCCGGATCTGACCGGGAACGCGGCGCCTGACCTGAAGGCGACCTTCGTCGCGCCTGATGCCCCGTCCTTCGATCCCGACGCCACCGCGCTTGACCTCGATTTCGATTTCCCTGACCTGGCCGGTGGCGGCATCGCCGAGCCAACCCTGGAGCGGCCGGTTGCGCCCCCACCGGGGGCGGAGGCTGCAACGCGATCAGAGATGGATCTGGAGAAGTCGAGCTTCGATCCTGGCCTTCTGGACTTCGATTTCGACATCGAGCCCGCATCCGCAGCGGCGTCGGCCGCGGTTCCGCCCAGCCTCGACCTGACCGCGCTCGACCTCGATCTCAACCTGCTCGATTCGGCCGAGATGGCGCCGGTCGATGCGGTGCGCGATGCCGCTCAGATGGCACCGGCGACGAGCGAGGAACGCCCCGAGAACTTCGAGGAAATCGAAACCAAGCTCGAACTGGCGCGCGCCTATGAAGAGATGGGCGACAAGGAGGGGGCACTGGAACTCCTCGACGAGGTGTTGCGCGAGGGGGGCGCACAACAGCAGTCCGTGGCGCGCGACATGATTGCGCGGCTGGGCTGAGCACTTGCCGTGCAGGCGTGACGCTTGATCCTGGCGCACGCCGCCGGTCGCTCCGGAACGATGCATTCGGGCTTCCTTCTCCTGCTTTGGCTGCTTGGCGTGGCGCTGGTGCAGTTCTTGCCGGGCAATGCGCTGGCCGGCGTTGCACTCGGCTGTGGTCTGCTCGCCTATTTCCTTGCTGGTTCGCGCGTGTCGCGGCTGCTGCGTCGAACGCGCTTCCTGCTGTTGGCGATCTTCGTGCTTTTCGCATGGTTCACACCGGGCGAGGCGGTGCTCGTCGCGTGGCCGCACGTCAGCCCCACGCATGAGGGCCTGCGCCTGGCTGCAGAGCACCTCGCGCGCCTTTTTACGGTCGTGAGCAGCGTCGCCGTGCTCCTCGACCAGCTCGCCCCCGAGCGCCTGGTGGGCGGCTTGCGCGCCCTGTGTCGCCCCTTGGGCTGGGTCGGCTTGCCTGCTGATCGGGTGGCGGTGCGCCTGCTGCTCGTGCTGCGCTACGTGGAATTCTCCAGCGAGGACGGTCTCGTCGACTGGCGTGTCTGGCTGCTCGGCGAAGGCCCGGTCGCGGCCCCGGAACGGCTGCATCTGGCGGTGGAGCAGCTCGGCCTGCGCGAGGTGGTGTTCGGCGCATTCGTGCTGGGGGGGTGTCTCCTGTGGTGGACGCTCGCATGAGGCGTATCGCTCTTGGCGTGGAATATGCCGGAGACGCCTTCGAAGGCTGGCAGAGCCAGGCGCACGGGCGTACGGTGCAGGACGTCCTGGAAGCGGCCCTGGCGAAGATCGCTGGAGAGCCGGTGCGCCTGCACTGTGCCGGTCGCACCGACACGGGTGTGCACGCCACCGCCCAGGTTGCGCACTTCGACACCGGCGCGATCCGTCCTGCCTCGGCCTGGGTGCGCGGCGTCAACGCGAACTTGCCGCCAGCGGTCGTGGTGCGTTGGGCAGTCGGGGTGGATGCGGATTTTCACGCCCGCTATCTTGCCTACGAGCGCCGCTACCGCTATGTGCTGTTCAACGCGCCAACGCGGCCGGCTCTGCTGGCCGGTCGGGTGGGGTGGTTCCACCTGCCGCTCGACGAATCCGCCATGGCGGCGGCAGTTCGCCATCTGGTGGGGGCGCACGATTTCACGACCTTTCGTGCAGCCGGTTGCCAGGCGCGCAGCCCCGTCCGCCTGATGCACGAGGCAGGCGTGCGCCGCGAAGGACAGTTCCTCGTGTTCGACTTCCGCGCCGATGGCTTCCTGCATCACATGATCCGCAACCTCGTCGGCGCGCTGGTTTATGTGGGCAAGGGCCGGTACGCCCCGGAGTGGATGGCCCAAGTGCTGGCAGCGCGTGATCGCAGCCTGGCAGCGCCGACCTTTGCGCCCGACGGCCTGTACCTGTGCGGTGTGAGCTATCCCGCGCGATGGTCGCTGCCCGGCGATGGGCGTATCATCGCGCTGCCCCAGCTCCCCCTGATCTGAATGTCCCGAACCCGAATCAAGATTTGCGGCCTCACGCGGGCCGAGGACGTCTGCGCGGCCGTCGAACACGGTGCCGACGCGATCGGCTTCGTGTTCTATCCGCCCAGTCCGCGCGCGATCAGCTTCGATCGCGCGGCCGAACTTGTCGCGCTGCTGCCGCCGTTCGTGACGTCAGTCGGCCTTTTTGTGAACCCCGAAGCCGCTTTCGTGTCCGAAGCCTTGTCACGTGTACCGCTGCAATTGTTGCAGTTCCATGGGGATGAGTCCGACGCCGATTGTGCGCGCCACGGACGACCCTGGATCAAGGCGGCACGGATGCGGCCGGGGGTCGATCTGCTAGAATTCTCGACTTTACATCCCGGTGCGCGGGGCATTCTCCTGGACGCTTTCGTCGACGGCTATGGCGGCGGGGGCAAGGCTTTCGACTGGTCGCTGATACCCCCGGCCTTCGGGCGCCCGCTGATCCTGTCCGGCGGCCTCGATGCCGACAACGTCGGCGAGGCGGTGCGGCGCGTGCGGCCGTGGGCAGTCGATGTGTCCAGCGGAGTGGAGAGTGCAAAGGGAATCAAGGATGCGGCGAAAATCGCTGCATTCATCGCCGGAGTTCGACATGCAGATGGCTGAAACGCCTTACCAGTTTCCTGACGCCAGCGGCCACTTTGGGCCTTTTGGCGGTATTTTCGTTGCCGAAACCCTGATCCCGGCGCTGGTCGAACTGCGCCAGGCCTACGAGGCCTGCCAGAACGATCCGGCCTTCATCGCCGAGTTCGAATACGAGTTGAAGCATTTCGTCGGCCGCCCCAGCCCCATCTACCACGCCCGACGCCTGTCGGAAAAACTTGGTGGCGCGCAGATCTACCTCAAACGCGAAGACCTGAATCACACCGGCGCGCACAAGGTGAACAACTGCATCGGCCAGGCGCTGGTCGCGCGCCGGATGGGTAAGCCGCGGGTGATCGCAGAGACCGGCGCGGGGCAGCACGGTGTGGCGACGGCGACGGTCGCCGCGCGCTATGGCATGGAGTGCGTGGTGTACATGGGCTCCGAAGACATCAAGCGCCAGGCGGCAAACGTCTACCGGATGAAGTTGCTGGGTGCCACCGTGGTGCCGGTCGAGTCCGGGTCGAAGACGCTCAAGGATGCGCTGAACGAGGCGATGCGTGACTGGGTCACCAACATCGCCGACACCTTCTACATCATCGGCACCGTCGCCGGCCCGCATCCTTACCCCATGATGGTGCGCGACTTCCAGACGGTGATCGGCAAGGAATGCCTGGTGCAGATGCCCGAACTGATCGGGCGTCAGCCCGATTACGTGCTCGCCTGCGTGGGCGGCGGCTCCAACGCCATCGGCATCTTTCATCCTTATCTGGACGTGCCGGGCGTCAAGCTCATCGGTGTCGAAGCGGCAGGCGAGGGCATTGCCACCGGCCGCCATGCGGCGCCGCTCACTGCCAACGCCAAGGCCGGCGTGCTGCACGGCAACCGTACCTACCTGATGCAGAACGAGGACGGCCAGATCATCGAGACGCACTCGATTTCGGCGGGCCTCGACTACCCCGGCGTCGGCCCGGAGCATGCGTGGCTGAAGGATTCGCACCGGGCCGAATACGTTGCGGTGACAGATTCGGAGGCGCTGCAGGCCTTTCACGACCTGTGCCGGCTCGAGGGCATCATCCCGGCGCTGGAGTCCTCGCATGCCCTCGCGTACGCGGCCAAGCTCGCGCCGACCTTGCCGCGGGACCGTGTCCTGCTGGTGAATCTGTCCGGTCGTGGCGACAAGGACATGCACACGGTCGCCGAGCGTTCCGGCATCCAGTTCTGATCATTCTCCCGGGCCGCCACGCGGCCCGTTCTGACTTCCCCATGTCTAAAATCCAATCCACCTTTCAGCAACTGCACGGCGCGGGCCGCAAGGCCCTGATTCCCTTCGTCACCGCGGGTGATCCCGATGCCGCGCTCACCGTGCCGCTGATGCACGCACTGGTGGCGGGCGGCGCGGACATCATCGAGCTTGGTGTGCCGTTTTCCGACCCGATGGCTGACGGTCCGACCATACAGCGCGCATCCGAGCGCGCGCTTGCACAGGGCATGAGCCTGCGCAAGGTGTTCGACATCGTGCGCACGTTCCGCACCGAGGATGCCGATACGCCGGTCGTGCTGATGGGCTATGCGAACCCGATCGAGGCGATGGGTGTCGGTCGCTTCGTTACCGATGCAAAGGCCGCGGGCGTCGATGGCGTGCTGGTGGTCGACTATCCTCCTGAGGAATGCGTCGAGTTTGCCGCCTCGGCCAGGGCTGCCGGGCTCGATCCGATCTTCCTGCTGGCGCCCACATCCACCGAGCAACGATTCGCCGATGTGGCACGCGCCGGTAGCGGTTACATCTACTATGTGTCGTTGAAGGGCGTGACCGGCAGCGGCAAACTCGACCTCGACGAGGTTGCACGGCGCATCCCGGCAATCCGCGCGGCGGTCGGCATGCCGGTGGGGGTCGGTTTCGGCATCCGCGATGCGGCGAGCGCGAGGAGCATCGGTGCGGTGGCCGATGCGGTGGTGATCGGCAGCCGCATCATCGAGGAAATTGAACAGAGCCCGCGCGATGCGGTGGTGGCCAATGTCACTGCGTTCATGCGCGGCATCCGCGAGGCGCTCGACAGCCTGGCCCCTGGGGTGGGAGTGAAGTCATGAGCTGGCTGCAAAAGCTGCTGCCGCCCAAGATCAAGCGCAGCGAATCCGCGAACCGCAACAAGTCCATTCCGGAAGGCCTGTGGAGCAAGTGCACCGCCTGCGAGGCGGTGCTGTACCGCTCCGATCTCGAGAGCAACCTCAATGTCTGCCCGAAATGCGGCCATCACCAAAGGCTGCGGGCGCGCCAGCGGCTGGATCTGCTGCTCGATGCCGAGGGGCGCTTCGAGATCGGTGCCGAGGTCATTCCTGTCGATCCGCTGAAGTTCAAGGATTCGCGAAAATACCCCGAGCGCCTGTCGGCTGCGGTGTCGGACACCGGGGAAGCGGACGCGATGGTCGTCATGCAGGGCGCGATCCTGACGGTGCCGGTGGTCGTTGCCTGCTTCGAGTTCGAATTCCTCGGCGGATCAATGGGATCCGTCGTTGGCGAGCGATTCGTGCGCGGCGTTCGAGCTGCCCTCGAGCAGCGCGTGCCCTTCATTTGCGTCACCGCCTCGGGCGGCGCGCGCATGCAGGAAGGTCTTTTCTCGCTGATGCAGATGGCCAAGACCACGGCCGCGATCACCCAGCTCGCAGAGCGCAGGCTGCCCTTCGTGACCGTGCTGACCGATCCGACGATGGGTGGCGTATCGGCGAGCTTCGCCTTCATGGGCGACGTGGTCATTGCCGAGCCGGGCGCGCTGATCGGCTTCGCTGGCCCGCGTGTGATCGAGCAGACCGTGCGCGAGAAACTGCCGGAAGGCTTCCAGCGCTCCGAGTTCCTGCTCGAGAAGGGGGCGATCGATATGATCGTCGACCGCCGCCAGATGCGCGAGCAACTGGCCAAGCTGCTGGCCCTGCTCACGCGGCAGGCGCCGGTGTGTTCCTGAAGCGCGAGGTCGATGTCCCAGATGTCGTTCCCGCAAACGTTGGACCAATGGCTCGCCCTCGTCGAAGGGCGGCATTCGCAGACGATCAGGCTCGGGCTGGAGCGCGTGCAGGCGGTCAGGGCGGCCCTCGGCCCGGATCCGGACGCCACGATCATCACGGTGGGTGGCACCAATGGCAAGGGCTCGACCTGTGCCATGCTCGAGTCGATCCTGCTTGCCGAGGGTTACCGGGTCGGTTGCTACACATCGCCCCATCTGCTCCGATACAACGAACGAGTCCGCATCGATGGCAAGGAAGTGAGCGACGAGCAGCTCGTCGAGGCCTTCTCACGCGTGGAGGCGGTGCGCGGTGACACGCCGCTGACCTATTTCGAGCACGGCACGCTCGCCGCATGGTCCGTGTTCCAGCACGCCGCGCCCGACGTGGTCATCCTCGAGGTCGGCCTGGGCGGCCGGCTCGATGCCGTCAATGTGTTCGACGCCGACTGCGCCATCGTCACCAGCGTGGCGATGGATCACATGGATTATCTCGGCGACACGCGCGAGGCGATCGGCTACGAGAAGGCCGGCATCTTCCGCGCCGGGCGCCCGGCCGTATGCGGCGATCCGCAGCCGCCCGCCTCCTTGCTGGAGCATGCCGAGGCGATCGGGGCGCGACTGTGGGTCAGTGGTCGAGACTTCGGTTTCGGCGGCGACCGGCAGCAATGGGGTTACTGGCGCTACGGTGCGCCGATCGCCCAAGGCGCGCTCGTGAAGCGTGCAGGCCTGGCTTATCCGTCCTTGCGCGGCGCCAACCAGTTGCTCAACGCGGCGGCAGTGATCACCGCCCTCGACGCCCTGCGTGACCGCGTGCCGGTCTCCATGCAGGCGATTCGCCAGGGCTTGATGCTGGTCGAAGTTCCCGGCCGCTTCCAGGTCCTGCCCGGCCGTCCTGCCGTGGTACTCGACGTGGCGCACAACCCGCAGGCGGCGGGTGTGCTGGCCGAGAACCTCGGCAGCATGGGCTTTTACCCGCAGACGCACGCCGTCCTCGGGATGCTGCGCGACAAGGACGTCGATGGCGTGATCGCGCTGATGCGCGGACGGGTTGACCACTGGTTGCTCACCGATCTGCCCGGGCCGCGCGGGCTCAAGGCCGAGGAGCTGGCGCTGCATCTGCGTACGGTTGGCATCGAGGCGGACATTCGCTGCTTCGCCTCGCCTGACGAAGCTTATGCCGCAGCGCAAAAGAGCGCTGCCGAGGGTGATAGAATCGTGGTTTTCGGCTCTTTCCTGACTGTCGCGGACGTGCTCGCGGCGATCCGGGCCGAACGTCACTGACAGAGCTTTCCGGTGAGCGACGCAGACAATCTAGAGATCAAGAAGCGCGCGCGCAGGCGCCTTGTCGGTGCGGCAGCGCTTGCGCTGCTGGCTGCCGTCGTGCTGCCGATGATGATGGACCAGGAGCCGCGCCCGGTGAGCCAGGACATCCAGGTTTCCATTCCGGACCGCGAGGCCGACAGCGCGCTGTCGCGCCCGATCGCAAGTGCCGACCAGGCTGCAGCCGACGCTGCCGCCGCCGTCTCGCCCGAGGAAACGCCGGCCGCTGGCGCGGCAGCCGAAGAGCCTGCGGCAAAGGTGCCGCCGACCGCCAGGAGTGTCGAGCCGCAGCGGCAGGCGGGGCGACCGGACGCGAAATCCGAGCCCAGGGCGGAGGCGAGGAGCGACTCCAAGCCGGAGCCGAAAGGCGAGTCCAAACCGGCGAAGGCTACCGCTTCCGATCCGGCCGCTGCAGAGGCGGCACGTGCGCGCGCTGCCCTCGGTGGTGACGAGCCCTCTCCACGCCGCGAGGCCTACGTCGTCCAGGTCGGCGCCTTCGGCGACGCCGAGAAGGCAGCCCGCATCGCCGCCGAACTCAAGAAGCAGGGATTCGCGGCCTACACTGAAAAGGCGGGCAGCGTGACGCGTGTGCGTGTCGGCGCGCTGGATGGCCGTGAAGCGGCCGAGAAAGCGGCAGCAAGGCTCAAGGCGCAGGGGTATTCGCCGGCCGTGAGTCCGCGCTGAGTCGAGCGATGACGGCCTTCGATTACGTATTCCTCGGCGTGCTTGCCGTTTCGGCGGCGGTGGGGCTGTGGCGCGGTATCGTGAGCGAGGTCATGGCGCTGCTCGCCTGGGTGCTTGCACTGGTCGCCGCCTGGCGCTACAACGACAGCGCCGCCGAGCTGTTCAGCGGCCTGATCGCGGAGCCGGTGTGGCGTCAGGTCGCCGGAATCGCCCTGATCGTGATCGGCGTGCTATTGGTGGCGGCTCTGCTGCGCTACCTGCTGCGCAAGCTGCTCCAGGCCGTGGGCCTGGGCGCGGCGGACCGCTTCTTCGGGGCATTGTTCGGAATCCTCCGCGGCCTCGCCGTGGCCTTCGTCGGGGTGCTGATCGGTGGCCTCGCTGGCCTGTCGATTCAGCCTTGGTGGGCTCAGGCGATGTTCTCGCCGCCGATGGAAGCGGCAGTCATCGCCGCCAAACCCTGGTTGCCGCAAGCGGTAGCCGACAAAGTTCGTTTCAGATAGGCAGGCTTTCATGTGCGGAATTCTTGGCGTCGTCGCCACCTCTCCGGTCAACCAACTGCTGTATGACGGGCTGCAGGTGCTTCAGCACCGCGGCCAGGATGCTGCAGGGATCGCAACGTCCGAGGGCGGGCGCTTTCACATGCACAAGGGCTCCGGCCTGGTGCGGGACGTGTTCCGTACCCGCAACATGCGCAACCTGGCGGGCAACTGGGGCATCGCCCATGTGCGCTATCCGACCGCCGGGTCGGCGTACAACGCGGCGGAAGCGCAGCCCTTCTATGTCAATTCGCCATTCGGCCTGCTGCTGGCGCACAACGGCAACCTCACGAACTCCGTCGCGCTCAAGCGCGAGATCTTCCTCTCCGACCTGCGCCACATCAACACCAACTCCGATTCCGAAGTGCTGCTCAACGTGCTGGCACACGAGCTGCAGGCCGCATGCAACGGCCTCAAGCTTGACGAGGAGGCGGTGTTCCGCGCGGTGGCGGGCGTCCATCGGCGCTGCCGCGGCGCGTACGCGGTGGTGGTGATGATTGCCGGCTACGGTCTGCTGGCCTTCCGTGATCCGTACGGCATCCGTCCGCTGGTCATCGGCCGCAACGACACCGACGCAGGCACCGAATGGCTGGTGGCGTCGGAATCGGTGGCGGTCGATGTGCTGGGCTTCAAGCTGCTGCGCGACGTCGCGCCGGGCGAGGCGGTGCTGGTCGACACCCTGGGCAACTTCCACAGTCGCCAGTGCGCCACCAAGACAGTCGAGGCGCCGTGCATGTTCGAGTTCGTCTACCTCGCGCGGCCCGACTCCATCATCGACGGCGTCTCCGTGTACGAGTCGCGGGTGAAGATGGGCGAGTTTCTGGCAGAGAAAGTGAAGCGCACCCAGCCGCACCTGGACATCGACGTGGTTATCCCGATCCCCGACTCGAGCCGGCCGTCGGCGATGGAGCTGGCGCACAGGCTGGGGCTGCCGTATCGGGAAGGGTTCGTGAAGAACCGCTACATCGGCCGCACCTTCATCATGCCGGGCCAGGCCACGCGGCGTAAATCGGTGCGCCAGAAGCTCAACACCATTCCGCAGGAGTTCCGTGGCAAGCGCGTGCTGCTGGTCGACGATTCGATCGTGCGCGGCACCACGAGCAAGGAAATCGTGACCATGGCGCGCGAGGCTGGCGCGACCAAGGTGTATCTGGCATCGGCCGCGCCGCCGGTGCGCCATGCCAACGTCTACGGCATCGACATGCCCACGCGCTCCGAGCTGATCGCGTCCGACCGCAACGAGGCCGAGATCTGCCAGGCCATCGGCGCCGACGGGCTGATCTACCAGGACCTCGATGACCTGAAGGCGGCGGTGCGCGCGGTCAATCCGGCGATCAACTTCTTCGAGACGTCCTGCTTCGACGGACACTACATCACCGGTGACATTACCGTCGAATACCTGAACGGGGTCGAGAACCAGCGAGGCGAGCTCAAGCCTGCCGCCGGCGATCACTCCGACAACAGCGACGACGCGGATGGGGGGCAGCTCGACCTCAACCTTGCCTCCGGCGGTGACAACTGATCCGGCGGCGAGGCGCCGAATGCGAGACATGAACGGGCATCTCGCACGCGGGCCGGTCAGTTCATTCAGGCAGCACCTGACTCCGGCCTGAATCCGTGTCTGTCATAGCGAAGCCAGCAGGCCTCGCCGCGCCAGTCCGGAAGCACCCAACGTGCGCAGTCGTGACCGTCGACGTCCAGTCGATGGCAGGCAGGGCGATGGGTGTGGCCGTGCACCAGCGTCGGATACGCGTTGTCGCGCAGCAGCGCGGCGACCGCCTCGGCATTGACGTCCATGATCTCCATCGACTTGCCGGCCTTCGCCGCCTCGCTCTTCTGCCGCAGGCCGGCGATGAAGGCCTTGCGTGCGGCCAGCGGCTGGGCGAGGAAACCCGCCTGCCACGCAGGGTCGCGCACTTGGCGTCGATAGGCCTGGTACGCCACGTCGTCGGTGCATAGCGCGTCGCCGTGGGCGAGCAGCAGCACCGGGGCGTCCTCATTGTCGTCGTCGGCGAAGCGCACCCGCGCCGGATCCTCGAGCAGGGTCGCGCCGATCGCCGCGGCGAACGCCGGTCCGGCGAGCAGGTCGCGGTTGCCGGTCATGAAGAAGACTGCGGTGCCGCGGTCGGCAAGCGCGCGGATGGCCTCGGCGACGCGCGCATTGAATGGCGTCGCGAGGTCGTCGTCGCCCGCCCAGTATTCGAAAAGGTCACCGAGGATGAAGACGCTCGCCGCCTGCCGCGCCGGCTCCTGCAGGAAGGCGAGGAAGGCGGCGACGTTGGCGGGCTCGTCCTCGCTCAGGTGCAGGTCGGAAATGAACAATGCCGGAAGCGCCGCGCGTGCCGCTTCCGGCATCAGCGTGGCGCGGCCGCCGTCGGCGGCCGGGATGCTGCGGTCAGACAACTTCAGCGCGCTCGATGATCACGTCTTCCTTCGGCACATCCTGGTGGAAGCCGCTCGAGCCGGTCTTGACCTTGCGGATGCTGTCGACCACGTCCATGCCTTCGGTCACGCGGCCGAACACGCAGTAGCCCCAGCCCTGCAAGTCGGGCGAACGGAAGTTGAGGAAGTCGTTGTCGGCGACGTTGATGAAGAACTGCGCGGTGGCCGAGTGCGGCGCCTGGGTGCGTGCCATGGCGATGGTGCCGCGATCGTTCTTGAGGCCGTTATCGGCCTCGTTCTTGATCTGTTCGCCGGTGGGTTTCTGCTTCATGCCGGGCTCGAAGCCGCCGCCCTGGATCATGAAGCCGTCGATCACGCGATGGAAGACGGTGTTGTCGTAGTGGCCGGCCTTCACGTAGCCGAGGAAGTTCTCGACGGTGACGGGCGCCTTCTCGGCGTCGAGTTCGAGCGTGATGACGCCATGGTTGGTGTGCAGTTTGACTGCCATTGCTGGGCTCCTGTTGGCGGGCGGGTTATGGGTGTGTGGATGGACGAGGCGCGATCACTTGCCCTCGATCACGCGGGCGGACTGGATCACGACAGGCTCGACGGGGACGTTCTGATGAAGGCCGGCATTCCTGACCGGCACCTTGCCGATCTTCTCCACCACGTCCATGCCCTTCACCACCTTGCCGAACACCGCATAGCCCCAGCCGTCGCGCGAAGGGTAGTCGAGGAAGGTGTTGGGCACCAGGTTGATGAAGAATTGTGCGGTGGCCGAGTGCGGATCCTGCGTACGCGCCATCGCCAGCGTGCCGGGCACGTTCTTGAGACCGTTCTTCGCCTCGTTCTCGATCGGCGCGCGGGTCGGCTTCTGGTTCATCGCCGCGTCGAAGCCGCCGCCCTGGACCATGAAGCCATCGATCACGCGGTGAAAGATCGTGCCGTCGTAATGGCCATCCTTCACGTAACGGATGAAGTTCTCGGCAGATTTGGGCGCCTTGTCGGCGAAGACTTCGACAACCACGTCGCCCTGAGTCGTGTGCAGTTCGACCGTCGGGTTGGCGGCGATCGCCGATAGTGCGACCGAGGCGAGTGCAGCGAAGGCGAGCCACTGTTTTTTCATGCTTACTCCGGGATCTGCAGAATCCGGCGCGGGCCGGGCGGTGCTGGCCCCGTGGTATACTCCGGCGCGATTTTCGGGCGCTCGGCAGCATATCCGGGGCAGCCCTGCATTTTACCCGTATCCCTTGGCGCGTCACAAACCGGCAGTCCGGTCTGCACACCTCGCCGCGCCCCCTGTAGCCTGAGTGCAGGCCTCGCGTGCGTGGCTTCACTGCCGAAGCGCGATTTCCGAAACTTCTCACCCTCCATCGACATGCTGACGATCTACAACACGCTCTCGCGCAGCAAGGAAGAATTTCGTCCCATCGAGCCTGGCAAGGTGCGCATGTACGTGTGCGGCATGACGGTGTACGACTTCTGTCACCTCGGCCATGCGCGCGTGATGGTGGTTTTCGACATGGTGGCGCGCTGGCTGCGGGCAAGCGGCCTGGACGTGACCTATGTGCGCAACATCACCGACATCGATGACAAGATCATCCGCCGCGCGCAGGAGAATGACGAGACGATCCGCGCGCTGACCGACCGCTTCATCGCCGCCATGCACGAAGACGCCGACGCCCTGGGCGTGCTGCGCCCCGACCACGAGCCGCGCGCCACCGACTACGTTGCGCAGATGCAATCGCTGATCTCGCGTCTGGAGCAGAAGGGCCTCGCCTACGTCGCCGGCAACCGCGACGTGTGCTACGCGGTGCGCAAGTTCGACGGCTACGGCAAGCTGTCCGGCAAGTCGCTCGACGAGCTGCGCGCCGGCGAGCGCGTCGACGTGGCGCAGGACAAGAACGATCCGCTCGACTTCGTGCTGTGGAAGCACGCCAAGGTCGAAGAGCCGGCCGAGGTCAAGTGGGCGTCGCCCTGGGGCGAGGGCCGGCCGGGCTGGCACATCGAGTGCTCGGCGATGAGCTCGGACCTGCTCGGCGATCATTTCGACATACACGGCGGCGGCATGGACCTGCAGTTTCCGCACCACGAGAACGAGATCGCCCAGTCGGAAGGCGCGCACGGCCACGCCTTCGTCAATGTCTGGATGCACAACGGCTTCGTCCGTGTCGATGACGAGAAGATGTCGAAGTCGCTCGGCAACTTCTTCACCATCCGCGAAGTGCTGCAGAAGTACGACCCGGAGGTGGTGCGCTTCTTCATCCTGCGCGCCCATTACCGCAGCGCGCTGAACTACTCGGATGCGCATCTCGAGGACGCCCGCAACGCGCTGACTCGCCTGTACACCGCGCTGAAGAACGTGCCGGCGGAAGACGGGGCTGCGCCGGACTGGAACGAGGCCCATGCGCGGCGCTTCCGTGCGGCGATGGACGACGACTTCAACACCGCCGAAGCCGTGGCGGTGCTGTTCGAACTGGCCAATGAGGTCAATCGCGGCGCCTCGCCGTCGCTGGCTGCGCAGTTGAAGGCGCTGGGCGGCGTGCTGGGTCTGCTCGGTCGCGAGCCGCAGGCCTTCCTGCAGGCAGGTGCGCCCGATGCCAGCGGGCTGGATGCTGACGCCATCGAGGCTCGGATCGCCGCCCGTGGCGAAGCGAAGAAGGCGAAGAACTACGCCGAGGCGGACCGCATCCGCGCCGAGCTGACCGCAGCGGGCGTCATCCTGGAGGATGGCCCGGGCGGCACGACCTGGCGCCGCGCCTGAGGCGTTCGCAGAGTCAAGGCGACAACGCCCGCCATCGTCACGATGGCGGGCGTTGTCGTTGAGGGTGCGCGAGTAGCCGGTAAGGCTCAGGTGCCGAAGAAATCCTTCACCTTGTCCATCCAGGACTTGGCCTTCGGGTTGTGGCGGTCGGCGTTGCCGCTGGAGATCTCCTCGAACTCGCGCAGCAGTTCCCTCTGACGTTCCGTCAGGTTGACCGGCGTCTCCACCACGACGTGGCACATCAGGTCGCCGTGTGTGTGGCTGCGCACGTTCTTGATGCCCTTTCCGCGCAGGCGGAAGACCTTGCCGCTTTGCGTTTCCGCAGGGATCTTGAGGCGCGCCATGCCTTCCAGCGTCGGGATCTCGATCTCGCCGCCGAGCGCCGCGGTGCTGAAGCTGATCGGCATCTCGCAATGCAGGTCGTCGTGGTCGCGCTGGAACACCGCGTGCTGCCGGATGTGGATCTCGACGTAGAGATCTCCCGGCGGGCCGCCATTGACCCCGGGTTCGCCGTGGCCGCCGTGGCGCAGGCGCATGCCTTCGTCGATGCCGGCGGGAATCTTCACTTCGAGCGTCTTGTGCTTCTTCACACGGCCGGCGCCGCCGCAGTCGCGGCAGGGGTCGGGGATGATCTTGCCCGTGCCGTGGCACTTCGGGCAGGTCTGCTGGATGGAGAAGAAGCCTTGCTGAACGCGCACCTGGCCGTGGCCGTTGCAGGTGGGGCAGGTCTTGGGCTGGGTGCCCGGCTTGGCGCCGCTGCCATGGCAGGTGCCGCATTCCTCGACGGTGGGGATGCGGATGGTCTTCTCGGCGCCGCGCGCGGCCTCCTCGAGGGTGATCTCGAGGTTGTAGCGCAGGTCGGCACCGCGATAGACGTTGGAGCGCCCGCCGCGGCCGCCGCCAAAGAGATCGCCGAAGATGTCGCCGAAAGCATCGGCGAAGCCGCCCTCGAAGCCCTGGCCGCCACCGCCCATGGACGGATCGACGCCGGCGTGGCCGTAGCGGTCGTAGGCCGCCTTCTTCTGCGGGTCGGAGAGCATCTCGTAGGCTTCCTTCGCCTCCTTGAACTTCTCTTCCGCTTCCTTGTTGTCCGGATTGCGGTCCGGGTGGTACTTCATGGCCAGCTTGCGGTAGGCCTTCTTGATCTCGTCGTCGCCGGCGTCGCGATTGACGCCGAGGATTTCGTAGTAATCCCGTTTGGACATGTGCTGCGCTCAGTCTGGTCTCATGCAAAGGCCGAGCCGGCGCCGGAGCGAGGCTCCGGCGGGGCTCGGCCGCGAAGGATTCGCCAGAGTGACGATTACTTCTTGTCCTTCACTTCAGTGAATTCGGCATCCACCACGTCGGCGTCGTCGGCCTTGCCGCCGGCCTGCTGGCCACCCGCGGCACCCTGTGCGCCGCCTTCGGCCTGCGCCTGGGCATACATGTGCTCGCCGAGCTTCTGCGCCGCCATCGCCAGGGCCTGGCTCTTGGCTTCGATCGCGTCCTTGTCGTTGCCTTTGATCGCCTCTTCGGCGTCCTTCAGCGCGGCTTCGATCTTGGACTTCTCGTCGCCCGACAGCTTGTCACCGTACTCGCCCAGCGCCTTGCGGGTGGAGTGCACCAGGGCGTCGCACTGGTTGCGGGCGTCGACCAGCTCGTGCGCCTTCTTGTCTTCCTCGGCGTGTGCCTCGGCGTCGCGCACCATGCGCTGGACCTCGTCGTCCGACAGGCCGGAGTTGGCCTGGATCTTGATCTTGTTCTCCTTGCCGGTGGCCTTGTCCTTGGCCGACACATGCAGGATGCCGTTGGCGTCGATGTCGAAGGTGACCTCGATCTGGGGCATGCCGCGCGGCGCCGGCGGGATGTCGGACAGGTTGAACTGCCCCAGGCTCTTGTTGCCCGAGGCCATCTCGCGTTCGCCCTGCAGCACGTGGATGGTCACCGCGCTCTGATTGTCGTCGGCGGTCGAGAACACCTGCGAGGCCTTGGTCGGGATCGTGGTGTTCTTCTGGATCAGCTTGGTCATCACGCCGCCCAGGGTCTCGATGCCGAGCGACAGCGGGGTGACGTCGAGCAGCAGCACGTCCTTGACTTCGCCCTGCAGCACGCCGCCCTGGATGGAGGCGCCCACCGCGACGGCCTCGTCCGGGTTGACGTCACGGCGCGGTTCCTTGCCGAAGAACTCCTTCACCTTGTCGATGACCTTGGGCATGCGGGTCTGGCCGCCGACCAGGATCACGTCGTCGATGTCCGCGACCTTGAGGCCGGCGTCCTTCAGCGCGATGCGGCAGGGTTCGATCGAGCGCTCGATCAGGTCCTCGACCAGCGACTCGAACTTGGCGCGGGTGATCTTGATCGCGAGGTGCTTCGGGCCGGTGGCGTCGGCGGTGATGTAGGGCAGGTTGATCTCGGTCTGCTGGCCGGAGGACAGCTCGATCTTGGCCTTCTCGGCGGCTTCCTTCAGGCGCTGCAGGGCGAGCACGTCGTTCTTGAGATCGACGCCCTGTTCCTTTTTGAACTCGGTGACGATGTAGTCGATGATGCGCTGGTCGAAGTCCTCGCCACCCAGGAAGGTGTCGCCGTTGGTCGCCAGCACTTCGAACTGGTGCTCGCCGTCGAGGTCGGCGATCTCGATGATCGAGATGTCGAAGGTGCCGCCGCCCAGGTCATACACGGCGATCTTGGAGTCGCCGGGCTTCTTGTCCATGCCGAAGGCGAGCGCGGCCGCGGTGGGCTCGTTGATGATGCGCTTGACTTCCAGGCCGGCGATGCGGCCGGCGTCCTTGGTGGCCTGGCGCTGGCTGTCGTTGAAGTAGGCCGGCACGGTGATGACCGCTTCGGTCACTTCCTCGCCGAGGTAGTCCTCGGCGGTCTTCTTCATCTTGCGCAGCACTTCGGCGGAGACCTGCGGCGGCGCGATCTTCTTGCCGCGCACTTCCACCCAGGCGTCGCCGTTGTCGGCCTTGGCGATGGTGAAGGGCATCAGGTCGATGTCCTTCTGCACTTCCTTCTCTTCGAAGCGGCGGCCGATCAGGCGCTTGATCGCGAACAGCGTGTTCCGGGCGTTGGTGACGGCCTGGCGCTTGGCCGGTGCGCCGACCAGGATCTCGCCGTCCTCGGCATAGGCGACGATGGACGGGGTGGTGCGCGCGCCTTCGGAGTTTTCGATGACCTTCGGCTTGCCGCCTTCCATCACGGAGACGCAGCTATTGGTGGTGCCGAGGTCGATGCCGATGATCTTGCCCATGAATGTTCCTTTTCAGTCTGTATTCGGGAGGCGCAGGCTGAAGTGCGCCGGTCTGGTTCGAATATGGGGCGCCGCCGCCGGCTTTCAAGCGGCGGCGCGCGGATTCCTCACTGGCTCCTGGCCTTGGCGACCATCACCAGCGCCGGGCGGATGACGCGGTCGTTGAGCAGGTAGCCTTTCTGCAGCACGGTGACGACGGTGTTGGGTTCTGCGTCCGCTTCGACGGCGCTGATCGCCTGGTGCTTGTTGGGGTCGAACTTCTGACCGAGCGGGTTTTCCTCGGCGAGGTTCGCGCCTTCGAAGGCCGAGACGAGCTGCCTCAGGGTCAGCTCGACGCCTTCGCGCAGTTTCTCGACGGTCTGGTTTTCCACCGACAGCGCGGCCTCCAGGCTGTCCTTCACCGGCAGCATCGCGGTGGCGAACTTCTCGGCGGCGAATTTGGACGCCTTGGCGATGTCTTCCTGCGCTCGACGGCGGATGTTCTCGCCTTCGGCCTTGGCTCGCAGCCATGCGTCGTGGTGCTCGGCCGCCTTCAGCTCTGCAATCCGCAGCGCCTCCTCCAGCCCAGGCATCACCTCCACCGTGGTTTCGGGCGTGGCGTCCGCGCCAGCGGGGGCCGCCTGCTGGGCGGGCGGCTGTTCGGCAGCGGGCGGAATTTCCGGGGTCAGATTCGGATCCTGCATCGGTCGTTGCTCCATGTTGAATGCGCTTCGCAACGCAATCTGGGGGCAAGTGCCGATATTTCAAGCGCCGACGCAAAAAAATAAGCCGCCATGCGCACCGGCGGATCAGTGGTCTTCTCTCCTGAAAACGTGCAGGCGGTTGCGGCCCTCCGACTTGGCACGGTACATCGCTTCGTCGGCGCGCCGGATCACCTCATCCACCGACAGCTCGTGTCCCCGGAAGGTCGCGAGACCGATGCTGGGCGTGCATTGCACCGTCTGCTTCTTCAGTGCGTAGGGGCGGGCGAGGCTGTGCAGGATCTTGGTGGCGATGTTTGCTGCCAAGGCGGTCGCGTCGTCGCGCGTGCGGCCGAGATCCTCGAGCATCACGACGAATTCGTCCCCGCCCAGGCGCGCGACGGTGTCGCCTTCGCGCACCGTGGCCCGCAGGCGATGTGCGACCTCGGTGAGGAGTTGGTCTCCGACCTGATGGCCGAGCGTGTCGTTGATCGTCTTGAACTTGTCCAGGTCGGCGAACAGCAAGGCGCCGTAGAGGCCGGAGCGCGCGCTGACGGAGAGCTGCTGCTGCAGGCGATCCATCAGCAGGCGCCGGTTCGGCAATCCGGTCAGTGGGTCATAGAAGGCGAGGTCGCGGATCGCAAGCTCGGCGATCTTGCGGTCGGTGACGTCCAGGATGACGCCGTCGATCCAAAGTGGTGTGCCGCTCGAATCGTAGCTGGCGCGACCGCGCTCGCTAGCCCAGCGCGTCACGCCGTCGGCCCCGCGGACGCGGTATTCGACGTTGTAGGTGGTGCGATCGGTCACGGCCTGCGTGATCGCCCCGAGGACCTCTGCGGCATCATCGGGGTGCAGATGTGCCCTGCAGCTCACCGCGCCCGACAGGAATTGCTCCGGGGGTTCCCCCGTCAGGTTTTCGATGCCGCGGCTGACATGCAGCGCATGCCATGGCGGCGTGGGCGCGGTGCGGAAGACGGTGCCCGGGACGTTCTCCACCAGCGTCAGGAAGCGGTCGCGGCTTTCCGCGATCTGCGCTGCAGCCGCCTGCATGCGGCGGCGGTGGCGGACACTGCCCAGGATCACGGCGAACAGCAACGTATCGAGCGCCAGGCCGCCGATCAGGATCAGCAGCGGTTCGTCGCTGTTCGCGGACTCGTCGAATTCGGCGCTGCTGCGAACGCGAGCGACCCACTGCCGTCCGCCAAAAACGAGCGAAAGCTCGCGCTCGTGCGCGGCAGTCCTGTTTGCGTCCGCCGAGGCGAACAACAGGTTTGCCGGGGCGGGGCTGTTGTCGAAGAGCTCGATCTCGATGTCCTTGTTGCTCTCACCGAAGATGGCTCGCATCAGGTCGTGCGCGCGAAAGGGGCTATAGACGTAGCCGAGGATGTGATCGCGCCGGCTTGCAAGGTCGGCGACCGCGACCGATTTGGCATACACCGGCACGTACATCAGGAATCCGGGCTGGATGTCCGAATCGGTTTCCTGCACCAGCGTGACTTTTCCCGACAGCGCGAGGGTGCCGCTGTCGCGGGCGCGATCCATGGCCTCCCGTCGCACGGGTTCGGAATACATGTCATAGCCGAAGGCGCGCAGGTTGCGGTCCGAGAAGGACTCCAGGTAGGTGATGCTTGAATAGGGGTCGCGCTCGCCTTCCGGCTGGATCCTGTAGTTGGCGAAGCCGGCGGCACGCATGGCCTGCTCGTGAGCGAAGCGGTCACGCGCGCGGACGATGAGCGCG
Source organism: Pseudomonadota bacterium (assembly GCA_018240785.1). GTDB lineage: Bacteria > Pseudomonadota > Gammaproteobacteria > Burkholderiales > Rhodocyclaceae > Thauera. The sequence continues at coordinate 384,531 of JAFEFC010000011.1, read as the reverse complement.
AAGCCCGTTCCCTGGATGCCGGGCAGGGTGGCATCGAGGTCGAGCTGTTCGACGTAGTCGTGCCATTCCTGGCGCGACACCTGCTCGCTCGCGTTGAAGAACGCTGCCCCGCCAAGAAGGACCTGCTCGTACGCCTGCAGGCGGCTGCGCAGAATGCTGATCTCCTTCTCGGAGCGGTATTCGAATCGCTCCTGCGCGCGCACGCTGCGATGCGTGTGGGAGTAGTTCCACAGCACGAGGGTGAGTGCTGTGGTGAAAACCAGGATCAGCCACGCGACGGCTTCCCGTTCCAGCAGGCGGGGCGGATCTCGCGGCGCGGTGGCTTGGGGAAACGGCATGGTGATGGCCGGCAGTTGGAGGCACGTCGTGGTGGCGCCGCGCGCTTCGCTGTTGTGCATCGAGCGGCTGCGGTTTGCCCACCCTGCGCCTCGTGCATTCCGGTGTTCTGGAAAGGCGATGTTGGGGAAACCGCTGAACGCGCCACATTCTGCGTCAGCGACCGCTCGCGGTCACGTTCCGCAAGATGCCACATGGGGGCGCGGCACGCCTGCTGCCACGACGTGCGGCTTCGCAGTGCCGACGTGCGGCGGGGGCAGGGTGGGGCGTGGTAACATCGCACGTTTTTGATTGACGCGGATTCGCCGCCTTCGAGCATGACCCAGTTCGCGAAAGAGACCCTGCCGATCAGCCTCGAGGAGGAAATGCGCCATTCCTACCTCGATTACGCGATGAGCGTGATCGTGGGGCGTGCGCTCCCCGATGCGCGCGACGGCCTCAAGCCTGTGCATCGGCGTGTGCTGTTTGCGATGCATGAGCTGTCCAACGACTGGAACCGCGCCTACAAGAAGTCGGCGCGTATCGTCGGCGACGTGATCGGTAAGTACCACCCGCACGGCGACATCGCGGTTTATGACACGATCGTGCGCATGGCGCAGGATTTCTCGCTGCGCTACATGCTGGTGGACGGCCAGGGCAACTTCGGCTCGGTCGACGGCGACAACGCTGCGGCGATGCGGTACACCGAAATCCGCATGGCGCGCATCGGCCATGAATTGCTCGCCGACATCGACAAGGAAACGGTCGACTTCGGCCCGAACTACGACGGTTCGGAGAAGGAGCCGCTCGTCCTGCCGACCCGCATCCCCAACCTGCTGATCAACGGTTCGGCCGGCATCGCGGTGGGCATGGCGACCAACATCCCGCCGCACAACCTCGGCGAGATCGTCGATGCCTGCCTGAAGCTGCTGGCAGAGCCCGATACCGACATCGAGGCGCTGATCGACATCGTCCAGGCGCCGGATTTCCCGACCGCCGGCCTGATCTACGGCCTCGCCGGCGTGCACGAGGGTTACCGCACCGGTCGCGGCCGCGTGATCATGCGCGCCCGCACCCACTTCGAGCCCATCGGCAAGACCGACCGCCAGGCCATCGTCGTCGACGAGCTGCCCTACCAGGTGAATAAGCGCACCTTGCAGGAGCGCATGGCCGAGCTGGTCAACGAGAAGAAGATCGAGGGCATCAGCGAGATCCGCGACGAGTCGGACAAGTCCGGCATGCGCCTGGTGATCGAGCTCAAGCGCGGCGAGATGCCCGAGGTGGTGCTCAACAAGCTGTTCAAGCACACCCAGTTGCAGGACAGCTTCGGCATGAACATGGTGGCGCTGGTCGACGGCAAGCCGCGGCTGCTCAACTTGAAGCAGATGCTGGTGTGCTTCCTCGAGCACCGCCGCGAGGTCGTCACCCGCCGCACCATCTTCGAACTGCGCAAGGCGCGCGATCGCGGCCACATCCTCGAGGGCCTGGCGGTGGCGCTGTCCAACGTCGACGAGATCATCGCCCTGATCAAGGCCGCGCCCACGCCGGCCGACGCCAAGCGCGAGCTGATGGCGCGCGAGTGGCGCTCGGCGCTGGTCGAGGAGATGCTGTCGCGCGCGATGGCCGACAGCTACCGTCCGGAAGGGCTGGATCCGCAGTTCGGCCTGTCCGCCCAGGGCTACCGCCTGTCCGAAGCGCAGGCGCAAGCCATCCTGGAATTGCGCCTGCAGCGCCTGACCGGCCTGGAACAGGACAAGATCGTCGGCGAATATCGCGAGGTGATGGACATCATCACCGACCTGCTCGACATCCTGGCGCGCCCGGAGCGCATCACCGCGATCATCGTCGAGGAGCTCACCGCGGTGCGCAACCAGTTCGGTGACCCGCGCCGCTCCGAGCTGGTGATGAACACCGCCGAGATCAACATCGAGGACCTCATCACGCCGGAAGACATGGTCGTGACGCTGTCCCACACCGGCTACTTCAAGCGCCAGCCGCTCGCCGACTATCGCGCCCAGCGCCGCGGCGGCCGCGGCAAGCAGGCGACCTCGATGAAGGACGAGGACTTCATCGATCACCTCTTCGTCGCCAACACCCACGACACCGTGCTGTGCTTCTCCAGCCGCGGGCGCTGCTACTGGCTCAAGGTGTACGAGGTGCCCGAAGGCACCCGCAACTCGCGCGGCAAGCCGATCGTGAACCTCTTCCCGCTCGTCGAGGGCGAGAAGATCACCGCGGTGCTGCCGATCAAGGAGTTCGACGAGGAGCACTTCGTGTTCATGGCGACTTCCGAAGGCACGGTCAAGAAGACCGCGCTCACCGCGTTCTCCAACCCGCGCAAGGCCGGCATCATCGCGGTCAACCTCGATGACGGCGACCACCTGATCGGGGTGGCGATCACCGACGGCCAGTGCGACGTGATGTTGTTCTCCGATGCCGGCAAGGCGGTGCGCTTCGCCGAGACCGACGTGCGGCCGATGGGTCGCGACGCGCGCGGCGTGCGCGGCATGACGCTGGAAGACGGCCAGGCGGTGATTGCGATGCTGGTGGCCAAGGACGAGTCGCAGTCGGTGCTGACCGCGACCGAGAACGGCTACGGCAAGCGTACTCCGGTCGCCGAATACACCCGCCACGGGCGCGGCACCAAGGGCATGATCGCGATCCAGACCAGCGACCGCAACGGCAAGCTGGTCGGCGCGGTGCTGGTCGAGCCCACCGACGAGGTCATGCTGATCTCGACCGGTGGCGTGCTGATCCGCACCAGCGTCGAGAGCATCCGCGAGATGGGGCGCTCGACCCAGGGCGTGACACTGATCAATCTGGATGAAGGGACTTTCCTCGCCAGCATCGAGAAGGTGGCCGAGTCCGAGTCGGACGAGAGCATGCGGGAAGGCGAGATGGGCGAAGGGGCGTCTGCAGACGCTCCCGCCCGACCGGACGAGGGTGGCGACGCGCCGATGTCCGGCGATGAGGGAGAGGCGTGATGAGTCGCGTGTGGAATTTCAGCGCCGGGCCCGCCGTGCTGCCGGAGGACGTGCTGCGCCAGGCTGCCGACGAGATGCTCGACTGGCATGGCTCGGGCATGAGCGTGATGGAGATGAGCCATCGCGGCAAGGAATTCATCTCGATCGCCGAGCAGGCGGAAGCCGATCTGCGTGAACTGCTCGCTATCCCGTCCAACTACCGCGTGCTGTTCATGCAGGGCGGCGCGATCGCGGAGAACGCGCTCATCCCGATGAACCTGCTGGGTTCCAAGGGCGTCGCCGACTACGTCGTCACCGGTTCGTGGTCGGTGAAATCGCAGAAGGAAGCGCGCAAGTACGGCGCGGTGAACATCGCCGCGACGTCGGAGGCGAGCGGGTTCACCACCGTGCCGGCGATGGCGGAATGGAAGCTGTCGGCCGACCCCGCCTACGTCTTCGCGTGCACCAACGAGACGATCGGCGGCGTGGAATACCCGTTCGAGCCCGACCTTGCCCGCATCGGTCGCGGCGAGGTGCCGGTGGTGGCCGACATGTCCTCGCACATCCTGTCGCGTGCCATCGACGTGTCGAAGTACGGGCTGATCTTCGGCGGCGCGCAGAAGAACATCGGCCCGGCGGGGCTGACGCTGGTCATCGTGCGCGACGACCTGATCGGCCACGCCATGGCGCATTGCCCGACGGCCTTCGATTTCCGCATCGTCGCCGACAACCACTCGATGTACAACACGCCACCGACCTACGCGATCTACATCGCCGGGCTGGTGTTCCAGTGGCTCAAGCGCGAGGGCGGCGTGGCGGCGATCGAGGCGCAGAACATCGCCAAGGCGAAGCTGCTGTACGACTTCCTCGACGGCAGCGATTTCTACGAGAATCGCGTCGATCCCGCCTGCCGTTCGCGCATGAACGTGCCTTTCTTCCTGAAGGACGAGGCGCTCAATGACGCCTTTCTCGCCGAGTCGAAGGTTGCCGGGTTGGTGCAATTGAAGGGGCACAAGTCGGTCGGCGGCATGCGCGCGTCGATCTACAACGCGATGCCGCTCGCCGGCGTGCAGGCGCTGATCGACTTCATGCGCGACTTCGCCGCGCGCCGCGGCTGAGGCCGGGCGAGCACGGCCGGACGGGCGGCGAAGGCGGGAACGGGGACAACATCAACGCGGAAGCTGGAGGGGCCACGGGCCGAGCATGAGCGACGAACTGCTGAAACTGCGCAACGAGATCGACCGCATCGACGAGGAGATCCTCGCCCGCCTCGCCGAGCGCGCGCGCTGCGCGCAGCGTGTGGGCGAGATCAAGCGCGGCGTGATGTACTACCGCCCCGAGCGCGAGGCGCAGGTGCTGCGCCGGCTGGCCGAGCTCAATCCCGGCCCGCTGTCGTCCGATGCGGTGAAGACGATCTTCCGCGAGGTGATGTCGGCCTGCCTCGGGCTCGAGCAGCCGCTTCGCGTGGCCTATCTCGGCCCTGCCGGCACCTTCTCCGAGAGCGCCAGCCGCAAGCACTTCGGCTCCGCGCCCAACTTCATGCCGATGGCGGCGATCGATGACGTCTTCCGTGCGGTCGAGGCGGGCAACGCCGATTACGGCGTGGTGCCGGTGGAGAACTCCACCGAGGGCGCAGTCGGCGGCACGCTCGACCTGCTGCTCGCGAATCCGCTCAAGGTGTGTGGGGAGGTGCGGCTGCGCATCCATCAGCAACTGATGTCGCGTGCCGACGGCATCGGCGCGGCGAAGCGCATCTACTCGCATTCGCAGTCCCTGGCGCAGTGCCACGAATGGCTCAACCGCAACCTGCCGCACCTGCCGCGTATCCCGGTGGCGAGCAACGCGGAGGCTGCGCGCATGGCCTCCGAGGACGCGGAATCCTGCGCCATCGCCGGCGAAGCGGCGGCGCAGCTCTACGGCCTCAACATCCTCGCGCCCAATATCGAGGACGACCCCAACAACACCACCCGCTTTCTGGTCATCGCCGATCATGACGCCGGCCCGTCGGGCAAGGACCGCACCTCCCTGGTGTTTTCCGCGACCAATCGTCCGGGCGCGATCCACGGCCTGCTCGAGCCGCTTGCGCGCCACGGTGTGGACATGACCAAGCTGCAGTCGCGTCCGGCGCAGTCCGGGTTGTGGGAATACGTCTTCTACGCCGACATCAACGGCCATCAGCAGGATGCGCCGGTGGCTGCAGCGCTGAAGGAGCTGGGCGAGCGTGCGGCCTTCCTCAAGGTGCTCGGGTCCTACCCGGTCGCCGCGATCTGAACCGCAATCCGTACCGATTTCCGGGAGTAGCTCATGAGCGTTGCCAGTCAGGCCCCTTCCTACATCCGTTCCATCATGCCCTACCAGCCGGGCAAGCCGATTTCCGAGCTTGCGCGCGAGATGGGCATTCCCGAGGCCAGCATCGTCAAGCTCGCCTCCAACGAGAATCCGCTGGGCATGAGCGCCGCGGCCCGCGAAGCTGCGAAGCGCGCGCTGTGCGAAGGAGCGCGCTATCCGGATGGCAGCGCGTTCGCGTTCAAGGCCGCGCTGTGCCGCAAGTTCGGCGTGCGCCAGGAGCAGCTCGTGGTGGGCAACGGCTCGAATGACGTACTCGAGATCGCTGCCCAGGCCTTCCTCGCGCCGGGGCTGTCGGCGGTGTACGCGCAGCACGCCTTCGCCGTCTATCCGCTGGCGACCAACGCCCGGGGCGCGCGCGGGATCGAGGTGCCGGCGAAAAACTTCGGCCACGATCTCGACGCCATGGCGGCGGCGATCGCGCCCGACACGCGCATGGTCTTCATCGCCAATCCGAACAACCCCACCGGCACCTTCATCCCCGGGCCGCAGCTCGAAGCGTTCCTGCGCAAGGTGCCGCAGGACGTGCTGGTGGTGCTGGACGAGGCCTACACCGAATACCTGGCCGACGATCAGCGCTACGACGCCATCGCCTGGCTCGAGCGCTATCCGAATCTGCTGGTGTCGCGCACGCTGTCCAAGGCCTACGGCCTCGCCGGTCTGCGCGTCGGCTACGCCATCGCCCATCCCGAGGTCGCCGACCTGATGAACCGCGTGCGGCAGCCCTTCAACGTGTCCAGCATCGCCTTGGCTGCAGCCGAGGCGGTGCTGGCGGATGACGAGTTCCTCGCCCGCAGCGCGGACATCAACCGCCGCGGCATGACGCAGCTCACTGCAGCCTTCGCGGCGCTGGGTCTGGAGTGGATCCCGTCGGCCGGCAACTTCGTCACCGTCAAGGTGGGTGATGCGGCAGCGGTCAACCAGTCGCTGCTGCGCCAGGGCGTCATCGTGCGCCCCATTGCCGGCTATGGCATGCCGCACTGGTTGCGGGTGTCGATCGGCCTGCCCGAGGAAAACGCGCGCTTCATCGAGGCGCTCGAGCAGGCGCTCGCCTGATCTGCGGAGGCCGATGGTCATGCCCCTGATCGGGAAGTTGGTGGTGTGCGGGGTCGGCCTCATCGGCGGCTCGTTCGCGCTGGCCCTGAAACGTGCCGGCGACGTTGGCCGGGTGGTCGGCATCGGCCGCAGCCGTGCGCCACTCGAACGTGCCCTGGCGCTCGGCGTGATCGACGAGATCGCCGAGGGCTGGGCGGATGCACTCGACGGTGCCGACATGGTGCTGCTCGCGGCGCCCGTCGGCCAGATGGACGCCATCATGGCGGCGATGGCGCCACACCTGCGACCGGGGACCATCGTCACCGATGCCGGCAGCACCAAGCGCGACGTGGTCGACGCGGTGTATCGCCACCTCGGCGCGCAGCTCCCCACGGTAGTGCCGGCCCATCCCATCGCCGGTGCCGAGAAAAGCGGGGTGGATGCGGCCTTTGCCGAACTCTACGACAAGCGCCGCGTGGTGGTGACGCCCTTGCCCGAGAACGCCCCGCAGGCGGTGGATAGGGTGCGCGCAGCGTGGATCGCGTGCGGGGCGAGTGTCAGCGCGGCCTCGCCGCAGGAGCATGACCGCGTCTTTGCTGCCGTGAGCCATCTGCCGCATCTGCTGGCGTTCGGCCTGGTCGACGACCTGGCGCGGCGGCCCAATGCGGAGCTGCTGTTCTCGCATGCCGCGGGCGGTTTCCGCGATTTCACCCGCATCGCCGGCAGCCATCCCGAGATGTGGCGCGACATCTGCTTGGCCAATGGCGAGGCGCTGTTGGTGGAACTCGACCAGTACGTGGCCGAACTGGCCGTGCTGAGGCGCCTGCTTGCTGCGCGCGATGGGGCTGGGCTGGAGGCGGTGTTCGACAACGCCCGGCGTGCGCGCAACGCCTGGGCCGCGGGGCTGCCCGTCCAGACGGCCGAATGACGCGGGGCGGCGTATCAGCGCCGTCCCGCCGCGTGTTTCCTTCCGAGGTGATGATGGAATTTCTCGATCTGCCCCCGATGCTGGGCGCCGCGGGCAAAGTGCGCCTGCCCGGTTCCAAGAGCATCTCCAATCGCGTGCTGCTGCTGGCTGCCCTGGCCGAAGGCGAGACCGACATCCGCGACCTGCTGTCGTCGGACGACGTCGATCGCATGCTCGACGCGCTGCGGGCTCTGGGCGTGCCCTGGCGGCGCGAGGGCGACAGCCTGAACTATCGTGTGACGGGTGTCGGCGGGCCGTTCCCGGTGAAATCGGCCGACCTGTTCCTGGGCAACGCCGGCACCGCCTTCCGGCCGCTGACGGCGGCGCTCGCGCTGTCGGGCGGCGAATATCGCCTGTCGGGTGTGCCGCGCATGCACGAGCGGCCGATCGGTGATCTGGTCGATGCGCTGCGCCAGCTCGGCGCCGACATCACCTGCACCGCCAACGAGGGCTATCCGCCGCTGCACCTGAAACCGGCTGAGATCCGTCCGGGCGGCGTCGTGCGGGTGCGCGGCGACGTGTCGAGCCAGTTCCTCACCGCGCTGTTGATGGCGCTGCCGCTGACCGGCGTGGAAACGACGATCGAGGTCGTGGGCGAGCTGATTTCCAGGCCCTACATCGCGATCACGCTGGAGTTGATGGGGCGCTTCGGCGTCGACGTGAGGCGCGAGGATTGGGCACGCTTCGTGGTGCCGGGGGGTGCGCGCTATCGCAGCCCCGGCACGGTGTATGTCGAGGGCGACGCGTCCTCGGCGTCCTACTTCCTTGCCGCCGGGGCGATCGGCGGCGGGCCGGTGCGGGTCGAGGGCGTGGGCCGCGACAGCATCCAGGGCGACGTGCTGTTCGCGGAGGCGCTGCAGCAGCTCGGCGCCTGCATCACGATGGGCGATAACTGGATCGAATCGTCCGCTCCCGTCGACGGCCGGCTGCGCGCCTTCGACCTCGATCTCAACCATATCCCCGACGCGGCGATGACGCTCGCGGTGGCCGCGCTGTTCGCCGATGGACCATGCACGCTGCGCAACATCGCGAGCTGGCGGGTGAAGGAGACCGACCGCATCGCCGCGATGGCGACCGAATTGCGCAAGGTGGGCGCCGAGGTCGAGGAGGGGGCCGACTACCTGCGCGTTTCGCCGCCCGCGAAGCTGATGCCCGCAGCGATCGACACCTACGACGACCACCGCATGGCGATGTGCTTCTCGCTCGTCAGTCTGGGTGCATGCCGGGTGCGCATCAACGACCCGAAGTGCGTCAACAAGACGTTCCCCGAATACTTCGCGGCCTTCGGGTCGGTGGCACGCCCGGTGCCAGTGGTGGCCATCGACGGCCCATCTGCGTCAGGCAAGGGCACCGTGGCGGCGGAAGCCGCGGCGGCACTGGGCTGGCACTACCTCGATAGCGGCTCGCTCTACCGCCTCGTCGCCCTGGCGGCGATGCGTGCGGGGGTGTCGCTCGACGATGAGGTGGCGCTCGGGCCAATCGCGGCGGCGCTGCCGGCGCAATTCGCCGAGGGGCGCGTCTGGCTGGAGGGGGACGATGTCACCGAAGCGATCCGGAGCGAAGCCTGCTCGGTGGGAGCGTCCCGGGTGGCCGTTCTGCCGGCGGTGCGCGACGCGCTCTTCGACCGCCAGCGCGACTACCGCGTCGGGCCGGGTCTGGTGGCCGAAGGACGCGACATGGGCTCGGTGATCTTCCCCGATGCGCCGGTCAAGATCTTCCTCACCGCATCGGTCGAGGCGCGTGCCGATCGGCGCCATAAGCAGTTGATGGAAAAGGGTTTGCCTGCTAACATGCAAAGTCTTCTGCAGGACCTGCGGGATCGGGATGCGCGTGATGCCGCCCGCGCCGTGGCGCCGTTGCAGAAGTTGCCGGATGCGGCCTTGCTCGACACGACCAGCATGGATGTCGGCGCGGCCGTGGCCTTCGTTCTCGACCTCGTGCGGGGTCGGGGGCTGGCCGCCGGCTAGATCGCCGGGAGCCTGACGGCTCCCCGGTGCTGTTCTTAATCAACCTTGTTCGCCGTCGCACGGCGGTTCCGGATTCTTCCTCTATGTCCAACACCACCCCCTCCTTCGAAGAAAGCTTTGCCGCCCTCTTCGAGGAAAGCCTTGCCCTGCAGGAAATGCGCACCGGTGAAGTCATCACCGCCGAAGTCGTGCGCATCGACCAGAACTTCGTCGTCGTCAACGCCGGCCTGAAGTCCGAAAGCTATGTGCCCATCGAGGAGTTCCGCAACGACCGCGGCGAACTCGAAGTCAATCCGGGCGATTTCGTGCACGTTGCGATCGACGCGCTCGAGGACGGCTTCGGCGAGACCCGCCTGTCGCGTGAGAAGGCCAAGCGCATCTCGGCCTGGAACGACCTCGAGAAGGCCCTCAACGACGGCACGCTGGTCAAGGGTGTCATCACCGGCCGCGTCAAGGGTGGTCTGACCGTCATGACCAACAGCATCCGTGCCTTCCTGCCGGGCTCGCTGGTCGACATGCGTCCGGTCAAGGACACCACGCCGTACGAAGGCAAGGAATACGAATTCAAGGTCATCAAGCTCGACCGCAAGCGCAACAACGTCGTCGTGTCGCGCCGCGCCGTGCTTGAAGAGTCGATGGGCGAAGAGCGCCAGAAGCTGCTCGAGAACCTCAAGGAAGGCACCGTCATCAAGGGTATCGTCAAGAACATCACCGACTACGGTGCGTTCGTCGACCTCGGCGGCATCGACGGCCTGCTGCACATCACCGACCTGGCCTGGCGCCGCGTCCGTCACCCGAGCGAAGTGCTCAACGTCGGTGACGAGATCGAAGCCAAGGTGCTCAAGTTCGACCAGGAAAAGAACCGCGTCTCGCTCGGCCTCAAGCAGCTCGGCGAAGATCCGTGGGTCGGCATCTCGCGCCGCTACCCGCAGGGCACCCGCCTGTTCGGCAAGGTGACCAACATCACCGACTACGGCGCGTTCGTCGAAGTCGAGCAGGGCATCGAGGGCCTGGTCCACGTGTCCGAAATGGACTGGACCAACAAGAACATCCACCCGACCAAGGTTGTCCAGCTCGGCGATGAGGTCGAAGTGATGATCCTCGAGATCGACGAAGACCGCCGCCGCATCTCGCTGGGCATGAAGCAGTGCATGTCCAACCCGTGGGACGATTTCGCCATCAACCACAAGAAGGGCGACAAGGTCCGCGGCCAGATCAAGTCGATCACCGACTTCGGCGTGTTCATCGGCCTGGAAGGCGGCATCGACGGCCTGGTGCACCTGTCCGACCTGTCGTGGAGCGAGTCCGGCGAAGACGCCGTGCGGCGCTTCAAGAAGGGCGACGAGGTCGAGGCCGTGGTGCTGGCGATCGACGTCGAGCGCGAGCGCATCTCGCTGGGCATCAAGCAGCTCGAAGGCGACCCGTACACCAACTTCATCGCCACCCACGAGAAGAACAGCCTCGTGCGCGGCACCGTGAAGTCGGTCGACGCCCGTGGCGCGGTGATCTCGCTGGGTGACGACGTGGAAGCCTATCTGCGCGCCTCCGAGGCCGCCGCCCACCGTGTCGACGACCTGACGACCGTGCTGAAGGAAGGCGACGAGGTCGAGGCGATGGTGATCAACGTCGATCGCAAGACCCGTTCGATCAACCTGTCGATCCGTGCCAAGGATCAGGCTGAGCAGTCCGAAGCCATGCACAAGCTGGCTTCCGAGAGTTCGGCGGCGTCCGGCACGACCAACCTGGGTGCGCTGCTGAAGGCGAAGCTGAACGAACAGAAGAACTGATTCACCCCGTCATGACCAAGTCGGAGCTGATCACCCTGCTTGCGGCACGTTTCCCGCAACTGGTTGCTAAGGATGCCGATTACGCGGTCAAGATGATCCTCGATGCGATGTCCGACGCGCTCGCGCGCGGCGATCGCATCGAGATCCGCGGGTTTGGAAGTTTCGCACTGAATTACCGTCCTCCCCGCGTAGGGCGCAATCCGAAATCGGGTGAGAAGGTGCATGTACCGGAAAAGTACGTGCCCCATTTCAAGGCCGGCAAGGAGTTGCGCGAGCGGGTGGATCTCTGCGAGTGACCGCGCGGCGACGGGTTTTTTTTGGATGTTCTGGAAGGCGGCTGCGGCCGCCTTCTTTTTTGTCATTCGCTCGGGGATAATGCGGACCCATGCGTGCATTGATCTGGACACTCCGCCTGCTGCTGTTCTTCCTCCTGTTCGGGTTCGCGGTCAAGAACGACCACCTGGCGAACCTGTACTTCTTCTTTGGCGGGCAGTGGCAGTTGCCACTGGTCTTCGTGATCCTGCTGAGCTTTGCTGCTGGTGCGCTGCTCGGCGTGACAGCCACCTTCGCCTCGTTGCTGCGCAAGCATCGCGAGATCCGCCGGCTGCGCCGCCAGGTCGAACGCATGGAGCGCGGTCAGGCGGAACCGGTCGCGCCGGCAGTCGACGCGCTCCCCGCCGAACCCCTCTGATCAAGCATGGAAATCGAATTCTGGTGGCTGCTCGCGCTGCCGCTTTTCTTCGCGCTCGGCTGGCTGGCCGCACGCATCGACATCCGTCAGGTGGTCCAGGAGTCGCGCGCCTTGCCGCGCTCCTACCTGAACGGACTGAACTTCCTGCTCAACGAACAGCCCGACAAGGCGATCGATGCCTTCGTCGAGGCGGTGCGCATCGACCCGCAGACGGTCGAACTGCATTTTGCGCTCGGCAGTCTGTTCCGGCGCCGTGGTGAAACCGACCGAGCGATCCGCATCCATCAACTGCTTGTCGATCGCGAGGATCTCGACGAGGAGCAGCGCCTGCATGCGCTGAGCGAGCTTGGGCAGGACTTCCTCAAGGCCGGGTTGCTCGACCGTGCCGAGGCGGTGTTCCTCAAGCTGCGCGACACGCGTGCCGACGCGGTGGCGCTGCAGTACCTGCTCGAGATCTACCAGCAGGAGAAGGACTGGGCCAAGGCAATCGACATCGCACGGGCCCTGCCGAATCACGAAAGCGTGATGTGGCGTCGTGAAGTGGCCAACTTCCACTGCGAGCTCGCTGCAAGCGCGCTGGCAAACTCCCGCTTCGACGAAGTGCGCCCGCATCTGGACGAGGCGCTGGCGGTGAACCGGCGCAGCGTGCGCGCCAGCCTGCTGCTGGGCGACCTGCTGGTGGCCGAAGGGCGCGACGAGGACGCGCTCGAGGCGTGGAAGCGGATCGAAACGCAGGACCCGGTTTACCTCGCCCTCGTGGCCGAGCGGGTGATGGACGCATACGGGCGCCTCGGCCGCCTGGAGCAGGGCCACCAGTTGCTCCGCGCCTGGCTCGAGAACCATGCCTCGCTCGACCTGCTCGACGAGCTGTTCCGTTGGGAGCTGGAAAAGCATGGGGCAAGGACCGCCTACGATCTGGTGCGCGAGGAACTCAAGCGCAACCCGACACTGCTCGGCCTCGACAAGCTGCTGGAGGCTGCGCTGCTGACGGCGCCGCCAGAGCAGCGTTCCGACATCGAGCTCGTCAAGCAGTTGATTCATGGCCACACGCGTAAGGTCGCGCGCTATCGCTGTGATGCGTGCGGCTTCAAGGCGCGCCAGTTCCACTGGCACTGTCCGGCCTGCGGCGGCTGGGAAACCTATCCGCCGCGTCGGACTGAAGAATTCGATCTGACGCCCTGAGCGGCGCAGGCCCCTCACATTCAACTTCTTCAGGATCTGTCCAGCATGAAAATCACCGTGGTTGGTACCGGCTATGTCGGCCTGGTCAGTGGCGCCTGTCTGGCGGATGTCGGCAATGACGTCCTGTGCCTCGATGTCGATCCGAACAAGATCCGCATCCTGGAGGAAGGCGGCATCCCCATCCACGAGCCTGGTCTGCTCGAGATCGTGCGCCGCAACGTCGCCGCGGGCCGCCTGTCCTTCACCACCGACATCGAACATGCGGCGAAGTACGGCACCATCCAGTTCATCGCCGTCGGCACGCCGCCGGACGAGGATGGCTCGGCCGACCTGCAGTATGTGCTTGCCGCCGCGCGCAACATCGGCCGCTTCATGGATGGTTACCGGGTCGTGGTGGACAAGTCCACCGTGCCGGTGGGCACGGGCGACAAGGTCGGGGCGGTGATCGCCGAGGAACTGGCCAGACGCAGTGCCGATATCCCGTTCGCGGTCGTCTCCAATCCGGAGTTCCTCAAGGAAGGTGCGGCGGTCGAGGATTTCATGCGTCCTGACCGCATCATCGTCGGTGCCGACGACAAGCGCGCGATCGAGCTGATGCGCCAGCTCTACGGCCCCTTCCAGCGCAGCCACGAGAAGCTGCTGGTGATGGACGTGCGCAGTGCCGAGCTCACCAAGTACGCGGCCAATGCCATGCTGGCGACCCGCATCAGCTTCATGAACGAACTCGCCAACCTGGCCGAGACGCTGGGCGCGGACATCGAGCTGGTGCGCCAGGGCATCGGCTCCGACCCGCGCATCGGCTGGCACTTCCTCTATGCCGGCTGCGGCTATGGCGGCTCCTGCTTCCCGAAGGACGTCAAGGCGCTGGTGCGCACTGGCCACGAGAGCGGACACGACCTGCTGCTGCTCAACGCAGTCGAACTGGCCAACGAGGCACAGAAGCTGCGGCTGGTGGACAAGATCGTCGCCCGCTTCGGCGAGGACCTGAGCGGCATGCGCTTCGCGCTGTGGGGGCTGGCTTTCAAGCCCAATACCGACGACATGCGCGACGCGCCCAGCCGGGTCATTCTGGCCGAGCTGTTCCGGCGTGGGGCAACCGCGGTAGCCTACGACCCGGTGGCGATGGACGAGGCGCGCCGCATCTTCGGCGACGAGCCACGTCTGAGCTATGTCGAGCGGCCGATGGCCGCGGTCGAGGGCGCCGACGCGCTGGTGATCGTGACCGAGTGGAAGGAGTTCCGCAGCCCGGATTTCGAGCGCATCCGCGCCGCGCTCAAGCATCCGGTGATCTTCGACGGGCGCAACATGTACGATCCGGCCGTAATGCGTGAGGCGGGAGTCGAGTATCACGGGATCGGACGCGGCTGATTCGTGGTCGAACGCGCATCGGACGCAAACATCGGAACTGGAATGGAATTCAGGACGCTCGAAGACTACGTCGGCAGGACGCCGCTGGTGCGGCTCAAGCGCATCAACGCCGGCCGCAACAACGTCATCCTCGCCAAGCTCGAGGGCAACAACCCTGCCGGCTCAGTGAAGGACCGGCCGGCGCTGTCGATGATCCTGCGCGCCGAGGCACGCGGCGACATCAAGCCCGGGGAGACCCTGATCGAGGCGACCAGCGGCAACACCGGCATCGCCCTGGCGATGGCGGCGGCGATGCGGGGCTACCGCATGATCCTGGTGATGCCCGAGAACCAGAGCATCGAGCGCCGGCAGACGATGCGCGCGTTCGGCGCAGAGCTCGTGCTGACGCCCACTTCCGGCGGCATGGAGCTGGCTCGCGACATCGCCGACCGCATGCGCGACGAAGGCAAGGGCATCATCCTCGATCAGTTCGGCAACCCGGACAATCCGCTTGCGCACTACGAAGGAACGGGCCCCGAGCTGTGGGAGCAGACAGGCGGGCGGATCACGCATTTCGTCAGCTCGATGGGCACCACGGGCACCATCATGGGCACCTCCCGTTTCCTCAAGGAGCAGAACCCGGCGATCCAGATCGTCGGCTGCCAGCCGGAGGATGGCTCGCAGATTCCGGGCATCCGCAAGTGGCCGGAAGCCTACATGCCCAAGATCTTCGAGCGACCGCGCGTTGACCGGGTCGAAAACGTCAGCCAGGCCGAAGCCGAGGAGATGACGCGGCGGCTCGCGCGCGAGGAAGGGATCTTCGCCGGCATCTCGTCAGGCGGCTCGCTGCATGTGGCGACGCGGATCGCAGCCGAAGTGGAGAACGCGGTGATCGTCACCATCGTGTGCGACCGCGGCGACCGTTACCTGTCCACGGGTGTCTTCCCCGCCTGAGCGCTGGCGCTTGCGCGGCGTGCGGGGGGTCTTCGCCACCGCACTCGCGACGTGCTTGCCGTGGGCTGTGGCAGCACCGCCCGACGCGGCGACGATCGGCATGGAGCGGCTGGCGCTGGCGGTGAGCCGCGTCGATCATCCTGCGTTTTCCATCCGCGATCTGTCGCTGAATGCCAGTGGCGGTGAGGCACGCCTCGCGCTCGAGATTGCGCATCTGCGCGTCGGTGCCAGTGAGCTCCGCGGCCTGGGCCTTCGGTGTGCGCAGGGAGCACTCAATTATCCATTCATCGCCTGTCGTGACGGGCGCCTTCACATCGGAGCCGACGAGCTCCCCTGGCGGGTGGACTTCGACCTCGACCTGACGACAGGCGAGGCGAACGCGGTGGCCCGCGGCGAGCGCGGTGCCCGCGTGGCCTTCCGCGCCGACGCCTCGGGCCGTCTCCACGGACGCATCACACGCCTGTCGCTGACCGAGCTTGCGGGACGACTTCAGCCTCACGTCGCCGCGCTCGTCGGATGGAAGGCGGCAGGCCTCGTTGATGGCGAGATCGAGTGGCTGCCACCCGGGGCTGCGCGCGGCGCCGCGGCAACAGACGGCCGCCTGATCGTGCGCGGCACGATCGACGCAGGAGGCTTCGGCAGCGCAGACGGCTTGCAGGCCGGCGAAAAACTGGGTGTCGATTTCCGTTTTGATGCCTCGCGCCGGCGCGGGCGCTGGCACGGTAAGGGCTCCGTCGATTGGCGCTCGGGCGCGATCTATTGGCACCCTTTCTTCGTCGAGGCCGGTGCGCGGCTGGATGTGGCCGGGACAATGCAGGGCGACCGGCTCGACTTGCAGCGGGTCGTGTTGCAGCTCGAGGGCGTCGATGCCATGGCAGCGACAGCCATCCTCGATGTCCGGCGGCAACGCCTGGTCGATGGGGCAATGACGGTGTCACGTGCCGATCTCGCCATTGTCGGGCCCCGCTGGATCGCCCCGCTGGTCGCGCCGCAGGCGGCCGAGCGCCTGCGCTTCGCCGGGCATGTCAGTGCGGGCGTGCGCGTAGGCGCCGGGGCCTTGCAAGAATTCGATGCGGTATTCGACGAAGCCGGATTCAGCCTTCCTGGCGCGGCCGGGGGTGGTCTGGCGCTTGGGCCGGTCAGCGGCCATGTGCCTTGGCGGGCAGGGGCCAGTTCGCGCGCTGACCTGCGAGTGGACGGCGGTCGTTGGGAGCGGCTGGCCCTCGGACCCTTTCTGCTCGCTGCGGAACTACAGCGCGACCGCATTGCGTTCGCTCGCAGTTCGATTCCCTTGCTCGATGGCGCAGTAGTACTCGACGGCCTGGCATTGCAGCGTGTAACCGAGGGCTGGCGCGGCAGCGGCCAAGTCGTGGTCGAGCCGCTGTCGATGCGGCTGCTCACCGAAGCGCTCGGTCTGCCCTCCATGGGCGGTGTGCTGACCGCCTCCATCCCGGCGTTGAACCTGCGTCCGGGTGAGATTTCGCTGGATGGTGCGCTCGTGATCTCGGCGTTCGACGGCTATCTGCAGGCGACCGAACTGCGCGTGCGCGAGCCTTTCGGCATCGCTTCGCATCTGTCGGCCAACATCGAGGCGCGGCACATCGACCTTGCCCAGCTTACCGACACCTTCCGCTTCGGCAGCATCACCGGCTTTGTCGACGCGGACGTCCGGGACCTGGAGTTGCAGCGCTGGCGACCGGTGCGCTTCGACGCGCGCATCGCCAGCAGCGCCGGCTCCTATCCGCGGCGCATCAGCCAGCGCGCAGTGCAGAACATCAGTGCGCTGGGTGGCGCGGGAGCATCGGCAGCGATCCAGCGTGGCCTGATCGGCCTGTTCGACACCTTCGGCTACCGTGAGCTCGGCTTCCGCTGCGTGCTGCGGGCGAACGTATGCCGTGCGGATGGCATTGGCGGCGCGAACCGGGCCGATGACGGCTTCGTGATCGTGCGCGGCGGCGGCGTCCCGGCCCTGGATGTCATCGGCTACAATCGGCGCATCGACTGGAACGAGCTCGTCGAACGCCTGCAGCGCGTCACCAGCGGCAAGGTCGCTCCGGAGCTGCGCTGATTGCTGCGGAATCGACGGTGTGCGGCTGGAACGGGAGAACTCGATGTCATACATGAAGCGTCACCGGCTATCCCGCCTTGCCGGCGCGGCAGCACTGCTGATGCTGGCGGGTTGCGTCACAATCAACATCTATTTCCCTGCAGCCGCCGCCGAGAAGGCAGCGGACAGGATCATCGACGAGGTGTGGCAGTTGCAGGAAGGCAGGCAGACGACTCGCCCGTCCGCACCACCTCCGGCGGGTCAGGATTCGAACGCGGGAGGAGCGAAGCCATGAACATGAAGAGATGGGCCGGCGTCCTGTGGCTGGCGCTCGTAGGTCTGCTTCCGCTCGGCGCGCGGGCGCAGGGTAACCTGGACATCGATTCTCCGGCGATCGCCGCGTTGCGGACCTCGATGCAGCAGCGCCACGCACAGCTTGCGCCGCTCTATGCCGCGGGCGCGGTCGGACTGGCCGGGGACGGTACGGTTGCGCTGCGGGATGCGTCCGGCGTGCCGCTGGCCCAGCGCGGGCAGGTGAACGCCCTGGTGGCGGCGGAAAATTCCGACCGCGTTGCGCTGTACCGCGAGATCGCGCGCGCCAACGGCCACCCCGAGTGGGAGGCCGACGTGCGCAGGACGTTCGCGCAGCGATGGATCGAACGCGCCCAGTCCGGCTGGTGGGTGCAGGCAGGCGGCAACTGGGTGAGGAAGTGATGCCGGTTCTGGTCTTCGACATCGAGACGATCCCTGACATCACCGGCATCCGTGCGCTGAACGATCTGCCTGCTGAGCTTTCGGACGCCGAAGCGGCGGAGTTCGCCTTCCAGCAGCGGCGAGTGAGCCACGGCAGCGACTTCCTGCCGCATCACTTGCAGCGCGTGGTGACGATCTCATGCGCGTTGCGCGACGCCAGCCATTTTCGCGTGTTCTCGCTGTCGGAGCCGGATTGCGGCGAGGGCCAGATCATCCAGCGCTTTTTCGATGGCATCGAGCGCTATACGCCGCAGATCGTGTCGTGGAACGGCGGCGGCTTCGACCTGCCGGTGCTGCACTATCGCGGCATGCTGCACGGCGTGGCCGCGCCGCGTTACTGGGATCAGGGCGAAGGCGACTACAACGATTCGCGCGACTTCAAGTGGAACAACTACATCAGCCGTTACCACGCCCGGCACCTGGACTTGATGGATCTGCTGGCCCTGTACCAGCCGCGCGCCAATGCGCCGCTCGATGATCTGGCCAGGCTGATGGGCTATCCGGGCAAGCTCGGCATGGACGGCTCCGCGGTGTGGCAGGCTTGGCAGGCAGGTCGCATCGCGGAGATCCGGGATTATTGCGAAACCGACGTGGTGAACACCTACCTCGTCTATCTGCGCTTCCAGCGCATGCGCGGCCATCTCGACGCGGCGGCGTGGGCGCAGGAGGTGCAGGTTGTGCGTGACACGCTGGCGCGCATCGATGCGCCGCACTGGAAGCAGTTCCTGTCGGCGTGGCCGGCGGAGTGATTCATAGACACTCTTCAAAGGAGAGCACCATGTCCATCATCGGCACCATCATCATCGGTCTCATCGTCGGCCTCGTTGCCCGTCTTCTGCATCCGGGCAAGGACGGCCTCGGGCTGATCATGACTTCGCTGCTCGGCATCGCCGGCGCCATGCTCGCCACTTTCGGCGGCCAGGCGATCGGCGTCTATCAGGCGGGGCAGCCGGCCGGCTTCGTCGGCGCGGTGATCGGCGCGATCATCATCCTTGTCGTGGTGTCGCGCCTGAAAAGGTAGTCGGCCGCGTTCTCGGTTGTCGCGACATCAAAAAAAGTCTTTGACAAGATTTCTTCGATGTCTATAATGCGGGGCTTCAGCAGGCGCGTAGCTCAGTTGGTTAGAGCACCACCTTGACATGGTGGGGGTCGTTGGTTCGAATCCAATCGCGCCTACCAAACATCTGGGGTTGATCTTCATGTTCCGAACTCGTTTCACGGCCGGAAACTGAACAGGTCGGCTCCGCTTGTCTGCTAGAGAAAAAAGCGCGCCTCGACCGCGCTTTTTTTTCGTCCACGGCCGCCGGTGATCGAGCCGGATGTCTGGAAGCCAAAGCACCAAAGCACTATCACGCTCCGAGGCCACGAAATCATGCCCAACATCACACTTCCCGATGGCTCCGTCCGCAGTTTCGATCATCCGGTGACGGTGTTCGAGGTGGCCTCCTCGATCGGCGCGGGTCTTGCGAAGGCGGCGCTTGCCGGTCGCGTCGGGGGCAGACTCGTCGACCTGTCGCATTGCATCGACGCCGACGCCGAGCTTGCGATCATCACCGACAAGAACGCCGAGGGCCTCGACATTATCCGGCACTCCACGGCCCACCTGCTGGCGCATGCGGTCAAGGAGCTGTTCCCGGATGCTCAGGTGACGATCGGGCCGGTGATCGATAACGGCTTCTACTACGATTTCTCGTACAAGCGCCCGTTTACGCCCGAGGATCTCGAGGCGATCGAAAAGCGCATGGCGGAGATCGTCAGGCGCGAGATTCCCGTCGAGCGTGAAGTGTGGCCGCGTGACAAGGCGGTGGCGTTCTTCAAGGGTATCGGCGAGCACTACAAGGCCGA
The DNA here is from genome assembly GCA_018240785.1 of Pseudomonadota bacterium. Taxonomy (GTDB): domain Bacteria; phylum Pseudomonadota; class Gammaproteobacteria; order Burkholderiales; family Rhodocyclaceae; genus Thauera. The sequence goes on along the minus strand of JAFEFC010000011.1, from coordinate 364,332 downwards.
GATCATCGCGTCGATTCCGGCCGAGGAGGACGTGTCTCTGTACCGGCAGGGCGATTTCATCGACCTGTGCCGCGGCCCGCACGTGCCGTCGACCGGCAAGCTGAAGGTGTTCAAGCTCACCAAGCTCGCCGGTGCGTACTGGCGCGGTGACTCGAGGAACGAGATGCTGCAGCGCGTCTATGGTACCGCCTGGGCGAAGAAGGACGAGCTCGACGACTACCTCCACATGCTGGAGGAAGCCGAGAAGCGCGACCACCGCAAGCTCGGTCGTGCCCTCGATTTGTTCCACATCCAGGAAGAGGCGCCGGGCATGGTGTTCTGGCACGCCAAGGGCTGGACGCTGTGGCAACAGGTCGAGCAGTACCTGCGCCGCACGATTGCTGAGCACGGCTACCAGGAAGTGAAGACGCCGCAGATCGTCGATCGTTCGCTGTGGGAGAAGTCCGGCCACTGGGGCATGTACTCCGACCTCATGTTCACCACGCAGTCGGAGAAGCGCGACTACGCGGTCAAGCCCATGAACTGCCCTTGTCACATCCAGATCTTCAACCAGGGCCTCAAGAGCTATCGCGACCTTCCGCTGCGCATGGCCGAGTTCGGCTCGTGCCATCGCAATGAGCCCTCGGGCTCGCTGCACGGCATCATGCGCGTCCGCAACTTCGTCCAGGACGATGCGCACATCTTCTGTGCGGAGAGCCAGGTGCAGGCGGAATCCGCCGCCTTCATCGAGTTGCTGCAGAAGGTCTACGCGGATTTCGGTTTCACCGACATCCTGGTGAAGCTGTCTACGCGGCCCGAAAAGCGGGTGGGTTCGGACGAGCAGTGGGATGCTGCCGAGGCGGCGCTGGCTGCCGCGCTCGATGCGCAGGGCCTGGTCTACGAGCTGCAGCCGGGTGAGGGGGCCTTCTATGGGCCGAAGATCGAGTTCTCGCTGAAGGACTGCCTGCAGCGCGTTTGGCAGTGCGGCACGCTGCAGCTTGATTTCAATCTGCCGGTGCGCCTGGGCGCGGAATATGTGGCCGAAGACAACACCAAGAAGTTTCCGGTCATGCTGCATCGCGCCATCGTAGGGTCGATGGAGCGCTTCATCGGCATCCTGATCGAGCATCACGCCGGTGCGATGCCCTTGTGGCTTTCACCTGTGCAGGCGGTGGTGATGAACATCACCGAAGCGCAGGCCGGATATGCGACCGAGGTGGTCGCGGCCTTGAAGAAGGCGGGCTTCCGCGTCGAAGCCGATTTGCGCAACGAGAAGATTAACTATAAAATTCGCGAACATAGCGTGCAAAAGCTGCCATACCAGATCGTCATCGGCGACAAGGAAAGGGCGGCGGGCCTTGTTGCCGTGCGCGCCCGAGGCGGCCAGGACCTTGGCCAAATGCCCCTCGATTCGCTGATCGAACGCTGGCGTCGCGAACTGGAAGCGAAAGCCGGCACGGTCTGATTTTTGGTTTTCGTGGAGAGTTGAACCATCGCTCAAGAAAAAAAGCAGCGCGTAAACGGGGAGATCAACGCGCCTGAGATCCGGCTGGTCGGCGAAGAAGGCGAACAGCTCGGCATCGTTTCCGTGCATACCGCCCTCAACATGGCTGAAGAAGCCGGGCTGGATCTTGTCGAAATCGCACCGATGGCCAAGCCGCCGGTGTGCAAGCTGATGGACTTCGGCAAGTTCAAGTATCAGGAACAGAAGAAGGCCCACGAAGCCCGATTGAAGCAGAAACAGGTGCAGGTGAAGGAGGTCAAGCTCCGCCCCGGTACCGACGAGAACGACTACCAGATCAAGCTGCGCAACCTGAAGCGCTTCCTCGAGGAAGGCGACAAGTGCAAGGTGACCTTGCGCTTCCGCGGCCGCGAGATGGCGCACCAGGAATTCGGTCTGCGTCAGCTCGAGCGCGTCAAGGCCGACCTGGAGGAACTGGGTCAGGTCGAGCAGATGCCCAAGATGGAGGGGCGCCAGATGATCATGGTCATCGCGCCCAAGAAGAACCGCTGAGCGGTTTGCAGGATCTGTCCCGGTAATGGGACAGGACCGGCGCCCCGGGAAGCCGGGGCGGCGGAAAACAAGTGGTGTCAGGTCTGAAAACGTGCCGGCTGGTTTCGGCGCTACCTGGCGGCATCCAAAAACACGGAGTCTTAGCAATGCCCAAGATGAAGACCAAGAGCGGAGCGAAGAAGCGCTTCAAGGTCCGCTCCAGCGGCGGGATCAAGCGGTCCCAGGCGTTCAAGCGCCACATCCTTACCAAGAAGACCACCAAGAGCAAGCGCCAGCTTCGCGGCATGACGGAAGTCCACGCCGCAGACGAGAAGCTGATTCGCGCCATGCTGCCTTACGCTTGATAGGAGACCGCAATGCCTCGCGTTAAACGTGGTGTAACCGCCCGCGCCCGTCACAAGAAAGTCCTCTCCCAGGCCAAGGGCTACCGCGGCCGTCGCAAGAACGTCTATCGCATCGCCAAGCAGGCGGTGATGAAGGCTGGCCAGTACGCTTACCGCGACCGCCGTCAGCGCAAGCGCCAGTTCCGCGCCCTGTGGATCGCGCGTATCAACGCGGCCGCCCGCGAACTGGGTCTGACCTACAGCACGTTCATGAACGGCCTGAAGAAGGCTGCGATCGAAATCGACCGCAAGGTCCTGGCCGACCTGGCCGTGTTCGACAAGCCCGCTTTTGCGGCGATTGCCGAACAAGCCAAGGCCAAACTCGCTGCCTAAGCCGACTTTATCCGGCACAAGCAGCCCGAAAAAAGGAGGCCTGGCCTCCTTTTTTTTTAGTGTCTCCGCATCAGAGCAATTCCGGACGGCAGGACAATGGAAACACTGGATCAACTGGTTCAACAGGCGGTGGCGGACTTCGCCGCCGCGGTGGACGGCGCCGCGCTGGAGCAGGCCAAGGCGCGTTACCTCGGCAAGAGCGGTTCGCTCACCGAACGGCTGAAGGCGCTGGGCAAGCTCGCGCCCGATGAGCGACGTGAAGCGGGAGCGGCGATCAATCGCGCCAAGGATGCCATCGAGCAGGCGCTCGACGCCCGCCGCCAGGCCCTGCGCGAAGCCGCGCTGCTGGCGCAACTCGCTGCCGAGGCGCTCGACGTGACCCTTCCTGGGCGCGGTGGCGCGCCCGGCGGCCTGCATCCGGTCAGCCGCACGCTGGAGCGTGTCGAGGCGTTGTTCGGTTCGATCGGTTTCATCGTCGCCGACGGTCCGGAGATCGAGACCGATTGGCACAACTTCACCGCGCTCAACACGCCGGAAAACCATCCGGCGCGCTCGATGCACGACACCTTCTATCTCGAAGGCCACGACGATGTGCTGCTGCGGACGCACACCAGCCCGGTGCAGATCCGCGCGATGCAGGAGCACGTCGCGCGCCACGCCGAGCGCGAGCACATGCCCGAGCTGCGCCTGATCGCGCCCGGCCGCGTGTATCGCGTCGATTCGGACGCCACGCACTCGCCGATGTTCCATCAGGTCGAGGGCCTGTGGGTGGGCGAGAACGTCAGCTTCGCAGACCTGAAAGGCGTCATCGCCGATTTCCTGCGCAAGTTCTTCGAGACGGAAGACCTGCAGGTGCGCTTCCGGCCGTCCTTCTTCCCCTTTACCGAGCCCAGCGCCGAAATCGATGTCGCCTTCATGAGCGGCGCACTCGAGGGCCGCTGGCTCGAGATCGCCGGCTGCGGCATGGTGCATCCGAACGTGCTGCGCTTCGGCGGCTTCGACCCCGAGCGCTACACCGGTTTCGCCTTCGGCATGGGGCCGGATCGCCTGACCATGCTGCGCTACGGTGTCAATGACCTGCGCCTGTTCTTCGAGGGCGATCTGCGCTTCCTCAGCCAGTTTCGCTGACCGCGCCCGCCCCGGCATCCGCATCAAGGCAAGCCCATCCAGGTAAACGAATCATGCAATTCTCCGAACAGTGGCTGCGGACTTTCGTCGATCCGCAGCTCGACAGCGCCGCACTCGGCCATCTGCTGACGATGGCCGGTCTCGAGGTGGAAGAAGCCGACCCGGCTGCGCCCGCGTTCACGGGCGTGGTGATCGCGCAGATCGTCGAGGCTGACAAGCATCCCAACGCCGACAAGCTCAAGCTGTGCAAGGTCGACGCCGGCACCGGCGAGCTGCTGCAGATCGTCTGCGGTGCGCCGAATGCGGCGGCAGGAATGAAGGTGCCGTGCGCTCGCGTGGGCGCACGCCTGCCGGGTGACTTCGCGATCAAGGAAGCCAAGCTGCGCGGCGTCGAATCCTTCGGCATGCTGTGCTCGGCACGCGAGCTGGGCCTGTCGGACGACCACGGCGGCTTGTATGCGCTGCCTGCCGACGCGCCGGTCGGTACCGACATCCGCGACTATCTCGGTCTTGACGATACCCTGTTCACGATCAAGCTCACGCCCAACCGGGCCGACTGCCTGAGCCTGACCGGCGTGGCGCGCGAGCTGGCGGCAATCACCGGCCGGCCGCTGCATCTCCCCGCAGTCGCCCCGGTTGTGCCGAGCATCGAGGCGCGCCGCGCCATCGTCCTGGATGCCGAGGATGCCTGCCCGCGCTATTGCGGGCGCATCCTGAGCGGTGTGGACGCCAGGGCGCCGACGCCGGAGTGGATGGTGCGTCGCCTGGTGCGCAGCGGCATCCGCAGCATCAGCGCGCTGGTCGACGTCACTAACTACGTGATGCTGGAACTCGGCCAGCCGCTGCACGCCTTCGACAACACGAAGCTTGCCGGTGCGATCCACGTGCGCTATCCGGCGGCCGAAGAGCAGGTAGTCCTGCTCAACGAGCAGACGGTGACGCCGGCCGCCGACACGCTGCTCATCGCCGACGAGAGCCGTGCGCTGGCGCTGGCCGGGATCATGGGGGGCGAGGACAGCGGCATCACCCTCGAGACGACCGACGTCTTCCTCGAGAGCGCCTTCTTCGCGCCGGCGGCGATTGCGGGGCGCGCGCGCGCCTACGGCTTCACGTCGGACGCGTCACACCGCTTCGAACGTGGCGTGGATTTCGAACTCGCGCGCACTGCGCTGGAGCGTGCCACCCAGCTCGTGCTGGAAATCTGTGGCGGCGCGGCCGGCCCGGTGGAGGAAGCTGTCGCCCGTGATCATCTGCCGGCGCGGCCTGCCGTTCGGCTGCGTCCGGCGCGCGCACGCCGGCTGCTCGGCATCCATCTCGACGATGCCGGGATTCAGGCGCTGCTCGAGCGCGTGCATCTGCACGTCGCTCGTGAGGGTGAGGATTTCGTCGTCACGCCGCCGTCGTTCCGCTTCGACATCGAGATCGAGGAGGATCTGATCGAGGAACTCGCGCGCCTGCATGGCTACGACAACATCCCGGCGGTGGCGCCGCAGGGGTCGCTGATGATGCTGGCCAGCGCCGAGAACCGCCGTCCGGTGTGGGATGTGCGCCATCTGCTGGCGGGCCGCGGCTATCAGGAGGTGGTGAACTTCGCCTTCGTTGAGGAAGCGTGGGAGCGCGACTTCTGCGCCAATGAAGCGCCGATCCGCCTTGCCAACCCGATCGCCAGCCAGTTGAGCGTGATGCGCTCAAGCCTGATTCCTGGCCTCGCTGCGAACCTGGTGACCAACCGCAAGCGCCAGATCGATCGTGTGCGCGTGTTCGAGATCGGTCGCTGCTTCGAGCGCAAGGCCGACGGCGTGCCGGTGGCGGGCTTTCACCAGTTGCTGATGGTGGCCGGCCTTGCCGCTGGGTCGGCACAGCCGGAGCAGTGGGGCGAGCGCTCGCGCCAGGTTGATTTCTACGATGTGAAGGGCGACCTCGAGGCCCTGTTTGCGCCGCGCACGCTGAGATTCGAGCGGCTGTCGCATCCCGCGCTGCATCCGGGACGCGCAGCCACGGTGCGGCTCGATGGCCGCAACATCGGCATCATCGGCGAACTGCATCCGGTGTGGGTGCAGCGCTATGACATGGGCAGTGCGCCGGTGGTGTTCGAGCTCGAACTCGACGCAGCGCTCGGCGCCGTGGTGCCGGCCTACGCCGAGATTTCGCGCATGCCGGCGGTGACTCGCGACCTTGCGCTGGTCGTCGCGCTCGACATCAGCGTGGCGCGCGCCCTCGAGGTGCTGCGTGAGGCCGCGCCAGCCGTGGTGCGGGAGATTGCGCTGTTCGACGTCTATCATGGCAAGGGCATCGATCCGGACAGGAAGAGCCTTGCCTTCAGGGTGTTGATGCAAGATACTCAGCGCACTCTCGAAGACGCCGAGGTCGATGCGGCGGTGTCGGTCCTTGTGCGCCAGGCTGAATCCGTGCTCGGTGCTCGCCTGCGTGGGTCGGGAGAGTGACGTGACCTTGACCAAGGCAGAACTGGCCGACCTGCTGTTCGAGCAGGTCGGATTGAACAAGCGTGAAGCGAAGGACATGGTTGAGGGTTTCTTCGAGGAGATCCGCACCGCCCTCGAGCGCGGAGACAGCGTCAAGCTCTCCGGCTTCGGCAACTTCCAGTTGCGCGACAAGCCGCAGCGCCCTGGGCGTAATCCGAAGACGGGCGAGGAGATCCCCATCACCGCGCGCCGTGTCGTCACCTTCCATGCCAGTCAGAAGCTGAAGGCCGCAGTGGAGCAACTCAGCGATGCAAGCAAGCAGCCCTGAAGTCAGTTCGGCGCAATTGCCGCCGATTCCCGCCAAGCGCTACTTCACCATAGGCGAGGTGTCGGAGTTGTGCGGCGTGAAACCGCATGTGCTGCGCTACTGGGAGCAGGAATTCACCCAGCTCAAGCCGGTGAAGCGGCGGGGCAATCGCCGCTATTATCAGCACCATGAGGTGCTCCTGATTCGACGCATCCGGCAGTTGCTGTACGAGGAGGGTTTCACGATCTCCGGTGCGCGCAACAGGCTGGGCGAGGCTGCGATCCAGCGTCAGGAGGAGCTTACCGAGGTGGAACGCTGCAGGGCACTGCTCGCGGAACTTCGGATCGATGTGGCCGACGCGCTGGCGGAGTTGAGAGCATGAAGCGCTCGCGCTGAAAGCACTGGATATTCGTGAATAGCCTGCTATAATGCGGCTTCTGTGTCGGGGCGTAGCGCAGCCTGGTAGCGCACTTGCATGGGGTGCAAGGGGTCGCGAGTTCGAATCCCGCCGCCCCGACCAATCGAATCAAGCAAGAAGCCGATCCATCGTGATCGGCTTCTTGCTTTCCGGTCTTGCATTCTTGTACGCGCGCGCGTCTGGCCGGCCGGGACCTGTCACGGCACTGTGGGTGCAGGTTGGCCGCTGCGGACTGCGGCGTGACCGTGGTCACGTACGCGAGCGTTCGGCTGCCTCCAGGAAGTCCTGCATGATCGGGCTGCCGTCCAGCAGGTCGCCGTCCCGAGCCTGGAACTCGGGATGCCATTGGCAGCCGAACAGGTAGCTGGACCCCTGCCAGCGGATCGCCTCGATCACGCCGTCGCCCGCCGAGCGTGCCTCAACCTGCAGGTCGGAGCCGAGCTCGCGCACGGCCTGATGGTGGATGCTGTTGACGCGTCCGCCCGCACGTTCGGGATAAAGGCTCGCCAGCCGGCTGCCCGGTTCGAACTCGACGGTGTGGTAGTGGCGGTCGTAGAGGTCGTCGCTGCGGTGTGCGATCGCGCCCGGCACGCATTCGGTGATGTCCTGCCAAAGCGTGCCACCGCAGGCCACGTTGATGAGCTGAGCACCGCGGCAGACGCCCAGCACCGGCTTACCCTGGATGACGAACTCCCACAACAGTTCGATTTCGTAAAGGTCGCGCACGCGATCTCCCGTCCATTCGGGCCTCAGCGCCGTGTCGCGGTAAGTCGAGGGGCTGACGTCGGCGCCGCCCTGCAGCACCAGGCCGTCAAGGCTGCTGACATAGTCGCGCACCGAGATCTGCGCGCGCCGTAGCCCCAGGTGCTCGCCGATGGTCGGCACCATCAGCGCGAGTGCACCATGGGACATGATCCAGTGCGCCATCGATTGCTCCAGGTACTGCAACGTCTTGCCCGGAAAACCGAGTTCTGCCGGCGGGCTGTGCATCAGGCGGGCCGACAGGCCGATGCGCAGCGGCAGCCGGCTCACATCGCGCCTCCTTGCGTCCAGCGCGCGCATTGGGCCATCACCACCTCGGCGAGCGGCGCGCCGTTTTCATGCTGCGCACGCAGCCAGCGGGCATCGTTGCGACCCGCGAGCACGTCGGCCCTCAACCCAGCGAGCACGGCGTCGGTGCCCAGTTCGATGGCGTGCTGCTCGATGCGGGCAATGCTGGAAGTGATCGCTTCGCCGATCGGGATGTGCTCGTGGGTCTCCGGGTGCACATAGACGCCGTCGTAGCCGAAGCGGCAGGCCTGGAAACGGTTGAAGGTGTATACGAGGTAGTCGTCCTCGGCGAGCCGATACGGCCGCTCGATCATCAGGTAGCGCGCCAGGGTCTGGATGTAGGCGGCCACTGCGGCAGCCCTTCGTACCGTCAGCGGGGTGTCCATGACGCGGATCTCGATCGTCCCGTACTCGGGCTTGGGGCGGATGTCCCAGTAGAAGTCCTTCATGCTGCTCACCACGCCGGTGCTCGCCATCTTCTCGAAGTAGCGCTCGAAATCGCACCAGTTACCGATGAAGGGCGCCCGACCTGACAGCGGAAAGGCCAGCACCGAGTTGAGGCGCGCGGATTCGAATCCTGTGTCCTCGCCCTGGACGAAGGGCGAGGAGGCGGACAGGGCGATCAGATGCGGGATGTAGCGGGAAAGGCCGTGCAGCAGGTAGAGCGCGGTATCCGGGCTGGGGCAGCCGACATGCACGTGCTGGCCGAAAACGGTGAACTGCTTGGCGAGATAGCCATAGAGGTCGGAGAGATAGTGAAAGCGAGGGCCATCGAAAATGCGTCTCTCGCCCCAGTTCTGGAATGCATGCGTGCCGCCGCCGCAGATCCCGACGTTGAGCCGGCGCGCAGCGGCCGCAAGGGTGTCGCGCAGCGCCTCCAGTTGCGTGCTGACCGTCTCGTATTGGTCGCAGACCCCGGTCGATAGCTCGATCATGGAGCAGGTCATCTCGGGCTTGACGTCGCCCTGCAGGTCCGCGTGCGACAGGGCACGCAGCACATCCTCGGCCACCGGAGCGAGGTCATAGTCGTGCGTGCTCACCAGTTGCAGTTCAAGCTCCACGCCGATGGACAGCGCGCGCGAAGGCGCGAAGGATTCGAGGCTCATCATCTGTCTCCCGCGCGGCTTTCACGGCTGCGCAACAACGCCCAGCGAGTGGCTATGGCCCCGAGTGCGCCCAGCACGGCGGTCATCCCGAGTACGACGGATTGCAGGCGCTCGCCGAACTCCGGAAAGACTTGGAGTACATCCTCGGTCTGTACCAATGCCAGCACGGAAAGCGGCATCAGCGCCACGCCGAGGGCGAGGCTCTTGGATCGGTCCAGCCCGCTGCGGGCGCCGAAGGCCAGCGCACCGGCCAGCTTGCCGAAGGCACGGGCGGCGATCGCCACGAGGGCAAGGCCTGCGCCCAGCGCAAGGTGGTTCAGGTCGGCCGCCGCGCCGGCAAGGATGAAGGCGACGATCACCAGCGTGCTCCCCACGCTGCCGAATTGCCCAGGCCATTGGTGCGGCCGGGGATCGAACCATTTCACGAGGGCGCCGCCGATCAACGGCGCGAGCGCAAGCGGCAGCCGCAGTGCGTGCAGCATCGCGATGACCACCAGCATCAGGGCAATGGTCGCTGCCGGCCCCTGCTCGGATGCGGGGCCGACGATCTTGCGCAATCCGGCATACGCTGCCGCGATCAGCGCTCCGCCCACGATGGAGCCGGCAAGCAGATAGAGCGGATGCAGCAGTGCGATGATGCCGCCGCCATGCACGCCGTGCAGCCCGCCCATCACGAGCTTGAGCAACACGACCGAGGCCGCTGCGTTGAGGGCGCACAGGGCCAGCAATCGATCGGTCACCTGTCCGCTGGCATGCTGTTCTGCCACCACCCGCATCACCACCACCGGAGAAGTGCCCACCGCAATCGCCGCGATGGCCAGGGCGAGCATGGTGTCGCCGTCGATCGCCTGCAGTGCGGCGAAGGTCAGCGCGAAGCTGAGGACGATCTCCGCCAGGCTGGTTGCAAGCAGCCAGGGGTTGGCGCTGAACCAGCGCACGTCGAGGCGCATGCCGAGTTCGAACAGCAACAGGGCCAGGCACAGGTCGAGCACGCTGCGATAGCTCGCCAGTTCCAACGCATCGAACCAGCCGAGCAGCAGCGGTCCGAGCAGCAGCCCGGCGGCTGCGTAGCCGCTCACGCTGGGGAGCCTGGCGCGCCGGCAGGCCTCGCCGGCGAGGGCGGTCAGGATCAACGCAAGCCCGACCTGAAGAAGGGCGCTGAAGCGCGGTGGCCATTCCGGCCAGACGAGCAAATCCATCGGAAGCGTTCCAGGGAGAGAGACGACGGGATCGAGATCGTTATGCGCCCGCCTGGCGCGGAACGGCCGGTACGGCGGGTGGTGTCGTGCTCGGAGTATTCGTGCAAATATAGTTGATCCAAATCACTGCTGGCAACGTCCATTGCAGGCGACCGCCTCGGCGATGACGCGTCCGGCCACAGCCGCGCGCTCCTGCGGAGGGGAGGCAGCGTCTCGCGCTGCGCGTGCCCTCGGGATGGCTTGAGGGATTTTGTCTGCAGCCGTGCGCCGGACTGTTCTTCTCCCTGTGCTAGAATTTTCGCCTCTCATCGAGCGGATCAGCATATCCGCCGTGTTCGTCAATGCTCTGCATGGACTCGAAATGCGCATTCTGGTCAGTAACGACGACGGTTATTTCGCCCCCGGGATTGCCGCGCTCGCGGAAGCCCTGAGCACGCTCGGCGAAGTGACGGTCGTCGCGCCGGAGCGCGATCGAAGTGGTGCGAGCAATTCGCTGACGCTGGACCGGCCGCTGTCGCTGCGGCGCGCTGCGAACGGGTTCCATTTCGTTAATGGCACACCGACCGATTGTGTCCACCTGGCGGTCACCGGCATGCTCGAACACCTCCCCGACATGGTCGTGTCGGGGGTCAATCATGGCGCCAACATGGGCGACGACACCGTGTATTCCGGTACCGTGGCGGCGGCCACCGAAGGGTTTCTGCTCGGCGTGCCGTCGATCGCCGTGTCACTCGTCAGCAAGTCGGCATCGGATTTTTCGGCAGCGGCAAGAGTCGCGCGCGATCTTGCCGAACGCTTCATGCGCGCCCCGTTCCGCCAGCCAGTGCTGCTCAACGTCAATGTGCCCGATCTTCCCTACGACAGCCTGGGGGAGATCCGGGTCACGCGCCTGGGTAGGCGCCACAAGGCAGAACCGGTGGTGCGCAGCGTGACACCGCGCAACGAGACGGTGTATTGGGTCGGCGCAGCAGGGGGGGCGGCCGACGCCGGCGAGGGAACGGACTTCCACGCAGTGGCGAACGGCTTCGTGTCGGTCACGCCCCTGCAACTGGATCTGACTCATAATGGCCTGATCGGGCCGGTCAACGACTGGTTGAAGCTGTGACGATGCGCAGTGCGGACGCCGGACAGGCTGCGCGCGCGCGCGCGCGCATGGTCGAGCGCCTGCGCATCCAGGGCATCCGCGACGAGCGCGTGCTGGCCGCGATGCAGGGGGTGCCGCGTCACCAGTTCGTCGAGGAAGGGCTCGCGTACAGCGCTTACGACGACACGCCGTTGCCGATCGGTTTCCAGCAGACGATCTCGCAGCCTTTCATCGTTGCGCGAATGATTGAATTGCTGCGCATCGGGCGCGAGCTGGGCAAGACGCTCGAGGTTGGAGCCGGTTGCGGCTACCAGGCCGCGGTCCTGTCGCAACTGGCCACCGAGGTGTACGCGGTGGAGCGCATCCGGCCCTTGCTCGATCGGGCGCGCGCCAACCTGCGACCGCTGCGGCTGCCCAACGTACGGCTGAAACTTGCCGACGGTAGCCTGGGCTTGGCGGAGGCGGCACCGTTCGACAGCATCATCGTCGCCGCGGCGGCGATCGGTCTGCCGCAGGCGTTGAAGGAACAACTCGCTCCGGGCGGTCGTCTGATCGTCCCGGTAGGCTCTGCGGAGCAGCGCCTGCTGCTTGTCGAGCGACAAGGAAACATATTCAGGGAAAGCTGGCACGAGGCGGTTCGATTCGTGCCGCTCCTTGCTGGTACGGAATGAAACACTTCAATCGATTCATGAAGCGAAAGCAGACGACGACCGCCCTGCTGGTCGCGGTCCTCATGTTGTCCGGCTGCGCGTCGCGCATCACTGCGCCTGTGCGCGACGGCGGGCCTGCACCTTCTGCGACGGCGCCGCAGGCGGCCGGCGTGCACGTCGTGCGTCCGGGCGATACATTGATCGGCATTGCCCGGCAGTATGGGCAGACGATTCCCAACCTCGTCACCTGGAATGGCCTGACTGACCCGAACCAGATCCATGTCGGACAAAGCCTGCGCGTGGCGCCTCCCGGTGCGGGCGAGGGGAGCAGCGAGGTTGCCACGGCGATCCCGGTTGCGCCCTCCGCTGTGGTGGTCGCGCCGGTCACGCCGGTTGGCGGCGAAGGTGCGGCGGTACCGATCAAACAGACGCCGGTCGGCGGGCGCCAGCCCTATTCCGACGATGCGTGGGCGAAGCTCAACGCCGGGGCAGCGCCGCAACCTTCCCCGCCTCCGGCACCTGCCGTGGGGCCTGCGCAGGGTAATGGTGACTGGCTCTGGCCGGCAAAGGGAAAGCCCATCGCAGGTTTCAACGAGTCGACGAACAAGGGTGTGGATATCGCCGGCAACCCCGGGGACCCGGTGTACGCTTCCGCTGCGGGGAAGGTGGTGTATGCGGGAAGTGGGCTGCGCGGATACGGGAAGCTGGTTGTGATCAAGCATAACCAGGAGTACAACTCGGTTTATGCTCACAACCAGAAGTTGCTCGTGAAGGAAGACGACGTTGTCGCCAAGGGACAGCAGATTGCCGAACTTGGAAACACAGAAGCCGATCGCCCCAAGCTGCATTTCGAGATCCGCAAACAGGGCAAGGCGGTCGATCCAATGAAGTATCTGCCGGCGCGCTGAAGGAGTGACGGATGGAAGAACCGGTTGATCTGGACGATCTCGAGAGTCAGGAGCCGGATCTTCCGCTGGAAGTGGAAGTCTTCGCCAGTCCGCAGCATGGACCGGTGGTCGAAAACGACTTCCTGAGCGATGTCACTCAGCTCTACCTCAATGAGATCGGCGCCAACCCGCTGCTGACGCCCGACGAAGAACTGCGTCTGGCGAGGCTGGTGCGGGGCGGTGACTTCGCTGCGCGGCAGACGATGATCGAGCGCAACCTGCGGCTGGTCGTCAATATCGCCAAGCATTACCTGAACCGCGGCATTCCCTTGCTCGACCTGGTCGAGGAGGGAAACCTCGGGCTCATGCATGCGCTCGAGAAGTTCGACCCGGAGCGGGGTTTCCGTTTTTCCACCTACGCCACCTGGTGGATCCGGCAGAACATCGAGCGCGCGATCATGAACCAGTCGCGCACGATCCGGCTTCCGGTCCATGTCGTGAAGGAACTCAACCAGGTGTTGCGTGCGCAACGCTCGCTCGAGGCAAGTTCAAATGGCGAGTCGACGCTGGAGAGCATCGCGCAGCGCCTGAACAAGCCGGTGGAGGAAGTACGTGCGGTGCTGGCGCTGAGCGAGCACACCGCATCGCTCGACGCACCTTTGGATATCGACCCGAGCTTGTCGATCGGCGAGTCGCTCGCCGACGAGCATGTCGAGACCCCTGACCTGCAGATTCACTCCACCGAAGTGGAGCACCTCGTGCGCGAGTGGATCAAGATGCTCAGCGACAAGCAGCGGCTCGTGATCCGGCACCGCTATGGCATCGACGAATGCGAATTGCTGACGCTGGAGGAACTCGCGCTGCGCCTCGAGCTCACCCGCGAACGGGTGCGCCAGATCCAGCTCGAAGCCCTCAGCCAGTTGCGGCGCATCCTGAAGCGACGTGGGATTGGCCGCGACGCCCTGCTCTGAGCGCCTGCCCTTCCGCAAGCTCCCGCAGCCGCGGCGCTCAGTCTGGCGGAAATACGCGGCGATAGAACGCGCGGCTGGCGTAGGCCATCGTCGGCAGCGAATACAGCAGCACCGGCAGCAGCCAAGCACTCAGCAGCATCACGCCCGCGATCAAAAGGCCCCAGCAGATCATCACCGGGAAGCGCCCGAATACCGCTCGCACGCTCGCGACCACGCCTGACACCAGATTGGCGCGGTGATCGTGGATGAGCGGGATGGAGAACGCGGTGACGCAGTACAGGATGAAGGCCAGGCCTGCCCCCATCAGCGCGCTGAAGCCGAGAAAATTAATGATATCCGAATCGCCCCGGAGGAATTCGCGGAACCCCCGTGGCGCGTGGGCGACCATGAAGCCGTAAAGCGTTCCGGCATCGGTGAGCCAGATCAGCAACAGCAGCGCGCAGACGAAGGACACGACCCAGCCGCCGCGCGGCATGTTGCGGAAGCCACGCGATACGTCCGCCAGCGTGGGCCTTCCGCCTCCATCCTGCCGATCGGCGATGGCGAAGAAACCCGCCAGGATGGCCGGCCCGATCAGGACGAAACCGCCGGCGGCGGACACGCTCAGCGGCGCGATGGACAGCCACTCCAGCGTCAGGAACAGTGCGGCTCCAACCAGCGCGAAAAAGGCAGCGCAGGTCATGCTCAGCGCGATCGTCGCGCGGAGCGTCGCATGACCCTCGCGCAGCGCGGCTGCGATGTCGCGCACGCCGACGCGCGCGGGCCGCAGGCTGCCTGTCGGATCCAGCCCGAGTGCGAGCGCCATGCCCAGTGCGGTGGACGGCATGTCCGCGCCGGCGAGCGGTGAGAATGAATCGAACAGCGAATGGATGATCATGGCGCCTCCTTCCCGACGACATGATTCTCGGCGCTGCCTGCCCACATCGCCTTGACCCGCATCACTTCGTTCGCCCGGCGCAGAGGCCTGCGCCGAACGCGGCGGGGATGCAGGAAAAACTACCGGACCGCGCCGATCTTTTGCGCGAACTGGGTGTCACGCCGCGCGCGCAGGGCCTCGGCCAGTTCGAACACCGACATCGCGTAGAAGCTGCTGCGGTTGTAGCGCGTGATGACGTAGAAGTTGCGGTAGCCGAGCCAGTACTCGGTCGTTGCGCCGGGGGTGACGAGATCGACGAGGGTGGCGGTGGCGGCCGGGGGGGTGCCGCTGATCGTCGTCACCCCAGCGTCGGTCAGCGCGACGGGTTCCAGGCTGGGCTCGATGCCGGCAGCCACCAACGGTTCAGGATCGACCACGCCGGTGAAGCGCGCGCGCTCGGCGACCGGCTCGCCCATTCGCCAGCCATGCACGTGCAGGTAGTTGGCGACGCTGCCGATCGCATCGGCCGGGCTGGCGTCGAAATCGATGTGACCGTCGCCGTCGAAATCCACGCCGAAATTGCGCACGCTGCTGGGCAGGAATTGCGGATAGCCGAGCGCACCGGCGTAGGAGCCGTAGAAGCTCTGCGGATCGCGGCCCTGGTCGCGCGCGAGCAGCAGCAGTGCCTCGAGTTCGCGGCGGAAGAGCGGCGCGCGCGGCGGGTAATCGAAGGCCAGGGTGGCCAGCGCGGACAGGGTCTCGAAGTTGCCGGTGTTGCGGCCATAGACGGTTTCGACGCCGATGATGGCGACGATGATTTCGATCGGTACGCCGTAGCGCTCCGAGGCGCGCTGCAGGTCGGCCTCGTTTTCGGCCCAGAAGGCCAGCCCGCCGTCGATGCGCAACCGATCGAGGAAGCGGGCGCGATACTTTTGCCACGAACGTACGCCGGGCCGGCTCGGCGGCGCAATCAGGCGGATCACCTGCGGTTCGTGCTGCGCGAGGGCGAGCGCAGCGGTGACGGCCGTGCTGTCGA
This sequence comes from Pseudomonadota bacterium, assembly GCA_018240785.1. GTDB lineage: Bacteria > Pseudomonadota > Gammaproteobacteria > Burkholderiales > Rhodocyclaceae > Thauera. The sequence goes on along the minus strand of JAFEFC010000011.1, from coordinate 348,508 downwards.
AGCCATGCTTTTCGACCATCTCGCGCACGAAGGCCTGTGCATCGTCGCGCTCGAGGAAAGAGGCCTGCGCGGTGCGCGGCAGGGCGACGGCAAGGGCGCTCGCTACGAGGGCAAAGGCGGCGAGCGAGGCGCGAAGGGTGTCTTTCATTGCAGTTCGAAGTTGCGTATCTGTCGGTTCAGCGCGCGGATGTCGGCGCGGTTTGCGCCTGAACCGTAGCGCAGGCGCGCATAGGATGCGGTGATTCGGAGCAGCTCGTCCGCCTGCCGGGGCAGGGCGAGCGCCAGCCTGCGGCCGTAATCATGCGGGCCTTCCCAGGGGGCACGCGGATGACCGGCGCGGGCAAGCCGCTTGCAGAAGACTTGCCAGCTCCGCTCCAGCGGATCCTGGAGCCGCCGCTGCCAGCTTGCCCAGGCCATCAGCCCGCCAATCAGGATCAGTCCGACGCCTGACATCAGGGCGACGAGCTGGGGCCAGCCGACCTTGCCGAAGCCCAGGCTGGCGAGAAACTCTCGCTGCCTCTCCGGATTGTAGCCAAGAACGCGCTGATCCCAGGCATTGGCGAGCGCTTCCCAGCGGTGACGAAGGTTGCGAAGCCAGCCCAGATCCTGCCGCATCATCAGCGGCAGGTCTTCGCCTTCAGGCAGGGCGGCCGCCAGGCCGGCCTCGATGCGCTGCGGAGCTGCCAGTGCAGTGGGATCGACCCGGACCCAGCCCCGTCCGCCGAGCCACACCTCCGCCCAGGCGTGCGCATCGGATTGGCGGACCACGAGATTGCCGTCGATCGGGTTCACCTCACCGCCCTGGTAGCCGGCCACCACGCGCGCCGGTACGCCCGCGCCCCGCAGCAGCACGGTGAAGGCCGACGCGAAGTGCTCGCAGAAGCCGCGGCGGGTCTCGAAGAGGAACTCATCGACCGCATCGCGGCCGAGCAGGGGCGGCTTCAGCGTGTAGGTGAGGCGGCTTTCGCTCAGGTACGAGACGACGCGATCCAGAATCACTGCGTCCGAGCCTGCGCCTGCCGCAAGCTGTCGGGCGAGTTCGCGGCTGCGGGGGTTGAAACCGTCGGGCAGCGCAAGTGCGGCGGTCAGCGTTGCCGCCGTCTCCTGCAGACCGGTGGCGGTGCCAGGCCACGCGCTGAGTTCGAAGCGGCTGCGGCTTTGCAGCGGGCGCGGCAGCAGGGCTTGCGCAAGATTCGTGAAGCGGATCGGGCCCGCGCCCGCACCATCGCCTCTAACCGCGCCCGCACCCGCACCTGGAAAGTCGAGCGCCAGCAGCCAGCGCTGGTCGTGAGGTTCGAGCGTGATGCGGTAGTCGAAGCGGCGCCCGGATGGGGTGTAGAAGGGCGTGCTGGCCTCGATGGGTCGCTCCGCTCGCCAGGTGCGTCCATCGAAGCGCGTGAATACCGGACCGCGCCAGTAGCGCGCCGAGGGTTCGGGCGGCGACCCGCTGAATTCGACGCGGAACGCGATGTCGGGCGACACGCTCAGATCGCTGATGGATCCCGGGCTCATCGTGTCGGACAGGCCCGAGCGCGCACCCGTCGCATCTGCCGGCAACCCCCAGAGCGGCCCCTGCACCCGGGGGAAGAGCAGGAACAGCATCAGCATGAAGGGCAGGCCCTGCGCCAGCAGCAGCGCGCCGGTGCGCATCTGCGCGCGGTGCGCTGCATTCGCGTCGGCCAGTGCGAGCAGGGTGACGACGGCAAGCCAGGTGCCGGACAGCGCCGCCAGCGCGATGAGCGGTGACTGATCCTCGAAGAAGACCGCCATCTGCAGGAAGAAGCACAGCAGCACGGCGGCGCGCACATCCCGTGAGCGGCGGATCTCGAGCAGCTTGAGGCATAGCAGCAGGGCGAGCAGTGCCACGCCGGGATCCTTGCCGAAGAAGTGACCATATTCCTGCCGTACCGCAACACCGCAGGCCAGCGTGAGGAGCAACAGCAGCACGCGGTGCGGAGGCAGGCGACGCTGCCACAGCAACCATGCGCGCCAGCCCAGCAGGGACGCGCAGGCGGTGATGATCCACCACGGCAGATAGCTGGCATGAGGTGCAAGCGTGACGCCGGCCGCGGCGAGCAGCCACAGCCCCTGCTGCAGCGTCAGCGAAGGCGGCGTCAGGCTGGCGATCGCCCCGCCCGCATGCGCGTCGTGTCGCATACGTTCAGCGCGCATCCCGATTGGATTCCGCTGGCGGTGTGTCGGACGCGCGGTGCAGCGCCAGGGCCCTCAGGCATCGATGCAGGTGGGGCTCGCCCTGGCCGGCATCGATCCGCGCGGACGGCAGCTTCAGCGCATAGCGATGACCCGCCCGCTCCGCAGCGAGCAGCCAGGCGGTGAGGCGTGAAAGCCGCTGCTCGTCACCCAGCGTGGCGGGCAGCGTGTGCCAGTCGAGGACCACGTCTTCGCCGCGGTGTCCGGCGTATTGCTTGGTCAGCAGCGGCGCTCCGCGCGCGAGAGCCTTCCACGCGACATGGCGTGGCGAGTCGCTGTCGCGGTACGGACGCAGGCCGTGGAAATCCTCGTCTCCCGTGTTCGCAAGCCTGCGCCCGTTGCCGCCTTCGGCTGCGCCCAGTGGCAGCGGCGGAGGCGCTCTCTCCGGCTGCGGATACACGATGCAGGCGAGATCCGGAAGGAAGACGCTCCAGGCACGGATGAGGCCCAGCGGCCAGGTCGTCTCGAGTGTCATTCGCCCGGCGGGGAGCCATCCACGGTGCGTCGCAGGGCTGGCAAGTTCGACGTTCGTGACGTCGGCCGCGGCCAGGTCGAAGGCCGTCTCGCCGCCATGCAAGCGCAGGCGCAGCGCAGGGCGTCGCCAGCGGCGGGAATTGGTCACATGGAAGACGAAGCGCGCAGATTCGCCACAGAAAGCGGGTTCGCAGCGTCCCGCGCTCAGGCTCAGGCCGAACAGGTTGCGGAAGGCGTGGATGATGCTGGCGATGCCGATGCCGGCGATCAGGAAGGTGAGTCCGAAGCCGAGGCTGAGGCTGTAGTTGATCGAGGCGATCAGCATCGCCAGCAGGGAGACTGCGAGGCCGAGTCCTGCGTTCGTTGGCAGGACGTAGATGCGCCGCTGGTGCAGCACGATGGGAGACGGCTCGGGGCGGTCGAGACGGAACAGCCAGCGGTCCACCATCGCGCGGGAAGCCCTGCGCAGCGTGCTTGCGAGGGGCTGCGTCGCCGACGGCATCAATGCAATGCGACGGATTGGAGCAGGCGGAGCAGCGCGGCCGGCGATACGTTGCGGCCGTCGCCGGCGAGGTGCAGCCGATGGCCGGCAACGTGGGGAAAGACCGCCTGCACGTCCTCGGGCAGCACATGGTCCCGCCCGTCGATCAGCGCCCAGGCACGTGCCGCGGCAATGAGCGCGAGGCCGGCGCGCGGGCTGAGTCCAGCGACGAGCGAGGCGTCGGTGCGGGTGGCGGCGAGCAGGGCCTGCACATAGTCGATCAGCGCATCGGCGACGATGACGTCTTGGGCGGCACGCTGCAGCGCACGCAACTCGTCGATGGAGATCACTGGCTGCTGGCGCTCTAGCAGGCGACGGCGGTCCTCGCCCATGAGCAGCGCGCGCTCGGCGGCACGTGCGGGATAGCCGAGGTGGATGCGCATCAGGAAGCGGTCGAGCTGGCTTTCGGGCAGCGGGAAAGTTCCGATCTGGTTCGCCGGATTCTGCGTGGCGATGACGAAGAACGGGCTCGGCAGGGCGAGGGTGCGCCCGTCGGCGGTGATCTGGCGCTCCTCCATGGCCTCGAGCAGCGCACTCTGCGTCTTCGGTGTCGCGCGGTTGATCTCGTCAGCAAGGATCAACTGGGCGAAGAGGGGGCCGGGATGGAAGCGGAAGCTGCCCGTTTCGCGATCGAAGATTGAAACGCCGACGATGTCCGCCGGCAGCAGGTCGCTGGTGAACTGGACGCGCTGAAACTGCAGCCCCAGCAGCCGTGCGAATACGTGCGCGAGCGTGGTCTTGCCGACGCCGGGGACATCTTCCACCAGCAGATGGCCGCGTGCGATGAGGCAGGCAAGCGCAAGCCGCAGCTCATGCTCCTTGCCGAGGATGACCCGGCTGGCGGCTTCGAGGAGACGGTCTGCATGACGATCGGGCATGGCTCGGCGTACTGTGATTTTGCAGTTGAAGCGGTGATAATAGACGACAAACAAGGCGCAACCGCCTGAATGACCGGCCCGGAACCGCAGTGTTCCCGCGTGGCAGGCGTTATCCGGCGCCAGGGAGTTCGAGTCCGATCAGGAGTGGGGGAGGCATGACGACGACGGCGTTCATAACGCACCGTGAGTGCTGGCTGCACGACATGGGCAAGTTTCATCCGGAATGTCCGGACCGGCTGGCGGCGATCAACGATCGCCTCATTGCCGCCGGGCTCGACCTGTACCTTTCCTTCTACGACGCGCCGGTCGCCACTGCGGAGCAGGTCTGTCGCGCGCATCCGGCGAGTTACTTCGAGGAGCTGATTGCCAACGTGCCGGAGCATGGCATCCGCCACCTCGATCCGGATACGGCAATGAATCCGAACACCATGAAGGCGGCGCTGCGCTCGGCCGGTGCGGGCATCCTCGCCACCGACCTGGTGATGAAGGGCGAGATCGAGAACGCCTTCTGCGCCATTCGCCCGCCTGGCCACCATGCCGAGCGGGCCAAGGCGATGGGCTTCTGCTTCATCAACAACGTCGCCGTGGCAGCGCGCCATGCGATCGACGTGCATGGGCTCGAACGTGTCGCCATCGTGGATTTCGACGTCCATCACGGCAATGGCACCGAGGACATCTTCCGCAACGATCCTCGGGTGATGATGGCGGGCATCTTCCAGCATCCCTTCTACCCCTATTGCGGAGTGGAGAACGCGCCGGCGCACATGTGCAACGTGCCGCTTCCCGCGGGCACGCGCGGCGACGGATTCCGCCAGGTCTTCAGCGACATCATCGTTCCGGCGCTGCGCAACCACAATCCGCAGATGATCTTCGTGTCGGCCGGCTTCGATGCCCACTATGAGGACGACATGGGGTCGCTGGGGCTGCTGGAAGCCGACTACGTCTGGGCGACGCAGCAGATCAAGGGCGTCGCCGAGGACTGCGGCCACAAGCGCATCGTGTCGCTGCTGGAAGGCGGATATGCGTTGTCCTCGCTCGCGCGCTCGGTTGTCGCCCACATCAAGGCGCTGGCCGATCTCTAGCGCTTACCGGGTGTTGCAATGCCCGGCGCTGGAAAACGTCCGGGCATCTAGCCGAGTCGCGGCGATGGGTTAGAATCGAGCTTTTATCGTCCCGCCCATCACCATGATCACCGGATCGATTGTCGCCATCGTCACCCCTATGCTCGACGACGGCAGCCTGGATTTCCCGCGCCTGCGCAGCCTCATCGACTGGCACATCGCCGAAGGCACCGACGGCATCGTCATCGTCGGCACCACCGGCGAATCGCCCACGGTCAGCGTCGACGAGCATTGCGAACTCATCCGTGTGACGGTCGAGCACGCCGCCGGCCGCGTGCCGGTGATCGCGGGCACCGGCGCCAACTCGACCGCCGAAGCGATCGAACTGGCACGTTTTGCCAAATCGGCGGGCGCGGATGCGCACCTGTCCGTGGTGCCCTATTACAACCGCCCGACGCAGGAAGGCCTTTACCGCCACTTCCGCTCCATCGCCGAGGCGGTCGATCTGCCGCTGATCCTCTACAACGTGCCCGGCCGCACGGTCGCCGACCTGGCCAACGACACCACGCTGCGGCTGGCCGAAGTCCCGAACATCGTCGGCATCAAGGATGCGACCGGCAGCATCGACCGTGTCTGTGACCTGGTCGCGCGTGCGCCGAAGGGTTTCGCCCTGTATAGCGGCGACGACATGACGTCCGCGGCGTTCCTGATGCTCGGCGGTCACGGCGTGATCTCGGTCACCGCCAACATCGCGCCGCGCGCGATGCACGAGTTGTGCGCTGCTGCCGCGGCAGACGATGCGCGCCGCGTGCGCGAGACCAATGCGAAGCTCGTGCCGCTGCATCGCGACCTGTTCTGTGAGGCGAATCCCATTCCGGTGAAGTGGGGCGTGGCGCGCATGGGTCTGATCGGGTACGGCCTGCGCCTGCCGCTGACCCTGCTCTCCGAATCGCAGCATGAGCGCGTCCTGAAGGCGATGCGCACGGCCGGCATCGACGTCTGACACGCTCTATCACATCAGGAACCTCATGAATCGCTCCTTGCGTACCACCGTTTCCTTCACTGCGGCCTCAATTCTCCTGGCGGGCTGCAGTGGCGGCCTGCTCGAAACCAAACGTATCGACTACAAGAGCGCACGCCAGGTTGCGCCGCTCGAGATTCCTCCGGACCTGACGGCGCCCACGCGCGACGACCGTTACGCGGTGCCGGACGTTGCGCCGCGCGGCGTGGCGACTTATTCGGCCTACGCTGCAGATCGCGCCGGCCAGCCCAACACGGCCTCGACCTCCGGTGAAGTGCTGGCCACGCCGGACAAGATGCGCATCGAGCGCGCCGGCACGCAGCGCTGGCTGGTGGTTCCGGGAACGCCGGATGCGCTGTGGCCGCAGGTGAAGGACTTCTGGCTCGAGCTCGGCTTCATCCTCAACATCGACAGCCCGAACATCGGTGTCATGGAAACCGACTGGGCCGAAGACCGCGCCAAGATCCCGCAGGACATCATCCGATCGACGATCGGCAAGGTGCTCGATGGGCTGTATTCGACGCCGAATCGAGACAAGTTCCGCACCCGCCTGGAGCCCGGCAAGGAGCCCGGCACCGTGGAGATTTACGTCAGCCACCGCGGCATGATGGAGATCTATCCGACGGAAGCGAAGGATACGACGATCTGGCAGCCGCGCCCGGCCGATCCCGAGCTCGAGGCGGAGATGCTGCGCCGGCTCATGGTTCGGCTCGGGGCCGACGAGGCGCGCGCAAAGGCAGCGCTGGCGACGGCGCCGGTTGCCGAGCGTGCGAAGATCATATCCGCGTCCAATGGTCAGGTCGGCCTGACGATGGACGAACCCTTCGACCGCGCATGGCGTCGCGTCGGACTCGCGCTCGATCGCATCGGCTTCACCGTGGAAGACCGCAACCGCACCGAAGGCCTGTACTTCGTGCGCTATGTCGATCCGGACGCGGACGCCAAGGCCAAGAGCGGTGGAGGTTTCCTGTCCCGACTCGCTTTCTGGCGCAGCAGCGACAAGCCGGCGGCATCGGGCAGCGAATACCGCCTGCGCGTGCAGGGGCTCGGCGACCAGGCGCGGGTGTCGGTGCTGACGCGGGAGGGTGGGGCGGACAACTCCGACACCGCGAAGCGGATTCTCGGATTGCTGCAGCAGGAGCTTCGCTGACGAGAAAACGTAGCCGACGCTGTAGCGGCGCCGGCTACGCTGCGGACGGCGGGTATCTCTTATGTCGCGTGAGCGCCAAGGACGTAAAAAAACCGGCACGAAGCCGGTTTTTTTACGTCTGCAGCGGGACGATTACTTCTTCGCAGCGTCGACAGCGGCGGCTGCAGCGTCCTTGGCAGCGACAGCGGCATCCTTGGCGGCGGCGGCAGCGTCCTTGGCAGCGTCGGTAGCGGCGGCGGCACCTTCCTTCGCGGCTTCAACCGTGGCGGCGGCACCCTGCTTGGCAGCTTCGGTGGCAGCGGCGGCGGTTTCCTTGGCTGCTTCGGTGGCCTTCTCAGCAGCTTCCTTGGCCTGTTCGGCGGCCGGCGCGGCAGCGGCCGGAGCGGCCTGTTCCTGGGCGGCCGGAGCCGGAGCCGGGGCAGCGGTTTCCTTCTTGCCGCAAGCGGACACGGCGAGAGCGACGAGGGCGGCGACGAGGAGGGAGTTCTTCATGTGCTGTTTATCCTTATTGACAGGTGATGACGGCAAGACTTCCAACGCAAGGTGATTGCGGTTCAAAAGTGCCAAACCGTGCTCAATTCTAGCACGCCGATTTGCAACGCCAACATCGCGATGCGGCATTGCGCAATGCCGGGCAATTCGTTCAAATCCCAAGCGCGGCGCCGCTTGGGCCGATCTTGGCCGATATCCACATTGTTTCAAATTGTGCGGCGTTCCGGGCGCTGTCCGGGCTCGCTCCATCGACCCGCTTGCCGCGTGCGCGATCGACATGGAAGCGTGTGACGAGCACGCGGCCGTCGCCGATCAGGAAGCAGCCATCGGGGTGCGCAGCGCCCTCCGCGACGACCTTGATGCGCATGCGCGGGCCATAACGCTCCACCAGCTTCAACAGCCGAGGGCACGATTGCTCGATGTACGTCGCGGTGCTGACCAGAATACGGATCGGCTCCTCTCCGACCACGTCGCGTGCGAGGGTGTCCAGCGCCTCGATGCCATCGCGGCTCTCCAGCGCGGTCTGGGACAGATCACGATCGAAAATGAGGAGACTGCGTCTCGTGTTGCGCAGTGCATCGAGAAACTGCTCTCGATACGCCGCATAGGTGTCGAATTTGCGCTCGACGGCTGCTGCAGCGTTTTCAGCCATGGCCCTGTTCCGGTGTGCCGAAGCCGTCGCAATACCACGCGTAAAGCAGCTCGAGCAGCGCTGGCGGATGATTCGCAGTTGCGCCGATGCGGCGACGGTCCGCCAGTTCGACGATCAGCGGCGAAAGCTCGGCAGCAACCGCGACCGCTTCGCCATTGAGGTGGAAGCCCGCTTCCGAGAACAGCAGCAGTGTTCGCGGGTCGAGGGCATAGCCGCAGGTGGCGACGGCCCGTTCGAAAGCCTTGCGTGTCAGCGGATCTTCAGGGGGATCGAAGAAGACGTGCGCCTTGGGTTCGGTCAGGTATTCGCCGACGAACTCGGCAACGTCGCGGCGGCTCCAGCGAATGCGGGCAAGCATGCCTTCGATCTGGTCGATCATGCGCGGTACAATTTCCGCCGAATGGGGCTGCGGCTGCAGGTCGGGGTCGGCGTAAAGGCCCTGGAGATCCAGCCGCTCCTGCAGCCAGCCGAGGAATTCCGCGCCCAGTTCCTGCGCCGTCGGCGAACGGAAGCCGATGGAGTAGGTGGTGCATTCACCGATGGCGATGCCGTTGTGCGCCCAGTGCGGCGGCAGGTAGAGCATGTCGCCGGGGTCCAGCACCCAGTCGTGGGTCGGGTGAAAATCCTGCAGGATGCGCAGCGGCGCGCCTTCGACCAGGGTGCGGTCGTCCTGGTCGGAGATCAGCCAGCGGCGCTGGCCCATGCCCTGCAGCAGGAATACATCGTAGTTGTCGAAATGCGGCCCGACGCCACCGCCATCCACCGCGTAGCTGATCATCAGGTCGTCGAGCCGCGCCTGCGGGATGAAGTCGAAGTGGTGCAGCAGCCGGTCGCCCTCCGGCACCCACAGGTTCACGCCCTGCACCAGCACCGTCCATGGATTGCGCTTTCCGCGCAGTCGGCCACGCGTCTGCGGGCCGCGCTCCAGGCGCCATTCTTCACCGTGGCGAGAGACGTGGCGCGACTCGACATCCGGGTCGCAGGCGAGGTCGAAGAGTTCGTCGCGAGACAGCACGCCGGTGAAGCCGGGCACGGCCTGGCGGATCAGCAGGGGCTTCTTCTGCCAGTATTCTTCGAGGAACTGGCGTGGCGTCAGGCCGCCGAGGAGCGTGTCGAGTGCGGGCAGTTTCATGCGCGACATTATAGGGAGGTGGCTGCGTTCATGACCGACGTCGTCCATCTCGCGTGTGCACGCAGGCGGTAGAATCGCCGGCTGATTTTTCTCGCCGGAAGCCACCCATGCCCATCGCAGTCATCGAGTCGCTGGACCACGAAGGTCGCGGCGTCGCCCATGTGGAAGGCAAGGCGATCTTCATCGACGGCGCGCTGCCGGGCGAGCGCGTGGAGTACGAGTCCTATCGTGTGAAGCCGCGCTACGAACAGGCCGACGCCGCGCGCGTGCTGAAGGCGAGCGCGCAGCGCGTGACCCCACGGTGTGCCTATTTCGGCACCTGCGGCGGCTGCTCGATGCAGCACCTGGACCCGGTGGCGCAGGCCGCCGCCAAGCAGCGCGTGCTGGAGGATGCGTTGCGGCACATCGGCGGCGTGCAGCCGCAGATCGTGTATTCGGCGATCCACGGCCCGGCCTGGCGCTATCGCGACCGCGCACGGCTGAGCGTGCGGCTGGTGCCGAGCAAGGGCGGCGTGCGGGTGGGCTTCCACGAGCGGCGCTCGAGCTACATCATCGACATGCGCTCGTGCGACATCCTGCCACAGCATGTGTCGGCGCTGCTGCCGCGCCTGCGCGAGCTGATCGCCGGGCTGTCGATCGCCGACCGCGTGCCGCAGGTCGAGGTTGCCGTCGCCGAGGCGACCACGGTGCTGGTCTTCCGTCACCTGCTGCCGCTGAGTGCGCACGACGCCGACGCCCTCGCGGCATTTGCCGGCGCTGAAGGCGTGCAGGTGTGGACGCAGCCCGGCGGCCCCGACACCGCCGCGCCGCTGCGGCCCGCGGACGGTTGCGGTCTGTCCTACACCTTGCCGGAGTTCGGTGTGGGGCTGAATTTCCGGCCGACCGACTTCACCCAGGTGAACATCCACATCAACCGCCTGCTGATCCGGCGCGCCATGCAGTTGCTCGATCCTCGACCGGGCGAGCGCATCGCCGACCTGTTCTGCGGGCTGGGCAACTTCAGTCTGCCGATCGCGCGCCGTGGCGCGACGGTGGTGGGCATCGAGGGCAGCGAGGCGCTGGTGGCGCGCGCACGCGACAACGCGCGCCGCAACGGTCTCGATGGGCACACCGAGTTCCATGCGGCCAACCTGTTCGAGGCCACCGAAGACAGCCTCGCTGCGCTGGGTCGCCTGAACAAGCTGCTGATCGACCCGCCGCGCGAGGGTGCGATCGCGGTGGTGAAGGCGCTCGGCGCGCAGCAGTTGCCGACGCGCATCGTCTATGTGTCGTGCAATCCGGCCACGCTCGCGCGCGATGCGGCGGTGCTGGTGCATGAGAAAGGCTACCTGCTGCGGGGGGCGGGGATCGCCAACATGTTCCCGCAGACCTCCCATGTCGAGTCGATCGCGCTGTTCGAACTCGGGTGAAACCGAACGGTGATGCGAGCGCGGTCCGCGGCCGGCCGCGGATTGTGGCCGCCAAGCAGAGGGCCGCGGCGTTTCCCTCGTCATGGCCTGATGACATTGGCGGGCACCTGCCGTTGCCCACGGCCCGACCGCGGCTTGACGCGGCGCAACAGGCCCGATTAGATTCCGTAATTATGAATTCAAAATGAAAGGCGCTGTACCTTGATTCCGGCAGCCACGCCTCCGGCCACCAGCGACGCCAGCCTCAACCGCGCCTGGCAGCAGCGTAGCCTCTCCCATGTCTGGCATCCATGCACGCAGATGCAGCGTGCGATGGCGGCCGTGCCGCCGCTGCCGATCGCGCGCGCGAAGGGGCCCTGGCTGGAAGACTACGACGGCCGCCGCTACTTCGACGCCAACAGCTCGTGGTGGGTGAACCTGTTCGGCCATGCCGATGCACGCATCAACGCCGCGCTGCACGACCAGCTCGAACGCCTGCCGCACGTGATGCTGGCCGGCTGCACCCACGGCCCGGCGGTGGAACTCGCCGAGCGGCTGTCGGCACTCACCGGCGGCGTCCTCGGGCACGTCTTCTATGCCAGCGACGGCGCTTCTGCGGTCGAGATCGCGCTCAAGATGAGCTTCCACTACTGGCGCAACAGCGGGCACGACGCCAAGGGCGAGTTCGTCTGCGTGCATCAGGGCTACCACGGCGAAACTCTGGGCGCGCTCGCCGTCACCGACGTCAAGGTGTTCCGCGACGCCTACGATCCGCTGCTGCTGCGAGCCCACATGGTGCTGTCTCCGGACGCGCGCCAGGCCCGGGCAGGCGAGTCCGCCACCGACGTCGCCGCGCGGGCGCTTGCGGAAGTGCGCGCGCTGTTCGAATTGCGCCACCAGCACATTGCCGCCCTGATCGTCGAGCCGCTGGTGCAGTGCGCCGCCGGCATGGCGATGCACGATCCGGCCTACCTCAGGGGCCTGCGTGCTCTGTGCGACGAATTCGGCGTGCATCTGATTGCAGACGAGATCGCCGTCGGCTGCGGCCGGACCGGCACTTTCTTCGCCTTCGAGCAGGCCGCGCAGCCCGACGGACCGCCCATGTGGCCGGATTTCGTGTGCCTGTCGAAAGGCATCAGCGGCGGCTACCTGCCGCTGTCGCTGGTGTTGACGCGCGATGCCGTTTACCGGGCTTTCCTCGACGACGATGTGGCGCGCGGCTTCCTCCATTCGCATTCCTACACCGGCAACGCGCTGGCCTGCCGTGCAGCGCTGGCGGTGCTCGACCGCTTCGCCGAGGACGATGTGCTGGGGCAAAACCGTGTGGTGGGTCAGGCGCTCACCGAGGCGCTGTCGCCGCTGCGCGACGACGCCCGCGTCGAGCACCTGCGCCGGCGCGGCATGATCTGGGCCTTCGACGTGCGCGAGGCCTTCGCCGGCGAGCGTTTCGCCGAGCGCTTCCATCTGGCGGGGCGAGAGCATGGGTTGTTGATCCGCCCGATCGGCCGCACCGTCTACCTGCTACCTCCCTATGTGCTCGACGAGGAGCTCGTGCAGTGGCTCGCCCAGCGCACGCTGGCGACGCTCGACGCCACCCTGGCGCAGACACCCGACATCCATGCTGCTCGCACACCTGAACCGCCGGTTGCGTGAGCGCGAGGCGGCCTCGCTGCAGCGCCGCCGCCGCATCGCCGAGACGCCCTGCGCGCCGCACCAGCGTGTGGCAGGCGAAGGCGGCGCGCGCGACATGTTGGCCTTCTGCAGCAACGACTATCTCGGCCTGGCGAATCATCCCGCGCTCATCGCGGCGCTGGCCGACGGTGCGCGGCAGTGGGGAGCAGGCAGCGGCGCCTCGCATCTGGTGAGCGGGCACGGTCGCGCGCACGCCGCGCTCGAGGAGGATCTGGCGGCCCTGCTCGCACCCTGCATCCCCGGCTGCGAGGCGATGAGTTTCTGCACCGGCTACATGGCCAATCTCGCCCTGCTCACCACGCTGGGTGACGGCGAGGCGACCCTCTTCGCCGACAAGCTCAACCACGCCTCGCTGATCGACGCCGGCCTGCTGGCCGAGGCGAAAATGTGGCGTTACCCGCACAATCGGGTGGACCTGCTCGAGGCGCGGCTGGCCGCCTGCGAAACGCCGGTCAGGCTGATCGTCACCGACGCGGTGTTCAGCATGGACGGCGACCTCGCACCGCTGCCCGAACTGCTGGCGCTGGCCGAGCGCCACGACGCCTGGCTGGTGGTCGACGACGCGCACGGCTTCGGCGTGCTCGGCGAGCAGGGGCGCGGCGCGCTGGCGCACTTCGGGCTGGCGAGCGAGCGCTTCATCTACATGGGCACGCTGGGCAAGGCCGCCGGCATCGGCGGCGCCTTCGTCGCCGCGCACCCCACGGTGATCGATGCGCTGGTGCAGATGGCGCGCAGCTACATCTACACGACCGCCGCGCCGCCGGCCCTGGCCCATGCGCTGCGCGCGAGCATCGCGCTGATCGCGGGCGAGGAGGGCGCCCGACGGCGCGCGCACCTGCAGCAACTCATCGCGCTGTTGCGGTCGCGGCTGCAGGCGATCATCGATCGTCACCCCGGAATTGGCTGGCGCCTGGCCGATTCCGCCACCGCCATCCAGCCGCTGATCGTCGGCGACAATGCCGCGGCGCTGCAACTGGCGGCGGGGCTGGATGCACGCGGCCTGTGGGTGCCTGCGATCCGGCCGCCCACCGTGCCGGCCAACACCGCGCGGCTGCGTATCACGCTGAGTGCGGCCCACTCCATCGACGACGTCGAGCGGCTGTGCGCCGCGCTCGAAGACCTGGCAGATCAGGAAGACCCCGCATGAACTCCTCGACACGATCCGCATTGCGCGGGCTCTTCGTTACCGGCACCGACACCGAGATCGGCAAGACGCGCGTCTCCGCGGCGCTGGTGAAGGCCTTCGCCAAGAGCGGCGCGCGCGTGGCCGGCATGAAGCCGGTGGCGGCCGGCATGGACGACATCGGCGGCGAGCGCATCAACGAGGACGTCGCGGCGCTGCGCGCGGCCAGTTCCATCGCGCTCACTGCGGCGGAGGTCGGTCCCTTCCAGTTCGAGGCCGCCTGTTCGCCGCACATCGCCGCCGAACTAGAAGGGCGGTCGATCGCGCGTGACGCACTCCTGGGCGCAGTGCATGCGCTCGCCGATCGCACCGACCTGCTGATCGTGGAAGGGGTGGGCGGGTTTCGTGTACCCTTCGGCGGCGGCTGGGACAGCGCCGATTTCGCCCGCGACCTCGGCCTGCCGGTAGTGCTGGTGGTGGGCCTGCGGCTGGGGTGCATCAACCATGCCTTGCTCACGGCGGAGGCGATCCGCGCACGCGGCCTGAAGCTGTGCGGCTGGGTGGCCAACACCGTCGATCCGCACCTGCCTTACGTGGCGCAGAACCTCGACGCGCTTGCCCATGGCCTGGGCGCGGCACCCTGCCTCGGCCTGGTGCCGCGTCTGCCTGACCCGACGCCGGAAGCGATCTATCCTTATCTCAACGTGCCAGCGCTGCACGCGATCTTAGACACCATCCACACCCAGAGGGACACAGCATGAACACCATCGCCACCATCTCGCCCGACGCCCTGCGTCGTTCCGCGCCGAGCAAGCAGCCCGAGCGTCCGCAACGCTGGCGCGTGGAGGACGTCGAGGCGCTGTTCGCGCTGCCCTTCATGGATCTGGTGTTCCGCGCGCAGCAGGTGCACCGCGAGCACTTCGACCCGAACGAAATCCAGCTCTCCACCCTGCTGTCGATCAAGACCGGCGGCTGCGCCGAGGATTGCGGCTACTGCTCGCAGTCGGCGCATTTCGACACCGAGGTCAAGGCGAGCAAGCTGATGCCGCTCGACGAGGTGCTGGAAGCCGCGCAGGCCGCCAAGGCGCAGGGCGCGACGCGCTTCTGCATGGGCGCGGCGTGGCGCTCGCCCAAGGATCGCGATATGGAAAAGGTGTCGACCATGGTGCGTGAGGTGAAGGCGATGGGGCTGGAGACCTGCATGACGCTGGGCATGCTCGACGCGGAACAGGCGCAGGAGTTGAAGGACGCCGGCCTCGACTACTACAACCACAACCTGGACACCGCGCCCGAGTACTACGGCAAGGTCATCAGCACCCGCACCTACCAGGACCGCCTCGACACGCTGGACAACGTGCGCAGCGCCGGCATCAACGTGTGCAGCGGCGGCATCGTCGGCATGGGCGAATCGCGCACCCACCGCGCCGCGCTCATCGCCCAGCTCGCCAACCTCGATCCCTGCCCGGAGTCGGTGCCCATCAACAACCTGGTGCCGATCGAAGGCACGCCGCTCGCCGGCACCGAGCCGATCGACCCCTTCGAGTTCGTGCGCACGATCGCGGTGGCGCGCATCACCATGCCGGCTTCCATGGTGCGCCTGTCGGCCGGGCGTGAGGAGATGGACGAGGCGCTGCAGGCGCTGTGCTTCATGGCCGGCGCCAACTCGATGTTCTACGGCGACCGCCTGCTCACCACGCCCAATCCGCAGACCGGCCGCGACCGCAAGCTGCTCGACCGCCTCGACATGCGCATCCAGGGCGCGGAAGCCTGATTGATGCACTCGCCCCGGGGTGGCGCGGAGTATGCCGTGGTGTATACTCCGCGCGCTTCGGAGGCGTGGCAGAGCGGTTGAATGCAACGGTCTTGAAAACCGTCAGGGGTTTACGCCCCTCGTGAGTTCGAATCTCACCGCCTCCGCCAACAGTCACTCCAGCCCGCAACGTCGTCCGGGAAAAGCGCCTGTGCGCGGTGTTGGCGTACAGCGTCGGCCGGGTCGTGCAGCAAGCCAGCGGCGGCGAGATCGCGGCAGATCTCGTCGTCGGCGGTCTTTTCGCTGTGAATTGGCGTCATCGAAACTCCGCGAGCACGTTCAATGCGCAAGACCATACGCCAGCGCGAGACGAAGGCTGGCGGCGTTCAGGCGCCTGTCCCGCGTCCACACCCGCGTCCCGGGAACCAGCATGGCTGCGGCCAGCAGATGCGCGTCGGTGTAACCGATGCCGAGGCCGAAGAGCGCATGGGTGTCGATGAAGCGGAGCACTTCGTCATCGGTCGCGACGACGGTTTGCGGCAGGTCGCTCATCGCGCCGAGCACCGCGGCACGGTTCTTCAGGCTCCCCAGGGCGATCTCACCGAGCACATGCGGGTGCATCAGCACCTTTCCATCGGTCAGCAGCCCGCAGAGGTGCTCATCCGATCCGCGCAGGTGATCGATCCAGATCGACGTATCGACAAGGATCATGCAGCCGGTTCCGACTGTCGCCTTGGGATGTCGGTCAACTGAGGCTCGGAGCCGCCCAGCAGAGCCAGGCGGCGCGCACTCTCGCGCTGGACCAGCGCGCGCAGCGCTTCGCGCACCAGGGCGGATTTTTCCGTCAGCCCGGTCAGTGCCTGGGCCTTGGCCAGCAGCTCGTCGTCGAGCGCGAGGGTGGTACGCATGGTGAACTCCGGAAAAACTGGGGCGCATCAATAATAGCATCGGATGATGCGTCAGGATGTGCCTGATGCTCGTCGAGGACCCTCAGATTCCGCGCCGGAAGGAGGCGGTCG
Organism: Pseudomonadota bacterium; assembly: GCA_018240785.1. Lineage (GTDB taxonomy): Bacteria > Pseudomonadota > Gammaproteobacteria > Burkholderiales > Rhodocyclaceae > Thauera. The sequence continues at coordinate 331,924 of JAFEFC010000011.1, read as the reverse complement.
ACTGCCTGTACGGCCTGCTCGTCAAGACACTGCGCCTGTCGGAAGCCATATGATGAAGCGCGAGGTAGAGAGGGGGCGGCGATGCGGGGATTGGTGAGCTCAATGGTCGGTGCCCTGGTGGGTGGCCACGGCTGCCGACCCGACGCGATGCGCACGCATCCCGATTTGCCTGAGCGGCGCGGGCTCAACGCACCTTGCGCAACTCTCGACGAAACACGCGACGCCTTACCCGAGTGAACACGCATTCAGTCAGACCATGTCCCGACTCATCCTCCTCAACAAGCCCTACGGCGTGCTGTGTCAGTTCACCGACGAGGCGGGGCGCGCGACGCTGAAGGATCACGTCCGCATTCCCGGGGTGTATGCCGCCGGCCGGCTCGACACCGACAGCGAGGGCCTGCTGCTGCTCACCGATGACGGCGCGCTGCAGCATCGCATTGCCGATCCGCGCCACAAGCTGCCCAAGACCTATCTGGTGCAGGTGGAAGGCGAGGCCGGCGAGTCGGCGCTCGCCGCACTGCGGCGCGGGGTGGATCTGGGCGAGTTCGTCACGCAGCCGTGCGAGGCGCGGCGGGTGGCCGAGCCCGACTGGCTGTGGCCGCGCGACCCGCCGGTGCGCTTTCGCAAGACGGTGCCGACGAGCTGGCTGGAGATCGTGCTGCGCGAGGGCAAGAACCGCCAGGTGCGGCGCATGACGGCGAAGGTCGGCTTGCCCACGCTGCGCCTGGTGCGAGTGGCGATCGGGCCGTGGCGGCTGGCGGGGCTGCTGCCGGGGCAATGGCGAGAAGAGCCGGCGCCGACGGACCCGATTCGGGGATCTGCCCGAACGCGCTAGAATCCGTGCCAACTTCAGGCTTCCGGATTCAGGGGCGGGCACATGGGCATTCCTTCGCAGTTCATCCGGCGCGCGCTCGGCGCCGCGGTCATCGCCGTCGTCTGTGCAGCATCGGCACGCGCCGAGCTGCCCGTAGCCGAGCTGGGTGTCGGCATGTACCGCATCGAGGCGGAAGTCGCGAGCACCTTCCAGGCACGGCAGACAGGGCTGATGAACCGCAAGATGATGCCGCTGCAGCGGGGCATGGTGTTCGTCTTCCCCGAGGATGCAATCCACTGCATGTGGATGCGCAACACCTTGCTGCCGCTGTCGGTGGCCTTCCTGGATGCGAAGGGCAGGGTGCTGAACGTCGAGGACATGCAGCCGCAGACCGAGGACAACCACTGCGCTGCCGGCGCCGCGCGCTACGCGCTGGAGATGAACATCGGCTGGTTCCGCGAGCGTGGCGTCAAGCCGGGGGACAGCATCCGCGGCATCGACCGGCTGCCGCCCGCGCGCTGATCTCCGCTTCCGCCACCGCTCACGCAAAGCCCGAATAGCGGGCCTTTCCCGCGTTTTATCGGCTCCTGCCGTGACACGTGCCACAGCCATAATCTCCACACGTCGTCTGGCGTCCGCATCCATGGGGATGCGGCGGACGATCACCGGAGCCGGCCTTGGCCGAAGACAGCGATCTCGAGAAGACAGAAGCGCCATCGCCACGCAGGCTGGAGCAGGCGCGCGAGGAAGGGCAGGTCCCGCAGTCGCGCGAGCTGTCGACCTTCCTCGTCACCATGGCGGGCATTGCATCGCTGTGGATGATGGGCGACTGGATGGCGGCGCGCATGCTCGCGCTGGTGCGCGGCGCCTTCGCCTTCGAGCGCGAGCGGGCCTTCGATCCCGCGCTGATGCTCGACGCGCTGCGCGCGGAGCTCGAGAGTGCGCTGTTCATGCTGATGCCGCTGTTCGTCGTGCTGATGGTGGCTGCGGTGGCGGCGCCCATCCTGCTCGGCGGCTTTGTCTTCGCGCCCAAGGCGCTGGGACCGAACTTCGGCCGCCTGAACCCGCTGCAGGGCATTGGCCGCATGTTCTCGCTGCACGGTCTTGCCGAGATGGTGAAGGCCATCCTGAAGTCGCTGCTGGTGGGCGGCGTGGCTGCGGCGGTGCTGTGGAACAACAAGGAGCACCTGTTCGACCTGATGATCGAGCCGCTCGAAGTCGGCATGCCCGACTTTGCCGACACCGTCGGTTTTGCCGCGCTGCTGATCGTCTCCAGCCTTGGTCTGCTGGCGCTGATCGACGTCCCCTTCCAATTGTGGCAGTACCACAGCCGGCTGCGCATGACCAAGGACGAGGTGCGCCGCGAGAGCAAGGAGCAGGAGGGCGACCCGCAGATCAAGGGCCGCATCCGCGCCATGCAGCGCGACATGGCGCGGCGCCGCATGATGGCCCAGGTGCCCAAGGCCGATGTGGTCGTGACCAACCCGACGCACTTCTCGGTGGCGCTGAAGTACGACGCCGGCAGGATGGGCGCGCCCGTCGTCGTCGCCAAGGGGCGCGGCGAACTGGCAATGAAGATCCGCGAGATCGCCCGGGAGAGCGAGGTGCCGCTGCTGGAGGCGCCGCCGCTGGCGCGTGCCCTGTATGCGCACTGCGAGCTCGATGAGGCGATTCCCGCGGCGTTGTACACCGCGGTGGCCGAGGTGATGGCCTACGTTTACCAGCTCGATGCCTGGACTGCCGGCGGCGGGCTACCGCCGCAGGCGCCGACCCATCTGCCGGTGCCCGAGGACATGGATCCGGGCGCCCCCGAGGAATGAGGCGGCGCCTGCCGCAAAGCATGCACATGAACTTCTGCAACGAGGCCTGAGGCATGGCCACCAACGACACGCTCAACATCCGCCAACTGCTGACGCCGGCCAACCTGCGGCCGATGGCGGCGCCGCTGCTCATCGTCATGATCCTGTCGATGATGGTGCTGCCGCTGCCGGTGTTCCTGCTCGACGTGTTCTTCACCTTCAACATCGCCATCTCGGTGATGGTGATGCTGGTGGCGATGTATTCGAAGAAGCCGCTGGATTTCTCCGTCTTCCCCACCGTGCTGCTGGTGACCACGCTGCTGCGGCTGTCGCTCAACGTGGCCTCCACCCGCATCGTGCTGATGCACGGCCATTCCGGGCCGGACGCGGCAGGCAAGGTGATCGAAGCCTTCGGCAACTTCCTCGTCGGCGGCAATACCGCGGTGGGCATCGTGGTGTTCGTGATCCTCACCATCATCAACTTCGTGGTGATCACCAAGGGCGCGGGGCGCATCGCCGAAGTGAGCGCGCGCTTCACCCTGGACGCGATGCCGGGCAAGCAGATGGCGATCGACGCCGACCTCAATGCCGGGCTCATCGACGAGAAGGAGGCCAAGCGCCGGCGCAAGGAGATCGCGCAGGAATCCGACTTCTACGGCGCGATGGACGGTGCGTCGAAGTTCGTGCGCGGCGATGCGGTCGCCGGCATCCTGATCCTGGTGATCAACGTCATCGGCGGCCTGTTCGTCGGCGTGATCCAGCACAACATGGCGGTGGGGGACGCCGCGCACAACTACACCCTGCTGACCATCGGCGACGGCCTGGTGGCGCAGATCCCCGCGCTCATCATCTCCGTCGCGGCGGGCCTGGTGGTGTCGCGCGTCGGCGACGACGCCGACATCGGTGGCATGGTGATCGGCCAGTTGTTCTCCAACCCGCAGGTGATGCTGCTCACCGCCGGCATCATCGGCGTGCTCGGCCTCATCCCCGGCATGCCCAACCTCGTGTTCCTGCTGCTGGCCTTGTCGCTGGGCTCGCTGGCATGGGTGAAGCGCAAGAAGATCGCCGAGGAAGCCGCCAACGCCACCGCTGCGCAGCCCGCGGCTGCGGCGGCCCCCGGCCCGGAGGCGCAGGAGGCGAGCTGGAGCGACGTGGCGCCGGTGGACGTGCTCGGGCTGGAAGTGGGCTACCGCCTGATTCCGATGGTGGACAAGGCACAGGATGGCGAGCTGCTCAAGCGCATCCGTGGTCTGCGCAAGAAGTTCGCACAGGAGGTGGGCTTCCTGTCGTCGCCGGTACACATCCGCGACAACCTGGAGTTGCGACCCAATGCCTATCGCATCGCGCTGAAGGGCGTCGAGATCGGCAGCGGCGAAGCCTTCCCGGGCCAGTTCCTGGCGATCAACCCGGGTCGCGTGTCGGGCACGCTGCCTGGCCGAGAGACCAAGGATCCGGCCTTCGGCCTGCCGGCGGTGTGGATCGAGCCCGCCCAGCGCGAGCAGGCGCACGCGCTGGGCTACACCGTGGTCGATGCCAGCACGGTGGTGGCCACGCACCTGAACCACCTCATCCTCAACCATGCCGCCGAACTGCTCGGCCGCCAGGAGACGCAGGCCCTGCTCGACCATATCGGCAAGGAGGCGCCCAAACTGGTGGAAGACCTGGTGCCCAAGCTGCTGCCGGTGTCGACGGTGCAGCGCGTGCTGCAGAACCTGCTCGAAGAGGGCGTCAACATCCGCGACATGCGGAGCATCATCGAGGTGCTGGCGGAGCACGCGCCGCGCACGCAGGACCCGGTTCAGCTCACCGCGCGGGCGCGCGAGGCGCTCGGTCGCGCGATCGTGCAGGCGCTGTTCCCGGGCGCTGCCGAAGTCCAGGTGATGGCGCTCGAGCCGGGTCTGGAACGCATCCTGATGCAGGCTATGACTTCGGGTGGCGACGGCGGCGTGATCGAGCCGGGCCTTGCCGACACGCTGCTGCGGCAGACGGCGCAGATCGCCCAGCGCCAGGAGGACATCGGCCTGCCGCCGGTGCTGCTGGTGCCGGCGCAACTGCGCATGCTGCTGTCGCGCTTCCTGCGCCGCGCCGTGCCGACGCTGAAGGTCATCTCCAACAATGAAGTGCCCGAGTCGCGCACCATCCGCGTCACCGCGATGATCGGTGCGCAGGGCTGAGGCATGCGCGCCGTGCCGGCCAGCCCGCCGGGCGGCGGATCCCGGCGTCGAACCGCCGGCGATCCTCGATCGAATTGACGGGGGAAAGGCCCTTTTTTCGGCCCTCGCGGCTTGCGGGTAGCTGGCGATAATCCTCGTCAAGCTGCGGCCGATGTCCGGCCGCCGGGAGAGACCGCCATGAACGTGAAACGCTATTTCGCCCCCACCGCTCGCGAGGCCCTGCGCGCGCTCAAGGAAGAGCTCGGTCCGGAAGCCATCGTGCTGTCCAACCGCGCGGTCGAAGGCGGCGTCGAGATCGTGGCCCTGCCCGGCGATGCGGTTGGCGCTTTGCAGGCGGCCGCTGCGCGGGCCAAGGACGGCAGGGTCGCCTCGCCGGATGCGTCCTCGCGCCCGCCGCAGGCGGCACAGGCTCGATCGGTCATGCAGCCCGCGATGCCCGCAGCCGAAGATGACTTCCGCGTCAGCCTGTCCGATCTCGCCGCCAATGTGCGCCAGAGCCAGCCAGCCGCCATGCCGCGCCCGGCGGCACAGCCGGTGATCCGCCCCTTCAGCCCGCCGCGCATCGAGACGCCCGAATTCCTGCTCGCGTCGCAGGCCGAGCGCGCCGCCCGCGCCCGCGCGGCAGCGCTGCCGATCGAGCCGCAGCCGCCGGTGGGCACAGCGGCAGGCATTGCCGACAGGAACGCCGACAGGAACGCCGACAGGAACGCCGACAGGAACGCCGACAGCGGCGCGGATAACCGCGTGCGCGAGCTGCAGGACGCCAACGCCAGGCTGATGGAGGAGCTGACCGGCATCCGCAGCATGATCGAGCGCCAGCTCGCCGGCTTCGCCTGGGGCGACACGCGCCGCCATGCGCCGGCGCGTGCCGCAGTGATGGGCGAGTTGCTCGAGGCGGGTTTCTCCGCCGACTCGTCGCGCCGGCTCGCCGAAGTCATCAAGGATGACGCGACGCCGGGCGAAGGGCGCACGTCGGTGCGCAAGGCGCTGGACAGCCTGCTGCGCGCCCGCACCAGCGACGACGACCCGATCGATCGCGGTGGCGTCTATGCGCTGGTCGGGCCAACCGGCGTGGGCAAGACCACCACCACCGCCAAGCTGGCCGCGCGCTGCGTGGTGCGCCATGGCGCCGGCCGCGTTGCGCTGATCACGACCGATGGCTACCGCATCGGCGCGCAGGAGCAACTGCGCATCTACGGCCGCATCCTCGGCGTGCCGGTGTTCGCGGTGCGCGATGGCAGCGAGTTGCGCCAGACGCTGGCGGGCCTGCGCGACAAGCACATGGTGCTGATCGACACGATGGGCATGAGCCAGCGCGACCGCATGGTGCCGGAGCAGGCGCGGATGCTGGCCGACGCCGGCGAGGTGCGCCGCATTCTGCTGCTGAACGCCACCTGCCGCGGCGACACGCTGGACGACGTGGTGCGCGCCTACCGCGGTGGCGACCTGGCAGGTTGCATCTTCACCAAGGTGGACGAGGCAGCGTCCCTGGCGCCCGCGCTCGACGTGGCGGTCCGGCGCAAGCTCGACATCCTGTTCCTGACCAATGGCCAGCGCGTGCCCGAGGACCTTCACGTTCCCAATCGCGCCTACCTGCTGCACCGCGCGATGCGCGAGCAGTCGGCGGAGTCGCCATGGCACCTCGACAATGATGAGGCCGGCATGATGCTCGCGGCTGCCGGCGCGGGAGCCTGACATGGTCGACCCGCGCGAGGACCAGGCGGCCGGCCTTCGCCGGCTGTTCCGCCAGGCGCCGCCGCAGGTAGTGGCCCTGTATTCCACCGGCCGGTTGCGTGCCGAGAATGCGGTGCTGGCCGCGCACCGCATCGCCGGCCATGCGCAGCGTGTGCTCCTCGTCGACGAGGCCGAGGGCGAGGCGGCGCTGGGTGAAGCCCTCGGGCTGGACGCGGGTCCCGACCTGCTGCAACTGCTGGACGGTCGCACGCTGCTTGCCTCGGTGTTGCAACCAGTCCCGGGCCTGCTCGGACGGGTGCCAGCCGCCGCCGCGGCGCTCGCGCTGCCGCTGCTCGACGATGCGCGCCGCGCCTGCCTGTTCGAGGCGCTGCGCATCCTGCACCGCCACGCCGGATTCGTGCTGATCCACGCCGACGGCGCCACGGCGGACGGGCCGTCTCCGTTCGTGCATGCGGCGCCGCGCCGCGTGCTGCTTGCGGAGGCCAGCGCCTGCGGCGCCACCCAGGCCTACCAGGCGATCAAGCAACTCGCCGCCGGCGGCGCCGGATCGGTCGATGTCGCCGTGTGCCGCGCGCGCAGCAGGGCGGACGCAGTGGCTTTCTTCGCCAGTCTCGAGGCGCTGGTGCAGCGTCATGTCGGCGTGCCGCTTGGATGGCTCGGTGAAGTGGAGCGCGACGATCTCGCGGCCGGTCTCGCGCGCCCGCTGCAGGAGGCTCGCGGTGCGTCGAGTGCGGCGCCGGCAGCGCGCCGATACGCGGCCTGGGGGCGGATCGGGGCTGGTGGGCGGTCGCTTGCCTGAGGCATGAATGACAAGTGTGATCGACTCCGCTGGTAATGCCCGCGACAGTGCGGGAAAATGCAGGCCCGCAATCGCGATGGTGCGCATTTGCCCATCTGCCGCAACAGCACTCACAGGCCGACTGGATGTACGACGCTGCCGGAAAACTCGACAAGGGGCACCTGGTTGAAAACTATGCGCCGCTGGTGAAGCGCATCGCCTTTCAGTTGATGGCGAAGCTGCCTGCGAGCGTCGATGTCGACGACCTCGTCCAGAACGGCATGATCGGCCTGCTCGACGCCATCGGCCGCTATGAGGAAGGGCTGGGCGCGCAGTTCGAGACTTACGCAGTGCAGCGCATCCGCGGCGCGATGCTCGACGGTCTGCGCGAAAACGACTGGCTGCCACGCAGCCTGCGCCGCGACATGCGCCGCATCGAGGCCGCAATCCATGCGCTGGAGCAGCAGCACGGCCGGCCGCCATCGGAAACGGAACTGGCGGAGTCGCTCGGGGTACCGCTGCTCGAATACCAGCAGATGCTGCAGGACGCGCGCGGCCACCAGCTCGTGTATTTCGAGGATTTCACCGATGGCGAGGGCGAGGACTATTTCGAGCGCCACCTCGGCCAGCCCGAGGCCAACCCCTTGGCCATCCTCGAGGATGCGGACATGCGGGTGAACCTGGTGCGTGCCATCGAGGACCTGCCCGAGCGCGAGAAACTCATCATGAGCCTGTACTACGACGAGGAGCTGAACCTGCGTGAGATCGGCGCGGTGCTCGGCGTGACCGAGTCGCGCGTGTGCCAGTTGCACAGCCAGGCGGTTGCACGCCTGCGGGCGCGGGTATTGGGTGTCGGCGGGCCGGCGACTGGCGGCGCGCGCCGTGGCCGCCCGCCGAAGAAGGCGGCACAGGCCTGATGCTGCAACGATGATGAGGCCCCGCGCGCATGGATAGCATCAGCCTGGTCGGCCTCAGTCTGGGCATTGCCGCCATCCTGTTGGGTCAGGCACTGGAAGGCGGTCACATCTCGTCGCTGGTGCAGCCGACCGCCTTCCTGGTCGTGGTCGGCGGCACGTTGGGCGCAGTGATGCTGCAAAGCCCGCTGCGGACCTTCCTCGATGGTGTGCGCATGGCGCGGTGGGTCTTCATGCCGCCAGCCTTGAGCCACGAGGAGATCATCGGCCAGGTGGCGGGCTGGAGCCAGATCGCGCGCAAGGAAGGGCTGCTGGTGCTGGAAAGCCGTGCGGAAGGGCTCAACGATCCCTTCATGCGCAAGGGGCTGCAGCTTCTGGTCGATGGCGTGGAGCCCGGCCGCCTGCGCGAGGTGCTGGAGGTGGAGATCGGCGTGTGGGAAGCGCAGATGCGGCAGTCCGCACGCATCTGGGAGGGCGCCGGCGGCTATGCGCCGACGATCGGCATCCTTGGCGCGGTGATGGGGCTGATCCACGTGATGGAGAACCTGAGCGATCCGTCCAAGCTCGGAGCCGGTATCGCCGTGGCTTTCGTCGCCACGATCTACGGCGTCGGCCTGGCCAACCTCGTCTTTCTGCCGGTCGCGAAGAAGCTCATGGCGCACATCTCCACCCTGGCGACGATGCGCGAGATGTTCGTCGATGGCATCGTCGGCATCGCCAACGGCGACAATCCGCGCATCGTCGAAAGCCGCATGCGCGGCTACGTGGCCTGATCCGGGCCACAGGCGGCGACAGCGAGGCGATCGATGGTACGTCGGGACAGGCGTGAGCGCAGGAAGGACGTGGAGCACGACAACCACGAGCGCTGGCTCGTGTCCTATGCTGATTTCATCACGCTACTGTTCGCGTTCTTCGTCGTGATGTATTCGTTGTCATCGGTGAACGAAGGCAAGTATCGCGTACTGTCCGACTCGATGGTGCAGGCCTTCCGCAACATCAACCTCAACGACAGCGGCCAGCAGATCGTCGTGCAGCCGATCACGATGGCACCTGCGCAGATGGCGCCGGCGACCCCGGAGCAGGAGACCCGCCGCCGCGAGACTGCACAGCGCATGCGCAGCATGGCGGAGGAGATCCGGCGCGTGCTGTCGCCGCTGACGCGGGACGGGCAGGTGAATGTGTCGGAGGGGGCCTTCGGCATCCGCGTCGAGATCAACGCCAGCCTGCTGTTCGCGCCCGCCGAGGCGGTGCTCGGCGCAGAGGCGGTGACGGCCCTGCGTTCGGTTGGCGAGGTGCTGGCGCAGGCCTCGTTCCCGATCATGGTCGAAGGCCACACCGACAACCGTCCGATTGCCAACTCCCGCTTCCCTTCCAACTGGGAGCTTTCGGCGGTGCGTGCGGCCTCGGTGGTGAGGCTGTTCATCGAGACCGGTGTTGCGCCCGACCGCCTCACCGCCGCCGGCTATGCCGACCAGCGCCCGGTCGCGCTCAACAGCACCGAAGAGGGGCGGGCGCGCAATCGGCGCGTGACGATCCTGATCGAGTCGCGCACCGCAGACGTCGCGCCGTCCGCGCCGGGCCAGATCGCCCCGAACGATCCGATCCGCGCCATCCTGCCGCCAGCGGCGCCCGCCGCCGAAGTTCCGTCGAACGAGCAGCCTGCAGCAGCCCCGACCCGATAAGCCGCGGATCCGGGCGAGCCTCCGGTGAAACCGGCGACAGCCGCGATGGGGTTCCCTTGCGGCGCGACGCGCTCCCTCCGTGCTTCACTAATGCATCTGTTCTGGCCGGACCTTGGGTGACAGCGGCGCGCCCTTGCGTGCGCGGCGATGACGCAGGGGCTCGCGCTGTGAGGGCTTGAGCTCGATCGTCACCGCCTTGCCGCCACGCCCGGTTCCCTCGATCTTCAGCACCGCGTCGTCGGCCGGCACCGCCACCGCAGCCAGCGCCTCGCCCTCGTCCAGCGCCATCACGATCACGCCGCGGCCGCCGCTCTGAGCCTTCATCTCGGGGCGGGGGAAGACCAGGATGCGGCCATTCTCGGACGCCGCCGCGATCCAGTCACCGAAGGCCTTCGCCGGCGCCAGGACCTTCTCGCCCTTTTCCAGGCTCATGAAGGCCTTGCCGGCGCGCTGGCGACTGGTGGCGTCCACGACGCTGCACAGGAAACCGTAGCCGCCGCTGTTGGCGAAGAAGTACACCGACTCCGGCGTGTCGGTGACGACCTGCGCCAGCTTGCCGCCGTCCTGGAATTCGACCAGCGTGGTCATCGGCACGCCATCACCACGCCCGCCAGGCAGGTCGGACACTTTCACCGTGTAGGCGCGGCCGTTGCTGTCGATGACGATCAGCGGCCAGGTGGTGCGCGTCTCGATCACCGCGAAGCCGAAGTCGCCGGCCTTGTAGGCGATGCCGGCGGGGTCGATGCCGTGGCCCTGGCGCGAGCGCACCCAGCCGTTCTTCGACACGATCACGGTGACCGGCTCGTCCGGCACCGAGATCTCGGCCGGTGCCACCGCGGCGACGGCTTCCACCAGCGTGCGGCGGTCGTCGCCGTACTTCTTCGCGTCGTCCTGGATCTCCTTCAGGATCAGCCTGGTCATCGCCGCGCGGCTGTCGAGGAGGTGCTGCAGGCCGTCGCGCTCGTCCTTCAGTTCGGCGAGCTCCTTCTCGATCCTGAAGCCTTCCAGGCGGGCGAGCTGGCGCAGGCGGATCTCGAGGATGTCCTCGGCCTGGATTTCGGACAGCCCGAAGGCCGCGATCAGCGCCGGCTTGGGCTCGTCCGACTCGCGGATCACGCGGATCACTTCCTCGATGTGCAGGAAGGCGATCATGCGGCCTTCGAGGATGTGGATGCGGCGATCGACCTCGTCCAGCCGGTGCTTGGTGCGGCGCTCGACGGTGACGTAGCGGAAGTCGATCCACTCGCGCAGGATCTGCACCAGGTTCTTCTGCTGCGGCCTGCCATCACGGCCGATCATGGTCATGTTGACCGAGGCCGAGGTCTCCAGGCTGGTGTGGGCGAGCAGCACCGCCATGAATTCGTCGCGGTTCTGGCGGCTGGACTTGGGCTCCAGCACGATGCGCACCGGCGCCTTGTCGCTGGACTCGTCACGCACGGTGTCGAGCACCCCGAGCACGAGCTGCTTGAGGTTCTTCTGCTCCTGCGAGACTTCCTTCTTGCCCGCGCGCGGCTGCGGGTTGGTCAGCGTCTCGATCTCGGACAACACCTGCGCGGCGGAGACGCCGTGTGGCAGCTCCTCGACGATCGCGCGCCACTGGCCGCGGGCGAGCTCCTCGATCTTCCAGCGCGCACGCAGGCGCAGGCTGCCGCGACCGGTGGCGTAGGCCTCGCGGATGGTCTCGGGGGTGGAGATGAGCTGGCCGCCGCCAGGGAAGTCGGGACCGGGAATGATGCCGAGCACGTCCTCGAGCGTCGCCTCGGGGTGGCGGATCAGGTGGCAGGTGGCTTCGGCGACTTCGCGCAGGTTGTGCGGCGGGATCTCGGTCGCCATGCCCACCGCGATGCCCGAAGCGCCGTTCAGCAGCACGAAGGGCAGGCGCGCCGGCAGCAGCTGCGGCTCCTCGAAGGCGCCGTCGTAGTTGGGGATGAAATCCACCGTGCCGCGGTCGATCTCGGACAGCAGCAGCTCGGCGATCGGCGTCAGGCGGCACTCGGTGTAGCGCATCGCCGCTGCCGAGTCGCCGTCGCGCGAGCCGAAGTTGCCCTGGCCGTCGACCAGCGGATAGCGCAGCGAGAAGTCCTGCGCCACCCGCACCATCGCGTCGTAGACGCTGGTATCGCCGTGCGGGTGGTACTTGCCGATCACGTCGCCGACCACGCGCGCGGACTTCACGTGCTTGGAAGTGGACGACAGCCGCATCTCGTTCATCGCGAACAGGATGCGGCGCTGCACCGGCTTGAGGCCGTCCTCGACCTGCGGCAATGCGCGCGACTTCACCACGCTCATCGCATAGGCGAGGTAGGCGCGCTCGGCGTAGCGGTCGAGCGCCAGGGTGCCGTCGTCCTCGGGTTCGGGCTCCGGGTCGGCGGGTGGGGCAGGAGGCGGGGGCTGGCTGGCGCCGGTGTCGGCCGCCAGCGCGTCGCGTCCGTCCGCTGGCATCGGCGCGGTGGTAGTCGGTGCAGCACTTACGGACGAGGTCACCGCCGTGGCGGATGCGGGCACCTCGGGCGCGTCGAAGAGATCGGGAGTGTCAGTGCTCATGTTGCGGAAAGGTAAGGTGCCAGGGGTTCATGCAGCAGCGGCTCGGCCCAGTTTTCGAGCGCCAGGCCGCCGATGCGGGCGAACTCGCGCGTGTTGTTGGTGACCAGCGTGCAGCCGAGCGCAAGTGCGTGCGCAGCGATCTGGGTATCGAGGGCTCCGATCGGCAGGCCGCTGCGTTCGAGTTCGGCGCGCAGCGCGGCGTAGAGCCAGACCGCGGTGTCGTCGAAGGCGGCCACTTCCAGCGGCAGAAGGAAGGTCTCGAGCGCAGCGCGATTGCGCGCCGAGCCCGTCTTGGTGACGCCGTAGGCAAGTTCGCAGGCAGTGATGACCGAGATGCCGATGTCGCCGATCGGATGTGCTTCGAAGCGACGGCGGACGTGGGCGGGACGATGGTTGATGAGGTAGATGCAGATGTTGGTGTCCAACATGTACTTCATGGCGCGATCGCCTCGCGTTCCTGCTGGAGCGGTTGCTCGCGGACCAGCTCGAACCCCGGTTCGAACTGGTCGAGCGCCTCGAACAGCGTCCGCCAGCCGTGACGTGGTAAGAGCACGACTGCGTCACCTACGCGCTTGATCATCACTTCATCACCCTCGAAACGAAACTCCTTGGGAAGACGCACCGCCTGGCTTCGGCCATTGATGAAGAGCTTTGCAGTGTCCATGGCATCCTCCTTGATTTGGAATCTACCATCAGTATATATCGTTTCGAGGCGCGTTCAGGTTTCTCAGAAGCGGTCGAGTTCATCCCGCTTCCCGTGCGGCTGAGCTCGGCGGTTGATCCCCGCTCAGACATCCGCCTCCACGCTGTCACCCTTTTCCTCCATCCACGCGCGTCGGCCGGAAGCTTCGCCCTTGCCCATCAGCAGGGTGAACATCTTCAGCGTGTCCTGGAGCGCGCCGCTGCGCACCTTCACCGGCAGCACGCGGCGGGTGGCCGGGTCCATGGTGGTCTCGCGCAACTGGTCGGGGTTCATCTCGCCCAGGCCCTTGAAGCGGCCGATCTCGATCGCGTCGGGCTTGAAGCCTTCCTTTTCCAGGCGCTCGCGGATTGCGACGAGCTCGCCCTCGTCCAGCGCGTAGAGGCGCCTCGGCGGGCGCTTCTTGCCTTGGGCGGGCACGTCGACGCGGTAGAGCGGCGGTTGCGCCACATACACGTGACCGTGCTCGATCAGCTTGGGGAAGTGGCGGAAGAACAGCGTCAACAGCAGGGTCTGGATGTGCGCGCCGTCCACGTCGGCGTCGGACATGATGACGACCTTGCCGTAGCGCAGGCCGGAGAGGTCGACCTCGCTGTCGGCCTTGTGCGCATCCACGCCCAGCGCTACCGCGATGTCGTGGATCTCGGCGTTGGCGAAGAGGCGGTCGGGATCGATCTCCCAGGCGTTCTGCACCTTGCCGCGCAGGGGCAGGATGGCCTGGGTTTCCTTGTTGCGTGCCATCTTGGCCGAGCCGCCGGCGGAGTCGCCCTCGACCAGGAAGAGCTCGTTGTCGGCGAGGTCCTCGGATTCGCAGTCCGACAGCTTGCCCGGCAGCACCGCGACGCCGGAGGTCTTCTTCTTCTCGACCTTCTGCGCGCTCTTCTGGCGCGCCAGCGCCTGCTTGATCGACAGCTCGGCGATCGTCTTGCCGGCCTCGACGTGGTTGTTGAGCCAGATCTCGAAGGGGTCGCGCAGTTGCGCCGATACGAGCTTGACGGCTTCGCGCGAGTTGAGCTTTTCCTTCACCTGGCCCTGGAATTGCGGGTCGAGCAGCCGCGCCGACAGCACGAAGCTCATGCGCCCGCACACATCCTCCTGCTGCAGCTTGACGCCGCGCGGCAGCAGGGTGTGGTGGTCGATGAAGGACTTCATCGCCTCGAACACCCCGGCGCGCAGGCCGGATTCATGCGTGCCGCCGTTCACGGTCGGGATCAGGTTGACGTAGGACTCGCTCGGCACGGGGGATTCGAACCAGGCCAGCGCCCAGGCCGCGCCCTCGCCGGGGGCGAAGGTCGGGTCGTCCTTTTCGGCGTATTTCTCCGCCGTGAAGATCGGCGCCACGGGCTCGACGTCGCCAGCGAGCTCCTTCAGGTAGCCCGCCAGGCCTTCCGGGTAGGACCAGGTCTTGCTCAGCGCGGGGCCATTGGCCTGCTCGATGTCGAGGCGCACATTGACCCCCGACAGCAGCACCGCCTTCGAGCGCAGCAGGCGCTCGAGCTCGTTCATCGGTACGCGCGGCGACTCGAAGTACTTGCCGTCCGGCCACACCCGCACCCGGGTGCCGGTCTGGCGGCCACAATCGCCCTCCACGCGTACCGGGCTGATCGTCTCGCCGCCGTCGGCGAAGTCGATGCGGTGGATCTTGCCCTCGCGCTTCACCTCGACCTCGATGCGGGTGGAGAGCGCGTTGGTCACCGACACGCCCACGCCGTGCAAGCCGCCGGAGAAGGCGTAGGCCGAGTTGCCCTCGCGCTTGTCGAACTTGCCGCCGGCGTGCAGCCGGGTATAGGCGAGCACCACCACCGGCACGCCTTCCTCGGGATGCAGGCCGACCGGGATGCCGCGGCCGTCGTCGGCCACGGTGACCGAGCCGTCGAGATGCAGGGTGACGTGGATCTTCTTCGCGAAGCCGGCGAGCGCTTCGTCGGCGGCGTTGTCGATCACTTCCTGGATGATGTGCGCCGGGCTGTCGGTGCGGGTGTACATGCCGGGGCGTTCGCGCACCGGCTCGAGTCCTTTCAGGACGCGGAAGGAGGATTCGTCGTACTGCTTGGGGGTATCTTGCTTGCCAGCCATGCCGCAGGCCCGTCGGATTTCACGAAGGGCGCAAGGATAGCAGAGGAGGGCTGCGAACTGCCGTGATGACTGAATGAATGTTCAGGCACTGCCCAGCATGCGGCCGCCGCGCATGGGATGCGCCTGACCTTCGGCGTCGTAGAGCGGCGCCTGGTCCGCGGCGGCGAGCAGCACCGACAGCGCGGCCTGGTTGGTGGCCATGCGCTCGAGAATCAGCTTGCCGTTGATCGCATTTCGGTCGCGCGCGATGCGTGCCAGTTCGAGCAGTTCGGCCCAGCGCGCGATGACGCGTGGCAGCCCGGCGCACAGCTCGCGCATCGCGGCGTCGGAATCTGGCCGGCCCAGGCGGGCGAGCAGCAAGGCGCGATCGTCGTGCAGGCGCTGCAACTGCCGGTAACGGTCGCTTTTCTCCTGCGCCAGCGCAATGAGCCCGTCGCTGTCGCCGGACACGAGCAAGGCCTCCTCCCGTTCGAGGATGGCGATGAACTCACGCAACTGGATGAGCTCGGCCTCGACCAGCAGCGCCAGGCGCTGCGTGTCGGCGGGGGTCGGTGTCGGAGCAGGGCGGCTCATCGACCGGCTGCGCGGATCGTCGCGGCGATTTCAGGTGCGTGGCGGTGATCAGCCCTGGCGGCCGAGCATCTCGCGCACGCTGGCGATCAGGCCGTCCGCCACCCGATTGGCGTCCACCTTGAAGCGGCCGTCGGCGATGGCCTGACGGATCTCATCCACTTTCTTCTGGTCGATTGCAGGCGTGTCGGCCATCGCCGCCTCGGCCTTCTGCAGGCTGGACGACAGGGATGAGAGCTCGACCTTGTCCGAAGCGGCGGCCACGGTCGTCGATGCCTTCTGCCCGGCGATCGCCGCGCGGTTCCTGGCCTCGTTTGCGGCGCTGGTCGCAACCGGTTTTCCTGAGTTCTCGATCTTCATGATGCTTTCCCGGACAGTTTGTCTCAGACGGGGTAACGGCCGACCTTGATGGAACTTTAGGCCACAGGGCGTGAATTTTTTCTCAGAAGGCGATTTCGACGTTGCCGCCGGTCCGTGCAGTCCCGGTCACGACCTGTCCGTTCGCCATTCTTACACGCACCGGCTCGCCAGGCGACGCATTGTTCAAGGCCTGCCCTTCGCTGGAGACACGAAAGCCCGGGCCGGCACTGATGACCCGAACCGACTGTCCCTGCAGCACGGCTGGAGGGACGCGCAGCATTTCTCCACGCAGCGGCAAGCCGGCGGCGATGGCGTAGCGCGTATGGTGGCCGACGGCCTGCGACGCATCGGTGAGCGTGTTGTCCGGGAGCGCGGTCAGATCGCCCTGGCGCAGGTCGATGTCCTCTGGCCCGACGATCTGCGCCGCGCGCAGGGGCCGCTTGGTGACCAGATGGTCACCCATCACCGCGACGTGGGCCTGCAGATAGGCAGTCCAGGCGACCGGCGAATCGCATCGCACGCCGACGCTGATCTGCCCCCAGGCACGGGTGCCCGCGGGCAGGAAGGGCACCAACGCCGCGCAGGTCGGCAACTGGTTGCGCGCGTCGAGCGGGCTCACGGTGATGCGGACCTGCCCGGGCAGGCCGCGCGTCTCGCGCTCGAGGAAGCCCTGCACCGCCTTCGTTACCGCGTCGGGCGCCTGTTGCGCCCTGCCTGCGGGTGCGTGCAGCGCGAGGGCGATTGCGCCGCCGCATGCGGCGAGAAGGCGCGCTGCGCATCCGGCCCGGCGCGCCTTCAGCAGGGATTCCCGGGGGGATCTCAAATGGTTCTTCATGCTGCGATTGCATCATGGCCTTGCGCTCGCGGGCAACCCGGCGGCAAAGATTGCCGCCGGCGGCTGTCCTGGCGGCGAAATTGGCCGGGGATTCCTTGCCTTATCGGCCGAAGGGGACGGTCCTGAAACATCTAGGATGGCTGGCATGGAAGCTGCACGGCTTCCGCAATCCGTCGCAGCCCGGCGAATCCGGGGCGGCAACAGCATGCGAGGTGAGGCGATGAAGACACTGCTCGACCAGCAACTGCGTTTCCAGCAGAACGCGCTCAACCTGCTGGCCCACCGGCAGCAGATGCTCGCCTCCAACATCGCCAACGCCGACACGCCCAACTACAAGGCGCGCGACATGGATTTTCGCGCCGCGCTGCAAGGGGCGCTGGCGCAGCAGGCCGCGCCTGTCCAGTTGGCGGCCAGGCAGGCGGCGCACATTTCGGCAGGGCCAGCCAACCCGCTGGAACGCTACACCGGCTACCGCACCGAGCAGCAATCGGCGGTGGACGGCAACACGGTGAACATGGACGTAGAGCGCGCGGCGTTCGCCGAGAACGCGCTGCGCTACGAATCCAGCATCACCTTCATCAACGGCATGTTGCGGTCCATGAACACCGCGATCACCGGCCAGTGAATTCCGAGGCTCGATCATGAGCATGCTCAACGTTTTCCAGATCGCGGGCTCCGCATTGAATGCGCAGTCGCTGCGGCTCAACACGACGGCGTCGAACCTTGCCAACGCGGACAGCGTCGTCGGCGAGGACGGCCAGCCTTACCGTGCCAAGCAGGTCGTGTTCGCGGCGCAACCGGTTGCGCCGGGCGGCGCGTCGGTCGGCGTGCAGGTGACGCAGGTCGTCGAGAGCACCGCGCCGATGCGCCTGGTGTTCGAGCCGAACAACCCCGCCGCCAATGCCGAAGGGTACGTCCAGATGCCGAACGTCAACGTCGTCGAGGAGATGGTGAACATGATTTCGGCATCGCGCTCGTATCAGAACAACGCCGAGGTCATGAACACGGCACGGACCTTGCTACAGCGTACCTTGCAGATCGGCCAGTAAGCGCCGACCCGCAACCGACGCCGACAGCAGGAGAATTTCATGAGCACCGTTTCCAGCGCCCAGACTGCACAAAATGTGTTGAGCAGCCTGGCCCGCAGCGACACCACTTCCAAGACCGGCTCGACCAGTGCGGCGGAGGAGTCCCGCTTCCTGACGCTGCTGACGACGCAACTGCGCAATCAGGACCCGACGAATCCGATGCAGAACGCCGAGATCACCTCCCAGCTCGCGCAGATGAGCACCGTCGACGGTATCGAGCGGCTGAACAAGATGTTCCAGTCCTTCGTCGATGCCCAGGGTGCGAGCGATTCGATGCAGGCGGCCGCGCTGGTCGGCCACGGGGTGCTCGTTGAGGGACGCGGGCTCGCACTCACGAGCGCCGGCGCGGTGGGCGGCTTCGAGGTGGATGCCGACGCCGACAAGGTCGTGCTGTCGGTCAAGGATGCCACCGGCCGCGAGGTGAAGCAGATGAGCTTTGCCGATGTTGCCGCAGGCAGCCACAACTTCACCTGGGACGGCACGACCCAGGACGGCTCGCGCGCCGCCGATGGCCTCTACACGATCGGCGTCACCGCCACCAAGGACGGCAAGGACGTGACAGGCCGCACGCTGCAATTCGGCGATGTGTCCAGCGTCATTCGCGGCGCGGGCGGCACCGACTTCCAGGTCGGCTCGCTCGGCATCTTCAAGTTCGACGACATCAAGCAGATCCTCTGATCCGGAGCGCCAGATCATGTCTTTCCAGCAAGGTTTGAGCGGCCTGAACGTTTCTTCCAGGTCCCTCGACATCATCTCGAACAACGTCGCCAACACCAACACCGCAGGCTTCAAGAACGGTTCGGCCGTCTTTGCCGACGTGTACGCGGCTTCGCTCAGCGGCACGGTGTCGGACAAGCAGGTCGGCGCCGGCGGCACCTTGTCTGCAGTGCGTCAGACATTCGCCCAGGGCAACCTGACCACGACCAACAATCCGCTCGACCTGGCGATCAACGGCAACGGTTTCTTCATCATCGCCCGCGACAACGGTCCGAGCGCCTATACGCGAAACGGCCAGTTCGATCTCGACAAGGACGGCTACGTCATCACCTCGACCGGAGAGCGGCTGATGGGCTACCAGAGCATTCCGGACGCCGGCAGCCGCCTGCCGAACGAGATTGGCGGCCTCAAGCAGCTCCAGATCCCGAACGTGAGTTCTGCGCCGGTGGCGACGAGCAAGGTCACCGTGGCCGGCAACCTTGACGCGGAGGCGCTGAGCCCGACGGAGGCCTATCCGCTGCTTGCCCCGTTCCCCGGCGCGACCGATTGGCGCGATGCGCGCACCTACAACTACAGCACCTCGATCCAGGGCTTCGACAGTCTCGGCAAGTCGCACGAGATGACCTTCTACTTCGTCAAGCAGCCCGAGTCGACAGCGCTCAACACCTGGGACGTGTTCGCCAGCTTCGATGGCGCAAAGCCCGACACCACCCCGCTCCTGACGCTGAAATTCACCACCTCGGGGCGCCTCGACACGGCTTCGCCGGCAAGCGTGACCTGGAACGTCGACCCGGCCCAGACGCCAGATGCCGCCCAGATCAGCAGCGTGCTGGACTTGACGGGCATGACCCAGACCGGCGGCACCTTCCTGATCAACGACATCAAGCAGGACGGCCGGCGCGCGGGTGAACTCGCGAGCCTGAGCGTGGACCAGTCCGGCCTCATCGTCGGCAGCTACACCAACGGCCAGACCTACAACCTTGGCCGCGTCGCGCTCGCCACCTTCCGCAACGCCAACGGCCTGAACTCGCTCGGCAACAACCTGTGGGAGGCCACCAGCAAGTCGGGGCCGGCGTTCGAGAACGGGCCTGGCGAGGGCCTCAATGGCGTGATTTCGTCGAGCACCATCGAGGAGTCCAACGTCGAGCTGACGCAGGAACTCGTGCAGATGATCATCCAGCAGCGCAACTACCAGGCCAACGCGCAATCGATCAAGACCCAGGACGCGATCCTGCAGACTCTGGTGAACCTGCGCTGAGACTGTCGCCACAACCGAGGCTTGAGCCATGGATCGCCTGATCTATACCGCGATGACCGGTGCCCGGGGCACCCTGGACCAGCAGGGTGCGGTCGCACACAACATCGCCAACTCGACCACCACCGGCTTTCGCGCCGAGCTGCACAAGCTGCGCGCGGTCGACGTGCAGACCGAAGCCCTGCGCACGCGCGCGTTCACGGTCGATGCCAGCGTGGTCAATGACTATACCGCCGGGCCGATGCAATATTCCGGCCGCCCCTACGACGTAGCGGTGGCCGGCAAGGGTTGGCTGGCGGTGCAGATGCCCGACGGCAGCGAGGCCTACACGCGCAACGGCAGCCTGGAACTGAGCGCCAACGGCGTGCTGCAGACACGTGACGGCCGGCCGGTGATCGGCGATGGCGGGCCGGTCTCCATTCCGCCCGACAACGAGATCAGCATCGGCAACGATGGCTCGATCTCGGCGCTGCAGCCGGGCCAGCTTGGCGTGGTCAATGTGGTGGGGCGGCTCAAGCTGGTGAATCCGCCCGAGCAGTCGCTGGTGCGCGGCGATGACGGCCTGTTCCGCCTGCAGCAGGGCGGGGCGGCACCCGCTGACGAGAACGTGCGCGTGGCCGGCGGCTACCTCGAAGGCAGCAACGTCAACGTGGTCGATCAGATGGTGCAGATGATCTCGCTCGGCCGGCAGTTCGAGATGCAGACGCGCATGCTGCAGACCGCCGACCAGAACGACCAGGCGGCGGCGAAGGTGCTGTCGGTCAGCTAACAGCACGAACAAGGACAGAACCATGATCCGCTCCCTATGGACCGCCCGCACCGGGCTGGACGCCCAGCAGACGCAACTGGACGTGATCTCGAACAACCTGGCCAACGTGTCGACCAATGGCTTCAAGCGCCAGCGGGCGATCTTCGAGGATCTGCTGTACCAGACGATCCGCCAGCCCGGTGCGCAATCGACGCAGCAGACGCAGATCTCCAGCGGTCTGCAGATTGGCACCGGTGTCAAACCGGTGGCGACCGAGCGCATCTTCACCCAGGGCACCCTTCAGCAGACCGGTGGTTCGCTCGACGTGGCGGTGCAGGGCAACGGCTTCCTGCGCGTGACGATGCCCGACGGCACCACCGCCTATACGCGCGACGGCGCCCTCCAGCTCGACAACCAGGGCAATGTCGTCACCGCCAGCGGCTACCTGCTGGCCGACAACATCAACATTCCCGGCGACGCGAAAAGCGTCACCATCGGCAAGGACGGCACGGTGAGCGTGCTGCAGGCCAATGCCACCGCGCCGGTGCAGATCGGGGCAATCCAGTTGGCCACCTTCATCAACGCCGGCGGCCTGCAGAGCCTGGGCGAGAACCTGTTTGCGGAGACGGCTTCCAGTGGCGTCGCCACGCCAGTCCAGCCTGGCACCAACGGTGCGGGCGTGCTCAACCAGGGCTACGTAGAGACGTCGAACGTGAATGTCGCCGAGGAACTGGTGAGCATGATCGTGACCCAGCGTGCCTACGAGCTGAACTCGCGCGCCATCTCGACTTCCGACCAGATGCTGAGCCGGTTGACGCAGCTTTGAGGAAACGCCTCATGAGAACGTTCGGCGCCCTCGCACTCGCCGGTGCGGCCCTGCTGTCGGGCTGCGCGTCGATCTATTCGACGCCGCCCACGACCGTGCATCAGCCGATGACGGCGAGGCCCGAGGCGAGGCCGCAGGCGATGCCTTCCTCGGGCGCGATCTTCCAGCCCGGATATGGCCGGCCGCTGTTCGAGGACCGTCGCGCGCGCAATGTGGGCGACACGATCACCATCAACCTGGTGGAGCGCAACACCGCGCAGAAGAACGCCAACGCCAGTGCCGGCCGCGAGTCCAGTCTCAGCGGCGGCATCAATGCCACGTCGAAACTGCCGCTCGGCGGCATGGCCGGCCTCAATGCCGACGCCGGCGCCAAGTCGGATTTTTCCGGCAAGGGTGCCGCAGCCGCCAACAATGCCTTCAACGGCACCATCACGGTGACGGTGATCGACGTCTATCCGAACGGCAACCTGCTGGTGTCGGGCGAGAAGATGGTGGCGATCAACCAGGGCAACGAGTTCATCCGATTTTCCGGGGTGATCAATCCGAACACGGTGACGGCGGCAAACACCGTGCAGTCCACCCAGGTGGCCGATGCGCGCATCGAATATCGCGGCAGCGGCTTCATCGACGAATCCAACACCATGGGCTGGCTGCAGCGCTTCTTCGTCGCCATCCTGCCCTTCTGAGTCAATCACATGCGCAACGCCCCACGACTTATCGCGCGCCTGCTGGCATCCGGGCTTGTCGCTGCGGCGATGGTCGCCGTGCAGCCCGCGGCGGCCGAACGCATCAAGGACCTGGCGTCGATCGCCGGCGTGCGCGACAACCAGCTCGCGGGCTACGGCCTCGTGGTGGGCCTGGACGGCTCCGGCGACCAGACCACGCAGACGCCTTTCACCGTGCAGAGCATCGTCAACATGCTGGGCAACATGGGCGTCGCCCTGCCAGCGGGCACCAACTTGCAGTTGAAGAACGTGGCCGCGGTCATGGTGACCGCCACGCTGCCGCCTTTCGCACGCCCGGGCCAGAATCTGGACGTCACCGTGTCGTCCATCGGCAACGCCAAGAGCCTGCGCGGCGGCACGCTGGTGATGACGCCGCTGAAGGGCGCCGATGGCCAGATCTATGCCATCGCCCAGGGCAACATGGTGGTGGGGGGCGCGGGCGCATCCGCGGGTGGCGCCTCGCAGACGATTAACCACCTCTCCGCCGGACGCATTCCGGCTGGCGCCACCGTGGAGCGGACGGTTCCGGCATTGCTGGGCCAGGGCGAGTACGTTTTCTTCGAGCTCAACGACACGGACTTCGGCACCGCGCGCCGGGTCGTCGACGCCATTAACCACGCCTCGCCGGGCTCGGCGCAGGCGCTGGACGGGCGCAGCATCCAGGTGCGCGCGCCGCTGGATTCGACTGCCCGCGTCGCCTTCCTGGGCCAGCTCGAGAACCTGGACGTGACGCCGGCGGTGCAGCCAGCGAAGGTGATCGTCAATTCGCGCACCGGCTCGGTCGTCATGAACCAGAAGGTCACCCTGCAGAACTGCGCGGTGGCCCATGGCAACCTCACGGTGACGGTGAACAACGAAGCGCAGGTGAGCCAGCCGGGGCCGCTCTCCGGCGGCCAGACGGTGGTGACGCAGCGCGGCCAGGTCGACATCGAGCGCGAAGGCGGGGCGCTGTTCAACGTCAAGGGCGGGGCGAATCTCGCCGACGTGGTGAAGGCGCTCAACGCGCTCGGCGCCAAGCCGATGGACCTCGTCAGCATCCTGCAGGCGATGAAGTCGGCCGGTGCCCTGCGCGCCGAGCTCGAGGTCATCTGAGGCCGCGACCATGACGGCAGCCAACATCAACGCCGGCGTGCAGCTCAACGCGCTCGATCCCAACTCGCTCGGCGATCTCAAGCGCCTGGCGCGCACCGACGGCCAGTCCGAGCAGGCCTTGCGTGCGGCGGCGAAGCAGTTCGAGGCGCTGTTCCTGCAGATGGTGATGAAGTCGATGCGCAACGCCACGCCTTCGGGTGGCTTGCTGGACAGCGAGCAGGGCAAGCTCTTCCAGGGGCTGCTCGACCAGCAACTGTCGCTGAACATGGCGCAGGGCAAGGGCACCGGCCTGGCAGAGACCTTGTATCGACAACTGGGCGGCAAGGCCGCCGGCGGTGCGCTCGAGGCGCTCGATACCGGCAATGCCGGGCCTTCCGGCGGCTTCGATCTTGCCAACGTCGTGCGGCGGGCGGCAATTCCTGCCGCCCGCATGCCCGCTGCGGAAAGCGCTGCCGGTGCCCTTGCCGCCTTGTCGCAGGGCGCCGGCGCGTTGGCGATCACCGGGACGCCACGGGGCGACTCCGACGCCGTCGACGATGTCACCGCCGTGGCCGAGCGCGCGGCGCTGCAGGCCCGTCTCAGCGATGCGATCCGCTCCGCGCGTGAGGCGACAGGCGCGCTGTCGTCGCGAGCGAAGTCGTTCGTTGCCGATGTCTGGCCGCACGCGGTCGAAGCCAGCCGCAAGACAGGCATCCCGCCGCAGTTCATGGTGGCGCAGGCGGCGCTGGAAACCGGCTGGGGCGAAAAGCAGCTTCGCCAGGCGGATGGCAGCCCCAGCTACAACCTCTTCAACATCAAGGCCGGCAGCAGTTGGGGCGGGCGCACGGTGAATGCGAGCGCCACCGAATACGCCAGCGGGCGCGCCTACACCGAGCCGTCGAACTTCCGCGCCTACGGGTCGTATGCCGAATCCTTTGCCGACTACGCGCGCCTGCTGTCGAGCAGCCCGCGCTACGCGGCGGTGCTCGGCCAGCGCGACGCCGACAGCTTCGCGCGCGGGCTGCAGCAGGCGGGCTATGCCACCGATCCGATGTACGCCGACAAACTCGCCCGCATCATCGGCGGCAGCACGCTGCGCAACGCGCTCGCTTCGGCGGCCTGAGCGTCGAGGGAGTTCTGAGGCGTTGCTGGCAAGGATCTTGCTGATCGTTGCCTGACCTCGCGTATCAGGAACATTGCCATGTCGAGCCTGCTGAACATCGGACTGACCGGCCTCTACGCCGCCCAGGCGCAGCTCACCACCACATCGCACAACATCAGCAATGCGGCCACGCCCGGCTATCACCGGCAGTCGGTGCAGCAGAGCAACGCCCAGCCCTTGCTCAAGGGAGGCTCCTTCTTCGGCCAGGGCACGGAGGTGGATTCCGTGCAGCGCTCCTACAGCCAGTACCTGGAAGGCCAGGTGATGCTCAACGACAACCGTCGCGCCGAGTACGGCGCCTACAGCCAGCAGATCAGTCAGATCGACAATCTGCTCGCGGATCCATCGGTCGGACTGGCGCCGGCCATGGCCGATTTCTTCGCCGCGGTGCAGGGGGTGTCGGCCAACCCGACCAACGTTGCGTCGCGCCAGGCCTTGTTGTCGACCGGCGAATCCCTCGTCGGGCGCTTCCAGGCCCTCGACGGACGGCTTGGGGAAATCAGCCAGGGCGTGGATTCGGACATCGACGCAACGGTCACCAGCATCAACAGCTACGCTCGCCAGATCGCGGATCTCAACCAGCGCATTCTGGATTCCCGCGCAACCAGCGGCGGTGCCACCGCCAGTGACCTGTACGATCTTCGCGACAAGGCGGTATCGGCGCTCAACCAGCTCGTGCGCGTCACCACGCTGCCGCAGGACGACGGCTCGATCTCGGTCTTCATCGGTAACGGGCAACGCCTGGTGCTGGGCAATGATGCGGCACAGCTTGGCACCGCACCCGGCGCCGGTGAAGGCGGCGGCATCGGCATCACGCTGATCGGCCGTGACGGCACCGCGTCGCCGCTTTCCGAGAGCCTGCTTGCGGGCGGCAGCCTTGGCGGTCTGCTGGCGTTCCGGCGCGAGGATCTCGCGTCTGCGCGAAGCAGCCTGAGCGACATTGGTACTTCGCTTGCGAGCGCGTTCAACGCGCAGCACCGGCTTGGCGTGGATCTGGATGGCAAGCTCGGTCGTGACTTCTTCACCGTCGACAGTAGCGGTCGGATCGCGATGGCATTCACCGATCCGACCTTCGTCGCTGCGGCGGGAGCGGTGCTCGGCAGCACGCCGGCGGGCAATGTCGGGTCGATGCGAATCAGTGACGTGCAGCTGAGCAGTGTCTCGTCGGGCGCGGCGGGCACGGCGCTGAATTTTCCGTCGCTGGCCTATACCTTCAACAAGGCGACCAGCGTTTTCGAACTCTCGGGTGCGGGCGCCGGTTATTCACCCGCCTCCTTCTCCTACGACCCGGCGACCGACGGCGGGTCGGGGAAGGTGGTGCAGTTGACGGGTCCGGGCGGAGTCTCGCTGTCGTTCAAGATCTCCGGCATTCCTGACGTTAATGCCAGCACGAATGTCGCCGACAGCTTCACCCTCGCCGACAATGCGGGCGGAGTGGCGGACAATCGCAACGCTGCCTTGCTGGGCGCGCTGCAGACGACGAAACTGATGTTCAAGAACGCCAGCGGTGAGCCGACCGCGACGCTGAACAACGCTTACGCGCAGCTCGTCGGCAAGGTGGGCAACAAGGCACGCGAGGTGCAGACCGGCGAGAAGGCGCAGGAAGCGCTGCTGGCGCAGGCCAAGGCGACACGCGATTCCGTATCGGGCGTGAACCTGGACGAGGAGGCGGCCAACCTCGTGCGCTTCCAGCAGGCCTACCAGGCCTCGGCCCGGGTCATGTCGGTCGCCCAGACTCTTTTTGACACCATGCTTTCGATCGGCCGCTGATGGCAGGAGCTCGACATGCGCATTTCGACCAGCATGATCTACGACCAGGGCGTGAGTGCGCTGCAGCAGCAATCCGCGTCCCTGCTCTACACTCAGCAGCAGATTGCCTCCGGGCGCAAGATCGTCACGCCGGCGGACGATCCGGTGGCGTCGGCGCGCGCGCTCGACGTCACCCAGTCGCGCAGCGTGAATACGCAGTTCACCCGCAACCAAGGCTACGCTCAGGATGCGCTCAAGCTGGTGGAGGGGCAACTGACCGGCGCCGGCGACATCCTTCAGTACGCGCGCGACCGGGTGCTCGAAGCGGGGAACCCCACCTTGTCCGCTAGCGACCGACGGGCCATTGCCACCGACCTGAGGGCACAGTTCGACTCGATGCTGGCGATCGCCAACACCCGCGACGCCAACGGCGACTACCTGTTTGCCGGCTACCAGTCGCGGGACCCGGCCTTCAGCGGCAACGCCGACGGAGGCGTGAGCTACCAGGGCGACCAGGGCTCGCGCACGATGCAGGTGTCTTCGTCGCGCTTCATGCCCACCACGTTCGCCGGGGAACAAGTCTTCGGCAGCGACAGTGCCGGGGTCTTCGCCACGCTGTCGACCTTCATCAGCGCGCTCGAGGACGGGCCGGTTTCGGGTGTCTCGGGGGCCGTGACGACCGCGCTCGATGGCATCGACCGCAATTTCGACAGGGTGCTGAGCGCGCAGGCGCAGATCGGCTCGCAGCAGGTGGAGATCGACCAGCTCAGCTCGATCGGCAGCGACCTGGACCTGCAGTACGCCACGACCCTGTCCAACCTGCAGGATCTCGACTACAACGAGGCGTTCTCGCGTCTCAGCCAGCAGCAGACCATCCTGCAGGCGGCGCAGCAGTCCTTCCTGAAGATCACCGGGCTGTCCCTTTTCAACTACCTCAATTGAGCATGACGATGTCGATGCGGATTGGTCCGTTGTGTCTTGCGCTGGGCGTTGCGCTCGCGGCCACGGCATGCTCGACCACACCGAGCGGTGACGCGACCTTTGCCGGCGTGACCGCCGACGAAGTCGCCGCTTCGGGCGGAACGGTGGCGGGCATCGCCGGCGGGGTGCTGATGGCCAGCAAGCTGTCCTACCTCAAGCCGGAATACATCGCCGGGGCGCTCGTTGCCTACGCCATCTACGATCCGCTGGCGCCGACCTGGAGCATCGACGTCAGCCGCGCCGGCGAGGACCGGGTGCGCATGGATCTGCGCATGAAATCCCTCATCACCGGCGGCGAGGGCGAGGCGCGGCAGATCTTCCTGCGCAATGCACGACGCATGGTGGAGGCGGGCGGTTTTGCCGGCTACGACGTGCTGCGCTACGAGGAAGGCATGGAGGCCACCCGCCCCTTCGCGCGTCGTACCGCGAGCGGCGAGGTTCGCCTGGTGCGGTCGCGGCAGTTCCCGCAGCTCTGATCAGGGGCGCGCGGCGGGGAGCGGCGCCAGCGCTTCCAGCATCAGCGCGATGGTGTCCATGCCGCGCTCGAACAGGCTCTGCAGCACCGGCGCGAAGTTGGCGAAGATCAGCATCAGGCCGATGAAGCCCGCCGTCATCGTGATCGGGAAGCCGACGGCGAAGAGGTTGAGCTGTGGCGCCGCGCGCGTCAGCACGCCGAGCGCGATGTTGGCCACCAGCAGCACCGCCACCACCGGCAGCGACAGCAGCAGCCCGGATGCGAACACCGTTGCGCCGGCCCGCGCGATGTAGCCCCAGCCGAGCGCCCGTACCGGCTCGACCCCCACTGGCAGCCACTCGAAGCTCTTCACGGTGGCGTCGATCAGCAGCAGATGCCCGTTCATCGACAGGAACAGCAGCAGGGTGACAAGGCCAAGGAAATCGGACATCACCGCCGTCTGGCCGCCCGCTTCCGGGTCGAAGAAAAGCGCGAAGGACAGGCCCATCTGCATGCCGATCAGCGCGCCGGCCAGATCCACCGCGGCGAACACGATGCGCATCATGAAGCCGATGGCGATGCCGATGAAGATCTGCTGCACGAAGATCGCCAGCCCCAGGCCGGAGGCCGGCGGCACTGCGGGCATGGGGGGCATCGCCGGCAGCAGCGCGAGCGCCACGGCGATGCCGATCGCCAGCCGCACGCGCATCGTCACGCCGCGGTTGGAGAACACCGGCGCCGACGAGAACAGCCCCAGCAGACGCGCCAAGGGGAACATCAGTGCGGCGAGCCAGGCGTCGAGCTGGGCGGCGGTGACGCTGAGCATGGCGGGGAGCGGGCGGTGCGCGCCGGCTTCAGCCGATCATCGCCGGAATGGATTCGAACAGCCGGCGCATGAAGTCGGTCAGCGTGGTGATCATCCACGGGCCCGCCACCACGAGAGTGACGAACATCACCACGATCTTCGGCACGAACGACAAGGTCATTTCGTTGATCTGTGTCGCGGCCTGGAAGATGCTCACCACCAGGCCGGTGACCAGCGCGGCGATGAACAGCGGCGCCGACACCAGCAGCGTGATCTCGATTGCCTGGCGGCCCAGCTCGACGACGGCGGTGGGGGTCATGATCCTGTCTCCTTCGCGCCTACACGGCGAAGCTCTGCACCAGCGAGCCGATCAGCAGCGTCCAGCCGTCGACCAGCACGAACAGCATGATCTTGAACGGCAGCGATACGATGACCGGCGACATCATCATCATGCCCATCGACATCAGCACCGAGGCGACGACCATGTCGATGATGATGAAGGGAATGAACACGATGAAGCCGATCTGGAAGGCGGTCTTGAGCTCGGAAGTGACGAAGGCCGGGATCACGACGCGCATCGGCAGATCCTCGGCCTTTTCCACCGGCGGCAGCTTGGCGAGCCCCGAGAACAGCGACAGGTCGGGCTCGCGCACCTGCTTCAGCATGAAGGCCTTCATCGGCACCGAGGCGCGCTGCAGCGCCTCCTCGAACCGTATCGAGCCCTGCGACATCGGCAGGTAGGCATCCTGGTAAACCTTCTCGGCCACCGGCGCCATGATGAAGAAGCTGAGAAACAGCGCCAGGCCCACCAGCACCTGGTTGGGCGGTGCGGTCTGCGTGCCGATGGCCTGGCGCAGCAGGCCGAAGACGATGACGATGCGGGTGAAGCTGGTCATCATCAGCACCATCGCCGGGATGAAGCTGAGCAGCGTCATCAGCACCAGCGTCTGGATGGTGAGGCTGTAAGTGGTGCCGCCGCCGGCCGCCGGCATTGCGGTCAGCGTCGGCAGGGCTTGCGCAGCGGCCAGAAGCGGAGCGAGCAACAGCGCCAGCGCGGTCGCGCCGCGTGCGAAAGCAGCCCGCGCGCGCGGCGCAGGGCGGGACGGCGACTCAGGGCTCATGGCGGCGCTCCATTGCCTGTCGCAGCCACGCGGGGAAATCCTTCATGCTGGCCGCCGCTGCGGTGCCGCCGGCGAGGGTGGGCAGTTCGTCCGCCTGCAGCACATGCAAGGTCCTCACCTGACCCGGCGCCACGCCGAGCACCAGCACCTTGTCGCCCAGGCCGACCAGCACCACGCGCTCGCGCGGGCCGACCGCCACCGCGCCCAGCACCTTCAGCGCCGACGCGGCCGAGCCGCGCGGCGCCGACAGCCGCCGGATCACCCACAGGCAGGCGAACAGCAGGGCGATGACCACGGCCAGACCGAAGGCCATCTGGCCGAGGCCGGCGGCAAGATCCGGCCCGGGCGGGGAGGCTGCGGCGGCGGTTTCGGCGGCGTGCAGCGGCGATGCCGCCGACAGCAGGAAGAGGGCCGTGACGGTCGCATAGGCCGGCCGGGAGCGTGAGGCAGGCACGTCGTGCAACGGGTCGAGGGTGCGATGGCGCCCGGCCGCAGGGCAGCGCATCAGTGGCGGATCTTCCGCATGCGTTCGGCGGGGCTGATGATGTCGGTCAGGCGGATGCCGAACTTGTCGTTCACCACCACCACCTCGCCCTGGGCGATCAGCGTGCCGTTCACCAGCACATCCATCGGTTCGCCGGCGAGCCCGTCGAGTTCGACGACCGAGCCGTGCGCCAGTTGCAGCAGGTTTCGGATCGACAGCTTGGTGCGGCCGAGCTCGACGGTGATCTGCACCGGGATGTCCAGGATCATGTCGAAGTCGTTCAGCGAGCTCGGCTTGGTGCCGGTGGCGCCGAAGTCCTCGAAGATCTGGCTGGCCGGGCGCGCCTGGTAGGGCGAGTTGTCCATGGCGGCGGCGGCAAGTTCGGCAGCCACGCGCGCGGCGTCGTCGCCCAGGCCGGCCTCGGCCGAGGCCTGTTCCTGCATCGCGGCAGCCCAGTCGTCGTCGGTAATCTGGTTGTCGTCAGCCATTCTGGCCTCCGGGAAGCTGTACAGCGTCGTTCTCGTTCGCACTGACGAAGCGCTCGACCTTCAGCGCGTAGTGCCCGTTCTTCGTGCCCTGCCTGCCCTCGAACACCGGTACGCCATCCACCGCAGCCGTCAGCAGTTCGGGGACGTTGAGCGGGATCATGTCGCCGACGCGCATGTCGACGATGTCGCGCAGCGTCACCGGCGCGGTGCCGAAGTTGCACACCAGTTCCACGTCGGCTGTCTGCAACTGGCGAGAAAGCAGGCGGATCCAGCGTTTGTCCTGGGTGAGGTGGTCGCTCTGCATCGTCGAGTAGAGCACGTCGCGGATCGGCTCCAGCATCGAGTAGGGGAAGCACACGTGCATGTCCGCCTGCGCGCCGCCGAAATCGAGCGAGAAGGTGGTCGCCACGACGACTTCGGACGGCGTGGCGATGTTGGCGAACTGCGAATTCATCTCGGAGCGGACGTACTCCAGCTCGAGCTTGAACACCGGCGCCCAGGCCCGAGCATATTCGGCGAACACCACGTCGAGCATGGCCTTGATGATGCGTTGCTCGGTGGGCGTGAAATCCCGCCCCTCGACCCGTGTGTGGAAGCGGCCGTCGCCGCCGAACATGTTGTCGACCACCAGGAACACCAGGTTCGGGTCGAACACCACCAGGCCGGTGCCGCGCAGTGGCTTGCCCAGCACCAGGTTGAGGTTGGTCGGCACCACCAGGTTGCGGATGAACTCCGCGTACTTCTGCACCTTGATCGGACCGACCGAGACCTCGGCGTTGCGGTGCATGTAGTTGAACATGCCGATGCGCAGGTAGCGCGCGAAACGCTCGTTGATCAGCTCCATCGTGGGCATGCGCCCACGCACGATGCGTTCCTGGGTGGCGAGGTTGTAGGGCCTGACCCCGCTCTGGTCGGCGAGATCGTCCGCAGGTTCGTCGGACTCCCCGGTGACGCCCCGCAACAGGGCGTCAACCTCCTCCTGGGAAAGAAAGTCCGAAGACATGGCGGCGATCCGTCACTGGATGATGAAGGAGTTGAACAGCACGGCCTGCACCGGCCCGTTCGAGCGTGTGCGCCCGCGCGTATCCGTGCTTGCCGGAAAGCCGAGCGCCTCGTTTACCTGGCTGGCGATGTCTTCTGCAAGCTTTTCCCGGCCGACGGTGTCGGCGAGCTCAGAGGGCAACTTGGAAGACAACAGCAGGTTGATGCGGTGCCGCACTTCGGGCATGAACGCCTTGAGGCTTTCGCCCAGCTTCGGGTCGCCCACGCGCAGAACGATGACCGCCTGCAGGTAATGGTCGCCCTCGTCGCGTCGCAGATTGACGGTGAAAGGATCCAGCGGCACGAAGGTCGGTGGCTTGCTGAGATCGATCGTCGAGTGCGGCGCAGCTTCCGCCGCAGCAGCCGGGCCGGCGTGGTCGTCGCCGCCCTTGTCCTTCTTCAGCAACAGCAGCACCACCACCCCTGCTGCCGCGATCAGCAATACCAGCAAGGCAATGACGACGATCAACAGCAGCTTGCCCTTCTTCCTGGGGGCGGCTTCGGGGGCTGCGTCCGGTTTGGCTGGCGCCTTCGCCATGCGGTTCTCCTAGATTCCAGATTCCATTATCCGGGAGAGTTGCCGCCTTCGAAGACTGGAAAAGTGGGGCAGACCCGCCCCAATTCCAGCGCTTCAGACGAAGGTGTCGACCATCCCGTCGTGCTGTCTCAACCAGACGGTGGCTCCGCCACCGCCCACTGTGCCCTCACCTTGCCCGCGATGGCGCCCGCTGCCGCCATCGTCGCGCCCGGCCTGTTGCTCACCCGAGGTGCTCACGCTCGTTTCACCCAGGTTGATGCCTGCGCCGGCCAGCATCTCGCGCAGGCGCGGCAAGGCCTGCTCGAGCGCATCACGCGCGGCCTGGTTGGCGGCGATGAACTGCGCTGTGGTCTGATCGCCGCTGAGGTTGATCGAGACTTCGAGCTTGCCCAGGTTGGGTGGCGTCAGCACCAGCTCGGCTTTGCTTTCGGCGCGGCCCAGCATCCACGTCACCCGGTTGCCGACGTCCTCTGCCCAGCCTTCCTGGCCGACCGGCGTGTGGACGGGCAGTTGCGGCGTGAGCGGCCGCGCTGCGATGGCCTGGCCGCGGATCGCCGCAAATTCGCTGAGCTGGTGCGGCAGCCCGCTGGCGGGTGCCGAGCCCGTGGCGTTCGCACCCGAAACCGATGCGGTCGCCTCCACGTCCTGCTGCAGGCCGCCGGCAAGCTTGCCGGCCGCGACTGCGACAGCGCTCTCGCGTGCCTGCAACATCATCAGCGCGCCGGCGACATCGCGGTCGGGACCCTGCGTACCTGCTCCCATTCTCGGCAGCAGGCCGGAATTCTGAAGCGATTTGCCGAGGCTGTCATCCAGAGCCGGATCTGGCTTCGGCGCGCCATCCGCCGCTCTCGAAGCGGCAAGCTGGGGCAACAGGGCGGCAAGATCTGCCGGCAGGCCGGCATCGATTGCGGCAGTGGAATCGGCGTCGGTGGATTTGTCGGTGCCGCCGGAGACGGCCCTTTCGCCCGCCGTGCCTGCCTTGACGAGTGCGGCAAGCGCCCGCGCGTCCGTGGTGCCGTTGACTGCTTGAGCTGCGGCATCCGTATCGGTGCCCACTGCGGTGTCCAGCGTGACAACCCTTGCCGGCTTGCCGCGGGCCAGTCCCGCCTCGGCAGGTTTCTCTGCCGCGGCGTCTTGTTCCCGCCCGCTCCCGGAAGCCCCTTGCCCGCCTTTTGCTGCCGCGGGCGCGCTGCTGGTGGTGCCGGCGGCGCTGCCGTCATCCGCGTTCCCCCCGGCGTTGCTGCGCTCAGCTTCGGCGGGGCGTCCAGGCTCGGCGGAGCGATCAGCCTCGGCGGGGCGCTCAGGCTCGGCGGGGCGTTCGCGCTCCGCCGGGCGCTCGGGATCGCGCGGGCGGCCTGCACCATCGAGGTGGGAGCCCGGCGCACGGGCTGGCGGCGCGTTGTCGAGCCGGCCTTGCAGCGTGCTCGAGAACGAAACTCCGGTGGAGTCCGTCGGCAGGTCCCTGGCGCCGGATTGCGCAGCGGAGGCGAACAGCGTCCGGGCGAGCCCGAGCGTCGTGTTGCTTGGAGAAACGGAAGCAGGCATGGCGGTGACCTCTGTCTGGAGGATCCTGAAAAGCGTCGATGAGCTTCGAGCAAGCTTCATGCCATGCGCGCAGCGTTGAAGCGCGGCGCATTCGACTGCTGGATCAGGCGTCGTCGTCCTGGCGGCTGCGCCGTGCGGCGTGCTCGTCGGTGAGCTTCTGTTCCTGCTTGGCCTCGCTGCGCGACACGCCGGCCTGATGACGCTGGGACAGGGTGTCGAAGGCCTTCAGCCTGTTGCGCTGGGCCAGCCACGACTGCTGGCCTTGCGCGGTCTGCGCCCGGGATTGCTCGACGATGCCGCGCTGCACGGCAATGGCGTCGTCCAGGCGGCCGATGAAGGCGGTGAAGTTGCGCCACGCCTCGGGTCCGATGCCGTCACGCACGGCCTGCATGAAGCGCTCGTGGTATTCCTGCCGGTAGTCTTCCAGTTGCTTGAGCTTCTGCTCCACCGAGCGCTCGCCCGCGATGAGCTCGCCCAGCTTGCGCGCGGCTTCGTCGGTGCGCGTCTGCGCGAGATCGAGCAGGGGTTGGAGATGGAAGCGGCTGCTCATCGTCAGGGTCTTGGGTTTCGGTTGCAGCGGAAGCGGTGCGCGATTCTAACGCGGTGTCCGCACGCCGTATGCGTCCGCCCTCACGCCGGCGTGGAAAATACCTCGGCCAGCTTCGCGAGGGCACCGTCATAGCCTTCGCGCTCGTGGATGCCCTGCTGCAGGAAGGCCTCCAGTCGCGGGTAGAGCTTGACCGCCATGTCCAGCATCGGATCGGCGCCGGGCTGGTAGGCGCCCACTGCGATCAGGTCGCGCGAGCGCTGGTAGCGCGAGAAGAACTGCTTGAACTGGCGCACCACCGCGAAGTGGTCGTCGCCGACGAGGTTGTGCATCGCGCGCGAGATCGACTGCTCGATGTCGATCGCCGGGTAGTGACCCTGGTCGGCCAGGCTGCGCGACAGCACGAAGTGGCCGTCGAGGATGGCGCGCGCCGAATCGGCGATCGGGTCCTGCTGGTCGTCGCCTTCGGCGAGCACGGTGTAGAAGGCGGTGATGGAGCCGCCGCCTTCGGGCCCGTTGCCCGCGCGCTCGACCAGCGCCGGCAGGCGTGCGAACACGCTCGGCGGGTAGCCGCGGGTCACCGGCGGCTCGCCGATCGCCAGGGCGATCTCGCGCTGGGCCATCGCGTAGCGGGTCAGCGAATCCATGATCAGCAGCACCTGCTTGCCCTGGTCGCGGAAATACTCCGCCACGGTGGTCGCGTAGGATGCGCCCTGCATGCGCATCAGCGGGCTCGTGTCGGCTGGCGCCGCCACCACCACCGAGCGCGCGAGGCCCTCGGCGCCCAGGCTCTGCTCGATGAACTCCTTCACCTCGCGGCCACGCTCGCCGATCAGGCCGACGACGATGATGTCGGCCGCGGTGTAGCGGGCCATCATGCCGATCAGCACCGACTTGCCCACGCCGGAGCCGGCGAACAGGCCCAGGCGCTGGCCGCGCCCGACGGTGAGCAGGGCGTTGATGGCGCGGATGCCGACGTCCAGCGGCTGCGAGATCGGCGCCCGCGCCAGCGGGTTGAAGGCGCGGCCCTGCAGCGAGCGGGTTTCCTGCGTGGCCAGCGGACCGAGCCCGTCGAGCGGGCGGCCGGCGCCATCGACCACGCGGCCGAGGAGGGCGTCGCCCACCGGCAGGTGCTTGGCGCGGTCGGCGGCGCGCCGGCGCGGGCCGATGTGCTTGCCCAGCACCAGGCGCGGCGTGCCCACTTCCATCGGCAGCACGCGCGCACCCGGCGCCAGGCCGAAGACATCGTCGGTCGGCATCATGAACAGCTTCTCGCCGTTGAAACCCACGACTTCGGCTTCCACCGCGCCGCCCCCCGGCACCAGCACGCGGCAGCCGGAACCCAGCGGCAGCTTGAGGCCCGCGGCCTCCATGACGAGGCCGTTGATGCGCGTCAGGCGGCCCGACACTTCCAGCGGGTTGCAACTGCCCACCAGGCTCGCGCCGCTTTTCAGGAAGCTGCGCCACAGGGCCCCGTGGTGCTCCATCATCCTTCTCCGCCATCATCGGTAGGCTGCCATGCCGCCCGCTCATGGCCGAGCGACTCGAGGATGCGCCGCCAGCGCCGCTCCAGCGTGGCGTCGACCTGGGCGCCCAGGCTGTCGATGCGGCAACTGCCGCGCGACAGTTCGGCGTCCTCGACGAGGCGATGGCCGGCGTGGCCGAGCTGCTCGCCCATGTTTTCGCGCACCAGCGCCAGGTCGTCCGGGTGCAGGCGGATCTGGGCGTGGCCCTGGGGCATCTGCAGCAGCGCGTTGCGCACGGTTTGCAGCACGCTCTCGGGGTGCACCGCCAGCGTGTGCTGCACCATCTGACGTGCGATCTCGATCGACAGCGCCATCAGCTCCTCGGCGACCTCCTGGTCGAGCTGACTCAAGGCCTTGTCCAGGCCGGCGGAAAGGTCCGTCAGTCGCCGCACGGCTTCCTCTACCCGTGCCGCCCCCTCCGCATGCCCGGCCTCGCGGCCCGCCTCGAAGCCTGCGGCGTGGCCTGCCGCGTAGCCCTCGGCGTGGCCGGCGGCGCGCGCCTCCTCGTGCATGCGCTCGATGTCCTCGGCGGTGGGCAACTGCACGTCGCCGAGCGGGTCGGGCTCGGGTTCGGGTGCTTGCGGGATCGCCGCCGCATCGAGCGCGGCCGGCGCAACGGGAAGCTCGGCCGCAGCCGGGGTTTCGGGCGCGTCGAAATCGACCGGCTCCCAGCGGCGATAGGCGCCTACCGCCTGGTGGCGGCTGATGGTCATCGCCGCTCCCGGCCGCGGCATGGGCGTACGGCAGGCTTACACGAAGCCATCGTCGCCTCCCTTGCCAGCCATCATCACCTGGCCTTCCTCGGCCAGGCGCCGCACGATCTTGAGGATTTCCTTCTGCTCGGCCTCGACCTCGGACAGGCGCACCGGCCCGCGCGATTCGAGATCCTCGCGCATCATCTCGGCGGCGCGGCTCGACATGTTGCGGAAGATCTTGTCGCGCAGTTCGGGTGTCGCACCCTTGAGGGCGACGATCAGCGAGTCGGACTGCACCTCGCGCAGGATCGTCTGGATGCCGCGGTCGTCGATGTCGACCAGGTTGTCGAAGACGAACATCTCGTCGAGGATCTTCTGCGCCAGCTCGGGATCGTATTCGCGCACGCTGTCGATCACCGCGGTCTCCTGCGCCGAACCGACGAAGTTGAGGATCTCGGCGGCGTGGCGCACGCCGCCCATCGCCGCCTTCTTCACCGTCGTCGCGCCGGCCAGCATCCGCGACAAGGCCTCGTTGAGCTCCTTCAGCGCGGTCGGCTGCACGCCGTCCAGAGTGGCGATGCGCAGCACGACGTCGTTGCGCAGGCGATCGTTGAAGTGCTTGAGGATGTCGCCCGCCTGGTCGAATTCGAGATGCACCAGGATGGTGGCGATGATCTGCGGATGCTCTTCGCGGATGAGGTCGGCCGCCGTCGCCGCGTCCATCCACTTCAGCGCCTCGATGCCGGCCGTGTCCGATCCCTGCACCATGCGCGACAGCAACTGGCCGGCACGCTCGTCGCCGAGCGCCTTGGTGAGCATCCTGCGCAACTGGTCCTCGTCGGACTGGATCAGCGCACCCTTGCCGAAGTGCTCGTTCAACTCGACCAGCAGCGGATCGACCTTGCTGCGCGCCTGCGCCGGCATGGTGGCCATCTTCATCGTCAGCTTCTGGACTTCGCGCGGGCCCAGGTGCTTCAACACCTCCGCCGCCTCGTCGGCGCCCAGGGTCATCAGCAGCAGGGCGGCCTTCTCCAGGCCTTCTTCCGGTGTCGTCACTTGCGGCCCTCCTCGGTGGCGCCCATCCATTCCTTGATCAGGTTGGCGACCGTCCTCGGGTCATTGCGCGCGAGGTTGCGCGCGCGCTCCAGATGGGCTTCGTAGCTGTCCTCCTCGGTGGCGCCGGAGAGGCTGACCTGCACGCCTTCCTCGCCTTCCTCGAGTTCTTCGCCCGCAACGGCGGCCGCCTCTTCCTCCGCCTGCTCTTCCTTGGGCGGAACGACGGCGCGCACCAGCGGGCGGACCACCGCAAGATACACGAGCAGGATCACCAGCAGCACGATCAGCCAGCGGGCGAGCTCCTTGCCCAGATCGAGCACCTGCGGATCCCTCCACAGCGGCGGTGCGGCCTCGGTCGCCGGCGTGGTGAAGCTGCTGCTGGCCACGTTGATGGTGTCGCCGCGATTGGCGTTGTAGCCCACCGCCTCGCGCACCAGGTTGGTGATGCGCGCGATCTCCTCCTCGCTCGGCGGCAGGTTCTGCGTCTGGCCGTCGGGCGCAGTGGCCGAGCGGTTGTTCACCACCACCGCCACCGAAAGGCGCTTGACCTGGCCGATCGACTGCTTGACGTGCTGCACGGTGCGATCGAGCTCGTAGTTGAGCACCGCGCTGCGGGTGCTGCTGCCCGCGCCCGCCGCACCCGCGCCGCCCCCGCCCGGCACCGCCGGCGAGGTGATGGGCGCCGTCGCCGGCACCGGCGGCTGGTTGCTCAGCGCGCCCGGCACGCCCATCGCGCCCGGCGCCGGGTTGACCTGCTCGTTCGTCTGCTGGCTGCGGATCGCCTGGTCGGGCGTGGGGTTGGGCTTGTAGGTCTCGGCCGTCTGCTCGACCTGGTTGAAGTCGACGTCGGCCGCGACCTGCGCGCGGAAGTTGTCCTTGCCCAGCATGGGTCCCAGGATGTTCTCGATGCGGCGGATGAAGCCGGCTTCCAGCTCGCGCACGTAGTCGAGCTGGGTGGGGTCCATTCCGGCCCGGCGCAGGGGATCGGCCTGCTGGGTGAGCAGCTCGCCGTCCTGGTTGATGATGCTGACGCCCGAGGCCGTCATGCGCGGCACGCTGGACGACACCAGATGGACGATGCCCGCCACCTGGTTCGCATCGAGCGTGCGTCCCGGGCGCAGGTTCACCATCACCGAGGCGGTCGGCTTCTGGTCGTCGCGCAGGAAGGCGGTCTGCCGCGGCATGGCCAGGTGCACCCGCGCGCTGGCCACCGTGGCGATCGACTGCACGGTGCGCGACAGTTCGCCCTCGAGCGCGCGTTGGTAGTTGATTTGCTCGTTGAACTGCGAAATGCCCAGCTTCTGGCCATCCATCAGCTCGAACCCCGCCAGGCCGCCCTTGGGCAGGCCATTGGCCGCCAGTCTCAGGCGGGTTTCATGCACGGCGGCCTGCGGCACGAGGATCGCGCTGCCGTTGTCGGACATGCGATAGGGCACGTTCTGCTGCTGCAGCGCGGCAATGATCTGGCCGCCGTCACGCTCTTCCAGGTTGGAGAACAGCACCGCGTACTCGGGCTGGCGGTTCCACAGCAGTGCACCGACGATCAGCGCGATGGCAAGGGCGATGGCCGCCGCCGCGGCGATCTTCTGGCGCTGGCTCAGCGCGTTGATGTTCTGCAGCGTCTGCTGCAGGCGCGACGGCGGACCGCCCTCGGCGGGCGCGGCGCCGAGGGCGTCGTCGGCGGTGTTTTCAGCGGTTGCCATGGCGGCGATCCTGTTGCGTGCACTTTGACGGATGACGGCATTGTCCGTCGCCCGGCACAAGCGGGACGGCAGGAAAAGCGGCATTTTTTGCCGCCTGTTTGCCGGCTACCATGGCAGGGTATCGGCTACAGTGACCGCCGTGAAACCCGCCATCGATCCCGCCCCGCCACCCGCTCCCGCGCTGGACGCAGCGCAGCTTGCCGAAGCGTTCGCGCTGTTCAGCCGCGCCTCGGAGGAGTTGTCCACCGCGTACAACGCGCTGCAAGGCCAGGTCGCGCAGCTCACCGAGCGGCTCACCATGCTGATGGGCGCGCTGCCCGCCGGCGTGGTGGTGCTCGATCGAAGTGGGCGGGTGGTGCAGGTGAATCGCGCCGCAGAGGCCCTCTTTGGCGCCGAGCTCGCCGGGCGCGACTGGGACGAGGTGGGGCGCGCGCTGCAAGCCACCGAGACCCCCGGCGAACTGACCCTCGCCCGATCTGGCGAGACCTCGCGCATCGCCCTGTCGGAGACGGCGCTGGAGTCGGGCGACGAGCGCATCCTGCTGTTGCACGACATCACCGACACCCATCAGATGCGCCTGACGGCCGAGCGCAATGAGCGCCTCGCCGCGATGGGCGAGATGGTCGCCGGCCTCGCCCATCAGTTGCGCACACCGCTCGCTGCAGCGCTGCTCTACACCGGCAACCTGCGCCAGGCCGAGCTAGGCGCGGCAGAGCGGGCCAAGGTGGCCGACCGCGCCATCGAACGCCTGCGCTACCTCGAGCGCCTGATCCGCGACATGCTGCTCTTTGCCCGCGGCGACAGCCTCGGGCGGCAGCGTTTCGGTGCCTGCGAGCTGGCCGCGGAGCTGGCGCACACCCTGGAGCCGCTGGCGCGCGCGCGCCAGCTCGACTTCCAGTGCGTCTGCGATTGTGGCGATGCCGCGCTGCATGGCGACCGCAAGGCGCTCGCCGGCGCGCTCACCAATTTACTGGAAAACGCCATCCAGGCCACGGAGGCGGGCGGCAGCGTCAGTCTGCGCGTGGAACTCGATGCCGTGGCCAGCGACGCGGCCACCGCAGCCGCGCAGCCTGGCCTGCGCTTCATCGTGCGCGACAGCGGACGCGGCGTGCCACCCGAGTTGCAGTCGCGCCTGTTCGATCCCTTCTTCACCACCCGCGCCGACGGCACCGGGCTGGGGCTGGCCATCGCCCGTGGCGTGGCGCGTGGCCACGGCGGCGACATCACGCTGCGATCCGCCCCCGGCCAGGGCGCCATCTTCACGCTTGCCCTGCCGCTGGCGGCCGGTGGCGAAGCAGGCGCCGAGGCGATTCACCAATCATGACCCAGGCACTCAACATCCTCGTCGTCGAGGACGACGCCGCGCTGCGCGACGCGGTGTGCTTCACGCTGGAGATGGCGCACCACCAGGTCACCGGCGTCGACGGCGGGCCGGCGGCGCTGGTCGAGCTCGAGCGCCAGGCGTTCAACATCGTCGTC
Source organism: Pseudomonadota bacterium (assembly GCA_018240785.1). Classification (GTDB taxonomy): domain Bacteria; phylum Pseudomonadota; class Gammaproteobacteria; order Burkholderiales; family Rhodocyclaceae; genus Thauera. The sequence goes on along the minus strand of JAFEFC010000011.1, from coordinate 291,179 downwards.
ACCGACCTGCGCATGCAGCCCATGGACGGCTTGCAATTGCTGCACGAGATCCGCGCGCGCCTGCCGCAACTGCCGGTGCTGCTGATGACCGCGTATGGCGACGTCGACAAGGCGGTGGCGGCCATGCGCGGCGGCGCCTGCGACTTCCTGATGAAGCCTTTCGAGCCGGAAGTGCTGCTCGAGAACGTGCGCCGTTACGCCGCGGTGCAGGACGAAGGCGACGACACCATCGCCGACGATCCACACACCCGCAACCTGCTCGCGCTCGCCGCGCGCGTGGCCGAAACCGACGCCACCGTGCTGCTGTCTGGCGAGTCCGGCACCGGCAAGGAAGTCTTCGCGCGCTACATCCATGCCCATTCGCCGCGCGCTGCCGGGCCTTTCGTCGCCATCAACTGTGCGGCGATCCCGGACAGCCTTCTCGAGGCTACGCTGTTCGGCCACGAGAAGGGCGCCTTCACCGGCGCGCAGGCCGCCCAGCCGGGCAAGTTCGAGCAGGCGCAGAACGGCACGCTGCTCCTCGACGAGATCTCCGAGATGCCGCTCGGCCTGCAGGCCAAGCTCCTGCGCGTGCTGCAGGAACGCGAGGTCGAGCGCGTCGGCGGCAAGAAGCCGGTGCCGCTCGACATCCGCGTGCTGGCCACCTCCAACCGTGACATGGTGAAGGAGGTGGCGGCCGGCCGCTTCCGCGAGGACCTCTATTACCGCCTCAACGTCTTCCCGCTGGCCATTCCGGCCTTGCGCGAGCGCGCGGGCGACATCGTGCCGCTGGCGCGCCACTTCCTCGCCCGCCATGCGGCCCTGCTCAAGCGCCAGGTGCGCCTGACGCCGGAGGCCGAGGCCTTGCTGGAGCGCTACAACTGGCCTGGCAACGTGCGCGAGCTGGAGAACACCATGCACCGGGTGCTGATCCTGACCGCGGGTGACACCGTGATGCCGGAGACGATCCGCCTGTGCCTGCCGCATTGGGACGGCGGCGGAACCGCGAGCGGGGTGATGGTGCAGCAGGCTGCCGCCTCGCCCGCGTCACCGGCAGCCGCGTCCATGCCGGAACCGGCAAGATTTGCCGCTTCTCCCGCCGCAGCGCCACCGGCCGACGGCGCACGGACGTCCAACATGAAGGACCTGGAGCGCGAGCACATCCTCGCCACGCTGCGCGAGCTGGGCGGCTCGCGCAAGAAGACCGTTGAAAAACTGGGCATTTCCGAGCGCACGCTGCGCTACAAGCTGCAGCAGTACCGCGACGAGGGCTACGACATCTAGCCTGGCCGGCATGGTGGCATGCAGTTTGCTGTGCTAGATTGGAATCGTTTATCACGTACCACCCGCAGCCGGGGGCGAGGATATGGACACCCGCGGAATCGACCAGATGCTCAGCGAACTGCGCTCTGTCTCACAGGCAGCGCAGAACAAGCCGGTGCAGCCCGAAGAGGCGGCCGGCGGCGTCAACTTTGCCGACGTGCTCAACGGCGCGCTGAAGGACGTCAGCGCCGCGCAGAACGAGGCACGGGAAATGGCGCAGAACTTCTCCGCCGGCGATCCCAACGTCAATCTGCAGGACGTGATGGTCAACCTGCAGAAGGCCAACCTGTCGTTCCAGCAGATGGTCCAGGTGCGCAACCGCCTCGTCACCGCGTATCAGGACATCATGAACATGTCGGTGTGAGCGGCATCCGCTCGCATCCGGCACATATTCGCGTGGGAGCCACGGCAGCCGTGATCAAAGCCCGCCGCGTTCGCGCGCGTTGAGTTCCCTTTCGGTTCGCAGGATGTAGCGCTGGATCGTCGTGTCGGCGCCGCGGGGCAGGGCCGCGAAGCGGCAGCCGACGCGCAGGTTGTCGCTGCCGCTGCGGCTGGGTTGCACCGTGATGTTGCGCACCTCGAGCGCTACCACCATGGGTTCGACATCGGGCAGCGTCAGCAGGCAGCCTGCCAGTTCCATTCCCAATTCGACGTGCAGGGCGTCCGGTGCCAGGTGGAAGGCAATCCCGCCGGCGCCGATGTCGATGATCCTGACCGGCAGGCGCGGTCCGCCATCCGGCCGGGGGAGCGCGCACCGTGCTTCGTGGCTGAGCGGCACGTGCAGTCGATAGCTCTCGCGCCGCTGCAGCCGCAGCATCTGGGCGGGCAATGGCGCCCGCAGCGCCGTGCGGCCGTCCAGGGTGGCCAGCGCCGCCGCCTCGAGCGAAAACTGGATGCGGATGCGTTCGAGCTGGGTCACGCACAGCAGCTTGCGGGCTTGCGTGGCGCGGCGGTTCGTGCCTTCATCGATGCAGGCATCGAGATAGACCGCGCTCTCGTCGTCGGCCAGCGAGACGATGGCGCTGAGGAAGGATTCGCGCCCCGGCGTCAGATGCACGCTCACCAGCGCATGGGCTTCGCTCAGCGACTGCAGCAACTGACGGATCTGTCGCGGGCCATGCAGCAGGTACTTGTCCAGGCCTTCGGTCGGCAGCGGCTGGATGCGGTCGGGTTCGCTGCCTTCGGCGCGGTCTTGCTCGGGCTGGGACATGGCTTCTTCAGTGGCGGCTGCGCGCGAGGGCGCTGCGCTGCTTTTCGTTCTTCATGATGTAGCGCTGGATCATGCCTTCGGCTTGCGGCGGCAATCCGGTGAATTGGCAGCCGGCACGGAGCATCTCGGTGCCGTTGCGGGTGACCAGGCGAAACAGGTTGCGCACGGTGAGCTGCGCAGATATCGGCTCGCTGGCGGGCAGCTTGAGCTGACAGCCGTCGAACGACATCCCGGGCACGAGCGCCAGGCCGCTGGGCGGCACAGCAACGGCGATGCCGCCGGTACTGATGTCGAGGATGCGCATCTCCACCCGCCGGCCGATTCCGTGCCGCGTGTCCGGCGGGATCGAGCACAGCACGGTCTGCGCCACCGGCGTGTTGAGGCGGAAGAACTCGCGCCGCTGCAGGCGCAGGACCTCGGTCGGCAGCGCAGCGCTGAAAACCGCTCCGTTCCCCGTGGTCTGGCGCGACGGCGTACCGAGGCTGAACTGCACCCGCACCTTGTCGAGGTGGGTGATGCAGGTGATCCGCTCGGCGAGCTCGACCTGGCGGTTGATCGCCTCGGACGTGCTGCCATCAAGCAGGACGGCGTCTTCACCGGACGTCAGGCCGAGCACCATCGTCAGCAGGGACTGGCTGCCCGGAGCAAGGTAAGCCGTGACCAGGGCGCGCTCGGCTGCCAGCATGCGGATCAGGTGTGCAATTTCCAATGGGTCGCGCAGCAGGTAACGCGACTCGTCGTCGGCTTGCAGCAGTTCCACACGGGTCAGCTTGTCGTCGGTGGCCATGGTAAGTGCATTGCGCAACCAGGAACTGGGTGGGCGGATGAGTCGAGTCAGGAGGCAGTCGTGGCTTATAGCACGACTCAGCCCGCCTGTGCGCCTGCTCCCCGGCGCGGCAGGCTCTCGGGCAGGCTGCCCCGTTCCGGAATGGGGGCGCTGCCGGCTTCGGCGCCTTGTTCGACACGATAAAGCCAGGCCAGCAGTTCGGCGACCGCGACGTAGAGCTGCGGCGGGATACGTGCGTCCAGATCCACCTGCATCAGCAGGCTCACCAGTTCGGGCGATTCATGCACGTACACGCCCGCCTCGCGCGCGCGCTCGATGATTTCGCGCGCGACCACGCCGCGCCCCTTGGCCACCACGCGCGGCGCCGCCTCGCCCGCGTTGTAGGCCAGGGCGACCGCTTCGCCGCGTGCATCGGGCCGGGCGTCGGAGTTCATCGCCACGCCTGCGTCATTGCGTCTCGACCACCATGCCGGCCAGCGCCAGATTGGCGGCCTCCAGCGCCGATTGCAGCTCGCCGCGGCGATCCAGCAGCGCCGCCATCGTGGCCGGATCGTGGGCGCGCATGCGCAGCGCAACGCCCGCAGCAGTCAGGTGCAGGTGCGCCTCGACGCCGCCGAGCCGCGGCAGCGTCAGGCGCAGCGTGGTCTTCCATTCCGGTGAAGTTTCGCCAGATTGGGCTTGTTCCCGGCCTTCGGACGGGTCTTCCGGGTCGTGGATGATCCATTCCACCGGCTGCCCCGGCCACGCCTGGCCCTGCCACACGTATTGGTTTGTCGCCAGCGCATCGAGCTGCCGATGCACCACCGGCAGCAGGCGCTCCGGGATGGGCTCGGCGCGCGCCGCTGCTGGCGCGTCGCTGGTGGTGGCTGCGCTGCGGGTCGACGGGGCCGCGTTGTCGATGGCTGTGCCGCGCTCCGGGGCTCGTGTGTCGGCCAGGGGGGCTGGCGTGGCAAGGCGTTGCTCGGCCGTCGCCGCCCGCGCCTCGGCCGCCGTCGCGGGTCCTGACTCGGTCGTGGCCGGCGAACCCGCCGGACCTGCGCTGGAGCCGCCCCCGGCAGACGCTGGCGCCTGGTTCTGCGGTTCGCGCTGCAGCGTGGCGAGATCCAGCTTGCCCAGCACCCACTGCACCTGGTGCGCTTCGTAGAACAGCCCGCTCTGGCCGATTGCCTCGCGCAGCGCGGGGGCCAGTTGCGCGCCACTGCTCGGCGGGGTGCTGATCAGGGCTTGCCCGGCCCTCAGTTCGGCGGGGCTGGAGGCCGGCTGGCCGGTGAGCAGGAAGCTGATCAGCCGACCAGTCTGGCTCAGCGACGCCTGCGCCGAAGCGCCGCTGGCGACGCCGGCCTCGGTGCCGACGATGCGTGCGAACACCGCGCGCGGCGTGACCTGCGAGACTTCCAGCTCGAGCGTGTCGCCGTTGTTGGCGGGGCTGTTGAGCGACAGGGTCATCTCGCGTCCGGCGATGAGGGCGCGGAAGGTACCGTCGGGCAGCGGGCGCTGCAAGGTCGCCGTGACGCGCTGCCCCGGCAGCAGCTCGGGCAGGTCGGCCTGGATCTCACGTGTGCGCTGCAGCCCGGAGACGGGCTGCTCGGTGTTGAAGAAGCTCGCTTCGTTGAGCAGGCGCAGGCGGGCGGCGAGGTCGGCGGGGATCATCGCATGGGCTCCATGGCCGCTGCCCGCTCAGCCGGCGCGCGTCAGGGTTCGAGCGCGCCGTAGGCGCTGCGCACCGCGCGCGCCTGGCGCCCGGCAGCAAGCAGCTTGCGCACGCTGGCAAGGAAGGGATCGGCGTGGCTGCGGATCTCGGCGTCCAGTGCCAGGATGCGCTCGATGCCCTCCCGGAGTGCAGCCCGTTCCGCAGCCGGCAGGACCGACTGCGCAGCGGCATCCGTTGCCGCATCGGTGCCGGCGCGCGCCGCCTCGCGCAGGGCCGCCGCCTCGCGCTCCAGCGCGGCAAGGCGGTCCCACTCGTTGGCACGCGCCGCCGCGGCCATCGCTTCATAGTGGGCGAGCAGGGCGTCGAGGACAGGGCGGGTAAGCATGGGTCGGTGGCAGTGCGCGAGCGAGGGACGAACGATCCCAAGCAGGAATCAGGCCGCCGCCGGCTGGACCTGGCTGCGGATGCTCGCCCACGCTTCGCGCAGCGAGTCCAGCAGCCCCGCCACTTCGTCCAGCGCGGGCTGGCTGTTGTGCAGGTTGGCGTACAGCAGGCGCTCGCTCATGTAGTCGTAGAGCGCGGACAGCCGTCCGGCCAGCTCGCCCCCGGCACTCATGTCCAGGCTCACCTTGAGCCCGTTGATGATGATCTCGACCGCCTTCGAGATTGCCGCGCCCTTGGCGGGAACGTCCTTGTTGCCGATGGCGATGCCGGCAGTGCGCACCTGCAGCAGCGCGCCGTCGAACAGCATCAGGATGAGTTTGTGCGGGTCGGCGGTGGTCACGCCGGTTTCGACGCTGACTTTGGCATAGGCGGACGCGCGGTTGTGGAAGCCACCGAACATGTTTCTGGTTCTCCGTCTGGATCAGCGCAATGACGTTTTCAAGGAAGCCGGGACAGTTGCTGGGTCAGGTAGGTGCTGGTCTGAGTCATGCTCGACAAGACCGAGTCGAGCGCGGTGAACTGCGCCGTGTAGCGTTGCTCGACCTTGTCCAGTCGCGCCTGTAGCGCCTCGCGCTGTTTTGCGATGGACTTGATCGACGCGTTGATGCCATCGGTGCGTCCGGCAAGGAGTCCGCCGCTGTCGAGGTAGCTCTTCAGCCCGTCGGCGACCGTCGCGGCAAGGCCCTTGGTGTCGCCGCTACCGGCGAAGAAGGCCGCGACATTGCGCTGCGGGTCTTTCAACGCAGCGTCGAGCTTGGCCCCGTCGGACACCGAGAGCTTGCCATCCTTGTCGAACGTGATGCCGATGTCGGCCAGGCGTTGAGTGCTGCCGAGGCCGGACAGCGCGCCGCCGACAAGGCTGCGCAACTGATTCTGCAGGCTGCGAGCGGTCGAATCGCCGGTCAGCGCCGCCGAGGTCTTGGTGTCGGCGTCGTAGGCCGTGAGGTTCTTCAGCGTGCTCTGGGTGTCGTTATAGGCCTTGACGAAGGCGTCGATCGCGCTTCGGGCACCGCTGTAGTCGGCGGTTACCGTCAGGCTGCCGGCGGTGGTGGTTTCCTTCGCCAGGGTCAGGGTCACCCCGTCGATCGCATTGTCGATGGTGTTGCTGCTGCGGGTGATGGTGATGCCGTCGATGTTCACTCGGGCATCCTGCGAGGCCTGTACGCGGTAGGTGGAGGGCGAAGCCGTCGGGGCTGAGGGGTCATAGGCGAGCCCCACGGTTCCGCCGATGCGGAAGGCCTGGTCCGCACCCGTGTTCTTGCTCGTGATGACGAGCTGCTTCGCGCTGCCGTTGTCGATCAGGCTCGCGGTAACGCCCAGGTCACCCTTGTTGATGGCATCGCGTAAGTCCTCGATCGTGCTGCCCTTGAATTCGAGCGTCTTCGCCTCCCCGGCATCCGGCGTGAATGTGCCATCGACCGGCTCGCCGGGGACGAAGGCACCATCGATGACCTTGCCGAAGCGGATCTCGAGCGTCTTCGGCTCGGTCCGGCCGTCGCCCGGGATGAAACTGGCGGTGGCGCTGGTCGCAACGCGCTGCGACTTGGCGAGCTGCTCCACCGTCACGCCGTAACTGCCGGCGGCAGCGGCGCTGCCGGTGCTGGCGGAAAAACCGGCGTCGGTCGCGACCGTCGCCTTGGTCGCGGAAAATTTCGCCGGATCGTTCAGCGCTTTTGCTGCCGTCTGCAGGGCGGCCAGACTGCTCTTGATCTGACCGAAAGCCGACAGCCGGGACTGGAAGCTGGCTTCCTTGGTCGCGAGCGCGGTGAGCGGCTGGCGTTCGACGGACATCAACTGGGAAACCAGGCTCTTTACGTCGAGCCCCGACCCGAGCCCAGCAGCGGTCAGTCCCATCGCTTGCTACCTCCTGTGCAACTGCGCTCAGACCTTCTGCTGCACCAGCAGGCCTTTCAGCTTGTCGATTGCCTTTGACATCGCCAGCACCTCTTCTGACGGCATCTGGCGGATGACCTGGTCGGTCTGCGCGTCGACCACCTTGACCACCGTCTGGCCCGTATCCTGGTCGATGGAAAAGCGCAGGTTCTGTGCGACCGGGGTGATTACTTTCTGGACTTCATCGATTGCCTGCAGCAATGCGTCGCGGCTGGGCGGCACGCTCGTGGCGGCATCGGCCTCGGCCGTGCGCGCACCGCCCGCCGTCGCGTTCGCATCCTGGGCGCTGGTGGCGCGGGTGCCTGCTGCGCCCCGGGGGCCGCTCGCGGATTGCTGCGCGGCAATGCGTGCCAGGTTCGCGTCCATTGCCGCACTCGAATTGTTGATGCCTTGAATGCTCATGTTGCACCTCCTTCATGGCCAACGGCGCGGGGCCCATCGGGCCCCGCGCCGAGCGCTACGATACCGGGCCCGCTTAGCGCAGCAGGGATAGCACGTTCTGCGGCAGCGAGTTCGCCTGCGCCAGCATCGCCGTACCGGCCTGTTGCAGGATCTGGCCGCGCGACATGTTGGCGGTTTCCTGCGCGAAATCGGCATCCATGATACGGCCACGAGACGAGGAAATGTTCTCGGACGTGGTCTGCAGGTTACTGATCGTCGAAGCGAAGCGGTTCTGCACGGCACCAAGGTTGGCACGCATCGAATTGACTGCCTTGATCGCGCCGTCGATCATCGTCATCCCCTTGTTCGCACCTGCGATCGAAGTGACGTCGATCGGGTCGAAGCCAGTCTGACTGGCCGCCTGCCCCTTTGCTGCCGTGCTGCCGTCAATCACATCGAGACCGACTGCGGAGCCGTCCAGCCCGGCCGTCGTTCCGGCGGTGACCTTGATGTCTCCACTCTTGTTCGTGTCGTTCGGAACGCCGAACAGTTTGATTGTCATCTTTCCGGCGCTGTCAACATCAAGGCGTGCCGAGGCGCCTGTTTCCGACGATTTGGCGTTGATCGCGTCCACCGTCTTGGTCATGTATTGCTTGTACTCTTCAGCAGTGACCTTCGTATTGTCAGCAACCGCGAAGTCCGCTCCGGTGATCTCTTTCCCGTTGATGTTGAAACCGCCCACCTTCAGGCTCTTGGCTGCGTCGGCGCCCTTGGCGGCTGACAAGTCATCTGCGCCACCGGCGGTGATCTGGGTACCGTCCGCCTCAGCATACGTTGAAGTGCCCAGCGCGTTGGATTTGGTGCTCGTCAGCGAAGTGATCGAAATGGTCTCGTTGGCCTGGGCGCCCACCTGGAAGGTGAAGCCACCACTGGAGCCGTCGAGCAGCTTGGTGCCGTTGAACGAGGTCTGGTTGGCGACGCGGTTGATCTCACTCTTCAACTGGTCGATTTCTGCCTGCACGCCCTTGCGGTCGTCGGCGGACAGGGTGCCGTTGGCGGCCTGCACCGACAGTTCGCGCATGCGCTGCAGGTTGTCGCCGATCTGACCCAGTGCGCCTTCTGCCGTCTGCGCCAGCGAGATGCCGTCATTGGCGTTACGGGTGGCCTGGTTCAGGCCGCGGATCTGCGAGGTCATGCGCTCCGAAATCGCCAGGCCGGCGGCGTCGTCCTTCGCGCTGTTGATGCGCAGACCGGAGGACAGGCGCTGCATCGAGGTGGCGAGGGAGCTCTGCGAGGCGTTGAGGTTGCGCTGGGCGTTGAGGGACGCAACGTTGGTGTTGATCGTCTGGGCCATGATATTTCTCCTGGTAGGTCAGGTGGGTCATACACCCGTTGGTTCCGTTTGCCTTCGCGGGTGCGGAGCGTTTCGTCGTGCTCTTGGTTGCTTTTACGACTCCGGGCTACATCTCTTTAACGATTTTTCCCGGCATCCGGCGCGTTTCCTGCGCGTGGGAGCATCTACGGAGTCGAGTCGGAAAACTTGAGCGGAAAACGTACCGCTGGGGCATTGCTTGCGGTTGCGGCTGGAGTGTGCGTCCGAGGCGTGTAGCCTCGGGCAGCGTTCAGGCGCTGAGAAGGCGATAGACTTTTTCCAGCCTGTCCCAATCCGAGTTCCTGAGCGCCGTGTTCGCATGGGACGCGACGTGCTTGTCGTGCTGGTACCGGCGTTAAGAGACGTGCACCGCGCTGACCCTCTCGTCAGAGGGAGGCGCTCCGTGCCGTTGCACAGGGCTGCGAGCAATAGTCGGACAAGTCCGTCGCACGTCAGCAAGCGCAGGTAATGTTGGCGGGGGTGTTGTCCCGAATGAGGACAATTCGCGAAAGCTCTCGTTGAGGAGCTAGTCCTCTCCCAGTTCGTGCTGGATCGCGCATAGCCGATCATGCATGAAGGGGCATTCGCCGCTGGACGGCGCACGCTGGATAATGGCGTAGCTTGTACCCGTTGGACTGTTGCGATCGCGCTTGATGTGCGCGGGCAGAAGCCTGGCCAGTCCCGGTTGCCTGACTCGCCGATAGGCTACGAAGGTTTTCTTGTCGAGGCAAACAAGCTGCGTCAACCTCTGCCGCTGCAATCGACGCCCGCCTCGAAGTAGATGTCCGTCATCGGCATGGACAGCTCCACACTGGCGAGCTCGGCTGTGTCGCCGGGTTCATAGGTGACGATGTCCCAGGCGATGTCGCCGCGGCGGCGGTAGAGATGGATCTGGCATTCGTCCTGGCTCACCATCGCGTATTCCTTGAGGCTGGGCAGGGTGCGGTAGGCGCGCAGTTTTTCACGACGGCCGATGCCTTCGGTGGAGGGCGAGCGTACTTCGACGAGGAGCACCGGGCTCTCGACGATCTGCGTTTCAGCGTCGAGTTCGAGCAGGCGCGGCTCGCACGTGACCATTACGTCGGGGTAGAAGTAGCTGCGTTCCTTCTTCAGATACGGCTTGATGCCTTCCATGAGGGCGAGGCAAGGGGTGCCGCGCAGATGGGTACGCAGGGCGGTGTAAAGGTTACCGGCGATGATGGTGTGGCGAATGCTGGCGTCGGTCATGGCAAAAATCTCGCCGGCGACGTATTCATGACGGACGGGCGAGCGCGCCTCCAGGGCGAGATATTCGCCCTCGTCGATGGGTCGGTAGGCTTGCGTTTGCATGTTGGCGGCCTCAATCGACATTGCGGAACACTCTTGTCCAGGGAAGCGATACTTCCAGGGACGGCAGATGCAGGGGCTGTTCCGGCACGATCTCCTCCAGTTCCCAGCGATCGGCTTGCGTGCGGCGATAGTGTTCGATGCGCCGCTGGTCGGGGTCGATGAGCACGAATTCCTTCAGCGACGCGATGCGGCGGTAGGCGGCGAACTTGTCGCCGCGGTCATACGCGGCGGTGGCGGGCGACAGCACTTCCACCACCAGGGTCGGCCAGCGCATGAACTGGTCGGCCTTGTGGTCGTCCGGGTCGCAGGTGACGAGCACGTCCGGGTAGAAATAGGCGTCGTCGGCCGCGGCCTGCAGCTTCATGTCGGCCATGTAGGTGCGACAGGGCGTGCCTTCGAGCGCAGTATCCATTGCAGCGAACACATTCCCTGAAATCGTCATATGCCGGCGGCTGGTGGCGCCCATGGCGAAGGTGTCGCCGTGCACGTATTCATGCTTGTTCGGCTGCTCGGCCTCCCAGCGTAGATAGTCGGCTGCAGTGAACGGCGGCGTGGGTTGCGGCAGTGCCACGGCTGAACTCCGGAAGCATGCGGCTGCGATCGATTATGGCTTTCGTCCCGGGGGGTGTCCATGCGGCAGTCTGGTGGCCGGGTGGGTTCCTGCTCGTTTCAGGAAGTTCCGCGACATTGTTGGCTGTGTGCTCGGGCCGCCTTCTGTCAGAATCCGGTCTTTGCCCGTCATGAATTCTGGCAGCGCGGCGCGATCGTGCTCCCGCTGTCCGGCGATTCGCATCATGCGTTATCCCTTTACCATCATCATTGGCGATGGCATTCGCCTGCGGCGCTATCTGGCGCAGCAGGACGTGGCGCAGGCCTTCAGCCGCACGCGCTGGGTCGAACCGGAACGGATCGACGATGAGTTTCCTGCCGCCTGGCGCTGGAGCGATGCGGTATGCGCGCTGTTCTCCCAGCCCCACCGCTGGCGCGCCGACAGCCTGCCGGGCAACCTGTGGCACCTGTGCCGCGAAGCCAGGATGCTCGACCGGCAGGTCATTTTCCACGTTGACTTCGAGAGCGACCTGCGGCGCATGAGCCTGCCTTTCGGGGCGGACTACACGATGCGGCTGTGAGTGCCGCGCCCGGTTCGCGCTGGCCCCGATGGCCGCAGGCTTCTTCGTTCCGTCAGGTGTTCTTCTTGAGGCGGTAGTTCAACTGCGGGCGGGTGAGGCCTAGCAGCCGCGCCGCGGCGGAAAGGTTGCCGTTGGCGCGTTGCACTGCACGCTGCAGGAGTTCGTTCTCGAGCGAATCGAGCGACATGCCCGAATCCAGCACCGCATCCGGCAGGTCGGTGTCTGCAGGGGCGCCCGCCGCGGCGGGCTTGCTCGCCACCAGTCCGTCTTCGCCCAGCGAGGCATGGGCGGATTCCTGCGGGACGGCACCGACGAACAGGTGCTCGGCCTCGATCCAGCCATTGTGGGGCGCGAGGATCACGCCACGCTCGATGACGTTTTCCAGCTCGCGCACGTTGCCGGGCCAACTGTGCGACTTGAGCGCACGCATGGCCTTGTCGGTGACGCCCGCCACGCGCTTGTCGTGCAAGGTGCAGAAGCGCGCGACCATCGCCTCGACCAGCGGCGGGATGTCGGCGACGCGCTCGCGCAGCGGCGGGATGGTGATCGGGTAGACGTTGAGGCGGTAGAACAGGTCGCGGCGGAAGCGGCCGGCGGCGACGGCTTCCTGCAGATTGACGTTGGTGGCCGCCACCAGGCGCACGTTGACCTTGCGCGCACGCTCGTCGCCCAGGCGCTCGATCTCGCCTTCCTGCAGCACGCGCAGCAGCTTGGCCTGGGCCGAAAGTGGCAGTTCGCCGAGTTCGTCGAGGAACAGGGTGCCGCCGTCGGCGCGCTCGAACTTGCCGGCGCGCGAGGCGTGCGCGCCGGTGAAAGCGCCACGCTCGACGCCGAAGAGTTCGGATTCGATCAGCTCGTCGGGCAGGGCGGCGCAGTTGACGGCGACGAAGGGGGCGGTGTGGCGCGGGCTGAGATCGTGCAGCGCGCGCGCGAAGCGCTCCTTGCCGACGCCGGTTTCGCCCAGCAGCAGCACGGTCACGCTGGTAGGCGCGGCCTTCACTGCGAGGTCGTAGGCGTGCAGGAAGGTGGCGCAATTGCCGATGAGGCTGGGCGACTTGTTGCGGCAGGCGATGCTGCGACGCATGGCTTCCATTTCTTCGCGCAGCTCGAGCAGGCGGCCGACGATGGAATCCGCCTCGAAGTAGGTCCTGAGCGCATCGGCATCCGGCCATTCGTCCACCGGGCGGCCGATGATGCGACAGTGCGGCGCGCCGGTGGCGCTGCACTCCATTTCCTTGAACAGGATGAACTCGCCCATGAAGGCGGTGGTGTAGCCGGAGGCGTAGCCGATCTGCATCCAGCACACCGGGTGGTCGACTTCGCCGAAGGTCTGCACGTGCGCCTCGGCTTCCCACGAGTGGAGCCAGAGGAATTCGCCGTAGAACTCCTTGCTGCCACGGTTGACCTCGAGCCGCACCGGCTCGACCTGGACCGAGCCCTCCAGCATGTGCAACTGGGGACCGACGACGAAGGCGTCGACCAGATCGCCGGCGCCGCGCACCTTGCGCGCCAGTTCGGCGTCGCGCAGGCCCGAGGCGAAGCCCATGCGGGTGAGGATGCGGCGAGCTTGCTCCATGCCGACCGACTCGATCAGCTCCTTGCGCAGTTCGGCAAGGGCGCCGGCATGCAGCAGCACCATCCGGTGCTCGCCCAGCCAGATCAGGCTGTCTTCGCTGGAAAAGCGCAACAAGCGCCTCAGATCGGAATCTTCCGGATACCGGATGCTGCTCAAGCCTGTCTCCTCGTCATCCCGTCGAACGCGGGTTCTGGTGCGCGCCCACGCACCGGATTGCCCGGGGCGGCCGTCTGACACTCTTGTTTTTATAACACGCCGGCGAACGGCCTTCCGTGACGCAGGCCGCCCACTCCCGCAACAACTCTCTCGAAACTGAATATTAATCTCGAAATTCGATCCATGGCCAACCGTTGCTGAGCTGGTGCCTCGAATGGCGGCCTTTGACCCGGCACGACGGGGTGAGGTGCTGCAATGCAAAAAACTGTTTTGATCATTTGGTGAAGTGATGAAGTCGATTTGATCATTTCATCATTCAATAAAATGTGAAAACTTCAACCAATGCCTCTGGTCGCGGATGGTTTTGATGTAAATCAATAACTTGAAGATTCTGGCACGGCTCTTGACTGTAGTGGTGGAGTGGCGGAGGCCACTGCATCAAAACAGACGGAGCCCCGGCAGATGGAGACAGAAAAACCTACGATCGACGTGACCAAGAAGTACGTGCGACTCATCGAGCGCCGTGCGGACGGATTCGTCGAGTTCGAGTTCGCCATCGGCGAGCCCGAGATCTACGCAGAAATGCTGCTGCCTGGAGAGGCTTATGAAGCGTTCTGCAAGAGCAATGAAGTGATTCATCTCGGCCCCCGCGAGGAGCAGGCCGAAGGTGATGGTTCCGAGTGGGACTGGAACCTGCATCAGGCAACCCACGAGCGATTCCGTTGAATCGCTGATCAATCGACAGGAGGAGAATTCATGCAGATCGATTTGCGTACGGTGACCATCAAGCCCCTGCGGCACACCTTCGACAACATTGCCCGCCGCATCGGCGGCGACAAGCCGGCCTCCCGCTACCAGGAAGGCACGCTGGACATGCAGCAGACGGCCAACTTCCACTACCGCCCGACGTGGGATCCGGCGCACGACATCTACGACGCCTCGCGCAGCTCGATCAAGATGGCCGACTGGTACGCGTTCAAGGATCCGCGCCAGTTCTATTACGGCGCCTACACGATGGCGCGTGCCAAGCAGCAGGATACGGCGGAAGCCAACTTCGACTTCGTCGAGAACCGCGGCCTGGCCGCGACGCTGCCGGAAGCGGTGCGCGACACGGCGCTGAAGTTGCTGGTGCCGCTGCGCCACGTGGCGTGGGGCTCGAACATGAACAACGCGAGCATCTGCGCCTACAGCTATGGCACCGGCTTCTCGCAGCCGCACATCTTCCACTCGATGGACCAGCTCGGCATTGCCCAGTACCTCACTCGCGTCGGTCTGCTGCTCGGCGACGTCGCGTCGCTCGACGAAGGCAAGCGCGCCTGGATGGATGACGACGCCTGGCAAGGTCTGCGCCGTTACGTCGAGGACTCCTTCGTGGTCAAGGATCCGGTCGAGCTTTTCGTCGTGCAGAACGTCGTGCTCGACGGCCTGATGTACCCGCTGGTGTACGAGACCATCGTCGATGACGTGCTCGCATCCAAGGGCGGGACCGCCGTCGCGATGCTGACCCAGTTCATGACCGACTGGTTCGCCGAGACGAAGAAGTGGGCCGACGCGACGGTCAAGATCGCGGCGGCCGAATCGGCCGAGAACAAGGAAATCATGACCAAGTGGCTGACGGCCTGGCGCGATCGCGCGGCTGCCGCGCTGCTGCCGGTGGCCCGCATTGCGCTGGGTGATCGTACCGACGAGCTCATGGGCGAAGTCGTTCAGCAATTCAATGCCCGCATGGCGAAAGCCGGCGTGGCCATCTAAGGAGACACCTGGATGTCGACCGTATTCCTCGCGCTGCAAACCAACGAAGAAACCCGCCCGATCATCGAGGCGATCCTGCAGGACAACCCGAGCGCCGTGGTGGACGAGCAGCCGGCGATGGTGAAGATCAATGCCGACGGCAGGCTCGTGGTGCGCCGCCAGACGATCGAGGAGCTCACCGGTCGTGACTACGACCTGCAGGAACTGCAGGTCAACATGATCACGATGTCGGGCAACCTCGATCAGACCGACGACGAAATCACCCTTTTCTGGAAAGCCTGAGCCCCCAAGGAGACAACGACATGGACATGACTGTTGCCAAGAAGAAACTGGGTCTGAAAGAACGCTACGCGGTGATGACGCGCGGGCTGGACTGGACGCCGTCGTACCAGAAGATGGAGGACATCTATCCGTACATCGCCTACGAAGGCATCAAGATCCACGACTGGGACAAGTGGGAAGACCCGTTCCGCCTGACGATGGACGCCTACTGGAAGTATCAGGCCGAGAAGGAGCGCAAGCTGTACTCGGTGCTGGATGCCTTCACCCAGAACAACGGCCACCTCAACGTGACCGACGCGCGCTACCTGAACACCGTCAAGCTGTTCCTGAGCGGCATCAGCCCGCTGGAATACGTCGCGCACCGCGGCTTCGCCCATGCCGGCCGCCAGTTCCCCGGCCCCGGCCCGCGCGTCGCCTGCCTGATGCAGTCGCTCGACGAAATCCGCCACGCACAGACGCAGGTGCATGCGGTGTCGAACTACAACAAGTACTACAACGGCATGCATGACTTCCATCATGCGCACGACCGCGTGTGGTTCCTGTCGGTGCCGAAGTCGTTCTTCGACGATGCGATCACCGCCGGCCCGTTCGAGTTCATGGTCTCGATCGGCTTCTCGTTCGAGTACGTGCTGACCAACCTGCTGTTCGTGCCCTTCGTCTCGGGTGCGGCCTACAACGGCGACATGGCGGCGATGACCTTCGGCTTCTCGGCGCAGTCCGACGAAGCGCGCCACATGACGCTGGGCCTGGAAGTCATCAAGTTCATCCTCGAGCAGGATCCGGACAACGTGCCCATCGTGCAGCGCTGGATCGACAAGTGGACCTGGCGCGGCTACCGCGTGCTGACCCTGGTCGCGATGATGATGGACTACATGCTGCCCAAGCGCACGATGAGCTGGAAGGAGTCGTGGGAGATCTACTTCGAGGAGAACGGCGGCGCGCTGTTCAAGGATCTGGCCCGCTACGGCATCAAGATGCCCCAGTGCGCCGAGCAGATCGCCCTCGAGAAGGACCACCTGTCGCACCAGGCCTGGAGCACTTTCTACAACTACGCTGCCGCCGCCAACTTCCACACCTGGATGCCGGACGAGGACGAGATGGAGTGGCTGTCGGCGAAGTACCCGAACAGCTTCGACAAGCTCTACCGCCCGCGCTACGAGTTCTGGCGCGAGCAGGCGGCCAAGGGCAATCGCTTCTACAACAAGACGCTGCCCATGCTGTGCCAGACCTGCCAGATCCCGATGATCTTCACCGAGCCGGGCGATCCGACCAAGATCTGCTACCGCGAAGTCGATTACAAGGGCGACAAGTACCACTTCTGCTCCGACCACTGCAAGGCGATCTTCGAGCACGAGCCGGAGAAGTACGTGCAGGCCTGGCTGCCGGTGCACCAGATCTACCAGGGCAACTGCTTCCCCGAAGGCACCGATCCGACGGTGGAAGGCTTCGATCCGCTCGCTGCGGTGCTGAAGTACTACAACCTCGAGCACGGTCGCGACAACCTCGACTTCGACGTGTCCGAGGACAAGAAGAACTTCGCCGAGTGGCGTGGCCAGGCAACCAAGAACATCTGATGCCGCACACCGCGGGCGCTCGGGCGTCCGCGGGTTTCACGAGTTAGCAAGGAGACAACACATGGCTGTTGCTGCCGTTTCGAAATATGAATTCGCCCCTGCCGACACGCAGGACAAGTTCCACGGTGCCCAGTTGCTGTACATCGGTTGGGAAGACCATCTGCTGTTCTGCGCGCCGTTCGCGTTCCCGTTTCCGGCGACCATGCGTTTCGGCGACGTCGTCGCCGGGCCGATGCAGGCCGCCTTCGGCTATCACCCCGACTTCGCGCAGATCGACTGGGCGAAGGCCGAGTGGTTCAAGTCGGGCAAGCCCTTTTCGCCCGATTTCGACAAGTCGCTGGCCGAGAACGGCCTCAAGCACAAGGACGTGATCCGCTTCCGTACCCCGGGCCTTACCGGCATCAAGGGCTCCTGCAGTTGATCGTCTTGGCGGACGGCGGCCCGCATGGCGGGTCGCCGTCCCATCCCCGACCGAGGACGGAGAGAACGGAAAAGAACCATGAGCTACGAACTGACCATTGAACCGATCGGCCAGACCATCGAGGTCGAGGACGACCAGACCATTCTCGATGCCGCGCTGCGCGCCGGCATCTGGCTGCCGCACGCCTGCTGCCATGGCCTGTGCGCGACCTGCAAGGTGCAGGTGCTCGACGGCGAGATCGACCACGGCGAGGCCTCGAGCTTCGCGCTGATGGATTTCGAGCGCGACGAAGGCAAGACGCTGGCCTGCTGTGCGCGCCTGCAGAGCGACGTGACCATCGAGGCCGAGATCGAGGAAGAACCCGACGCCGAGAACATCCCGGTGCGCGACTTCCCCGGCACCGTGGTGCGTGTCGAGGAGCTCACGCCGACGATCAAGGGCATCTTCATCGAGCTCGACGAGCCGATGCACTTCCAGGCCGGCCAGTACATCAACTTCGACATCGAGGGTGGCGCCTACAGCCGTGCCTTCTCGCTGGCGAATCCGCCGTCGACCGGACGCACGGTGGAACTGAACATCCGCATCGTCGCCGGCGGCAAGGGCACGACCTGGGTGCACGAAAACCAGAAGGTGGGCGACCGCGTGAAGCTGTCCGGCCCTTATGGCCGCTTCTTCGTGCGCAAGTCGGCGCCCGAGGCGCTGATCTTCATGGCGGGCGGTTCGGGCCTGTCGAGCCCGCGCTCGATGATCCTCGATCTGCTCGAGGCCGGCGACGCGCGCAACATGACCCTCGTCTATGGCCAGCGCAATCGTGCCGAGCTTTACTACCACGACGAGTTCCTCGCCCTGGCGGAGAAGCATCCGAACTTCACCTATGTGCCGGCCTTGTCGGACGAGCCGGCGGATTCGGGCTGGACGGGCTTCCGCGGCTTTGTGCACGAGGCGGCCAAGGCGCACTTCGACAACGACTTCCGCAACCACAAGGCTTACCTGTGTGGTCCGCCGATGATGATCGACGCCTGCATCACCACGCTGATGCAGGGGCGCCTGTTCGAACGCGACATCTACATGGAGAAGTTCTTCTCTGCCGCAGACGCGCAGCAGGTGCGCAGTCCGCTGTTCAAGAAGGTTTGAGCTAGATCAATAAATATCGAGATTTCGCCCGCGTCTCGTGAATCGGACGCTATGCTTCATTTGTTCGTT
The DNA here is from genome assembly GCA_018240785.1 of Pseudomonadota bacterium. GTDB lineage: Bacteria > Pseudomonadota > Gammaproteobacteria > Burkholderiales > Rhodocyclaceae > Thauera. The sequence continues at coordinate 272,716 of JAFEFC010000011.1, read as the reverse complement.
TTTTTGCTCTGCAACCCGCGTCGATCCGGCCGCCACAGGCCGGACGAGCAAATTTCTGGAGGAGAAACTCTATGGCAATGACTGGCGTACTGCGTCCCGGCCACATCTCGCTGCGCGTGCTGGATCTGGAGGAAGGCATCAACTTCTACAAAAACACGCTGGGTCTCGTCGAGACCGGGCGTGACAACCAGGGCCGCGTCTATTTCAAGACCTGGGACGAGCGCGACCACAACAGCGTCCTGATCCGCGAGGCGGACGAGGCGGGTGTCGATTTCTTCGCCTTCAAGGTGGCCGACAAGGCCACGCTGGAGAAGCTCGACGCCGACCTGAAGGCCTACGGCCTGACCACCGAGCGCATTCCGGCGGGCGAAATGCTCGAGACCGGCGAGCGCGTCCGCTTCAAGATTCCGTCGGGCCACTTCATCGAGCTGTATGCCGAGAAGACCGACATCGGCAACGGCCAGTCGTACGTCAACCCGGATCCGTGGATCGCCGACGCCGAGCGCGGCATCGCGCCGACCCGCATGGACCACTGCCTGCTGTACGGTCCGGACATCGAGAAGGTGCAGGAGATCTTCGAGAAGGTCCTCGGCTTCTATCTCGTCGAGCACGTCGTGATGGAAGACGGCAAGACCGACCTGGCGATCTGGCTGTCGTGCTCGATCAAGGCCCACGACATCGCCTTCGTGCGTCACCCGGAGCCGGGCAAGCTGCACCACATCTCGTTCAAGCTCGATAGCTGGGAAAAGGTGCTGCGTGCCGCCGACATCATGTCGATGAATCGCATCTCCATCGATATCGGCCCGACCCGTCACGGCATCACCCGCGGTACCACGATCTACGCGTTCGACCCGTCCGGCAACCGCTTCGAGACCTTCTGCGGCGGCTACGACGGCTACCCGGACTACAAGGCGATCAAGTGGACCTGGGACCAGGTCGGCCCTGGCATCTTCTACCACGATCGCAAGCTCAACGAGCGCTTCCTGACCGTGGTGTCCTGAGCGTCGGGATGCAAGAAAGGACGGCGGCCTTCGGGCCGCTTTTTTTCTGCTTCGTCGGGTGCCCCGGGCAGCCGGCTCAGGCGCGTTGCGAGAAGAAATCCACCGGCAGGCGCTTGACCGCGTCCAGGGTGCGCAGGATGTGTTCGGACAGGATGGAGCTGGCGCGGGCGGCGTCGCGGGCCAGCGTGGCGTCGAACAAGGCGTGGTGCTCGGCGTGGATGTCGCGCGTGATCGGCTGCCGGAACAGGCTCACCCGACGATAGCGTTCCGACTGCTGATACAGGATCTGCTGGAAGTGGCGCATCCAGCGCGAGGTGCTGGCGGCGATCAGCGCTTCGTGGAAGGCGCGGTTGCACCTCTCCCACTCCTCGGTGGTCGATTCATCGCTGTCGCATAGCTTCTGCTCGGCGCGGGTGAGACGGTGGAAGGCAGCGACCAGGGCAGCTTCCCAGGCGTCGTCGCCGCGCGCGATCGACTGGCGCAGCGCCTCGGTTTCGAGCAGCACGCGGGTGTGGCTGATGTCCTCGCAGTCGGCGATGGAGATCGGCGCCACGCGGAATCCACGCTGCCCCTGCGCCACGACCAGGGCATCGGTCACCAGCAGCAGCAGCGCCTCGCGCAGCGTGCCGGCGCCGACTTCATATTGATCCTTCAGGTGCTCGACGCGCAGCTTTTCGCTGGGAGCGTAGATCCCTTCGATGATGTCACGCCGCAGGCGAAGGTAGGCCGCCTGGACCAGCGTCTTTGGCTCCTGTGTCTGGTCGAGGTCGATCCCTGGAGAGGCGTGCTGGTCGCGCATGATGCGGTCGCTGAATAAAATGTTCACGAATCAATTTTAGCCGAGCGTGAATCGCAGAGGGATATTCACAAAGCTATATTGAAATCTCGAGATTAATTATTGACTTCGAGATTGACGGGTACTATCTTTCTGCGTTCAGATCAGCATCAGACCTGTTCAAACGGAATTCGCGACAAGGAGACGCTCATGAAAGTCGCTGTGCCCCAAGCCACCGTGTCCTGGGAGGCTGGCCATGCTGCCGTGCAGGCCGCCGTCCGGCATGCCGAATCTCTCGGGGTTCTCATCAATGTCGCAGTGACCGACGTTGGCGGCAACCTCATCGCCTTCCTGCGCATGCCCGGCGCCTTCCCGCAGTCGATCGACATCGCCATCGACAAGGCCTACACGTCCGGCGGCTTCGGTTTCCCGACCAGGCAGTGGATGTCGATCTTCGGCGACAACGAAGGCATGAAGTTCGGCTTCTCGGCGCGTCCGCGGCTGGTCGTGTTCGGTGGTGGCCTGCCGATCCGGGTGAACGGCGAGCTGATTGGCGGCATTGGCGTTTCCGGCGCATCGGAAGAGCAGGACGCGGAGTGCGCGCGGGCCGGCCTGATCGCGATCGGCGCCGACGACGTGCAACTTTGAATCCAGGAGCAGCCGGGATGAGCGTCTCCAGCCCCGAAATCGGTCGCAGCATCGTCGCAGCCGGCATTCGCACCAACTACCATGACGTCGGCGAGGGCTTTCCGCTGCTGATGATCCATGGCTCCGGTCCGGGGGTGTCCGCCTGGGCCAACTGGCGCCTGGTGATGCCCGAACTGGCGAAGCGCTCGCGCGTGATCGCGCCCGACATGGTGGGCTTCGGCTTCACCGACCGTCCCGCAGGGCAGAAGTACGACATGGATGTGTGGGTCGAGCAGGCCGTCGGCTTGCTGGACGCACTCGGCATCGAGCGCGCTGATCTCGTGGGCAACTCCTTCGGTGGCGCGCTGGCGCTGGCGCTGACCATCCGCCATCCGCAGCGGGTGCGCCGTCTGGTGCTGATGGGCAGCGTCGGCGTGCCGTTCGAGATCACGGAAGGACTGGATGCGGTGTGGGGCTACGAGCCCTCGTTCGAGAACATGCGCCGTATCATGGATTACTTCGCCTGGGACCGTTCGCTGGTGAACGACGAACTGGCGAAGCTACGCTACGAGGCCAGCATCCGTCCCGGCTTCCAGGAATCCTTCTCGGCCATGTTCCCGGCGCCGCGTCAGCGCTGGGTCGACGCGATGACGAGCAGCGAAGCGGACATCCGCGCGATCCCGCATGAAACCCTGGTGATTCACGGTCGCGACGACCAGGTCATTCCGCTGTCGACCTCGCTGACCCTGGCCAACTGGATCTCGCGCTCGCAACTGCATGTCTTTGGCCGTTGCGGGCACTGGACGCAGATCGAACATTCGGCCCGATTCGCCGGTCTGGTCGGCGATTTCTTGGCGGAGGCGCAGGCCGACGAGCCGAAGGCGCTCGACTGATTGCAGGCGCGCGGCGGGGCGGCCCTCTCCCTCTCCCCTCGCTCCGCCGCGGGCCCTGCATTCTCATGCGCAGCAATGGCAAATTTGATGAAACCCTCGATGAATCTTCACCTCTCAGACAAGCGGGCAGCGTTGACCGGCTCAGCCTCGGGAATCAGTCTCACCACCGGCCACCAGCCGGCGGAGGAGGGTGAGGGAGTGGTGATCAAGGGCCGCGCGGCGGCTGTCATGCAGGCGGCGGGGTTCGCAGCCTGATATTGATTCAACCAAGCTATCTCACAGAGAACGAAGGCGATGAGCAAGAAAATCAAGTGCGCGCTGATCGGTCCCGGCAACATCGGCACCGACCTGCTCTACAAACTCAAGCGTAGCCCGGTGCTCGAGCCGGTGTGGATGGTCGGCATCGACGCCGCCTCCGAAGGCCTCACCCGCGCGCGTGAAATGGGACTCAAGACCACCGCCGACGGCGTGGATGGCCTGCTGCCGCACGTGAAGGAAGACGGCATCCAGATTGCCTTCGACGCGACCTCGGCCTATGTTCATGCCGAGAACAGCCGCAAGCTGAACGAGCTGGGCGTGCTGATGATCGATCTCACGCCGGCGGCGATCGGCCCCTACTGCGTGCCGCCGGTCAACCTGGTCGAGCATGTCGGCAAGGGCGAGATGAACGTGAACATGGTCACCTGCGGCGGCCAGGCGACGATCCCGATGGTGGCCGCGGTGTCCCGTGTGCAGCCGGTGAAGTACGGCGAGATCATCGCCACCGTGTCGAGCAAGTCGGCCGGCCCCGGCACGCGCAAGAACATCGACGAATTCACCCGCACCACCGCGGGCGCCGTCGAACGCGTCGGCGGCGCGAAGCAGGGCAAGGCGATCATCATCCTGAATCCGGCCGATCCCCCGCTGATCATGCGCGACACGGTGCACTGCCTGACCGAAGGCGAGCCCGACCAGGCGAAGATCACCGACTCGATCCACGCCATGATCCAGGAAGTGCAGAAGTACGTACCCGGCTACAAGCTGGTGAATGGCCCGGTGTTCGACGGCAATCGCGTGTCGGTGTACCTGGAGGTCGAAGGCCTGGGCGACTACCTGCCCAAGTACGCCGGCAACCTCGACATCATGACGGCGGCGGCGGCGCGCACCGCCGAGATGTTCGCCGAAGAGATCATCGCCGGCCGTCTCACCCTCGAACCCAACCGCGCCGTCATGGCAGCCTGAAGGAGATGACGATGGATCTTCGCGGCAAGAAAATCACCCTGCACGACATGACCCTGCGCGACGGGATGCACCCGAAGCGCCACCTGATGACCCTCGAGCAGATGAAGAGCATCGCCGTCGGCCTCGACGAGGCGGGCGTGCCGCTGATCGAAGTCACCCATGGCGACGGCCTGGGCGGCAGCTCGGTGAACTACGGCTTCCCGGCGCACACCGACGAGGAATACCTCGGCACCGTGATCCCGCTGATGAAGCAGGCCAAGGTGTCGGCGCTGCTGCTGCCGGGCATCGGCACCGTTGACCACCTGAAGATGGCGCATGAGCTGGGCGTGCACACGATCCGCGTCGCCACCCACTGCACCGAGGCGGACGTCTCCGAGCAGCACATCGGCATGGCGCGCAAGCTCGGCATGGACACCGTCGGCTTCCTGATGATGAGCCACATGAACAGCGTCGAAGGCCTGATCGGCCAGGCGAAGCTGATGGAAGGCTACGGCGCCAACTGCATCTACATCACCGACTCCGCCGGCTACATGCTGCCGGATGAAGTGAGGACCAAGCTGGGCGCGGTGCGCCAGGCGCTGAAGCCCGAGACCGAGCTGGGCTTCCATGGCCACCACAACCTGGCGATGGGCGTGGCCAACTCGATCGCCGCCGTCGAAGTCGGTGCCAACCGCGTTGACGCGGCCGCCGCGGGCCTGGGCGCAGGCGCCGGCAACACGCCGATGGAAGTGCTGGTCGCCGTGTGCGCGCGCATGGGCATCGAGACGGGCGTGGACGTGTTCAAGATCCAGGACGTGGCCGAAGACCTGGTCGTGCCCATCATGGATTTCCCGATCCGCTGCGACCGCGATGCGCTGACGCTGGGTTATGCCGGCGTGTATGGCTCCTTCCTTCTGTTCGCCAAGCGCGCCGAGAAGAAGTACGGCATTCCGGCACGCGAACTGCTCGTCGAGCTGGGCCGTCGTGGCATGGTGGGCGGCCAGGAAGACATGATCGAGGACACGGCGATCACGATGTCGAAGGCGCGCAAGCAGGCGGCCTGAGCGTCGAATGCGGGGCGTGTCGTCGGCGTGCGCCCCGCAAGTGGTTTTGCATGGATGCGGTGATCGGTCTGGACGGGCCGCAGCCGCGCACAACGAGGGGAGGAGATAGCGATGCCTTTGGCTGAAATCACGATGATTGAAGGACGTACCGAGGACCAGAAGCGCGCGGTGATCGAGAAGGTCACCCAGGCGCTGGTCGAAGCGGTCGGTGCGCCGATCCAGACGGTACGCGTGGTCATCCGCGAAGTGCCGAAGACGAACTGGGGTATCGGCGGCGTGTCGGCCAAGGATCTGGGGCGCTGAGCCTCCGACCGCGACGTGTCGATACGGCGTTGAACTCGAGCCCGAGTCCTTCGCCATGATGACCAGAAAAGACATTCGGCCGGACGCGTGTGCGACCGGCCGAATGTCTTTTCTGGTTGTGGAGTCCGCATGCTCCGCGGTGTCATGTTCAGGGAGATCGAATGAACGAAGCAAGCAAGGCGTCCGCCGCGGTGCCGGTGGACCCGGCGCCGGTGACGCGGATCGCGCGCCGCCATGCGCGGCCGGGGCATGAGTCGCGGTACGAGGCGCTGATCCGCGAGATGTTCGGCAAGATGCGCGCTTTCCACGGCTTCATGGGCGCGGACATGATTCCGCCCGAGCAGCCTGGCGGCTGCTATCAGGTGGTGGTCAATTTCGCCTCGGAAGCGGACCTGCAGCGCTGGGACGAGTCGTCCGTGCGTGCCGAGATGCATCGTCGCATCCGCGAGGTGGCCGAAGACGACCCGGACTATCGCCGCCTCAGCGGGCTCGAGGCCTGGTTTGCCGGTACGGTGGTTCCTGCATCCATGCATCCGCCGCGCTTTCGCATGGCGGTCGTGACGTGGATGGGCATCTTCCCGGTGGTGTCCTTCTACCTGTGGCTGGTGTCGCTGTGGCCGGGTTTCCTCGAGCAGCCCTTCCTGCCGCGCACGGCGGTGTTCACCGCAGTGATCGTGGTGACCATGACCTGGGTGGTGATGCCGCGACTGACGAAAGTGATGCGCGGCTGGCTCAACCCGAAGCCCAAGCAATAGGGGCGCGGGGGGAAAGCCGGGCCGGTCGGGTATAATTTCGGGCTTCTGCAGGCGCGCAAAGCCTGGGGACCCTTCTCATTCCCGCCTCGACCGACATGACCTCGATCCTCAAACTGCGTGGCGCTGCGGCGCTGTCCCGTACCCGTCTGGAACGCCTTTCCCGCGCCGCGGGCGAGGTGCTGGCCAAGCTGAAGGGGCTCGCAGCCGAGCACTGGTATTTCATCGAATTGTCGGCGGCGCTGACTGCGGAGGAGCTGGCACGGCTGGTCGATCTGCTGGGCGCCCATCCGGCGACGGAGCAGGCGCCGGCCGGCACGCTGCTGCTTGTCGTGCCGCGCCTGGGAACGATCTCGCCGTGGTCGTCGAAAGCCACCGACATCGCCCGGCAGTGCGGCTTCGACAAGATCGTGCGCATCGAGCGCGGCACCGCGTACACGGTGGATGCGAAGGACGCCGGCAAGAGCACCGCGCTGCTGGCGCTGCTGCACGACCGCATGACCGAATCGGTGCTGCCGACGCTGGACCAGGCCGACGAGCTCTTCCACCACTATGCACCGCAGCCGCTCACCAGCGTCGACATCCTCGGCGGCGGCCGTGCGGCGCTCGAGGCAGCCAACGGTGAGCTGGGCCTGGCGCTGTCGGAGGACGAGATCGACTACCTGGTCGACAACTTCAGCCGCATCGGCCGCAACCCCACCGACGTCGAGCTGATGATGTTCGCGCAGGCGAACTCCGAGCACTGCCGGCACAAGATCTTCAATGCCGACTGGGTCATCGATGCGCGGCCGATGGACAAGTCCCTGTTCGGCATGATCAAGGACACGCACAAGGCGCACCCGCAGGGTACGGTGGTGGCGTATTCCGACAACGCCTCCATCATCGAGGGCGCGACGATCGAGCGCCTGTACCCGGACACCGACGGCGTGTGGCGCTACCACACCGAAGAGACCCACATCCTCGCCAAGGTGGAGACGCACAACCACCCGACGGCGATCTCGCCCTTCCCGGGGGCGGCGACCGGCGCCGGCGGCGAGATCCGCGACGAGGGCGCGACCGGCCGTGGCTCACGACCCAAGGCCGGCCTGGCCGGTTTCTCGGTGTCCAACCTGAACATCCCCGGCTTCGAGCAGCCGTGGGAAACCGCCAACGGCAGGCCCTACGGCAAGCCGGAGCGCATCGCCTCCGCGCTCGACATCATGATCGAGGGACCGATCGGCGCCGCCGCCTTCAACAATGAATTCGGCCGGCCCAACCTCGCCGGCTACTTCCGCAGCTTCGAGCAGGAAGTGCAGGGCGAGGTGCGCGGCTACCACAAGCCGATCATGATCGCCGGCGGCCTCGGCAGCATCCAGGCGCAGCAGTCGGAAAAGCCGACCTTCCCGCCCGGCACGCTGCTGATCCAGCTCGGCGGCCCGGGCATGCTGATCGGCCTGGGCGGCGGCGCCGCCTCGTCGATGGCGACCGGCACCAACACCGCCGACCTCGACTTCGCCTCGGTGCAGCGCGGCAACCCGGAGATCCAGCGCCGCTGCCAGGAAGTGATCGATGCCTGCTGGCAGCTCGGTGAGCGCAACCCGATCATCGCCATCCACGACGTCGGCGCGGGTGGCCTGTCGAACGCGATGCCCGAGCTCGCCGACCACGCCGGCCTGGGCGCGCATTTCGAGCTGCGCGAGGTGCACATCGAGGAGCCGGGCATGAGCCCGCGCGAGATCTGGTCCAACGAGTCGCAGGAGCGCTACGTGCTCGCGATCGCGCCGGAGAGCCTCGAGCAGTTCCGCGCCTTCTGCGAGCGCGAGCGCTGCCCGTTCGCGGTACTGGGCACGGCGACTGCCGATGGCCATCTCACCGTGAGCGACCGCCACTTCGGCAACAAGCCGGTCGACATGGACATGAAGGTGCTGCTCGGCAAGCCGCCGAAGATGACGCGCAACGTGTCGCGCCGCGCCGTCTTCCTGCCGCCTTTCGACACCACCGACCTCGACCTCAAGGAAGCCGGCATGCGCGTGCTGCGCATGCCGGCGGTGGCGAGCAAGAACTTCCTCATCACCATCGGCGACCGCTCGGTGGGCGGGCTGACTGCGCGCGACCAGTTCGTCGGCCCGTGGCAGATCCCGGTGGCCGATGTCGCCGTCACCGCGATGAGCTTCCATGGCTACCGCGGCGAAGCCTTCGCGATGGGCGAGCGCACTTCCGTCGCCTGCGTCGATGCGCCGGCCTCCGGCCGCATGGCGATCGGCGAGGCCATCACCAACATCGCCGCGGCCGACATCGCCGGCATCGGCGACGTCAAGCTGTCGGCCAACTGGATGGCGGCCGCCGGCCACCGCGGCGAGGACGCGAAGCTGTTCGACACGGTGAAGGCCGTGTCTGAATTCTGCATCGCGGCCGGGCTGTCGATTCCGGTGGGCAAGGATTCGCTGTCGATGCGCACCGCGTGGAAGGATGGCGACGAGGACAAGCAGGTCGTCGCGCCGCTGTCGCTGATCGCCACCGCCTTCGCGCCGGTGCAGGACATCCGCCGTACGCTGACGCCGCAACTGCAGTTGCCCGAAGGCGTGGAGACGGAACTGCTGCTGATCGACCTCGGCAACGGCCGCAACCGCCTCGGCGGTTCGGCGCTGGCGCAGGCCTACAACGCGGTGGGCGAGCACGCGCCCGACGTCGATCCCGCCCAGCTCGCCACCTTCTTCGCCACCATCCAGCGCCTGCGTGGAGATGGCCTGCTGCTGGCCTATCACGACCGCGGCGACGGCGGCCTGTTCGCCACGGTGGTCGAGATGGCGTTTGCGGCGAAGTGCGGCCTGTCGCTGGTGCTCGACACTGTGTGCTACGACCAGTACATGAACGACGTGGACGGCCTGGAGAAGAAGCCCGATACGCTGAAGGGCCGCTTCGGCGACAAGCTCTTCGCCGGGCTGTTCGCCGAGGAGCTGGGCGCGGTCATCCAGATCCGCCGTGACGACCGCGCAAGGATCACCGAAGTACTGCGCGCGGCGAGGCTCACCTACCACTTCATCGGCGAGCCCAACGACAAGGACGAGATCCGTTTCCGCCGCAACGCCAAGCTGGTGTTCGGCGCGAGCCGCAGCGAACTGCTGCAGGCGTGGTCGGAAACCAGCTACCAGATCGCCCGACTGCGCGACGACGCCGACAGCGTGCAGCAGGAGTTCGATGGCCTGGCCGATGCCGCCGATCCGGGCCTCTCCGTGTCGCTGTCCTTCGACGTCACCGAGGACGTCGCCGCGCCCTTCATCGCCACCGGCGCGCGGCCGCAGGTCGCGGTGCTGCGCGAGCAGGGCGTGAATTCGCAGTTCGAGATGGCGGCGGCCTTGGAGCGCGCCGGCTTCGCCCCGGTCGATGTGCACATGTCCGACCTGCAGGCCGGTCGCATCGATCTGGCCAATTTTCATGGCCTGGCGGCCTGCGGCGGGTTCTCGTACGGCGACGTGCTCGGCGCCGGCCAGGGCTGGGCCAAGTCCATCCTGTTCAACAGCCGGCTGCGCGACGAGTTCGAAGCCTTCTTCCGCCGCAGCGACACTTTCGCGCTGGGCGTGTGCAACGGCTGCCAGATGATGGCCCACCTCGCGCCGATCATCCCCGGCGCGGAAGCCTGGCCAACTTTCCACCGCAACCGCAGCGAACAGTTCGAGGCGCGTTTCGCGATGGTCGAGGTCGTCGACAGCCCGTCGATCTTCTTCAAGGGCATGGCCGGCAGCCGCATGCCCATCGTCGTCAGCCACGGCGAGGGCAGGGCGGTGTTCGCGCAGGATTCCGATCGTTCGGCCGCGCTGCTTGCGCTGCGCTACATCGACCACTACGGCAAGCCGACCGAAACCTATCCGAAGAACCCCAACGGCTCGCCGGAGGGCGTCACCGGCTTCACCACCGCCGATGGCCGCTTCATGATCATGATGCCGCACCCGGAGCGCACCGCCCGCACGCTGCAGATGTCGTGGGCGCCGCAGTGGCTGGCGGACAAGAGCCCGGACGCCTCGCCCTGGCTGCGCATGTTCCGTAACGCGCGCGTCTGGCTGGGCTGAGCTCGATCGGGCGCGGGTGCGACATTCTGGCACTCCACCGGAGCACCTTCGTGGTGCATAGTTGCAGCTTCAACAAGAAGGAGTCTCATGATGAAGAAGCTCGCCCTCGCGTCCCTCGTCGCCACGCTGCTTTCCGCGCCCGTCCTTGCCGATGTCACGGTGAGCGACCCCTGGGTGCGTGCGACCGTTCCGTCGCAGAAGGCCACGGGCGCCTTCATGCAGCTCACCGCCGACGCGAGTTCGCGCCTGGTCGCGGCACGCTCGCCGGTGGCGGGCGTGGTGGAAATCCATGAGATGGCCATGGCGAGCGGCGTCATGAAGATGAGCCCGATCCCGGGTCTCGACCTGCCTGCCGGCAAGGCCGTCGAGCTCAAGCCCGGCGGCTACCACGTGATGCTGATGGACCTGAAGGGGCAGGTGAAGGAAGGCGACAAGGTGCCGCTCACCCTCGTCATCGAGGGCAAGGACGGCAAGCAGCAGACGCTGGAGCTCACCGCACCGGTGCGACCGCTGAATGCGCCGGCTGCCAGCAAGCCGATGGAGCATGGCACGCATTGATACCCGCTCATGAGCGGGCGCTGCCGGCGGCAGCCGGCAACAGCGTCCCGATCACGGCGCCGGCGGTGACGATCACGATGCCGGCGCCGACGGCGAGCGAGATCGCTTCGTCGAGCAGCAGGTAGCCGGCAATGGCTGAAACCGCCGGCACCAGGGCCAGCGCCATCGATGCGCGGCTGGCCCCGATCTTCTGGTTCGCGTAGCTGTAGAGGCCGCCAGCGAGCAGTGCGGCGATGATGCCCTGGTACACCCCCTGCAGCAGCAGCGCGCTCCACGGCGCGTGCTGCAGCATCGACGGCAATCCCAGCAGGTAGATCGGCAGGTAGGTGACCGCCGAAAAGCTGGCGATGCCGAAGATCGCCGTCTGCGGCTGCAGCCGCCAGCGCCGCATCAGCAGGCCGAACACCGCCCACGACAGCGCCGCCGCCAGGAACAGCAGGTCGCCCAGCCATTCATCGCCCTTCTTCGTCGCGAACAGGCTCTCGGACCCGATCAGCACCAGGCCACATGTCGTCAGCAGCAGCGCGCCCACCGTCCTGCCGCTGAGGCGAACGCCGGTGGTGGTGGCGAGCAGGATCGCCGTCCAGAACGGGATGCCGCCATTGACGAACACGCCGGCATGCGCGCTCGGCGCATAGACGAAGCCCGAGTAGACCAGCAGGCCGTAGGCGAGTCCGCCCACCGCAGCGAGGATGGCATAGCGCGGCCATTCGCCCGGCTTCGTCCGGCGCAGGAAGAAGGGCAGCGCGATCGCGCCGGAGATGCCGAAGCGCAGTGCGGCCAGATCGAAGGGCGTGAACGCGCCGGTACTGCCAAAGCGCGACACGATGTTGAAGCCCGACCAGCAGCAGACGACGACCCCCGCCGCGAGCACGCCCTTCCATGTGTCCGATAACCGCGCGTCGGTGTGCGCTTCTTCCTTGCCGCCGCTCATGCCCTTCCCCCGATCCGTTCGCCCATTCCGCTCGTCCCGAGACGAGTGCCCAACGGTTCCGCGGCTGGATTCCGCGGCGGCGGCCTTGCCGGTCAGGCGAAGGGGGGGATGGTAACAGTTGGCGCAACGGTCCAGAAACCGCAACCGCTGCGCCCGGGGGCGATGCTCAGAACACCTTCAGCAGGCGCAGATTCACCCGGCTGTCTTCCTTCGGTCCGTTATCGACCGTGATGTCCCGGCCGACGTTGGCGATCACCTGCACGGTCGGTTCGACGAACCACGCCGCGCCGATGGTGAACTTCGAGCGATTGCTCTCATCGTCCTGGCGCACGCCGCCGAGCTTGGTCTCGCCGCCCCAGTCGCGCGACAGGCTGGCACGCACATCGAATGCATCGGTGACGTGGTAGCGCAGCCAGGCCTGCGCCTGGTAGCTGACCGCCTTCTTCAACGTGTCTCCGGCCACATTCGCGTTCTTGTTGTCACCGTAGAGGGTGGCGTCGGCGATGAGGTCCACCGTCAGCTTGTCGGTGAGGCGGTTGATGTAGCCGAACTGCAGGATGTGGCCGTAGCGGTCGGCGCCGATGTTGAGCGCGCGGTCGCGGTCGTAGCCGCCGGTGGGGGCCGACAGGAAGTAGGTGAAGCCGAAGTACTCGCCCTTCTTCGGATCGTTCTTGAGCCACAGCGTGGCGCCGAGCAGGGTGTCGCCGAGGCCGCTGGGGCTGTTCACCCCGGCGTCGGCCAGCGCGCCGCGCGTGTCGATATTGACGTACGGCACGATGATCTGCGGATCGATGATGTAGTCACCGATCCTGGTGAAATGCACATAGCGCAGCAGGGCGGCATCGGTGCGCAGGGCCCCCGCGCCCTTGTGTCCGTCGGCGTACAGATGATCGATTTCGGCGTGCTGGTAGTACAGCAGCGCAAGGTTGGTGCCCTCGGGTAGCGCGGTGTAGTCACCGGCATCCACATCGAGCGCGCTGGCAGCGCCGGATACGCAGAGCGTGGCGAGCGCGGCAGCGAGGTGGGTACGGCGGATCGGTCCTGTCATCGTTTTGTCTCCTCGGTTCATGGTTGGTGGGTACGGCGGTTGCGGGGCTGGCGCGCCGGATATGGCCGACGTCATGCCAGTGCGTGAACGTCATGCCTTCAGGGCGTGGCCAGCGTCAGGCCCTGGGCGGCGAAGAGCCGCGCAAGCTCGCCGGAGCGCTGGAGTTCGCCCAGTGCGCGGCCCAGTGCCTCGGCCAGCGGCCTGGCCTCGGCCTTGACCGCCATGCCGAGCGGCCACTGGGCGACGCGCAGTTCGGGCAGCGTGACGCGGTCGAGCACCAGGCCGCTGACCTCGCCGAGGGCGGCCTGCAATTCGGTGTGGGTACCGAGCACCGCGGCGATCTCGCCGCGCTTCAGCGCCTCTACCGCGAGTGCGGGCGTACGGAAGTGGCGCACGTGCTCCCGCAGGCGGCCGTTGAGCACCTGCATCAGGAAGTCGCTGGCGTGGCTGTCGACCTCGGCGCCGATCAGCTCGCGCGTGAAGACCTCCAGTCCGTTCGCCGCAGACCCCGCCACCGGCGGCACCCGCACCGGATCGCGCGCCACCGCCATGGTCTCGAGGTGATAGGGGCCGAAGATCGCCACCTTGTCGTTCTGTGCGGCAAAGCGGGCGTCGACCGGGACATGCAGCATCACGTCGGCGGGACGCGTGCCAAGGTAATGCCCGCGCCAGACCATGTTGCGCAAGTCGTCGTTCATGTCCTCGCCGGGCTGGAACTCGACGAACTCGGCGCGCAGCCCGAGCTTCTCGGCGAGCGCCTTGCCCAGCGCGACATCGATGCCCTTGCCCTTCTGCGAGTACGGCGGAAAGTCCGCATAGACGGCGATGCGCAGCGCGCCAGGCTGCTGGGTGTCGGGGAGGCTGTCGGCGGCGATGGCGCGCGCGACGCCAGGCAGGGCGGCCTGGGCGATCAGCGCGCCCACCCCGAACAGCACGCGGCGGCGATCATTCCACATGGACCGTCTCCAGCCAGGCGCGGATGGCCCACATGGCCTCCTGGGTCAGCGTGCCTTCGAAGGGCGGCATGTACACCGCGCCGTTGCGGGTCACGCCGTGGCGGATGCGGCCGATGAAGTACTCGTCGCCCTCGTCCCCGGCGGGCAGCATGCGCAGGTCGGGGGCGATGCCGCCCGACACCGCACCGATGCCGTGGCAGCGCGCGCAGTTCTGGTTGAACGCCGAGCTGCCGATGCGGATGGCTTCGTCGTTCTTGCGGTAGGGGTTCTTCTCGACCCAGCCCTCGGTGATCGCTTTCAGCGCCGAGGTGTCGACCGCCTGGGGCGTCACGTCACCATGCGCCTGGGCGAGGCCGGCGGCCGCGCCCAGGGAGGCTGCGATCGCGGCGACGCGCAGGGCGCGGTTGAGAGTCTCCTTCATCATCATGTCTTCCACCTTTTTTCTGTCGAGTCGTGTGATCGGCTGCGTGCCTGTTGCGCTTGCGGGCGGGCTGCGGAGCCGGTGGGCAGGCGGAGTGCAAGCGGTGTGCCACACGCCGGACTGCGGGGCGGGCGATTCGCCCCGATCCCGCTGCCGATGCAGGAATGGCGTGCGCCGGGTGGTGCCCGTACTGCAGCCGAGCGAGTACGCGGAGTGCTCCAGAATGCGTGCGCTTTGTGGAGCAGCAGCCTGCTCGTGCAGCGAAAGGAGCACCGCTGGAGCAAGGCGGCGGGATTGCTCCAGGCAATGCGCAGCAACCGCTACGATCTGGAGTGCTCCAAAAAGCGAGCGCAGAAATTCTGGAGCAGTCGCGTTTCAAGCAAGTTATTGAATGAACGAATAAAAACAGCTTTGGCATGCCTTCTGCTGTAGTTGGCCTGCGGCGGCAGTACGCCCCGAGACACCATCAAACCAGGAGACACACCATGCTTTACGCGATGCCCGGCCAGGCTGGCGCCAAGGTCCAGTTCAAGAGCCACTACGACAACTTCATCGGCGGCAAATGGGTGGCGCCGGTCAAGGGCGAGTATTTCGACGTCGTGACCCCGATTTCCGGCGGCAAATACACCATGGCCGCCCGTTCGACGGCGGAGGACATCGAGCTGGCGCTGGACGCCGCCCACGCTGCGTTCACGACGTGGGGCAAGACTTCGCCGACCGATCGCGCCAACCTGCTGCTCAAGATCGCCGACCGCATCGAGCAGAACCTCGAAGTGCTCGCCTATGCCGAAACGGTGGACAACGGGAAGGCGATCCGCGAGACGCTGAATGCCGACATCCCGCTGGCGGTCGATCACTTCCGCTACTTTGCCGGCTGCCTGCGCTCGCAGGAGGGCGGCATCTCCGAGATCGACGGGAACACCGTTGCCTATCACTTCCACGAGCCGCTGGGCGTCGTCGGCCAGATCATCCCGTGGAACTTCCCGATCCTGATGGCCGCCTGGAAGCTGGCGCCGGCCATCGGCGCCGGCAACTGCGTGGTGCTCAAACCGGCCGAATCCACCCCGATCTCGATCCTGATCCTGGCCGAGCTGATCGCCGACCTGCTGCCGCCGGGCGTGCTCAACATCGTCAATGGCTTCGGCCGTGAAGCCGGCATGCCGCTCGCCACCAGCAAGCGCATCGCCAAGATCGCCTTCACCGGCTCGACCTCCACCGGCCGTGTGATCGCCCAGGCCGCCGCCAACAACCTGATCCCGGCCACGCTGGAGCTGGGCGGCAAGTCGCCCAACATCTTCTTCGCCGACGTGATGGAAAAGGACGACGCCTTCCTCGACAAGGCGATCGAAGGCATGGTGCTGTTCGCCTTCAACCAGGGCGAGGTGTGCACCTGCCCGTCCCGCGCGCTGATCCAGGAATCGATCTACGACCGCTTCATCGAGCGCGTGCTGCAGCGCGTGGCCGCCATCAGGCAGGGCCACCCGCTTGATACCGACTCGATGATGGGTGCGCAGGCGTCGCGCGAGCAGATGAGCAAGATCCAGTCCTACCTCGAGCTGGGCAAGCAGGAGGGCGCCCAGTGCCTGATCGGCGGTGCGCGTGCGCAACTCGGCGGCGACCTGGCCGACGGTTACTACATCCAGCCGACCCTGTTCAAGGGCCACAACAAGATGCGCATCTTCCAGGAGGAGATCTTCGGGCCGGTGCTTGCAGTAACCACCTTCAAGGACGAGGCCGAGGCGCTGGAGATTGCCAACGACACGCTGTATGGCCTGGGCGCCGGCGTGTGGAGCCGCAATGGCAACGTCGCCTACCGCATGGGGCGCGCCATCCAGGCCGGTCGCGTATGGACGAACTGCTACCACGCCTACCCGGCGCACGCAGCCTTCGGCGGCTACAAGGAGTCGGGCATCGGCCGTGAAACGCACAAGGTCATGCTGGACCACTACCAGCAGACCAAGAACCTGCTCGTGAGCTACAGCGAGAACAAGCTGGGCTTCTTCTGAGCGACGTTTCTTCTCTCTCCTAGCCCGGTCTCCGGGCTCCTCACCGGGGGCGGGCGGCCGCCCCCGTTTTTTTCATTTGTGGAGGGAAAGCCATGGTGCAACGTGTCATCGCCACGCCGGCCGCGCTCGAACTGATCGAGTCCTTGAAGGCGCAATACGGCCCCGCACTGCTCTTCCATCAGTCCGGCGGCTGCTGTGACAACAGCGCCGCCAACTGCTACCTGCCCAGCGACCTGACGATAGGAGCCTACGACGTGCGTCTGGGCGAGATCGGCGGCGTGCCCTTCTACATCAGCGCATCCCAGTACCAGTACTGGAAGCACACCCAGTTGATCATCGACGTGGTCGAAGGCCACGGCGGCACCTTCTCGCTGGAAGGCAACACCGGCAAGGCCTTCCACACCCGCTCGCGGCTGTTCGACGACGCCGAGATGGCGGAAGTGGAGGCGGAAGATCGCGCCGCTGGCCGATAGCCGTCTACTATGCCGACCGGGCCGAGCGCATCGCGCCGCGAATTCCCCTGTATGGATGGCAAGCGTTTTGCTTTAATACCAGGAAGAAGCCGGATGCGACATTGATGGAACAATCCGGTCCCGAGGAGCGCCCAGAGGGCAGGGGGGCAGTGCTTGCAGTGCAAAAAAAGAGCACGCCCGCCGGAGTTGGAGACGAGAAGATGGGTCAGACCCTCGCGCGCAGCGAGCAGGCGGCGGAGCTTGCCATGCTGCGGAGGAAGTTTTTCGAGATGGGCGAGGTGCCGGACAAGGGCCTGCCCGAGCCGGTGATCCGCTCGTGGCGCCGTTGCCGGCGCGATGGCCTGGACGAGCGCGCCTCGGGACGCCTCGACAATGTCAGCCGCAGCGAATTTTCCGTGGCGCGCGAGCGCAGCGGCCTGCTGCTGAGCCACGCCAGCGGCGTGATGGAACATCTGTTCGAACAGATCCGCTCGTCGGGCAGCATGGTGGTGCTGTCGGACGCCGAGGGGCTCATCCTGCATGCGCTGGGCGACCCGACCTTCGTCGATCGTGCCGGCCGCGTCGCGCTGCAGCCCGGCGCCGACTGGAGCGAGCGCCAGCGCGGCACCAATGCGGTGGGCTCGGCGCTGGTCGAGCGCCGGCCGGTCGAGATCTTCGGCGGGGAGCACTACCTCGAGCGCAACAACATCCTGACCTGCAGCGCCGCGCCCATCTTCGATCCGCGCGGCGAGATGCTCGGCGTGCTCGACATCTCCGGCGATCACCGCAGCTATCAGCCGCACACCCTGGGCCTGGCGCGGGTCGGCGTACGGCTGCTCGAGCGCAGCCTGTTCGAGAGCGAGCACGCGCGCCATGTGCTGTTTGCCTTCCATCCGCGCCCGGAAGGGGTGGGTGGGCTGCAGGAGGGACTGCTGGCGGTGTCGGCGGACGGCGAGATCGTCGGCGTGGACCGCCAGGCACGCACGCTGCTGGGCATCGCCGATGCGCACCGTGGCGGCTTCGGCGGCTTCGCCAACCTGTTCCGCAATTCCTTCGGCGCAGCGATGGATCGCGCCGCGCGCGACCCGATCGGCCTGCTGGAGCTCGAGCTGCGTGCCGGCGGCGCCGTGTTTGCGCGGCCGCGGGTGAGCCTGGCGTGGTACGCAGCCGCGAGTCCGGCGCGCAGCGCGCCCCGTTCATCGCGCCGCGGCGCCGGCGAGCCCGCGCCCAAGGCGGCCAAACCCGGCACGATCACGCTCGACAGCCTGTCCACCGGCGACGCCACGTTGCAGTTCGCGCTCGACCGCGCCGGCAAGGTGGTGGGCAAGAACATCCCGCTGCTGATCCAGGGCGAGTCCGGGGTGGGCAAGGAGCTGTTCGCACAGGCCTGCCACAACAGCGGCCCGCGTGCTGCCGGGCCCTTCGTGGCGCTCAATTGCGCGGCGATTCCGGAAAACCTGATCGAGTCCGAACTGTTCGGGTACACCGGCGGTGCGTTCACCGGTGCGCGCCGCGAAGGCGCGGTGGGGCGCATCCAGCAGGCGCATGGCGGCACGCTGTTTCTCGACGAGATCGGCGACATGCCGCTGGCGATGCAGGCGCGGCTGCTGCGCGTGCTGCAGGAACGCCGCGTGCTGCCGATCGGCGCGAGCGAAGCGGTGCCGGTGGACATCGCCCTCGTCTGCGCCACGCACCGGGTGCTGAGCGAGGAGGTGAAGTCCGGGCGTTTCCGCGAAGATCTCTACTACCGCGTCAATGGCCTGACCGTGCATCTGCCCCCGCTGCGCGAGCGCACCGACATCCGCTGCATCGTCATGAAACTGATCGACGAGGAGGCGACCGATCGCCCACCGGGCAGCGTTCAGGTGGGCGAGGACGTGATGCACTTCATCGAGGGCTACCCCTGGCCGGGCAACATCCGCCAGTTGCAGAACGTGCTGCGTGTGGCGCTGGCGCTGCTCGATGACGACGAGGACGAGATCCGCCCGCACCACCTGCCCGAGGAGATCTTCAGCAGCGACGTGTCGGTGCATGACAAGCGGTCTGCGCCTGCGGCACCGCTGCCGCCGGGCCCGGCTGAGCCCGCGGCGGCGCCGCGGCGTGGGCGCAAGCTGAAGGAGTTCCAGGCCGACGTGATCCAGCGTGCGCTGGACGAGGTCGACGGCAACGTGTCGGCCGCGGCGCGACAGCTCGGCATCAGCCGCAACACGCTGTATCGCAAGCTGGGCTACAAGTTCTGAGATGCGGGGCGCTGGCAAGGAGCGTGGCGTTTAGCTTCGGCGCGGCTGATCGCTTAGAATCGCGCCTTTCCCAAGCAAGACGCAGAATTCCCCATGTCCGCCAGCACCGCATCACGTCCCGTCCGCACCCGCTTCGCGCCCAGCCCGACCGGTTACCTGCATATCGGCGGTGCGCGCACGGCCCTGTTCTCGTGGGCCTACGCCCGCCGTCATGGTGGCACCTTCATCCTGCGCATCGAGGATACCGACGTGGCCCGCTCCACCCCGGAGGCGGTGCAGGCCATCATCGACGGCATGAACTGGCTCGGCCTCAAGGAGGACGAAGGCCCGTTCTACCAGATGCGCCGCATGGATCGCTACAAGGAAGTGATCCGGCAGATGCTCGCGGCCGGCACCGCCTACCACTGCTACATGTCGTCCGAAGAGCTCGAGCAGATCCGCGAGGCGCAGCGCGCGCGCGGCGAGAAGCCGCGCTACGACGGCCGCTGGCGCCCCGCGCCGGGCAAGACGATGCCGCCCGTTCCTGCCGGTGTGCAGCCGGTGGTGCGCTTCCGCAACCCGGCCGACGGCGTGGTGGCGTGGGACGACCTGGTGAAGGGGCGCATCGAGATCGCCAACGCCGAGCTTGACGACTTCATCATCGCCCGCGCCGACGGCACGCCGACCTACAACTTCTGCGTGGTGGTGGACGACTGGGACATGGAAATCAGCCATGTCATCCGCGGCGACGATCATGTGAACAACACGCCGCGGCAGATCAACGTCCTGCGCGCACTCGGCGCCGATGTGCCGATGTACGCGCACCTGTCGATGATCCTCGGCGACGACGGCACCAAGCTGTCCAAGCGCCACGGTGCGGTCAGCGTGATGCAGTACCACGAGGAAGGCTACCTGCCCGAGGCGGTGGTGAACTACCTCGCGCGCCTGGGCTGGAGCCACGGCGACGACGAGATCTTCAGCCGCGAGCAGTTCGTGGAGTGGTTCGACCTCGACCACATCACGCCCTCGGCGGCGCAGTTCAACACCGAGAAGCTGAACTGGCTCAACGCGCAGTACATCAGGAAGTCCGACAACGCCTGGCTGGCCGCGGATGTCGCCAGCCGGCTGGCGCATCGCGAGGTCAACCCGGAGGCCGGGCCGGCGCTCGAAGCGGTCGTCGCCCTGTACAAGGACCGTGCGAGCAACCTCAACGAGCTGGCCGATGCGGCCGAACTGTTCTGCGCCGACGTGCATCCGGCGCCGGAAGTGATCGCCCAGCACCTGACCGACACCGCCAAGGCGGCCCTGTCCAGCCTGCGCGCACGGCTGGAGCAGGCGAGCTGGGACAAGGCGGCGCTGTCGCAGGCGATCAAGGACACGATGGCGGAGCACGGGTTGAAGATGCCGCAGGTGGCGATTCCGCTGCGGGTCGCGGTGCTGGGCGTGCCGCAGACGCCGGCGATCGACGCGGTGCTCGAAGTGCTGGGCCGCGAACGCGTGCTGGCGCGCCTCGCACGCCATCTGTGAGGGCAGCGCCCCTGGCAGGGTGGGGGCCGCAGGACGGCGGAAACGACGAAAGCCCCTCACGGGGCTTTCGTCTATTATTTTGGCGGCAAGGTATCGCTCAGGATCCCGGCGCGTCCGTCTCCTTCACTCCTGAATCTTCCGGCGACGGGTTCAGGCGGACTTGCGCGCCGGCGTCTTGCCAGCCTTCGCGGCCGACGAGAAATCGAAGGCGCCGACGGGGGCGAGCTTGGTGACGGTATCGAGCAGCGACTGCACCGACTGGGCGTACTCGCTTGCGTGGCGCGCGTTGACTTCGGCGACGTCGGCTTGCGTCCTGGCGCAGATCTCGTTGACGCTGCGCAGGTAGCTGGCGGCCTTCTCGAAGCCTTCGCCGCTGGCGGCGACGCGGTTGGAGAACTGGTCCTTGACGTCCTCGCCGGTCAGCGGAGCCACATTGGTCGAGGCGAACTCGCAGGCGCTGCGGGCGGCTTCGATGTTCAGGCCCATGAGTTGCTCGGAAGCGTTCAGCACGATGTCCGCGAGCGCGACGAAATGCTGGATGCTGGTGTTGGCGGTGTCGGCGAGTTGCTGCACGGAGGGCAGGGAATTCATGGCGTGGCCTCGATTACCGGGTGAGAAAAATAGATTTCTTGAATGGCTTCAATGCTAAGCGAGCATAGGGGACCCGCAAATACCGCGGACGGTGTGTTCGGACTACCCATATACCGGTAGGGGCGGTAGAGGGTCGTGGCCGTCGAGCGGCGGCGGAAAGGCTCAGTTCGACACTGAAGTGATGCCGTTGCGGATGGCATAGCGGGTGAGATCGGCGACGCTGTGCAGGTCGAGCTTGCGCATGATGTTGCGCCGGTGCACCTCGACCGTGGAGGCCGCCACGTGCAGTCGCTCGGCGATCCGTACCGAGGTGTGGCCTTCGGCGATCAGTTGCAGCACCTGTCTCTCGCGCGCCGAGATGCGCGGCGCGGCGGTCGCCATCTGCATGTTCTCCATCAGCGCGCTGGTCACCGTCGCCGCCACGTCGGGGCAGAGGTAGCTGCGGCCCCTGCGGACGGTCTGGATGGCCCGGATCAGCTCGTCGCCCGCTTCGGCCTTGGTCACGTAGCCGGTGGCCCCGGCGTTCAGCATGTCCATCACGAACTGGCGGTCCGAGAACGCCGACAGGCCGATGACCTTGATGCCGGGCTGGATGGCGAGCAGCCGGCGGGTCGCCTCGATGCCGTTCATGCCCGGCATGCCGATATCGATGCAGACGACGTCGGCCTGCACCTGGCGCACGATGTCGAGCAATTCATCGCCGCTGCTCGCCTCGGCGACAACCGTCATGCGTTTATCCTTTTCCAGAAGCGCGCGCAGGGCGTGGCGGAACATCTGGTGATCGTCGGCGAGGATGAGTCGGACCATCATGGCGCATCCTCGTGCAGATCGAAGGAAATGCGGATCTCGGTGCCCTTGCCCGGGTGCGACGACAAGCTGAAGCGGCCACCGACGAACTCGGCGCGCTCGCGCATGGTGATCAGCCCGAGTCCCACCGCGCTACCCGGCTCGGTCAGCATCGAGGGTTCGAAGCCGATGCCGTCGTCGGCGATGCGCAACTCGAGGGCGCTGCCGCCCTGTGCGAGGCTGACGCGAACGCAGCCGGCGGAGGCGTGCTTGGCGCAGTTCGTCAGCGCCTCCTGCACGATGCGGAACAGCACCGATTGCAACTCGGGCGCCAATTTCACATCGAAGTCGTCGATGGCGAGCTCCACCTCGATGCCGCTGCGCTGGCTGAACAGGTAGGTGTAGTCCTGCAGTGCGGGCAGCAGCCCGGCGTGGTCGAGCGTGGCAGGGCGCATCTCGGTCGAGATCTCGCGGATGCCGGCGGTGGTGTCGGCCAGCAGGCCGCGAATGTCGTCGAGCAGGGGTTCGACCTCGGCGAGAACGTCGGGCGGCAGGGCGCTGGCGAGGTTGGAGAAGGTTAGTTGCAGCGCGGCCAGGTTGGGGCTCGCGCGCTCGTGCAGCTCGCTGGCGAGCCTGCGCCGCTCTCGCTCCTGCACCATCACCAGGCGCCGGGACAATTCGGCGACGTGGCCGAGTTGCTTGCTGCGTTCCAGTTCCAGCAGCCTGCGCTCGGTGATGTCCTGCACCGTGCCGAACAGCTTGCAGGTGCGGCCGCTGGAATCGGCAACCGGCACGATCACCGTCACGTGATGGCGGATTGCGCCGGAGGGCAGGCGCACCTCCTGCTCCAGTGTGCAGCGTTCACCGGTGTCGATTGCGCGCCAGAAGGCGGTGCGCGTCTGTTCCAGCGACTCGGGCGTGTAGTAGCACATCGCCTCGTTCAGATCGGGCACGCCCAGCGATTCCGGGCGGTCGAACAGGCGGAAGACTTCGCGGGACCAGCGCATCGCGGCATTGTCGCGATCGAGTTCCCAACTGCCGACCTGGCACAGAGTCTGCGCTTCTTCCAGGCGCTGTTCGCTGGCGCGCAATGCGGCCTCGATACTCTTGTGCTCGGTGATGTCCTGCGCGATCCCGATCACCTTGACGACACGGCCGGCATCGTCGCGCTCGGCCTCGCCCCGCACCGTCAGCCAGCGATGCTCGCCATCCGGGCGCTTGAGTTCGACGTCGAGCTGGAAGGGCTCGCCGGTGGTGATCGTGCTTTCGAGCGCGCCGTCGAGCCGTGCCCAACTCTCCGGGGTGTGCATGCCGGCACGTTGCGACGGCGAAGGTGGACCATGCTCGGGCTGAAAGCCGAGCATCTCCATGATCTCCAGCGACCAGCGCATGCTGCCCTCGTCGACCAGGTATTCCCAATGGCCGAGACGGGCGAGCCGGTGGGCGTCGCTCAGCAGGCGTGCCTTGCGCCAGAGCTTCTCCTTCAGGCTGAAACATTCGGCGACGTCCAGCGTCGCGATGTCTGCCGGGTCGGTCAGGTGGGACACGTTCAGGAACTGCCAGCCGTCCAGGTCGAGGGTGCTCACCCTGCGGCGCGACAGGTCCGACGGGCCTTCGTCCTTCATCGTCATCTCGTTGCCTGAGTCCTTGTGCACGCGTCGGCTGCGCAGAGATCTGCACATGTTCCAGCCAATCGACAGCGATAACGTCCATCCATATGTGGATTCTAGTTCAAACGCGAATGCCTCTCGACTGGGCGCGCTGTGGCCGGGCGGCCGGTGCTGCAGCGCGTTTCAGTCGTCGCCCCGCATGCGTGCCGGCGGGCGCAGGAGATAGCGCGCCGGATCCACCGCATCGGCAAGATCCTGCTCGAGCGGAAGAGGGTCGCCGTCGAGGCGCGATGCGAGCATCTCGGCCAGCAGTGCTGACCATACCAGGCCGCGGGCGCCATAGCCCGACACCGCGTAAAGCCCCGGCTGGCGCGCGATGTCGGCCAGCGGCGTGGCACCGGTGACCGGCGCTGGCACGGGCACGGCGCCCACCATGGGGAGGCGGTCGGGCGAGGCCGGACGAAAGCCGACGCGGCCCTGCATGCCGTGGTCGGGCAGGGTGGCGGTGTAACCGGGCAGCATGCCTTCCAGCCTGGCCAGGTTGGCCGCGTGGTCGCCCGCGCGCAATTCGGGATCGTCGTCATCCACATCGAAACTCGCCCCGGCGCAGCGCAGGCCATCCACCGCCGGGCTCACGTAACCCCCGCGGCAGACGACCACCCGTGGTGCGCTGCCCTCCGTGGCCGGCAGCAAGGCCACCTGGCCGCGCGCGCTGACCACCGGCAGCGCGGAAGCTTCGGGAAAATCGCGGATCAGCGTGCCGGCCGCAAGGATCGCGACCGGTGCCCGCGCGATCGCCGCGCCATCGCCACCGATGGCGGCCCAGCCGTCGTCCGTTCGTTGCAGGCGCATGACGCGGCGGCCGAAATGGCTGCGGATGCATTCCGGATGGGCTGCGAGGTTGGCCGCGCACAGGCTGGGTGGCTGCACCCAGCCGCTGTCGCCGAACCACCAGCCCCCCTGCGGCAGCGGCCAGCCAGCAAGCTCGGAGGCCCGCGCGGCATCGACGAAGCGAAGATGCGAGGCCGGCTGTGCCAGTCGCTCCACCACCGCCAGCATCCTGGTCAGTTGGTTCGCATCGCGCGCCAGATGCAGCACACCGCAGCGTTCGGCACGCACCGGCAGGCCCTGCGCCTGCAGCCGGGTGATGTGGCGCCAGCCGTACAGCGTGCCGGCGCGCGTCAGGCGGCCCATGCGGTTGTCGTCCAGGCTGGGCAGCGGACGCAGGACGCCGGCGTGGTTGCCTGATGCGCCCTGTCCGGCCGTCGCCGCCGCGTCGACCACATCCACGCGCCAGCCGCGCGCCGCCAGCCGTTCGGCGACCGCGCTGCCGGCGAGTCCGGCGCCGATCACCAGCGCATGGCGCGCCTGCGCCGGCGGCGCGAGGCTGGCGCCGACGTCCGGCACGCCGCCGCGCCGGCCGCGCAGCATCTGCCGCTTGCCGCCGAAGCCCGGAGCCTTGCCGACTTCGAAGCCGGCGCGGCGCAAGCCTTCGCGTACTTCGCCGGCCACCGACCAGGTCGCCAGGGTGGCGCCGGCGGCAGCGCGCCGCGCGAGCAGGTGGAACACGCGCGCCGACCACAGGTCCGGATTGCGTACTGGCGAGAAGCCGTCGAGATAGAGCGCGTCGGCACGGACGTCCAGTTGTGCAAGCCCGTCGCGTGCATCGCCGAACCAGAGCGTGAGCGAGACCCGGCCTGCATCGAGATGGAGGCGGTGTGCGCCGGGCGTCAGTGGCGGCCATGTGGCGCGCAGCTCGGCAGCCAGCGCCGCGAATTCCGGCCAGCGCGCGTGCAGCCGCGCAAGGTCGTCGACGGTGAAGGGATGAAGCTCGAAGGACACGAAGTGCAGCCGCGTGCAGCGCTGCGGGTCGCGCCGCCAGGCGTCCCAGGTGGCGAGGAAGTTCAGGCCCAGGCCGAAGCCGGTTTCGAGCACGATGAAGCGGTCGCGACCTGCCCAGCGTTGCGGCAGCTCGTTGCCGGCAAGGAAGACGTGGTGTGCCTGGCCCAGCCCGCCGTCGCTGGAGTGATAGACGTCGTCGAAAATTTCGGAGTAGGGCGTGCCGTCGGCGGCGTAGGCGAGGCGGGCCGGAGTGATGGTCATGGTGCGGGAAGGCCGGGGCTCAATGCGCGGCGGAGCGGCCGGGAAGCAGGCGGCGGACCAGGCTCACAACGGCGAGGATCAGTGCGCCCGCCAGGATGCCGATGCCGGCATTGAGCAGGGCGGGCGTCAGCGCCTCGGCGATCGTGCCGATCGCGGGCAGGGTGCCGGCATCTTCGGCCACGCCCTCGATCCAGTGGTGCATCACGCCCACGCCATGGGTCAGGATGCTGCCGCCGACCAGGAACATGGCAGCGGTGCCCGCCACCGCCAGCGCCTTCATCAACCACGGCGCCGCGGCGAGGATGGCGTGCCCGAACCGGCGCTGAAAATCCGCCCATGCGCCACCCTCGGCGCGGCTCAGGTGCAGCCCGGCGTCATCGAGCTTGACGATGCCTGCCACAAGGCCATAGACGCCGATGGTCATGATGATCGCGACGCCGCTCAGCACGGTGACCTGGGTCATGAAGGCCTTGTCGGCTACCGTGCCGAGCGTGATAGCAATGATCTCGGCCGACAGGATGAAATCGGTACGCACCGCGCCTGCGACCTTGTCCTTTTCGAGGGCCACCAGATCTATGGTCGGGTCGCTCACTGCCTCGACCAGGCGGGCATGTTCGGCACCGTCCTCCTCCTTGCCGTGCAGGAAGCGGTGCGCGAGCTTCTCGAAGCCCTCGAAGCACAGGAAGGCGCCACCCAGCATCAGCAGCGGCACCACTGCCCATGGCGCCAGCGCGCTGATCAGCAAGGCGGCGGGCACGAGGATCGCCTTGTTGCGCATCGAACCTTTCGCCACCGCCCACACTACAGGCAATTCCCGCTCCGCCTTCACGCCGGCGACCTGCTGCGCGTTGAGGGCGAGGTCGTCGCCGAGCACGCCGGCGGTCTTCTTCGCGGCGACCTTGGTGAGCACGGCAACGTCATCGAGGATGCTGGCAATGTCGTCGATGAGGGCGAGCAGGCTGGCTCCGGCCATTGGGGATACCTTGTTGCGGTTGGAGCGCCGGGGCGGCGCGGCGCGCTATGTTAGCGCGTCGGCGTGGCACCTGACTGCACCGGCAGCAGCGTTCCCGGCGCCGTCCACACTCCGCGCGCAATCGCGCGGCGGCCGTCGAAGACCAGCCAGCTCTGCGCGCCGTAATGCGGCAGGGGGCGCGCAAGGGCGCGCAAGGCGTCGGCATCGTCGGCGGAGATCACCGCCAGTGGCACCCCTTCCGCCAAGGCCGTCGTCCACACCTGCGCGCTGCCGCGGGCGGCCACTTCCGACGGCCGGGACGGCGCCCCGATGCGCGCGAGCGCCGCATCCACTTCGGCCGGCCGGCCGACGACGAGCACCGGTGCCGTGCCCGCACGCGCCGCGCCAGGCGCGATGAGGGTGGCGGGGCGTTCAAACAGGCTCCGCGCGGCATCTACCGCCGCGCCGCGAAACGCGGCATCGTCCGACACGATGGTGAGCCGCGGTGCCGGGGCGACGATCCATTGCCGCAGGATGGGCGGCAGTTGTGACGCATCCAGCGTGCGCCAGACGTGCATGTCGGGGTCCAGGCGCACGCCGGTGGGCGGGCTGTCGAGCACCAGCTCCACGTCGGTGCGTGGGCCGGCGAGCTCCACCCAGCGCAGCTCCGCCGAGCGGGCCGCATGAACGATCTCCACCGGCACGCGCAGGGCGTACGCCGGGCCAGCCTGCTCGATCGTCACGACCAGGCGAATTCCGTGTGGGCCAGCGGCACCTGCGGACGTGGCGCGGACGATGCGCACTTGCGGGGCGCCGGCGCGTTCCAGCCATTGCGCGAAGAAGGCCTGCAGCGAGCGACCGGAGGCCTGCTCGAAGGCGGCCTGCAGCGCGTCCCAGCTCGCCGTGCGAAAGCGCTGGTGCTGCCAGAACAGGGCGATGCCGCGCGCGAAGGCGTCCGCGCCGATGGTGTCGCGCAGCATGACGAAGACCATCGCCGCCTTGCCGTAGCCGATCGCAGCTTCGGTGCCGTGGGTGCGGGCGCGGAACTCGCGCAGGGTCGGCTGATCGTCGCGCGGCAGGGCAGCGAAGTCGCGCAGCCAGCCGAGCCGCATCTCGCGGGCGGCGGCGGGCGACTCGTCTTCCTTGTAGGCGTAGTCCGCCATGAAGGTGGTGAGTCCTTCCGACCAATTGCCGCGTGCGTAGTTGACGAACACGCCATTGCCCCACCAGTTGTGGAGGACCTCGTGGCCGAGCGAGGTGGCGCGGATGAAGGGCAGGGGCAGGATGTCGGCGCCGAGGTAGGTCAGCGTGGGCATGCCGAAGCCGGTGGGGAGCGGGCTGGCCACCACCGAGAATTCCGCGTACGGATACGGGCCGATGAGGCGCGCGTAGCGCTCGAGGTAGCGCGCGCTGTCGGCGAGGTAGGCATCCGCCAGGCCTGGCGCGGCATCGAGCGTGGCGGGGAAGTAGGTGCGCAGCCGGACTGGCTCGCCTGCGCCACGCGGCATCAGTCGTTCCCGGACCTGCCACGGGCCGGCCATGAGGTCCACGCCATCGGCCGGGTGCGGAAAGTCGAAGCTTGCGCGATAGCGCCCCGTGCCGTCGGCTGGCGCGGTTTCTTGTTCGAGGCGCCCCGGAACCACCGCGCGCTGTCCGGCGGGCACGGACACTCGCACGCGGTAGGCGAAGCGTTCGGCGGGCTGCGGATACCAGCCGCTGCCGGCGGACAGGAAGCTGCCTTCCGGGGCGCTCATCGGCGGCAGCGCCTGGAGCACCTCGCGGTGGTCCAGCGTCGCGGCCAGCGGCGGCAACACGCCGCCGTAAACGAGACGCACCGGCGCGCTTCCGGTGACGGGCACGCGCCAGCCCTGCAGGCCATCGCGCCGCGTGGTGGCAGTGACGGGGACGGATTTCCCGACGCTGGATGCCGATTCGATACGCAGGGAAGGATGCAGCGCGAAATCGAAATCGCGGGCCGGCGGAGCGACTTGCGGACGGATCTCGGCGACGACGTCCAGCCGGCGGGTGGCGGGGTCCAGCGTGACGTCCAGTTGCAGCGGCGGGTCGGCGGCCTGGGCGCGCGCAGCGCCCAGCAAGGCGACGACCAATACGACGGCCGCGATGGCGACGGCCATCCGGGCGAGCAGGGCCGATATCCGCACGCTGGCGCCAGCAATCGCCGCCAGGGGGGCGGCCGCCGTGGCGGCGCGGCGCATGGGCTGGAGCACCGGTGCGTCACCCGCGCGCTGGAAAGCGCACCACCAGCTCGAGGAGTTCGCTGTCGCGCCTGACGCGCAGCG
The DNA here is from genome assembly GCA_018240785.1 of Pseudomonadota bacterium. GTDB lineage: Bacteria > Pseudomonadota > Gammaproteobacteria > Burkholderiales > Rhodocyclaceae > Thauera. The sequence continues at coordinate 243,592 of JAFEFC010000011.1, read as the reverse complement.
GCAGCCAGGTGCCTGCGGGCTGACTCCTCACCGCGGCGACGACGGCGGCGGCCTTGCTGATCGGCGCTCCGGCGAGTTCGACGATAAGGTCTCCGGCACGAACACCGCTCTGCTCTGCCAGGCTGCCGGGTGACACTTCGACGACGTGCACACCGCGCTCGCTTTCGCTGAGGCTGACGCCCAGCCGCGGCTGCTCCGGGGCCGACGCTTGCGGCGGCACCGCGAACACGGCATCGGCGAGGCCCGGCCGGATCTCGGCACATGGCGTGTCGCTCGCCACCGGCAGCAGGGTCGCGATCCGCGTCACGCCCAGGTCGCGCAATTGATACGCGACACCGTACCCGTTGCGCAGGTGGCCGCTGCCGATGATGCCGACCACCAGCGGCCGCGGGCCCGGCAGAGCGTTGAAGCGGCGCGCCAGCACCTCGGCCATGGCCCGGTCCCAGGTCGCCTGCGCGTCCACGAAATTGCGGAATGCGGGATCGTTCCGCGATACCGCGGGCCCGCTCTCGCCGCCTCGCATGCGCGCGTGCTCGCGATGCGTCTCGAACAGGTTGTCGACATAAGGTGGCGGTGGCGCAGCCGGGCGCGATACCCCCTCGCGCTCGGCCAGGGGGACAGCGTCGCTCCCCTTGCTGGCGATGCTGCGGATCAGCTTGCGTTCGACATTGAGCGCCACCATCGGGATGCGGTTGATGCGGGCGAATTCGAACAAGGGCAGGTAGAGCTCGGCGGGCAAGCCCCACACCTTGTTCCATTCGACCTTGTCGAGGAATTCGGCAGCACTCAGCTCACCGTTGACCCAGCGATCGAGCACCGGCTGCACACGGCGCGGAAAGGCTTCGAAACCGATCACGATGTCGGGGCGCATGGCGGCGAGGGCGGCAATGGTCTGCAATTGCCAGCGATGGTCGTCGGCCTTGTCATGCTGTTCGCCAAGCAGGATCACGTCGCGGTCGGCCAGCCGCGGCAACACGCCCTGCGCGGTCACCTGGCGTGGCGTGACATCACCCAGCCAGGTCCAGTTGCCGGCCTTCAGGCAGGCGGACAGGGGCGATGCCGGGGCCGGCTCTGCCGCGGTGGCGGTCGACGCGGCTTGGAGTAGGGCCAGGGCTACCAGCGGGGCCAGGGCGACCAGCGGGGCGAACAGCGTGCGCGAGAGGAAATGCATGGCGAGGGGCAGTCGGAATGAGGTTGGGCGGGAGTTCTGCGCGTAGAGCGCGGGTCCCGGGCGGAGTTCCGCGGGCTGGCCATTCGTCACACCGCCGCCCGCGATCTGCGGGTCAAGGGAACCGATGGAGGGTGGGGGTAGTCAGTAGAAAGTACCAACTATAAAATCTCGAGAATTAAAGCGCGCTGAACCGACACCTCCGGCTTGCTCCGGCCGTCAAGAACGCGCATTCCCCCATTTCACGGAGAGATTTCCATGTTCGGGCTCACGGCACTGGAGCTTGCGCGCACCCAGTTCGCTTTCACCGTCGCCTTCCACATCCTTTTTCCCGCGATCACAATCGGGCTGGCGGCCTACCTGGTCGTGCTGGAGGGCTTGTGGCTGCGGACAAAACAGACGCTCTACCGCGATTTGTACCACTTCTGGTCGAAGGTCTTCGCACTCAATTTCGGCATGGGCGTGGTGTCCGGTCTGGTGATGTCCTACCAGTTCGGTACCAACTGGAGCTTCTTCTCCGACTTCGCGGGCGGCATCACCGGCCCGCTGCTCGCCTACGAGGTGCTGACCGCCTTCTTCCTGGAGGCCGGCTTCCTCGGCGTGATGCTGTTCGGCTGGAACCGGGTCGGGCCGGGCCTGCACTTCTTCTCCACCCTGATGGTATCGATCGGCACGCTGATCTCGACGACCTGGATCCTTGCGTCCAATAGCTGGATGCAGACGCCGGCGGGCTTCGAGATCGTCGACGGGCGTGCGGTGCCGATGGACTGGCTGGCGGTGATCTTCAACCCGTCCTTCCCCTATCGCCTGCTGCACATGTCGGTGGCGGCCTTCCTGGCGACTGCGCTGTTCGTGGCGGCCTCGGCGGCCTGGCATCTGCTGCGCGGCCGGGACAATCCGGCGATCCGCAAGATGCTGTCGATGGCGATGTGGATGCTGGTGGTCGTTGCGCCGATTCAGGCGGTGATCGGCGATTTCCACGGCCTGAACACCCTGAAGCACCAGCCGGCCAAGATTGCCGCGATGGAAGGGCACTGGGAGAATCATCCGGGCGAGGGCGTGCCTCTGATCGTGTTCGCACTCCCGGACCAGCAGCGCGAGGAAAACCGCTTCGCGATCGAGATCCCGCGCCTGGGGAGCCTGATCCTGACGCACAGTTGGGACGGTCAGTTTCCGGGCTTGAAGGAGTTCGCGCCCGAGGATCGGCCGCCGGTCGCGGTGGTGTTCTGGTCCTTCCGCATCATGGTGGGCCTGGGAGTGCTGATGATCCTGCTCGGGGCATGGGGGCTGCTGCTGCGCCGAGGCGAAGCGCTGTACCGGTCCCGACCCTTTCTGCGCGCGACCCTGCTGATGGGCCCGACCGGCCTCATCGCGCTCATCGCCGGCTGGTTCACCACCGAGGTGGGGCGTCAGCCATGGGTCGTGTATGGCCTGCAGCGCACCGCGGACGCGGTGTCCAACCATGGCGTGCTGCCGCTGGCGATTTCGCTGCTGCTGTTCATCGTCGTGTATTTCACGGTGTTCGGCGTCGGCATCGCCTACATGCTGCGCCTGGTGCGCAAGGGACCGGTGATGCACGAGGGCGATACCGGCCTGGTCGGCGGACCGGGACATGAACGCCAGCAGATGCGGCCGCTGTCGGCCGCGACCGACGACGACCTGCGCACCGCTGCAGCAAGGAGCTGAGACCATGGGCATCGATCTTTCCCTGATCTGGGTCCTGATCATCTTTTTCGGCGTCATGATGTATGTCGTCATGGACGGCTTCGACCTCGGCATCGGCATCCTCTTTCCGTTCGCCCCGGACCGCCATGAGCGCGACGTGATGATGAACACCGTCGCCCCGGTGTGGGACGGCAACGAGACCTGGCTGATCCTCGGCGGGGCCGGGTTGTTGGCGGCGTTTCCGCTGGTGTATTCCGTGGTTCTCAGTGCGCTCTACCTGCCGCTGATCTTCATGCTGCTCGGGCTGATCCTGCGCGGTGTGGCCTTTGAATTCCGCTTCAAGGCGCACGACCACGAGCGTCACTTCTGGGACAAGGCCTTCATCGTCGGCTCGATCGCTGCCGCCTTCTTCCAGGGCGTTGCGCTGGGGGCCTACATCGAGGGCATTCCGGTGGTGAATCGCGCCTTCGCCGGCGGTGCCTTCGACTGGTTCGCGCCGTTCCCGCTCTTCACCGGACTGGGCGTCGTCGCGGTGTATGCGATGCTCGGCAGCACCTGGCTGATCATGAAGACGGAAGGGCCGCTGCAGGCGCGCATGATCCAGCTCAGCCGGCCGCTGATCGGGCTGCTGATCGCCTTCATCGTCGCCGTCAGCGTCTGGACACCACTGGCGCACGCATCGATCGCGCAGCGCTGGTTCTCGTGGCCGAACATGCTGTGGTTCGCACCGGTTCCGCTGCTGGTGGTGTTCTTCACCGTGCAACTGCTGCGTTCGCTGCGCGCTGAGCCGCATGTGGCGCCTTTCGTGTATGTGCTCGGGCTGGTCTTCCTCGGCTACACCGGCCTGGCGATCAGCGTGTGGCCGATGATCATCCCGCCGGACATCAGCATCTGGCAGGCCGCCGCGCCGCCGCAGAGCCAGGCTTTCATCCTGGTGGGCGCGCTGTTCATCATCCCCTTCATCCTGATGTACACCGCCTGGTCGTACTATGTGTTCCGTGGCAAGGTCCGCGCGGGGGAGGGCTATCACTGATGAACGCGAGTCATGGTCGGGCCTTCCCGCCACGTCGTCCTTCCCCCGCATGGCGCCAGCTCGCCTGGTTCGGCGGCCTGTGGGCGGCGGGCGTGCTGGTGCTGTGGCTGGCTGCCATGCTGCTGCGCCTGCTGATGCGGGTGTTCGGGTTGACCGGCTGAGGAGCGGAAGCCGTGCCGGCAATTGCGTGCGGCGCGCGTCGGGCGATCAGGCTCCTGGCTTGTCGCCTTGCGGCGCCACAGTGCCGAACACGCGGTCCCATACCGTGGTCAGGGTGCCAAACGCGGCCTCGGAATAGTGCAGATGATGCAGGCGGTGCTGCCCGAAGCGGCGCAGCAGCCAGTGGCTGTCGGCATCCGGGCGTGTGTGCAGCGCGTGGTGGGCGATCTCCTGCGCGACGTGTCCGGCCAGCAGGCCCAGCGCCAGGCCGGTCGCCAGCCATTGATTGCCGATCGCCAGCATGGGCGCGAAGACCAGCGCGAGCAGCAGCAGCCCGCTGAACAGCAGCGGCGTGCGCATCGGCTCCTCGGGGCGCAGATGGTGCTGCAGGTGCCAGGTGCGGAAAGGTTCGATGCCATGCAGCACGAAGCGATGCAGCAGGTATTCGAGCAACGTCCACAGCGCCAGCCCTGCCAGCGCGAATGCCGCCAGCAGCAGCCATCCGCCGTGCGGTCGCATGGCCGATCGCGCAAGCAGGGCCATTCCCGCCGCCACCGGTAGCGGCAGCGCCTGCGGGAAGACCGTCGTCGCCCTGTGTTGCAGATCGAGCCGCTTCATCGCCTGCCTCCTGGTGATTGGTGCTCCTTGTGCACTCCTTGTGCATCTTAGACCGTGGAAATCGACGATGCTCCCGGCGCGGCGCCGGCGTCGCCGTTGCGCCGTGCGGACGCCGGAAGGAAAAACCCCCGCCCGGGCATCGCCCGGCGGGGGTCGTGTGCGCTGCGCGGTCGTGACTTACTCGGGCCGCATCTGCGGGAACAGGATCACGTCGCGGATCGCCGGCGCGTCGGTCAGCAGCATCACCAGGCGGTCGATGCCGATGCCGCAGCCACCGGTCGGCGGCAGGCCGAACTCCAGCGCGCGGATGTAGTCGGCGTCGTAGTACATCGCCTCTTCGTCGCCCGCCTCCTTGGCTTCGACCTGGGCGCGGAAGCGGGCGGCCTGATCCTCGGGGTCGTTCAGCTCGGAGAAGCCGTTGGCGATCTCGCGGCCGACGATGAAGAGCTCGAAGCGCTCGGTGATCTCGGGATTGGCGTCGGAGGCGCGCGCCAGCGGCGACACTTCGACCGGATAGTCGATGATGAAGGTCGGCTCCCACAGCTCGGCTTCGGCACAGGCTTCGAACAACTGCAACTGCAGGCTGCCCAGGCCGCCCGGCTTCACCTTCTCGCCGAAGGCGACGATCTTCTCCTTCAGCCACCCGGCGTCGGCGAGCTGCTCGAGCGTGAATCCCGGGTGGTACTTGCGGATCGCCTCGACGATGGTCAGGCGGTGGAAAGGCTTCGACAGGTCCAGCTCGCGGCCCTGATACACGAAGCTCTCCGCACCCAGCGCCTCGCGCGCGGCATGGCGGATCAGGCCTTCGGTGAAGTCCATCAGCGTCTTGTAGTTCGCGTACGCCTCGTAGAACTCCATCATCGTGAATTCCGGGTTGTGGCGCGGGCTGAGGCCTTCGTTGCGGAAGTTGCGGTTGACCTCGAACACCTTCTCGAAGCCGCCCACCACCAGGCGCTTGAGGTAGAGCTCGGGCGCGATGCGCAGGAACAGCTCCATGTCGAGCGCGTTGTGGTGGGTGGTGAAGGGCTTGGCCGCGGCGCCGCCGGGGATGGGGTGCATCATCGGCGTCTCGACTTCGAGGAAGCCGTGGCCGGTCATGTAGTTGCGGATCGACTGCACCATGCGGCTGCGCGCCACGAAGGTGAAGCGCGACTGCTCGCTCATGATCAGGTCGACATAGCGCTGGCGGTACTTCTGCTCGACGTCGGTGAGGCCGTGGAACTTGTCGGGCAGCGGGCGCAGGCTCTTGGTGAGCAGGCGGATCTCGGTCGCCTTGACGGTGAGTTCGCCGGTCTTGGTCTTGAACACCGTACCGACGCAGCCGACGATGTCGCCGATGTCCCAGGTCTTGAATTCGGCATAGACGTCCTCGCCCACGCTGTCGCGCTGCACGTAGAGCTGGATGCGGCCCGACAGGTCCTGGATGGTGACGAAGCTGGCCTTGCCCATCACGCGCTTGAGCATGATGCGGCCGGCGACCTTGACCTCGACCGGCGTTGCTTCGAGCGCGTCGGCCTCCTTGTCGCCGTAAAGTTCGTCGAGCCGGCCCGCCGTGTTCTCGCGCGAGAAGTCGTTGGGGTAGGCACGACCGCTGGCGCGCCAGGCGGCGAGCTTTTCGCGGCGCTCCGCGATCAGGTGGTTTTCGTCCTGCGGGGTGGTGGGTGCGGTGGAAGTGATTTCGGACATGGCAGTCGGGCTGACGTAGCGAGTCTGCAATTGTCGCAGGCGAACAACGTACGGGCAAATCCGTGTTCGAACCGCGTGCCCGCGGGCGCGCTGCGGGGCCGCCATGCGCGGATGCAATCCCGAGCTAAAGTCTGGCCCGCACGCGTCGATGATGCATGCAGGCAAATGTTCCACGGAAACAGGATTCATGAAACTCTTTTGGCAGATGTACGAGTCCGTTGAGAAGACCTTCTGGAACTCGCTGACGAAAAAGCTCTTCAGCCTGCTTTTCCTTTTCGTCGTCAATCTCGCCTATCTGGGCATCTACTGGCGCCAGAAGGGCGAGGTGGAAGCCTTGTTGCAGGCGGGCGCAGTGCCGCCGGAGACGGCGGAGCGGGTCGTCGCCGCGCTGGATGGCGGCTGGATGCTGCTGCTCGGGCTGACGGTGTTCGCCTTCGTGTTCTGCGTCGGGCAGATCCTTTACCTGCGCTTGCTGATCGTGCGCCCGGTGCGTGTGATCACCCGCATCTTCAACGAGATCGCGCGCGGCGAAGGCGACTTCTCGCACAATCTCCCGCTCACCACCCATGACGAGCTGCGCGATCTCGCCGCCGGCTACAACCGCTTTGCCGACAAGATGCGCCACATCATCGGCGAGGTGCGGCACATGAGCGTGAGCATCGCGCGCGAGGCGGTGCAGGTGAAGGTGCGCGTCGAGGGCACGGCGCAGGATGCGCGCGAGCAGGGGCGCATGACCTCGCAGGTGTTCGAGGCCAGCACCGAATCGACCGCGGCGATCAACGAGGTTTCGGGCAGTGCACACCGCATCACCGAATCGACCACCGGCAACCTCAGCATCGCGCGCGAATCGCTCGAGGAGATGCGCGACATCGCCGGCAAGATCAACGCCGTCAGCGAGAAGGTGCTCAAGTTCAACCACACCGTGGATGATCTTTCGCAGCGCTCGGAGAGCGTGAAGCAGATCGCCACGCTGATCCGCGAGGTGGCCGACCAGACCAACCTGCTCGCGCTCAATGCGGCCATCGAAGCGGCGCGCGCCGGCGAGGCCGGTCGCGGGTTTGCGGTGGTGGCCGACGAGGTGCGCAAGCTGGCCGAGCGGGTGAACAAGGCGACCGCGGAAATCGTCGGCAACATCAACGGCATGCTGGAGCTGGTCGCGGAGACGCGCAGCGAGAACGACGTCATCAACGTGGACGTGCTGCACACGCGCGAGGTGGTCGATCGTTCAGCGCAGCAGTTCGAGCACATGGTGGGCGAGTTCGAGGCCACGAGCACGCAACTGACGCAGATCGCCAACGCCATGGAATCGCTCTCCGCGACCAATGCCCGCGTCCATGACCACGTCGTCGAAATCAACGAGCTGTCGCGCACGGTGGCGCAGCACATGGACGACAGCGAGCAGCGCACGGGCGATCTCACGCGCGCGACCGAGGCGGTGCAGGAGCTCGTGTCGCGCTTCCGCACCGGCCAGGGGGCCTTCGACCAGGCGGTGGAGCAGGCGCGCCGTTTCCGCGATCGGGTGCAGGGCGAGCTCGAGGCGATGGCCGGCAGCCGCATCGACGTCTTCGACCGCCACTACCGGCCGGTGCCGGGGACCAATCCGGCGAAGTTCACCGTGTCATGGGGCGACGAGTTCACCCGCCGCTGCCAGTCCATCCTCGACGACAGCCTCGCCGCCACTCGCGGCGCGGTGTTCGCCGTGGCGGTGAATGCCGACAGCTACCTGTCGGCCCACAACAGCAGGTTCTCGCGACCGCTCACCGGCGACTACGACACCGATCTCGTCGGCAACCGCACCTGCCGCAAGTTCGAGCGCCCGCCCGAACTGCGCGCGGCGCGCAACACCGAGACGCTGCTGCTGCAGACCTACCTGCGCGACACCGGCGAGATCCTGTGCGACATGGCCATGCCGATCGTGATCGGCGGCCGCCATTGGGGCAACGTGCGCATTGGCGTCCCGGTGGAGGCGCTGCTCGAAAACTGAGCACGCCAGCACGTCGGCCGGGGAGGCGCCGAAGTGCCTGTCAGGCCGCCGCCGCGGGCGTGAGCCCCCAGGCTTGCGCCACGATCTCGAACGACCGCCGGCGTGCGGCATGGTCGAAGATCTGCGCCGTCAGGACCAGCTCGTCGGCGCCCGTGCGGTCGATCAGGTATTCCAGGCCCTTGCGCACGGTGTCGGCGCTGCCGACAGCGGAACATGACAGCGCATCGTCGATGTAGGCGATCTGGTCGGGCGACCAGTGCTTCTCGTAGTCGTTCGACGGCGGCTGCAGCGGCCCGCGCACGCCGCGCGCGATGTTCGCCCAGCGGTTGCGCAACGAGCTGAACAGGTAGTGGGCCTCATCGTCGGTGTCGCCGGCGATGGCGTTGGCGGCCACCATCACGTAGGGCTTGTCGAGCGCTTCCGAAGGCTGGAAGCGGCTGCGGTAGAGATCCACCGCGCGCAGCAGGTAATGCGGCGCGAAGTGCGAGGCGAAGGCATACGGCAGGCCCAGATGCGCCGCCAGCTCGGCGCTGAAGAGGCTGGAGCCGAGCAGCCAGATCGGCACGTCGAGACCCGCCCCCGGTACCGCCTGCACCGCCTGGCCGGGCTGCACCGGCTTGAAGTACCCCTGCAGCTCGAGCACGTCCTGCGGGAAGCTGTCGTCGCTGTGGCCGAGGTTGCGGCGCAGCGCGCGGGCGGTGTTCTGGTCGGTGCCGGGCGCACGGCCCAGCCCGAGGTCGATGCGCCCCGGGAACAGCGATTCGAGCGTGCCGAACTGTTCGGCGATCACCAGCGGCGCGTGGTTGGGCAGCATGATGCCGCCGGCACCGACACGGATGTGCGTCGTGTGGGCGGCGATGTGCCCGATCACCACCGCGGTGGCGGCGCTGGCGATGCCCGTCATGTTGTGGTGTTCGGCGAGCCAGTAGCGGTTGTAGCCCCAGCGGTCGGCATGGCGGGCGATGTCGGTGGCGTTGTGCAGCGCCTGTGCCGGGGTATCGCCCTGCACGATGGGAGCGAGGTCCAGGATGGACAGCGGAGTCTTCGGCATTGTGGATAGAATGGTGGAACTTGGAAACCATCATTAGACCATCCTTCCTCGCGCTCGCACAGCCGGGATTCCCCGCAGTGGAAGGGGGGCGCCGCACGAGCCGGCACCGCCGCGGACGTCCCGTCGGCGACGTCGTGGCAGACCTGGCTGCGATGCACACAATCTCGATCCCATGAGCCAATTCCTGCACCAACTCGGCCTTTCGGCCCCCCTGTTCCTGCTCGTGTTCGCCGGCTACGCCCTGGTGCGCCTGGGCGGCTGGACCAAGGCCGTGAGCGACGCGCTGTCGCGCTTCGTCTTCTCGGTGGCGATGCCCGCCATGCTGTTCCACCTGATGAGCGATTTCTCCAGGCTGCCGCCGGTGGATGCGCGCCTGCTGATCGCCTTCTTCGGCAGTTGCATGGTGGTGTTCGCCATCGGCCGGGTGGTGGCGTGGCGGCTGTTCCGCCTCGATGGCGTGTCGCAATCGGTGTTCGCCCTGGGCGGGGTGTTTTCCAACAACGTCATGCTGGGTCTGCCGATCGCGCGCCTGATGCTGGGCGAGGCCGCCGTGCCGTCGGTGGCGCTGGTGCTCGTCTTCAATGCGCTGATCCTGTGGACCCTCGTCACCGTGTCGGTCGAGTGGGCGCGCCATGGCCAGTTCTCGGTGCAGGGCTTCGCCAAGACGGTGCGTGGCGTGCTGACCAACCCGCTGATCGTGGCGATTCTGTCGGGCACGCTGTTCGGCATGCTGGGGCTGCCGTTGCCCGCTTTCGTCGGCGCCACGCTGGGCATGGTGTCCGACACGGCCGCACCGATGGCGCTGATCGCGCTCGGCATGGGGCTGGCCCAGTACAGCGTGCGCGCGGGGATCCGCATGGCCGGCGCGATCTCGGCCATCAAGCTGGTGGTGCAGCCGTTGGTCGTGTGGCTCATCGCGCTCGCGCTGGGGCTGCCGGCCATGGAGACTCAGGTGGTGGTGCTGCTGGCGTCGATCTCAGTGGGCGTCAACGTGTACATGATGGCGCTGCAGTTCAAGGTGCTGGAGGCGGAGGTGGCGGGCAGCCTGGTGCTGTCCACCCTGTTCTCGGCCGTCACCACGCCGGTGCTGATGGCGCTCACCATGCGCTGAACGGCCAGGGACGAGCCCTCAGTCGCTGCCGATCGGCGCCAGGCGGCGCAGCCACAGGGCGACGAGCAGCGTGGCAACGGTGCACGCGCCCAGGATGGCCACGACCGCCGCCCAGCGGCCGTCATGCCAGGCGACGCCCGACACGCTGCCGATGATGCTGCTGCCGAGGTAGTAGCACGACAGGTAGATCGCCGCCCCGAGCGCGCGACGCTCCTGCGCCCGGCGCCCCACCCAGCCGCTTGCCAGCGAATGGGTGGCGAAGAAGCCGAAGGTGAATACCGCCACGCCAGTGATCACCACGGGGAGATTGTCGGGCAGCGTGAGCAGCAGGCCGGCGAGCATGATGCTCACCATGATCCATTGCACGTTGCGCCGTCCGTGGCGATCCGCCAGCGCACCCGCCCACGCCGAGGCCCAGGTGCCGACCACATACAGCAGGAAGACCGCACCGATCACGCTCTGGCCGAGACCGAAGGGCGCGTCGCCAAGGCGGAAGCCGAGGTAGTTGTACAGGCCGACGAAGGCTCCCATGGCGAGGAAGGCAGTGAGGAACAGCCAGGGCAGGCCGGCGTCGGCGAACAGGGTGCGCGCGTCGCGCGCGAGGCGTCCGAGCGAGGCCGCGCGCGGGCTGAAATGTCGCGACGGCGGCAGGCGCTGCCAGAACACGGTCGCCGCGACGACGCCGAGGGCGCCCAGCACCGCGAGGGCGATGCGCCACGAGCCCCACTCGGTGAGCACCGCGGCGAGCACGCGGCCGCTCATGCCGCCCAGGGCGTTGCCCGCGATGTAGAGACCCATCGCCCGGCCCTGCGCATTGGGCGCGATCTCCTCCCCCAGGTAGGCCATCGCCGCCGCCGGCAGGCCGGCGAGCGCCGCGCCCAGCAGCGCTCGCAGCACCAGGAGCTGGTTGAAATCGGTGATCAGGGCCGCGCCGATCGACAGCACCGCGGCCACGGCCAGCGCCGCCTTCATGACCGGGCGGCGGCCGATGCGGTCGGCCAGCACGCTGGCCGGAATCAGCGCCAGCGCGAGCGCCGCGGTGCCGGCGGACACTGCGAGGCTGGCCCGCGCCGGGCTGATGCCGAAGGACACGGCGAACAGCGGCAACATCGGCTGGGTGCCGTACAGCAGGGCGAAGGTCGCAAAGCCACCGACGAACATCGCCAGGTTGGCGCGCTGGAAGGCGGGCGTGCCGGCTGCGAGGCGATCGTCTGCCTGCGTATCCCGCGCGGGATCTGCTGGTGAATCGGCCACGTGGCAGTTCGTCAGGCGGCGAAGAAGCGGCCGAGGGCGGCGTCAGGCAACGCCATGCCGGTCTGTTGCGCGCGCTGCAGCAGCTCCCAGTAGTAGCGGTAGGAGGCGCGGTCGTGCAGCCTGCCACCGTGCTGGATCGGGCCCCACGCGACGTCCTGCGCGGCGGCGAGGATCTCGGTGGCCTCCTCGACCTCGGAGAAGTCCGGCCGCATCGCCTCGACGATGGGCAGGATCTGGTTCGGATGGATGCTCCACATGCGCAGGTAGCCGAACTCGCGGCGGGCGCGCTCGGCGTCGCGGCGAATGTAGTCGATGTCGTTCAGCTCGGTGGTCACGTTGTGCGACGGCACGACGCCGCAGGCGAGCGCTGCCGCGGCGATCTCCGTCTTGGCGCGCACGACCAGCGGATGTTCGAACTGGCCCGGGCTCTTCATCGCCGCGCCCGGAATGGCCCCATGGTGGCCGGAGACGAAATCCATCAGACCGAAATCGAGCGACTCGACGCCGTCCTGCTCGGCGATCTGCCACGCCTCGCGCAGCGCGCCGTGGGTCTCGATCAGCACATGCACGGGGAGCGGCCGGGTAACGCCCGCCGACGCCTCCACCCGGCGCAGCTCCGCGATCTGCGCCGCGGTGTCGGCCGCAGATCGCACCTTGGGCAGCGTGATGAAGGCGAGCCGTCTGCCGGCGCCGCCGACGAGGATCTCGAGGTCGCGCTCCCAGTGCGGATGGGTGATGTCGTGGATGCGCGCGCCCACGCGCCCGAAGCGGTTGTCGGCGCCATTGACGAGGTCCACCACCATCCGCGCGTGCTCGGCTTCGGCACCGGCGCGCGCGCCATCCTCGCAGTCGCAGGTGATGTCGAAGATCGCGCCGAGCTCCTGCTGCAACGCCAGAGCCTTGCGCATGAGCCTTTCCGAGCCGGCGTAGTGGTCCACGGCGGGCAGGGCAGGGAAGGGCTTTTCTCCGGCGAACAGGACATCGCGCGGATGGACGGCAGTGGTGGTCATGGGGTGGGAACTCGGCATGCGTGGCCGATGTGATGATGTGGCGGGCTAGGATAGCAGCCGGTCGGTGAACGAAAAAGCGCGCGACCGTGGCCGCGCGCCTTGCATGCTTCGAGAGGCCGGCGCCTGCCGGCCGTCCCGATCAGCCCAGCAGGTCCTTCACGCCCTCGCGCTCCTCGAGCAGCTCGTTGAGGGTGTGGGTCATGCGCTCACGCGAGAAGGCGTCGATGTCCAGGCCCTGGACGATCTTGTATTCGCCGTTCTCGGTGGTGACCGGGAAACCGTAGATGATGCCTTCGGGGATGCCGTAGGAGCCGTCGGACGGGATGCCCATCGTGACCCACTCGCCCTTCGAGCCCAGCACCCAGTCGCGGATGTGGTCAATGGCGGCGTTGGCGGCCGAGGCAGCCGACGACAGGCCGCGCGCCTCGATGATGGCGGCGCCGCGCTTGCCGACGGTGGGCAGGAACACATCGCGGTTCCAGGCCTCGTCGTTGATCAGGCCCTTCACGGCGTCGCCGTTGGAGGTCACGAAGCGGTAGTCGGCGTACATCGTGGGCGAGTGGTTGCCCCACACCACCAGGTTCTTCAGGCTCGACACGGCACGGCCCGACTTGGCGGCGAGCTGCGACAGGGCGCGGTTGTGGTCAAGGCGCAGCATGCCGGTGAAGTTCTTCGCCGGAACGCGCCCGTACTTCTGCGCGACTTCCTTGGCGATATAGGCGTTGGTGTTGCAGGGGTTGCCCACCACCAGCACCTTGCAGTCCGGGTCGGCGTACTGGCCGATCGCGGCGCCCTGCACGGTGAAGATCTTTGCGTTCTCGGTCAGCAGGTCCTTGCGCTCCATGCCGGGGCCGCGCGGACGGGCACCGACGAGCAGGGCGACCTGGGCGTCCTTGAAGGCGACATTCGGGTCATCGGTCGCGATCATGCCGGCGAGCAGGGGGAAGGCGCAGTCTTCCAGCTCCATCATCACGCCCTTCACTGCCTTCTGGGCCTGGGGCAGGTCGAGCAACTGAAGGATGACGGGCTGGTCCTTGCCCAGCATTTCGCCGCTGGCAATGCGGAACAGCAGGCTGTAGCCGATCTGGCCGGCGGCACCGGTCACTGCTACGCGGACGGGGGCTTTGCTCATGTGGTGACTCCCTCAAAAAAGTCTGACTTGCTGATCGATGATGCGTGCCGATGAGGCCGATTGCGCAAGAATTCGTCTGGATCGCGATGCGGCCCGTCAGGCAGCCTCGGAGGCGCGGAAATGTTATGGGCAAGGGGTCCGCATGTCAAATGAGGTCTGCGGTCTTATATAAGACATAAGACATGACATGGACGTGTTGAAAAATTTGTGTTCCAATAAGCGCATGTCGCACGACGCTCCGACCTTCAGTCCGCTATACCGCCAGATCAAGGCCTTGATTTTGCAGGCGCTTGAGGCGGGTGAATGGCGTCCAGGCCAGGCCATTCCGAGCGAGCAGGAACTCGCCTCGCGATTCAATGTTTCCCAGGGTACGGTCCGCAAGGCCATCGACGAGATGGCGGCCGACAATCTACTGGTGCGCAAGCAGGGCAAGGGAACCTACGTCGCATCGCACAACGACCCGCGTGCGATGTTCCGCTTTTTACGCCTGGTGCCGATGGATGGCAATCTGTCCCATCCGCAGAGCGTACCGCTCGACTGCTGGCGCGCGAAGGCGGGGCAGGAAGCTTCGCGTATGCTCGGCATCGAGCCGGGGGCGCCCATCATCATCATCCGGCGCCTGCTGCGGTTCGGCGCCAAGCCCGTCGTCATCGACGAGATCTACCTGCCTGGCGACCTGTTCCAGGGCTTGAATCTCGAAGTCCTGCAGGACTGGAACGGCTCACTGTACAGCTTGTTCGAGACACGCTTCGGCATGCGCATGATCCGTGCGCAGGAGCGCATCCGCGCTGTCGCGGCGGATCGCTCCGCTGCCGAGGTGCTGAAGGTGGCCGAGGGAACGTCGCTGCTGTCGGTGGAGCGCGTGACCTATACCTATGGCGACAAACCGGTCGAGTGGCGGCGCGGACTGTATTCGACCGCGGAACACTTTTACTTGAATGAACTCAATTGAATGCTTTCGGTCGAGGTTTTGACTGGCGTCAGGCTGATGTCAGGCGAGTGAGCCTAAAGTTGTGGGTTATGAGCTTTTGGGAGTCTGCGGCGGATGTCCGCCGCACATGTCGAGGGGAGTCTTCATGGCAGAAATGACAGTGCGCAAGCAAAGGCCGAAACACCTGGCCTTGAATCAGATCCGGCAGCCATTGCCGGCCATCGTGTCGATCCTTCACCGGATCAGTGGGGCAGGTCTATTCCTGATGCTGCCGTTCCTGCTGTTCCTGCTCGACAGGAGCCTGGGGTCGGCGGACAGCTTTCAGACCTTTGCGGCAATCGTGGGGCATCCCCTGGTCAAGCTTCTGCTGATCGGCCTGCTGTGGGCGTACATGCACCACTTCTGCGCCGGCATCCGTTTCCTGCTGCTGGATCTGCACAAGTTTGGCGACCTGCAGCCCGCGCGCACCACGTCGCGCATCGTTCTGGTCGTGAGTCTCGCGCTCACCGTGATCATCGGGGTGAAACTATGGTGAAACGTCAAGCTGTCGGTGCCCACTACGGCCTGAAGGACTGGATCGCGCAACGTGCGACGGCCGTCTTCATGGCGCTGTTTACGGTCGTGTTCGCGGTCTGCGTGCTGACGCTGCCGTCCTTCACCTATGAAACGTGGTCGGGCCTGTTCAAGAGCGGCCTGTTCCGCTTCCTCAGCTTCCTGTTCTTCCTGTCGCTCTTCTATCACGCCTGGATCGGCATCCGCGACATCTGGATGGATTACATCAAGCCCGACGGCGTGCGCCTTGTGCTGCATCTCGTCACCCTGTTCCTGCTCGTCGGCTACGCCGGCTGGGCTGCCCAGATTCTTTGGAGGCTGTAAGCGTGAACGTCGCGAAGCGTACCTTTGATGCGGTCATCGTCGGTGCCGGCGGTGCCGGCCTGCGGGCGGCCCTGCAACTCTCCGAAGCCGGCCTCAAGACCGCCGTCCTGACCAAGGTGTTCCCGACCCGCTCGCACACCGTGGCGGCGCAGGGCGGCGTGGCGGCCTCGCTCGGCAACTCGACCGAGGATAACTGGCACTGGCACATGTACGACACCGTCAAAGGCTCGGACTGGCTGGGCGACCAGGATGCGATCGAGTTCATGTGCAAGAAGGCCAATGAGGTCGTCATCGAGCTCGAGCACTACGGCATGCCGTTCGACCGCACCGACAACGGCAAGATCTACCAGCGTCCGTTCGGTGGCCACTCGATGAACTACGGTCAGGCGCCGGTGATGCGCTCGTGTGCCGCGGCCGACCGTACCGGCCACGCCATGCTGCATGCGCTGTACCAGCGCAACGTGCGCGCCAACACCCAGTTCTTCGTCGAATGGATGGCCCTCGACCTGATCCGCAACGCCGACGGCGATGTGCTGGGCGTGACGGCGATGGAAATGGAAACGGGCGAAGTCTCGATCTTCCATTCCAAGGCCACCATCTTCGCCACCGGCGGTGCCGGACGCATCTATTACTCCTCGACCAACGCCTTCATCAACACCGGCGACGGCGTGGGCATGGCGGCGCGTGCCGGCATCCCGCTGGAAGACATGGAGTTCTGGCAGTTCCACCCGACCGGCGTGGCCGGCGCGGGTGTGCTGATCACCGAAGGCGTGCGCGGCGAAGGTGGCATCCTGCGCAACGCGTCGGGCGAGCGTTTCATGGAGCGCTATGCGCCCAACCTGAAGGATCTCGCCTCGCGTGACGTGGTGTCGCGCTCGATGGTCACCGAGATCAATGAAGGTCGTGGTTGCGGTCCCGACAAGGATCACGTGCTGCTCGACATTACGCACCTGTCGCCCGAGACCATCATGAAGCGCCTGCCTGGCATCCGCGAGATCGCGATCCAGTTCGCCGGCGTCGACCCGATCAAGGCGCCGATCCCGGTCGTGCCGACCTGCCACTACCAGATGGGCGGCATTCCGACCAACTACAAGGGCCAGGTCGTGGTGCCGAAGGACGGCAACCCCAACGCGCCGGTGCAAGGGTTCTACGCCGCGGGCGAATGCGCCTGTGCTTCGGTGCACGGTGCGAACCGCCTCGGTACCAACTCGCTGCTCGACCTGCTGGTGTTCGGCAAGTCGGCTGGCGAGACCGTTGTCGAGGATTTCAAGGCTGGCAACCTGAGCCTCAAGCCGCTGCCGGCAGACGCCGCCGATGCTTCGCTCGCCCGCATCGCGCGCCTGGATTCACAGACTGGCGGCGAGAGCGTGTTCGATGTCGGCCTCGAGATGCGCCGCACCATGCAGAAGCACGCCGGCGTGTTCCGCTTCGATGCGCTGCTCCGTGAAGGCGTGACCAAGATCGCCGCCGTCGCCGAGCGTGCCAAGCGCACCGAGATCAAGGACAAGTCCAAGGTCTGGAACGTCGCCCGCATGGAAGCGCTGGAACTCGACAACCTGATCGAGGTGGCGCGCGCGACCATGGTGTCGGCCGAGGCCCGCAAGGAATCGCGTGGCGCCCATGTCCGCGACGACGCGCCCGACACCGCGGAGAACCCGAACGGTCGCGACGACAAGAACTGGCTCAAGCACACGCTGTGGTACTCGGAAGGCAACCGCCTCGACTACAAGCCGGTGAACCTGAAGCCGCTGTCCGACGACGTCGAGCCGATCGCGCTCGCCAAGCGCACCTACTGAGCGCACGGGAGAATCACACATGACCAAGCGTACCGTTCAATTCAAGATCTACCGCTACGATCCGGACAAGGACGAGAAGCCGTACATGCAGGACATCTCGGTCGAGCTCGAGCCTTCCGACAAGAAGCTGCTCGACGCGCTCGTCCGCCTGCGTGCCAAGGACGATTCGATGTCCTTCCGCCGCTCTTGCCGTGAAGGCGTGTGCGGTTCGGACGCGATGAACATCAACGGCAAGAACGGCCTGGCGTGCCTGACCGACATCGACAGCCTGGCGCAGCCCATCACCCTGCGTCCGCTGCCGGGCCTGCCGGTGATCCGCGACCTGATCGTGGACATGACGCAGTTCTTCAAGCAGTACCACTCGATCAAGCCCTACCTGGTCAACAACGACCCGCCGCCGGAGCGTGAGCGCCTGCAGTCGCCGGAAGAGCGCGAAGAGCTCAACGGCCTGTACGAGTGCATCCTGTGCGCGTGCTGCTCGACGTCCTGCCCGTCGTTCTGGTGGAACCCCGACAAGTTCGTCGGTCCGGCCGGTCTGCTTGCAGCCTACCGCTTCCTCGCCGACACCCGCGACCAGGACACCAACGCGCGCCTCGACAACCTCGAGGATCCGTATCGGCTGTTCCGCTGCCACTCCATCATGAACTGCGTCGACGTCTGTCCGAAGGGTCTGAACCCGACCCGCGCGATCGGCAAGATCAAGGACATGATGGTCCGTCGTGCGATCTGACGAGGGCGAAACGACATGAGCATCAACCGGGGACGCGTGCGCTGGCAATGTCGGCGGGCTCTGCTGGAGCTCGACCTGGTCTTCACACGCTTCCTCGAGCAGCACTTCGATCGTCTCACGGACGATCAAGTGGCGGACCTCGACGACTTGCTGCGCTGCGACGACTACGACATCTGGGCGATGGTCAATGGCAGCAAGCCCTGCGAGGTGGACCGCTGGAAAGAGATGATCGGCCTGTTGAGCGGGCGCCCCCAGGGCGCCTGATCCGGCAGGCGGGTCATGAAATGGAACAAGTCGTAAGAAACTTCTAACCGAAGGGACGATCCATGAGCACTGAGCGCAAAGCAACCCTCACCGTCGACGGGAACACTGTCGAATTCCCGGTCATGACCGGTACCCACGGCAACGACGTGATCGACATTCGTACCCTGGGTGCGAAGACGGGTCTGTTCACTTACGACTCCGGCTTCCTGTCGACCGCCAGTTGCAAGTCGACGATCACCTTCATCGATGGTGACAAGGGCGAGCTGCTGTACCGCGGCTACCCGATCGAGCAGCTCGCCGAGAACTGCAACTTCCTCGAAGTGGCCTACCTGCTGAAGAACGGCGAGCTGCCGAATCTCACGCAGAAATCGGATTTCGAGAACACCATCAAGCGTCACACGATGCTGCACGACCAGATGACGAAGTTCTACTCGGGCTTCCGTCGTGACGCGCATCCTATGGCGGTGATGGTGGGCGTGGTCGGTGCGCTGTCCGCGTTCTATCACGACGCCATGGACTTCTCCGACTCGGACCACCGCAGCGTGTCGATCAACCGCCTGATCGCCAAGCTGCCGACCATCGTTGCGATGGCCTACAAGTACAACAAGGGCGAGCCCTTCATGTACCCGCGCAACGACCTCGACTACACCGCCAACTTCATGCACATGATGTTCGGCAATCCGTGCGAGAAGTACGAGCCGAACCCGGTGCTGGTGCGCGCGCTCGACGTGATCTTCACGCTGCACGCCGACCACGAGCAGAACGCCTCGACCTCCACGGTGCGCCTGGCCGGCTCGTCGGGCGCCAACCCCTTCGCCTGCATTTCGGCCGGCATCGCCTGCCTGTGGGGCCCGGCGCACGGCGGCGCGAACGAAGCCTGCCTGAACATGCTGGAAGAGATCGGCGACGTGTCGCGCGTGGGCGAGTACATCAAGCGCGCCAAGGACAAGAACGACAGCTTCAAGCTGATGGGCTTCGGCCACCGCGTGTACAAGAACTTCGATCCGCGCGCCAAGCTGATGGGCAAGGTGTGCGCCGACGTGCTGGGCGAACTGGGCCTGGAGAACGACCGCCTGTTCAAGCTCGCCAAGGAGCTCGAGCGCATCGCGCTGGAAGACGAATACTTCGTCGAGAAGAAGCTCTACCCGAACGTCGACTTCTACTCGGGCATCGTGCAGAAGGCGCTCGGCATCCCGACCTCGATGTTCACCTGCATCTTTGCGCTGGCCCGCACCGTGGGCTGGATCACGCAGTGGGAAGAGATGATCACCGACTCGGAATACAAGATCGGCCGTCCGCGCCAGCTTTACGTCGGTGCCGCGCGCCGCGACGTGCCGGCGATCGGCCAGCGTCCGTAAGCGTCGATGGAGAGGGAGGGGAGGCTCCGTCGAACATAGCTGCAACGGGATGGTCGCGCGTGCGCGGCCATCCCGTTTTTCCTTCGGACAGCAGGGCTGGGCCGTGCTATCCGCCAGAACACCCCATGCGGGGCAACAGAAGACCCAAAGGTGGCTTTCATCATGATGAAGCAACTCGAACAGACTTCGCATTTGTTCGGTGCCAACGCGCCGTTCATCGAAGAGCTCTACGAAAATTATCTCGCCGACCCGGCTTCGGTGCCGGACGAGTGGCGCAGCTATTTCGACGCGCTGCAGGCGCAGGCAGGCGCTGCGACGCGCGACGTGGCGCACGGTCCGGTGATCGCGGCCTTCGAACAGATGGCCAAGCGCGGCCCGGTCCGCACGGTCGTCGCCGGCGGCGAAGACAAGCGCCAGGTATCGGTGCTGCAACTGATCAACGCCTATCGCTTCCTCGGTAATCGCTGGGCCAACCTCGATCCGCTCAAGCGCACCGAGCGTCCGCAGATCACCGAACTCGAGCCGTCCTACTACGGCTTCACCGAAGCCGACCTGTCGCAGACCTTCAACGTCGGCTCCTTCCACGGCTTCTCGACCGAGCACGCCAGCCTGCGCGAGATCCTCGAGGCACTGCGCCAGACCTACTGCGGCTCGATTGGCGCCGAATACATGTACATGACCGACATCGGTCAGAAGCGCTGGATCCAGAGCCGCCTCGAAAGCGTGCGCGGCACGCCGAAGTTCTCCGCCGAGATGAAGAAGCGTCTGCTCGAGCGCGCCACCGCCGCCGAGACGCTGGAGCGCTACCTGCACACCCGCTACGTCGGCCAGAAGCGCTTCTCGCTGGAAGGTGGCGAGTCGGCCATCGTCGCCATGGACGAACTGATCCGCGTCGCTGGCAGCCTCGGTGGCCAGGAAGTGGTGATCGGCATGGCCCACCGCGGCCGCCTGAACGTGCTCGTCAATACGCTGGGCAAGTCGCCCGCGATGCTGTTCTCCGAATTCGAGGGCAAGGCCGCGCTCGACCTGACCGCCGGCGACGTGAAGTACCACCTCGGCTTCTCGAGCGACGTCATGACGCCGGGCGGCCCGATGCACCTGACGCTCGCCTTCAACCCGTCGCACCTCGAGATCATCAACCCGGTGGTGGAGGGCTCGGTTTATGCGCGCCAGCTTCGCCGCCAGGACGCGGACAAGAGCCAGGTCATCCCGGTGCTGATCCACGGTGACTCGGCCGTGGCGGGCCAGGGCGTGAACCAGGAGATGCTGAACTTCTCGCAGACCCGCGGCTACGGTACGGGCGGCACGGTCCACATCGTCATCAACAACCAGATCGGCTTCACCACGTCCGATCCGCGCGACTATCGCTCGTCGCTGTACTGCACCGACATCTTCAAGATGGTCGAAGCGCCGATCTTCCACGTCAATGGCGACGATCCCGAGGCGGTGGCCTTCGTCACCGCGCTGGCGGTGGAATTCCGCCAGCAGTTCAAGAAGGACGTCGTCGTCGACATCATCTGCTTCCGCAAGCTCGGCCACAACGAGCAGGACGAGCCGATGGTCACGCAGCCGCTGATGTACCGCAAGATCCAGCAGCATCCGGGCACGCGCAAGCTGTATGCCGACCGCCTGATCGCCGAAGGCACCTGCGGTGCCGACGAGCCCGAGCAGATGATCGCCCAGTATCGCGATCACCTCGACAAGGGCGAACTGCTCTACAACCCGGTGTTGTCGGGTCATCAGCGCCAGTTCTCGACCGACTGGTCACCCTTCCTCAAGCAGCCCTACACCGACGAGGGCGACACCGCGATTCCCGTGCAGGAGATCAAGCGGCTCGCCGAGCGCCTGACGACGACGCCGGACGGTTTTGCCATGCACTCGCGCGTCAAGAAGATCATCGACGATCGTGCCGCGATGGGCCGCGGCGAGTTGCCGCTCGACTGGGGCATGGGCGAGAACCTCGCCTATGCGAGCCTGCTGGCGCAGGGGTTCGGCGTCCGCCTGTCGGGCGAGGACGTCGGCCGGGGCACCTTCTTCCATCGCCATGCGGTGCTGCACGACCAGAAGCGCGAGCGCTGGGACGAAGGCACCTTCAAGCCGCTGGACCACATCCAGGACGGCCAGGCCCGCTTCCAGTGCTACGACTCGGTGCTGTCCGAAGAGGCGGTGCTGGCGTTCGAATACGGCTATGCCACTGGTGAGCCCAACGAACTCGTGGTGTGGGAAGCGCAGTTTGGCGACTTCGCCAACGGCGCCCAGGTCGTCATCGACCAGTTCATCAGCTCGGGCGAAGCCAAGTGGGGCCGCCTCGCCGGCCTCGTGATGATGCTGCCGCACGGCTACGAGGGCCAGGGCCCCGAGCACTCGTCCGCACGCCTCGAGCGCTACATGACGAACTGCGCGGAAAACAACTGGCAGGTCTGCGTGCCGACCACGCCGGCGCAGATCTTCCACCTGCTGCGCCGCCAGATGCTGCGCAAGCTGCGCAAGCCGCTGATCATCATCACGCCGAAGTCGCTGCTGCGCCACAAGGAAGCGGTGTCTTCGATCGATGAGCTGGCCAATGGCCACTTCCAGACCGTGATCCCGGAAGTGGAGAAGCTCGATCCGAAGAAGGTCAAGCGGGTGGTGATGTGCCAGGGCAAGCTCTATTACGAGCTGCTGGCGCACCGCCGCGAGAACAAGATCACCGACACCGCACTGGTGCGGCTGGAACAGTTGTACCCGTTCCCGGCGGAGGAGTTCGCCAAGGCCATCAACCAGTTCCCGAATGCCAAGGAAGTGGTGTGGTGCCAGGAAGAGCCGCGCAACCAGGGGGCGTGGTACTGGCTGGTCTCGCGTCAACACCTCGTCAACGTGCTCGGCAAGCGCCGCCTGCTGCTGGTCAGCCGTCCTGCCGCCGCCTCGCCCGCGGTCGGCTACTACGCCAAGCACAACCAGCAACAGAAGGCGGTCATCGAGAATGCCTTCGGTCCGATTCAGGACACCACGCCGCAGTCACCCAACGTATAACGAAGCAAATCGGGAGAGAGATCCATGCTGATCGAAGTCAAAGTTCCGCAGTTGTCCGAATCCGTGTCCGAGGCCACGCTGGTTTCCTGGCACAAGAAGGAAGGCGAGGCCGTCTCGCGTGACGAGAACCTGATCGACATCGAGACCGACAAGGTCGTGCTCGAGACGCCGGCCCCGGCCGACGGCGTGCTGGTGAAGATCATCAAGGCCAACGGCGACACCGTCGCCTCCGGTGAGCTGATCGCTCAGATCGACACCGAGGCCAAGGCGGCAGCCGGCGCCGCAGCTCCGGCTGCCGCTGCAGCACCTGCTGCCGCGGCTCCGGCCGCTGCCGCCGGCGCCGCCAGCCCGGCTGCGCGCAAGATCCTGGAAGAGAAGGGCGTGGCTGCCGCCGACGTGGCGGGCAGCGGCCGTGGTGGTCGCGTGACCAAGGAAGATGCGGTCGCCGCCCAGGCACCGCGCGCCGCCGCTGCGGCGCCTGCTGCCATGGCCCCGGTCACGCTGGCCGGCGATCGTCCCGAAGAGCGCGTGCCGATGACGCGCCTGCGTGCCCGCATCGCCGAGCGCCTGATCCAGTCGAAGAACGAGAACGCCATCCTGACCACGTTCAACGAAGTGAACATGGGCCCGGTGATGGCGCTGCGCAAGCAGTACGGCGAGAAGTTCGAGAAGGCGCACGGCGTGCGCCTGGGTTTCATGGGCTTCTTCGTCAAGGCCGCCGTCGCCGCGTTGAAGAAGTTCCCGATCCTGAACGCCTCGGTCGATGGCAACGACATCGTCTATCACGGCTACATCGACATCGGCATCGCGGTCGGTTCGCCGCGCGGCCTGGTGGTGCCCATCCTGCGCAACGCCGAATCGATGTCCATCGCCGACATCGAGAAGAAGATCGCCGAGTTCGGCGACAAGGCCAAGAACGGCAAGCTGACGCTGGAAGAGCTCTCCGGCGGCACCTTCTCCATCTCCAACGGCGGCGTGTTCGGTTCGATGCTGTCGACGCCGATCATCAACCCGCCGCAGTCGGCCATCCTCGGCATCCACGCGACCAAGGACCGCCCGGTGGTGGAGAACGGCCAGATCGTGATCCGTCCGATCAACTACCTGGCCATGTCCTACGACCATCGCATCATCGACGGTCGCGAGGCGGTGCTCGGCCTGGTGACGATGAAGGAAGCGCTGGAAGATCCGGCTCGCCTGATCCTCGACGTGTAAGGAGAGGTGAGGCGTGAGGTCCGGGGAGCCCCGCACCTCACGCCCTGCGTTCTGCTGGCGCCCCGCAAGGGCGCCCTCCAAGCACCTGACACCTGACTTCCGACACCCAACTCCTTACGGAGCACCTATGTCCAAAGAATTCGACGTCCTCGTCATCGGCGGCGGCCCCGGCGGCTATGTGGCCGCGATCCGCGCCGCGCAGCTCGGCTTCAAGACCGCCTGCTGCGAATCCAATCCCTATGCCGACCCGAAAGGCGAGCCGCGCCTGGGCGGCACCTGCCTGAACGTCGGCTGCATCCCCTCCAAGGCGCTGCTGCATACCTCGCACCTGTTCGAGGAAGCGGGTCACGCCTTCGAAGGGCAGGGCATCAGCGTCGGCACGCCCAAGATCGATGTCAGCAAGATGATCGCCCGCAAGGCCGGCATCGTCGATCAGCTCACCGGCGGCATCAAGGGCCTGTTCAAGAAGAACAAGGTCACCCTGCTGAACGGCCACGGCGCCTTCGTCGGCAAGGCCGAAGCCGGCTGGCAGGTCCAGGTCGGCGATGAAGTCGTCACCGCCAGGCAGGTGATCGTCGCCACCGGCTCGTCGGCGCGCCATCTGCCGGGCATTCCGGTCGATAACAAGATCGTCTGCGACAACGTCGGCGCGCTCGACCTCGACGCCGTGCCGAAGAAGCTGGCGGTGATCGGCGCCGGCGTCATCGGCCTGGAGATGGGCTCGGTGTGGCGCCGCGTGGGCGCCGAAGTGACGGTGCTCGAGGCGCTGCCGGATTTCCTCGGTGCCGCCGACAAGGATGTGGCCAAGGAAGCGCTCAAGGTCTTCACCAAGCAGGGCCTGGACATCAAGCTCGGCGTCACCATCGGTGAGGTCAAGGTCGGCAAGAAGGGCGTCACGATCAACTACAAGGACAAGGACGGTGCCGACCAGAAGCTGGAGGCCGACCGCCTGATCGTGTCCGTGGGCCGCGTGCCCAACACCCAGGGCCTGAACCCGGAAGCGGTGGGACTCAAGCTCAACGAGCGCGGCCAGATCGAAGTCGACGGCCACTGCCGCACCAACCTGCCCGGCGTGTGGGCGGTGGGCGACGTGGTGCGCGGCCCGATGCTGGCGCACAAGGCGATGGAAGAGGCGGTGATGGTCGCCGAACTGATGGCAGGTCAGGCCGGCCATTGCAACTTCGACACCGTCCCCTGGGTCATCTACACCAGCCCCGAGATCGCGTGGGTGGGCAAGACCGAGCAGCAGTTGAAGGCGGAAGGTGTGGCCTACAAGGTGGGCAAGATCCCCTTCCTCGCCAATGGTCGCGCCCTCGGCATGGGCGACCCGACCGGCTTCGTCAAGATGCTGGCCGACGCCGCCACCGATCGCATCCTCGGCGTTCACATCATCGGCGCCAATGCGTCGGAGCTGATCTCCGAAGCGGTGGTGGCGATGGAGTTCGCCGGCTGCAGCGAAGACCTGGCGCGCATCTGCCATGCGCACCCGACGCTGTCCGAAGTGGTGCACGAAGCGGCGCTCGCCTGCGACAAGCGACCGCTGCACTTCTGAGCCAGGCTTGAGGTGCGAGGGGTGTGGTGCGGGGGAATCCTCGCGCCCACCCCTCGTTGCGTTAACATTTCGGACCTGTCCGACGCCAGGAATCGATCTCCCCATGCCTCATCGCATCCTCAAGGTGGCCGAGCACGGCATGCTCGACGCCTACGACGCCCTGCTCAAGGCGCGCGGCTACAAGTCCGACCCCGCCCAGCGTGCCGCGGCGCAGCGCCTGCAAAGGCTCTATACCGAGCTGCTTGCCTTCAAGGCGGCGCGCAGCAGTGCCCTGCGCAAGCTCTTCACCCGTCCGGCGATGCCGCGCAGCGTCTATTTCTGGGGCGGGGTGGGGCGCGGCAAGAGCTTCCTGATGGACTGCTTCTTCGATTCGGTGCCCTACAAGCGTAAGCGGCGCACCCACTTCCATGCCTTCATGCAGGAAGTGCAGAACGATCTGAAGAACCACAACCACGAACCGGATCCGCTGCAGAAGGTGGCCGATCGCATCGCGCGCCAGACGCGGTTGCTGTGCTTCGACGAGTTCCACGTGTCGGACATCGCCGACGCCATGATCCTCGGCCGGCTGCTCGACGCGCTGTTCGCGCGTGGGGTGATCTTCGTGATGACCTCAAACTACCCGCCCGACGGGCTTTATCCCAACGGGCTCATGCGCATCAACTTCCTGCCCACCATCGAGATGATCAAGCGCCGCTTCGATGTCTTCGAGGTGGATCACGGCACCGACTACCGCCTGCGGCAACTCGAGAAGATCGAGATCTATCTCGTGCCTGCCGACGAAGCCGCCGAGCGCAAGATGCGCGACGATTTCCGCCGCCTTGCTGGCGGGGATGGCCAGGGCGGCACGATCGAACTCCTTGAGCGCAAGCTGCCGGTCGTGCGGCGCGCCCCCGGGGTGATCTGGTTCGATTTCGCCACCCTGTGCGGCGGCCCGCGCTCGCAGAATGACTACCTCGAGATCGCGCGCGAGCACCACACCGTGCTGCTGTCGAAGGTGCCGAAGATGCTCGTCGGCAACGCCGCGGAGGCGCGCCGCTTCACCTGGCTCATCGACGTGCTGTACGACCACCGCGTCAAGCTCATCATGAGCGCCGAGGTCGAGGCGCACGAGCTCTACGTCGAGGGCCAGAACGCGCACGAGTTCGTGCGTACGGTGAGCCGCCTGATCGAGATGCGCTCGCGCGACTACCTCGCCGAGGCGCACCGCGTGGAAGCCGTCGACGCGCTGCAGGTGCACTAGCCGCGCCGATGTCCGATCTCGCATCCCTGTTCGCCCCAGATGGCCCGCTGGCCGCGGCCATCCCCGGCTTCTGCGCGCGCGCGCAACAGATCGAGATGGCGCAGAAGATCGCCGAGGCCATCCAGGGCAATCGCGTGCTGGTGGCCGAAGCCGGCACCGGCACGGGCAAGACCTTCGCCTACCTCGTGCCGGCGCTGCTGGCGGGCGGCAAGGTGATCCTTTCGACCGGCACCAAGACCTTGCAGGACCAGCTCTTCAACCGCGACCTGCCCACCGTGCGTGCCGCGCTGAAGGTGCCCGTGTCGATCGCGCTGCTCAAGGGGCGCGCCAACTACGTCTGCCATTACCACCTCGAGCGCAACGCGCGCGACGGGCGCTTCCTTACCGCGCAGGACGCCGCCGACCTGCGCGCGATCACGCGTTTCGCCAAACTCACGCAGACCGGCGACAAGGCGGAATGCACCGACGTGCGCGAGGATTCCGCCGCGTGGATCGCGGCGACCTCCACACGCGACAACTGCCTCGGCCAGGACTGCCCGAACAAGGACGAATGCTTCGTCATGCAGGCCCGGCGGGCGGCGATGGAAGCCGACGTGGTGGTGGTGAACCACCACCTCTTCTTTGCTGATGTCATGTTGCGCGACGAAGGCATGGGCGAACTGCTGCCGGCCTGCAACGCGGTGATCTTCGACGAAGCGCACCAGTTGCCGGAGACGGCCAGCCTGTTCTTCGGCGAGAGCGTGTCGACCTCGCAGGTGCTGGAGCTGGCGCGCGACACGCGCTCCGAGACGCTGGCCGCGGCGCGCGACTGCATCGCGCTGATCGACGAGTCGCGCAAGCTGGAAAAGGCAGCGCGCGACCTGCGCCTGGTGTTCGGCAACGAGACGGCGCGGCTGTCGGCAACGCAGGCGGCCGAGCGGGAAGCCTTCGAGCCGCAGCTCGACGCGCTGCAGCAGGCGCTCGATGCCTTCCATTCCGTGCTCGACACCCAGGCCGAGCGCTCGGAAGGGCTCGGCAACTGCCTGCGGCGCACCGAGGAGATGGGCGAGCGGTTGGCACGGTGGCGTAACCCGGAGGAGAAAGACCTGATCCGCTGGGTCGAGGTCTTCACCCAGTCGCTGGCGCTCAACGCCACGCCGCTGCATGTGTCCGACGTGTTCAAGCGCCAGCTCGAAGGCCATCCGCGCGCCTGGATCTTCACCTCGGCCACGCTGGCGGTGGGCAAGGCCGATTTCGGCCACTACTGCCGCGAGCTCGGCCTGGCGTGGATGGATCCGCCGCCCATGACCGCAGTGTGGGGCAGCCCCTTCGACTACGGCGAGCAGGCGCTACTGTATGCGCCCGCCAACATGCCTGACCCCAACTCGCCCGACTATACCGAGGCGGTGGCGCGGGTCGCACTGCCGCTGATCCGCGCCGCGCGCGGCCGCGCCTTCGTGCTGTGCACCTCGTTGCGCGCGATGCGCCGGGTGCACGAGCTGATCGCCGACGGCCTGCAGCAGGCGGGCGACGAGCTGCCGCTGCTGCTGCAGGGTGAGGGATCGCGCACCGAGCTGCTCGACCGTTTCCGCCGCCTCGGCAACGCGGTGCTGGTCGCCAGCCAGAGCTTCTGGGAAGGCGTGGACGTGCCGGGCGACGCGCTGTCGCTGGTGGTGATCGACAAGCTGCCCTTCGCGCCGCCCGACGATCCGGTACTCGCCGCGCGTGTCGAGCACATGCAGAGGCAGGGCCTCAACCCCTTCGTCCACCATCAATTGCCGCGTGCGGTGATCAGCATGAAGCAGGGCGCCGGACGCCTCATCCGCACCGAGCGCGACCGCGGCGTGCTGTGCATCTGCGATCCGCGCATGATCGACAAGTCCTACGGCAAGGTCGTCTGGCGCAGCCTGCCGCCGATGCGCCGCACCCGTCTCGAGGCCGAGGCGGTGGCCTTCCTGCATACGCTGCCGCCGCCCGGGACCGCCGACTGAGCCCGGGGGCCACCGTGCTGGGGTATCCTTGCGGCTTCACACGCAACTGACCGCGCAACCCACTTCGAACATCGAGCGATGAAAGTCATCGGCATGGCCGGCTGGTCCGGCTCGGGCAAGACCACGCTGGTAGAGCAACTCATTCCCCACTTCACTGCGCGCGGCCTGCGCGTGTCGGTGATCAAGCATGCACATCACGGCTTCGACCTTGATCGCCCCGGCAAGGATTCCTACCGCCACCGCGAAGCAGGTGCCACCCAGGTGCTGATGCTGTCCAACGATCGCTGGGTGCTGATGCACGAATTGCGCGGCGCGCCCGAGCCCACCCTGGACGAGCAGTTGCGACTGCTGGCGCCCTGCGATCTTGTCCTGATCGAAGGCTACAAGGAAGCCGCCGTGCCCAAGATCGAGATCCATCGCCCGGCGCTGGGCAAGCCGCCGCTGTGGCCGGAAAATCCGCACGTCGTCGCGGTTGCCACGGATGGCGTCATCGACTGTCCGTTGCCGCGCCTGCCGCTCAACGATCCCGCCGCCATCGCCGCCTTCATCCTCGAGCATCCCGACGTCCAATGAACGCCCCCATGCTTTCCTTCGACGAGGCCTACGCCAAGCTGCTGGATTTCGTGCGCCCGGTGCGGGAGATCGAGCAGATCGACACCTTCGTCGCCAGCGGCCGCGTGCTCGCAGTTGCGCAGCGTTCCGGCCTGGCGCAACCGCCGATGGACAACTCGGCGATGGACGGCTACGCAGTGCGCACCGCCGACGTGTCCGCCATCGGCACGCGGCTGCGCGTCAGCCAGCGCATTCCGGCGGGCAGCGTCGGCCATCCGCTTGCCGCGGGCAGCGCAGCGCGCATCTTCACTGGCGCGCCGCTACCGCCCGGGGCCGATGCGGTGGTGATGCAGGAGCTGTGCGAAGCCGATGGCGACGACGTGGTGATCAACCACCTGCCGTGCGCGGGTGAATCCGTGCGTCGGGCGGGCGAGGACATCACACTGGGCGCGGAGATCCTGCCGGCGGGGCTGCGCCTGACGCCGCAGGCGGTCGCGCTTGCCGCCTCGGTCGGCCTGGCACAACTGCCGGTCCATCGCCGCGTCAGGGTGGCGATGTTCTCGACCGGCAGCGAACTGGTCATGCCCGGCGAGGCGCTGCCGCCGGGCGGCATCTACAATTCGAATCGCTTCCTGCTCAATGCCTTGCTGCATGGGTTGGGCTGCGAAGTGGCCGATTTCGGCATCGTCCCTGACAACCTGGACGCCACGCGCGAGGTGTTGCGCAAGGCCGCGCAGGGTCATGACCTGATCCTCACCAGCGGCGGCGTGTCGGTGGGCGAGGAAGACCACGTCAAGCCGGCGGTGGAGGCCGAAGGCAGCCTCGACCTGTGGAAGATCGCAATGAAGCCTGGCAAGCCGCTGGCCTATGGCCGGGTGCACGGCGCGGCCTTCATCGGCCTGCCCGGCAACCCGGTGTCGAGCTTCGTCACTTTCCTGATGCTGGTGCGGCCTTTCCTGCTGGCGACACAGGGAGTGCGGGATGTGGCGCCAGCGGCGCTGCTGCTGCGCGCCGACTTCGACTGGCCGCGCCCGGACCGCCGCCGCGAGTTCCTGCGCGCGCGCATGAATGCGCAGGGCGGCGTGGAACTGTTCGACAACCAGGGGTCGGCAGCGCTGAACTCGACGGTGTGGGCGAATGGTCTGGTCGATATTCCGGCGGCGCAACCGGTCGCACGCGGCGGCACGGTGCGTTTCCTGCCCTTCACCGATTTGCTTGACTGAACGACGAGGTTGCGCAGATGGCGCTCAGAATTCTCTACTTTGCTGCGCTGCGCGAGGCGCTGGGCGTATCCGCGGAGGACTTCGATCCGCCGGCGGGGGTGGCGAGCGTGTCCGCGCTGCGCGCCTGCCTCGTCGCCCGCGGCGGCGTCTGGGAAAAGCTGGCGGCCGCCAACGTGAAGGCGGCAGTCAATCAGCGCATGGTCGGCGGCGATGCATCGGTCGGACCGGGTGACGAGGTCGCCTTCTTTCCGCCCGTCACCGGCGGTTGAGCCCGGGAGCAGCCATGAGCGCGCAGCAGGCGGCAGCGGGCGAGATGCTGGTGAGCGTCCAGGAGGCGGATTTCGACGTCGGCGCCGAGACCGCCAGGCTCGGCGACGGCCGGCGCGATGTCGGTGGCATCGCCACGTTCATCGGCCTGGTGAGGGATGCCAACGATGGCAGCGGCGTGTCGGCGATGACGCTGGAGCATTATCCAGGCATGACGGAGCGCGCCCTCGGTGACATCGTCGAGCAGGCCT
Organism: Pseudomonadota bacterium; assembly: GCA_018240785.1. GTDB lineage: Bacteria > Pseudomonadota > Gammaproteobacteria > Burkholderiales > Rhodocyclaceae > Thauera. The sequence continues at coordinate 212,487 of JAFEFC010000011.1, read as the reverse complement.
GCGTGCGCTGGTCGCCGCTGTCGGTCAGGGTCATCCACCGCGTCGGGCGGCTGCAGCCGGGCGATCGCATCGTCTTCGTCGGCGTCGCCGCGGCGCACCGTGGCGAAGCTTTCGCCGCATGCGAATTCATCATGGACTACCTGAAGACGCAGGCACCGTTCTGGAAGCGCGAGGAAACCCCCGAGGGCGCGCGCTGGGTCGATGCGCGCGAAAGCGACGACACTGCCGCGGCACGCTGGTCGGCGGCAGCGAGCGCGTCGAAGGGCTGAGAAACGCGGGCTGACGAAATGAAGACGGCGCCTGGTGGCGCCGTCTTCGTCATCGCCGACCCGCCTTGCGGCAGCGGATCAGCCACCGTCGGGCTTACCTGCGGCCCTTGGCTCCCTGCTGCGTGAAGGCCTGGAAGGCCTCGGTCGAAGCACGGGTCATCTGCTCGAAGGCGGCACGCGTGGTGTCCATCGCGGACTGCATTGCCCCCAGCGCGTTCTGGTCGGTGATCGGCATTCCCTTGAACATCTTCTGCATCGCCTCGAAGACGTCGTGGCTACCGGTGGTCAATTGCTCGCCGACCAGCTTGCCCACTTCAGCCTGGGTGCGCGTGGTGATCTCGGCGATCTCGCGTGCGCAGGCCAGCATCTTCTCGGTGGTGCTCTGCGCGAACTGGGTGCGCAGGTTCATCATGTCCCGAGGGTCCTTCACCGCAGACAGTGCCTTGGCGTTCTGCACGCCCTCTTCGAACAGGGTCTTGGCGGTAGAGACCTGGATTTCCATGATGCGCTGCGAGTTCTCGATCGAGAGCTGCGCGAGGCGCATGGCCGCTTCCAGGTTCTTTTTCTGAAGTTCGTTCATCTGTTCTTGCTTTCCGGCCATACACATCCTCCACACTCGCGGGTAATAGGAATTTCGCGAGGCCGGCATGGGCGCATTTGTCGGCGTCATGACAGCGAACGGGAACACGCCTCTTGTCTGCCTCTTTTTCAACAATAGCACAGCGGCCGGCAGCCGCGTTGCCGGTCTCATGCCTGATCAGAGAATGACAGGTCGGTCCGGTAGCTCGCCCTCTTCGTTCCCTCCAGCCTGCCCTTCGGTCCCACCCGCCGGGAAGCGGCTCTGGAGCACGTCGCCGACTGCATCGACCGCCTGCGATATGCCGTCTTCGAGCCGGCCGCCGGCGAAGCGCGTCGAGATGTCGCGCATCAGTGCCTGCCAGTGCGTGGCACCACCATGCGGTACAACGCCACGGTCGGCGATGAGCTCGACGCGGCGTTCGACTGGCAGCACGTAGATCAGCACGCCGTTGTTGTGCTCGGTGTCCCAGACGCGCTGCTCGGCGAAGAGCTCCAGCGCGCGTTCGTGGGCGAGATCCGCCAATGCGGTACGGTGCAGTACATGGCGCCACAGGTAGCGCAGCGGAAGGGAGGCTTCCACGCAGACGCAGATCTCGCCGCTGTGTCGCCGCTCGCTGTCGCGCACCTGCGCCGCAAGCCGGTCGAGTGCCTCCCTGCCGAGCGCACGATGAACGTCGCCACGGTCGAGCCATAGATGACGCAATGCGCGCAGCAGGCTCATCACCAGCTCCCCGAGGCGCCGCCGCCGCCGAAGCTGCCGCCACCACCGCTGCTGAAACCGCCTCCGCCGCCGCCCCGACCGCCACCCCAGATGATGGGCCCGCCACGGCGCATGCCGCCACCGGGACCACCGCCGCCGAAGCCACCGCCACCACCGATCCCCAGCGCCAGCACGAATACCGCCGCCAGCACGCCGCCGATGCCGGCGAGCAGCAGGCTGCCGGTCAGCAGCTTGATGACGAAGCCTGCCGCGCCGCCCGTCGCCAGCGCGCCCAGCTTGCGGCCGAGCACGCCGATCAGTACTGCCCCGACCACCGGCACGGCGACGAACAGGAAGGCGCCCAGGTCTTCGATCGACGTCTGCCCGTCGTTGCGCGCTTGCTGCGCGGGCAGGGGAAGCGCCTCGCCGCGCACCAGGGCCATCAGCGCATCGACGCCCCCTTCCAGGCCGCCGGCGAAATCGCCCTGGCGGAAGGCCGGCGTGATGATGCGGTCGATGATGCGGAATGCCGCGACATCGGGCACCGCGCCCTCCAGCGCGCGCGCCACCTCGATGCGGATGCGGCGGTCGTCCTTGGCGACCACCACCAGGATGCCGTCGCCGACGTCGCGGCGGCCGATCTTCCAGGTGTCGGCGACGCGGAACGCATATGCGGCGATGTCCTCAGGCGCCGACGTGGGGACGAGCAGCACTACGATCTGCGTGCCGCGCTCGCGCTCGAAGCTGGCGAGGTGCGCCTCAAGCGCCTGAAGCTGCTGTGGCGCGAGGGTGCCGCTGCGGTCCACAACGCGCGCGCTCAGCTCGGGGACGGGCTGCAGTGGCTGGGCTGCGACCGGCCCGCAAGCCAGCAGCAACAGCCCGAACAGCGCGGCCAGAAGGTAGAGCGCGCTGCGGCAGGGGATGGCTGGTTGTGCCCGGTTCATCGGCAGTCGAAGAGGGGGTAGGGGTGGGAGTGGGGCAGCAATCAGGAATCGCAGCTCGGCAGGCCGGCATTGCACATGCCGGCACGCGTTCGACGCGACGCAATCAAGGTTTCTTCGCCGGCGAGCCGAAGTCCACCGTTGGCGGACGCGAGATCTCGGCTTCGTTGGCCACGCTGAAGCTCGCCTTCGGCTTGTAGCTGAACACCATCGCGGTGAGGTTGGTGGGGAAGCTGCGCGCCAGGACGTTGTATTGCTGTATCGAGTCGATGTACTTGTTGCGCGCCACCGTGATGCGGTTCTCGGTGCCTTCGAGCTGCACCCGCAATTCCTGGAAGGCTTGGTTGGCCTTGAGAGTCGGATAGTTCTCCGCGACGACCAGCAGCCTCGACAGCGCGCTGCCGAGTTGTCCCTGCGCCTGCTGGAAGCGCTCCATGGCCTGGGGGTCGCTCAGCATCTCGGGCGTGACCTGGATGGCGGTGGCGCGCGAGCGGGCTTCGATGACCTTGGTCAGCGTTTCCTGCTCGAAGTTGGCCTCACCCTTCACCGTGCTGACCAGATTGGGGATCAGGTCGGCGCGCCGCTGATACTGGTTCAGCACTTCGGCCCATGCCGCCTTGCTCTGTTCGTCGAGGCGCTGGAAATCGTTGTAGCCACAGCCCGACAGTCCGAGCAGGGCAACGGCGCAGAGCAGCAGGGAGAAACGGCGCAGGAATTTGTGGAACATGATCGATCTCCGGAGTGAGCTTTCAGGCACACGGCCTGATGACTCTAGCAGCATTGCCCGTGGCAGGTGCGGTCATCGGCTGCGTTTCGGGGCGACATCGGCCGCGCGCGGTGGCTTGGCGTACTTGCGGAACACCGCTTCGGCGTCCGCTTCGGCGCGCGCCTGAGTGCAGATCGAAGGGTCGTCGTCGTGTCCGCTGAAGTAGCCGTCCTCCTGCGCGAGCATCACGATGCGGATTGCCGCCTTCTCGCTCAGGTCGTGGCGTTCGTAGATTAGTGTGGTGACTTCATCGAGGTGCTGTTCATAGCTCATGGACATCGGGGTTCTCCTGACGGACGTTGCGACCACGCGATGGCCGCCCCGGCATCGTAGCTTGGCGGCAGGTCGTCGTGATCGGTGGGCGAATTCTTGTTCTGGCTCAAGGCTTTCGACGCGCCGCGCCGGCACGATGCGAAGCCTGCGGCGCGCTGTGGCGCCGACCAACCAGAGGACGAAATTCGATGAGCGAACTGCCTGTTATCGATAATGCGGTGTTTGGTTTCGACGCGCGCGGCGTCGCCAAGCGTTTTCGCCATGCGGCGATCTTCGGCGCGCTCGAATCGCTGGACGACGGCGAGACGATGCGCTTTGTGAACGACCACGACCCGCTGCCGCTGCTCAACCAGATCCAGCAGCGCTATGGCAGCCAGGTGGGCATCCAGTACGTGGCGCGCGAGCCCGGCAACATCGTGATCGATTTCAAGATCCAACTCCATGCGCAGGATGAAGCGGCGCCGAGCTATGGCGCGCAGGGCGGCTCCTGCGGCGGCGGTGGTGGCGGCTGCGGCTGCTCAGGCGGCCGCTGACGGCAGGCTGGCAGCGGTGCCAGCCGCGCCACGTTGAAAAGCACACAGCCCCCTTCCGGGGGCTGCGTCGCTTCCGGAGCTGCGTCTTCTAAGCCCGTCAGCGCGTGATCGGCTTGTAGCGGATGCGCTTAGGCTTGGCGCCTTCCTCGCCCAGGCGCTTCTTCTTGTCCTCTTCGTATTCCTGGTAGTTCCCTTCGAAGAAGAACCACTGCGAGTCGCCCTCGGCCGCCAGGATGTGGGTGCAGATGCGGTCGAGGAACCAGCGGTCGTGCGAGATCACCAGCGCGCAGCCGGCGAACTCCAGCAGCGCGTCTTCGAGCGCGCGCAGCGTCTCGACGTCGAGGTCGTTGGAGGGTTCGTCGAGCAGCAGCACGTTGCCGCCCTGGATCAGCGTCTTGGCCAGGTGCAGGCGCCCGCGCTCGCCGCCGGAGAGGTTGCCGACGATCTTCTGCTGGTCGCCGCCCTTGAAATTGAAGCGGCCGATGTAGGCGCGGCTGGGCATCTCGAAGCGGCCCACGGTCAGCACGTCGGCGCCATCAGAAATGGCGTCGAACACCGTCTTGTCGTTGGCCAGGCCTTCGCGGGTCTGGTCGACGGCGGCGATCTTGACCGTGGAGCCGATCTCCACCGTGCCGGCGTCTGGCTTGTCGCGGCCTTCGATCATCTTGAACAGCGTCGATTTACCGGCGCCGTTGGGGCCGATGATGCCGACGATGGCGCCCGGCGGAATGGCGAAGCTGACGTTGTCCATCAGCAGCTTGTCGCCGAAGGCCTTGCTGACGCCGTGGAACTCGATGACCTTGTCGCCAAGGCGCTCGCCGGGCGGGATGAAGATCTCCTGGGTCTCGTTGCGGCGCTGGTATTCGACGCTGGCCATCTCCTCGTAGCGGGCCAGGCGGGCCTTGGATTTGGCCTGGCGCGCCTTGGGGTTGGAGCGCGCCCATTCCAGTTCGGTCTTCATCGCCTTCTGGTGCGCGGCCTCCTGCTTGGCCTCCTGCGCCAGGCGCTCACCCTTCTGCTCCAGCCAGCTCGAGTAATTGCCCTTCCACGGGATGCCGTGGCCGCGGTCCAGTTCGAGGATCCACTCGGCGGCGTTGTCAAGGAAGTAGCGGTCGTGGGTGACGGCTACCACGGTGCCGGGGAAGCGGGTGAGGAACTGCTCCAGCCACTCGACCGACTCGGCGTCGAGGTGGTTGGTGGGTTCGTCCAGCAGCAGCATGTCGGGCTTGGACAGCAGCAGCTTGCACAGCGCCACGCGGCGCTTCTCGCCGCCGGACAAGTTGCCGATCACCGCGTCCCAGGGCGGCAGGCGCAGCGCGTCGGCGGCGATCTCCATCTGGGTCTCGACGTCGCTGCCGGCAGTAGACAGGATGTTCTCGTACTTCGCTTGTTCTTCGGCGAGCTTGTCGAAATCGGCATCCGGCTCGGCGTAGGCGGCGTAGATCTCCTCGAGCCTCTGGCGCGCCTCCATGATCTCGCCCAGGCCGGCCTCGACCTCTTCCTTCACGCTCTTGGCCGGGTCGAGCTCGGGCTCCTGCGGCAGATAGCCGATGCGCTGGCCGGCGAGCCACTGCACCTCGCCGTCGTATTCCTTGTCCACTCCCGCCATGATGCGCAGCACGGTGGACTTGCCCGAGCCGTTGAGGCCGAGCAGGCCGATCTTGGCGCCGGGGAAGAAGGAGAGGGAGATGTCCTTGATGATCTGACGCTTGGGCGGAACGATCTTGCTCACGCGCAGCATCGACATTACGTATTGGGCCATGGTTTCCTGCGGAGGGAGTTGGTCAGGGCGACAGCAGCGCAAGCGGCCGAGGGGCTGCAGCCAGTTTGCGAGGCCAGCAGTTTACCGCAGCAGCGAACTTTGCCGCACCGAGCGCGCGTGCTCACGCGAGGCGGCATCTGTGCGAGGCGCTTCTGTTAGAATCGCGCCCCCGGAGCGACCGGCAGCGACTTGCGGACGTGAGCCAAATCACGCTGCATGACGGAAGCGGCCCGCCGACTCCTGTCTGCGTGATGCAGTGCATGGTGTGTTCGGCGCACACCGCCTAGCCTTCGAGGCACCCGAACAAGAACGCGCGGGATCATGCCTGGGCGAGCTCGCCCGGGTTGCCCGTCGCACGGCTCACACCCGCTGTCCGCCGGATTCCACCATGTCCTTTCACTCCTTGCCGAATGTTCTGCGCCTCCATCGTGCCAGTCTTCTCGGCGGTGATACCCCGCTCGCGTATGTCGAAGCGCTTGAAGAACTTCACCCCACGGATGAAGCCGCGCTCGACGGACTGCGCCGGATGCGGGATGGCTTGCTGCGAAGCGAGCGCCTTCTGCTTGGGTTGCGGCTGCTGCACGCGGGCGCAACGGGACTCGGCGTCTTCGCATTTGCGGTCATCGCCTTCGTGCTCAGAACGCCCGCTGTGCATGCCGCGGCCCTGCTTGCGGTGGGGCTGGTCGCATTTCCCGCGCTGACGATCCTCTCGCTGGTGTCGCTGTGGGCGAAGAAAAGGACGGCGTCGGTGCGCAACACCATCGCTCGCGATCTCTACAAGCTCGGCCTCCGTATCGATGGTCGGGGCAGGTTGGTGATCAACGCTGCTCATCCGAGCGTCATCCTTCCGGCATGAGCGGCGAGCCCGGCAAGCCGGTGCCGAGCGCCTCGACAGGGGCGACCCGCGTGGCGGGAATGAACGAGCAGCTCTGCAGCTACTTCATGGCCTGCGGGCTGCTTTTCGTCGTCGCGGTCTCATTCGTGCCGCTGGACTTCGTCGCCCAGTTGCCGGTCGCGATCGCGCTCCTGGCCATCGCCTGGTTTGCGCGCCTGGCGGCCGAAGGGCGCCACGCCGAGGTCTTTCGGCTGGTGGTGCTCATCGTCTGCGGCGCGATCACCTTGCGCTATCTCGCCTGGCGCGCATCGTCCACGCTTCACGCCAGCGATTGGCTGTCGATGGTCGCGGTGCTGCTGCTCTTCGCGGCCGAGATCTATGCCGCTGCTGTCCACTTTCTCGGCATGGTGGTGAATGTGGCCCCCTATCGCCGCCCGCTGCTGAGCCTGCGCGACCTGCCCGAGGACACGCCGCTGCCCAGTGTCGATGTGCTGGTGCCCAGCTACAACGAGGACCCCGCCCTGCTCGAGGTCACCCTCCGGGCCGCGCTGCTGATGCGTTACCCGCGCCATCTGCTGCGCGTCTACCTGCTCGACGATGGCGCCACCGAGCAGAAGCTCAACAGCGCTGACCCGACCGTTGCGCGGGCGGCGCGGATTCGCCGGGCGGCGCTCAAGGCCCTGTGCGCGCGCCTGGGCGTGGTCTATATGACGCGCCCGCGCAACGAGCGGGCAAAGGCCGGCAACCTCAACCACGCGCTGGGCCGTACCGACGGGGATCTGGTCGCCGTGCTCGATGCCGACCACGTTCCCACGGTCGACTTCCTGGACCGCACCGTGCCGTGGATGCTGCGCCATGACGACGTGTTCCTGGTGCAGACCCCGCACTTCATGGTCAACCCCGACCCGATCGACCGCAACCTCCTCGATGGCTTCCGCCGCATGCCGTCCGAAAACGACATGTTCTACCGGACCATCCAGCGCGGGCTGGACTTCTGGGGCGCGTCGTTCTTCTGTGGCTCCGCGGCCATATTGCGGCGGCGCCACCTCGACGAGGTGGGCGGGCTGGCCGGCGACACGATCACCGAGGATGCCGAGACCGCGTTCGAACTGCATCGCCGCGGCTACCGCTCCGTCTATGTGGACCTTCCGCTGGTGGCGGGCCTGGCGCCCGAAACCTTGACCAGCTTCGTCACGCAGCGTACGCGGTGGGCGCAGGGCATGACGCAGATCCTGCTGCTCAAGCGGCCCTTCTTCGCCGCCGGGCTGAGCTTCGGTCAGCGCATCGGCTACATGAGCTCGATCCTGTTCTGGCTGTTTCCGTTTTCGCGCCTGATCTTCGTCGCCGCGCCACTGGCCTTCCTCATCTTCGGCCTGCAGGTCTATAACGCCTCGGTGCCGCAGATCCTGGCGTATGCGCTGCCGCACGTGCTGGCCACCTACATCGTCTCCAACCTGCTCTTCGGGCGCACGCGGTGGCCGCTGATCTCCGAGCTGTACGAGATCGTCCAGTGCCTGTTTTCCTTCGTCGCGGTGTGCCGCGTGCTGGTCAACCCGCGCAAACCGTCTTTCCTCGTGACGCCGAAAGGCGCAACGATGGAAGACGATTTCCTGTCGCCGCTGGCGATGCCGTTCTACGTCCTGTTCGCCCTGACTGGGCTCGCCTTTCTGGGGGGCGCCTATCGCCTGGTGGAATACCCTCTGGTGCGCGGCATCACCACCATCGTCATCTTGTGGAACCTGTTCAACTTCCTTACCGTGCTGGCGGCGCTGGGCGTGCTGATCGAGCGGCGTCAGCGCCGCAACGTGCCGCGCATGCCGGTGCTGGAGGAGGGCAGCGCAAGCCTGGGTGAGGGGCGCACCTTCGCCTGTTCGATCGACGATGTGTCGGCGCGCGGCGCCCGCATCACGGTCAAGGGCATCGATGCGTCCGGACTGGCTGTGGGGCTTCGCTTCTCGCTCGCTTCGTTTTCGCAGGCGGCGGAGCGCACGTTGCGCCTGCCGGCCATCGTGCGCAAGCTCGAGGCGACGGCTGCCGGCCTCATCATCGGCGCGGAGTTCGACCTCTCCGACCCCAGGCACGCGGACGACGCAGTGACACTGGCGTACGGCGACAGCGCGCGTTGGCTTTTCTTTCAGCAACGGCGCTCGCGGCCGATATCCTTCGGCACAGCCTTGCGAATGATGCTGAACCTGATGGTGAAACCCGTGAAAATGCATGTCGAATGGTTCGGTCGGCGCCGCCGCGCGCGCAGCGTCGCGCAGCCTGTTGCCCCGCAAATCGTGCCGGGGTCCGCGCATGCGGATCCTGCACCCTGAAGTGGACCGATGATGATGAATAACAACAAGATTCTGGCTGATGTGCTTTTGGCTCGGCTGCGCGGCCGCGTGTCGCGGGCGATCGGGGGCCTCATTCTGCTGTTTGCTGCCCTCGCAGCGGGCACGAGCGTCGCCGCGGTTGATGAAGCGAGCGTGCGCCTGTCGCAGTTCGCCGCGAAGCCTGGGCCCCTGATGTTGCAAGGGGCGGCGGCGGAGCGCGATCTCTACATTCCGCTGTCGCCTGCGGTCGACATGCGCGAAGCGACCGTGGAGCTGAAGTTCTCCAACTCGATCGCGCTGGTGTCGGGCCGCTCGACGCTCGCCGTGCGCCTGAACGATCTCACCCTGGCGCAGATCCCCCTCGATCCCAAGCAGCCGGTGGGCACGGCACGCGTCCGGCTGCCGGCGGAGCGCTGGAAGCCGGGCTACAACAAGCTCAGCTTCGCGGTCGTGCAGCATGTGCTCGACCGCTGCGAATCCCCGGGGCTTGCCGAGTTGTGGACCGAGCTCGACCTGCATGGCTCCCAACTGCACTACCGCGTCGAGGACCGCGACCGCGCGCTGCTGCTGAAGGATGTGGGCGCGCTGTTCTCGCCCGGCATCGGCGGCCTGGCGCAGGTGCGCCTGCTGACGGTGGAAGGCGCTGCGGCGCCTGTCATTTCGCGGGCGTTGCCGCGTGTCGCCCAGGCGCTGGCGCTGCGCCGGCAGTTCGCACCACTCACCATCGAGCATGCCAGCGTGCCTGCGGGCGCGGCGCAACTGCCTGAATCCCCTGCTCAGGGCGCGCAGGTGCTCGTGGGTACGGTCGACGAGCTGCGGCCCTTGCTGCCCGCCGCGATGCTGTCCGACATCAAGGGACCGCATCTGGCCATCGAGCGCCAGGCGCGCGCCGCGGCTGGCCCGGCCAGCCTGCTGGTGGTGACCGGAAACAGCGCTGACGAGGTGGCGAGCGCGGCCAGCCTGCTCGCCGTGATGGACGACGCGCTCAACCCGGTTCCGCGCGTGACGCAGCTTGGCGGCGAGCGCCGGACTCCCGGGCTCGCTCAGCTTTCCGGCCGCGTGCTCGGCGCCGACCGCCGCTACACCTTCGCCACGCTGGGTTTCGCCGACGCCGCTTTTCGCGGCGCTGGCGCCCACACGGCCAGGCTGAACCTGCAGGTTCCCGCCGACTATTACCCGGAGGAGTCCGCCGAGGTCGAACTGCTGGTCGACCTGGCCTACGGGGCCGGCATGGGTCCTGGCTCGGTGATGAACGTCACGGTGAACGACCGCTTCGTCCACGGCAGGCCGCTGGAGGACAAGAACGGCGTCGCCTATCGCGATTACCGCATCGTGCTGCCGGCCCGCGCGCTGGTGCCGGGCGTCAATACGGTCCGCTTCGATTTCAGCCTCAGGCCCGAGGTGGCGAGCGGAGAATGCGTCAGCGTCGACGGCGATCACCTGGTGGCCCAGATCGGCGGCAGCTCGCGCATCGTCATGCCGCCTTTCGCCTCCGCCGCGCTGCAACCGGATCTGGGTCTGCTGCGCACCACCGGCTATCCGTATTTCTCCACCGATGGCAAGCTCGAGCCGCGCCTGGTGGTGAGCTCCGCGGCCGAGGTCGGCAGCGCGTTGACGCTGCTCGGCAAGCTCGCCCAGGTGGCAGGTGCGCCGCAGGAGGGCTGGACGCTGCAGGTCGGGATGGATGGCGACAAGCTCGCCGGACGCGTGCTGCTGCTGGCACCGGCTGCGCAGTTGCCGGACGATCTTTTTGCATCCTGGTCGGCGGCGCTCGGCCGCTCGGTGAGTTGGCCCTACCAGGCGCTCAACGACATGCGCGACGAGGGGCGGGCGGCCACGCACGGCTTCTTCTCCGTGCTCATGGACGCGCTGCTGCAAGGCGGAGCCAGGGGCCAGGCGCCTGGCATGCGCGGGCGGGTGCAGCAGGACGGTGGCCTGGGCGATCTCGGCGGCATTGCGGCGCTGCGCAACCCGCGTAGCGCCGACGCCGCGACGCTCACGGTGATCGCTGCGGCTGACGCGGATCGGCTCGCCGCTCGCGTCCAGGACCTCGTGCGCCCCGAGGTGTGGTCACGCCTTGGCGGTGATCTGGCAGTGTGGGGTGGAGTGGACGATGCGGTCACTACGCTCAGGGTCGCCGAACCCTTTACGGCCGGCGAACAGGGGCGATGGACGCAACTGCGGCTCTATCTGACGGCCAACCCGTGGTATGTGCTGCTTGCGCTGCTGGCCGCGGTTGTGCTCGTCGTCGTAAGCGCCCGTGTGCTGCTGCGCGGCCGTCGCGGACGCATCGAACGCGGTGAGTGAGACGCGGATGATCTGGCGGCGCGCCGTCATGGTGCTCCTGGCGCTGTGCACCCTGTCCTGCATGCGGCCTGCGCCGGAGCTCCAGCTCCCGCACGCGGGACATCTGGATCCCGCGCTGTGGGAGGGCTTCCGCACGCGCTTCATCACCGACGGCCGGGTGATCGACGTCGATAACGGCGGCATCACCCACAGCGAAGGGCAGGGCTACGGCATGCTCCTGGCGGTCGCCGCTGACGACAGGCACAGCTTCGATGCGCTCTTCGCGTGGACGAAGCAGACGCTCGCGCGGCCGGACGGGCTTTTCGCGTGGCGGTTCGGTCCGTGCCAGCAGGCTGCCGGTGACTGCGTCACCGATTCCAACAACGCGAGCGACGGCGATCTGCTGATCGCCTGGGCGCTGCTGCGTGCCGCCGATCGCTGGGGCGCCGAGCCCTACCGCCAGGAGGCTGCCGGCATCGCGCAGGCGCTGGCGGCCCATCAGGTGGTGCGCCGTCACGGCCGGCTCGTGCTGCTGCCGGGCGTGCACGGTTTCGATGCGACCGAGCCGGGCGGCGTGGTCACCGTCAATCCGTCCTACTGGGTGTTCCCCGCGCTCGACCAGCTCGCGCTGGCCTTCGCCGAAGGGCCCTGGCGGCAACTGGCGGAGTCGGGCCGAAACCTCCTTGCGGAGGCGCGTTTCGGTGCGGCAAAGCTCGCACCCGACTGGCTCGACATCTCGGCGGGAGGCCTGGCGCCATCGGCCCGCTTCGAGCCGCGGTATGGCTACAATGCGGTCCGCGTGCCCTTGCATCTGGCATGGAGCGTGCATTCCGATCCTTCCCTGCTGGCGCCCTATCTGCGTTGGTGGGCGGAGTTCGGCGAGCGTCCGCCGCCGGCCTGGATGGATCTGGTGGATGGCCGTGTGGCCGAATATGCCTGGTCGACCGGCATGGCCGCGGTTTCGCAGGTGGCGCGTGCCCGCGTCACCCACAACGTCCCGCCGGCGGCGACGCTGCCGGTGCCAGCGGCCGATGACGGCTACTACGCCTGGAGCCTGCTCCTGCTTTCCCATCTTGCACTTGCGGAGATGCGTCAGTGAAGCCATCGAATTGCCCCGTCCGCGTGCCTTCGCCGCTGGCCCTCGCATCGCTGCTGATCGGCGCGTTCGCAGCCTCGCCGGCGCTGGTTGCGGCCGAGCAGGGGCTCGCCGTCGAGCGCCGCACGAACGCAGTCGAGATCGAGCGCCAGCAAGCCGCACCGACGACGCAGCGCGCCGCGCGCGACGCACTTGCCGGCCACGCGACCGATTTCGACCAGGGTACCGGTCGTCGTCCCGTGCTCGAGCCTTCGCCGGCTGCGGCGCACTCCGCCGTCGATCACCGGAGCGTTGCCAGGCGGGCGCTCGCGCAGCCCGGCTCGGCCAGCCGGCGCGACGATCGCTACGGCGCAACCCTCGCCAATCTCGGACGGCTGGACGCCGAGGGCGTGCGCGCACTGTCCGCCGAGCGCCTGTCCGCGGTGGGGCGCGAGGTGCAGGCCCGCCGTGATGGCGGCGGCGCGCTGCTGCTGGGGTGGCTCGCGCTGCAGCGGCAGGCAGCCGATGCGGCTGCAAGCTGGTTCGATCGCGCGGCGCAATGGGGGCGGGCAGGCGAGGCGCAGGAAGGCAAGGACCAGGCCCTGCTTGCACTGGCACGCCAGGCGGCGCTCGACGGCGAGGAGGTGTCTGCATTGCAGTTGGCGCGAGAGATCGCCGAGCCGCGGCGCGCAGAGGCCATGACGACGCTGGGCTGGATGCTGCTCGATGCCGGGCGGCCGGCGCAGGCGGCCACATTCTTCTCCGCGGTCGCCTCGGTATCGGCGCTGGAGTCGGCCGCCGAGCCGGCGCTCTACGGCCAGATCCTGGCATGGCGCGCGAGCGCTTTGGCGGATGAATCGAGGCGGCTTGCCTGCGACAACGCGCGCCAATCCGCACGCATCGCGATGGCATGCGGGGATTCACTGGCCGCGGCCATGGTTGCCGCCTATGAATCCGGGCGCCACGCCGAGGTGCTCGAACACGCGGCGACCTTGTCCTCGCTCGGCATCGCCCGCCCCGACCTGGAGCCGCTCGTCGCCTGGTCGGCTTTGCGCACCGGCGATGCCAGGGCGGCTGCCGGACGATTCGAACGGCTCGCAGCGCAGTCGGACGATCCCGGCCCGGTTTACGGCCTCATCGAGAGTCTCAGGGGCGCAGGCGAGGATGAGCGTCTCGCCGCGCTTGCGGACCGGCTCCCCCTGGTGGCCCGCATCCTGGGCGCCGAGCAGCGCGATCGAGCCTTCGCACGCAAGCAATTCGATCTCGCCGAACGCCTCGACCCGCACCACGCCACCGCACCGGGGCGCATCGGCTGGGCGGTCGATGCCACTGCCGAGCTGTCGCGTACCAGCGGCGATTCTGGCCTGGACCGCCTCACCATGTGGACGCAGCGCGTCGGTGTGGAGGGCATGGCGGGCGAAGTGCGGCTGCGCATCGAGGCGCAAGGAGCGTCGCTACGGGCCGGCCGACCGGGCGGCAACGCCGATCTCGGCTGGCGCCACACTGCCCCGGATGCCTATCCGCCGCTCGAGGAGGACAAGACGGCGCAGGGCCGCGTGTCGGCGCGCTGGGAGCTGCCGGATCTCACACTGTTCGGCAGCCTCGGCTCCTCTCCCGCCGGTGGCGCAGTGTCGTCGAGCGCCACCGGTGACTTCGGCCTGACCTACTATCGCGATCCCTACAGCGCCACCGCACAGGTCTTTCAGCGCGTCGTCGGGCCCAGCCTGCTTGCATATTCTGGTACGCGCGACCCGGTGCTGGGGCAGCGCTGGGGCGGCGTGCTCGAGCGAGGCGCATCGGTGCTGGGCGTGTGGGCGCCGGGCGGGCGCCTGAGCGCGGCGCTGGGGGCGGAATGGGCCGAGCTCGACGGCCACGATGTCGCCGACAACCATCGCTACCAGCTCTCCGGCAGCCTGGCCTACGACCTGAAGCCCGAAGGCTTCGACTACCTGCGTGTCGGGCCGCTGCTGCAGTATTCGGCCTACCAGCGCAACCTGCGCTATTTCACCTACGGCCATGGCGGCTACTACAGCCCGCAGCGCAGCCTGCAATGGGGCCTGCTGGTCGATGCGCTGAGCGCGGAAAACCAGCGCCAGCAATGGCGTGCGGTGGGCACCATCCTCCATGGAAGTGCCGACGAGGACGCTGCGCCGCGTTTCCCTGCACGGCCCGCGGATGGCGGCCAATACGCCGAGACCACGACGCGCGGGCTGGCCGCCAACCTGGAGGTGCAATGGGCGCGCCTGCTGGCGCCACACCTCATCGTCGGCGCCTACGCCGCGGTGTCATCGGCGCCGGGCTACGATCACGCCCATGCGGGCGTGATGCTGCGGGTGCCTTTCGAGCCTCGCTCGTCCCTCGTCAGCGCGGACCTGCCATTTGCCGATCCGCGCACGCGGCGCTGAGGAAGACGCGTCAGCCCTGGATGGCGCTCACTTCTCCACGAAGGCGCGTTCGATCACGTAGTCGCCCGGCTCGCCGATGCGGTGCGACACGCGGAAGTTGCGTGCGTCGAGCAGCGCGCAGGTGTCGGTGATCATCGCCTGGCTGCCGCAGATCATCACGCGGTCGCGCGCCGGGTGCAGCGGGGCGAGGCCGATGTCGTGGAACAGCTTGCCCGATTCGATCAGGTCTGTGACGCGGCCCATGTTGCGGAAGCGCTCGCGGGTGACCGTGGGGTAGTAGATCAGCTTTTCGCGCACGAAATCGCCGAAGAACTCGTTGTTCGGCAGTTCGCTGGTGATGAACTCAGCGTAGGCCAGCTCCGACACGGTGCGTACGCCGTGCACCAGGATCACCTTCTCGAAGCGGTCATAGGTTTCCGGATCCTGGATCACGCTCATGAAGGGCGCCAGGCCGGTGCCGGTCGACAGCAGGTACAGGTGCTTGCCCGGATGCAGGTCGTGCAGCACCAGCGTGCCGGTGGGCTTCTTGCTGACGACGATCTCGTCGCCTTCCTTGAGGTGTTGCAGGCGCGAGGTCAGCGGGCCGTTGGGCACCTTGATGCTGAAGAACTCCAGGTGCTCCTCGTAGTTGGGGCTGGCGATGCTGTAGGCGCGGGTCAGCGGCCGCCCTTCCACCTCGAGGCCGATCATCACGAACTGGCCGTTCTCGAAACGCAGGCCAGGGTCACGTGTGGTGCGGAACGTGAACAGGGAGTCGTTCCAGTGGTGGACGCTGAGGACGCGCTCGGTACGCAGGTTGCTCATGGTGGGTTGGAGCCTGAGTTGAGGAATGACGCGATTGTATTTCGTCAGGGTTACCGGTTTCGCGGATAATTTGTGTATCTGTTATCTATCGAGTCGATATGCGCTACACCTTGAAGCAGATCGAGGTTTTCGTCGCCATTGCGCGCAACGAGAATGTGTCGCGCGCTGCCGAAGGGCTCAACCTGTCGCAGTCCGCCACCAGCGCTGCGCTGGCCGAGCTCGAGAACCAGTTCGGCCAGCAGCTCTTCGATCGGCACGGCAAGCGGCTTCGCCTCAACGAGCAGGGGCGCCTGCTGCTGCCACGCGCGGTCGAACTGCTCGATCGCGCCGAAGAGATGGAGGCCCTGCTGCGTGGCGAGCGCGGGCTCGGCAACCTGCGTGTCGGCGCCACCCTCACCATCGGCAACTACCTGCTTCCGCTCATCGTGGCCGGCTACCTGCAACGCCATCCGGAAAGCCGTGTGCAACTGCAGGTTCACAATACTGCGACCATCGCCAGCCTGCTGCTGCGCTACGAGATCGACCTCGGTCTCATCGAGGGCCAGGTGCGCGATGCCGAACTCGACTCCGAACCCTGGGTGGAGGACGAGCTGGTGGTCTTCTGCGCGCCGGACCATGCGCTGGCCGGTCGTGGCACCGTGGCGCCGGATGAACTCGCCGATCAGCCGTGGATCCTGCGCGAGCAGGGCTCGGGCACGCGCGAGACGCTCAACCAGGCCTTGCGCCACCTGCCACGCGGCATCACGCCGAGGCTGGAGCTCGAGCACACCGAGGCGGTGAAGCGGGCGGTGGAAAGTGGCCTCGGCATCGGCTGCATCTCGCGCCTGGCGCTACGCGACGCTTTCCGCCGCGGCAGCCTGATGCCGGTGGAGACGCCGGCGCTGGATCTGCGGCGCAATTTCAATTTGGTCTGGCATCGCGGCAAGTACCACACCGCGGCAATCCGCCTCTTCCTGCAGGACTGCCGCAGCTTCACCGCCGGCGCCCGGCACAGCGACCAGATCCCGCTGCCGCCAGTGCCCTGAGCCAAGCAGCAGAACCATCGCGGCTGTCGCAGCTCCCACTGGACGCGCCAATCGCCGGGGGCTGGGGTGTCAGAGGGTGCGACGGCGCCTCACTCCGCGCCGCGGCGGCGGAAATCGCGCAGCCGGAAGCCGAGGGCGAAGAGGGTGGCGAAGTAGGCCACCACGCCGGCGGCGATCACCGCCGCGAGGCGCAGGCCACGCGCCAGGCCGTGGATTTCCAGCCAGTGCTGCTGCGGTCCGCTGCCGAACCACAGCACCGCCCCCATCACCAGCAGGGCGATGGCGAGCTTCAGCCAGAACGCCCCCCAGCCCGGCTGCGGCTCATACACCTTGCGCCGCCGCAGGCCGCGATAGAGCAGCGTCGCGTTCAGGCACGAGGCCAGGCCGATCGCCAGCGCCAGGCCGGCGTGGCGCAGCGGCACGATGAAGGCCAGGTTCATCAACTGCGTGGCGGCCAGCGTGATGAGCGCGATCTTCACCGGCGTGCGGATGTCCTGGCGCGCATAGAAGCCCGGCGCAAGCACCTTCACCAGGATCAACCCGCTCAGGCCCACGCTGTAGGCCACCAGCGCGCTGCGCGTCTGCATCACGTCGGCAGCGCTGAACGCGCCATAGTTGAACAGCGTGGCCACCAGCGGCACCGACAGGATCGCCAGCCCCAGCGCCGCAGGCAGGGTCAGCAGCAGCGTGAGTCGCAGGCCCCAGTCGAGCAGCGACGAGAAGGCTTCATGCTGCTCGCTGGCATGCAGCTTCGAGAGGCTGGGCAGCAGGATGGTGCCCAGCGCCACGCCCAGCAGGCCGGAGGGGAACTCCATCAGCCGGTCGGCGTAATACAGCCAGGACACGCTGCCGCTCTCGAGGAAGGAGGCGAAGATGGTGTTGATCAGCAGCGAGATCTGGCTCACCGACACGCCCAGCAGCGCCGGCGCCATCAGCTTGAGGATGCGCCGCACGCCCGGATCCGAGAGCTTCAGGTCGAAGCGGGGCAGCAGGCCGATCTGCTTCAGCGGCCTGAACTGCAGCGCAAGCTGCAGCGCCCCGCCGAGAAAGACCGCCCACGCCAGCGCCAGCACCGGTGGGTCGAAATACGGCGCGGCGAACAGCGCCATGCCGATGAAGGAGACGTTCAGCAGCACCGGCGTGAAGGCCGGTATGGCGAAGCGGCTCCAGGTGTTGAGCGTGCCGCCGGCCAGGGCCACCAGCGCCATGAAGAAGATATAGGGGAAGGTGATGCGGGTGAGCTGCACCGTCAGCTCGAACTTGTCCGCGTTCTCGGCGAAGCCCGGCGCAGAGACATAGATGATGAGCGGCGCGGCCAGCGCGCCGACCGCCGCCACTGCGGCCACCACCAGGCCGAGCAGCGTCGCAACCCGATTGATCAGCGTGTGCGTCGCGTCGGGCCCGAGCCGATTCTTGTATTCGGCCAGGATCGGAACGAAGGCTTGCGAGAATGCGCCCTCGGCGAACATCCGGCGCAGCAGGTTGGGCAGGCGGAAGGCCACGAAGAAGGCGTCGGTGGCCATGCCCGCACCGAAGGCGCGCGCGATCACGAAGTCGCGCACGAAGCCCAGGATGCGGGACAGCAGGGTCATGCCGCTCACGGTGGCGAGGGCGCGCAGCAGGTTCATGCTTGGGGGCGGGACAAGACCCGCGTGAGGAAAGCGCGCATCATAGCCGCCCGATGCGCCCGCGCGGAAATCCCGCTTGCAACAGCGATTCATCACCGCTACAATCACGCGCTTTCAAGAACCCACCAATTCAGGAATCACGTTATGGCCAACTCGGCTCAAGCCCGCAAGCGCGCCCGCCAGGCTGTCAAGGCTCGCGCTCACAACGCCAGTCTTCGCTCCCGCCTGCGCACCGCGATCAAGGCTGTTCGCAAGGCTATCGCGGGTGGCGACAAGGCGGCAGCTCAGTCGGTCTTCCGCACCTCGACGAGCACCATCGACAGCATCGCCGACAAGAACATCATTCACAAGAACAAGGCCGCTCGCCACAAGAGCCGCCTGTCGGCCGCCGTCAAGGCGATGGCTGCCTGATCGCACGGACCCGTACGCCGCAGGGTCAGCCCTGCACCATTAAGAAAGCGACCCGAGGGTCGCTTTTTTAATGTCCTTCCGATGGACGCGAGCGTTCGCTCTGTTGATCTCGCGCCCTTGGATGTTCATCAGATGGGTTTTTGTTTCTCGTTGTTGCCGTCAAGGAAAAGTCGGTTCAATCTCGCATCGTACTGGCGCGGCAATTCTTCACGCATAGCCTTGAATTATTTGAGTATTTTGCGTCCAGAGTGTCGGCTATTTTGACACGCAGATCTACCGGGCGCGGGGTCGAAGCGAGCATTGCATTGAATATAAAGTGATTTATCTTAAGGGCATGGTATTTGCTTTAATCTTTGCGCCATTCTCTAATCTCAAGGAAGTCCAAATGAAGTTCGTGCCCAAGAAGATTGCGCTCTGCGCCCTGATCGGTCTCGCTCTGCCGATGAGCGCTCATGCCACCGCGCTGCTGCAAAACGCTTACGTCAAAGCCGGAGTCAGCGATTATGGGACGCTAGGCTCCAACGGGAATACCTCTCCGGGCATTCTGTTCGACAGCACGGGTACTTCCAGCTACGGTATCAATGATTTTCTGACGCCGGGTACGCCATTCGAAGGCTTTTACATCACTTCCACATCGCCGGCGCGAAGCTATTACAGCAACAATTCGGGCGGAGGGGTGTTCTCATTCGTGCTGACCCAAAATTCGGCCACTTCGGTGACGGCAGAGGGGGTGTCGAGCGACAACCTATTTGGTATCAAGAATGAGTACTCGCTGACGACCGTCGGCGGTCGCTCAGTGATTGCCATCACCACGACGCTGACCAATAAGTCCGATCTGGGGCTGACGGGGCTCAAGTTCCTGCGTACGACTGATCCGGATCCAGACGTTAACGCTTACGGCTCCTATAGCACTGACAACGTCGTTGTCTCCGCCGACGAGGCCTGCGGCACGGGTGTTTCTTCGGGTCAGACGATCTGCATCTTCACGGACTCTGCATTCACGCACAAAGCCGGCGTAAGCAGTGGTTGGTCTCAGAATCCGAATGATTACCTTGTGGGTACGAATAGTGGCAATGGGGACTTCGCCATCGGCGTCGGTTTCGATCTGGGTGGTCTCGGTGCAGGACAGAGCCTGACCCTCACGTATGGGTACGCCCTCGGTGCCACGCGTGACGACGCTACTAGCGGGGGAGGTACGGTTCCGGAACCGATGAGCGCGCTGCTGCTCGGAACGGGCCTGATGGGCCTCGCGTTCAGTCGGCGCAGGAGGCAGATCAAGGCCTGAAGGTCGAATCTGCTCTGCGCAGGGGATTTTGCGGTGCAAGAAAGGCGGCCGGTGGTCGCCTTTTTGTTGCGCGTATGCGGTTGTTGTGGGCGGAGCGAGCGCCGAAAACTTGCCGCTGCAATACGCTCCGCGATCCCGGCGGTGACTCTGATCAGATCGGGTTGCCGCCCATCCAGTCGATCTGCAGGTTGTTGTCGTTGCCGAAATTGACGAGAAACTTGTACGCGAGCGGCTCGACGTCGTAGAGCCTTGCGTCGACCAGGACGGTCTTGTCTCCCTTGAGGGTGCAGCCCGGGCGCACGTAGGGAGAGTAGGTCATGCGGTGATCGGCGCCGAAGGCTGACATCACGCCGCAAAGCCGGTCCGCCCAATCGCTCGGGCGGAATTTCTTTCCTTCCCTCGTGACCCCGACGATGACGAAGTTTTCAATCTTCTGATTCATGTTCCACGCCTTGGTGGCTACGGGGCGTTCTGGCGTCGCCGTCTGCCGCGGCACTGCGCAAAACGGCCGGCATTCTAGCAGAAATCCGGGTTGATGATTCCGGCGCCGTGCCGCCGGGCGCACGCCTGCGGCCAAGTGCCGCAACAGGCGGGCCAGACGCGACGTATGTACAGGCGCGGCTGCTTTGGCTTAAGATTCAGGACTCTTCATGCACGGCGGCCCATGCCGCCGTGCGCGTTTACGCTTCGTTCAGATCGAGGTCTCTCCATGTCCCATGTCATGAACACCTACGCCCGGCTTCCCGTCGCCTTCACGCACGGGGAAGGCGTCTGGATGTACGACGAGACTGGCAAGCGCTATCTCGATGCCCTCTCCGGCATCGCGGTCAACACCCTGGGCCACAATCACCCGCGCCTGGTGAAGGCCATCGCCGAGCAGGCCGGTCGCCTGCTGCACACTTCCAACCTCTACCGCATTCCGCTGCAGGAGCAACTGTCCGACCGCCTGGCCGAGATCTCGGGCATGGACGAAGTCTTCTTCGGCAACTCCGGCGCCGAGGCCAACGAGGGTGCGATCAAGCTCGCGCGCATGTACGGCCACACCAAGGGCATCGAGCTGCCGCACATCATCGTCATGGAAAACGCCTTCCACGGCCGGACCCTGGCGACGCTGTCCGCCACCGGCAACCGTAAGGCGCAGGCCGGCTTCGAGCCGCTGGTACCGGGCTTCATCCGCGTGCCGTACAAGGACATCGAGTCCATCAGCCGCATCGCCGCGCACGACCACACGGTGGTCGCCGTCATGCTGGAAGTCATCCAGGGCGAGGGCGGCGTCAACATGGTCGATGACGCCTACCTGCGCGAAGTGCGCGCGATCTGCGACCAGCACGGCTGGCTGCTGATCTGCGACGAAGTGCAGTGCGGCATCGGTCGCACCGGCGTGTGGTTCGGCTGGCAGCAGGCCGGCGTGAAGCCCGACGTTATGACGCTGGCCAAGGGCCTGGGCTCGGGTGTGCCGATCGGCGCCGTGCTCACCGCCGGCCGTGCCAAGGGCCTGTTCAAGCCAGGCAACCATGGCTCTACCTTTGGCGGCAATCCGCTGGTGTGCGCCGCTGCGCTCGCCACGCTCGACGCCATCGTCGAAGACAAGCTGATGGACAACGCGGTCAAGGTCGGCGAGGCGATCCGCAACGGCATGGCCGAAGCGCTCAAGGGTACGGCGGGCATCGTCGACATCCGCGGCCGCGGCCTGATGATCGGCATCGAGCTCGACCGCCCCTGCGGTCCGCTGATGGCGCGCGCGGCGGAGCAGGGCCTGCTGATCAGCGTCACCGCCGAGCGCGTGGTGCGCCTGCTGCCGGCGCTGGTGTTTTCCACCGCCGACGCGCAGGCGCTGGTAGCCGCGCTGGCGGCGCTCATTCGCGACTTCCTCGCGAACGGTTGAAAGGGGCAGGCCATGACCGCACTGAGGCACTACCTGCAGTTCAAGGATTTCAGCCGCGAAGAGTACGACTACGTCTTCGAGCGGGCGAAGTGGATCAAGACCAAGTTCAAGCGCTACGAGCCCTATCACCCGCTGTTCGACCGCACGCTGGTGATGATCTTCGAGAAAGCCAGCACGCGTACCCGGCTGTCGTTCGAGGCCGGGATGCAGCAGCTTGGCGGCTCGGCGATCTATCTCAACACGCGCGATTCCCAGCTCGGGCGTGGCGAACCGGTCGAAGACGCCGGCCAGGTCATCTCGCGCATGAGCGACCTGGTGATGATCCGCACCTTCGAGCAGGACATCGTCGAGCGCTTCGCCGGCAATTCGCGGGTGCCCGTCATCAACGGCCTCACCAACGAATACCACCCGTGCCAGATCCTCGCCGACATCTTCACCTACATCGAGCATCGCGGATCGATCCAGGGCAAGACCGTGGCCTGGGTGGGTGACAGCAACAACATGTGCAACACCTGGCTGCAGGCGGCCGAAGTGCTCGATTTCCACGTGCATGTGTCCACGCCGCCCGGCTACGAAGTCGAACCCGAGCGCGCAGGCCTCTACGGTACCGACCACTTCCGCCAGTTCGCCGACCCGATCGAAGCCTGCAGGGGCGCCCACCTGGTCACCACCGACGTGTGGACCTCGATGGGTTTCGAGGCCGAGAACGAAGCGCGCATGAAGGCCTTCGCCGACTGGTGCGTTGATGCCGAGAT
Source organism: Pseudomonadota bacterium (assembly GCA_018240785.1). Lineage (GTDB taxonomy): Bacteria > Pseudomonadota > Gammaproteobacteria > Burkholderiales > Rhodocyclaceae > Thauera. The sequence continues at coordinate 189,952 of JAFEFC010000011.1, read as the reverse complement.
GATGTCCGTCGCGGCGCCCGATGCAGTGTTCATGCACTGCCTGCCGGCACACCGCGGCGAAGAAGTCACCGCCGAGGTCATCGATGGCCCGCAGTCCGTCGTGTGGGACGAGGCGGAAAACCGGCTTCACGCCCAAAAGGCGCTGATGGAATTCCTCGTGCTTGGCCGCATCGAGGACTGATTGCTTACTCAAGAAGTGCGCAAGCACGGACGAAACAGGAACACAGCATGAGCGACGTCAAGAAAGTAGTGCTCGCCTACTCGGGCGGACTGGACACTTCGGTCATCCTGAAGTGGCTTCAGGACACCTACCAGTGCGAGGTAGTCACCTTCACCGCCGACCTCGGCCAGGGCGAAGAGCTCGAGCCCGCGCGCGCCAAGGCGCTGCAGTTCGGCATCAAGCCCGAGAACATCTTCATCGACGACCTGCGCGAGGAGTTCGTGCGCGACTTCGTCTTCCCGATGTTCCGCGCCAACACCATCTACGAAGGCGAGTACCTGCTCGGCACCTCGATCGCCCGCCCGCTCATCGCCAAGCGCCAGATCGAGATCGCGCGCGCCACCGGCGCCGACGCGGTGTCGCACGGCGCCACCGGCAAGGGCAACGACCAGGTCCGTTTCGAACTCGGCTACTACGCGCTGATGCCCAACGTGAAGGTCATCGCCCCGTGGCGCGAGTGGGATCTGCTGTCGCGCGAGAAGCTGCTCGCCTACGCTGAAAAGAACGGCATTCCCATCGAGATGAAGCACAAGCAGGGCGGCTCGCCCTATTCAATGGACGCCAACCTGCTGCACATCTCCTTCGAAGGACGCCACCTCGAGAACCCTGCTGCCGAGGCCGAGGAGTCGATGTGGCGCTGGACGGTGTCGCCGGAAGCCGCGCCGGACGCCGCCGAATACGTCGATCTCGAGTTCGAGAAGGGCGACCTCGTCGCCATCAACGGCACCCGCATGAAGCCGCATGAGCTGCTCGCCAAGCTCAACCAGCTCGGCGGCAAGCACGGCATCGGCCGTCTCGACCTGGTCGAGAACCGCTACGTCGGCATGAAGAGCCGCGGCTGTTACGAGACCCCGGGCGGCACCATCCTGCTGCGCGCCCACCGCGCCATTGAATCGATCACGCTCGACCGCGAAGTCGCCCATCTCAAGGACGACCTCATGCCGCGCTACGCCAGCATGATCTACACCGGCTACTGGTGGAGCCCCGAGCGCCTGGCGCTGCAGGCCCTCATCGACAACACGCAGCAGACGGTCAATGGCTGGGTGCGCGTCAAGCTCTACAAGGGCAACGTCATCGTCGTCAGCCGCGACTCCAGCACCGACTCGCTGTTCGACCCGACGATCGCCACCTTCGAGGACGACCAGGGCGCCTACAACCAGAAGGACGCCCATGGCTTCATCCGCCTCAACGCGTTGCGCATGCGCATCGCCTCGAACGCCCGCGCAAAGCGCGGTTGAGCGGGGCGGCGCACGCACCACGGAAACCCGGTGATGGACAACGACGTACTGATCTTCGGCCTCACGATCGCAGAATTCGAGGACATCTCCCTCAAGGTCTGCTTCACGGCGCTGATCCTCTACATGCTGTTCATCATCGGCAATCTGGCCAAGGAATCGAAGGCTGGCAAATACGGCGCGATGTGGATGTTCCTTGGCTTGGGGCTCGGTTTCGTCGGCTTCGTCGCCAAGGCCTTCATCATGAAACTGCTCGGCATCGAATAGGAAAAAGCATGAACATCACCGAAAAGATCGACAACATCACCGTCACCACCAAGGCCAGCGTCTATTTCGACGGCAAGTGCGTCAGCCACGGCATCCAGTTTGCTGACGGCACGAAGAAATCCGTCGGCGTCATCCTGCCCGCCACGCTGACGTTCAGCACCGGCGCGCCCGAGATCATGGAAGGCGTGGCCGGCTCCTGCCGCGTGCGCCTGAAGGGCGAGGACTGGAAGACCTATGGCGCAGGCCAGTCCTTCAACGTCCCCGGCAATTCCAGCTTCGACATCGAAGTCGCCGGCGAGCCCTTCCACTACATCTGCCACTACGGCTGATCGCGGAGCAGGGGAGCGCGCCATGCCGTCGTTCGACATCATGTCCGAAGTCGACCAGCCTTCGCTGCGCAACGCGGTCGAGCAGGCCAACCGCAAGGTGGACGGCCGGCACGACTTCAAGGGCACCAGCGCGAAGATCGAACATGCCGAAAAGCTGCTCACCCTCTATGGTGACAGTGACTTCCAGCTCGATCAGATCAAGACCATCCTGCTGCCCGAGATGACCAAGAAGAACGTCGACGTCCGCTGCCTCGACTACGGCGACGTGCAGAAGATCTCCGGCAACAAGGTCAAGCAGGAGGTGAAGGTCCGCGTCGGCGTCGATCAGGACCTCGCCAAGAAGATCGTCAAGCTGTTGAAGGACAGCAAGATGAAGGTTCAGGCCGCGATCCAGGGCGACGCCGTGCGCGTCTCCGGCGCCAAGCGCGACGTGCTGCAGGAAGCCATCGCGCTGGTCAAGAAGCAGATCACCGACTTTCCGCTGCAGTACGGCAACTTCCGCGACTGAGGTCGAAGTCTTCCCGCATCGGCGAGAAAGGCGGGGATCGAGTGCCGGCTGCTTCAGATAACGTGGTGTTGCCCTTTGAGGACATGAAGCACTGAAGTTTTCTCCTTTCAGTGCGGGATCATTCGGAGCGCGTGATGGACGTATCCTCGCTTGCAGCAGCCGCCAGTGCGAACGCCGCCACCTCTGTTCGGGCCGAGGCCTCGGTCAAAGTCCTGAAGAAAGCCATCGACCTTCAAGCCGAAGGGACCCTGCAATTGTTGCAGGCGCTTCCCCAGCCGCCCGCAACCCCCGTCGACAGTGTCGCTGGGGGCGTCATCGACACCTGGGTGTGAGTGCGTTTTCAGGCTGAAGGCCTTCTGGTCTTGGCCTGCTCGTCGATCTTGAATTCGATCAGGTGCACCAGCCTTTCATCGCCCAGTTTCCAAGCCAAAGTAATCGCCCTTTCACCATCACGCCGGCTGGCAAGAACATCCGCACCGCGCTCGATGAGCAGCGCTGCGATGTCCGGTGTCCCACAGAGCCTCGATCTTGATGAGGATCCTCTCGTACTCGCGTTCGAGGTGTATGGGGTGTTGCCGGCTGCCTGATTCCGCACAAATCCGGCGTCGTTAAACGGCGTCGTCGAGCAGGCGCCGCCGGCGCGGTAAACGGCACGAGGGGCGCGCAAGTCGGCCCTCGTTGTGCCGGGTGGCGCGGCTCGATCAGAACGGCGAATCGTCGAACGGTAGCTCGATCTGCATGAGGTGGTCCTGGCGGTAGTGCTCGAGCAGCGCGAGTTGGTAATGCGCCCAGATGCGCTCGCGCAGATCGTCGAGCAGCTCGATCACGGCCCGGGCCTGCTCGGGCGTCCAGTCGGCGTCGATGAGCAGATCGAGCCCGCGCAGCAACCCGGACGGAGGGTGGTAGGTCTTCATGCGGGGCTCCGTGCGGATTTGCGTTTGCGGGCGTTGGTGGCGGCGCGCTCCTGGGCTTCCTTGTGGCGCCAGGACTGGCCCTTGAGGGCGATGATCTCGGCGTGATGGACCAGGCGGTCGATGAGCGCAACCACGCAGGCGGCGTTGGGTAACACCTCGGACCATTCGGCGAAGGACTTGTTGGTGGTGATGAGAGTGCTCTTCTTCTCGTGGCGACGGCTGATGAGTTCGAAGAGCAGATCGGCGTGGCGGTTCGAGTAGGAGAGGTAGCCGATCTCGTCGATTAATGTTCGATGAGCTCGGATATTTGCCGCTCGAGCCGGCCGCCGCACACCTGTTCTTCCAGCTGGTGTCGCGGCGCTACGAGCGGGCCAGCATGTTGATCACCAGCAACCGGCCGGTTGGCGAGTGGGGGCAGGTGTTCGGCGATGCGGTCGCCGCCACCGCCATCCTCGACCGACTGCTGCACCACAGCCAGGTCGTCACGATCCGGGGCGACCGCTACCGGCTGCGCGACAAGCGCCGCAGCGGCCTTCTGCAGAAGGCCGCTGCCCCCACTCCGATCACGTCGGAAAATTGATTAACCCAGGGGGTCAATTCCAGATGTCGTCACGGGGTCAAATCTGCGTGTCGCTTGACAGGTGAATGATCCTTGCACGTGAAATATGACACGTAGACGGTGATGGAAAGGCGGCTATCCGGTTGATCATGTGGAGCCCGCGGCTCGATGTGCGGCTGTGGACGCTTGCAATTGTTGTCAAATAGTCATCTGTCTGCGGTACTCCGAAACTCATCCTGACTCGATACCTACGCGAGTCAGGGCGGAGGATGTCTGCCTGGCAGGAGCATGTCGTCGTGTACTGGTGTTGTCTTGCTCCTTGTGCTGCGCTGTGAAAAATCATGCGGGCCTGTGAAGTACGCAGGGATAGGCTTCGCAACGATGGAAGGTGTCATTCGGTGGGGCTCTGTCGACATCGTCGCGCAACGAAATCGGGGAGCGTGTTCGTGTAAACCTCTTCCATTGATGCTGCCACGATTAGGTATGCCGGGACGTCGGGCTGGCCCGGTCGTCGTGAAAAGGCCCTGGAGCAGTTGATGCATGCCTTTCCCGTCTGCATCAGCACTGTGGATGGGCCATTCGTCTCCGGCTTCAGACCGTCCGTCACGGGACGCGGGACGAGCTTCGCAAACTGTCTTAGCCTCCGACCGAGATCATGGGGAGAAAAATGCCATCCAATCGAGGGTTCTCGCTGATCGAGCTGATGGTGACAGTCGCCGTAATGGGGATCATTGCAGGCATTGCCTTTCCGAGCCTGCGTGATCTGGTCATCAACAGCCGAGTCAGCACGCAAACCAACGAGGTCGTCGCTGTGCTCAATTATGCGCGAAGCGAGGCGATCAAGCGTGGGCTCGACGTGATGGTATGTGCCCGCGACGGCGTGAACCTCGGCAACGGCTGGTTCATCATCCCGGGCACGGCGTGCAATTTCGATCCTGATCCTTGCGATCCCGACTCTCGCGACCCCCTTGTGCTCGTTTGCCATGAATCTTTGAAGGAGGTCGCCATCACCACCGACAGGGCGTCGCTGCAGTTCAGTGGACGCGGCGGACTTGTCGGTGGAGCTGTGACGTTGACGTTCAGTGCCGCGGAATGCCGCATAGGCACGGATCGCAAGCGCGAGATCTCCATACTCGGCTCCGGTCGCATCGCGGTTGAACGTAAGCCCTGCAGTTGATGGGAGTGAAGGAATGTCGGTTTCAGTAAAGCCCTCGCGGTGCCAAACGGGGACTAGTCTCCTTGAGGTCCTCATCGCCGTCGTGATTTTGTCCATAGGTCTGCTGGGGCTTGCAGGCCTGCAGGTCGCCGGCCTGCGTGTGAACCAGGGCGCCATGCAACGCTCGCAAGCCGCCATGCTCGCCTACGACGTGTTCGATCGCATGCGAAGCGATCGCGACTTCGTCAGTGCCTCTAATTACGGAAGCAGGGATCTTCCGGCCAAGTACGATGCCGTGAAGACGTTCGAGGGCAGAAGTGTCCCTCTCGATCTCGGTGAGTTGAATGGTCATGTCGAGCAGACGATTCGCGATTGGGCTGCGGCGATGAACACAAGTCTGATTGCGCCCGAGGGCATGATTTGTCGCACGGCCAATCCCGAGTCGGGGGAATGCACGGGAAGCGGAACTTTCATGATCGTGTTGATCCGCTGGGCGGACGAAAACAACCGAAACACGAGCAAACAGTCCATCTGGGTGGTGGGGCAGCCATGAACGACCTCGGCAGATTGGAAGTTGCGTTGCCGTCCTCAGGCAAGGGTGCGGCGCCCAGTGCCGTCCGGCGTGAATCAGGCGTCACGTTAATCGAATTGATGGTGTCGCTCGTCATTGGCATGCTGGTGCTCTCGGGTGTGACCTACGTATTCTTTGCGAGCCGCACGACTTATGGCTACAACGAGTCTCTGTCGCGCATACAGGAGAATGCCAGGATTGCGCTCGACGCCCTGAGCTACGACATGCGCATGGCTGGCTTTTTCGGCTGCGGAAAGGCCGATCTGATTCCCATCAACGTGATTGCCAACTCGCCGCCCGTTGCCAAAGTGGATCAGACGATCGCCCTGGCGGGATACAGCTACGGCGACGCCGGGACGTCCTTCGTCGATGCCGGTTCGCTCAAGGGGGTTGCCGGGTCGGATGTGCTGGTCGTCCGGCGGGGAGCCGTCACGCCTGCGAGTCTCGTCGGGCAGATGTCATCGACGTCTGACGTGCTCAAACTGGATTGCAATCCCGATGGGATCAAGAAGGATGACCTTGTGCTCGTTACTGACTGCGGTTCGGGTGAGCTTTTCAAGGCAACCGCAGTGGATGGAAGCGCGGATAGTGGGAGTTGCGACGGCAAGGCGAATACCGTGACAGAAGTCTTTCATGAGGCGGCCTCCAATTCGTCAGCAGCGCTATCGAAGATCTATGGCTCGGATGCACAAGTCATGCGATTCGAAGAGATCGCATATTTCCTGCGTGATTCCGGCCGCAAGACGAAGGATGGCAAAGTGGTGATATCGCTTTTTCGGCGCATTAATGGCGTCGACGAGGAGGTCGCCGAGGGCATCGAAGGCATGCGGCTTTTCTTCGAAATCAATGGTGGGGCTGGAAAATCTTCGAACGTTGGGGGTGTCGCGTCGACAGATTGGCAGAACGTCGTTGCGGTGCAGGTGTATTTGCTGATGTCGACACAAGAAGCAACGCTCAGTGAAGCGAAGAGTGTCTTATTTCCCAGTTCGAAGTTAGACAGTAAGCCTTACGGACCTGACAAGGTGATGCGGAGCGAATTCGTTCAGACCATTGCGCTGAGAAACCGACTGCCATGAATGTGCCACTGATGTTGCCACGTGTTCAAGACTGTGACGCACTCTCTGGCCTGCAGCGTGGATCGGCCCTGATCATGGGCTTGATCATGCTATTAGTCATGACGATGATCGGCCTCACTGCGATGCAAACAACGACCCAGCAGGAGCGCATGGCTGGAAACCTGCGAGATCGCAACATCGCATTCCAGGCAGCAGAGACTGCGCTCCGCCGGGGCGAGAGTGCGCTGATGGAGAGATGCATCAAGGACGGGGACTTCTCAGGCAGCGGAACGTTTGATATCGATGATGTTGCCCCACGCGCCTTCATAAATGGTGCTGCAAGCGCTTCCAAGGCCAATTGGGAAAACAACAGCCACTTTTTTGATCAGTTCAATGGGGCTTGCGATACGCCTGGGACCCATGTGAAGCTAGCCGAGTCATTGGATCCACCGCGCTATTTCGTCGAGCGGCAACCGCCAATGAGTGGGGCGTCTTTGGAGGCGGGGGTTCCCAAGACAATCCAGGTTTTCAAGGTCACAAGTCGTGGCGTCGGCGGTAGCGACGCGGCAGTCGTGGTGTTGCAAAGCAGCCTGAAAAGGCAGGACTGAAAGGTGTTTTCATGAATGCGTTGGAACGATCGATCAGGTCAGAAGCAGTTTCGAGGCGGGCCCCCCCACATAGTGGCGTTGCTGCGCCGAGAACCGCCGTTCTTTCTGCTCTCGTCGCGGTATCGCTGATCGCTATGGAAGGCGCGCCAGCGGCGACCACGGTGAACTTCGATGTCTCGCAGGTGCCTTTGTACCTGGGCGGTACGATCGAGCCCAATCTGATGTACATCCACGACGACTCAGGGTCGATGTACTGGTCCTTTCTGCCGGACGACGTATATGACTCCTACACTAAGGTTCGCGCGCGCTCCAGTTACTACAACAACGTCTACTACAATCCTCTGGTGTTTTATCCGCCGCCATTGAACGAAAATGGCGCATCACTCGGGAATGCGAGCTTCACTGCAGCGTGGTTTGACGGCTACCAGCGTGATAGCTCAGGAAATCACACATCTACCGTGGTTGACCTGAGCAAGAATTTCCAGGCAACTTGGTACTATAAAGGATATTCTGACGAATTTTCCGGGCCAAAGGGTGCCGCTCATTATTACGTCTTCAATAAAGGGAATGCGGGCTGTAGCGGAACGGCCACTGATGATCGTTGTTATACGCTCGTTAATGTGAGCGCGACTTCCGGGCCAGGCAGTCTTGACTTGAATGGCGACGGGAAGGTTGACGCGTCTGACAAGGACGAGCGTCAGAACTTCGCCAATTGGTATTCCTATTACCGCACGCGCAATTACGCGGCCAGGGCGGGAGTGAGCCGAGCCTTCGGTACCTTGGGCAGTGCGATTCGCGTCGGCTACGGGCGGATCAACAAGTCGACTTCCAGCACGGTAGACGGCAAGAGCCTGACGACGATAGAGCGGGGTGTCCGCACCTTCTCTGGCGCCGATCGCAAGGCCTTTTTCGACTGGTTGTTTGCCTTGCAGCCGGATGGAAACACGCCGCTGAGGCGAGCGCTCGACGCGGCGGGCCAGTATTATGAAAATAGTAGCAGTACTAGCCCTTGGAGCACGACCCCTGGCGTTGCAGGTGGCACGAATCTCTCCTGCCGCCAAAGCTACACCGTCATGATGACTGACGGGTACTGGAACGTTGATTCCGCGTCGACGTCGGATGCGCGTAAGAACGTCGATGGCACGGCAGGACCGACAGTCACGAGCGCGGATGGAACCTCGTTCAGCTACAAGGCCGTTTCGCCGTTTACCGACAGCTACAGCAATACGCTTGCGGACGTCGCAATGTATTACTGGAAGCGCGATTTGCGCACTGACATCGCCAACCGGGTACCGTCTTCGGTCATCGATCCTGCATTCTGGCAGCACATGGTGACCTTCAGTATCGGGCTTGGGGTCGAAGGGACGATCAATCCGTCCGATGCCTTCGCTGCAATCGGTACGACGACAAAGATCAACTGGCCTGATGGGGCGGCGAGTCAGATCGACGACCTGCTGCATGCGGCGGTTAACGGTCGGGGTGCGTTTTACAGTGCGAAGGATCCGGACAAGTTCGCGCAAGCGCTGAGCGACACGCTGGCGAAGATCGCCGACCGCACCAGCTCGGCTGCTGCCGTGGCCACGAACTCTAACCGCCTGTCGTCCGGTAGCCTGATCTATCAGGTTACCTTCGAGAGCGGAGGGTGGACCAGTGAGCTCTCCGCCTTCAAGCTCGACGCGACAACCGGTGAGCCGGCCAGCACGCCGACCTGGAGTGCCAGTTCGCTGATCCCGTCGGCGAACACGCGCAACATCCTGACATGGCGTCCCGACACCTCGCCAAATCGCGGCGCTCCGTTCACGTGGAGCGACATTTCGGCCGCGCAGAAGACCGCGCTGAAATCCGAGGATGTGCTCAACTGGCTACGTGGCGATCAGAGCAAGGAACAGGCTGCCGGCGGTACGCTACGCAACCGCTCCAAGCGGCTGGGAGACATCGTCAATTCCGACCCATATTTCGTTGGCACGGAGGATTACGGCTATGGGTCGGCTGGCAAGCTGAGTGCCGACATCCGGGCCGTTTACGGAGAACGCAAGGCGAGCACGGCATTCAAGACGCGCAAGAAGATGGTCTATGTCGGCGCCAACGACGGCATGCTACATGGGTTCAATGCCGAGACCGGTATAGAGGAGTTCGCCTACATTCCCAATGCCGTAGGTTATGCGAATTTGTACAACCTCTCGCAGCCGAGCTACACCCATCGCTATTTCGTCGATGGGCCGCCGCGTGCGGCCGATGCGTACATCAGGGGCGCGGGCGAAAGCTCTCCCTCGTGGCGCACAGTGCTGCTCGGCTCCACCGGTGCGGGTGGCAGGGGTTATTTCGCTCTGGACGTCGAGAATCCCGGCGCCATGAGCCAGAGCAAGGTGTTGTGGGAGTTCCCCAATTCTGCGGTCGCGACTGCCGATGCGGACGAGCTGGGGCTTGCCATCGGTCAGGCGTCGATCGTGCTGGGCGAGAACGGACAGTGGCTTGCGATTTTCGGCAACGGTTACAACAGCAAGTCGCAGACGGCGCAACTTTTCATCGTCGATCTGGAAACAGGCAAGCTGGTCAAGCGGATCGACACCGGCGTTGGCAGCACGTCCGATCCCAATGGTCTTGCAACACCGCTAGTCATCGATTCCGACCAGAACGGCGCCGCCGATCTCGTCTACGCTGGAGACATGTACGGCAACATGTGGAAGTTCAACCTCAGCGGCGCGAACAGCAGTACCTGGGGAATTCCATTCAGTGACTCGGGCAAGGCCAAGCCCCTTTTCACCGCGAGCTATGGCACTGCGCGCCAGCCGATCACTGGCAAGCCGCAGGCAGCCCGCAATCGCAGCGGTGGAGTGATCGTGTATTTCGGCACCGGACAGTTCTTCGAAGTGGGCGACCAGGCGGACCTGAGCGTGCAGAGCTTCTACGGCATCATGGACAAATGCGCGCGAGAGACCACCGGGGCCTGCGCAAAGGCAACGGGCGGCGCCCACGTACTGCGTAGCGACCTGCTGCGGCAGACAATCGACGTCGAGAAGACCGGTACGTTCGGCGATCTCGAATGGGATGCGCGCTTGCTCAGCGTCAATACGATGAGCGACAAGCAGCTGGGTTTCTACCTCGATCTCATTTCGCCGACGAAGGGCCAGCAAGGTGAGCGCTCGGTCAGTCAGCCGTTGGTGTGGGGCGACCGAGTGATTTTCGTGACGCAGATTCCGGATCCGGACCCCTGCGCTTATGGTGGTACGAGCTGGTTGATGGAAATCAATCCTCAATCGGGCGGGCGTACAAACTTTGCAGTGTTCGACATGAATGCTGACGGAAGCTTCGATGGCGGCGACAGCATGGACAAGACGATCGTCAATGGCCGCAAGGTACCTGGAGGTTTGGCGAAGACGCCGGCTGCCTTGTCCGGTAATGGGGGCGTCTACAAGTACACTTCAGGCTCCGCCGGCGGGGTGTTGTCCAGCACCAAGAATAATCCGGGAGGATTGGTGGGGCGGCAGTCGTGGCGGCAGCTTCGCTGACCAGGGTGGTTGAGGGCGGATGAGAAGAAACGACTCACTTGAAAGGGCTTACTCCATGAATTCGCCGAAGTGGATCAAGAAGTGCCTCGTGCTGGTGACTTCGCTCGGGTGCACGCTGGCCGCGCCTGTCGGTGCGCAGACTGCGCGAGCGCCGGTATTTCAGGTTCCCGAGCTGGTCGGGCGGGTTGGTACCGTGTCCGTGAGCCCGGCAACCATCGTGATAGACGGGAAACGTCTTCCTGTGGCTTCCCGCATCATGCTGACGAGGAACGGTGTCAACGAGTGGGCCTCGTTTGCACAGGTGGCGAATGAACTGCCCGGGATGGGAATTGCGTATGGATTTGCGATATCGGAAGAAGGGGTGCCGGTTGTCGACCGCATTCTGATGCGCGGCGCTGACGCTGCGGTCAGTCGGGAACTGGTGCCGATGGGAGCGGCGAAATGAGGACGGTCTTGCGGGAGCCCGGGTTTACGCTGATCGAACTGATGATCGTCGTCGCAGTGATCGGCATTCTTGCGGCAATCGCATATCCGAACTATCAGGAATACGTCCGGAAGTCGCGACGGGCAGAGTGCGCTGCCGTCTTGGTTGGGGTTGCGAATGCGATGGAGCGTAGATTCTCTTCCTCGAACTCATATGCAGGTGCCTGGCCTGCCGCAGAACCTCAGCAGTGTCCGCGCGACGGTGGGGCGCCGTACTACAACGTGGGTTTTGCAGGCGGTGAGCCTACCGCAACGACTTTCTTGATTCGGGCTGCGCCAGCCGGTGCCCAGGTTGGCGACAAATGTGGAACCCTGACCCTGGATAACACCGGCTTGAAGGGCATGGTTGGCGCGGCTGGGGGTGTTACGGTGAGGGATTGCTGGTGACGCTTGTTCGTGCCCTGGTCGGCGTAGCGCTTGCGCTGGCGATGGGTAGGGCTACTTCCGCAGAGGTGGCTCTTGCCGGTGTAATCGGTAGCCGTGCCGTGCTCGTTGTCGATGACGGCGAGCCGCAGACTATTGCGGTGGGCGGGCGTACGCGGGAGGGCGCCAGACTCATTGCGATCAATGGTGAAATGGCGACGATAGAGTTCGCGGGGCGAACGGAGCACGCGCGTCTTGGTGAGCGAGTGGTCAGCGCCGGCAGTACAGGCGGCGACGGCTTGGTGCTGCAGGCCGATTCGCGCGGGCACTTTTTGACGCAGGGCCGTGTCAATGGCAAGGCGGTGCGCTTTCTCGTCGATACCGGTGCGACCTCGGTGTCGCTTGGGCGCGGCGATGCAGAGCGTGCAGGCGTTGATTTCCGCAAGGGCACACCTGCGCTGACGAGCACTGCTAACGGCACTGCGTCGGTGTGGCTTGTGCAGGTCGACACGCTTGTAGTTGGCGGTGTGAAGGTCCATAAGGTGCAGGCATGCCGTGCATGAGCAGGATCTGCCGGTGAGCTTGCTCGGCATGAGCTTTCTGAACCGCATGCAGTGGCTGCGCGATGGAGACAAACTGATTTTGCAGAAGCGCTACTGAAACGCTCGAGGATGAAGGCTGTGCCGCACCATCAGTACCAGTTCAGGCCGCATGATCTGCGCGAGCGCCTGCTTTCCCGTGACCTTCAGCCATCGGCCGACTGGCCCGAGGTGCGTGAAGGCTCGGGGCACAGGCCGGCTGCAGTTCTGGTGCCGCTGGTGGCGCGCAGCGCAATGCCGTCGGTGCTGCTGACGCGGCGCACTGACCACCTTCACCATCACCCGGGGCAGATCAGCTTTCCTGGAGGCCGGGTGGAGGAAGCGGACGATTCCCCGGTGGAAACCGCACTGCGCGAGACGGAAGAAGAAATCGGCCTCGACCGCTCGCACGTCGAACTGCTCGGTTCGCTACCCGACTATTTCACCGGTACCGGCTTCCGGGTGACGCCTGTCGTCGGGGTGGTTCATCCTCCCTTCGATCTGCATCTGGATGCCTTCGAGGTGGCGGAGGCCTTCGAGGTGCCGCTGACGCATTTTCTGGATCCGGCGAACCATCAGCGCCTCAGCCGCGAGTTCGAAGGTCGCACCCGCCATTTCTACGCCATGCCATACCATGACCATTTCATCTGGGGGGCGACGGCGGGCATCATCATGTCGCTCTACCGCTTGTTGCAGGACGACTAAGACCGTGGCCCGGCGGCAGCGACTGTGCCCAGGCGCGCCGCGTGAATGCCTTGGCTTTGTGGTATCTTGACCGCGATATTTGCCACGCAGTTCGCGCCGCTTCATCCCCCGGTTTCACGCCCCTTCGCATGACGCTTTTCTCGCTGATCATCGCCCTGCTCATCGAGCAGGTCCGCCCGCTTCCAGTGCAACACGTCGTGATCGACCCCTTGCGTGCGCTGTCGCGCTTGCTGGTGGAGCGCTTCAACGACGGCCAGGCGCGGCACGGGAGGGTGGCCTGGTGGCTGATCGTCCTGCTGGCGACCTTCGCGACCGCGGTGATCCATTTCCTGCTGTGGCATGTGCATCCGGCAGTGGCCTTCGTGTTCAACGTGGGCGTGCTCTACCTGACGATGGGCTTCCGCCAGGAGAGTCATTTTTTCACCGACATCCATCTTGCGCTGCGCATGGGCGAGATCGACCGTGCGCGCTCGCTGCTCGCGGAATGGCGCGGCGGCCAGTATCACGAGGCCAGCTCCAGCGAGGTGGCGCGGCTGGCGATCGAGCAGGCGCTGGTGGCGGCGCATCGAAACGTGTTCGCGGTGGCGTTCTGGTTCATCCTGCTGCCGGGGCCGAGCGGGGCGGTGATGTATCGCCTGGCGCGCTTCTTTGCCGAGGACTGGGGGCGCCGCACCGATGTGGAGTTCGGCCAGTTTGGCCGCTTCGCCCAGCGCGCTTTCGAGGCCATAGACTGGCTGCCGGTGCGCCTCACCGCGGCGTCGTTCTCGGTGGTGGGTGATTTCGAGGATGCGATCTATTGCTGGCGGACGCAGGCCATGCTTTGGCCCGACAAGTCGTCCGGTATACTGATTTCAAGTGGTGGCGGCGCGCTGGGTGTGCGCCTGGGCATGCCGGTGCATGAAACCGGTGAAATCGTCGAGCGTCCCGAAATGGGCGCGGGAGACGAGGCCGATGCCGATCACATGCAAAGTACCGTGGGCCTCGTGTGGCGGGCCCTCGTGGTATGTCTGTTGCTGCTGGCCCTGGTCGGCATTGCCGGCTGGGTGGGTGGTTGATGTCGGCGGCGTGAGTCGCTGTTTTTTCCATAGAGGGAGACGAGTATGGCAAATCGTGAAGTCGTTGTTCTGAGCGCGATGCGTTCCGCCGTGGGCGGTTTCGGTGGCTCGCTGAAGGACATGGAGCCGTCGGACCTGGCCGCTGCGGTCATCAAGGAAGCGATCGCTCGGGCGGGTGTCGATGCCGCAGCGATTTCGTTCGCATCGGTTGGTCACTGCATCCCCACTGATTCCCGCTACGCCTACGTGTCGCGCGTGGCGACGATCAACGCCGGCATGGCGATGGATTCCGTTGCGTTCCAGGTCAGCCGTCTGTGCGGCTCGGCGCAGCAGGCGATCGTGAGCTCGGCGCAGGCGATCATGCTGGGCGACGCCGATTACGCGATCGGCGGCGGCGTGGAAGTGATGTCGAAGGGTGCCTACCTGCTGCCGGCACTGCGCAACGGCGCGCGCATGGGCGACACCAAGGCCATCGACTCGATGGTGGCGGTGCTGACCGACCCGTTCGGCGTCGGCCACATGGGCATTACCGCGGAGAACCTGTGCTCGAAGCACGGCATCTCGCGCGAGGAGCAGGACGCGTTCGCGCTCGAGTCGCAGAAGCGTGCCGCCGCCGCGATCGCCGAAGGCCGTTTCAAGAGCCAGATCGTTCCGATCACCTTCGAGACCCGCAAGGGCCCGGTGGTGTTCGACACCGACGAGCATCCGCGCATGACCACCATGGAAGCGCTGGCGAAGATGAAGCCGGCCTTCAAGAAGGACGGCTCGGTCACCGCAGGCAATGCCTCGGGCATCAACGACGCAGCGGCCTTCCTGGTGCTGGCTGACGCGGCCAAGGCGGCTGCGGCCGGCCAGAAGCCGATCGCTCGCCTGGTGTCGTACGCCATTGCCGGTGTGCCGAACGACGTGATGGGCGAGGGGCCGATCCCGGCGACCAAGCTGGCGCTGCAGCGCGCTGGCCTGAAGCTGGACCAGATCGACGTCATCGAGTCGAACGAGGCCTTTGCGGCGCAGTCGATCACGGTGAACCGCGGCCTGGGCCTGGACACCAGCAAGGTGAACCCGAACGGCGGCGCGATCTCGCTGGGCCACCCGGTGGGCGCGACCGGCGCGGTGATCATCACCAAGCTGCTGCACGAGCTGATCCGCGTGAATGGCCGCTATGGCGTGGCCACGATGTGCATCGGCGGCGGCCAGGGCATCACCACCGTCTGGGAACGCGTGTAAGCGCGCTTCCGCCTCAGACAAGAACCCGCGCGGCTGCATGGCCGGCGCGGGTTTTTTTTCGTCTTGAATGTCGACACAATGGGTCGGACGGTGAAGCGCAAGATGTTGATTTATAATTTTTAGTGAAAGGTAAATCACGACATAAATCGCGACATTATGCGCACCAGGAATGAGCAACTGAGACGGGATCTGGCGACCTTGCTGCGCAAGGGGCCTTCCGGCGCCAGGGCATTGGCCGAGCGCCTGGAGGTGTCGCCGCGCACCGTGTTGCGCATGCTTGGTGAGCTTGGCGATGCGTGCTGTAGCGGTGGAGCGGCGGGACGCACTCGTTACGCGCTGAATCGCATGGTGAGGGGCATCCACCGCCGTCTGCCGCTCTATGCAGTGGATGAGGCCGGGCGGCTGCAGGACGAAGCCACGCTGCAATTGATCGAGCCCCGGGGCTGCTTGTGTGCGCTGTCAGGCTCGCGCTGGCCGGTGGCGGATGAGTCCCGCGATGGCTGGTGGGACGGGTTGCCGTATCCGCTATACGACATGCAGCCGCAGGGCTACCTGGGACGCCAGTTGGCACGGGCGGCGCATGTGGAGCTCGAGGTGCCCGAGGATCCTCGCCGCTGGGACGACGAGGACATCGTGTTCGTCCTGAGCCGGCGCGGCGCGGATGTGAGCGGCAACCTCATCCTTGGCGAGCGCTCTGCGCTGGCCTGGCAGCGCGAGGTACTGGATGAGGTTGAGCCCCTGTCGAGTGTGCGGCTGGCAGAGGCCTATTGCGAGCTTGCTGATCGAAGCGCCTCGCTTGGCGTGGCGGGTAGTAGTGCTGCAGGCGAATTTCCAAAGTTCACCACAATGCGCGATGGCGGGCAGCAGACGCCGCATGTCATCGTGAAGTTCTCTGCGGCCGGTGATGCTGGGCGGCGGTGGTCCGACCTGCTCGTCTGTGAGCATCTTGCGCTCGAGGCGGCTGCCACCTTGCCGGGCGTGGCCGTGGCGAGCAGTCGCCTGCTGCAGGCGGGAGGGCGGACGTTTCTCGAGTCGGAGCGGTTCGATCGGGTAGGGCGTTTCGGTCGGCGGGCGTTCGTCAGCCTCCAGTCGCTCTCCGCCCATCTGCTGGGCCTGGGCGTGAGTGACTGGCGGATTCATGCTCAGGCGCTGGCCGATCAAGGTTTTGTCGATGCGGCAGCACTGGCCGCCGTGGAGCGGCTCTGGTGCTTTGGTCGCCTGATCGCCAATGGCGACATGCATTTGGGCAACCTCGGCTTCCTGCCGCGCGGTGACGGAGGGCTGGCCGTTGCGCCGGCTTACGACATGCTGCCGATGTCCTTCGCGCCACTGGCGGGAGGCGAGATTCCGACGTTGACCTGGCAGCCGCCACTGCCGTTGCCTGCGGAGCTTGGCGTGTGGGGCGAGGTGGCGGGAGCGGCGATCCGGTTCTGGCGCCAGGCTGCCGGGGACGGGCGGATATCGCCGGAATTCCGGTCGATCTGCGCCGACAATGCGGTGAACGTCGAACGGATCGCCGAGCGCCTGCTGCCGTGATCCGCGCCTGAGGGTGCGGCGCGGTCAGGGCTGCGCGTCCGGGTCGAGCTTGATCGAGGCCGAGTTGATGCAGTAGCGCAGCCCGGTGGGCTGGGGGCCGTCCTCGAAGACGTGCCCGAGGTGGGCGCCGCACTGGTCGCACATCACTTCGGTGCGGACCATGAAGTGGCTGCGGTCGACGGCGGTGTCGATGTTCTCGGGCTCGGCGGCGGTCCAGAAGCTGGGCCAGCCGCAGCCGGCGTCGAACTTGTGTTCGGAGCGGAACAGCGGCGCGCCGCAGCACACGCAGGCGTAGGTGCCGGCGTCCCACTTGTCCCAGTATTCGCCGGTGAAGGCGCGTTCGGTGCCCTTCTCACGGGTGACGTGGTATTGCTGCGGGCTGAGCGTGGCGCGCCATTCTGCGTCGGGTTTCTCGATCTTGCGGCTCATGGCTGTTCTCCTGGGGTGGGTGCGCCGCCGGGCCCCCTGTCGGGCGGGCTCGACGGCGATCCCGGCTTCCACCGATCGCGGTCGAGCCCGCTCCTGCAGGGAGATGCTGTCAGTGCAGGTGGCGGGGCATCTGCTCGGACTGGGCCTCCGGCATCTCGGCGTGGACGACTTCGCCTTCGGGAGACGGGTAGAGCGGAGCGCCACAGTCGTCACAGTATTCGAGCGGGAAATGGTGGTCGAGGTTCACTACATCGGCGACGCCGCATTCGCGCAGCAAGGCTTCGATCTGCGACGGACTGTCGCTGGTGTCGTCCTCGGCGCCGAGCAGCGGCCACACCACGCCATGCACGACCTGGTCGTCGCCCTGCACGGTGAAGCCGATGCGGTATTCCTCCAACTGGCGATCCCAGAACGGGGCGATCACTGCGCGCAGGTTGGCGGCCGGGGTTTCCAGTGCGGTGCCGAGGAAGGCGACCGAGGCGCGAACGGAGTAGGGTCGGCTGTCCTTGTCGGCGGCGCGGCTGGCGGCGAAATACGCTTCGGGCAGCACGAGGTCGATCGCGCAGCCCGGCAGCAGCGGCGCGAGGCAGGCGCCGCCCTGGGTGCGCCACTGAGCGAGGGCGTTTTCGCGGCTGCCGTCGGTTTCCTGCCAGCGGAAGATGGCTTCACCCTTGGGCACGGCCACCGCGGCGAGCAGGTAGCGGGTGTCGGACAGGAACTGCGTCGTTTCCGGCATGCCTTCGGTTTCGATGCGAAGGTCACGGTTTTCCAGCGCGGAGTTGCCCAGCACGCGCGCGAATTCGGCAGTCGCGCAGTAGCCTTGGGGCAACTGGTCGGGGCTGAACAGGAAATCTGCCAGCGACAGGTTTGCGCCGCGCGCGAGGATGTGCGCCTGGAGATGGACGCGCAGGTTGGCGAGCACCGCGGGCGGGATCGAGGTGGCCGGAATGCGGTAGCGCGACCACGCCAGCACCGGCGCGGCGATCAGCAGGATGTCGTGCTGCGGCGAGACGCCAGCGGCTGATTCGGCGCGCGACTCGATGAAATCGGCGAGTTCGTCGTAGCCCGGCGGTGCGGCGCTGAACAGGTGGTCGAGCGCGGCGTTGAGCGTTTCTTCCTCGTCTTCGGTCAGGAGGTGGTCGAGACGTGCGGAGAGCTGCTGCTCCCAGTAGCGGTCTTCGACGCGGCTGCCGGAGTCGGCCAGGCCGGAGGCCAGCCATACGAGTTGTTCGGCGTTGCGGCCGAGGCCGCCGCGGCGCTTGAGGCGCGTTCTCTTCATTGCGTTACCTGTGGGTTTGTCAGTAGCCGGGCCGGTCGAGCCGGACCGTCTGCAGGATGGTGGCGGAGATTTCCTCGATGGACTTGGTCGTCGAGTCCAGCGAGCGGATGTTCTCGCGCCGCATGAGTCTCTGCGCGGCCTCGATCTCGTAGCGGCAGTTGTCGAGCGAGGCGTAGCGGCTGTTGGGGCGGCGCTCCTGGCGGATCTGCGACAGGCGCTCCGGCGCGATGGTGAGGCCGAACAGCTTGACGCGGTACTTGTGCAGTTCGCCGGGGAGCTTGTTGCGCTCGAAATCCTCCGGGATCAGCGGGTAGTTGGCCGCCTTGACGCCGAACTGCATCGCCAGGTAGAGGCTGGTGGGCGTCTTGCCCGAGCGCGATACGCCGACGAGGATGACGTCGGCCTCTTCCAGCTCGCCGTCGCTCGACACGCCGTCGTCGTGCGCGAGGGCGAAGTTGATGGCCTCGATGCGGCGCTTGTAGTCGTTGCTTTCGGCGACGCCGTGGAAACGTCCGACGGCGTGGGTCGAGCGCTGGCCGAGCTCGGTTTCGAGCGGCTCGATGAAGCGTTCGAACAGGTCCATGAACAGCGCGTCGGCTTTGCGCAGTGCAGCAACCGTGTCGGGATTCACGAGTGTGCTGAACACCAGCGGACGGGCGCCATCTTCCTGAGCGGCCTCGCGAATCTGCGTGGCGCAGTCGATCGCCTTGTCAATGTCATCGATGAAGGGCGCCCGCACCTGGCGGAATCTTGTCTCCGGAAACTGTGCAAGCAGGCTGTGGCCAAGGGTTTCAGCGGTGATGCCGGTGCCGTCGGAGATGAAGAATACGGTGCGGGTCTTTGCGTCGCTCATGATGTACTGCCTTGGCTCGAGTGCGGCGATGGGAGGGGTATTGGGGCAAACCCTGCCGTGCGGCAGAGCACAAAAGCCAGCTAAAATTCAACGTATCGCATTTTGCTTTTTCTCCAACGTTTCCGGAAGACCAGCCATGTCGCGTTACGTCATTCCCTTCAACGAACTTCGCATGACCGACGTCGAAAAGGTCGGAGGCAAGAACGCTTCGCTTGGCGAGATGATCAGCCAACTGCCTTCGAGCGTTCGCGTGCCGGGCGGTTTCGCCACGACGGCCGAAGCATACCGCGAGTTTCTCGCCCACGACGGCCTGGCCGACCGCATCAATGCGGCGCTCGATGCGCTCGATGTGGACGACACGGACGCGCTGGCGAAGACGGGCGCGCAGATCCGCCAGTGGATCGTCGACCTGCCTTTCCCGGCCAAGCTCGAGGCCGAGATCAAGACTGCCTACGAGGCCATCACTGCCGAAGGCGAGGGCAGCTTTGCGGTGCGCTCGTCGGCCACCGCCGAAGACCTGCCGGATGCGTCCTTTGCCGGCCAGCAGGAAACCTTCCTGAACATCCACGGCTACGAGAACATCCTGCACGCGATGAAGGAAGTGTTCGCGTCGCTGTATAACGACCGCGCGATCGCCTACCGCGTGCACAAGAACTTCGCCCACGCCGATGTGGCGCTGTCGGCCGGCGTGCAGCGCATGGTGCGCTCCGACACCGGCGCGTCGGGCGTGATGTTCTCGATCGACACCGAATCCGGCTTCGACCAGGTGGTGTTCATCACCGCCTCCTACGGCCTGGGCGAGACGGTGGTGCAGGGCGCGGTGAACCCGGACGAGTTCTATGTGCACAAGCCGACGCTGGCGCTGGGCAAGCCGGCGGTCATCCGCCGCAACCTCGGCTCCAAGCTGATCAAGATGGTGTTTACCGAAAAGGCGGTTGCCGGCCGCTCGGTGCGCACCGTGGATGTGCCCGAAGCCGACCGCAACCGCTTCTCGCTCACCGACGAGGACGTGCTCGAGCTCGCCCGCTACGCGGTGATCATCGAGAAGCACTATGGTCGCCCGATGGATATCGAGTGGGGCAAGGACGGCGGCGACGGCAAGCTCTACATCCTGCAGGCGCGCCCCGAGACGGTGAAGAGCCAGGAATCCGGCCTGGTGATGGAGAAGTACCGCCTGAAGCAGTACGGCAAGGCGCTGACCCACGGCCGTGCCATCGGCCAGAAGATCGGCGCGGGCACGGTGCGCGTGGTGGGCGACGCATCGGAAATGAACCGCGTGCAGGCCGGCGACATCCTCGTCACCGACATGACCGACCCGAACTGGGAGCCGGTGATGAAGCGCGCCAGCGCGATCGTCACCAACCGCGGCGGTCGTACCTGCCACGCGGCGATCATCGCGCGCGAGCTGGGCATCCCGGCCATCGTCGGTTGCGGCAACGCGACCGAAGTGCTGCAGGAAGGCGAATCGGTGACCGTGTCGTGCGCTGAAGGCGACACCGGCTACGTGTATCGCGGCAAGCTGGATTTCGAGATTGTCACCACCGACATGGGCAATCTGCCCGAGATCCCGGTGAAGGTCATGATGAACGTCGGCAACCCGGAGCTGGCCTTCGAGTTCGCGCAGATCCCGAACGCCGGCGTCGGCCTGGCCCGCCTCGAGTTCGTGATCAACAACATGATCGGCATTCACCCGAAGGCCATCCTCGAGCTGAGCCAGGTGCCGGCCAGCCTGCGCGACGAGATCACCCGTCGTTCGCGCGGCTACGCCACGCCCAAGCAGTTCTTCATCGAGAAGCTGGTCGAAGGCGTGGCCACCATCGCCGCCGCGTTCTATCCGAAGCCGGTCATCGTGCGCATGTCCGACTTCAAGTCGAATGAGTACCGCAAGCTGCTGGGCGGCGAGATCTACGAGCCCGAAGAAGAGAACCCGATGCTCGGCTTCCGCGGCGCCTCGCGCTACATCGCGCATTCGTTCCGCGACTGCTTCGAGATGGAATGCGCGGCGATGAAGAAGGTGCGCAACGAGCTCGGCCTGACCAACGTGCAGATCATGATCCCGTTCGTGCGCAACGTCGAAGAGGCCAAGGGCGTGGTCGATCTGCTGGCCGAGCATGGCCTGAAGCGCGGCGTGAATGATCTCAAGCTGATCATGATGTGCGAGATCCCGTCCAACGCCATCCTCGCCGACGCGTTCCTGGAGCACTTCGACGGCTACTCGATCGGCTCCAACGACCTGACCCAGCTCACGCTCGGCCTCGACCGCGATTCCGGCCTGGTGGCGCACGCCTTCGACGAGCGCGACCCGGCAGTGCAGGCGCTGCTGTCGATGACGATCAAGGCGGCCAACCGCCTCGGCAAGTACGTCGGCATCTGCGGCCAGGGCCCGTCGGATCATCCGGATCTGGCCGAGTGGCTGATGGATGAAGGTATCCAGACCATCTCGCTGAACCCGGACACGGTGGTCGACACCTGGCTGAAACTGGCCGACCACGCCGCCAAGCGCTAAGCCCGCGCAGCACAAAAAAGTGCCGGTGTCAAGTCTTACGTGCCAATCACGCAAGGCTTGAAACCGTATATGGGACAGTAGGTTAGCTCTTTTCTCGGCCACTTTGGCGAGGTGTGGCCTCGCGGGCTAGGAGCCACATAGGAGCGTTGGGAGAGAAAGCCACATCGCACTGTGCCGTGCTGGATTGCCGAGGGACGGCGGGCTTGTTTTGTCATCATAGCCCAGGCGGCTCTTGGCGGCATCTAGAACGAAGAACGCGCAGCCTTGGGCTGCGCGTTCGATGGATGCCGTTGGATAGTATGCGGCACCATCATGTCAGCTTCGATGGTGCGCTCGGTGTCGCCATGCCCTTCCTGAATCCCCGGTCCCTCGCCATCAGCGTTATGGCGTCGACTGCTTCGCCATATGTCTGCGCGTGGTGCTTAAGATCGCCTCTGATTGAAGAACAACGGCTGATAGGGGCGCAGGACCAAGTCGTGGTGACGATGATGCGTACCGGCAGGCCCAGTCGCTCGGTCAGCGTCGGCTGGATGTTGAGGCTGCGCCGGGCCATTTCATAAGGGAGTTCCATGACACGGCTCATCCAAGCGCGTTCAGTCAAGGTTAACTCTGCTGCGCTAGACCGCGACCAAGCCCATGAGCAAGGTCCAGCGGCCTCCGCCGATTGACTGCCCGATGTGTTGAAACCTCAGCCCAGATGCTCCGCACCTCGGATTACGGCCTCGGGAAATAGATTCTGCGCCACGATCGCCGTGCGGGCCGCTGCGACATCGGGCACAAAGGCCACGACGGCCAGGTCCTTCGTTGCACGCGAGCAGCACACATAGAAGAGGCGGCGGGTTCGATCGAGTACGGACTCTTCACCTGCCGCCAGGTTGGCTTCGTCCTTGTCCGAGAGGGGGACGTACCCGAGATACTTCCCGTAAGAATACTGCCGGAAGCCCGCTTCCTCATCGTCGATGACGACCAATACGCGCTCAAATTGGGCACCCTTCACCCCATGATGCGTCGCGAACGGTGACTCCTCCGTAAAGTAGCGCCGGTAGGCCCAGAGTTCGTCGACACCGCATGCCAGATAGGCTTGAACGTTCTCGAAGCCGCTGCTGCCGTCATCCACAGGCTCTGCAACCAGATGCATGGCGAAGCGATCATCGAGGCGCAGCAACTCGTTATCTCGCACATGCGTCAAGACGTCCCGGATAGTCGCCTGCGATCCTGCTGCCAACAGACCGACAAGCCCGTCGAGCGCTTGCTGTAGCGCCGTAAGAACGGGGGCCGTCGCTTGCCCTCGAAGCCGCGCTGGTTCAAGCCTCGGGCATTCGCTGCGCAAGGTCGATATCACTGTGAACCGATCACCCGCTTGCGCCGCGACAACGAGCGGAAGTATGTGCTGGACAAGTGGACGGAGCGGCCAGGCTGTGCCATCGCTCAGCCCCTCACTCAGACTCATGGGGGCTCGGTCATTGAGCGCAGCATACAGATTAGGGAACCCGAGCCGGTTGGCCGCCATGCGGTGCACCAGTACAAGCAGGCGGACATCGCCTTCCCGCACGTCACTTAACCACAGGTCGTCGCCGGTTTCGGCGGCCAGCCACTGCCTAATGGCTGTGAGGCGCGCACTCCGCTCCGCGTCCGCCGGCAGGATGAACAGATTGGATGTACCGGCAACCGGCTGCTCGATGCCATCAACGGTTATCGTCCGACCACGCACCTGCTCAAGATCGTCGCCAGGGGCGCGGACTGCATTGATGACCCCAAGCACCGATGTCGGGCACCGGAAGTTCTCGGACTTTGTGATCTCCGCCCAGCCGTCGTTCAGCGGGACAGTGCCTGCTCCGCTCATATAGATCTTTTGCATCGGGTCTCCGAAGAACCCGACACACAGGCCGGGATGTTCGCCCGCAATGTGCCGCAACGCCTCGACGACCTCCGGATTGGTATCTTGGCTCTCATCGACGAAGATGTAGGGAAAGCGCTTGGCGACGAGTTGCCTCAGCAGCGGATGCGTTGCGACGCAGGCTGGGGTGAGCTTGAGGATATCGTCATGGCCAAGGATGCCTTCAGCGTAGCTGCTGCCGGTGCCGTAAACGAACTTCTCTACTTCACTGATCGCAGCCAGATCGGCTTCGAGATCGGCAATCTCCTGTTCGAGGCGGGCCTTCGTTTTCGCCTGAGTCCGAGGCTTGTCGTAGTGTGCACGTCGCTCCGCGATCTTCTCGTCGATGCGGGTGGCTACCCAAACCGCGATATCCGAATGGAACGGCCGGATGACTGACCACAGAAAACTGTGGATGGTCGAGATGTGGAATAGCGGCGAGGCCCCGACATCGGCCGAAATCTCACCGACTGCGACTTCGGTATATGTGATGCAGGCGATTTGTTGCCCGGCTCGGCGCAGGGCAGGACCGCGCGTCTCGGCTAGGTGCGCGATAGCCTTGATCAGCGAGGTCGTTTTCCCCGACCCCGCACCGGCGACCATGACAAACGAGCGTGGCGGCGTCCGATCGAGACACGCTCGAACATCTAGATCGGCTTGTGTGTCAGGACTGCCGATCCGGCTTGTCATGCTGCTACCTCGGCGGCGGCGGCTGGCGCCCCCTGGGGCGCGTCCTCATGCGGCAAGTCCTCGTCCGGTTCCGGCGGCGCAATCTCGGTCTCAAGCCAGCTCAGGCCCTCGGCGATATAGGTTGGGACCGACCAACTGCTCGGATCTTCGGCTAACAAGGCAAGCGCGAAGTCCGTCTTGCTGAAGCTCTTAGCCTGCACGCGCTTGTGGATGCGTTCCGCAAGCGTGGTCAGGTTCTTCTCGTCGGCCTTGGCGATGCGGAGTTGAAGCGGCTTACGGTTCTTGTCCTGGCACCATTTAAGATTTTCGAGTGCAAATGCTTCTTCCAGCGTGCGCCCGGCTAGCGCCAGGGTTTCTTCGCCCCAAGTGACATCGATCCGGCACTGATAGGCAACGCGTACCAAAGCGTCATTGTCGTCCGTCCTCGCCTGGATCTTCTGCTCTGCCGTCGCCTCCCACAGGGCGGCGACCGTGTCGCATTTCGGTAGCCATTGGAGCAAAGTCTGATTGGACGTCGCCGCGCCCGGATGACCGGCTATGCACGCCTTCCCAGGCTTCTCCGCGGCCACAGGCACATCCTCCTCGTCATCGTCAATGTCCTCAGCGTCAGCGCCAGCAGCCTGCGCGTCATCGGCGGCTGGTTCCACGGCCTCCGGTTGACCAGCTGGTGCCGCACCCGCGCCATCCTGCTCCAGTGGACCGAACACGCTGTCGAGATCGGTGATGATGAGCGTTGTCAGTCCGAGAAATTCGATCAGCGTTTTGAATCGGTAGCCGAACGCTCCGCCGATCTCTAGGACGGTGAGATAGGTCGATTGCAGCCGCGGCGCGGCATTGGCGATCATCTGCGGCAATAGCAGCCGTTCGACATTGCCTTCGACCAACACGGTGCCATCGGCGAAGAACAGATCACAGTGCGCGAGTTTCAAGTAGCGCTCGAGGAAGCTTCGGATGTCCGGATCGGTGCTGTCGTAGAAAACCGAGAGGTTGAGTACATCAGAGGTCGACACATTCTGTGCACGGCTTCGGCGAAAATAGCGGATCGGCCGGAAGCCTCGTTCGTAAAGGATATGAGTCGAATGGGTCGTGACGACGACCTGGCTCGTATAGTGCGTGCGGTCCTCGCCCTTGAGCGCTAGGATGTCCATCACCTTGCGGATGAAGGCCTGTTGAAGCTGGGCATGGAGGTGCGCTTCGGGCTCCTCGATGAAGATCAGGTGGACCGGCGGACGGTTTTCCTCGATCGCCAACCATTGAGCGTGGAGATCGAGCAGCTCGACGACCATGAAGATGAGGTTTTTAAAGCCAAGACCGTTATACCGATCGGGCAAGGTAGGCGGGTCGGGCTTCCCGTCATCGGCTCCCAACGCATAGTGAACGATTGCGCCATCTCGACCGCTCATGATCTGGGCAGGGTCGAGGGCCGAGCGGATCATCATGCGCGGGTTTGAGAGGCCCGGATAGCCGAGCTTCGACAAGCTCTTGAGCGTCGGTTCGAACACTCGTTCGAGATGCTCATTAAGCGAGACTTCGGATGCTGCAAGGGCGCGCAACGCTTCGATATCTTCGCCTTTCTGTTCGAGGTTGCGCCCGTAGAAGCGACTGAGTACACGGGAAAGATCCTCGGCGCGAGAGCCACCTGGGCCGTCCGAGAGATGGCGCTGTGCGTTCAAGAAGTCAATGTGTAGAAGGCCGTTCAAGATCTCACGGCCGCTCCGGTCGCGTCCGGTGAGAGTGGCTGGGTCATAGCCAGCCTCTGCGACCATCTTC
Organism: Pseudomonadota bacterium; assembly: GCA_018240785.1. GTDB lineage: Bacteria > Pseudomonadota > Gammaproteobacteria > Burkholderiales > Rhodocyclaceae > Thauera. The sequence continues at coordinate 163,671 of JAFEFC010000011.1, read as the reverse complement.
GCATCGAACCGCGCGGGATCGAGTACGAAATAGCGCAGCTCATATTCGTCATTTAGCCTTTCGCGAAGGAACTCCCGCAGGTTGCGTGGCGAGGGATCGAAGGCGGGCGCTCCGTCTTCACCCTTAGTGACCACATCGAGCACGCGCTGGCGCACTTCGACATATCGTGCATTCGTCGCCGCAGGATTGGTGGGCGCGTAGGCAACGCGCATGCCCACCAGCTTGCCTTCCCAAGCAAGGCTCGGAAGAAGATCGATGACGCGGTGAACATCGTCCGGACCGATTTCGAACCAAACGTCGATTTCCATCGTGGGAAGACTCGCCTCGCCATCGCCCTCACCAAACGCAACGATGTCGGCCCAAAGTTCGGCACTAAAGTCGTGAATGTTGAAGCGGCCACTGCCAGTGAATAACTGGAGTGCGTGCCCGACTGATGTCTTGCCGCTGTTGTTCGCACCGACAAAAATAGAGATGTCGGAAGCAAGATCAATTACAACGTTTCGCAGCCGCCTGAAATTCCGGACGGCCAACTTCTTCAAATGCATCCCAACCTCCCTCGGTTATCGGACCATCTGGCTGGTCAAAAGGCCAGCATTTTTATGCAGATTACTATAACTATAGCGTTTCACTTGGGGCGACGAACTCGGCAGCCACCGGTTGCTGCCGACCCACAAGGACACTTTCGACTGGTGCTACATCGGCGGAACGGCCTATCGAACGCGCCACAGCGTTAGCCACCCTGATTCGTAAGCTCCGCGATCCCCTTGCCCTTTGGAGGAGAAGATGCATTTCACTGCAATGAGTAGAAACTTGGAGCGCATGCGTGTCGCTCTTACCGAATGGATGATTAAAGAGGAAATCCTAGGGGATGCGTTCTTCGTCGATATCGAGGCTTGGAGAGCTCGAAACGAGCCCTATGGGAACGACTCGCTCTTAGTCCTAGTGTTCGACAGCAGTACGCTTCATACCATGTTGAACTACGGTGGCGACACGATGGAGTTTGACGATCTGGTTGAGTCGTTCGGATTCTGGTACGAGCTTGGTCACTCTTGGAACATGGGCTTCTACCCTATTAAGGGGTATGACTACTCACGGCTTTCAGGTACCTATGCATCCAAGCTCCAAGATGAAAGGTGGCGCAAGAAGGCCGCCACCGTGAAGAAGCGGGCAGGACATCAATGTCAGGACTGCGGAGCCACGAAGCCTTTGGATGCCCACCATTGCTACTACGCAAATATGCGAGAAGGCTTCGAGCCTTGGGAATACCCACTCAGTGCCCTGCGTGCTTTGTGTCGTGAGTGCCACATCCGGCGCGAGAGATCAGAGATCCGGCTACGTGCGTTTGCGGCGTCCCTGACGAGCGAAGAACTCGACGCGCTGCGCCCCGCCATTAGTCACGCCATCTATTGGCACCAAACAGCAGCGGTGTTCTCGTCCCTTTCCGCCCTGGGGCCAGAAGAACGACACCTACAGGCAGCGTTGGAGATTCTCAGAAACGGCCGAAACGATCCCGACCGCTGAATGGGCGTCTACCTTGCGTGGCGTCTAAATCCCCGATCCCCCGCCATGAACGCCTCCAGCATGTGCGGGATCAGCGTTGCCACATCGACCGCCTCGCCATACGCCTGTGCGTGCAGCGCAGCGTAGCGGTCGAGGTCGGCTTTCAGGCTGGCCGGACAGGCAAAGGTCAGCTTGACGTTCTCGGTCTTGGGCAGCGGCCCGAGCCGCAGTTTCTTCGTGCTCATTGGGAAGCCCCCCGGTTGAAGAACAGCGGCTGGTACGGCCGCAGCACCAGATCCTGGTTCACGATGACGCGAACCGGCAGACCCGGCCTGATGGTCAGCGTCGGCTGGATGTCCATGTTGCGCCGGGTAATCTCCTGGCCGACCTGATTGGTGCTGTCCTGGGCGCTGTCGCGCCCCGCGATGACAATGCGGTTGCCGTCCTGGCGGTTCTCCGGTGCGGCCAGCTCGGCACCGACACCCAGCAGCGTCATCAGCACCGCGCCCGCGACGATGCGATCCCAGTGCCAGTCCACGTCATCCTCCAGGCCGGAGTAACCGGCCGGGTCGGTGCCGATGAGGTTGTCGAGCGTCAGCGAGGACGTATCGGGCAGGATGACCCGATTCCACACCACCTGCACCCGGCTCTGCCCGTGGCTGACCCGGCTGTTGTAGCGCCCGAGGATGCGCGATCCCTGCGGAATCAGCAGGAACTTGCCCGTGGCCGAGTCATAGACCGGCTCCGTCACCGTGGCGATCACGTCGCCCGGCAGGTCGGACTTGATGCCCGTCACCAGCGCGCCCGCGATCACCGTTCCGGCCATGACCTGATACGGCGACGCCGGCGGCGCCAGATGGCCGGAATTGCGGGTTTCCTTAGAACCGCTTTGCAGGAACGCCTCGTTCTGGTCTTGCCGGCTCTGTGCAGCGGCTGGGGCGGCAAGCTGGGCCGCCACCGAGGCCGGCCCGGCGGCGAGCGGGTCGAAGGCCGCGAGCGTGCTGGCAGCGCCAGGTGCCCCCGGTGCCGCCTGCGCCACCGTGGCGGCAGCTTGCCCCTGGCCGCCCGAGCGGAAGAACACCGACGAAGCCGCTGCGGCTTCCGCCTCCTTGCGCAAGGCGTCGTTGGGATCGTGGCCGGGGGCCGCGTAAGCGGCCACGGCTGGCTGCTGCGAGTTCACGATGGCCGGGCCAAGATCGCCCGGCAGCGGCGGCCCCAGCTCGGGCACCTTTGGCGGCAGCTTCGAGTAGTCGGCCGGCAGGCCGTCCAGCCCTTCGGATTTCGAGACGCGATCGACGTTGTAAAGCTCGGTCTGCTCGCCCGCACCACGCCGCTGCGGTTGCAGCGACCAGATCGTGGCCCCGAGCACGGCGACCGACAGGCCGCCGACGAGAACGGCCAGCGTGCGCCGGTTCAACCGGGTCACAGCACGCGGCTGGGAGCGAAGCGCCACCGCCTCGGGCGCGACCTTGCCCGCCTGCGGCGTGGCGAGGTCGGGAGTGTCGTCCTGGCTCATGGTCAGTTCCTCCCGGCCCTGCTGACGACGCCATCTGTGCGCTCGATCCGCACCACGTCGCCTTTGTCACCGCCCAGGCGCAGCTCTGCCGCGCCAAAGAGTCGATCCACGATGTAGTACGGCGAGCGGAAGCGGTAGTTCACCAGTTGCCCGTCACCTTCGGCCCCGATCACGAACAGCGGCGGAAGATCGCCCTGCGCGATGCCGGCGGGAAACTGGAGATAGACCTTCTGCCCGTCGTCGAAGGCGCGCAGCGGCTTCCACGGCGGATTGCTGCCGCTGATCGCGTAGCGGAAACGCAGGTTCTCCAGCGACAGGCCGCTATCGACCGGCGCGGCGGCGCTGGCCGCCTGCGCCTGGCGCTGCAAGGCCAGCATCCGGTCGCGCGGGTACTCCCAGGACACCGATGCCATCCACGTCTTGTCCGTGGAAGTCAGCTCCAGCAGGTACGTCCTGCGGCTGGTGGTGATGACCAGATTGGTTTTCAGGCCCGAGCGGATGGGCTTCACCAGCACGTTGACGCGCAGGTCGGCACCGCTGCCGCTGGACGTGTCGCCCACGATCCAGCGCACGGTATCCCCGGCGGCCACCGTCACCAGTTCCTCGCCAGGCTGGAGCGACACCACGGTCACGCGGCCCACGGCCGCATAGACCTGATAGAGAGCGCCATCGGTGAAGGGCCACACTTGAATCGCGTTGACGTAGCCCTCGCGCGTGGGCGCGACACGCGCCTCGGCATTGGCGCGTGAAACGCGCACCTTCTCGTCGGCCGGCTCGGGCGTGGGCTTGGTACCCTCGGCCTCGGGAACCGGCATCAACTGCGCTGGCATCGGCAGCACTTCGGGAACGGCCACGACTTCCACCGGCGCGGGCGGCTCCGGCAGCGCCTGGGCCTGCACCGGCTCATCGAGCGAGATGGTCGGCGGCGGCTTGCCCTGCGTGGCGCAGCCCGCCAGGGCAACAAGCATCAACGGCAAAGCGTAAAAGCGGAAAGACAGGTTCATGGTTTTGCTCCTTCGGAAGAATCCAGTTCGCGGCTCCACGACAGGCCGTTGACGTAGATGCCCAGCGGGTTCTTGCGCAGGCGTTCTTCGGTGCGCGGCGGCTGGAGCACGATGGACACCACCGCCGTCCACCGCTCCAGGCCCGCCGCGGCGCCGTTGACGTAGCGGCGTTCCGTCCAGCGCACGTTGAAAGACGTTTCGCTGGCGCGCACGACGCTGGTGATCTGCACCGTCACCGACTCCTTGCCGATGCGCGCGAACGGGTCGTTGACCCGCGCGTAATCGTTGAGCACGGCTGCGCCTTTGTCGGTCGTGTAGTCGTAGGCGTCCAGCCAGTTTTGGCGGACGACGATGGGGTCGATGGACAGCGAGCGCACCAGCGTCACGAAGCGCGCGATGTGGTGCGCCGTCTGCGCATCGTTGGGCCGGTACGGCGTGGCGGCTTCGCCCACGGCGCGCACCTGGCCCGCGTTGTCCACCTCCACCACATAGGGCGTGACGATGGACTGCGCCGAGCGCCACACCAGGCCGCCGGCCATCAGCAGCGCGAGCGTCAGGCACCCGAACGCCATCAAGCGCCAGTTCTTCGCCTGCACGCGCGGCGAGCCGATACGGTCGTCCCACACCTGGCCGGCAGCTTGGTACGGCGTGGCAGGCTGCGGCGTGTCGGCGTAGCGCACCTGCGGTTTCTTGAATCGCATGGTCAGTTCTCCTTATGAGTCGGAATCGCGCAGGCTCGGGCCTTGCCCTGAGCCGCCGCCATCGCCACCGCGCAGCGTGTGGGCGGCGGTGGTCGCGGCATGGGTAAGTTGTTGGCGGCGATGCAGCCGCTTGGCCCAGGCTGGCTGCTCGGGCGCCTGTGCAGCGGCAGCGCCTGCCGGCGCTTCGCTGGTGGCGGCCTGGCCGACTGACGCGCCAGCGTCGCCGTTCCAGCCAGCGCGGAACGGTGCGGCCATGCGCTGCCCGGCAGCGGAAGCACGGGATGCGGCAGCGCGCCCGGCGGACTGCGCGCCGGTCTTGGCGACGTTGCCCAGGCCCGCCATCGCGCCTTTCGCGCCGCCGCCTGCTGCGGCGGAACCCGTCTGGAACGCCGACTTCGCGCTGCCAGCCGCCGATGAGGCGGCACGCGCGCCACTGCCGGCCAGCTTGGCGGCAGCCGGGGCCATGCGGGCACCAGCGGCCACCGCACCGCCCACGCCCGTCGCGGCAGCACCGACAGCCACTGCCGTTCCGGCTGCGCCGACAGCGGCACCGGCCATCGCGCCCGCGCCGAGCTGGGGCGCACCGGACACGAGGCCCGTGGCGATGCCAGGGCCGAAGATCCCCAGCGCCAGCAAGGTGAGCGAGGCCAGCATGATGACCAGCGCGTGGTCGATGTTCGGTTCGGCGGGATGGACTTGAAACTGCGAGAACAGGCCCGAGCCGATGCCGACGATCACGGCCAGCACCAGTACCTTGATGCCGGCGGCCACGACATTGCCCAGCACTTTCTCGGCGAGAAAGCTGGTCTTGTTCCACAGCGCGAACGGCACCAGCACGAACCCGGCGAGCGTGGTCAGCTTGAACTCGATCAGCGTGATGAAAAGCTGGATCGCCAGCACGAAGAAGCACAGCACCACGACCAGCCATGCAAGGAACATCACCACGATGGGATCGAGATTGGCGAACACCTCGGGGAAACCGGCCATCTCGCCGATCTGCTCCAGAATCGGCGCCCCGGCGTCGATGCCGGTCTTGGCGAGCCGGCCCGGCTGCAAGAAGTTCTCCATCGTGATGGCCGAGCCGGTGGCGGTGATGCCCAGCCCGGCGAACGAGCGGAACACGATGCTGGCCAGCCAGTTGAAGTTGTTGAGGATGTAGGCGAAGGCACCGACGTAGAGCACCTTGCGCAGCAGCTTGGCGATCACGTCCTCGCCCTGACCGGTGGCGTGGCTCATGGCCCAATACAGCCCGGCGATCGTCATGTCGATGACGATCAACGTGGCCGTGAGGAACGCCACCTCGCCGCGCAGCAGCCCGAACCCCGAGTCGATGTAGGTGGCGAAGGTGTTGAGGAACTGGTCGATGATGGTCACGTCATTCATGGCGTGTCCTCCGAGGCGGCGGGCAAGGCCGGTGCGGTGCCATCGGCTGGCTCCTCGAAGCTGGGCGGAATCGTCGGCAGGTCGGCCAGCGTCCGGTATTCATCCGGCCCGGCCTCGCCGGAAAAGAAGCGCCGCCGGAAGGCTTCGGCGGCGGCGCGGCAAGCGTCCTCGCCCGTGGCCTCCCGGTCGGCCGCGCATTGCGCGCGCAACGCCTTGAGCCGCACGGGATCGGCGGCCAGGGCATCAGCGAGGTTGTCTGCCGGCTGCTCACCGCAGGCGGCCAGCAGCACCAGCACCGGAACAGACAGGGCGAGGACGCATCGCATGGCGGCCTCCTGTCAGTTGCCGTAGAAGTTCACGGACTGCGGCGTGTACGGCGTGCCGTCGCCCAGGAAACGCCGCCGCACCTCGCGGGCGCGCTCCGTGGCCGCCGCCTGCCGCGCCAGTTCCAGCGAAGCGGCCCGGTCCTGCGTGATCTGGAGCCGCTGTGTCTGGATCGACTGCTTGGTCTGCAAGGCCAGAAGCTGATTCGTGGCCTGCATGGCTTGCAGCGCACCGACGGCAGACTGGCTCTTGCTGACCAGATCGGCCAGAACACCCTCATCGTCATGGAGGTTCTGCGATGCCTGCGCCTGCATCTGCATGGTGGTCTGCAAGCCGCCCAGCGTGTTCTTCCACCGCTCCTGGGCGTCGCGGTACATCTGGTCGCCGCTCACCGTGGCGGCGTACTGCTCCGGGTACAGGCGCGCAAACTCCCGATCCAGATTCGTCACGTCGTAGGCCAGGCCACGCGCCTGGGCGATCAGCCGCTCGGTCGTCGCCAGATTGGCGCGCAACTGGCCGACCACGCTAGACGGCAGGCTGGCGAGGTTGCGCGCCTGATTCATCAGCATCCGCGCTTCGTTCTGAAGCTGCTGGACCTGGTTGTTGATCTGCTCCAGCGTGCGGATCGCGGTCAGCGTGTTCTGCACGAGGTTGGTGGGGTCGATCACGACCCATTGCGCATGGGCGGTGGCGGTGCAAAGCATGGCCGCGATGGCAGCGGCGACAAGGCGCTTCTTCATGGCAGGATCTCCTGTGGGTGGTCAGCGGGGGAAGCCGGCGCGAGGCCGGGGAACGAAGGCAGCAGGTCAGCCGCCCAATCGAGGCCGCGATGGCGCAGCCAGGCGCCCGCGAAGCCAGGCGTGCCGGCGTCCAGCAGGACGCGGTCTATGTCGCGCTGGTCTTGCGGCGTGGAAGCGCCCGCGAAGGCGAGCGCGGCCGGCCCCAAGTCGAGGTCGAACAGGCGGTTGCCGAGGCGGGATTGGTAGTAGTAGTCGCGCTTCGGAACGGCCGTGGCGACGATTTCGATCTGCCGCGAGTTCAGGCCGAAACCCTCGTAGATCGTGCGAATCTGCGGCTCGGTCGCCTGCGGGTTCGGCAGAAAGATGCGGCTTGCGCAGCTTTCGATGATCGCGGGCGCGATGCTGGAATCCTTGATGTCGGCAAGGCTCTGCGTGGCGAAGATCACCGATACGTTTTTCTTGCGCAGCGTCTTGAGCCACTGGCGGATGCGCGCCGCAAACACCGGGTCATCCAAGAACAGCCATGCTTCATCGAGGATCAGCAGCGTGGGCGCACCGTCAAAGCGTTCATCGAAACGCGCAAAGAGGTAATGCAGCACGGCCATGACGGCGGCCTTGCTGTGCATCAGCTCCTCCATCTCGAAGCACTGCACGTCGGCCATGCCGAGCCGGTCGTGGTCGGCGTCCAGCAGCTTGCCGTGCGCACCGCCTAGCACATAGGGCGCGAGCGCCTGGCGCAGCGCGTTCGATTGCAGCAGCACCGACAGGCCGGTCATGGTGCGCTGTTCCACCGGCGCACCGGCCAAGCTGCCGAGTGCCGACCAGATGGCCGCCTTCTCGTCCGGGCCGACCGCCACGCCCTCGTGCAACAAGCGGCCTTCGATCCATTCGGCGGCCCAGGTGCGATAGCCTTCGCGGTCAATGCGGGCGAGCGGCTGGAAGGCGATCTCGCCGTCCGTGCCCAGGTCGTAGTGCTCGCCGCCCAGCCCGAGGATGGTGGCGCGCATCGAGCGCCCCATGTCGAACGCGAAGATGCGCGAACCAGGGTAGCGGCGGAACTGCATCGCCAGCGTAGCGAGCAGCACCGACTTGCCCATGCCGGTCGGGCCGGCCACCAGCGTGTGGCCGACGTCGCCGATGTGCGTCACCAGCCGGAACGGCGTCGCGCCATCGGTGCGGGTGACGATCAGCGGCGGGCCGCCCAAGTGGTCGTTCTTCTCCGGCCCGGCCCATACCGCTGACACCGGCATCATGTGCGCCAGGTTCAGCGTTGAGACGATGGGCTGGCGCACGTTGGCGTAGGCGTTGCCGGGGAGCGAGGACAGCCACGCATCCACGGCGTTGAGCGTTTCGGGGATGGTCACGAACCCGCGCCCCTGGATGACGCGCTCCACCATGCGCAGCTTCTCGTCGGCCACCGCGGCGTCTTCGTCCATGACGGTGACGGTCGCCGTCAGGTAGCCGAAGGCGACTTGATCGCTGCCCAGCTCCTGCAAGGCGGCATCGGCATCAGCGGCCTTGTTGTTGGCGTCGGTATCGACCAGCGGGCTTTCCTGCTGGAAGATGGTTTCGCGCAGCAGCGCGATGACGTTCTTGCGCTTGGCGAACCACTGGCGGCGCAAGCGCCCCAACTCCCGTTCCGCCTCGGATTTGTCGAGGCACAGAAACCGCGTACTCCAGCGATACCCAAATCCCAGGCGGTTGAGGTCGTCCAGAATCCCCGGCCAGGTCGAGGTCGGGAATCCGCGCACCGACACCACGCGCAGGTGCCGGTCCCCCAGCATGGGCGCGAGGCCGCCGACCAGCGGCGAGTCGGTCAGCAGTGCGTCGATGTGGAATGGCACTTCGGGCACGCCCACGCGATAGCGCCGCGTCGAAATGGTCGCGTGCAGGTAGGTCAGGGTTTGCGCGTCATCGAGCCAAGCGATTTCCGGCATGACGCCATCGAGCAGGTCAAATACCCGATCCGTTTCCGCGACGAAGGCTTGCAGCCGCTCGCGCCAGTCCACGCCATTCGTCGGCGTGTTCTCGTAGAGCATCTTGGCGGCTCGGGCTCGCGATTCCTCGGGCGGCAGGTACACCAGAGTCAGGTGATAGCCACTCTCGAAGTGGTTGCCCGAGTCCTCGAAGGCAGCGCGGCGTTCCTCGTCCACCAGCCACGACAGCGGCTCGGGAAAGTCGGAGTGCGGGTAGTCGGCGGCGGCGCGGCGCTCGGCCTCCACGAACAGCGCCCAGCCCGAACCCAGCCGGCGCAGCGCGTTGTTCAAGCGCGCTGACGTGGCGATCAATTCGCCTTGCGTGGCGCTGTCGAGGTCAGGCCCGCGAAACCGGGCCGTGCGCTGGAAACTGCCGTCCTTGTTCAAGACGACACCTGGTGCGACCAGTCCGGCCCAAGGTAGCCAGTCGGCGAGCAAGGCCGGGCGCTGACGGTATTCGGCAAGGTTCAGCATTTCGGCATCCCCCTACACGTCCAGCAGCGGGCGGTGCTTGATGTGCCGGGCGAACACGGCCATGAACTGCGGATCGACGCGCGCACCCCAAACCGCCAGCGAATGGCCGACGATCCAGAGCACGACGCCAGGAATCCACAGTTGCAGGCCCAGCCCGACGGCGGCGGCCAGCGTGCCGTTGGCAATCGCCACGGTGCGCGGTGCGCCGCCCAGCAAGATCGGCTCGGTGAGCGAACGATGCAGCGGCACCTCGAACCCGGCCGCGAAGCTGTCCGGGCCGCTCATACGACTGCCCCGCCCGAGAACGAAAAGAACGACAGGAAGAACGAGGACGCGGCGAAAGCGATGCTCAAGCCGAACACGATCTGGATCAGCTTGCGGAACCCGCCCGACGTGTCGCCGAAGGCCAGCGCCAGGCCCGTGGCGATGATGATGATGACGGCCACGATGCGCGCCACCGGCCCCTGGATGGATTCGAGGATGGATTGCAACGGGCCTTCCCACGGCATCGAAGAACCAGCGGCCTGCGCGGTTCCGGCCAGGAACAGCAGCAGCGCGGACAGCAGCAGCCCTTGCGCCGCAGGACCGGCCAGGCGGTGCAGCCGCGACAGCGTGGGCAGGCGCAAAGCCGGATTTGCAGAAAAACGGAAAGCAGGAACGATCATCTGCGTCATGGCAGTTCTCCAAGGTGGTCAGGGGACGGGGAAGTCGCCGCAGCGGGTGCGGCCTCGGGAACTGGCGGCAGCTCGGGAAACGGCGTCTCCAGCGCGTCCGCCAGTTGGTAGCCCACGCCATCGAAGCCAACGACGCGGGCGATGCTCTCGATGCGGCGCTTGCGTCCGCGTCCGGCGATGTGCATCACCACGTTGACCGCCTCGGCGATCAGCGCACGCGGCGGATTCACCGCCACTTCGAGAATCAGTTGCTCCAGGCGCAGCAGTGCGCCGAGCGCGGAGCCGGCGTGGATCGTGGCGATGCCGCCGGGGTGGCCGGTGCCCCAGACCTTGATGAGATCCAGCGCCTCGGCGCCGCGCACCTCGCCGACGACCACGCGATCAGGACGCAAGCGCATGGACGAGCGCACCAGCTCGGTCATGGACACCACGCCAGCGCGCGTGCGCAGCGGAACGTGGTCGCGGGCCGCGCATTGCAGTTCCACCGTGTCTTCGAGCACCAGCACGCGGTCGCCCGTGGCGGCGATTTCGGCGAGCAAGGCATTGGCGAGCGTGGTTTTGCCGCTGCTGGTGGCGCCTGCGATCAGGACGTTCTGGCGCTCGCGCACGGCCCGCACCAGAAAGCCGGCCTGGGCGGCGGTCATCATTCCCTCCACGACGTACCGCTCCAGCGGAATCACGCCGATGGCGCGCTTGCGCAGCGCAAAGGCCGGCCCCGGTGCGGCCGGAGGCAGGATGCCCTCGAAGCGTTCGCCGGTTTCGGGCAGCTCGGCGGACAGCAGGGGCTGGCCGCGATGCACTTCCGCGCCGACGTGGGCGGCGACCAGGCGGATGATTCGCTCGCCATCGGCCTCGGGCATCTCGACGCCCATCGGCGCGCGACCCGAGGACAGGCGATCCACCCAGAGGGTGCGATCCGGGTTGAGCATGATTTCCACCACGTCCGGGTCTTCGAGCGCGGTGGCGATCAGCGGCCCCATCGCCGTGCGCAGCATCTGGATGCGCCGGTCGAGCGACGTGGCACTCATGGATTGGGGGACGGCGCTCATGACGCACGCTCCTGCGCATCGGCGGCTGCCGCCGCGTCCTCCATCCGTACCGGATCAAGATGGAGTTCTTCCACCACGTCACGCACCAGGCTGCGTCCGCGAAGCAGGTGGCGGCCGAGCTGTTCGACGAACTGCTCGAAGCGCGCCTTGCCTTGGGCGCGGGCCGCGTCTTGGTGCGCCTCGGGAACCGGCGTGCTGACAGTCAGGTAGTAGCGAATGAACAGCGCCAGCGTTTCGATGGCGATGTTCTGGTCGCGCTCCATGCGCTCGGCCTGGCGCGAGAGGCGGTCAAGGCGCTTGGCGATGGCCGCCTCGCGCTGGTCGGCGGCATCGGGCGACAGCCACGATGCGAGCGCCGCCGCGACGATGGATGACTTGGACACGCCTTTCTTGGCGGCCAGTTCATCGAGCCGCTGGGCGTGCTCGGGCTGGATGAACAGGTTGAGGCGGTAGTGGCTCATAGCTCGATTCCGTCGTTGGGGTCGAGGGAAGCCAGCCGGGCCGTGCGCTGCATGGCTGGATCGAGCTGGCGAGGAAGGGGAAGCGGCAAGTCGTCGTCATCGAGCAGCCCAAGGTCGGCTGCAGGCGCGGCCAGTCCGGGGTCGTAGGCGACAGTTTCGGAAAGCTCGGGCTGACGGCGGGGGCCGCCGTCATCGGCGGAACCCAGGCCATCGGCTGACGCCGTGGCCGGTGCGGCGGGCACAGCGGGAATCGCCAACCCGCTCCAGTCATCGGGCCGCGATGGCGGCACGTCGGCGTACCGCCCGTCCGCAAGCGTCGGCGGCGGCAGCACGCGACGCTTGAAATTGGCGTCTGCGTAGTAGCGCAGCTTCTTCGCCTTGATCGGCGCCACGCTGGACACCATCACCACGGCCTCGTCAGGCGGAAGCTGCATGACTTCGCCCGGCGTCAGCAGCGGCCGGGCCGTTTCCTGGCGCGACACCATCAGGTGCCCGAGCCACGGCGCGAGCCGGTGGCCGGCATAGTTGCGTTGCGCGCGCAGCTCGGTGGCCGTGCCCAGCGTCTCGGAGATCCGCTTGGCGGTGCGCTCGTCGTTCGTCGCAAACGTCACGCGCACGTGGCAGTTGTCGAGGATCGAATGGTTCTGGCCGTAGGCTTTGTCGATCTGGTTGAGCGACTGCGCAATGAGGAAGCTGCGGATGCCATACCCCGCCATGAAGGCCAGCGCCGTCTCGAAGAAGTCCAGGCGCCCCAGCGCCGGGAACTCGTCAAGCATCAGCAGCAGCTTGTGCCGGCGATCGATGCCGTCGGAGCCGTCGAGCGATTCGGTGAGGCGCCGACCGATCTGATTGAGGATTAGGCGAATGAGCGGCTTTGTCCGCGAAATGTCCGAAGGCGGCACCACCAGGTACAGCGACACCGGATGCTTGGCCGCGATCAGGTCGGCGATGCGCCAGTCGCAGCGCGAGGTGACTTCGGCCACCGTGGGATCGCGGTACAGGCCGAGGAACGACATGGCCGTGGAAAGCACGCCCGAGCGTTCGTTGTCGCTCTTGTTGAGGACTTCGCGCGCCGCCGAAGCGACGACAGGATGCGGACCATCGCCGAGGTGCGGCGTGGTCATCATCCGGTGCAAGGTCAGCTCGAAGGGGCTGGCCGGATCGGACAGGAAGTTGGCGACGCCGCGCAGCGTCTTGTCCTCGCCCGCGTAGAGCACATGCAGGATGGCCCCGACCAGCAGCGCGTGGCTGGTCTTCTCCCAATGATTGCGCTTTTCCAGCGCGCCTTCGGGATCGACCAGAATGTCCGCGATGTTCTGCACGTCGCGCACTTCATGCGCGCCGCGTCGAACCTCCAGAAGTGGGTTGTAGGCGGCCGATTTCGCATCGGTCGGGTTGAACAGCAGACAATGCGAGAAGCGCGAGCGCCACGCTGCGGTGATCTGCCAGTTCTCGCCCTTGATGTCGTGGATGACGGCCGAGGCCGGCCAGGACAGCAGCGTCGGCACCACCAAGCCGACACCTTTGCCCGAGCGCGTGGGCGCAAAGGTCAGGACGTGTTCCGGGCCTTCATGTCGCAGGTACTGCCGGTCGTGCTGGCCGAGGAACACGCCGGCCGGCTGTGTGAGGCCGGCCTTACGAATGTCTTCCGCGTTCGCCCAGCGTGCCGAGCCGTAGGTCGTGACCAGCCGCGATTGGCGCGAGCGCCATATCGACATGCCGATGGCGACCACCACCGCCAGCAAGCCGCTGCCGCCCGCGATGGCGCCGCCGGTGTCGAACACACGCGGCGCGTAGGCATCGAAGAAGAACCACCACTCAAACAGCTTCCACGGGTGGTAGATCGGCGTGCCAAGAAAATCGAACCAGGGAGAGCCAAGGCGTACTTGGTAGCCAAGGGCCGCTGCTGTCCATTGTGTGGCGCCCCACACGCCGGCGATCACGATGCCGAATACGACGGCGATCTGACCGAACAGCACGTTTGTCCCTTGCATAACCTGGCCTCCGATTTCTCCTGCGCTGATTCCTCATGGAAAAAGCGGCACAAGGGCGTGCCGCAAGCGTCAGGATCGGTGCCGGGTCAGTGCCGGTCAAAGACCGTTTCCAGCAGAAAGGTCGAGCAAAAAGACAGAATTCGCGCGGCGTCGAATCAAAGAAAAACGCCGCAAGCGATAGCGCATTGCGGCGTGTCGAACAGAAAATTAAAGGCGATGCAGCGAAAAACCAGAAATCAGAACTTGGGCGATTCTTTCGGCGGTGTGTAGGGCGTTTCACCGTCACCATAGAACCGTTTGCGCGTGGCCTCGGCCACCCGATTGCACAACACGTCACCCAGCTTGGGGCGATCCGTCTTGCATTGCTGGCGCAGTTCTTTGAGCCGTTGGGGGTTGGCCGCCAGTTCTTCCACTGTTGGGATTTTCGTGTCCGAGGCATCTGCCTTCTGAGGGGCCGCGGACTGGTTGCAAGCAGTCAACGCGGCAGCCAGTAGAAACGGAAGGATCTTCTTCATGATGCGGGTTCCTCCGGTACGTCAGAACAGCCTCGCATGGGCCTGGGAGATTCCAGCGATTCGATTGCCTGTACGCGCCCAATGAACCGTTCTAGCACTTCTGGCGGCTCACCTTCGGGGTACAGCAAATAGGTGGTCAGCGGTGGCACGCACGCCGCCAGCGACCGGGCCACTACGCCAGCTTCACGGCTGGCGGCAATGTGTGCCGCGCCTGCCAGCCCGAGCGCGAAGCCAGCCGACACCAGTGCCATCATCAGGTCGACGGATGCCACCCGCTCCGCGATCAGCGGCTCCATTTCGGTACGGCGCAATACTCGCTCGACATGCTTGGCATGGCCTTCGCAGACTTGTGGGTCACACAGGACAAGCGGGTAGCGCAGCAGTTCGTCTAGCGGAATACGCTTGTGTGCCAGCAGCGGATGCCGAGCTGGCACTGCAACCATGAGCGGGTCGCTCCAGACAGGCAGTGCGACGATGCCGTCGCCTACTTCGTCGGACTGCGCAAATCCCACGTCGTACAGATCGTCATGCAGTCCCTTGATCTGCTGCGAAAGAGAAACCTCGAAGAATCGGATTTCAACCTCAGGCTCTTCCTGCCGGCACAGTGCAAGCAAAGCGGGGAGGCGCGAAGGGGTAATCCCATCAGATAAGGCGATGCGGAGTTGCCCGTGAAAACCGTTCGCCGCCGCTTTTACGCTGTCGCGTGCTTGCTCCAAAGCAGTGAATACGCGGCGCACATGATCAAGGAAGAGATAACCCGCACGAGTTAGTCGTGTGCTGCGTGTGGTGCGAGCAAATAGCACCACACCAAGATCTTCTTCAAGCTCCTTGATTGCCCGCGACAAGGGAGATTGCTCAATGTGAAGCCGCTCTGCGGCTCGCGCAAAATGAAGTTCCTCCGCAACAGCGAGGAAGCACCGCAAATGTCGTAGCTCCATCTTCTTGTGGTCTCCATTTTTGTGCGCTAGCTGGCCGCGATCAACCGCAAGCGTTATGTCGCGCTAATCTTGGCTTTTGAGTTTCGAGAGAACGAAATATCTTTTTTTTTGACGCTATCACTTGCGCACCCCGTTCATGGTCTCGTTGAATATCTGGCTTAACTAGCGGCGACCCAGAGCGAGCAGGGACGGCGAAAGAAACCCAGCAAGGCTCGCTAGCGCACCGAGCGAGCCCGCAACAAGGAAAACGCCCCGAACACCAACCCACTCGCCCAATGGCGCAGCCAGCGCCAAGCCCACTGGCGACGCGAGCGCCATGATGGTCGTCATCAGCGCCAGTACACGACCTTGAAGCTGATTGGGAATCGTCGTCTGCAGCAAAGCTGTCAAGGGCGCATTGCCGAACGCGAAGCTGATGCCGCTCATCACCCACCAGGCTACTGCCACGCCGAACAGGCTGCTCGGTGCCAAGGCCGTGAGAGCGATCGATGCGCAGGACAGCGCAAAGCCCGCCAGTATCCAGAGCACCAGTCTGCGCGGCGCCATGGCTGCCATCAGCATGCCTCCCAACAACATGCCGCCTCCTGCCAGTCCTTCCATCAGGGCCACCTGCGGTGCTCCACCACCAAAATGCACCTTGACCAGCAGAGGCACCAGCATGAAGGTGGGCATGATCGCCAGCACGACCACACCGAGCAGGAGGTAAAGCTGGCGCAGACCGGGTGTATGCCAGACCATATGAACGCCCTCCCGGAACTCACTCCATAGGCCGTTCTTGCGCGCATGGCGATCAATGGCCTGGGGAATGCGATAGCGCAGCAGCGGCACGATGCCCAGCAGCGCCGTGAAGACGTCGATCGAAAGCGCCCAGCCGATCGGCATCACACCGATCGCCAGCGCCCCCAACGGGGCGGCTGCCACCAAGGTGAGGCTTTGCAGCGACTGGTTCAGGCCCGCCGCGCGAACGACGAAGCTCCTTGGCACCAACATGGCAACGCTCGCGGACGCTGCCGGCGCCTGGAAGGCTTGCATCGCGCTACGCACGGCCATCATCGTGTAGGCGTGCCAAAGCTCGATGCGCTCGGTGAGAAACAGGGCGATCAGCACCAACATGCAAAGTGCGCTCACGACATCGGCCGTGATCATCAGCAGTCGGCGGCTGTAGCGATCGGCCAGCGTTCCCCCCAGCGGGCCCAGCACGGCCTGCGGCAACAAGGCCGCCATGCCGGCAGCGGACAACGCGGCCACGCTCCCCGTGATATCGGTGATCCACCACAGCAGGACGAACTGCGTCAGCGACGAACCGACGAGCGACATCGCCTGTCCGCCGAAGATGGCCCAGAACCTGAGCCGCCACGGCGTCCCTTCCACACCGTCGGGTGCGTGCGCGGGCGGCTCTGTCCGAGAAATGTCGAGCCCCGTCGTCATTGGCTGGCCGAAGCTGTCGCTTCTTCAATGAGGCCTCCGCCCAGGGCCTTGTACAGCGCCACGGCACTACCGAACGCATCGCGGCGCAGGTCCAGCAGCGTCTGCCGAGCCGCATACAGTTGCCGCTGGGCGTCCAGCAGTTCCAGGCGACCCTCGACACCGGCGCGATAACGCAGATTGGACAGTTCGGAACGGCGCTCGGCGCTGTCCACCACGCGCTGCTGCGCAGCGATCTGGCGGCCGAAGGTCTGTTGCCCGGACAGGCCATCGGCGACCTCGCGGAACGCAGTCTGAATCGCGCGTTCGTACTCGACCACGGCGCTGGATTTGCGCACTTCGGCCAGGCGCAGTTCGGCACGCAGCCGCCCACCCTGGAACAAGGGCTGGACGATCTGCGGCGAAAAGCTCCAGACCCGGTTCTGGCTGTCGAAAAGGCCGCTCATGGCCGGGCTGGCATAGCCCAGCGATGCCGTCAGCGAGATGCGCGGAAAGAAGGCCGCGCGCGCGGCGCCGATATCGGCATTGGCTGCGACCATGGACTGCTCGGCCTGTCGGATGTCGGGCCGCCGCGTCAGCAGGTCAGAGGGCAAGCCGGCTGGCAGTGCCGTGAGCACCGGCTGGCGGTCGAGCGGCAAGCCCTGGGGCAGATCATCGGGCAGATCGGCACCTGCCAGCAGGCGCAACGCATTCTGCGCCTGAGCCAGCGCCCGGGTGCGTGCCTCCAGATCCGCCTCTGCCGTTGCGACCTGTCCTTCGGCCTGAGCCACTTCCAACCCGCTGTTCTGCTGCGCCTGCCGCAGCAAGCGGGCAAGGTCGAGAGACTGCTGCCAATCGGCCAGCGTGCGTTCGGCCAGGTCGCGCTGCTCCAGCGCCAGGCGCTCGGCCAGGTAGGCATCGGCCACTGCGCCCACTAAGGCGATCTGGGCAGCGCGCCGCCCTTCCTCGGTGGCCAGGTAGCGCGCAAAGGCAGCTTCTGACAACGAGCGTATGCGCCCGAACAAATCGATCTCGAATGCGCTCAGGCCGAGGCCGACACCGATCTGCTCGGTGACGACCGTGGACTGGGAGGTTGCGTCCTGTCCATTGGCCGCGGCCCGCTGCCGCGTCGCCTGGCCGCTGGCGTCGATACCGGGCAGACGCGCGGCGCGCTGGATGCGGTACTGGGCCTGGACCGCCTCGACGTTCAAGGCAGCCAGCCGCAAGTCGCGGTTGTTTTCCAGCGCCATCGCGATCAGGCGCTGCAGCCTGGCATCGGGGAACATGGTGCGCCACCCGATGTCCGCGGCCGGGATCGACGCGGGTGCCGCCGCGGCCATGGGAAACACCGCCGGCACGGGAGCGTCGGGCTTGAGCAGCGGCGGCGTCAGCGAGCAGGCCGACAGCGACAGCGTGAGCAGAGGGATCAAACGTCTCATGGCATCAACCCTCCTGTCCACGACGGGCTTGCAAGAGGGCTGGCTGGCGCGATGCTCTCCAACCATCGAAGCGCTCCTGCAGCCCCATCACCACGACGTAGAACACCGGCACGAAGAACACGGCCAGCACGGTGGCGGTGAACATGCCGCCGAACACACCCGTGCCGATGGCATGCTGGGTCTCGGCGCTGGCGCCAGTGGCCATCATCAGGGGCACCACGCCTAGGCCGAATGCCAGGGACGTCATCAGGATGGGCCGCAGCCGCAGCCGCGCCGCTTCCACCGCGGCTTCCACCAGGCCCTTGCCCTGATCGCGCAACTGCTTGGCAAATTCCACGATCAGGATCGCGTTCTTGGCCGACAAGCCGATGACGGTGATCATGCCGACCTTGAAGAACACGTCGTTGGGCAAGCCCCGCAGCAAGACGGCGCCCACCGCGCCGATCAAGCCGAGCGGCACCACCAGCATCACCGACAGCGGAATCGACCAGCTCTCGTAGAGCGCGGCCAGCACCAGGAACACCACCAACATGGACAGGGCCATGAGCATGGGGGCCTGCGACGCCGAATCACGCTCCTGCAGCGACTGTCCGGTCCAGGCCACTGCGAAGCCCGGCGGCAGTTGCGCCGCCAGCCGCTCCATTTCGGCCATGGCTTGTCCGCTGGAAGCACCGGGCGCCGCCGCACCAGAGATTCGCGCGGCGGGAAAGCCCTGGTAGCGCACCAATTGCAACGGTGTGTCGTTCCACACCGGCGTGACCACTTCCGACAAGGGCACCATGCCGCCACGGGAGTTGCGCACGTACAGGCGCAGCACGTCGTCGATCTGCATGCGTGCTGGCGCATCGGCCTGGACGATGACCTGCTGCATGCGCCCTCTGTTCGGAAAGTCGTTCACATAGGACGAACCCATCGCGGTCGACAGCGTTTCGCTGATCGTGCCGAACGAAACCCCCAGGGCTTCGGCCTTGACCCGGTCGATGTCCAGGCGGATGCTGGTGCCGGCGGGCAGGCCTTCGGGGTAGACGCCGGTGACCACCTTGCTTTGTGCGGCCAGTTGCAGCAGCTTCACCTCCGCTGCCTTCAGGGCCGCATGCCCCTGATTGGCGCGGTCCTGCAGGCGCATCGTGAAGCCGGAGCTGGTGCCCAGTTCGTCGATGGCCGGGGGCATCAGACTCATCACGCTGCCTTCAGCGATGCTGGCCATGGCGTCCTGGACACGCGCCACCTCGTCCTGCGCCGTCGCTCCATTGCGCTGCTTCCAGTCCTTGAGCGTGGTGAAGGCCATGGCTGCATTCGGCCCCGAACCCGAGAATCCGAAACCCAGGACCGACATGTTGGAATCGATGCCAGGCCGCGAAGCCACGTGCTTCTCGTAGGTCTTGACGATGTCCAGCGTGCGCTCGACGGTCGCATCCGCCGGCAACTGAATCGTGGTCATGAAGTAGCCCTGATCTTCTTCGGGCAGAAAGGCCGAGGGCAACTGCCGGAAAGCGAGGAACAGGATCGCCGTCAAGGCCGCAAACACCAGCATGACCCGTCCGCTGCGCGCCAGCAGACGGCCAACGCCGGACTCGTAGCGCTGGGTCATGTGCTCGAACTTGCGATTGAACCAGCCGAAGAAACCACGCTTCTCGTGGTGCGCGGGGTCCACCGGTTTGAGCAGCGTTGCACACAGCGCCGGAGTCAACGTCAGCGCGAGGAAGGCGGAGAACAGGATCGACACCGCCATGGACAGCGTGAACTGCTGGTAGATCACACCCACCGAGCCGCTGGCGAAAGCCATGGGAATGAAGACCGCCGTCAACACCAGGGTGATGCCGATCACCGCACCGGTGATCTCCTTCATCGCCTTGATGGTGGCTTCCTTGGGACCCAGCCCCTCCTTGGCCATGATGCGCTCGACGTTCTCGACCACCACGATGGCATCGTCGACGATGATGCCGATCGCCAGCACCATGCCGAACATGGTCAACACGTTGATCGAGAAACCGGCCGCCAGCATCACCGCGAAGGTGCCCAGCAGCGCGATCGGCGCCACGATCGCCGGGATCAGCGTGTAGCGGGCGTTCTGCAAAAACAGGAACATGACCGCGAACACGAGCGCCATCGCCTCGATCAGGGTCATCGCCACCTTCTGGATGGAGATCTTGACGAAGGGCGCGGTGTTGAAGGGGGCCGAATAGCTCATGCCCGCCGGCAGCGTCGACTTGAGCTCGTCCAGCCGGGCGAGGATGGCGTCGGCGGTGCGCACCGCATTGGCACCCGGCGAGAGCTGCACCGCTGCCGCCGTGGAGACCTGGCCGTCCTCTCGCGTCGAGAATCCGTAGGACTGTGCGCCCAACTCGACCCGAGCCACATCACCCAGCACCACCTTGGAGCCGTCGGCATTGGCGCGCAGCACGATGGCGGCGAACGCTTCGGGTGATTCCAACTGACCTTGCACGGTCAGAGGCGTGGTGACCCGCTGCCCGGGTGTCGTGGGTGCATCGCCCACGCGTCCCGGGGCGATCTGCGCGTTCTGCTGCGTGATCGCATTGCTGATGTCGCTCATCGACACGCTGAGCGCCGTCAGCTTGTTCGGATCCACCCAGATACGCAGGGCCTGTTCGGCGCCGAACAACTGCACTCGGCCCACGCCCTCGATGCGGCGCAGTTCCTCGACCACGTTGCGCGCCATGTAGTCGCTCAGTGCGGTGCCGTCGTAACGGCCGTCCGCGGATTTCAGGCCCACCATCATCAGGAAGTTCGACGATGCTGACTCTACGCTCAGGCCGTTCTGCCTGACCGCTTGCGGCAGACGTGCCTCGACGGCCTTCAGGCGGTTCTGCACGTCCACCTGCGCCAGTTCCGGATCGGTTCCGGGTTTGAAGGTGACGTTGATTTCCGCCGTGCCGGAGGTGTCGGACGATGACTGGAAATACAGCAGGTTCTTGACGCTGGACAGTTCGCGCTCGATGACGCTGAGCACCGAGTCGTTCACGGTCTGCGGCGTGGCGCCCGGATACGTCACGTAGATGTTGACCGCGGGCGGCGCCACGGAAGGAAAGCGGGCGATCGGCAGTTGCGGAATGGCGATCAGCCCCAACAGGATGATGAACAGCGCGACGACCCAGGCGAACACCGGGCGATGGATGAAGAACTGTGGCATGGCAACGGCTCCGATGGGTCAACGCGCGGGCGCTGCCGCGTCTGCGGGCGCAGGTGCCTGCGGCGGCTGCGTTTCGACCAGGGCATCCTCGGCAAGGCGCTCAATCCCTGCGACCACCACCTGCTGCCCTGCGCTCAACCCCGATCCGATGCGGTATCGGCCTTCACTGACTTCGCCCAGCTCCACTGCGACAAGCCTGGCCTTGGCGCTGCCATCCACCGTCCAGACATGCGGCTTGCCGTCGACCCGGACCACGGCCTGCTGCGGCACCATGATCGCCTCGGCATAGTTGGCGCGGGGCACCCGGGCACGCACAAACATCCCTGGCAACAGGCGCTGCTGCGGGTTGTTCACCAGCACGCGCAGCAACAGGTCGCCCGTTCCGGCATCCACGTTGATGCCGGAGAACAGGATGCGTCCCGTCACCTCGTAGGGCGAACCATCGCTGCGCAGAATGGACACGGAAAGTCCACCGTTGCGTGACGGTTGCGCCGCCATCGCCTCGTGCAACGCGTCCAGCGAACTCGCCGGGCGTCTTACGTCGACGTACACCTGGTCGATCTGCTGCACGCGCGCCATCGGCGTGCTGTCGCTGCTGGCGACCAGCGCGCCCTCCGTCACCAAGGCCTGATCGATGCGGCCGGCAATCGGCGACTCCACCATGGCGAACTTCAGATCCAGCCGGCGGCGCGACAAAGTTGCGCGCGCCTGCGCCACGTCGGCCGCGGCCTGCTGCCGCTGCGACACCGCATCGTCATAGACCTGGCGGCTGATCGCATCCGCCTTGACCAGCGGCTCCAGCCGCTCCGCATGCGTGCTGGCTCGCGCCAACGCAGCCTCGGCCCGCTGCAAAGCGGCTGCCGCCGTCTCTTCCTCGGCACGGAAGGGCGAGGGGTCGATTTCGAACAACGGTTGCCCCGCGCGCACATCCGCGCCTTGGTCGAACAGACGGCGCCGCACGATACCGCTGACCTGCGGGCGGATCTCGGCGATGCGAACCGGAGCAACCCGCGCCGGCAGATCCTCGGTCAACTCCAGCCGGGTTGGTGCAACGGTAATGACCGTCACCTGGGGGGTGGGCGTGCTCATGCCCTGCTCGGCGGCAGGGCCGCAGCCGACCAGTGCGGTGACTACCGCTGCTGCCGCCAGCCGCAGGACGGGCAAGCCGCGCATGCGACAGCGTCGTTCGATCTTCATGACGATTCCTTCTTGTACTGGCATGCGATTGCCAGTCGAATGGTCGTCATTCTGAGTAAGTGGGGTGATGTTTACGCCGTCATTGTGTGGAGATATGATGGAGATAACAGATTTCTTCTACGGTCGCTCCATGCCTGATTTCCCTCTCCCGCCAAGAGGCGCCGCGACGCTCCAGGCCCTGGTTCTGATCGCCGAGGACGAGCCCGAAATTGCCGAGATCCTTCAGGCCTACCTGGGGCGCGCCGGCCTGCGCACCCTCCATGCCGAAGATGGGCGCAAGGCGCTGAACATGCATCTGTCGCTGAAGCCGGACCTCGTGTTGCTTGATGTACAGATGCCGAAGCTGGACGGCTGGAGGGTGCTCTCCGAGATCCGGCATCGCGGTGATACCCCGGTCATCATGTTGACGGCGATGGACCAGGACATCGACAAGCTCATGGGCCTGCGCTTCGGTGCTGACGACTACGTAGTCAAGCCGTTCAACGCAGCAGAGGTCGTTGCACGAACGCAAGCAGTGCTGCGTCGCTCGATGGCCGACACCAGCCGCCACATGCGCGTGTTGCGGGTGCCCCCCTTTGAAATCGATCTGGACCAGCACGAGGTGACCGTGCAAGTGAATGGAGGCACTCATACGCTCGCATTGACGCTCACCGAATTCAGATTGCTGACGCACATGGCACGTGCGCCCAAGAAGGTCTGCACGCGAGCAGAACTGCTGGCGGCCTGTTTGCCCGAGGGCGATTCGCTGGAGCGAACGGTCGACAGCCACATCAGCAAGCTGCGCAAGAAGCTGGAAGACCTGGGGGTCCAGGGCATTCCCGTTGGCATTCGCGGGGTGGGTTACCGGCTGTGGGGCACGGAATGAAGCTTGTCGGCCTGAGCCGCCAGATCGCACTGACCATGATGGCGATGGCCTTTGGCGTTACCTTGCTGGTGGTGCTGACTTCCTATGTCTTCTATTTCTTTGCCATCAGCTATTGGCCGAACTTGTTCAGCCAACCTACCTTGGTTCCAACGGGTCCCGAATGGATCTGGATCGCCACGACGACGTTGGCCGGTCTTGCGTTCGCGGTCGTGGTTGCCGTGCATCTGGCGCGCCGCATTCTGGTGCCATTGAACTCTGTCACGGACAGCATTCGGCGGGTTGCACAGGGGGATCTGGAGGCTCGCGCAGTCGCCGGGGATCGCTCGTTGGGTGAAGCCGCAGGCCTGGCTGACGACTTCAACGCACTCGCCACGCAGTTGCAGCGCACGACCGGGGAAATGGCGTTCTGGAACGCGGCCATCGCCCATGAACTGCGTACACCGGTGACCATCCTGCGCGGGCGCCTGCAAGGGCTGGCCGAGGGCGTTTTCACGCCCGATGCGTCTCAGTTCCGCAGTTTGCTCAATCAGGTCGAAGGGCTGACTCGACTGATCGAAGACCTGCGCGTGGTCAGCCTTGCCGGAAGCGGTCATCTGGGCCTTCAGGTCCGTGATGCCAATCTGTCCACGGAGGTTGAATCGGTGGTGGATTTCTGCCGGCATGCCCTCCAGGTCGCAGGTCAGCATCCGGTCCTCGATCTGCAAGCGGGATCGGTGCAATGCGACCCTGTGCGAATTCGCCAGGCGTTACTCGCGCTGCTGGAAAACGTCCGGCGGCACGCGGTTCCGGGGGTGGTCCTTGTCCAGACACGACAGGAGCACGGGTGGTGTTCCCTGCGCGTGGAAGATGATGGCCCCGGGATTCCGCCCGAGTCTGCCACACAGGTGTTCCGGGCGTTCCGGCGTGTGCGTAGCGGAGACGAAGCAGGAGCGGATGCTGGAAGTGGTCTTGGCTTGGCGGTGGTGGCCGCCATTGCGCGTGCCCATGGGGGAGAAGCCAGTTGCATTCCTTCGACAAGGGGCGGAGCCTGCTTCGAGTTGCGCTGGCCCCAGCGCACTATCGACCACTAGGCCGAGGGATCGTCGCAAGACAACAAGGGCATCAACGATTCCCGACGAAGATAAGAAGAGGTTGTCAGGCCCACGGATCGTGGACGAAATGCGAAGCGCTGTACTGGACGTCAGGGGCACATCGAAGGCCGCGCTCCCGTGTTGACGATTGCCGGTGACCACTCGCGCCGAAGAATGGCGTACTGCATGGTGTTCTCATAAACCGGATTCCCATCGCCATCGTTCCTGAAAGAGACGAACTCCTTGAAAACCCCTTCCTGCCGCATCCCGAGCCTCTCGCACAGCCGCTGAGAGGACGTGTTCGTGTCTTCCACGTAGGCATACAGCCGACGCGCCGCCCGCTGCGCAAACAGGTGAGTGAACAACGCCGTAGCGGCTTCATGGGCATAGCCTTTCCCGCCGAAGCCAGGATTGAAGTTCCAGCCGACTGAGAAGGTATCGCCTTCTGGTTCAGCGAACAGGTCGCCGATGAGCTTGCCGGACGTGAGCAAACACACGGCGATGCTTTTTTCGTCCGTGCTTCGCTCCAGCACTTCGCGCTCGGCGTCTCTGATATCTGTGAGCGCGAGCGACAGAAAGCAACTGGACACGGGCTCATGCAGATACTCGAAAAGATCCGCTGCATCCCGTTGGGCAAAGCGCCTCAGAACAAGGCGTTCGGTTTCAATGACTTCCATTTGATTCTTTTCTCTTGTTTGGGGCCGTAAGCGCCATGATTGTCGTCATCAGTGCAAGTAATCGACCTTGAGACTGATTGAGGACGGACAGCAGCCTGTAGCGGCGGGCCATATTTGATTTTATTGACATACGTCGCGCATGTCAATTAACATGCACGACGTATGTCATTTGAGAAGAACAGTACATGACGCAGCCGCAACGTCGCACCCGCTCCAAGATGATCGAGGAAACCCGAGCCAAGCTGGTGGCAACAGCGCGGCACGCTTTCGCCACGCAAGGCTTCGCTCACACCTCAATGGACGACTTCACCGCGGAGGTCGGCCTAACTCGGGGCGCGCTATATCACCATTTCGGCAACAAGGAAGGGCTGCTGATTGCGGTCATCGAGCAGATCGAGGCCGAGGTCGGCGAACGCCTGCAAGCCGTCTCGGACGCCGCACCTTCACTTTGGGAAGGATTCCGTCGCCGTTGCCGCACCTATCTGGAACTGGCGTTAGAGCCAGAAATTCGCCGGATCATCTTGCAGGATGCGCGCGCCGTATTCGGCGATGTGCCCCAAGCCGCGCAATCGGTCGGCGTTGCGGCGCTGCAAAGCTCGCTGGACGGGCTGATCGCGGAAGGCGGCGTGGCACCACTCCATACCGGTGTGACCGCCCGGATGATCTACGGCGCGGTCACCGAAGCGTCATTCTGGATCGCCGAGTCGGAGAGCGACCATGAGACGCGCCTTTCCCAAGCGCTCGAAGGCTTGGAAAGCCTGCTGAGCGGCCTGCTTATCCGCTGACCGCAGCTTCCTCGGAGACACTCAATGCAATGGCGCAACACCCCAACCCGCTTTGGCGTCCTCGCCAAGTTTCTCCACTGGACGAGCGCGGCCGCGTTCATCGCAGCCTATATCGTCGTCTACTACGTCATTTGGTTCATGGACGACACCTCGCCAGAATCCTGGCCAGTGCTCAACATCCATTGGGCACTGGGCGTACTGGTGGGCTTCCTCGTGCTGCCTCGGCTGCTGTGGCGGCTGCTGGACGTGCAGCCCGAAGACCCACCGGGATCAAAGCTTGAGCACCGGCTCGCGCATATAGCGCATTGGGGACTGTACGGCCTGTTGATAGCGATGCCGCTGACTGGCTATCTCGGTACCGGCGCGCCGACCAACTTCGGCCTGTTCAGCGTGACCGGCTTCAACGAGACGGCGCTGTTCTCCTGGATCAGCAGTACCTACGATTTGAGTTATGAAAAGTTTGAGGCGCCAATCGATGCTGTTCATCACTTCTTGGGAAAATGGGTTGCCTGGGTCGTTGTCGGCCTGCATGTAGCCGCCGCGTTGGTTCACCATTGGATTCGCCGCGACAACGTATTGGTACGCATGTTGCCAGGAAGCCGAATGCCATAGTGCCCGGCATCAAGCGATATAGGTCGACTCGCAGATATTTGGGAAAGCCAGTCTTTCGCGCCGGAGAATTCGCCTCTTCATGAGAAAGCGCTCGCAGTCACCCGGTGCTCAGTGCTTGTTCCTCAATCCAGTCCATGAACGCTTGAACTCCTGACCGCTTCACGATACCCGGTGATGTCGCAACGGAGTACGAGAAGCGCGCAGGCCAGAGCCTGTACGCAGCAGGTAGTGTTTTAACCAACCGACATGCCACGCCGCCGCCCGACTTCCCACGACACCCCGCCGCCGCGCACTAGTGCCGCAAGCTGCTGACCCAGCCGCTGCTCGATCACCGGCTTCCACGGCACCAGGCTGAACCCCATGCCGTCATTGAGCATCGCATAGCACCCGCTGGCGAGCATGACGCTGCGACGGTAGATGCCGGCCACGCGCTGACCGTCGGCGACGGGCCGATACTCCAGTCCGGTGTCGGCGGCAATGTCCTTGGCGGCTTGCGCCAGTTCCCGATTGCGCAGGGTTTCCAACAGGTTCCGGGCGAGGATCACGCGCTGCCCGCGCCGCTCGGCCAGCCCCTGTTCGGCCAGGAAGTCGGCGCGCTGTTGCAGGGTGTTCTTGACCTCGCCGCCAAAGCCCAGGTCGCCCAGTCCCTTGCCGCCGCCGATCAACTGCTGATCCAGCCAGGTCGCTCCGATCACCCGCGCCTGCCGCTCGATGGGCAAGTGCGATTTCAGTTCCACGGCCACGTCGCCCAAGCGCTGCGCATCGTAGCGGCGGCCCTGCTCGGGCAAGTCGTCCGGCACCTTCCACAGCCCCTCGGCGACGCGCTCCACGATGCCGGCCCGGCGCAGGGCTTCCAGGCGGTGGACGTGGGCCGCCACGACTTCCTGCGGATCGCGGCCCGGCACGGCCTGACCTTGTGCAATGGCGAGATGATGGTCAGTGCGGTACAGGCCATCGCTCGCCAGCGCGGCGATGTTTTTGTCGGCCGCGCGCATGTCGGCCGATCCCTTCACCGCCACCACGGCGCCGGTCGGATAGTTCGCCAGTTCATCGCGGGCGTTGAGCGCGACGTAGTGGGCCTTGCCGTCCACGCCGTCGATGACCAGATAGCCGCGGTCGTGCAGCTCGTCGGCCAGCCCCTTGGCAGCTACCCGACCGACGATGGTGCGGCCGCTTCCATCTGCATTCTGGCCCGGCTCGAACACCGCCAGTTCGCGCGGCTCGCCGCGCATGGCCCGCTGCATGGTGCGGATGATGTCGCCACGCTCGCCCAGGGCGCGCAAAGTCTTCTCTGCATCGGCATGGACGGCCCAGGTGCCCGGCTGCGTCTCGTCGGCCAGGCCCAGGCGCTGCAAGCGTTGCAGGCGGCCGATCAGCAGCAGGCGCTGGCGTTGCAGCCGGGGTTCGTTGAGCCGTTCGACATGCACCAGGCCATCGCCGCCGGCCTCTCCGATTTCGCGCTTGAGCGTGCGATCCAGGCTCGTCCACCGTTCTTGATCCACCTCGCGCTGCAAGGTCTGCTGGATCTCCAGCTCGGTGCGCGGCCCCAGCCATTCGGTTGCCAGCTCGGCGGCCCGGTGGCGGAAACCATCGGCGATGTAGTCGCCCGCGATGATGAGGTCTTTGCCGGTGTCGTCGTGCCCGCGCACGACGATGTGGGTGTGCGGGTTGTCGGTGTTCCAGTGATCGACCGCGACCCATTCAAGCCGCGTGCCCAGGTCGGCCTCCATGCGGCCCATGAGGTGCCGCGTGTAGGTGCGCAGGTCTTCCAGTTCCGCGCCATCCTCGGGCGCGAGGATGAAGCGGAAATGGTGCCGATCGTCGGCGCAACGTTCCTTGAAGGCGTCAAGGTCGGCGGCATCGGTCTGCGGCCCGTAGGCTTGGCCCGGTTCGCCGTCACGCCCCACGCCGTCACGTTCGATATAGCGCAGGTGCTTGGCGAGCGACTGCGGACTGGCCTGGCGCTGGTTGACCAGCAAGGTCTTGATGGTCACGCGCCGGGACATGGGCGTCAGCTTCGCCCCTGCGAAGCGCGCCGCGGTGTGGCCGCGTCCCAATCGTGAGCCGGGCCGCTGGCCGGTGCGTGCGCCTTTACCACCGGCTGCGGAATGGCGCATCGAGGACTTGCCGCCGCTGGCCTTGCCGGTCTGCTTGAGCACCTTGGAAACAAAGCTCTGCCCCTGGCCCTTGCCCCGGTTCTTCGGGGCACTGGGCCGCACGCGGAAATCGTCGTCGCGGCGGTCGCTCATGGCTGCGCTCCCCGCAAGCTCTGGCGTGTCCTGTCGTGCGAAGCACGCGGACATGCCTGCATTGGCGCGGGCCTCGCGCCACAAGCAGCACGGCGGCGAAGCCGCTGCGTGCCGCGCCAACCCCACGTGCAGACTGGCTTTCGACGCGGCCCGATGCCGCGTCCTTTTGTCTTGCCTTCCGCCTTTGCCCCTCGCTGGCGCTCCGGGCAGCGGCGGCCCGGCGGCGCTGCTGCGTGAGCAGCCAGCGCGCCGGCGAACGCGGACACGGCCGTAGGCCGGGCGCGTTCAAGGCAAGACGCCTGCACATAGGAAGGCAGCGCGAAGTGCAGCGCGGATGCGCTCGCACTGCACGCGCGACGACTTGCGGAAAGCCACCGGAGCGGCACGCCCGATGGCACGATGAGATGCACGGCGACGTGCAGCGAATCGGCGGCCATCATGGGCGTGACTCCAGCCAGACCGGATGCGCGACGCCGATCACGGCGGATGCGCTGACCGGCCCGAAATACCGGCTGTCGAACGACGCCGGGTTGGTCACACTGAGCAGGAACAGTTCGCCGGGTTCAAGGCGACGGCACTGCTGCCAGCTTGGCAGCGAGCGGCCCCAGCGATCAGCGGGCAGCACGGCGGCCGAAGGCACGCCGTCTATGCGGACGGTGCGACCAGTGATGCACACCTCTTGCGGCGCGATCGCGCCCACCCGCTTGAGCAACGGCACGCGCGCCGGCAGATAGCCGCGCTGTGCAGCCAGCGCGGCGGCATCTGGTGGCAGCGTGGTCAGGACGATGCTGTCCACGGACAAAGGACGTGGCAGCGAGCCGGTGCCGTGGCCCAGCGGATCGACGCGATACCAGCCGACCGCCACGCTGTCGGATGGGTTGTAGATCAGGCGCGGCAGCGGATGCACGAAGGACGCCCAGGCCAGCGCAGCGAGGCCGCAGGCGGACAGGCCCGCCAGCACGATGCGAGCGCGTAGGCGCGAGCGAGGATGCGGCACGGTGTCGGCAGCGCAAGCGGCGGTCATGGCAGCGCCCTCCCGGTGAGCCAAGCGGCGTGTCGCTCGGCTGTGTATTCGGGCAGCGGCTGGCGCGCAGCAAGCCGGTTGGCGAGCGTGCGCCAGTACGCGGGCGAGGCACCGACAGGCGCGATGCCCAGCGCCTCGATGGCGTCGATGCGTTCCAGCACGGCGCGCACTGCGTTCTCGCCCTCGGCGTGCAGCAGCAGGCGCGCGCCCGGCTGCACGCCGGGGATGCGCTGCGCCGCATCGAGCGGCGTGCAAGCCTGCATGACCATGAGCTGCCAGCGCACGGTGCCGTAGTCGTTGGCCTGCCAACGGATGCGGCAGAACATGGCGCCTGGCAAGAACACAGCGCAGCGCCGCCAGCGGTCGAGCTGGAGCGTGCGCGCGGGTTCCCCAAAGCGCAGATAGAGCTTGAAGCGGGCCTCGATATAGGCCAGTGCCACGCGCGTCAGCGGCGCGCTGGCAGGCTGGCCGGAAGGCGCGATGAATGATGGCTGTTGCGCAGCCGTGGCAGCGACAGCGGCAGGCGCTGCGGCTGGTGCAGTGGATGCCGTCATGGTGTGTTCTCCCTGCGGTGTTCTGGAAACTCCCGCTCCAGCAGGCCGCGCAGCAGGTCGGCCACGGTCACGCCTTGCGTGAAGGCCGATACCTTGATGCGCGCCCGCAGAGCGGGCGTGATGTCGAGGGTTAGGCGGGCCGTGTAGAGGTCGCCTTTGCCCAGCGCATCGGCGTCGCCCTGGCGAATCCACGCCTCGGCGTGCGGATTCGCAGGCGGACGCGCACCGATGCCGACGCGCTTTGCCGGGCGTTTGCTGTTCGGTGGTGGCTTCGCTGTCATGTCGTCCACCGCAGCAGTTCGTCCACCAAGGCGGTGATTTCCCGCGCGGCGGCGCTGTCTGGTGCCGTCTCGCGTGCAAGCCGTCCAGCGGCCACGCTGTCGGCGAACACGATGCGCTGATGCACTTCCGCGCGCAGCGCAGGAAGCGGCTGGTCGACGAGCGCCTGGCGCGCTTCGCGCCCGATCACCGTGGTGCTGACGCGCCGGTTGATGACGAAGGCCGCGCGTAGCGCAGGCCGGAACACCTGCGCCTCGCGGATCAGCGCCACCATCTCGGCACTGGCCCACAAGTCGTAGGGGCTGGGCTGCACCGGGATCAGCACGCGCTCGGCCGCCAGCAGCGCGGAGCGCGCCAAGGCGGCGATGCGCGGCGGGCCGTCGATGACGACGTGATCGGCGCGGCGTGCCAACTCCGGGGCTTCCTGATGCAGCGTTTCGCGGGCGAGGCCCACGGCGCTGAAAAGCCGTGGCAAGCCTTGCTGGCTTCTGCGCTGTGTCCAGTCCAGCGATGACCCCTGGGGGTCGGCATCCAGCAGCACGACGTGCTGGCCGCGCATCGCCAACTCGCCGGCGATGTGGGTGGCGAGCGTGGTCTTGCCCACGCCGCCTTTTTGGTTGAGCAGCGCGAGGATCATGGCCTGGCCCTCCGTGTTGGAAAGCCTGGCTGTTGCTGCTGCGCTTGTGGCCGCGTGGCGGTTATCCACCGTGGCGCGGCGCTTCTACTACCAGTTAGAGGTTTTAAGTTAGGGAAGTTAAGGGAGGTCGAAACCCGCGCCAGCATTGGCTTTGCGGCCGATCCGTACTCCTGATAGCACGATAGGCGTACTCCCGATAGCACGAGTCCCCGTACTCCTGATAGCACGAGCCCGTCCACAGGCCGCGCACCGTTTATCCCCGTGCCGTGGGCGGCACGGGACGCACAGGCCTGAACGTCAGCAGCTCGGCCCCACCGCCCGGCATCCGCTCGATGCCCAGCACGTAGCCGGGCAGCGACTGCCGCGTGACCAGCGCGCGCAGGTCGTAGGCGAAGTCCGAGAAGCGCGTGGCGCTGCCCGATTTGCGCCACAGGTGTCGGAAATCGAACTGCCAGCCGCCTTCCTGTCGTCCGCCGTGCTTGCGCACCATCCGGTACAGCCACCGCTCGATGCCGCCGGTCAGCCGGAAATACGCCTGGTCGATGGTCAGGACCAGGGCAGCGTCGATCACGCCCGCATAGAACCAGTCCGGCAAGATCAGTTCGATGCCCAGCGGCGTGCCGCTGGCATCGGCCAGCTCCTTCCACTCGTTGATCCACGAAAACCGATGCAGTCGCCGCCCGGTCGTCTCGCGGATGGACGTGGCCACCGTGGTCGATTGCAGCCGATCCAGGGCTGCTTTGAGGCGCTGGTAGTCGCGCAGCGACGTGCCGCGCCCGATGAAGCGCAGGATCTCGTAGGGCGTGGCCTGCATCAGCCGCGACGGGCGCAGGCCCGCGTCGCGGGCTTCCACGATCTGGCTGGCAGCCCAGATCAGAATGTCGGCATCCCAGATCGTGGCGATACCGTGCTCGGCTGTACCCTCCACGCGGATCGTGACGTTGCCAGCCCGGAAGTCGATCGGCGCCGTGCGCCGCGACTTCGCCAGCGAGAAGAACGGAAAGGCCATCAAGTCCTGGCTGTCGCGCGGCGCCATGTCGCCCGGCAAGGCGCGGAACAGGTCGAGCTGTTCGCGCTCTTGCGAGGGTTTGGACATGGCGAAGGCCACCCGCGCACCGCCGATCAGCGCGCACGGCTGTCCGCCGAGTGATGCTCGGCGTACTCGGGATCGGAAGTCGTCTCGAAGCTGCGGTCGGCGGCCCAGGCATCGAGGTCGGCCACGGCGTACATGACGCGCCGACCGAATTTCCGAAAGCGCGGGCCTCCGCCGATCACGCGCTGCTTTTCCAGCGTGCGCGGTGACAGGCGCAGGTACTCGGCGGCTTCGTCGTTGGTGAGGTAACGCTGCGGCTGCGCGGCAGCGGTCGAGACAGTGGCGGCAGGCCGCAAGGGAGCGGGACGCATGGTGTGAACCTCCATAGCTTTCAAAGCTCCGGCCACACAGCGCAACCGGATGGAGGCAGTCTCAGAAAACGCGACCCTTTTGCTCAGGGACGTTTTGCAGTGGATGCAAAACGTCCCTTCTCAAGTAGCGGAAGCTGTGCTAGGCGGCGATAGCCGCCGCGCATCAGCGCATCGCCGCGCCGCACGAGGCGGCGCACGCGGGCGCGCAGATCGCCGTCGGCGTGCCAGTCGGCCGCCACGGCGTCGGTGCCGAACAATCCTTCGGCCACGTCGCGCAAGGACGCACCCGCCAGCGTCGCGTCGAGCGCCTGCAAGGTGTGCAGTTCCAGCAGTGCGGCGTGTGTTGGCCGGGGCTTGGCATCGGCCAGGCCGGAACTGGACGCATGCCCGCGTGCAGGCGCGGCAGCGCCGCCGCCACTGCCACCGCGATAGGCATAGACAACAGCCATGCCGTCCTCCAGGCGGGGCGCCAGCGCGAAGCGCGCGCAATGGCCGGGGCTGCGTGCGATCAGCGCCAGCCCTTTGCCGACATGCAGCAGTTGCTTGTGCCCAGGGATACTCCAGAACGCAAAGGCCGCCGCATCGGTCGGCGGGTCTTCGTCCGGGTAGAGCTGCACCATGCCGGCATGGCCGGGCAACCAGGCCGGATGCGCGTCGCGCGCATCCAGCGCCGGGTCTTCCAGCATGCGCAAGCCCCAGCGATGCGCGACGTCCTGCTCCGCCTGCGGCCGGCGATGACGGCGTAGCCAGTCGAGCCGGTAGTCGGGATGCCTGCGCAGGTATTCCCAGGCGAGCGCAAGGCCGTCCAGATGCAGCACGTACAGGTACGCGGCAGTCGGATACCAAGGCTCGGCGCTGCGATCGACCATGACGCAACCTCCCTGCGAACAGGACTGGCCGCCACGGAAGGACTGCGCGCTACATCGGTATCGTCAGAACGTCATGGGTTAAAAAGATGGATGGGGCTGTCAAGACCGATTGGCTCCGATGCGTTGCGGTAGTCGTCTCAATGGCGGGGCAGCAGCGCCCCGGCTGTGGAACGCCGTACCGTCCAGCCTGCCGCAGCCCGCGCGAGGCATCATGTCTATTTGGATCAGACTGGCATGGGTATGCCGCAAGAATCCCGATTGAGACTTGCTGGGTATGACACCAGACTGAAAAAGTCACAGTGCGCGGGGTTCAGTCCGGAATGGCCCCGTCCCGCTTGGCCAAGCGGGTGTACTCCGACAGCGTGCGCGTGGGCCGGAAATAGAGGTCGCGCAGTACGGGCCGCTTGAGCGGCCCGACGATACCGGCCAGGTCGGACAGCTTGACGGTGCCTTGCGCCGGCATCCCTAACCCCAAGTCGATGAGGCCCCAGGCGGTGTCGCCGTCGGCGGGGTCGAGCGCGGCCAGTAGCCAGGTCACATGCGCGTCCGGCGTGAACAGCCGCACCACGGGCACCGGGTCGATGGCCCGGCCAGCGGCGCGGGCCTCGCCGTTGGCGAGCAGTTGCGCGCGCTCCAAGGCGGTGGTGAGTGGCTGGGTCATGGTCGGCAATCCCACAAATCCAATGATGCACGAACGCGGTTTCACGCCGAAGCGCAGAACCGCCAAGCCGGATTTGCGCCTTCGTGCGCAAGCACGGATGCGGTTCCGTGGCTTTGCTGAAACCCGCCGATACGGATTTCCGTAAAGGCACAAAAACGGAGAACAACACCAAATGAACACTATAGATTGTAGTCCTATAGGGCGCAATGAGCTGTCATCTTGGTTTTTGAAGGAAAACCATAGGTGGCGGCTGGGTACTCATTGGCAAAGGCGTTGAAGACGGTCAGAAAGGCGCGTGGCTTGAGCCAGGAAGCCTTCTCTGACGTGTCCAGCCGCACCTATATGAGTACCCTCGAACGCGACCTGAAAAGCCCGACCTTCCACAAGCTGGCTGAGCTGTGCGAAGTCATGGAGATCCACCCGCTCACGCTGCTGACGCTGGCCTATGCGGGCGAAAGCCCGAGCAAGGCCGACGAGGTGCTGGCGCAGGTGCGCCGGGAGCTGGAGGCGGTGTTGAGCGAACGCGACGCGGCGAAGCCGCGTGCGTGATGCGGTGATGTGCTGCGATCAGCAGCACAGCGCCCCGCCGCGATGGGCGGGGCGCTGCGGCGGTCACGTCGCCTGGGGCTTGCTGCGCGACCAGATCAGGTCGTGCGTACCATCCTCGCCTTCGATCAGGCGGGCGTAAACCGTGGCCGGGAACGAAGGATCGTCGAGGGTCACGGAGATGTACTCCCGCCCGGCCTCGCTGGTCTTCTTCCACGCCGCGCCGATGTCGTGGCTGGCCGCCTGCAGGCGGAAGTCGGGGGCCTTCTCGTTGTCGCCCTTGTCGTTGGGCACCAGCTTGACCTTGACGTTGAGCGTCAGGGTGCGAAGCATGCCGGTGAAGCCGTCTTTGTCTGCGGTGAAGGTGCCGATGTTGGCCATGATGATTTCTCCTTTCGGTGGAACAAGGTTCGCGCCCATCGCGTCCTTGTTGTGATCCGGCCGGCGGGGGACGGGCTGGCTGCACCGCTTGCGGTCGAAACGCAGTGGAGAGCCGGGAGGCGAAAAGAATTTGTCCCGCGAGGAATGCGCCGAACGCAGTGACAAAGCAGGGGAAATTGTTTTCGCTGGACGGTTGCAGCCATTAAGCCCGAGGCGCAGCCGCGCCACCGCCAGGATTCACGACAAGACAAGGACGCCTTGGGACGAACCGCTCCGAAAGGAGACGGGGCCGAGTCGGCATCCCCGCACGAAGGCTGCTCCGGCTCGCCCGCGGACGCGAGCCAGGTCAACCCCCCGACGACAGGCGAGAACGCCCCGCCGTACCTTGCGGCGCCGGTCTTGAGGCGTGGCATGGAAGCTCCATAGCGATACCGGGCGGGCGTACATGAGTTGGCGCGAACCGTCGTTCGTGGACGTGATGGACACGAACCGCCAGCGTTGAGGACGGCACGCATTTGCACAACCTGCCGCAGCAAGCGCCGGCGTATTCGCCAGCGCCCCGTCCATCGCGGCGGGGCGCTGGCCGGGCCGATCCGGCATAGCCGGTTCGGCGGTGTCGAGGGGCGCCAAGCATCGCGCGGCGGGGATAGCCCGTAGGGCTTTCCCCTGGAGGCAAGCTAAGCGCGCAGTGCCGCAGGCACGAAGGCGTGAGTGGATTGAAGCCGAATGGCCGTGACGACAAAGACGGCACGGGGCGTAGCCCGAAAGCCCGGCGGCGCATTGCGCCGTCACGCCCAAGATATTCGACCGAACAGAGCAGACGGAAACGCCTATACCTTACTGGCCTTCCACTTGGCAAACCAATGCGTGGCCGAACGGTGTGAAATCCTCATCAGGTAAGCCACCGCCAACGGGGTTGCATCGGCGTCAAAGAGCTGGAAAACGCATTCCGCCCCACGCTTGCTCAGGGTGCCATTTTCCTTGGTGTTTCTCGGATGGCCTGGTTGGGCAGATTCCATGACCGACTCCGGAATGGCCTTCATGATACGGTTCGTTTCCGCCATCACCTTGTTGGCCTTCACGATGCCTTGGTTGACCCGCTTCTTCAGCCGCTCAATTTCCGCAATGTAGGTCTTCTCCGCTGCTTCAAAGGCCAGGAAGTCGAGCGACGCCATCATCATGAATTTCTTCATCATGCCTTTGCTCACCTTCTGCCGCAGCGCTTTGGCCCGCTTGGCGGCCGTGTAGTCATACAAAGGCATCGGTTTGAAGGTCTTGGGGTCTCGCTGCCTGGTCAGATCAGAATAGGCGCCCACATCGACGGTCAGATCGTGGATCGTGTGCCCAATGATGTTGCGATAGTTCACCAGTTCCTTGAGTTCATCGCTCTCGGTCTGGTCAATGACCCCTTCGGAAACCAGAACGGCGCGGGCCAACTCCAGCTTCTTGCCTTCCTTAGTCTTGGGTTTGCCATCAGTCAGCCGATTCACCCCATGCAGTTTGTCGGTCGCCTCGATGGAGCCCATGATGAAGCGCCGCAAATCCTCCATGTAGAAAAGGATCAGCACCATCTCAAAGGCTCGGATTTTGAGAATGTCGGCCTCCCATGTAGTGGGAGTCTTGCCGTGTGGACGATGCGCTTTATTCATTATTCATTGCCTCCACATATCACTTTAATGGCATCAGCCATAAAGGGAGACGATGACCAACGGCATCGCGGACAGCGCGATGCGCATCAACGCCGCCATCTGAGCTGAAGCGAAGGTGGCGGCGTTCTGATGTGGCTGTTGGCTTTAAACACCGGGCGCGGCCACTGCCGCGCCCGGATTTTGCTTTTCACCGCGCCCAGGGCGGAACGGCCTGGGCGCGGTGCTGATCGGGTTATTCCTTCGTCTCGATGAGCCACCACACGGCACGCGGCAAGGCGCGGCCCGTGATGGGGTGAATGTCGGTCAGGTCGGCGCGCGCTGACCAGCCCGAGGGCGGGCGGTAGCCGCGCACGTCGCCATCGCCGTGCCAGCGGCGGGCGCGTACCGTGCCGGGGGCGTAGATCGCCGCCATGCGTGGGCGGCTGGTGGTGGTGGCGCGGGTCATGGGGCGTTCCTCCTTCAAGCAAAGCGCCCCGGTCGAGGCCGGGGCGCTTGCTGTCGGCGCAAGTCAAGCGGCCAGCGCCACGGCGGGTTCATCCGCCATTGCCTTGGCATCTTCCGGGGTGTCGTCCTGCTCCTGCGGTTCCGCCTGCGTGGCTTCCTGCGGGCGTTCCGCCTTGAAGATGGCGGGCATCCAGCCCGTGCCATCGGCCAGCCGTTCGGCTTCGCTGGCAATGTCGGCCTTCTTCAGCTTCGCCAGCCGGTTGACGGAGTCCGGCGCGAACTCGCCCACGGCTTGCAGAATCACGGCCTTGGGAACGTGCCTGAAGTAGCCGTCTGCGGTCGGCTGCCACCACGCGGCCATGTCGAGGCCCACGGCCTGCGTCAGTTCCTCGCCGAGTTGGTGCGGCGTGGCGCGAGGCGTCACCACGTCCACCGTGGAAGCCACGCATACCGCCAGCAGTCGCACCAGTTCGTCTTGCGACTTCACCAGCAGCGCGGCGAACAATTCGGCGCTGTCCTCTGGCAACCTGCCGCCCGCCATCTGTTGCAGTTCGCGCAGCGCCACGGCGGCGGGCGAGTCCGGCCAGTCCGGGGCCATGCCTTCGAGCCGGTCTTGCACCGTGAGGCGCACGCCCAGCGGTAGATTGTGGCCATAATGGCTGCTCTGCAAGACGGTCTGCACCATGCCATGCACCAGCGCGGCCAGCGCCACTTGCGGATGCCGTGCCACTTCGATTTGCAGCGCAGCCGTGCGGTGGGCGCTCAACCGTTGCGCCAGCCGGTCGGACATGGCGGCGGTCTTGGGCTGCCTGGCATCGTCCCCGTCCTCGCCTTCGTCGTCGTTCTCGGCATCCTCACCGCCGAAACCTTGGCGCAGGCGTTCCAGCGTGCGCAGCGCCTTGGACTCGGCTTCACGCATCAGCCCGCGATGAATCGCAATTTGGCCGTTGCGGTCGATGCTGACAATGGCACCGGCTGCGGCCCGCACGTTCGGAGCATAGTCCAGCAAGCCATCTTCCAGCGCCTGCAACTGCTGGCCCAAGGCTTCGCCTTCCTCCTGCAAGGCATCGGCCTTGTCCTCGTCGTCGGCGTCCATCGCATCATCAAGGGCTTCGCCAATAGCCTGCATCTTGGATTGCAGCTTCTCGATGCGCTGCGCTTCGCGCTTGGTCGGTTCGCGCCGCTCCCTCGGCGCACGCTGGAAGGCGTGCAGGTCGGCATGGGTCACGCCCGGCGTGGCATCCACCCATGCCCAGCCTTCGGCCTTCATCTCGGCGGCGATGCCTGCCAGCCGGTCTTGCGCCAGCCTGTCCAGCAATGCGGCATCGGTCAGATACACGCCCGCGTCACCTTCGGCAAACAGGTCACGGCGCACGCCACCGCCCGCCTGCTCGTAGGCGTCCAGCCCGACGAAGCGCACCAGCGGATGCCGGTAGGCGTCGATTTCCCGCTCGGTGAGGCGGTCGCGCAGCGCGGAGGGCTGGCGCTGCCACGTTGGCGCATCGTAGAAGGCGGCTTCTTGCGCGGCGTGGTCGTCCGTGATGGAAAGTGCCATCAACTGATCGAGCGTGACGGCATCGGCGCGGTAGTCGGCCATGAGGCGGGGCGAGACATTTGCCAGCTTCAAGCGGCGTTGCACCACCAGCGGCGTAACGCTGAAATCCGCTGCAATGTCCTCGATGGGTCGGCCTTCGGCCACCAGCGCGGCGAAAGCTTCAAACTGGTCTGCCGGGTGCATGGCTTCGCGCTGCACGTTCTCGGTCAGGCTGGCCGTGCGGGCCGTGCCATCGGCTACCTGCAAGCAAGGCACCTCCCATTCCTTGCTGATGCGGTGCTTTTTCGCCAGCAGCTTCAAGGCTGCGAGGCGTCGGCCACCAGCGACCACCTCGTAATGCTCGCCATCGGCGGATGCGATCACGATCAGGTTTTGCAGCAGGCCCACGCGCTGAATGCTCGCGGCCAGTTCAGGGATGGACATGCGCGGGGTCTTGCGCACGTTGCGGCCCGTAGGGCGCAGCACCAGCCGCGACAGCGGAACCAGAATCAGGTTCTTGGTCGGGTCGGCGGCTTCCAGCGGGACAGCGGCGGCGACATTGACGGCGCGGGCTTCGGTGGTGGTGATGGCGTTCATGGTGGTTCTCCAATCGAGTGAAACAAGGAATGGAGGGGAAACCGCCCCTCCTGCGGGGGACGGGTCAGGCTTTCAACTGGCGCAGGCCATCGGCCAGCATCCACAAGGCGCGATTGAGGCGCACATCGGAATCAATGCCCTGCACGGGGCGGGTCTGCTGGCGGCGTCCGTTGGCGCTGCGGCCATGCAATCCGCCCTTGGTCAAGTTCTCCTGCGTGCGGTTGAACACGCTCCACAAGTCCGGGCGGCGGTCGTCGAACCGGCGCGGCATCAGGATTTGCGATTCGGTGATGGGCGCGGGCTTGTTGTCGGTGGGGTCGTACTTGAGGGCCAGCGCGGCGCGGGCGAAGACTTCGGCCTCGCCATCGTCCAAGGTGATGCCGCGCATCAGGTCGCGGGATTCCTTCACGCGGTCGAAACCGCGCAGCACCTCGAACGCGCCTTCGATGACTTGGCCCGCCACATCGCCCTTATGGGGTACGCGAA
This sequence comes from Pseudomonadota bacterium, assembly GCA_018240785.1. GTDB lineage: Bacteria > Pseudomonadota > Gammaproteobacteria > Burkholderiales > Rhodocyclaceae > Thauera. The sequence continues at coordinate 123,908 of JAFEFC010000011.1, read as the reverse complement.
CGTCCGCCACGGTGTCACCACAGACAAGGCCATTGCTGCACACAAATCGGAACATTCCGGCCAGCATCTGATAGCTGCTCGTGCCATCGTGCGAGTTCAGCAACACGATTTCGTTAGCTTCCGCGCCGTTAATCTGGCTGGCGTGGCGCAGGCGAATCATGTGTTTTGTGTGCTCGCGCTTGCCTTCATCGCGCACGCGGGTTTGCGTCACCATGAAGGGCTGAAACCCTTCTTTGCGAAGCTCGGTCAGCACGGCGGCGGTGGGGATATAGGCGTACCGCTGCGAACGGCTTTCATGCGGGGCGTCCGCGAAGATGGACGGCGCCACCCGGTGAATCTGGTCATCGGACAGCGGGTAGTCGCTGCGCAGCGAGGGGGAACGGGAAGCGAAACGGGATGCGAGTTGCATGGTCTTTCTCCTGACAAAAAGAGGTTTGCTGTTCACACCGCACACCGGATTCCTAGATTCGGAGCCCAGCCTTTCGGCTGTTCGGTGCGGTCGGCACGAGGAACCCGGTTGGCCCTGTTGCCACCGTCTTTCCTGAGTTCATCGCCCGCGACGGTCAGGAGCGCGCGGACGGGGGCCGTCAAGGAGAAAAGCGCAGGGTTGGTGCGGCCCGCAGGCGCAGCCGAGGACACGGCCCTGCGCGCCTTGATGGCCCACGGGAGCGGGCTACAGTCGCGGACAAGGTGATGAAGTCAGGGGAGACGGCTGGACAAGGCAACGGGCACCTTCCACGCCGACTGCACGGCAAGCGAAGCGCGCAGGCCCGAAGCTGGAAGCCGGGCCGGAGGCGTCAGCCGAGCGGAGCGAGGGAACGATGGAAGCCCGACAGGGGCGAGACGCCGCAGGCGGCTCGATGCGCTCGCGCACGACAGCGCGACCGGCCATCTCCCAGGTGGCCGGGGACGCCCAGACTTCAAAACCGAATGGACAACAGGATCAGGACAAGCACATGCAAGGCATCGTGGATCTGCTGCGGATGCTGTCTGGCCGATCCGGCGCAGCCGGGTCGGCGGTGCTCAGGGGCGCCAAGCCTGTGCGGCGGGGATAGCCCGCAGGGCTTTCCCCTGGAGGAAAGCGAAGCGCGCAGCGCCGCAGGCGCGAAGGTATCGACATCGGACGCAGCAAAAAGAAAGGTGCGCCGCCCCCGCAGGGACGAAGCACCGAAGGCAGCGCGGCGCGATCAGCTCGCCGCCGGTGCCGTCATCGACTGCAATTGGTCGATCACGCCAAGCTCAACGAACACGCAAGCCTGCTCGTCTTCGATCGGCACGTTGAGCACCTGGGCGAACACCGTGCGCCGCAGATGGGCCAGCCGGCCCGTGCGATATGCCTGCTCCGGCTTCATGCGCCCGCCAGCCTGCGAGCCGCTGCGCTGCGGATCGCATTCGACCAGTGCGACAAAGCCGTCATCGGACAGCTTCTGATGCTCGGGGCACAGGCCCCAGCCCGTCGCCGTGTGGCGCTCCATGCTGGCGCGCAGGCGCTTGTCCAGCAGGATCGCGCCGGTGTCGAACGCCGTGCCGCAGACCAGGCAAACGTGCTGTTCGAGGGAAATGTGTGATTTGTCGCTCATGACGGTTCTCCGGTTGCAAGGGCGGAATTGCCCGGAACCGTCGCAGTCACGGCGCAGCGCAGCAGTCAGGGGGCGCAGCCGGCCGCCAGGACGCAAGCGCGCACCAGCGCGCGCCGCCCTTGACGGCGAGACCGCCGTGATACGGTGAAGGGACACAGCAAGACCGCCCCTCACACCATCTATGCACGCGGGGTTTGTGGCAAGCGGAGCGCGCAGGCCCGAAAGGGCCGGAGGCGTCAGGGATCAAAGCCGAATGGCCGCGACTCGGAACGAGGCGCGGGGCGCAGCCCGCGAGCCCGACGGCGGTACGCCGGGACGCCCGGATGCTTATAGAGGGAAGATTTTCTATATCTGAATTGTCATACCAGTGATACGACAATCGACCTACTTAACGCGCACAAGCCATCACATTGAATGCCAGAAGGATGGCTTGACTGATCGCGTGAACCAATGAGGATTGAGTTACCACCCTCTCATCTTGAAAATTCGACCGTGATCCCCCTCATCGTGCAGCGTGACGACGATTTCACTTGCTGTAAAAACAGGGGCATCATCTTCTGCTCGTACTGGCAAATCGGAGTCAATCAGCGTGATGACCGGCTGCAATCCCAAATCTGCATAGCGACGTACAACCGTCAGCAAGTTCTCTTTCTTGCGGTCGTCCAGCGATTCCAACACTCCGTCGTGATAAACGAAGCGCGGGAACTTCTCGTTTAGGTGCGCTCGCAGCACGGCCATATCGAAGGCAACACACAGCAACTTGCGGTATGTGTGCCCTAAGTCAGCACTGGTGGCGTTGCCTGACCCATCAAGAATTTCCGCTTTGAAGTCCAGATGACCGACCTGATTGAGCGCGACGCTCAACAGCGCCTTGCGATCAATGACTTCCTCAACAATTTCGCTGAAGAAAACTCGGATCGTGGAGAAAAGGCTCGCCTGATCGGAGTTCTGCTTGTCCACGTCGGCTTCGATCCGTGCCTGCAAATGATCGCGTTCTTCTGTCAAAGATCGAATCTCTGAGCGCAACTCCTGGAGGCGATGCAAGTGACCTTTCTGGTGCTCCAACGATGTGATGTCCGCGCGCAACGTCACCATCTCATCCGAGAGCTGTTTGTATTTGGTGAAAACATCCGTTCCGCTCAGAAATGAGAGCATTTCGGAACGCTTTTTTCCTAGCGCATTCAACTCTGCATTCACCCGCTTCAACTCCCCCTCGATTTCCGCAAACTCCTCTTGGAGATAGCCCCGGCGCTCATCTGTGATGGCCCGATTGAAAGCAATCAACTGCTGGAAATCCTTCTTGATCTGCCCCTGGAACAATACGCCGGCTTCGCCAAACAGCCGTTGCGCCTCATCGGGACTGAAAAGGATTTGATCCTCCTGCAACGATGCTTGCACCTTCTTCCTGTTTTGACTCAAGGAATAGCGTTCCGAATTCAGCGCAGCGATTCGCTCATCGACTTCATCAACCACCTTCTTGGTGCGATCCTTGTCTTGGGCACGAAAATCGAAAGCATCCAACAGCACTTGCTTCTTCTCTGCGTCCTTTTGCTTAAGCAGAAGAATGCCTTCAATTTTGCTGATGTCCTCGACCGAACCTCCTAGTTCATTTTTGATGGTTTGCGCTGTCTCCTGTTTTTTTGCAAGTTCGTGCTCTTTCGCATAGTGGTCAGCGATGAGCTTGGCGTCAAAGCCCAGAAGATGTGCAAGAAATGGCTTCCAGTCAGCATGTTTGGAGGCGAACTTGCGAAGCTGGAAAACCTCACGAAAATCTTCTTGCGACCGAAGCAGGTAACCAAGCGCCTTGCGGTAAGACCACGGTTTGAGAGCACGCCAGTCGAGCAGGCCGTCAAGCAGTTCGCGTGCACGTTCAAAAGGAACGTCCCGATGCCCCCATTCCGCGAGCGCCAGCGCCGACAAGTCTTGGTGGCCTGCTTCATGCTGCTTGAAGGCGATCTTGGTTGCGTCCTCTACGCTGCGTCGGATCGTGATGAAAGAGCCATCCTCCAATTCAATTTCAAGGAAAAAGACGAAATCCTTGAACAAGTCAAAATGCTTGAAGAGGAAGAACTTAGGATCTTTGCCCGCCAGGAAGCCGAAGTCCAAAAGACGTCCCAGCGTGGTTTTCCCGAGATTATGGGTGTCCTTGTTTCGATTCTCCGGCAGACGGATTTCAGCCATGACGACGTTCAACCCAGGAGCAAAATCCACGGGCTCGAACACATCCGGCTTGTTGGAATAGAGTTTAGATAGCTTCATTTGGCCCCACGTATTCCACTGCGTCAGTCTTGGGGCGATATTCAACTAAGCCCATCAGATAAAGAAAGTTGAGCGCGGGCAGGAAAAGCACATCGCCGCCCACAACGTGCTTCTTTGCAAATTTGCGCAGCACATCGTATTCATCAACGCGACGATCTTTCAGCCGCGACAGGAGCAGCAGAGAAACATTGATGACTGTGCGATCAGGATGCGAGTGTTTGGTTGGCCGCAGCATCACCCACCTCCCCAATGTCACAGTTCCAATACATGTAGAAAAGAATGGCTCGCGTCAGTCGCTTGTGGGCGTGTTGCCGAAGAACCGCGTCACGATTGAACAGCAGATCCACCAGATACTCCATGACCTCGTCGAAGGTCTGGTAGTCCTTGCGCTTCGCAAGGATCTTGAGCTGAAATTCATCGACCACAGATTCGTACATGCGCAGCAATTCGATGTTCTCTGGTGCAGCCAGGAAAGTACGAATTTGCGCCGTTTCCTTCAGGTATTTACGCCGCTGCTCCTTTGCATACGCTGCCGTCATATTGTTGAGCGTGTTCTTTTCCTCATACGTCACGCGCACGGTGGGCGGGTCGTCGAGTAACGCCGTGAGGCCATCCTTCTGACGTGCTAGCGCCTGGACAACCTCTGCAAGATCATCTGGACTGACAATCAGCGGTGAGTCCACCGCATCCAAATTCGCCTCCTGGGCTACTTCTGGAAAGCGTTTCAGCCACAGTTCCAGTTGTTCCAGGCCGCAAAGATAGATAGACGAAGCAGGGACGCCGCATTCGGCGGCGATGTGGTCACGGATTTCTGTCTCGGAATTGCCTGTCAGGCGGCGATTCGCAAACAGCATGTAGTGGTCGAGTTGCTTGGCATCGCGCAGCTTCTTGATGCGTGGCACTTCTTTACCGACCACCGTGTTGCTGCTAGATGTGCTGTAGAAATCCAGTTCCGAAAAGCTGCGGTTGTACCCGTTGGTATGCTTGGCCTGAACAATGACCGTGCCCACCCACGGGGCGGCCTTACTGGGATGCAGTTCCGCCGTGCCGACGAATTTTGCGTCACGCCCGCCATCCGGCCCTTTTGCGAATCCCTGAACGGCGATACCGAGCAAGCGTTGGCACAAGAGCACAATCAGCACCTCGAACTGATCGTCGCCCAAGTCTTCATAAGCAAACTTCATTCTCCCCATCCCCCTCTATGCAGACCCCAGCGACTCATGCGGCAACCGTAATGCACGCCGAATGAGTACGCTGCGCAGGCTGCACCACAATCTCCACACGCTGATCCAGCGACACCAGTGCCTGCATCAGCCGTTCCAGTGAAATGTTCTGGAGCTTGTAGCGGCGGACTTGGGACACTTTCGGTTGAGTCATGCCCGTGATCGCAGCAGTCTCCGTCTGGCTCAGGCCGCGATGGTCAATCAATTCATTGAGCTTGAGCGCGAGCGCTGCCTTTGCCGAAAGCTCTTCAGCATCGTCAAAGCCCAAATCTCGCAGCACATTGTCAGTGCCTTGCGGATGGTCACTACGCTTCATCGTTTATCTCCCGCTCGTCTTGTGACGGGCCAGCACGGCCTTCAACCGCTTCTCGATCAGTTCCACGTCCGGCTGCGGCGTGGCGATGCCGGACGTGGATTTCTTCTGGAACGCATGTAGTACATGTACCGCATCGCCCATCTTCACTGTATAGACCGCTCGGAAGGTATCGCTCCGATGGTCTTCCACCAATTCATACACACCGGGGCCCAACCCCTTCCAGGGCTTTGCCGAATGTGGCGTGCTGCCCAACTGGACGATGAACAACGCCACACCCATATCCTTCTGTACGTCGATGGGAAACTCCTTGAAGTCCTTCTTCGAGGAGCCTTCCCAGTACAGCATCTTGCGCTTCTGAACCATGATTATATCCGTTCGGGTATGAATCGCAAGAAGTTGGCTTAGGTAGTCGCTGTTTCCACCGGATCAGTTCGCCGTGCCCCGGTGATGGCTTGACGCCGGCTGGCCACCAGTTCGGCCGCATCGCGCACGGGCTTGTCCTCGGTATGGACGTAGTGCATGAACTGCGCGACGGTCTTGTGCTGGGTCAGCTCCATGCCGACCTTGATGGGCACACCCGAATTGGCAATGTCCGTCGCCGAGCGGTGACGGATGCCATGCGTGCCGACGTGCTGGACACCGGCGGCCTTGAGCACCCGGCACCAGCCGCCATAGTGTTCGCCGAAGGTCAGGTGCCGGGCCGGGTCGTTGGGCGACGGCAGGACATACGGACTGCCTTCCCGACGCGGCGCCGTCGAAAGCAACCGATAGGCTTCCGCGCTCATGGGCTTGGACATACCTCCGGTCTTGCTGTCGGGCCACATCACACGCCGGTTTGCGAGGTCGATCCAGTCCCATTCGAGCGTGCAGATTTCGGAGCGGCGGCCCGCGAACTCGAATTGCAGGCGGATCGCCAGCGGAATGACGTAGTTCTCCAGTCCCTCCGCCTCCAGCGTCTCCAACTGGCGAAAGATCAGCACCATTTCATCGTCCACGATGAGGCGGGTCTTCTTGCCGGGCGGATACATCGGAACATGGCGGCACGGGTTGGTGCCGTCCGGGCGGAAGCCCCACACTTCGGCCAGGTTGAACATCTTGCGCAGGATGGCGAAGCCCTTGTTCGCCTCGGTGGGTTTATAGGAGAGCTTTTCCATGTACCCGGCAATGTCGGGGCGCTTCACGTCAGCCACCTTCTTGCGGCCCAGCATCGGGACAATGCAGCGGTCGATGACCGCCTGATAGCCGCGCCAGGTGCTGGGCTTGTTGCGCTTCTTGGAGTAGTCCTCCATGAACTTTTTGCACAGCTCGGCCATCGTGGGCGCCTTGCGCGCCTCGGCCTTGGCGCCGCCAGGATCGCCACCCCGGCGAACCTCGGCCAGCCAGTCCTGCGCCATGACGCGGGCCTGCTCCACGGTCAGTTCCCCGAACAGGCCCAAGGCGGGCTTGCGCCGCTCGCCCGCGTTCGTGCGGTACTGGAGCATGAACACCCGGCGGCCCGCCGGAGTAATCTTGCACAGGAAGCCGGGCACCACGGTATCCCGCAGTTCGATGGCTTGCGCCTGGGGTTGCGCCGTCTCGACGGCGGTCTTGGTGAGCTTGATCTTTGCCATGATGACTCCTTGGAAGACCCGGTTTCCAAGAGCCACATGGGAGCCATGAGAGCGGAAGCCGGGTCAGGTTTCGGAAAGCACCGGCATATGATGGACGCGCGTAAGTTATTGATAAACCTGCTGTATCGGGCTACAGCGCAGTCCAGCGAAATGTCGGGCTGGAGTCATCGTGAAACAAAAAAAGCCCGGCAGGTTCGACCCTGCCGGGCTTCTTGCTTTGGCGGCGTCGATCAGGCGACGGCGACCGGGATCTTGCCGATCCTTGCCTGCCACTCCTTCGGGCCGGTGTTGTGTACGCTGGTGCCATTGGAGTCGACCGCGACCGTCACCGGCATGTCCTGCACGGTGAACTCGTAGATCGCTTCCATGCCGAGGTCGGCGAAGCCGACGACCTTTGCTTCCTTGATCGCCTTCGACACCAGGTAGGCCGCGCCGCCGACCGCCATCAGGTAGGCCGACTTGTTGTCCTTGATCGCCTCGATGGCGACCGGGCCGCGCTCGGACTTGCCGATCATCGAGATGAGGCCGGTCTGCTCCAGCATCATGCGGGTGAACTTGTCCATGCGCGTGGCGGTGGTGGGGCCGGCGGGGCCGACGACTTCGTCACGCACCGGGTCGACCGGGCCGACGTAATAGATGACGCGGTTGGTGAAGTCCACCGGCAGCTTTTCGCCCTTGGCCAGGATGTCCTGGATGCGCTTGTGCGCGGCGTCGCGGCCGGTGAGCATCTTGCCGTTGAGCAGCAGGATCTGGCCCGGCTTCCAGGAAGCGACTTCTTCCTTGGTGAGGGTGTCGAGATTGACGCGGGTGGCAACGTTGGTGTCGGGCTTCCAGGTGACCTGCGGCCAGTCCTCGAGCTTCGGCGTATCGAGTTTCGCGGGGCCCGAACCGTCGAGATGGAAGTGCACATGGCGGGTCGCCGCGCAGTTCGGGATCATCGCCACCGGCAGCGATGCGGCGTGCGTCGGGTAGTCCATGATCTTGACGTCGAGCACCGTGGTGAGGCCGCCCAGGCCCTGCGCGCCGATGCCCAGGGCATTGACCTTGTCCATGAGCTCGAGGCGCAGTTGCTCGACGCGGGTGAGCGTTGCGCCGGAGGCGGCCTTCTCGCGCAGCTCGTGAATGTCGACCGGCGCCATCAGCGATTCCTTGGCGAGCAGCATCGCCTTCTCCGGCGTACCGCCGATGCCGATGCCGAGGATGCCCGGCGGGCACCAGCCGGCGCCCATGGTCGGCACCGTCTTCAGCACCCAATCCACGATGGAATCGGACGGGTTGAGCATGACCATCTTCGACTTGTTCTCGGAGCCGCCGCCCTTGGCCGCACAGATCACCTCGACGTGGTCGCCCGGCACGATCTCGTAATGCACGACGGCCGGCGTGTTGTCCTTGCTGTTGGCGCGGCGGCCGGCGGGGTCGAGCAGCACCGAGGCGCGCAGCTTGTTGTCCGGATTGTTGTAGGCGCGGCGCACGCCTTCGTTGACCATTTCCTGGACGCTCATCTTCGCGTCCCACTGCACGTTCATGCCCACCTTGAGGAACACGACGGCGATGCCGGTATCCTGGCAGATCGGGCGGTGGCCTTCGGCCGACATGCGCGAATTGGTGAGGATCTGGGCGATGGCGTCCTTGGCGGCGGGGCTCTGCTCGCGCTCGTAGGCTTCACCCAGCGCCTTGATGTAATCCAGCGGATGGTAGTAGCTGATGTACTGGAAGGCATCCGCCACGGACTGGATGAGGTCGTCTTCGCGAATGATGGTCATGGCGCTTGGTCTCCGAATGACATGGGGGCAGAATGCCGGAACAGCCTGAAATTCTAGCACCGGCTGGACCACAGGTCGCATGAGTGCTTGTGTAAGTCCTGTGTAAGATAGATATTCTTAAATGATGGCATCAGAATCAGCGGGCTCGGGCAATCGCCGGCGGTACGCTGGATTTTCAAAGGCCGGATTCAACCGGCCGACTCGAAAGGGTCAACTTCAACCATTCGATCAGTTGAGGAGAGGTGAGCATGTCCAACGAGCAAGTCCGTTTTTACAACCCCTCGGAAGAGGCGGTGAAGAATGCCGCAGTGTCGGGCATGGAAGGCTATCGGGCGCTGTGCAAGGAAGCCGAGGATGACTACGAGGGCTTCTGGGGGCGTCGTGCCAAGGAGTTGCTGGACTGGAAGGTGCCGTTCACCCAGGTGCTGGACGAGAGCAACGCGCCGTTCTTCAAGTGGTTTGCCGACGGCAAGCTGAACGTCTCCTACAACTGCCTCGACCGCAACGTCAATAACGGCCTGGGCGACAAGGTCGCGCTGATCTTCGAAGGCGACAATGGCGAAGTCACCAAGGTCACCTACAAGGACCTGCTGTCGCGCGTCAGCAAGTTTGCCAACGCGTTGCGCGGCATGGGCGTCAAGAAGGGCGACCGAGTCGTCATCTACCTGCCGATGTCGATCGAAGGCGTGGTCGCCATGCAGGCCTGCGCCCGTATCGGCGCGACGCACTCCATCGTGTTCGGCGGCTTCTCGGCGCACGCGCTGCGCGATCGTATCGAGGATGCCGGCGCCGTCGCGCTGATCACCTCCGATGGCCAGCACCGCGGCGGCAAGGCGCTGCCGCTGAAGCCGATCGCCGATGAGGCGCTGTCGCTGGGCGGCTGCGACACGGTCAAGAACGTCATCGTCGTGAAGCGTACCGGCGGTGACTGCAACATCGTCGCCGGCCGTGATACCTGGTTCCACGACGCCTGCGCGAATCAGTCCGACGTGTGCGAGCCGGAGTGGGTCGAGGCCGAACATCCGCTGTTCATCCTCTACACCTCGGGTTCCACCGGCAAGCCGAAGGGCGTCCAGCACTCGTCCGGCGGCTACCTGCTGCAGGCCGTGCTGTCGATGCAATACACCTTCGACATCAAGCCGAACGACGTCTTCTGGTGCACCGCCGACATCGGCTGGGTTACCGGCCACACCTACATTACCTACGGCCCGCTCGCCTGCGGCGCGACCGAGATCGTGTTCGAGGGCGTGCCGACCTATCCGGACGCCGGCCGCTTCTGGAAGATGATCCAGGACCACAAGGTCAGCATCTTCTACACCGCGCCGACCGCGATCCGCTCGCTGATCAAGGCCGCCGACAACAATCCGGCGGTGCATCCGACCAAGTACGACCTCTCCAGCCTGCGCCTGCTGGGCTCGGTGGGCGAGCCGATCAACCCGGCGGCCTGGGAGTGGTACTACCAGAACGTCGGCGGCAGCCGCTGCCCGATCGTCGATACCTTCTGGCAGACCGAGACCGGCGCGCACATGATCACGCCGATGCCGGGCGCCACGCCGCTGATCCCGGGCTCCTGCACGCTGCCTTTCCCGGGCATCCAGGCCGCGGTGGTCGATGAGACCGGTACCGAAGTGCCCTGGGGCCAGGGTGGCATCCTGGTGGTCAAGAAGCCGTGGCCGGCGATGATCCGCACCATCTGGGGCGATCCCGACCGCTTCGTGAAGTCCTACTATCCCGCCGACTTCCAGGGCAAGCTGTACCTGGCGGGTGACGGCGCGATCCGCGACAAGGATACGGGCTACTTCACCATCACCGGCCGTATCGACGACGTGCTGAACGTCTCCGGCCACCGCATGGGCACGATGGAAATCGAGTCCGCCCTGGTGGCGCACGAGAAGGTGGCCGAGGCGGCCGTGGTGGGGCGTCCGGACGACCTGACCGGCGAGGCGATCGTGGCCTTCGTGGTGCTGAAGGGCGCGCGCCCGACCGGCGACGCCGCCGCGGCGATGCTGAAGGAACTGCAGAACTGGGTGGGCCAGGAGATCGGCCCGATCGCCAAGCCGAAGGACATCCGTTTCGGCGAGAACCTGCCGAAGACCCGTTCCGGCAAGATCATGCGTCGCCTGCTGCGCCAACTGGCCAAGGGCGAGGAGATCCTGCAGGACACGTCTACGCTGGAAAACCCGGCCATCCTCGAGCAGCTCAAGGGCTGATCGAGCCGGGCCGGGGCGCCTTCGCGCGCCGGCCCGCATCCGGTTTGCAGGAGAAGGTCCGGCCACGTAGCCGGGCACGTTTGGGGGAGACAGGGCGCGCGCAAGCGACGTCCGCCGAATCCGGAACGCCCGACCCGCCTTCAAGAGCGGGCGGGCGTTGCCGCTATACTCGGAGAACCGCCGTCATCATGAGAGGCACATGATGCGCAAGGGTCTCGCAGGGCAGCGCCTGGTCGCCGTGTTCATTGCCGGCGTGCTGCTGCTCAACTTTCCGCTGCTTTCCCTGTTCGATCGGCCGGAACGGCCGTTCGGCATTCCGCTGCTGCACATCTACCTCTTTGCCGTCTGGTTCGGTCTGGTGCTGGTCATCGCCTGGATCGTCGAGCGGGGTGCGCGTTGACGGGCGACGCGATGCTGCCGAGCTGGCTGGTCGTCGGCGCGTCTTTCGCTTACCTGCTGGTGCTGTTCGCCGTCGCCTACCATGGCGACCGCAGGGCGGACGAGGGACGTTCCGTCATCGACAACCCATGGACGTACGCGCTGTCGCTGGGCGTGTATTGCACTGCGTGGACCTACTTCGGCAGCGTCGGGCGGGCTGCGTCCAGCGGCATCGGTTTCCTGCCCGTGTACCTCGGTCCGACGCTGGGGTTTGCGCTGGCCTGGCTCGTCGTGCTGAAGATGATCCGCATCGCGCGCAGCTACCGCATCACCTCGATCGCCGACTTCATCGCGTCACGCTACGGCAAGAGCCATGTGCTGGGCGGGCTGGTCACCGTCATCGCGGTGGTTGGCACCGTGCCCTACATCGCGCTGCAACTGAAGGCGGTGGCCAGCGGCTATACGCTGCTCGTGGGCGATCACGACCCCGCCTTCCATCCGACCGGGCGGCCAGGGTGGTGGAGCGACGGCACGCTGTACATCGCGCTGACCCTGGCGGCGTTCACCATCCTCTTTGGCACCCGGCATCTGGACACGACGGAACGCCATGAGGGCATGGTCGCGGCGATCGCGTTCGAGTCGGTGGTGAAGCTGCTCGCCTTCCTCGCGGTGGGCATCTACGTGACCTACATCGTGTACGACGGCGTGGGCGATCTCTACACCCGGGCCGCTTCGTACCCGGAGGTTGCCGGCCTGCTCGGGATGGAGGGCATGCAGCGGCTCGGCTACGGCGGCTGGTTCGCACATGTCCTGCTGGCCATGCTGTCGGTGATCTTCCTGCCGCGGCAGTTCCAGATCGCGGTGGTGGAGAACGTCAACGAGGCTCACCTGCGGCGTGCGACCTGGGCCTTTCCCGCCTATCTGCTGGCGATCAACCTCTTCGTGATTCCGATCGCGCTCGGTGGCTTGCTGCATTTCGGGCGCGGTGCCGTGGATCCGGACACCTTCGTGTTGAGCTTGCCGCTGGCGCACGGCGACATGGCGCTGGCGCTGCTGGTGTTCGTCGGCGGGCTTTCGGCTGCGACCGGCATGGTCATCGTCGAAGTGATCGCCTTGTCGACCATGGTCTGCAACGACCTGGTGATGCCGATCCTGCTGCGCAGCAGGCACCTTGCGCTGGGCGCTCGGCGGGACCTGACCGGCTTGCTGCTCGGCATCCGCCGTGGCGCGATCATCGTCGTGCTGCTGCTCGGTTATGTGTATTTCCGGCTCGCGGGCGAGGCCTATGCGCTGGTGAGCATCGGCCTCATCAGCTTCGCCGCGGTCGCGCAGTTCGCACCGGCCATGCTGGGCGGCATGTACTGGCGCGGCGGCACCCGCGAGGGTGCGCTCGCCGGCCTGCTCGGCGGTTTCGCGGTGTGGATCTACACGCTGTTGCTGCCCTCGTTCGCAAAATCCGGCTGGCTGGATCCGTCGTTTCTCGACCAGGGGCTGTTCGCGGCGGGCTGGCTCAAGCCCGAAGCGCTGTTCGGGCTGCAGGGGCTGGACAACATCAGCCACGCGTTGTTCTGGAGCCTGCTGGCGAACATCGGCGGGTACGTCTTCGTGTCGCTGCTGCGCGCGCCGTCCGGCGCCGAGGCAAGCCAGGGCATGCTGTTCGTCGATGTGCATCGGCGAGGAGACGGCTTGCCGACGAGCTTCTGGCGCGGCAGCGCCGAGGTGCGTGACCTCATGCCGCTGGTCGCGCGCTTCCTCGGCCAGCGTCGCACCGAAGAAGCTTTCGCCGGCTATGCGCGCGCCCACGGTGTCGCCGACGCGATGGACCTGAAGGCCGATGCCGAGCTGGTCCATTTCGCCGAGTCGCTGCTGGCCGGCGCCATTGGCAGCGCGTCGGCGCGCGTCATGGTGTCGTCGGTGGTGCAGGAGGAAGTGCTGGGCCTGGGCGAGGTGATGGACATCCTCGACGAGGCTTCGCAGGTGCGCGCTTACTCGCGCAAGCTGGAGGAAAAGTCGCGTGCGCTGGAGGCGGCGACGGCCGAGCTGCGGGCCGCCAACGAACGCCTGCAGGAGCTCGATCGCCTGAAGGACGATTTCATGTCCTCCGTGACCCATGAACTGCGTACGCCCCTGACCTCGATCCGCGCCTTCTCCGAGATGTTGCTCGACGATCCGGGCATCGACCTGGCCGACCGCCAGCGCTTCCTCGGCATCATCGTGTCTGAGACCGAGCGCCTGACGCGGCTCGTCAATCAGGTGCTCGACATGGCGAAGATCGAGTCGGGGCACGCGGAGTGGCACACCGCCGACATCGACATGCGCGAACTGGTGCAGCATGCGGTGGAGGCTACCGGCCAGATGTTCCGCGACCGTGGCGTCGAAGTCGAGCTGGTGCTGCCGCCGCTGGCGCCGGTGGTGCAGGGCGATCACGACCGCCTGCTGCAGGTGGTGCTCAACCTGCTGTCCAACGCGGCCAAGTTCGTGCCGCGGGGGGCAGGCCGTGTGTGCGTGACGCTGTCGGGCGGCGAGCAGGAGGTGAGGGTGGATGTCGGCGACAACGGCCCCGGCATTCCGGCCGGGCTGGAGGACGTGATCTTCCAGAAGTTCCGACAGGGTGGCGATGAGCGCTCCCGCCCGCAAGGTACCGGCCTGGGGCTGCCGATCAGCCGGCAGATCGTGGAGCACCATGGCGGGCGCCTGTGGCTGTCGGCGAATTCGGCAGCGGGGGCGACTTTCTCCTTTACGCTGCCGCTGCCTGCGGTGGGCTCCACCGTTGAATTAGAATAGCGCTCCGGGGAGGAACACATGAAAAAGAAGATCCTGATCGCCGACGACGAGCAGAACATCGTCATCTCGCTGGAATTCCTCATGAAGCGCGAGGGCTACGAGGTGACGATCGCGAACGACGGCGAGGAGGCGGTGCAGCGCATTCGCGAGGGCCGTCCCGATCTGGTGCTGCTCGACGTGATGATGCCCAGGAAGAGCGGCTTCGACGTCTGCCAGGAGGTGCGGGCCGACCCCGCGCTGGCGTCGGTGCGCATCATGATGCTGACGGCGAAAGGGCGCGATACCGAAGTGAGCAAGGGGCTGGCACTGGGCGCCGACGCCTACATGACCAAGCCCTTCTCGACCAAGGAGCTGGTGGAAAAAGTGCGCAGCCTGCTGGAGGCTTGAGCGGTGTCTGCCCGCGCGCGCTTCGTGCTTGCCGTGGTGGTGCTCGTCGTGTTGATGACGGGCCCCTTCCTGCTGACCGCGCTGCTGGTCTGGGTCGAGACGCCGGAGAGCGCGCGCCCGCGGCTGGTCGAACTGATCGCACCGCACCTTTCGCTCGGTACGCTGCTCACCGTGGCCGGCCTTGCCGCGGGCGTGGGCGTGCTCCGCGCGCTGTTTCGCCAGTATGTACAGGGCCTGCTGCGCATGGTCGAGAACCTGCGCCTGATGCTGGGGGCGAACCGCGGCTTTCGCGTGGAGCCGGACGGGCCGCCCGAGGTGCGCGACCTGGCGCAGGCGGTGAACGAACTGGCCGAACAGCGCGATGCGCTGCTCACCGACGTCGAGGCGCAGATCGCCTGCGCCAAGGAATCCGTCGAGCAGGAAAAGAACCGCCTTGCGGCGTTGATGTCCGAGCTGACCCAGAGCGTGGTGGTGTGCAACCTCGACGGCCGCATCCTGCTTTACAACAGCCGTGCGCGCCAGCAGTTCCGTGCGTTGTCCGAGGCGCCGGCTGTCGGTGGCAGCGAGTTGCTCGGCCTCGGGCGCTCGATCTACGGCGTCTTCGACCGCAGCCTGGTGGCGCACGCGCTGGAGACCATCCAGCAGCGCCTGCGCCGCGGCGCAGCCCAGGCTCAGGCGAACTTCGTCACCACCACCCGCGCAGGTCAGTTGCTGCGGGTACAGATGGCGCCGGTGCTGGCTGCGCCGGCCGAGGAAGATGACGCCGCGACGACGGTGGAGAGCGGCCCGGCTGCCACCGGCGATGGTGCTGCGGGGCGGCGTGTCGTCACCGGCTTCATCCTGATGCTGGACAACATCACGCGGCATTTCGAGACCGAGTCGCGCCGCGACCAGATGCTTCACGACCTCACCGAAGGCAACCGCGCCGCGCTGGCCAATGTGCGGGCGGCCGCCGAGATGCTCGAGTACCCCGACCTGCAGGACGACCTGCGCGAGCGCTTCAGCGGCGTGATCCGCGACGAGGTGCAGGCGATGAGTCGGCGCCTGAACGGCATCGCCACCGAGTTCGCCGATTCGCTGAAGGCGCGCTGGCCGCTCGAGGAGATGCTCGGCGTGGACCTCGTGGCGGCCATGCAGCGCCGCATCGAGGCGCGCCTGCAGTTGCCGTGCAAGCTCGAGGAGATCGACGAGTCGGTGTGGGTGAAGGTGGACAGCTTCTCGCTGATGCAGGCGCTCACCTATCTGGCGAGCCGGCTGTCGGACGAGTTCGAGGTGCGCGAGGTGCGTCTGCGCTTGAGTGGTGCGGGGCGGCGGGCGCATCTCGACCTGATCTGGTCCGGACAGGCGATGAGCACCGAGACGGTCATGAGCTGGGAGCTCGAGCCGATGCGGCTGGAGGGCGAGAGCACGCCGCTCACCGTGCGCGACGTGATCGAGCGCCACGACGGCGAGATGTGGCTCGAACGCGAGAAGGTGCGGCATCGCGCGCTCTTCCGGCTCCTGCTGCCGGTAGCGACGCCGCAGGCCGAGGTGGAACCGGATGTCTTCCTGCGCGGCGAGAGCCGGCCCGAGTACTACGATTTCGACCTCTTCAAGTGGTCGGAGCAGGCGCATGCGCTGGACGATCGGCCGCTGTCCGAGCTGGTGTACACGGTCTTCGATACCGAGACGACCGGCCTCAATCCTTCTCAGGGCGACGAGATCATCCAGATCGGCGCCACGCGCATCCTCAACGGCAAGCTGTTGCGCAGCGAATCCTTCGAGCAACTGGTGGATCCGGACCGCCCGCTGGCGCCCGAGTCGGCCGAGATCCACGGCATTACCGAGGCGATGCTGCGCGGCCAGCCCGGCATCGCCCAGGTGCTGCCGGCCTTCCACGCCTTCGCCGCCGACACGGTGCTGGTTGCGCACAATGCCGCTTTCGACATGCGCTTCCTGCAGCTCAAGGAGGCGAGCACGGGGCTGCGCTTCGACCAGCCGGTGCTCGACACGCTGCTGCTGTCGGCCGTGATCCATCCCAACCAGGAGTCGCACCGGCTGGAGGCGATCGCCGAGCGACTCGGGCTCACCATCATCGGCCGCCACACTGCGCTGGGCGATGCCATCGTGACCGCCGAGGTGTTCCTGAAGATGCTGCCGCTGCTGGCGGAGAAGGGGATCCACACCCTGCGCGACGCGCGCGAGGCTGCCGAGAAGACCTACTACGCGCGGGTGAAGTACTGATGCCAGCGGCGGCCGGAAGCGCGGCGAGGTCTGGCGCATGAGGCACCAGTCCGCCTTTGCGCGGCGCCTGCGGCGTTACTACACGTGGTACACGGGCGGTTTCATCCTGTTCCTCGGCCTGCTGGCCGTCGGTGAGCATTTCGGCCTGTCGCAACGGGTGATCGGGCATGTCTTCCTGTTCATGACGATCGCGATCTACGCCTTCATCGGCGTCATGAGCCGGACGTCGGACGTGTCCGAGTATTACGTCGCCGGCCGGCGCGTGCCGGCCGTGTTCAACGGCATGGCCACCGCGGCGGACTGGATGAGCGCGGCGTCGTTCATCGGGCTGGCCGGGACGCTGTATTTTTCCGGCTTCGAGGGCCTGGCCTTCGTTACCGGATGGACAGGCGGCTTCGTCCTGGTGGCGTTGCTGCTCGCGCCCTACCTGCGCAAATTCGGCCAATACACCATCCCCGATTTCCTCGGTGCGCGTTACCAGGGCAACGTCGCACGCGTGGTCGGGCTTGCTGCCACGGTGCTGGCGAGCTTCGTCTATCTGGTCGCGCAGATCTACGGCGTCGGCCTGGTCACCAGCCGCTTCGTCGGCATGGAGTTCGAGATCGGCCTTTTCGTCGGCCTCGCCGGCATCCTGGTGTGCTCCTTCCTCGGCGGCATGCGCGCCGTCACGTGGACGCAGGTGGCGCAGTACGTGATCCTGATCGTCGCCTACCTCGTCCCGGTGGTGATCCTGTCCTACAAGCTGACCGGCATCCCGATTCCGCAGGCGGTGTACGGCGGCGTCCTGCAGCAGATCACCGCGCGCGAGGCCGAGCTCTTCGATGCGCCCAGCGAGATCGAGGTGCGCAACCTCTATCGTCAGCGTGCCGACGAATACGCGCGCAAGATCGCCGAACTTCCGCTGTCGCTCGAGGTGGAGCGCACCCAGCTTGTGGAGCGCCTGAACCGCCTGCGGCTCGATACCGCGCCGGCGCGCGAGATCGCGCACGCCGAGCGCGCGCTGCGCGACCTGCCGCGTTCGCCGGACGACGCACGACAACGCTGGGAGCGCATCCGTGGTGAGGCGCTGGAGCGCGCACGGCCACCGCCACGTCATGCAGAGGCGCATCCGGGGGCGAGCGAGGCGGAATCCCGCGTGGTGCGCAACAATTTCCTGGCGCTGATGTTCGTGCTGATGGTCGGTACCGCCGCCTTGCCGCACGTGCTGATGCGCTACTACACGACGCCAGGTGTCGTCGAGGCGCGCCGCTCGGTGCTGTGGTCGCTGTTCTTCATCTTCATGCTCTACGTCACGGCGCCAGCCTACGCGGTGTTCGCGAAGTGGGTGGTCTACTACGATCTGGTCGGCTCGACGCTCAATATCCTGCCGGACTGGGTGGTGTCCTGGGGCAAGGTCGGACTGGTGCGCATCGAGGACATGAACGGCGATGGCGTGCTGCAACTGGCTGAACTGAGCCTCAACACCGACGTGATCGTGCTCGCCACGCCGGAGATTGCCGGCCTGCCCTATGTGGTGTCGGGCCTGGTGGCGGCGGGCGGCCTGGCGGCCGCGCTGTCGACCGCCGATGGTCTGCTGCTGACGATCTCCAACGCGCTTTCGCACGACCTTTACTTCAAGGTGATCAACCCGGAAGCGACAACCCAGCGACGGCTCGTGATCTCCAAGTCGCAACTGCTGGTCGTTGCCGCGGTCGCCGCCTGGGTGGCCTCGCTGCGACCGGACAACATCCTGTTCCTGGTGGGGCTGGCGTTCTCGATCGGCGCGTCGGCCTTCTTTCCGGCCCTGGTGCTGGGCATCTTCTGGAAACGCGCGAACCGGCCCGGCGCGGTGGCAGGCATGCTCGCCGGCCTGGCGGTCACGCTTTACTACATGGCGCGCACGCATCCCTTCTTCGGCGGGTCGATGAGCGGCGCGTGGTTCGATATCAACCCCATTTCTGCGGGGGTGTTCGGGGTGCCGCTCGGCTTTGTGACCATTATCGTGGTCAGCCTGCTGACGCCGCCCCCGCCGCAGGAGATCCAGGATCTGGTCGATTACGTGCGCTATCCGCAGCTCCCGGGCAACAGCAGACCTTTCGACTGAGATTCCGGCTGCGTCCAGCCTGCGCCCTTGAAGCCCGTGGATTCCGCCCCAGATAGGGAGCAGTTCAATATCCAATGAGGGGTGTCCGCGATGCGCTTCGACAAGCTCACCACCAAGTTCCAGCAGGCCCTATCGGATGCGCAGAGCATCGCGGTGGGCAACGATCAACAGTTCATCGAGCCGCAGCATGCGCTGCGCGCGCTGCTCGAGCAGGAGGACGGCGGCACCGTTTCGCTGCTGCAGCGCGCGGGCGTCAACGTGCCGCCGTTGAAGGCTGCGCTGGCGAAGGCGATCGACCGCCTGCCCAAGGTCGAGGGGCACGGCGGCGAAGTCAGCATCGGGCGCGATCTCAACAACCTGCTCAACGTCACCGACAAGGAGGCGCAGAAGCGCGGCGACCAGTTCATCGCCAGCGAGATGTTCCTGCTCGCCCTGTGCGACGACAAGGGTGAAACCGGGCGTTTGCTCAAGGAGCACGGCCTTGGCCGCAAGGCGCTGGAGGCCGCGATCGAGGCGGTGCGCGGCGGTGCCAGCGTCGGCAGCCAGGACGCCGAAGCCCAGCGCGAGGCGCTCGCCAAGTACTGCCTGGATCTCACCGAGCGCGCGCGCGCCGGCAAGCTCGACCCGGTGATCGGCCGCGACGACGAGATCCGCCGCGCGATCCAGATCCTGCAGCGCCGCACCAAGAACAACCCGGTGCTGATCGGCGAGCCCGGCGTGGGCAAGACGGCGATCGTCGAAGGCTTGGCGCAGCGCATCGTCAATGACGAGGTGCCCGAGACGCTGAAGGGCAAGCGCGTGCTGTCGCTCGACATGGCGGCGCTGCTCGCCGGGGCCAAGTACCGCGGCGAGTTCGAGGAGCGGCTGAAGGCGGTGCTGAAGGAGATCGCGCAGGAAGAAGGGCGCATCATCGTCTTCATCGACGAAATCCACACGATGGTCGGCGCCGGCAAGGCCGAGGGCGCGATCGACGCCGGCAACATGCTCAAGCCGGCGCTGGCTCGCGGCGAGCTGCACTGCATCGGCGCCACCACGCTGGACGAATACCGCAAGTACATCGAGAAGGACGCCGCGCTGGAGCGCCGCTTCCAGAAGGTGCTGGTGGAAGAGCCGACGGTGGAATCGACGATCGCCATCCTGCGCGGGCTGCAGGAGAAATACGAGATCCATCATGGCGTCGACATCACCGACCCGGCGATCGTCGCTGCGGCGGAGCTCAGCCACCGCTACATCACCGACCGCTTCCTGCCGGACAAGGCGATCGACCTCATCGACGAGGCCGCCGCGCGCATCAAGATGGAGATCGACTCCAAGCCCGAGGTCATGGACAAGCTCGACCGCCGCATGATCCAGTTGAAGATCGAGCGCGAGGCGATGAAGAAGGAGAAGGACGAAGCCTCGCAGAAACGCCTGCAACTGATCGAGGAGGAGCTCGACAAGCTGCAGCGCGAGTACAACGACCTCGAGGAGGTCTGGAAGGCCGAGAAGGCCAAAGTCGCCGGCTCGGCGCACATCAAGGAAGAGATCGACGCGCTGCGCGCGCAGATGGCGGAATTCCAGCGCAAGGGCCAGCTCGACAAGGTGGCGGAGCTGCAGTACGGCAAGCTGCCGCAACTCGACGCGCAACTGAAGATGGCCGAGCAGGCGGCGCAGGGCGGCGGCACGCCGAACAAGCTGCTGCGCACCCAGGTGGGCGCCGAGGAAATTGCCGAGGTGGTGTCGCGCGCCACCGGCATTCCGGTCAGCAAGATGATGCAGGGCGAGCGCGACAAGCTGCTGAAGATGGAGGAGCGCCTGCATCAGCGCGTGATCGGCCAGGACGAGGCGGTGCGGCTGGTGTCGGACGCGATCCGCCGTTCGCGCGCCGGCCTGTCGGACGAGAACCGGCCGTATGGCTCCTTCCTGTTCCTCGGCCCCACCGGCGTGGGCAAGACCGAGCTGTGCAAGACGCTGGCCGAGTTCCTGTTCGACTCCGAGGAGCACCTGATCCGCATCGACATGAGCGAGTTCATGGAGAAGCACTCGGTCTCGCGACTGATCGGCGCGCCTCCGGGCTATGTCGGCTACGAGGAAGGCGGGTATCTCACCGAGCAGGTGCGGCGCAAGCCCTATAGCGTGATCCTGTTCGACGAGGTCGAGAAGGCGCACCCGGACGTGTTCAACGTGCTGCTGCAGGTGCTGGACGACGGCCGCATGACCGATGGTCAGGGGCGCACGGTGGACTTCAAGAACACCGTGATCGTGATGACTTCCAATCTCGGCAGCCAGATGATCCAGACCATGGCGGGCGACGACTACGGCGTGATCAAGCTGGCAGTGATGGCCGAGGTGAAGACCTACTTCCGCCCCGAGTTCATCAACCGCATCGACGAGATCGTCGTGTTCCACGCGCTGGACGAGAAGCACATCGCCGGCATCGCACGCATCCAGTTGCAGTATCTGGAGAAGCGCCTGGCGCGTCTGGAGATGGGGTTGGAGGTCACCGACGCGGCGCTGGCCGAGATCGCCTCCGCCGGCTTCGATCCGGTGTTTGGCGCGCGGCCGCTCAAGCGTGCGATCCAGGAGCGCATCGAGAATCCGCTCGCGAAGGCGATCCTGGAAGGGCAGTTCGCCCCCAAGGACCGCATCCGCGTGGATGCCGAAGCGGGCCGCATCAGCTTTGGCCGGGCCAGCTGAGCGGGCGTGCGCGACGTCGCAGCGACAGCAGGGCGGGCCGGTGGATCAACCGGCCCGTTGTCTTGTCAGGCGGTGTTCGCTTCGTGCAGGCGCGCTCTGATGTCCGCCGCAGGAGACGCTGCGGGATGCGCCGCGGAGACGAAATTGGCCATCCATTTCTCGAACATGTCGGCGGGCAGCGGACGTGAGAAGAGGTAGCCTTGCATCGCATGACAGCCGCGCTCGGTGAGATAGGTCCGCTGTGCATGGTCTTCCACGCCTTCGGCCACCACTTCCATACCGAGGTCGCGGGCCAGTGACAGCGCCGCGGATGCGACTGCGGCATCCTCGGCATTACCCGGCAGGTCGTCCACGAAGGAGCGGTCGATCTTGAGCCGGCCGATCGGCAGGCGCTTCAGGTAGGCGAGGCTGGAGTAGCCGGTGCCGAAATCGTCCAGCGCCAGGGTGAGCCCCAGGTCCACCAGCTTCAGCAGGCGCGCGGTGAGGTCGTCGCCTGGCTGCATGAGTGCGCTTTCGGTGATCTCGAGTTCGATGCACGCAGGGTCCGCACCGGTCTCCGCCAGCACGGACGACACGCGATCGACGAAATCAGGCTTGTGGAACTGCAGGGCCGAGATGTTCACCGCCACCAGCAGCCGGGGAAGCCCCGCGCGTTGCCACGCCACCTGCTGCAGACAGGCCTGCCGCAGCACCCATTCGCCCAGCGGCACGATCAGGCCGGTGGATTCCGCCAGCGGAATGAACTGGTCGGGTGGAATGAGGCCGCGTTCGGGCTGGATCCACCGCACCAGCGCCTCGCAGCCGTAGGGGGCGCCGGTTGCCGTCTCGATCTGCGGCTGGTAGTGCAGGACCAGTTCGTTGCGCTCCAGTGCGCGCCGAAGGTCATTCTCCAGGCGCAGGCGCTCGGTCGCGCGTGCGTTCATCTCGGGGACGAAGAACTTGTAGTTGTTGCGCCCGGCCTCCTTGGCGCTGTACATGGCGGTGTCGGCGTGCTTGAGCAGGGTGTCGCCTTCGGTGCCATCCTCGGGGAACAGCGCGATGCCGATGCTGACGGACAGGTGCAGGTCGTGATCGTCGATGTGCACCGGGTGCGAGAGCACGTCGATCATCTTGCTTGCCACCACGGCTGCATCCTCGGAATGGGTGAGACGGGGCAACAGCGCGACAAATTCGTCGCCGCCGAGGCGGGCCAGCAGATCCTCACCGCGAATGCACGCGCTCAGCCGGCGTGCGACAGCGGCGAGCAGGCGATCGCCTGCGGGATGCCCGAGGGAGTCGTTCACCGTCTTGAAATTGTCCAGATCGAGGAACAGCACCGCCAGCGCGTCGCCATGGCGCTGGGCGGCAACCAGCGCCGCGCGCGCGCGCTCCTGCCAGGCGCTGCGGTTGGGCAGGCCAGTCAGCGTGTCGTAGTGGGCCAGGTACTGGATCTGCGCTTGCGCCTCTCGCGCGCTGGTCACGTCCTGGGCGGTGCCGCGCAGCCGGATGAGGCGTCCATCGCGCCATTCGCTTTCGATGCGGAACTGCAGGATTCGCGGCGACGACGTGCCGATGCGGCAGTCCAGCGCCATGCGTCCCGGCGTCTCGGCCAGGGATTCGAACGCCTTGCGCAGGGATTTCCTGCTGTCGGGCGAAACGGCGGCGATCAGGTCGTCGACGGATTTCAGTTTCTGCTGATCGCAACCCAGGAGCTGGTGCAGCATCGTCGAGGCCCGCAGCACCTTGCTACCCGGGACGGTTTCCCAGCTTCCCATGCGGGCAATGCGCTGGGCGTCGGCCAGCGCTTCCTGTTTCTCGTTGAGGCGGGCGCTCGTCGCCTCAAGCTCTGCGGTGCGTTGCTCCACGAGCCCGGTAATGCGGCGGCGGCTTCCGGTCGTGATCAGCAGCAATGCACCGAGCATGCCGGTGGCAAGGAGTCCGGCGGCGATCGTCGACCACGCGGCCCAGCCGCGCAAGGTGTCGAGGTAGGCTGCGGTCGCGCGGCTGCGAAGCTCCCATTCGCGCCCGGCAAAGGCAATGCGCGTGCGGTGGGAGACCTGGCGATCGATCCAGGCTGGCAACTGGCAATCGGGCGTGCCCGACAGGCGAGCAGACTCGCTGGCAGCGGAGAGATCCGTCAGGCAGAGTTCGATTCCCGTGGCGGCACCCTCGTCAGCTGCCGAGGCGAGCACGTCGTCCATGCGCAGGGCCGCCGAAATCACGCCGAGCGTGCGTCCGGTGCCGGGCTCGCGCACCGCCCTGTAGATCATCACGCCAAGCTGCGATCCGCTTTCCTGAACCAGACGGATGGCCGGTGTCGCAACCGGCAGGCCGGTTTCGCGCGTCTTCGCGAGCGCTTGCGCAGCCACCGGCAGCGACAGCGGATTCAGGCCGACGGCGTTGCGGTTGTTCGCGAATGGCTCGACATAGGCGTTCGGCAGGTACTCGTCGTGCTCCACTGCCGGAAATGTCCGGCCTTCTTCATCCCGGTCGAGGATCGTGTATCCGTCCAGCCCTTCCGCGCGCATCTTCTCCTCGAACGCAGCGCGGTCGGCGTGCCGCACCAGCGGACTCCAGTTCAGGCTCTGGGTACCCGGGTGGGCCTGCATCCAGGGGTGGACGAATTCGCCGAATTCGCTGCGGTTCAGGGCCGGGCTGACGACCATCAGGCGTTCGATGGAAAGCAGCACGTCGAGCTGCACGCCGAGCCGCTTGTTCAGGCGTTCGGCAAAATGTTCCGCATCGCGGGCGAACTGCACTTCGACGCGCTGGTCTTCCCAACGCATGACCTGGCGATGGGCCAGTCCCAGAAGTACCAGTGCGATGGCCATCGGTATGGCCACGCCCGCCCGTCGCGACCGCCACGCTGCCGCAGGCCTGCCTGCCAGCACGAACATCAGCGGCGCCGCGATCAGCACGCCCAGCGTGTCCCCGGCCCACCAGCTCCACCAGTTGAAGGCGGCCTCGCTGACAGGGATCACCTTCGCCCAGACCAGGGCAGGAATGGCGATTGACGGGCTGATGAGGGAACTCACCGGAGCAGCCACGCCCAGGAACCGCAGGACCGAGCGCGGCGTGTCGAGGGCGTTCGGGAAATCGATCAGCCGTCGTGCGAGAAGCGCGCCGGCCACCGCCTGCAGGCTGGCGCCCAGCGGGACGATCAGCAGGCCGAGCGGGTTCCAGCCCGGCTCGCCGAGCATCGGCCAGGAGGCGAAGATCTGCACGACCAGGGATCCGAGATAGACCGCTGGCCACGAGCGCAGGCCAAAGATGAGCAGGGCGGACAGGGCGATGCCGGCGGGCGGGAACGCGGCCGCGGTATACCCTGGCGGCACGGTGAACTGGAGCGCCACTGCGCCCGTCAGCGCATACGCGAGGGAGATCAGGAGGTTGACGGACAGGCTGCGCATCGCGCGAGTATACCTGCCAGGCCCGGTCGCCATTTGTGACGCAGCGCATGCAGAAGGGCAGATTTGCGGCGCATTGCGCTAAACTCGCGGTCTTTGACGATCCCCGACCGCGTGGGCAGGGGCGTCCGACACCTTACTGGCTCACACGGAATTCAAGATGTTCGAGGCTGTTCGCAACAACAAGCGCGTTGCCCAGGTCATTCTCGCGCTGCTCATCATTCCCTTCGCCTTTTTCGGCCTGGATGCCTATTTCCACAACGCGCCGGGCGCAAACGAGGTTGCCATCGTCAATGGCAAGCCCATCAGCGAGGCGGAGTTCGACCGGGCGCTGCGCGAGCAGCAGGATCGCCTGCGCGGAGCTGCCGGCGGCCAGGTGGACAGGACGCTGCTGGAGTCCGAGGAATTGCGCCGCGCCGTGCTCGATAACCTGGTGAATCAGCGCGTGCTCGCCCTTTATGGCGCCGAGAGCCGCCTCACCGTGACGTCTGCGGCCCTGCAGCAGACCATCGCCGGCCTCGAGGGCTTCCAGCAGGATGGCCGTTTCTCGCTCGAGCGCTACGAACAGGTGCTGCGTGCGCAGGGCATGACGCCCGCAATGTTCGAGGCCCGCGTCGCCCAGGATGTGCGCATCCAGCAGGTTGCGACGGCGGTGGGCGAGGCTGCCGTTGTCCCGGTAGCGTCTGCGCGGCGTTTCCTGGTCGCCCAGCTCGAGGAACGCACCGTCAGCGAGATGCGTTTTCCGGCTGCGCGCCATGTTGCAGACGTCAAGCCCACCGACGAGGAGATCAGCGGCTTCTATGCGGCCAATCCTGCGCGCTTCGAGCGGCCCGCCAGGCTCAAGGCGGAATACGTCGTGCTCGACATGGCCGCGGTGGAAAAACAGGTGAGCGTGAGCGAGGAGGAAATTCGCGCCGCCTACGACAGCAATCCGCAGCGTTTCGGCCAGCCGGAGGAGCGTCGCGCGCGGCACATCCTGCTGCAGCTCGAGGCCGGCGCAAGCGATGCGGAGGCGCAGAAGGTCACGGCGCGGGCTCAGGAGCTGGTGGCCGAGCTGCGCAAGGATCCCGCTCGCTTTGCCGAGCTCGCGAAAGCCAACTCGCAGGACACCGGCTCGGCGAGCCGCGGTGGCGACCTTGGCTTCTTCGGCCGCGGTGCGATGGTCAAGGCTTTCGAGGACGCTGCGTTCGCCCAGAAGAAGGACGAGATCGGCGAGCCGGTGCGCTCGGAGTTCGGCGTGCATATCATCCAGGTCACCGCCGTCAAGCCGTCGACCATCCGCCCATTTGCCGAGGTGCATGATCAGATCGCCGGCGAACTGCGCGCGCAGGCGGCCGGGCGCCGTTTCGCCGAGCTGGCGGAGCAGTTCTCCAACACCGTGTATGAACAGGCCGACAGCCTGGCGCCGGTCGCGGAGGGGCTCAAGCTTCAGATCAGGCGCAGCGACTGGATCTCGCGCGGCGCCGACGCTCTCGAGGGCTATCGCAACGAGCGCCTGATGAGCGCCCTCTTCGGCGACGATGTGGTGAAGAACCACCGCAACACCGAGGCCATCGAAGTCGGCAACAACACGCTGGTGGCGGCGCGCGCGTTCGAATACGAGCCTGCCCAGCGGCTGCCGCTCGAGGACGTGAAGGCGCAGATCGCCGAGCAGTTGCGCAATGAGGCTGCGGCGAAGAAGGCGGCGGAAACGGGCGAGGCCACGCTCGCAGCGTTGATGAAGGGCGAGCCGTCGAGCATGGCCTGGGCGGCCGCACGCAGCCTGCACCGTGCCGAACCTGGCCTGCCCGGCCCGGCGATGCAGGCGGTCTTCTCCGCGCCGACGGCGAAGCTGCCGGCCTACGTCGGCTTGGCCGTGCCCGGCGGCGACTACACGATCTACCGCATCGATGCGGTGAAACGCCCGGAGCTGGCGAACGACGATCCGCGTATTGCGGCAGTCGTGTCCCAGTACCGCCGCCTGGCCGCCGAGCGCGACTTCAGTGCCTTCCTGTCCGAGTTGCGCAGCCGCTACAAGGTGGAGCTGAAGCTGCGGGCCGCGGCGAGCCCGGCGGGCTGAAGCGGCGCCCTGGCGGTTGACGGTCGACGCAAGAACGCCCGGTGATCCCGGGCGTTCTTTTTTGGGTGCGGCGGAAACCTTGCCGCGAGTTGGCGCGGCGCTTCGGGCAGCGCCGCGATGCGCGATCAGGCAGGTTGTTCGGCGTTGCCCAGCGCAGTGGTGTTGAAGCCGCAGTCGACGTACATGATCTCGCCGGTGACGCCGCTGGCAAGGTCCGAGCACAGGAAGGCCGCGGCGTTGCCGACTTCATCGATCGTCACGTTGCGGCGCAACGGGGCGTTGTGCTCGTTGAAGGCCAGCAGCTTGCCGAAGCTGCCGATGCCGGAGGCAGCCAGCGTCTTGATCGGACCGGCCGAGATCGCATTGACGCGTGTGCCTTCGGGGCCCAGGGTCACGGCCATGTAGCGCACGGATGCTTCCAGGCTGGCCTTCGCCATGCCCATGATGTTGTAGTTGGGCATGGTGCGCACTGCGCCCAGGTAGGTGAGGGTCAGCAGCGAGCCGTTGCGCCCCTTCATCATCGGGCGGGCAGCCTTGGCCAGCGCCGGGAAGCTGTAGGCGCTGACTTCCTGCGAGATGCGAAAGGCTTCGCGCGACAGGCCATCGAGGAAGTCGCCCTCGAGCGCCTCGCCGGGCGCGTAGGCGATCGAATGCACCACGCCGTCGAGCCCGTCCCAATGCTGGCCGAGCCGTTCGAACAGTCCGGTGATCTGTGCGTCATCCTGGACGTCAAGCGGAAAGAGCAACTGGCTGCCGAAGTCTGCCGCCATCTTGGCGACACGCTCCTGGAAACGCTCGTTCTGAAAGGTGAAGGCCAGTTCCGCGCCTTCGCGGTGCATGGCCTTCGCGATGCCGTACGCGATCGAACGGTTGCTGAGCAGTCCAGTGATGAGGATTCGCTTGCCGGCTAGAAAGCCCATGAGTACAACTCCAGATGACGGTTTTGCCGGATTATACCCAAAGGCGCTGTGGTCAATCCGTTCATGCGGGCACCGGCGAAACCTGACAGAATCCGCGCTTTCCGACCTGTTCCGCCGCAAATCCGTCCGTCCCCTGATGCGCCTGCTGTCGATCCGTCTCCCGGCCTTGCGCCGCGCCGTCCTGTTCCGAGCCCGATTCGGCGCGTTCGCATGCGCCGGCTTGCTGCTGCTGGGCGGATGCGGGCCGGTATGGAACGACCCCTATCCTGCGGGCGAGCGCGGTCAGAACATCCTGTACTCCGCCTTCACCGAGCGCCCCAAGCACCTCGATCCGGTGCAGTCCTACAGCGAGGACGAGGCGACCTTCCTGTACCAGATCGTCGAGCCGCCGCTGCAGTACCACTATCTGAAGCGGCCCTACGCGCTGGAGCCGGGCGTCGCCGCCGAGATGCCGCGGCTGCGCCGCTACGATGCCGCCGGCCGCCTGCTGTCGGACACGGCCGATGCGTCGCGGGTGGCGAAGAGCGTCTACGAGATCCGCATCCGCCCGGGCGTGATGTACCAGCCGCATCCGGCCTTCGCCCGCACCGAGGACGGCACGCCGCGCTATCTGTCGTTGGCGCCCGAGGATCTGCGCAAGATTCGCGGCCCGGGTGATTTTGCCGCGACCGGCACGCGCGAGCTGGAAGCTGCCGATTTCGTGCATCAGATCAAGCGCCTGGCGCACCCGCGGCTGCATTCGCCGATCTTCGAGCTGATGGCCGAATACCTGCCTGGCCTGAAGGAGCTGCAGGTGCGGCTGGCCGACGAGGCGAAGAGAAACCCGGGGTGGATCGATCTCGCCAGGTTCGAGCTGCCGGGTGTCGAGGTGGTCGATCGCCACACGTATCGCATCACGTTGAAGGGGGCCTACCCGCAATTCCTGTTCTGGCTGTCGATGCCTTTCTTCGGGCCGGTGCCGCCGGAGGCCGACCGCTTCTTCGGCCAGCCGGGCATGGCCGAGCGCAACCTGACGCTGGACTGGTGGCCGGTCGGCACCGGGCCTTACATGCTGGTGGAAAACAACCCCAATGCGCGCATGGTGCTGGTGCGCAACCCGAATTACCGCGCCGATGATTACCCCTGCGAGGGCGAGGCGGCGGACCGCGAGGCTGGCCTGCTCGCCGACTGCGGCAAGCCGATGCCCTTCATCGACAAGGTCGTGTTCTCGCGCGAGCGGGAAGGCATCCCGTACTGGAACAAGTTCCTGCAGGGCTACTACGATGCCTCGGGCGTGTCATCGGACAACTTCGACCAGGCGGTGTCGATGACCAGCACCGGCGAGGTCAGCCTGTCCGACGAGATGGAGGCGCGCGGCATCCGCCTGCTGACGTCCGTGTCGCCGTCGATCTTCTACCTCGGCTTCAACATGCTCGATCCGGTGGTGGGGGGCGGGGACACCAGGGAAGGGCGGGAGCGCGCGCGCAAGCTGCGCCAGGCGGTGTCGGTGGCGCTGGACATGGAGGAGTTCGTCTCCATCTTCCTCAACGGCCGCGGCGTGCCGGCGATGAGCCCGATCCCGCCCGGGATGTTCGGCGCGCGCGAGGGCGAGGCCGGCATCAACCCGGTGATCTACGAATGGCGCGACGGCCAGCCGCGCCGACGCGGGGTGGACGTCGCGCGCCGCCTGCTCGCCGAGGCGGGCTGGCCGGAGGGGCGCAACGCGAAGACCGGCGAGCCGCTGATCCTGAATCTCGACACCACGCCTGGCGGGCTCGGC
Source organism: Pseudomonadota bacterium (assembly GCA_018240785.1). Lineage (GTDB taxonomy): Bacteria > Pseudomonadota > Gammaproteobacteria > Burkholderiales > Rhodocyclaceae > Thauera. The sequence goes on along the minus strand of JAFEFC010000011.1, from coordinate 94,292 downwards.
GACAAGTCGCGCTCGGACTGGCTGGCCAAGCAGTTCCGCGAGCTGGGCGTGCAGTTCGTGGTGCGGCCGACCGACTTCAACCGGTTTCAGGACAAGGTGCGCCAGGGCAACGCGCAGCTCTTCTTCTTCGGCTGGAATGCGGACTATCCCGACCCCGAGAACATGCTCTTCCTGCTCTACGGTCCGCAAGGCAAGGTGAAGTTCCAGGGCCAGAACGCGTCGAACTATGAGAATCCCGAATACGACAGGCTGTTCGAACGCATGAAGGCGATGCCCGATGGCCCCGAGCGTCAGCAGATCATCGACCGCATGGTGCGCATGCTGCGCGAGGATGCCCCGTGGCTGTTCGGCTTCCATCCCAAGTCGTACTCGCTGCAGCACGGCTGGGTGCATAACCGCAAGCCCGGCAACATCGTCCGCAACACGCTGAAGTACCAGCGCATCGACGTGGCGCGGCGCGAGGCGGCGCGGGCGGAATGGAACCGGCCCGTGCTGTGGCCGCTGTTCATGCTGGCGCTGCTGCTTGCCGCCATCGTCGCGCCTGCGCTGCACCACTGGCGCCGCCACGAGCGCGCCACCGCGGCGGGCGCTTCGGCGATGCCGGCGGCCGACGTGAGAGGAGGGCGCTGATGTTCGCTTATCTCGTACGCCGCGTGCTTTACGCGATCCCGATCCTGATCGGCGTGAACCTGCTGACCTTCGTGCTGTTCTTCGTGGTGAATTCGCCCGACGACATGGCGCGCATGCAGATCGGCGTCAAGCGCGCCACGCCGGAGGCGATCGAGCGCTGGAAGGTGGAGCGCGGCTACGACAAGCCGATGTTCTACAACCCGGTCGCCAGCGGCTCGGCGCGGGTGACGGACACGATCTTCTTCAGCAAGTCGCTGCGCATGTTCGCGTTCGATTTCGGCAGTGCCGACGATGGCCGCGACATCGCGCGGGAAATTCGCGAACGCATGGGGCCGTCGCTGGCGATCGCGCTGCCGACTTTCCTGCTCAGCCTGTACGCGGCGATCAGCATGGCGCTGCTGCTGGTGTTCTTCCGCGCCACCTACCTGGATTTCTGGGGCGTGGTGGGCTGCGTGGCGATGATGTCGATCTCCAGCCTCTTCTACATCATCGGCGGCCAGTGGCTGGTGTCCAAGCTGTGGTCGCTGGTGCCGATCTCCGGCTATGCGAGCGGCCTGGACGCGACGCGCTTCCTGGTGTTGCCGGTGGCGATCAGCGTGATCGCCGGCATCGGCTCGAGCGTGCGCTGGTACCGCACGATCTTCCTCGAGGAAATATCGAAGGATTACGTGCGCACCGCGCGCGCGAAAGGCCTGTCGGAGCTGCGCGTGCTGTTCCGGCATGTGCTCAAGAACGCGATGATTCCCATCCTGACCGGCGTGGTGGTGGTGATTCCGCTGCTGTTCATGGGCAGCCTGCTGGTGGAATCCTTCTTCGCCATCCCGGGGCTGGGCAGCTACACCATCGATGCGATCAACGCGCAGGATTTCGCGGTGGTGCGCGCGATGGTGTTCATCGGCTCCGTGTTGTACATCGTCGGCCTGATCCTGACCGACCTCTCCTATGTGCTGGTCGATCCTCGGGTAAGGCTGGAATGACGAGCATGAGCATCCAGCCGGTGATCCTGTGGACCGACGCGCTGCTGTTCCTGTTGCTGCTGGCCTGCGTGCTTGCCGCGCTGCATGTGCGCAACACCGAGCCGCTGCGCGACGCGTGGCACAAGGTTGGGCGCCGACCGACGGGCATGGCGGCAGCGACCGTTCTGTGCGCCTTCGTGCTGGTCGGCCTGCTCGACAGCCTGCATTACCGCCCTCGCCTGCCGGAGCTGCCGGCCGCGGCCGACGCAAGCCGCTCCGCCGCGGCGGCGCGCAAGGGCGAGGCCGTCTATTCCTCGGAAGTGTTGTCGGCGCTCGATGCGCTGCTCGCGCCCTTGCGCTTGCAGACGGAAAAGACCTATTCGGCACCGTTCTCATTCACGCTGTACCAGCGCGAGACGGTCCAGGCGCCCGGCAGCGGCCAGCAGCGGATCTATCCGCGCCTGGTGCATGGCGCCGCCCACCTGGGCGATCCGGCCGCAGAGCGCGGCGGGGATGTCGCTTTGCGCACGCTGGCGGCGCTGGGCCTCGCCGCCGCGGCCTGGGCCCTTGCTTTCCTGATCGCGGCGTGGCGCGTGGCGCGCAGCGAGCGCCTGCCGTGGGATGAGGCCGTCTCGGCGCTGCTGCGCGGCCGCACGGTACTGGCCTGGCGCGCAGTGCTGGCGACGCTGGCGGTGCTGCTCGTGATCGTGTCGGCCTGGGCGACGCTGGCGCCGCACTACCATGTCTTCGGCACCGACAAGGTGGGGCAGGACGTGCTGTATCTGGCGCTGAAGAGCGTGCGCACCGCGCTGGTGATCGGCACCATCACGACGCTGGTGATGATGCCGTTTGCGGTGGCGCTGGGCATCGCGGCGGGGTATCTCGGCGGGTGGGTGGATGACGCCGTGCAGTACGTCTATACGGTGCTGAACGCGATCCCGGGGGTGCTGTTGATCGCGGCGGCGGTGCTGATGATGCAGGTGGTGATCGACACGCACCCGCAGTGGTTCGACACCGCGGCGCAACGTTCGGATGCGCGGCTGCTGGCACTGTGCTTCATTCTCGGCATCACGAGCTGGACGGGGCTGGCGCGGCTGCTGCGCGGCGAGACGCTGAAGCTGCGCGAGCTGGAATATGTGCAGGCGGCGCGCGCGTTCGGCGCGAGCACGGCAGCGATCCTGCGCCGCCACATCCTGCCCAATGTGATGCACATCGTGCTGATCGCGCTGGTGATGGATTTTTCCGGGCTGGTGCTGGCCGAGGCGGTGCTGTCCTACGTGGGCATCGGCGTGGATCCGACGACGATCAGCTTCGGCACGATGATCAACATGGCGCGTGCCGAACTTGCGCGCGAGCCGATGGTCTGGTGGTCATTGGCGGCAGCCTTCGTGTTCATGTTCGCGCTGGTGCTGGCGGCGAACCTGTTTGCCGACGTGGTGCGAGACGCGTTCGATCCGAGACGTTCATGAGAAATCTTCGATTTGACAATCGCTTCGTCCGCGAACTGCCGGCTGACCCCGAGCCGGGTGGCCACGTGCGGCAGGTGCATGACGCCTGCTACTCGCGTGTCTTGCCGACGCCAGTGCGCAAGCCGCAACTGCTGGCCTGGTCGCCTGAAGTGGCCGCGCTGCTGGGGCTGGACGGCGCGGACGTGCACTCGCCCGAATTCGCGGAAGTCTTCGGCGGCAATGCTTTGCTGCCCGGCATGGAGCCTTATGCCGCTTGTTACGGCGGGCACCAGTTCGGCAACTGGGCGGGGCAGCTCGGCGACGGGCGCGCGATCACGCTGGGCGAGACGCTGAACGACCGCGGCGAGCGCTGGGAGCTGCAACTGAAGGGCGCCGGGCCGACGCCTTATTCGCGCCGCGCCGACGGGCGCGCGGTGCTGCGCTCGTCGATCCGCGAGTTCCTGTGCAGCGAGGCGATGCATCACCTCGGCGTGCCGACCACGCGCGCGCTGTGCCTGGTGGGCACCGGCGAGCAGGTGATCCGCGACATGTTCTACGACGGCAATCCGCGACCTGAGCCGGGCGCGGTGGTGTGCCGGGTGTCGCCGTCCTTCATCCGCTTCGGCAATTTCGAGATCTTCGCCTCGCGCGGCGAGGAGGAGCTGCTCGGGCGGCTGATCGACTTCACCATCGCGCGCGATTTCCCCGAAATCGAGGGCGATCGCGCGCAGAAGCGCGTGCGCTGGTTCGAGGAAGTATGCCGGCGCACTGCGGTGTTGATGGCGCACTGGACGCGGGTGGGGTTCGTGCATGGGGTGATGAACACCGACAACATGTCCATCCTCGGGCTGACGATCGACTACGGCCCCTATGGCTGGATCGACAACTTCGACCCCGACTGGACGCCCAACACCACTGACGCTGCCGGCCGGCGCTACCGCTTCGGCCACCAGCCGCAGGTGGCGCACTGGAACCTGTGGCAATTGGCCAACGCCATCTATCCGGCGATCGGCAAGGTCGAGCCGCTTGAGGCAGCGCTGCTTGGTTATGCCGACATCTACGAGGCAGAGAACCGCCGCATGACGCTCGCCAAGCTCGGCCTGGCCGAATGGCAGGATGGCGACGCGGCGCTGGTGGAGGACCTGCATCGCCTGCTGCATGAAGGCGAGATGGACATGACGCTCTTCTACCGCCGCCTCGCCGATGTCGACGAGAAATCGGTGGGGGAAGGCGGCGCAGGCCATGTCGTCGCGGGCTTTGCCGACGTGTTCTACACGGACGAACGGCGTGCCGCGGTACAGGAGGGGGTCTCGGCCTGGCTCGGCCGCTACGCGCAGCGCTTGCGCGGGCAGGCGCTGCCACGTGAGCAGAGAACGGCGGCGATGAACGCGGTCAATCCGCTCTACGTGCCACGCAACTACCTGGCGCAGCAGGCCATCGACGCGGCGGAGCAGGGCGACCTTTCCCTGGTGGATGAGCTACTGGACGTGTTCCGGCGCCCCTATGAGGTACAGTCGGGGCGCGCACGCTTCGCGGCCAAACGCCCGGACTGGGCGCGGCACAAGGCCGGGTGCTCGATGCTGTCGTGCAGCTCGTGAGGCCTACACCTTGACCCGCATCAGGCGCTGCTTTTCGCGGTCCCAGTCCTTCTTCTTTTCGTCCTCGCGCTTGTCGTAGAGCTTCTTGCCCTTGGCGAGGCCGATCTCGGCCTTGATGCGGCCCTTGGTGTAGTGCAGGTCGAGCGGCACCAGCGTGAAGCCGGCGCGTTCCACCTTGCCGATGAGGCGCGCGATCTCGTTGGCGTGCAGCAGCAGCTTGCGCGTGCGCACCGGGTCGGCGTGGACGTGGGTGGAGGCGCTGGCGAGCGGCGTGATGTGCATGCCGAAGATGAAGATCTCCTCGCCCTTGATGATGACGTAGGATTCCTTGATGTTCGCCCGCCCGGCGCGGATCGCCTTCACTTCCCAGCCCTCGAGGACGAGGCCGGCCTCGTATTTTTCCTCGATGAAATAGTCGTGGTAGGCCTTGCGGTTGTCGATGATGCTCATGTCGCGAAATCCAGTCTGGGCGCGTTGGCGCGCCGAGCATGCCCGCGCCGGCAGCGAACGGGCCGGCAGCATGCGGTAGAATCGCGCATCTTAGCAGTTCGGCACAGGCGCCGACTTCGACTTTCCTTCCTTCGATTTCATGGCCGACGTCAAGAAGCTTGTCCTGATCGAATTCACGCCCGAACAGATGTTCGAACTCGTCGACCGCTGCGAGGACTACCCGGCGTTCCTGCCGTGGTGCGGCGGCACCGAGGTGCATGAGCGCACGCCCACGCTCACCGCGGCGACGATCCATATCAATTACCACGGCATCAAGGCGCACTTCAGCACCGAGAACACCAAGCAGTGGCCGCGCCAGATGAATCTGCGCCTCACCGACGGCCCTTTCACGCATCTGGACGGCGAATGGCGCTTCACGCCGCTGGGCGACACGGCCTGCAAGGTGGAATTCGGCCTGCGCTACCAGTTTTCCAGCAAGCTGCTGGAGAAGGTGCTGGGGCCGGTGTTCAACCACATCGCCAATACCTTCGTCGATTCCTTCGTCAAGCGCGCAGCGCAGATCTATGCAAAGGGCTGATCATGGCTGAGCACATTCGCGTCGAGGTCGTCTATGCGTTGCAGCATCGCGCGGAAGTCGTGCAGCTCCAGCTCGACGAGGGGGCGACCGCGCGTCAGGCGGTCGAGGCGTCCGGCCTGTTGCAGAAGTATCCCGACATCGAGCTAGACGGTCGCAACAAGCTCGGCATCTTCGCCAAGCTCGCCAAGCCCGACACGGTGTTGAGAGATCGCGACCGCATCGAGATCTACCGCCCGCTGATCGCTGATCCCAAGGCGGTGCGCAAGAAGCGCGCAGATGAAGGCAAGGTCATGAAGAAGGGCGGCGGTCCGGCGGAAGAGTGAGCGCATGAGCCGGCAGCGGGGCATGGGCTGCGGCCGTCGGCGGCTTTGCTGGCCGCCCGGGCCATGACGACGCCCTGATCTTCGCTCTTACTGGCAGCTCTGGTCGATCTGCTGCTGCAGGCGGCTGGTTTCCTCGGCGCGCGCGGCGTCATCGAGGAATTCGCGCTCGCCGGCTGCGTTGGGCCGTGCGATGCGCACGCCGGATCGCAGGGCAGTGAGCTGATTGCGCGCCTGAGTGCAGAAGCGCTCGCGTTCCGCGGTCGCGGCGGCTTCCTTGTCGGCCTTCGCCTGGCTTTCGGCTTCCGCGGCGCGGCGCTGGCGAAACTCCAGATCGCGCTCGGCAGTGGACTTGGGCTTGGCGGCGTCGGTCGCGGTGCCGGCGCCGGGCGCCGCATCGCCGTTGGCCGGGGCGGCGGGAGGTACCACGCGCCCCGGGCGCAACACCTTCACTTCGCCGGTGGGTGGCGGCACGTCCGAATACACCGTGCGCCCGTCCCTGTCCTTCCAACTGTAGATCTGCGCCGCTGCAGGCAGCGCGGTGAGAAGGGCGAGAAGCGCGGCGGCGCTGCGTATCATCGATCAACTCCGGGTAACGCCACGTACACGGCGCGGGACGCGTCTGTATAATACGGATTTGGTCGAAAGGAAAGAAGCCATGCGAGTGATTCAGAAGGCGCTGACGTTCGATGACGTCCTTCTCGTTCCCGCCCACTCCACGGTCCTCCCGCGCGATGTGAGCCTGCAGAGCCAGGTCACCCGCCGCATCCGCCTGAACATCCCGCTGCTGTCCGCCGCCATGGACACCGTCACCGAAAGCCGCCTCGCCATTGCCCTTGCGCAGGAAGGCGGCATCGGCGTCGTGCACAAGAACCTCACCCCTGCCGAGCAGGCCGCCGAGGTGCACAAGGTCAAGCGCCACGAATCGGGCGTGCTGAAGGATCCCATCACCATCCCGCCGACCATGACTGTCGGCCAGGTCATCGCGCTGCAGCGCCAGCATCGCTTCTCCGGCGTACCGGTGGTCGAGGGCAGCAAGGTGGTGGGTATCGTCACCAACCGCGACACGCGCTTCGAGACCAAGCTCGATGCGCTGGTATCCGAGATCATGACGCCGCAGGATCGTCTGGTGACGGTGCGCGAGGGCGCCAGCCTCGAAGAGGCGCGCGAGCTGCTGCGGGTGCACCGCCTCGAGCGTGTCCTGGTGCTCAACGACAAGGGCGAGCTCTCCGGCCTCATCACCGTGAAGGACATGATGAAGTCCACCGAGCATCCCTTCGCCGCCAAGGACGAGCAGGGCCGCCTGCGCGTGGCCGCGGCGATCGGCGTCGGTGCCGGCACCGAGGAGCGTGTCGAGCGCCTGGCCGATGCCGGGGTTGACATGATCGTGGTCGATACCGCGCACGGGCATTCGCAGGGCGTGCTCGACCGCGTCAACTGGGTCAAGAAGAACTTCCCGCAGATCGAGGTGGTCGGCGGCAATATCGCCACCGCCGCGGCGGCGCGTGCGCTGGTCGATGCCGGCGCGGACGGCGTCAAGGTCGGGATCGGCCCGGGCTCGATCTGCACCACCCGCATCGTCGCTGGCGTGGGCGTGCCGCAGATCACCGCCATCGACAACGTCGCCAACGCGCTGGCAGGCACTGGCGTGCCGATGATTGCCGACGGCGGCATCCGTTTCTCCGGCGACATTTCCAAGGCGATTGCCGCCGGTGCCCACGTCGTCATGCTGGGCGGCCTCTTCGCCGGCACCGAGGAGGCGCCGGGAGAGACGGTGCTGTTCCAGGGCCGCACTTACAAGTCCTACCGTGGCATGGGTTCGCTCGGTGCGATGGAGAAGGGCGCGGCCGACCGCTACTTCCAGGAAGAGAACACCAGCAACATCGACAAGCTGGTGCCCGAGGGCATCGAGGGCCGCGTGCCGTACAAGGGGCCGGTTGCCGCGGTGATCCACCAACTGGTGGGCGGCCTGCGCGCGTCGATGGGTTACCTCGGCTGCGCGGATATCCCGTCGGTGCATCAGCGCGCCGAGTTCGTGCAGATCAGCTCGGCGGGCATGCGCGAGTCGCATGTCCATGACGTGCAGATCACCAAGGAAGCGCCCAACTACCAGATCGGTTGATCGCGCTTGCCGGCAAGACACCAGGCGGCTGCAAGGCCGCCTTTCCTTTTTTGACGCTAGAGACGTTCGCGCCATGGCTCACCAGAAAATCCTCATCCTCGACTTCGGTTCCCAGGTCTCGCAGCTCATCGCGCGCCGGGTGCGCGAGCAGCAGGTCTATTGCGAGCTGCACCCGTTCGACGTGTCGGACGAGTTCGTGCGCGGCTTCGGCGCCCAGGGCATCATCCTGTCGGGCGGTCCGAACTCGGTGTACGAGGCCGAGGACTGGCGCGCGCCGCAGGCGGTGTTCGAACTTGGCGTGCCGGTGCTCGGCATCTGCTACGGCATGCAGACCATGGCCAGCCAGCTTGGCGGCAAGGTGGAAAGCTCGGCCAAACGCGAGTTCGGCTATGCCGAGATGCGTGCGCGCGGTCACTCGAAGCTGTTCGAGGGCATCGAGGATCGTACCAATGCGGAGGGCCACGGCCTGCTCGACGTGTGGATGAGTCACGGCGACAAGGTCACCGAGCTGCCCCCGGGCTTCAAGGTCATCGGCAGCAACGAATCCACCCCGATCGCGGCGATGGCCGACGAAGCGCGCGGCTTCTATGGCGTGCAGTTCCATCCCGAGGTTACGCACACGCTGAAGGGCAAGGAGATGATCGCGCGCTTCGTGCACGACATCTGCGGCTGCGGGCACGACTGGAACATGCCCGACTACATCGCCGAGGCGGTGCAGAGGATCCGCGAGCAGGTGGGTGATGAGGAAGTGATTCTCGGCTTGTCCGGCGGCGTGGATTCCTCGGTTGCCGCAGCGCTGATCCACCGCGCGATCGGCGACCAGCTCACCTGCGTGTTCGTCGACCACGGCCTTCTGCGCCTCAACGAAGGCAAGCTGGTGATGGAGATGTTCGCCGGCCGGCTCCATGCCAAGGTCGTGCATGTCGACGCCACCGAGCAGTTCATGGGCCACCTGAAGGGGGTCACCGACCCCGAGCAGAAGCGCAAGATCATCGGCCGCGAGTTCGTCGAGGTGTTCCAGGCCGAGGCGAAGAAGCTGCCGAACGCCAAGTGGCTCGCCCAGGGCACGATCTACGCCGACGTGATCGAATCGGGCGGCGCCAAGAGCAAGAAGGCGCACACCATCAAGAGCCACCACAACGTCGGCGGCCTGCCCGAGACGCTGGGCCTGAAGCTGCTGGAGCCGCTGCGCGACCTCTTCAAGGACGAAGTGCGCGAGCTGGGCGTGGCGCTCGGCCTGCCGCACGACATGGTGTATCGCCATCCCTTCCCGGGGCCGGGCCTGGGCGTGCGCATCCTCGGCGAGGTCCGCCAGGACTTCGCCGACCTGCTGCGCCGCGCCGACGCCATCTTCATCGACGAACTGCGTGCCGCGGGCTGGTACGAGAAGACCAGCCAGGCCTTCGCCGTGTTCCTGCCGGTGAAGAGCGTCGGCGTCATGGGCGACGGCCGCACCTACGAATATGTGGTGGCGCTGCGCGCCGTCGAGACCCAGGATTTCATGACCGCGCACTGGGCCGAACTGCCGCACAGCCTGCTCGGCAAGGTCAGCAACCGCATCATCAACGAGGTGCGCGGCATCAACCGGGTCGTGTACGACATCAGCGGCAAGCCGCCGGCGACGATCGAGTGGGAGTGATCCAAAGAGCCTGACGCCTCAAAACGTCAGGCTTTCTTGTTTGTGCCGGTTCGACGAGCTGCTGGAAGCCCCTGCATGAGCTGCGTCCGCGCTGGCGGACCGACCTTGCGGCATCCCATCTTGGGACTATCCTAGTCTTGATGCGAGTGATAGCCGTCTCCAACGTTCGAGACTTCTGGAAACTTCATCCGGACGCTGAGCAGCCTTTGAAAGCTTGGTTTGAGGAAGTGACCAAAGCGGCCTGGACTCAGCCATCGGACATCAAGGCGCAGTACGGCAGCGCCAGCATCCTCAAGAACCGGCGCGTCGTTTTCAACATCAAGGGCAACGACCACCGGTTGATCGTGACCATCGCCTACAGGCTGCAGGTCGTCTACGTGAAATTCGTCGGTACCCACAAGGAATGCGATGCAGGGGACGCAGAAACCGTTGAAATGGTCTGAGTGACCATGGAGAACCACATGGACATCCGCCCGATTCACACCGCAGCCGATTACAGGGCGACGCTCAAGGAGATTTCGGCCTTGATGGAGTTCGACCCCGATCCGGGCAGCCCGGAGGGAGATCGCCTGGATATTCTGACCACCCTGGTGCAAGCCTATGAAGCCAAGCACTTTCCCATTGGTGCGCCGGATCCGGTCGAAGCGATCAAATTTCGGATGGAGCAAAGCGGCCTGTCGGTGAAGGATCTGGAGCCGTTCATCGGCAGGAGCAACCGTGTCTACGAAGTCCTGAACCGCAAGCGTCCCTTGACGCTGGGCATGATCCGTAGATTGCACCAAGGCCTGGGCATCCCGGCCGACGTTCTGATTGCCGAGCTGCAGGCAGAATTCCGGCAGCGTTGATCCCTGCCGCAGGTTGTCGAGCGGGACGCCGGCCAGCGCTTCGTCGTCGATCGCCAACCGCTCAGTGAGCGACACGCCGTCGGATGCGGTCGCAAGGGATACGAGCTGCCGCCGACGCATCGTCGTATGCTCCCGGCACGCCGACTCCAGACAACCGCGGAAGCGGGTGAGGGCCGACATGCCGCGCCACATCCATCACGTCGTCGCCTTCGACGATGCACCCTTCGAGCGCAGCCACCGCGGCGACGTGATGGTGGTCGGGGCGGTGTTTTCCGGCGACCGGCTGGACGGCGTGCTGTCCGGCAAGCTGCGGCGCGACGGTGCCAATGCGACCCGGGTGATCGTCGAGCTCGTGCGCCGCTCGCGCTTCTTTCCCCAGCTTCATGCGGTGCTGCTGCAGGGCATCACCTTCGCCGGCTTCAACGTCGTCGACCTGCCGGCGCTGCATGCGTCGCTCGGTATGCCGGTGCTGGTCGTGCTGCGCCAGCCGCCTGATCTCGATGCGGTACGCCGCGCGCTGCTCGGACATGTGCGCGGCGGCGCGCGCAAGTGGCGGCTGATCGAGGCCGCCGGTCCGATCGAGGCCATCGGCCCGCTGTTCGTGCAACGCGCCGGCGTTTCGTTGGCCGAAGCGGCTGGCCTGCTGACGCCCCTGATTCGCCACAGCCGGATTCCCGAGCCGCTGCGCGTCGCCCACCTGATCGCCGGCGGCGTGACGCGTGGCGAGAGCACCGGTCGGGCATGATTCGCCGACAGCGCTGATTCCCGGTCCCGCGTGAGCGTCGGCTCATCGGCGACACTTGGCACGATGCCGGATTGAGTCCCTTCCACACCCTGCAGCGGCTCGCGGGGATGCGTGACGTCACTCATCGACCCTGCCGGCCGTTCGGAAATCCGGACGGCCGGCAGGGCTGCCTGTTCGGGTTCTCGTCGAACGCGCTCATCCGAAAGTTTTTTCTTGCGATAAAACAGTGACTTGAAATCGTCTCCTGCTGGCACGCGATGTGCAATAAGAAGGCAGCTCTTCCCGACTCGCGGCGAGCCTCAAACCAAAGGAGACAGACATGGATTCACTGCCCGTTCGCATCGAACACGACCTGCTTGGCGACCGCGAGGTGCCGGCTGCGGCTTACTACGGCGTGCATACGCTGCGCGCCTGCGAGAACTTCCCGATCACCGGCATCACCATCGCCGCCTATCCCGACCTGATCCGCGCGCTGGCGCAGATCAAGAAGGCCGCCGCCGAAGCCAACCGCCAGCTCGGCCTGCTCGATGCGCGCCGCTGCGAGGCCATCGCCGCCGCCTGCCGCGAGGTCATCGACGGGCGCTGGCACGAGCAATTCGTCGTCGACGTGATCCAGGGCGGGGCGGGCACCTCCACCAACATGAACGCCAACGAGGTCATCGCCAACCGCGCGCTCGAGTTGATGGGCCATGCGCGTGGCGAATATGTGCATCTGCACCCCAACGAGCATGTGAACATGAGCCAGTCGACCAACGACGTCTATCCGACAGCGTTGAAGCTCGCGACCTATGTCGGCATCTTCCGCCTGGTGGATGCGATGGCCTACCTGCGCAAGGCCTTCGAGCGCAAGGCGGACGAGTTCGCCGACGTGCTGAAGATGGGCCGCACGCAATTGCAGGACGCGGTGCCGATGACGCTCGGCCAGGAGTTCTCGACCTATGCGGTGATGCTGGGCGAGGACGAGGAGCGCCTGAAGGAAGCCGCGCTGCTGATCCGCGAGATCAACCTCGGCGCCACCGCGATCGGCACCGGCATCAATGCGCATCCGGAGTACGCGCCGCTGGTGTGCCGCCGCCTCGCCGAGATCAGCGGCGTGCCGGTCGTCACATCGCCGAACCTGATCGAGGCGACGCAGGATTGCGGCTCCTTCGTGCAGTTGTCGGGCGTGCTCAAGCGCGTCGCGGTGAAGCTCTCCAAGGTGTGCAACGACCTGCGCCTGCTGTCGTCCGGGCCGCGCGCCGGTCTGGGCGAGATCAACCTGCCGGCGCGCCAGGCCGGTTCCTCCATCATGCCGGGCAAGGTGAATCCGGTGATCCCCGAGGTGGTGAACCAGATCGCCTTCGAGATCATCGGCAACGACCTCACGGTGAGCTTCGCCGCCGAAGCCGGGCAACTGCAGTTGAACGCCTTCGAGCCCATCATTGCCCACAGCCTGTTCAAGAGCGTGCTGCACCTCTCCAACGGCTGCCGCGTGCTGGCCGACCACTGCGTCAGCGGCATCACCGCCAACCGCGACCTGCTGCGCGCCACGGTCGAGCGCTCGATCGGCATCGTCACCGCGCTGAACCCCTACATCGGCTACGCCAACGCCACCGAAGTCGCCGCCGAAGCCTTCCGCAGCGGTCGCGGTGTTGCCGAGATCGTGCTCGATCGGGGCCTGATGAGCGCCGACCAGCTCGCCGACGTGCTGCGCCCCGAGGTGCTGACGCGCCCGCAGATGATTCCCGCCAAGGCCTGATGCCATCCGGCGACGGACGAGATCGAGAGGAACACGATATGAAGATGAACCGTTTGACGACCTGGATCCTGGTCGCGATGGCGCTGGGCGTCGTCGTCGGCTATGCCTGCAACACCATGGCGAGCCCGGAAATGGCGAAGGAGATCGCCGGCTATTTCGGCATGCTCACCGACATCTTCCTGCGCATGATCAAGATGGTCATCGCGCCGCTGGTATTTGCGACCCTGGTCGCGGGCCTGGCGAACATGGGAGATTCGAAGACGGTGGGCCGCATCGGCGGCCGCGCGCTGGGGTGGTTCATCGGCGCCTCGCTGGTGTCGCTGACGATCGGCCTCATCTGCGCCAACCTGCTGCATCCGGGCAGCGCGCTCGGGGTGGCGCTGCCGGAGGTGGGCACCGCGACCAACCTGAAGACCAGCGCGCTCAACCTGAAGGAATTCGTCACCCACGTCTTCCCGAAGAGCATCGTCGAGTCGATGGCGAGCAATTCCATCCTGCAGATCCTGGTGTTCGCGGTGTTCTTCGGCCTCGCGCTGGGCCACCTGCACAACCAGACGGCACGTTCGCTGGTGGGTACGATGGATGACATCGTGCATGTGATGCTCAAGGTCACCGACTACGTGATGCGCTTTGCTCCGGTGGGCGTTTTCGCGGCGGTCGCCGGCGCGATCACCACGCAGGGTGTGGGCATGCTGGCGGTGTTCGGCAAGTTCATGCTGAGCTTCTACCTGGCGCTGGCCGTGTTGTGGACGGTGCTGATCCTGGCCGGTTACCTGGTGCTGGGGCGAGAGGTGTTCAGCCTGATCAAGCTGGTGCGCAATCCGATGCTGATCGGCTTCTCGACCGCGAGCAGCGAATCGGCCTACCCGAAGCTGATGGAGCAGCTCGAGAAGTTCGGCATCAGCAACCGCGTCACCGGGTTCGTGCTGCCGCTGGGCTACTCCTTCAACCTCGACGGCTCGATGATCTACACCTCGTTCGCGGCGCTGTTCGTGGCCCAGGCCTACGGCATCGAGATGTCGCTGACGAGCCAGATCACCATGCTGCTGGTGCTGATGGTGTCGAGCAAGGGTATTGCCGGGGTGCCGCGTTCGTCGCTGGTGGTGGTCGCGGCGGTGCTGCCGATGTTCGGCCTGCCGGAGGCCGGCGTGCTGCTGGTGCTGGGCATCGACCACTTCCTCGACATGGGCCGCACCGTCACCAACGTGATGGGCAATGCGATCGCCACCGCGGTCGTGGCAAAGTGGGAGGGCGCGATCGAGCCGGTGGATCCCGCGCTCGCCGAGACCGAAGACGCCATGCCCGCTCCCGGGGAGCTCATGCCCCAGGCGGCCTGACGCTGATCCGATCCGGTTCCGGCCCGCTCGTGAGTCGGAACCCCCTTGCGGCCCGGTGCCTGGCACCGGGCCTTGCCGTTGACCGATTCAAGACCGAAAGATGATCGACTGGTACATCCTCGCTCCCGCAGCCTTCTTCGCCGGCATGGTCGACGCCGTGGTGGGCGGCGGCGGCCTGATCCAGATCCCGGTGCTGCTGTCGCAGTTTCCGCAGACTGCCATCCCGACGCTGTTCGGCACCAACAAGGTGTCCAGCATCGCCGGCACCGGTGCGGCGCTGTGGCGCTATGCGCGCAGCGTGCGCATTCCGTGGGCGATCGTGCTGCCGGCCACCTTGGCCGCGCTGCTCGGCGCCTGGGGCGGCGCGGCGCTGGTGGCCTGGCTGCCGCGCGAGACCATGCGGCCGCTGGTGGTGGTGCTGATGGTCGCCGTCGCCATCTACACCTTCATGAAGAAGGACTTCGGCCACCGCGTGACGCGCGCGGTGACCGAGGGCGACCGCTGGAAGACCGCGCTCTTCGGCGGCGTGATCGGCCTCTACGACGGCTTCTTCGGTCCCGGCACCGGCAGCTTCCTGATCTTCGGCTTCGTCCGGCTGTTCGGCATGGACTTCGTGCAGGGCTCGGCCAGCGCCAAGGTGATCAATTTCGCCACCAACCTGTCGGCGATCGTCTTTTTCGCCAGCCACGGCCCCATCCTGTGGCAGATCGGGCTGGTGATGGCGGTGTGCAACCTCGCGGGCTCCTACCTCGGCACCCACCTGGCGCTCAAGCATGGTGCCGGCTTCATCCGCAAGGCCTTCCTCGGCGTGGTGATCGTGCTCATCGTCAAGCAGCTTGCCGACCTCGCCGGCTGACGCGGCTGCTACCATCGACTACCGCCGTCGCCGCCCGGAACGCGCCTCATGCCCCGCTCACGCACCCTGGCCCTGTTGCTGCTGTGTGCTGCCCTGGTCGGGCTGAGCGGCCTTGCCTCCTATCGCGTGGCGCAGCGCCTGGGCGTCGCCGAACTTCAGGCCACCGGCCTGCATCGGCTCGACCTTTATGCGGCAAGCCTCGAGCGCGAGATCGGCAAGTACGCCTTCCTGCCCGGCACGCTGAGCCTGGAGCAGGGCGTGCTTGACCTGCTCGCCCGGCCCGACGACGCGGAGGCGGTGACGCGCGTCAATACCTACCTCGAACGCCTCAACGAGCGCGCCGGCACCTTGTCGATCTACGTCATGGATACGCAGGGCAGGGTGGCGGCCGCCAGCAACTGGCGGCGGCCCGACAGCTTCGTTGGTGAGGACCTGTCCTTCCGGCCATATTTCCGCGATGCGATGGCGGTCGGCAACGGCCGCTTCTTCGGCATCGGCACCACGCGCGGCGATCCCGGCTACTACCTCGCGGCGACTCTGGCGGGCGATCAGGAAGTCCTCGGCGTGGCGGTGGTGAAGGTCAGCCTCGAGCAGCTCGAGAAATCCTGGTCCACCGTGGAGGCGCCGGTGCTCGTCGCCGACGAGAACGGCGTGGTCATCCTGTCGGCCGTCTCCGGCTGGAAGTTCACCACCTTGCGCGCGCTCGACGACAAGACGCGGGCGGCCTTCGATCACACCCAGCAATACAACCGCCGCGCGCTGCAGCCGCTGGGCCTGCGCGACATCGAGGATTTCGGCCACGGCGCGCGGCTGGTGCGGATCGCCGCCGACGGGCCCGCCACCGTTTCCGTCTATCCGGTCAGCGGGCGCTTTCTCGCGCAGTCGCGGCCCTTGCCCGGCACGCCGTGGACGCTCACCGTGCTGTCGCAGCTCGAGCAGGTCGACAGCCTCGCGCAGAGCCGCGCGGCGCTGGCAGCCATCGGCACCGCCTGTCTGTGCATGCTCGGCATCATCGTCGCCGAGCGTCGCCGCCATCTGCGCCACCGCCTGGCGGCGCGCGAGGCGCTGCAGAAGGCGCACGACGAACTGGAGCGCAAGGTGGAAGAGCGCACGCTCGACCTGTCGGCCGCCAACCGGCAACTGCAGGACGAAGTCGCCGAGCGCATCCGTGCCGAGTGCACGCTGCGCGCGGCGCAGGACGAGCTGGTGCAGGCCGGCAAGCTGGCGGTGATCGGCCAGATGTCGACCGGCATCGCGCACGAGCTGAATCAGCCGCTGGCGGCCTTGCGCACGCTGTCGGCCAATGCCGGGCGCTTCCTGGAGCGAGGCGACGCCGCCACCGCGCGCGCCAACCTGGAGCGTATCGCCGAGCTAGCCGACCGCATGGGGCGCATCACCGGCCAGTTGCGCAACTTCGCGCGCCGCTCCAGCGGGCAGTCGGAACCGGTGCGGCTGTGCCAGGCGGTGGACAACGCGCTGAGCCTGCTCGAGGCGCGCATCGGGCGCAGCGGCGCGGTAATCGAGCGTAGCTGCCCGGCCGACGAACCGGTGGCGCTGGGCGATGCGAACCGGCTGGAGCAGGTGCTGGTGAACCTGATCGGCAATGCCCTGGATGCGATGGCGGACCAGGCGCAGCCGCGCATCGAGCTGCGCTGGGAGTGCGCCGAGGGCATGGTGCGGCTGCATGTCCGCGACCATGGCCCGGGGCTCAGCGAGGATGCGAGGGCGCGTCTGTTCGAGCCTTTCTTCACCACCAAGCCGGCGGGCGAGGGCCTGGGCCTCGGCCTGGTCATCTCTGCCGGCATCGTCCGCGACTTCGGCGGCAGCCTGCACGGCGCCAATCACCCGGACGGCGGCGCCGTTTTCACTCTCGAGCTTCCGCTCGCCTCACGCCATGACTGAAGAACTCAGGATCCTCCTCATCGAAGACGACCCCGACGTGGCGCTGGGCTGCGAGCAGGCGCTGCAGCTCGAAGGCCTTGCCGCCGAGTGCGTCGGCAGCGCGGAGCAGGCCCGGCGGCGGCTGGGTCCGGATTTCGCCGGCATCGTCGTCAGCGACGTGCGCCTGCCGGGCCAGGACGGCATGAGCCTCGCGCGCGAGCTGCATGCGCTCGACCCCGAACTGCCGGTGGTGCTGATCACCGGCCACGGCGACATTTCCATGGCGGTGCAGGCGATGAAGGACGGCGCCTACGACTTCCTGCAGAAGCCGTTCGCACCCGAGCAACTGGTGGACGTCGCCCGCCGCGCGCTGGACAAGCGCCGGCTGGTGCTTGAGGTGCGCGCGCTGCGACGCCAGCTCGAGCAGCGCGACCTGCTCGAGGCGCGGCTCATCGGCAACTCGCCCGGCATGGTCGGCGTACGCGCGCTGATTGCCAACCTCGCCGGCAGCGCCGCCGACGTGCTGATCCACGGCGAAACCGGCACCGGCAAGGAGCTGGTCGCGCGCTGCCTGCACGACGCCAGCCCGCGGCGCAAGGGCAACTTCGTCGCCATCAACTGCGGCGGTCTGCCCGAGACGCTCTTCGACAGCGAGATCTTCGGCCACGAGGCCGGCGCCTACACTGGTGCCGGCAAGCGGCGCATCGGCAAGATCGAGCACGCCAACGGCGGCACGCTGTTCCTCGACGAGATCGAGACCATGCCGGTGCCGATGCAGATCAAGCTGCTGCGGGTACTGCAGGAGCGCACGCTGGAGCGCCTGGGTTCCAACACTGCCATTGCCGTCGATTGCCGCATCATCGCCGCGACCAAGGAAGACCTGCTGGCGCTGTCTGGCCAGGGGCGTTTCCGCGCCGACCTCTACTACCGCCTGTCGGTCGCCACCGTGCCGCTGCCGCCGCTGCGCGAGCGCCGCGAGGACATTCCGCTGCTGTTCGAGCATTTCCTGCTGCAGGCCGCGGCGCGTCACGAGCGCCCGGTGCCGGCGACGCCGCCGGGCCGTATCCAGCAGCTCGTCGGCTATGCCTGGCCGGGCAACGTGCGCGAGCTGCGGAACGTTGCCGACCGCTGCGTGCTCGGCATCGAGTCGGGCTCGCCGCCCTTCGGTCAGCCGGCGGTCGACCGCCCATGCCCGCTCGCAGAGACCGTCGAGGCCTTCGAGCGTGCGCTCATCGCCGACGCGCTGCGCCGCCACGGCAGCCTGGCGCGCACCGCCGAAGCGCTGTGCATCGCCAAGACCACGCTGCACGACAAGGTGCGCAAGTATGGGCTGAGCGAGTGAAGTGAGGTTGTCGCCCAGCGACTGGAGGATCCAATGGACCCGATCGAAGATTTCACCGAGTACGGGGAAGGCCCGGACAAGGACGAGGCGGTCAGGCGCAGCACCTCGGTGAGCGTCGTGGCCAACCTCGGGCTCACGGCGATGCAGGTGTCGGCGGGCCTGATCTCCGGCTCCCAGGGCCTGGTGGCCGACGGCATTCACTCGCTGTCGGACCTGGTCGCCGACTTCGTCGTGCTGATCGCCAACCACCACAGCCGCAAGGATGCGGACGAAGACCATCCGTACGGCCATCGCGTGCTCAACGTGATGACGCACGTGGATCCGTGGCAGCGGCCCGATCGTGACCACGCAGCGGTCGTGCCGATGACCACCGGCTGAGGCCTCGCGGTGGAGCCGGATCTCGCGCGTGGCCTGACTGCGGTCGAGGCCCGCCAGCGCCTCGAGCGCGATGGTCCCAATGAACTGCCGGCTGCGACCCGGCGCGGTCCCTGGGGGATCCTGCGGGACGTCGTGCTCGAACCCATGTTCCTGCTGCTCGTGGCGTGCGGGGCCATCTACCTTGTCCTCGGCGATCGCCACGAAGCCTTGATGCTGCTGGGCTTCGTGCTGGTGGTCATCGTCATCACCTACGTGCAGAAACGCCGCAGCGAGAAGTCCATCGAGGCCCTGCGCGACCTGTCCAGCCCGCGTGCGCTGGTCGTTCGTGACGGTCAGCCGGTCCGCGTCGCGGGCCGCGAACTCGTCGTCGGCGACATCGTCCTCCTCGCAGAAGGCGACCGTGTGCCGGCCGACCTGCGCCTGGTGGAGGCAGCAAACCTGTCGATCGACGAGTCACTGCTGACCGGCGAGTCCGCCCCGGTCGTCAAGCAGCACGACCGTAGTGCCGATGATGCGAGCGACGATCCTCGCGTCCTCGCCTTCTCGGGCACCCTGGTGACGCAGGGGACCGGGCGAGGCGTGATTCGGGCGACCGGCGACCGCAGCGCTCTGGGACGCATCGGCGCCTCGCTGCAGGCGATCTCGATCGAACGCACACCCGTCCAGCAGGAAACGCAGCGCATCGTCACCGTCGTGGCCGCTCTCGGCCTGACCCTGGCGACCGGATTGGCCCTGGCGTGGGGGCTCACGCATGGGGACTGGGTGCACGGGCTGTTGGCCGGGCTCACGCTCGCGATGGCCATCCTTCCTGAGGAGCTCCCGGTGGTGCTGACCATCTTCCTGGGACTGGGCGCCTGGCGCCTGGCGCGCGAACGGGTACTGACGCGAAGCATGCCGGCTGTGGAGCTGCTCGGCGCCACCACGGTACTGTGCGTGGACAAGACCGGCACTCTGACCATGAACCGCATGGCCGTCCGTCAGCTTTGGGTCGATGGCGCAATGCGCAGCCTCGACGCTGCCCATGCGCCTGGCGTGCCTGAGGCGTTTCACTCGCTGCTTGAATACGCAGCATTGGCCAGCCACCGGCGTGCATTCGATCCCATGGAATCCGCCATCGCCGAAGCCAGTCAGCGCCATCTGGCAGGCACCGAGCACGTCCATGCGGATTGGGAACTGATCGATGAATATCCGCTGTCGCGGGAGATGCTCGCCATGTCGCGGGTCTGGCAGTCGCCCGACCGGAGGGACAGGCTGGTCGCCGCCAAGGGCGCGCCCGAGGCGATCGTCGACCTCTGCCATCTCGATCCGGCAAGCCACGGTCTGATAGTCGACGAGGTCGAACGGATGGCCGACGAGGGGCTGCGCGTCCTCGCTGTGGCACGTGCCGTCTTCCGGGCGGCAGAACTTCCATCGGGGCAGCACGACTTCGATTTCGAGTTCGTTGGCCTCCTGGGGCTGGAGGATCCGGTGCGTCCTGACGTGCCGGAAGCGATCGCGGAATGCCGTGCCGCAGGCATCCGTGTGGTGATGATCACCGGCGACCACCCCAGGACGGCCCTCTCCATCGCCCGACAGGCGCGACTGGTGGCGGACGGGCAATACATGACCGGAGCCGAGATCGACACCCTGAGCGATGCCGCCCTTTCCGCTCGCCTGTCCGATAGCTGCATCTTCTGCCGGGTGAGACCGGAGCAGAAGCTTCGCCTGGTGCAGGCCTTCCAGGCGCGCGGAGAAATCGTCGCGATGACCGGTGACGGCGTCAACGATGCGCCAGCGCTGAAGGCTGCGCACATCGGCGTGGCGATGGGCGCGCGCGGCACCGACGTCGCGCGCGAGGCCGCCTCCCTGGTGCTGCTCAACGACGACTTCGCCTCGCTGGTGACGGCGGTGCGCTACGGCCGGCGCGTGTTCGCAAACCTGCGCAAGGCGTTCGCGTTCGTCGTGGCGGTCCATCTGCCCATCATCGGCGTGTCGATCGTGCCGGTCATGCTCGGGTGGCCGATGATGCTGATGCCGGTGCACATCCTCTTCCTGCAATTGATCATCGATCCTGCCTGCTCCTTCGTGTTCGAGGCGGAGCCGCTGGAGGCCGACGCCATGCGCAGCCCTCCCAGGCCACCGCATGCACGGCTGTTCGATGCTCAGGTGTTGTTGCGCGGATTCATGCAGGGCCTGGGGCTTCTCGGGATCGTGCTTCTTGCCTATTCCCATGCGCGGTCGTCGTCGGCGTCCAACGAGGTGGGTCGAGCGCTGGCGTTCGCGGTGCTGGTGGCGAGCAGCCTGGCGCTCATCCAGGTCAATCGAACCTGGGCGCGGCATTCCGCCACGGGCAGGCCCTGGAATGCGGCGTTCTGCTGGATCGGAATCGCCACCGGCGTGCTGCTGGCCGTGGTACTGCTGGTCCCGGGGGTCAGCGCGCTCTTTGCCTTCGCGAGGCCCGCGGCTCATCTTCTGCTGGCGGGCGCCGGGCTTTGCCTTGGCGCCTTTGCGTGGTTCGAGGTGACGAAGCGGATTCTCGATGGACGATGAAGGTGCGGAACCTTGATGCTCGCAAAGTCGGGTGGGCTCGCGACGGGCTAAGCTGAGCGCTTTCGATCATCCCGTTCGCCAATCATGGAACACCAGATTCTCGCTCGTGCGCTGCACGTTCTTGGCGTCGTGCTGTGGATCGGCGGCGTCGCCTTCGTCACCACCGTCCTGTTGCCTGCGGTGCGCCGCCTGAAGGAGCCCGCCGAGCGGGTGGATTTCTTCGAGGCGATCGAGGGGCGTTTCGCCTGGCAGGCGCGCGGCACCACCTTGCTGGTGGGGGCGACCGGTTTCTACATGGCGCATGCGTGGAACCTGTGGGAACGCTTCCTCAGCCCCGCCTTCTGGTGGATGCATGCGATGGTGGCGGTGTGGGGGCTGTTCACCGTCATGCTCTTCATCGCCGAACCGCTCTTCCTGCACCGCTGGTTTCGCGAGTCCGCCCGCCGCGACCCCGAGCGCACCTTCCGTCGCATCGAGCGACTGCATGCGCTTCTGCTGACGGTCAGCCTGGTGACCGTGCTCGGTGCCGTCGCCGGCAGCCATGGATGGGTGCCGTGATGGGGTTCGGATAAAGTCGTCGCGCCCCCGATGACGGTCCCGGCCGATCTGCTATCTTCGCCCCATGCATTCCGTCATCTCCATTTCGGGTCTGTCCAAGACCTACGCCTCGGGCTTCGACGCGCTGAAGGGCGTCGACCTCGATATCCGCCGCGGCGAGATCTTCGCGCTGCTCGGTCCCAACGGGGCGGGCAAGACGACGCTGATCAGCATCGTCTGCGGCCTGGTCAACCCCAGCGCCGGGCGGGTGACGGTGGGCGGTTGCGACATCATCCGCGACTACCGTGCCGCGCGCGCGATGATCGGCCTGGTGCCGCAGGAACTCACCACCGATGCTTTCGAGACGGTGTGGAACACAGTGAGCTTTTCCCGCGGCCTGTTCGGCAAGCCGCCGAACCCCGCCTACCTGGAGCGGCTGCTGCAGGATCTATCGCTGTGGAACAAGAAGGACAACAAGCTGCTGACCCTGTCGGGCGGCATGAAGCGGCGGGTCCTGATCGCCAAGGCGCTGTCGCACGAGCCGCAGATCCTCTTCCTCGATGAGCCGACAGCCGGCGTGGACGTGGAGCTGCGGCGCGACATGTGGCAGCTCGTGCGCCGCCTGCGCGACAACGGCGTCACCGTCATCCTGACCACGCACTACATCGAGGAGGCCGAGGAGATGGCCGACCGCATCGGCGTGATCACCCGCGGCGAGCTGATCCTGGTCGAGGACAAGGCGACGCTGATGCGCAAGCTCGGCGGCAAGCAGCTCACCCTGCAGCTCGCCGCGCCGCTGGCACAGATCCCGGCGGCGCTGTCGAATTACGGGCTGGTGCTCGCCAAGGGCGGCAGGGAGCTGGTGTACCACTACGAGGCGGAGGGCGAGGACAGCGCGCTCGTCGATTTGCTGCAGGAACTGGCGGCGGCTGGCATCGCCTTTGCCGACCTGCACACCACCCAGCGTTCGCTTGAGGACATCTTCGTCAGCCTGGTGAGCGAGCGCGAGCCGGGCAGGGAGGGGGCACGATGAACTGGCACGCCGTCCGCGCGATCTACCTTTTCGAGATGGCGCGCACCCGGCGCACGCTGCTGCAGAGCGTGCTGGCGCCGGTGATCACCACCTCGCTGTACTTCGTCGTGTTCGGCTCGGCGATCGGCGCGCGCATCCCCGAGGTGGGCGGCGTCAGCTACGGCGCCTTCCTCGTGCCCGGGCTGATCATGCTCAACCTGCTGACGCAGAGCGTGTCGAACGCGTCCTTCGGCATCTTCTTCCCAAAGTTCTCGCGCACCATCTACGAACTGCTGTCGGCGCCGGTGTCGCACTTCGAGATCGTGCTGAGCTACGTCGGCGCGGCGGCGACGAAGTCCATCCTGCTGAGCGTGATCATCCTCGCCACCGCAGCCTTCTTCGTGCCGCTGCGCATCGAGCATCCGCTGTGGATGATCGGCTTCCTGCTGCTCACCGCGGTCAGCTTCAGCCTGCTCGGCTTTATCCTCGGCATCTGGGCCGACAACTTCGAAAAGCTGCAACTCGTGCCGCTGCTGATCATCACCCCGCTGACCTTCCTCGGCGGCAGCTTCTACTCCATCGACATGCTGCCGCCGGTCTGGCGGACGCTCACGCTGTTCAACCCGGTGGTGTACCTGGTGAGCGGCTTCCGCTGGAGCTTCTACGGCCATGCCGACGTGGCGGTCGGCATCAGCCTGGGGATGTCGATGTTGTTTCTCGCGGTGTTCGTGGTGGTCGCCACGTGGATGCTGCGGACGGGGTATCGGTTGAAGCCGTGATGGGGCGTTGCCGACGAGCGCGGCCTTTTCGTACAACTCGGCAGGAACTGGTCCCAGACCATGTGCTTCGCTTTCGCAGGGCGGGCTTTAGCCCGCCGACAACTCGTGGGTGGATCGAAGGTCGGCAGATCGGCCTTATGTGGAGCTCCACACAAGGCCGATCCCCTGACCCGATAGACCGGCAGCATGGTGCGGTAGCTCGTCCAGTGCTCGAACATCGCGTAGCCGGGGTCGCCGCGCAGCAGGATGGGCTGGACGGGCACCGAGGGCAGGCGGGGGACGATTTCGGAGAGTTCCTGCGGGATGCTTTTGGCGTCGGTGACGTCGCCGACGACGAAGCGCGACATGCTGGCGAGCAGCGCCACGGTTTCGGTCAGGTCGCGGCTGGTGGGCTTGTCCCGGTCGAACACGATGGGCACCAGGTCGAACTCGCGCAGCCTGACCTTGAGCGCGTCGAGCAGCGCCTTGCGCTCGCCGTAGAAGCGGCCGAGGATCAGCACGGCCTTGCGCCCGATGGTGTCGATGATTCCGCGAATCTTCTCGTTGTGCACCATCAGGTACACAAACTGCGCGAGCTCCAGATTGTCCACCGTGAGCCCGGCGCGGCCTTCGGGCGTGATGTGCAGATTGGTCTGGTCGCGCACCCTGCACAGGTCCAGGCCCCAGGCGGCCACGCCGTAGGCGCTGGCGCCAGCGAGCCGGGCGCCGTCGACGACCGTTTCGACCGTCTGCGCATACGTGAGCACCGCATCGGTGAGGTCGGCGTCGGTCAGGTTCGTCGCCCTCAGGTTGGCGCCTGACAAGAAGGCCGCGCTCAGGTCGGCCCCTTCAAGGTCGGGCAGGTCGCCGGCCTGCAGCCCCACGCTGCTTTCGCAAGCATGCTGAACCCGGACACCTCGGCGCGGTATTACTTGATCTTCTTTACGGTCTTGAGGACGAAGCCATCGACCCGTTGCTGGGTCACGATGGTCTTTTCGTTGATCATCTTGTTCAGTTTGAATTGGCTATTCAGTTTCATCTGGATCTTCTCCATAAAAGGCATCGTCTTTTCGGGTCTTCAATCTTGAGGCGGACTAAATCCGGCCTGAGATCGTTGATTCCTCGATGCACAGTTGCAGTATAGCGATTGAATGCTGCGATGCAGCAAGGAGTTTGTAACGAATGAATTTCGCCAATCTATAAAGTCATCGGAGGTATAGAGGGAATTCATTAAAAATAGTGAAAGACTATAAATCAAGTAGTTATAAGATCTGTAGTAGCTGGATCCGATGACCTGCGTATTCGGTGATGGAATCGATGACATGAAGCAGAGGGAATGACTTCATTGGTCATCGGTTCGTCGTTCAATTTGACGAGCCAATTGGCGTGAAATCCTTGGCGCATCGCCACGCTGGCAATTCGAATGTCGCTCGGCGCGGCGAGGCGGCAGTCGGACGGCATTCCGGGCAGTCGCCTTCTGACAGCAGAACCGCAGGCGATGCACCAACTGCGCTTGCCGTGGTCAAATGTGCCGGAACAGCTTGGTCGATCGTAACTTCGCGGAACGACGGTAAGTCTTCGCGGCCTACACTGACGCAGGAGGTGAACCTTGAGCAGCCACGACTTGTGGGACAACCCGACGGGTATCGACGGCTTCGAGTTCATCGAATACGCCGCGCCCAACCCGGCGGAACTGGCCGGTGTGTTCACCCGGCTGGGTTTCAAGGCGATCGCCCGCCACCGTCACAAGGACGTGACGCTGTTCCGCCAGGGCGGCATCAACTTCATCATCAACGCCGAGCCGGATTCCTTCGCGCAGCGCTTCGCGCGACTGCATGGGCCGTCGGTGTGTGCGATGGCCTTCCGGGTGGCCGATGCATCCAGGGCCTACCGGCGCGCGATCGAACTCGGCGCCTGGGGCTACGACTCGCACTCCGGGCCGATGGAGCTGAACATCCCGGCGATCAAGGGCATCGGCGATTCGCTGATCTACCTCGTCGACCGCTGGCGCGGCAAGGACGGGCGGTGCGGCGGGATCGGCGACATCAGCATCTATGACGTGGATTTCGTGCCGATCGCAGAGGCGGACGGCACGACCGACGAGAATCCCGCGGGTCTCGGCCTGCTCGCCATCGACCACCTCACGCACAACGTGCATCGCGGCCGCATGAACGAATGGGCCGAGTTCTACCAGCGCCTGTTCAACTTCCGCGAGGCGCGCTACTTCGACATCGAAGGCAAGGTCACCGGGGTGAAGTCGAAGGCGATGACCTCGCCCTGCGGCAAGATCCACATCCCGATCAACGAGGAAGGCAACGACACCAAGGGCCAGATCCAGGAATACCTGGACCGCTACCACGGCGAAGGCATCCAGCACATCGCGCTGTCGACGGCGGACATCTATCGCAGTGTGGATGGCTTGCGCGCCAACGGGGTGACGCTGCTCGACACCCCCGACACCTATTACGAGCTGCTGGAGAAGCGCATTCCCGGCCACGGCGAGCCGCTGGACGCGCTGTGCGAGCGCCGCATCCTGGTCGATGGCGCGCCGGGCGACCTGCTGCTGCAGATCTTTTCCGAGAACCAGCTCGGGCCGGTCTTCTTCGAGTTCATCCAGCGCAAGGGCAACAAGGGTTTCGGCGAGGGCAACTTCAAGGCGCTGTTCGAATCCATGGAGCTGGACCAGATGCGGCGCGGTGTGCTGAAGGGCGACGCGTCGTGATTGCCGGCTGCGGGAGCTAATCCGCCCGCGACCGATCAAACCTGTCGAGCTCCGCCCGCCGACCGGCGAGAAGCGGGGCCGGAGGAGACCTGCCGTGAGCACGACGCAAGCCGAGGTCCTCGCCCCGACACTGCCGGCGATCCGCGACGACTATCGCCTGGCCGACAACCTGGAAGCGACGCATGGACAGGTCTTCCTGACCGGCACGCAGGCGCTGGTGCGGCTGCCGCTGATGCAGCGCGCGCTCGACCGCGCGGCGGGGCTGAACACCGCCGGCTTCATCAGCGGCTACCGCGGCTCGCCGCTGGGTGGCTACGACCAGCAGTTGTGGAAGGCGCAGGCGCTGCTCGATGCCAACCAGATCCGCTTCATGCCGGCGGTGAATGAAGAGCTGGGCGGCACCGCGGTGCTCGGTTCGCAGCAGGTGGAGAGCGACCCGCAGCGTACCGTCGATGGCGTGTTCGCGATCTGGTACGGCAAGGGGCCGGGGGTGGATCGCGCCGGCGACGCGCTGCATCACGGCAACATCTACGGCTCCTCGCCCCATGGCGGCGTGCTCGCGGTGCTGGGCGACGACCACGGCTGCGTGTCCTCGTCCTTCCCGCACCAGAGCGATTTCACGCTGCAGTCCTGGGGCATGCCGCTGCTCAACCCGGCGAGCATCGCCGAGCTGCTCGAGTTCGGCCTGTATGGCTGGGCGCTGTCGCGCTTCTGCGGCTGCTGGGTGGGGCTGAAGGCGATCTCGGAGACGGTTGAAAGCGGCTCCACCGTCGATCTCGACGGGCTGCAGACGCGCTTCGACGAACCGGTGGAGTTCACGCCGCCGCCCGGTGGCCTGCATTACCGCTGGCCCGACCTGCCCAGTCTCGGCATCGAGCAGCGCCTGGCGGCCAAGCTCGATGCAGCGCGCGCCTTCGCCGTGGCGAACTCGGTCGATCGCATGATCTGTCCGTCGCCGGCGGCGGACATCGGCATCGTCACCTGCGGCAAGGCACACCTGGACCTGCTCGAAGCCTTCCGGCGCCTGGGCATCAGCCTCGCCGAACTCGAGGCGGCTGGCGTGCGCTGGTACAAGGTCGGGCTGAGCTTCCCGCTCGAGGCGGGCCGCATGCGCGGGTTCGCGGCTGGGCTGAAGGAAATCCTGGTGGTGGAGGAGAAGGGCCCGCTCGTCGAGCGCCAGATCAAGGATCTGTTCTACAACGCCGAGCTCGCGCGGCGGCCGGTGGTCGTCGGCAAGACGGCCGCGGACGGCACGCCGATGCTGTCCGCGCTGGGCGAGCTGCGGCCGTCGCGGGTGATGCCGGTGGTGGCCGAATGGCTGGCAGGGCATCGTCCGGCGCTGGACCAGCGCCAGCACATCGTCGATCACGTCGCCGAATTCACCGCGCCGCCCTTGCTGTCGAACGAGGCCGACGATGTGCGCCGAGTGCCGTTCTTCTGCTCGGGCTGTCCGCACAACACGTCCACCCGCGTGCCCGAGGGCTCGCGCGCGCAGGCCGGCATCGGCTGCCACTTCATGGCGTCGTGGATGCCGGGCCGCGAGACCGGCGGCCTGATCCAGATGGGTGGGGAGGGCGTCGACTGGGTCGCGCATTCGAAATTCACCCGTACGCCCCATGTGTTCCAGAACCTGGGCGACGGCACTTATTTCCATTCGGGCTTTCTCGCCATCCGCCAGGCGGTCGCGGCGCAGACGAACATCACCTACAAGCTCCTGTACAACGACGCGGTGGCGATGACGGGCGGCCAGCCGGTCGACGGCAAGGTCAGCGTCGATGGCATCGCCCGCCAGGTCGAGGCCGAGGGCGCTCGCCGGGTGGCGGTGGTCAGCGACGACCCGGGCAAATACCAGGGCCACGAAGGCTTCTTCCCGCGCGGCACCACCTTCCACCACCGCAGCGAACTCGACGCGGTGCAATGCGAACTGCGCGCCGTTCCGGGCGTCACGGTGCTGATCTACGACCAGACCTGCGCGGCCGAGAAGCGCCGCCGACGCAAGAAGGGCGAGTACCCCGATCCGGCGCGGCGCATCTTCATCAACACCGCGGTGTGCGAGGGCTGCGGCGACTGCGGCAAGCAGTCGAACTGCCTGTCCATCGTGCCGGCCGAGACGCCCTTGGGGCGCAAGCGCATGATCGACCAGTCGTCCTGCAACAAGGACTATTCCTGCGTGAATGGCTTCTGTCCGAGCTTCGTGTCGGTGCTGGGCGGTCAGCTCAGGAAGCCGGCCGGTGCGCGTATCGATGACGCACGGCTGGACGCCCTGGTGGCGGCGCTGCCGACGCCGACGCCACCGGCCTGGGACGCGCCCTACGACCTGCTCGTCACCGGCGTCGGCGGCACCGGCGTGGTCACGCTCGGCGCGCTCGTCAGCATGGCTGCCCATCTCGAAGGCAAGAGCGCGTCGGTGCTCGACTTCATGGGCTTCGCGCAGAAGGGCGGACAGGTGCTCGCCTTCGTGCGCCTGGCCTTGCGCCCCGAGTTGCTCAACCAGGTGCGCATCGACACCCAGCAGGCCGACGCGCTGCTGGCCTGCGACCTGGTGGTCGGCGCCAGCAACGATGCGCTGCAGACGGTGCGTCGCGGGCGCACGCAGATCGTCGCCAACACCCACGAGATCCAGACCGCGAAGTTCGTGCACGAGCCCGACGCAGACCTGCATGCGGGCGCACTGCTGGCGAAGATGCGCTTCGCCGCAGGTGCCGAGCGGGTACGGAGCTGCGACGCACAGGCGCTCGCGCTGAAGCTGCTCGGCGACACGATGGCGGCAAACGTGCTGCTGCTGGGTTACGCGTGGCAACTGGGGCTGGTGCCGGTGTCGATCGCCGCGCTGGATCGGGCGATCGAACTGAACGGCGTGGCGGTGAAGGCCAATCGCAATGCCTTCCGCCTCGGCCGGCTGGCCGCGGGCGATCCGGCGGCGCTCGCCGCGCTGGCGGGGGAGGACGTGGTGACGGACGGCGGCGCCGGCTCGGAGACCGAACTTGCGGCGCTCGTTGCACACCGGGTCGAACACCTGACGGCCTATCAGGATGCCGCCTGCGCGATGTTCTACCGCGCACTGGTGGACAAGGTCGCGGCCGCCGAGCGCAGCGTGGTCGTCGGCTCCGCGCCCTTGCGGCTGGCGACCACCGTCGCCCGCGTGTATGCGCAACTGCTTGCGTACAAGGACGAGTACGAGGTGGCGCGGCTGTTTGCCGACGGGGGCTTCCGGCGCGCGCTGGAGTCGCAGTTCGAGGGCGACTACACGCTGCAGTTCCACATGGCGCCGCCACTGCTCGCGAAGCCGGACGGCAGCGGCCGGCCGCGCAAGCTCGACTTCGGACCGCGCCTGATGCTGCTGATGAAACTGCTCGCGCGCGGCAAGGCGCTGCGCGGCACGGCGCTCGACTTCTTCGGGCGAACCGATGAGCGCCGCATGGAACGTGCGTTGCCGGTGGACTATGCGCGCGCGATCGAGGCGCTGTTGCCTCGGCTGACCGCCGATGCGCTCGACAAGATGGTGCGCTACGCCGCGCTGGCCGGGGGCATCCGTGGCTATGGGCCGGTCAAGCTGGCCAACCTGCGGCAGGTGAAGCGGCGCGAACGCGCGCTGGCACACGAGCTGGGCATCGATTTCTTCGTCAGCGAGGCGGTGCAGCTGATGCTCGATGGCGGCTCGAGTGCGAAAGGCGCACAGGGAATGTCAGCCGAGGCCACCAGCCGCTGACGAGGGTCGGCAGGGACGCGACACGCGCGTCGCCTGTCCGTGTAGTCAGCAGGCGTTCTGCTTCGCGAGCAGTGGAAGGCTCTCGGGCTGCAGCGCGACGACTTCACCGATCATGATCAGCGCGGGGGCGCCGATCGCCGCCTCGCGCACTGCCACGGGAAGATGCGCGAGCGTGCTGTGCACACCGCGCTGCTGCGGCGTCGTCGCGGCGTGGATCACCGCGGCCGGCGTGTCGGCGGTCAGGCCGTGGGCGACGAGCTCGCGACAGATGATGTCGAGCGCGCCCAGGCCCATGTAGATCACCACCGTCTGGTTGGGGCGGGCGAGCGTGGTCCAGTCCAGGTCCACCGTGTCGTTCTTCAGATGGCCGGTGGCGAAGACCAGCGTCTGCGCATGCTCGCGATGGGTGAGCGGGATGCCGGTGGTCGAGGCCGCGCCTGCGGCCGCGGTGATGCCGGGGACGATCTCGCAGGAGAGGCCGGCGGCCATCACCGCCTGCATTTCCTCGCCGCCGCGGCCGAAGATGAACGGATCGCCCCCCTTCAGGCGGACGACCTGCAGGCCTTCGCGCGCGAGGTCGACCAGTACCTGGTTGATCTCTCCCTGTGGCAGGGCGTGATTCCCGGCTTCCTTGCCGGCATAGACGCGGCGCGCGGTGGCAGGGATCAGCTCGAGGATGGCCGCGCCGACCAGGTGGTCATAGACGACGGCCTCGGCCGAGGTGATCAGCCGCGCGGCCTTGAGCGTGAGCAGGTCGGGATCGCCAGGTCCGGCGCCGACCAGCCATACCTTGCCGCTGCCTTCCCGACCGCGGAGCGCGTCGGCATTTCCGCGTGCTGCCGGACCGGATCGATCCATGCGAACGGGATGATGCTCGCGACGGCTTCGCGCGTATGATGCCGCTGCGGTATCGGGCGTGCGCAGGGCGGCTGGCGTCTGCAGCAGGGCTTGGGGCATGGCTTCGGCTCCGGAGGGTGGCATGCACCAATGTCATGCCTGGATATGCGTTCGGTACGCCGCGAACTTTATCCCTACATTCGGCAGGGAAAATTAACCCAAATCAAGGATCGCCAGTCCCCACGAAATCGATACTGCAGCCCGTCAGGCAGTACAGTTCAGTTCGTTTCCACGCGTGGCAAGGAGAAAACAATGCATAAAAGCAAGTGGCTTTTGAAATCGATCGGGCTGGCGGTGCTGCCGCTCGCGTTTGCGACCGCCTGGGCCGAGGATGCACCGGATGCGCACAAGGATGTGACGCCGGCCGAGCTGAAGTATCAGGCTGGCGCATCGCCGCTCGCCGGCGTCGAGATGCACCAGGACGTCAACCCGAAAGCGCCGGCGATGAGCAAGGCCGAGTTCGACAAGGCCCGCCAGATCTACTTCGAACGCTGCGCCGGCTGCCACGGCGTGCTGCGCAAGGGCGCCACCGGCAAGCCGCTGACGCCGGACATCACCTTGGGCAAGGGCACCGATTATCTGAAGGTCTTCATCGAATACGGCTCTCCGGCCGGCATGCCGAACTGGGGTACCTCGGGCGAGCTCACCAAGGATGAGGTCGACCTGATGGCGCGCTACGTGCAGCAGACGCCTCCGCAGCCGCCGGAATTCGGCATGCCCGAGATGAAGGCGACGTGGAAGGTCATCGTTCCGCCGGAGCAGCGTCCGACGAAGAAGATGAACAACTACAACCTCAACAACATCTTCTCGACCACGCTGCGCGACACCGGCGAGGTGATGCTGATCGACGGCGACACCAAGAAGGTCATCAACATCGTCAAGACCGGCTACGCGGTGCACATCTCGCGTACCTCGGCTTCCGGCCGCTACCTGTACGTGATCGGTCGTGACGCCAAGATCAACCTGATCGACCTGTGGATGCCGAAGCCGGACAACGTCGCCGAGATCCGCACCGGTCTCGAGGCGCGTTCGGTCGAAACCTCCAAGTACAAGGGCTTCGAGGACAAGTACGCGATCGCCGGTTCGTACTGGCCGCCCCAGTTCGTCATCATGAAGGGCGACACGCTGGAGCCGCTGAAGATCGTCGGCACCCGCGGCATGACGGTCGACACGCAGGAGTACCACCCCGAGCCGCGCGTCGCCTCCATCGTGGCCTCGCACTTCAAGCCCGAGTTCGTGGTGAACGTGAAGGAAACCGGCAAGATCCTGATGGTCGACTACTCGGACATCAACGCGCTCAAGACCACCGAGCTGCAGGCTGCACGTTTCCTGCACGACGGCGGCTGGGATGCCAGCAAGCGCTACTTCATGGTGGCGGCGAACCAGTCGAACAAGGTCGCGGCGGTTGACGCGAAGGACGGCAAGATCGCCGGCATCATCGAAGTCGGCAAGATCCCGCACCCGGGCCGCGGCGCGAACTTCATCGATCCGCAGAACGGACCGGTGTGGGCGACGGGTCACCTGGGCGACGAGACGATCTCGCTGATCGGCACCGATCCGGCCAAGCACAAGGCCAACGCCTGGAAGGTCGTGCGTACGCTGAAGGGCCAGGGCGGCGGTTCGCTGTTCCTGAAGACCCATCCGAAGTCGCAGAACCTGTGGGTTGATACCACGCTGAATCCGGATCCGAAGATCAGCCAGTCGATCGCGGTGTTCGACATCAAGAACCTCGAGAAGCCGTATGACGTGCTGCCGATTGCCGAATGGGCGAACCTGGGCGAAGGCGCCAAGCGCGTGCTGCAGCCGGAATACAACGAGAAGGGCGACGAGGTCTGGTTCTCGGTGTGGTCTGCGAAGAACCAGGAGTCGGCGATCGTGGTCGTGGATGACAAGACCCGCAAGCTGAAGACGGTCATCAAGGATCCGAAGCTGATCACGCCGACCGGCAAGTTCAACATGCTCAACACCCAGCACGACATCTACTGATCCTCCACGATCGGCAGTGAAGTGATCGACGGGCGGCCTGCGGGCCGCCCGTCTGCTTGTGGGGCCGTGCCCCGGGGAGCTCTCCCGCGCCCTAGCGGTTGATGCGAGTCAAGGTGCCTTGATGCGTTGCCCCGCATCCTGTCAGCCATCGAGTCGTGAAGGGTTTCGTCATGAAGTTGCCGCCCGTCTTCGTTCATGCCGCCGTGTTGATCGGGGCAGCACTCGTCGCCGCCTACGCCTCTGCCGCGGAGCTGCCCGATGCGCTGCGCCAGCGCGAACTGGCGCACATGGTTCGCCAGGATTGCGGCTCCTGTCATGGTCTGACGCTGGCAGGTGGCCTGGGTCCGGCGCTGACGGCCGAGGCCCTTGCCGGCAAGCCGGCCGACAGCCTGGTGGCGACGATCTACGCCGGCCGCCCGGGTACCCCCATGCCGCCTTTCCGCGGCATCGTCAGCGAGGCGGAAGTGGAGTGGATCGTGCAGCAACTGCTTCGCGGGTTCCCGCCCGATGGCGGCGCGGCGGCGCGCGCGGACTGATCCCCGTCTCACTTCATCGTTTCCAGCAAACCTTGGCTGCAGGAGTTTCCATGTCGTCCGCTTCTAAGATCCCCTCCGTGCCGGCCGCCACCGCGTGTCGTGCCGCGTGCGCCCAGCTTGCCCCGCTCGCACTGTGGGGCTTGTTGTTGCCCGCGATGGTGCTGCTGCTGTCCGCCTGCAGCACCATCGCGCCGCAGGCCGCGGTGCGTGGAACCGGTGATCTGGGTGTCGTCATCGAGCGCGCCGACGGTAGGGTGAAGATCGTCGAGACCAGCGGCCGTAGCGTGCTGGCCAGCGTGCAGGGGCTGGGCGACCTGTCCCATGCGTCGGTGGTGTTCTCACGGGACGGGCGCTATGCCTACGTGTTCGGTCGCGACGGTGGGCTCACCAAGGTCGATCTGCTCACCGCCAGCATCGTCGGGCGTGTCGTGCAGGGCGGCAATTCGATCGGCGGGGCGATCTCGCAGGATGGGCGCATCGTCGTGGCGCAGAACTACGAGCCGGGTGGCATCAAGGCGTTCAACGCGGACACGCTGGAGCTGATCGCCGACGTGCCGGCGAGTTATGGCGGCGAGGGCAAGCGCTCCAAGGTGGTGGGCCTTGCCGACCTGCCGGGTAACCGCTTCATCTATTCGCTGTTCGAGGCGGGCGAGATCCGCATCACCGACTTCTCCGATCCCGGGAAACCGGTCACGCAGCGCTTTGCGGCCGGCAAGCAGCCCTATGACGCGCTGGTCACGCCCGATGGGCGCTACTACATCGCGGGCCTGTTCGGTGAGGACGGGCTGGCGCTGCTGGACTTGTGGCAGCCGGAGAAAGGCAGCCGCAAGATCCTGTCCGGTTACGGCCGTGGCGAGCAGCCGCTGCCGGTGTTCAAGATGCCCCACCTGCGCGGCTGGGCGGTGGCCGGCGGGCGGGCCTATTTGCCGGCGATCGGGCGCCACGAAGTGCTGGTGGTGGACATGTCGACCTGGCAGGAAGTGGGGCGCATCCCGGTGAAGAGCCAGCCGGTGTTCGTCATGGCGCGCCCGGATGGCCGCGAGGTGTGGGTGAACTTCGCCTTCCCGGACAATGGCTGGGTGCAGGTTGTCGACACCCTGAGCCAGAAGATCACCTCCACGCTGCAGCCGGGCAGGGCGATCCTGCACATGGAATTCACCCCGCGCGGCGAAGAAGTCTGGCTGTCCGCGCGCGACGACAACCGCGTCATGGTCTACGACACGCTGAGCCATGAGAAGCGCACGCAGTTCGAAGCCGCCAGCCCCAGCGGCATCTTCTTCACCAGCCGCGCCGCGCGCATGGGGTTCTGAATGAGCGCCACACCACGCCGGCTCTGCCTGCCGCCAGACCTGGATGCGACGGGCTTCCGCCTGTTGAACGACTGGCAGCGCGACTTCCCCCTCGTCTCGCGGCCGTTTGCGCGTATCGGCGAAGCGGTAGGCATGGCCGAGCACGCAGTGATTGCGGCCTATCGGCGCTTCATCGACGATGGGCTGGTGAGCCGTGTCGGCGCCGTTTTTGCGCCTCGGCGGCTGGGTGCCAGTGCCCTGGCCGCGCTGGCTGCGCCACCCGAACGGCTGGAGGAGGTGGCGGCGCGGATCAGCCGCGAGCCGGCGATCAACCACAACTACCAGCGCGAGCACGCCTACAACCTCTGGTTCGTGGTCACTGCGGCGTCGCCCGAGCACATGCGCGCCGTGGTCGCCGGCATCGAGCGCGATACCGGCTGTCCCGTCATCGTGCTGCCGCTGGAGGAAGAGTTCCACATCGATCTCGGTTTCGACCTGAAGTCCGATGCGGGTGCGCGGCGCGGGGCCAGCGCGACCGGAGGTACGGCGAACCAGGCTGCCGCAGCGGGGGCGATGCAGTCGCTGACGCGGGAGTCCGCGTGCGCGCTGCCGTCGCTCGAGCGTGAGCTGATCATCTCGCTGCAGGCGGGTCTGCCGCTGGTTGCGGAACCTTTTGCTGCCCTCGGTGAGCGTGCCGGCCTGACCGAAGGCATGGCAATTGAGCTGATCGAGCGCTGGCTTGCGGACGGATTGATCCGCCGCTTTGGCGTCGTCGTGCGTCATCACGAGCTCGGCCTCGAGGCCAACGCGATGTGCGTATGGGACGTGCCCGACGACATGGTGTCGGCGCTGGGCCGACGGCTGGCCGCCGAGCCGGCGGTGACGCTGTGCTATCGGCGGCGCCGCGTGCTGCCGGGCTGGCGCTACAACCTGTTCTGCATGATCCACGGCAGCGCGCGCGATGCGGTGCTGGCGGCGCGCGACGACCTTGCGGAGCGGCTGGGGCTGGATGCCCATGCGCATGACGTCCTGTTCAGTTGCCGCCGTTTCAAGCAGACCGGTGCCTGCTACCTGCCGCCCAGGGAGGGTGCTCATGTCTGAGCGACGGGGAGTGGCTGCAAGACGCGTGCCGGACGAGGTGGATCGCAAGCTCATCAATGCGCTGCAGGGGGATTTCCCGCTGGTGGAGTCGCCCTACGCGGAAGTCGGCAAGTGCCTCGGCCTCAGCGAAACCGAAGTGCTGGCGCGCCTGCAGAGCCTGCTCGACGATCGCGTGCTGACCCGCTTCGGCCCGATGTTCCAGATCGAACGCATGGGTGGCGCCTTCTGCCTGGCGGCCATCGCAGTGCCCGAGGAACAATGGGCGCGCACCGTCGAGGCGGTGAATGCCTTTCCCGAAGTGGCGCACAACTACCGCCGCGACCATGCGCTCAACATGTGGTTCGTGCTCGCGACCGAAGCGCCGCAGGGCATTGCCGCGGTGGCGCAGCGCATCGAGGCGGCGACCGGGCTGGCGGTTCACCTGTTTCCCAAGGAACGTGAGTATTTCGTCGAAATGAAGCTGGAGGCCTGATGAACGCGCCCGTGACCGCCGTGCCGCAGCAGGACGACCTCGACCGGCGCATCGTGCTCGCCACCCAGGCGGGTCTGCCGCTCGTGCCCCGGCCCTACGCCGCGGTGGCGGAGCAGGTCGGCGCCAGCGAGGCGGAGGTGCGCCGCCGCCTCGCGGCGATGCTCGAATCGGGTCGCATCCGCCGCATCGGCGCGGTGCCGAACCACTACGCGATCGGTTACACCGCCAACGGCATGAGCGTCTGGGATATCGCCGACGGGGTCGTCGACGCGGTGGGCGAGCGCGTCGGAGCGCTCGACTTCGTCACCCATTGCTACCGTCGGCCGCGCCACCTGCCGGACTGGCCCTACAACCTGTTCGCGATGGTCCACGCGGCCAGCCGCGAGGCGGCGCTTGCCCGCGTGGCGGAGATCGCGGCCCTGATCGAAGGCGAATTTCGCGGCGCATGCCGCCGGCGCGATGTGCTGTTCTCCAGCGGCATCCTGAAGAAGACCGGTTTGCGCATCGGCGGGTGAGGTGCGGCGACGCCCTTGACCAGCGTCATTTTCTTGCCCGGGGTGCTCGGCTGTAATCGCTGCATACAGGAGAGCCCCATGTTCCGCATCTCGCATTTCATCCGCGAACTCGACCATCCCACGCCGGTCGGGCCGCATCGCAACCCGCCCGGCCCCGTCGTGATCTGGAATCTGATCCGGCGCTGCAACCTGACCTGCGAGCACTGCTACTCGATCTCCGCCGACAAGGATTTTCCGGGGGAGCTCGATACCGCCGAAGTCTTCAAGGTGATGGACGACCTGAAGGCAGCGCGCGTGCCGGTGCTGATCCTGTCGGGCGGCGAGCCGCTGCTGCGCCCAGACATCTTCGACATCGCGCGGCGGGCGAAGGCGATGGGCTTCTATGTCGCGCTGTCGTCCAACGGCACGCTGATCGACGCCTCGAACATCGACGCGATCGACGACATCGGCTTCGACTACGTCGGCGTCAGCCTCGACGGCATCGGCGCCACACACGACCATTTCCGCCGCAAGCAGGGCGCGTTCGACGCCTCGATGGCGGGCATCCGCCTGTGCCTGGAGCGCGGCATCAAGGTCGGCGTGCGCTACACCATGACCGAGGGCAATGCCCACGACCTGCCGGCCCTGCTCAAACTGGTCGAGGACGAGGACATCGACAAGTTCTACTTCTCGCACCTGAACTACGCCGGGCGGGGCAACAAGCACCGCGCCGGCGATGCGCGCCATCGCACCACGCGCGAAGCCATGGAGCTGCTGTTCGAAACCTGCCTCGATCTGCACCGCCGCGGCATCGACAAGGACTTCGTCACCGGCAACAACGATGCCGACGGGGTGTTCCTGCTGCACTGGGTGCGAGAGCGCTTTCCCGAGCGCGCGGCGCACATCGAGGCCAAGCTGCGCCAGTGGGGCGGCAACGCCAGCGGTGTGAACGTGGCGAACATCGACAACCTCGGCGTCGTGCATCCGGACACCATGTGGTGGCATGTGCCGCTGGGCAACGTGCGCCAGCGGCCTTTCGGTGAGATCTGGAACGACCTCTCCGACCCGCTGCTCGCCGGCCTGAAGCAGCATCCGCGCAAGCTCGAGGGGCGTTGTGGCGCGTGCCGCTACATCGACATCTGCAACGGCAGCTCGCGCGTGCGCGCGGGCCAGGTCACCGGCAACCCGTGGGCGGAAGACCCCGCGTGCTATCTCAGCGACGAGGAAATCGGCGTGACCGCGGCCGAGTACGGCAACGAGCGCGTCGTCACCACGCCGTGGATCCGGCTGCAGGAGGAGCGCGCGTGAAGCCCTTCATCCGTGTGATCGTCCTGTGGGTGCTGGCGATGATCGCCTTCTTCGCCGTGCAGGTCTTCGCGGCCGAGGGTGTCGCGGATGCGCGGGCGCTGTTCCGCGAGCATTGCGCGAGCTGTCATTCGCCGGATCGCCTCGGCGGCATGGGGCCGGCCTTGCTGCCCGACAACCTCGCGCGCCTGCGCAAGGCCGAGGCGGTGCAGGTGATCGGTGCCGGCCGCGCGGCCACGCAGATGCCCGCCTTCGCCGACAGATTGTCGAAGGACGAGATCGCCGCGCTGGCGGACTTCATCTATACGCCGGTGGTGCCCGCGCCTGCATGGAGCGAGGCGGACATCCGCGCTTCGCGCGTCCAGCATGTCGATCCGAAGATGCTGGCCGACAAGCCGGTGTTCGATGCCGATCCGCTGAACCTGTTTCTGGTCGTCGAAGCGGGAGATCATCACGTCAGCGTGCTGGACGGCGACAAGCTCGAACCCATCCATCGCTTCCAGTCGCGCTTTGCGCTGCACGGCGGCCCCAAGTTCACGTCAGATGGCCGCTATGTGTTCTTCGCCTCGCGTGACGGCTGGGTAAGCAAGTTCGACCTGTGGAACCTGAAGACGATCGCCGAGGTGCGCGCCGGCATCAATACGCGCAACGTGGCGGTATCGAGCGACGGCCGCTTCGTCATCGCGGCCAACTACCTGCCGCAGAACGTGGTGCTGTTCGATGCGGACCTGAACCTGGTGAAGGTCATCGAGGCGGCCACGCTCGACGGCAAGCAGCAATCGCGCGTGTCGGCCGTGTATGACGCTGCGCCGCGCAAGAGCTTCGTCGCCGCGCTCAAGGACGTGCCGGAGATCTGGGAGATCAGCTACGACGAGAAGGCGTCTCCGATCTTCGACGGCTATGTGCACGACTACCGCATGAAGGAAGGGGCACCCAAGCCGGGGTTCCTGAACCCGCGGCGCACGCCGCTGGAGGACGTGCTCGACGATTTCTACTTCGACCGGGACTATCGCCAGGTGATGGGCGCCAGCCGCGAGGGCAAGGGCCAGGTCATCAACCTTGACGTGCGGCGCAAGGTTGGCGAACTCGCGCTCGACGGCATGCCGCACCTGGGCTCGGGCATCACCTTCACCTGGAACGGGCGTCCGGTGATGGCCAGCACCAATCTCAAGGCAGCGGAAGTCACGGTGATCGACCTCAAGACCTGGCAGGTGGTCAAGCGCATCCCGACGCGCGGCCCCGGCTTTTTCCTGCGCAGCCACGAGAACAGCCGTTACGCCTTCGTCGATTCGATGATGAGCCCTTCGGCCAAGAACATCCTGCAGGTGATCGACAAGCAGACGCTGGAAGTGGTCAAGGAAATCCATGGCGAGCCGGGCCGCACGCTGGCCCATGTCGAATTCACCCGCGATGGCCGCTATGCGCTGGCCAGCCTGTGGGAGAACGATGGTGCCGTCATTGTGTACGACGCCCAGACCCTGCAGGAGGTCAAGCGCCTGCCGATGAGCAAGCCGGTCGGCAAGTACAACGTGTGGAACAAGATCACCCGCGACGAAGGCACCAGCCACTGAATCCCCCCGACGCAGGGGCCGAGGCGGCGCGGCCCCTGCGCACATCACGCGCACACGATGCGCGATTCATCCGCCCCGATAGAGCTCCAACATGGCACTGATACGACTCGACGAACCGACCTCCCACCGGATTCCGCCGGACACCTTTTCGCTGTTCGCCCTCGGCTTCCGACCCTTCTACCTTCTCGCAGCATTCTTTTCCGTGGTGGCGATCCCGATCTGGGCGCTGGTCTATTCAGGCCTGCTGCACACCCAGATGCCCGGCATCTGGTGGCATGCGCACGAGATGATCTTCGGTTTCGCCGCGGCGGTCATCGTGGGCTTCCTGTTCACCGCCGGCAAGGCCTGGACCGGCCTCGACACCCCCACCGGCAAGCCGCTGGCGGCAATTGCCGCAGTGTGGATCGCCGGCCGGCTGGCAATGGCATTCGGCAGCAGCGTCGTCGCCGCCCTGGTGGACGTGGTGTTCCTGCCGATATGCGCGACGATCTTCTTTGCCGTGCTGCTGCGTTCCAAGAGCAAGCGCAACTACTTCATCGGTGGCCTGCTGAGCGTGCTGTCGCTGGCAAACCTGGCCTTCCACCTTGCGCAGCTCGGCATCGTGGCGTTGGACCCGCTCAAGGTGCTGCACCTTGCGCTCAGCCTGATCGTGCTGCTCGAGACCATCATCGCCGGACGGGTGGTGCCGATGTTCACCGCCAATGCGCTACGTGGTGTCAAGCAGTGGCGCAACAAGGGGTTCGACTACGCCGCCATCGGCTTCACCGCTGCGGCGCTGGTCTTGTGGGTGGCCGACGCCGGCCCGTGGGGGGCGGCTGTTGCCGTCATTGCCGCGCTGATGCAGTTTGTGCGTACCTGGGGCTGGAACACGATGGCGACCCGCGTCAATCCGCTGCTGTGGGTGCTGCATGTGTCGCACCTGTGGATCCCCGTGGGCCTGCTGTTGCTGGCCAGCACGCAACTGGGGATGGTGCCGCGCTCCGCCGGCGTCCACGCGCTGGCCATCGGTTCGACCGGCGGCCTCATCATCGGCATGATCACCCGTACCGCGCTGGGCCATACCGGCCGCATGCTGACGGCAGGGCCGGTGGAAACGACGGCCTACGTGCTGGTGCAGATCGCCGCCGTCACGCGCGTGCTGACCGTGGCGGCAATCCCCGCGGCGGTTACCGGAGGCGTGCATCTGGCTGCGACCTTGTGGGCGATCGCGTTCGGGCTGTACGCCTGGCGCTATTTCCCCTTCCTGACGCGAGCAAGGGTGGATGGCAAGCCTGGCTGATCCTGCGGACGCGATCGGCGCAGGGCGTCATGTTCCGACAGCCATCCGGGCAGTCTCGCGTGCTGCAGTGCTGCTCAATCGGCCAGGCTGGGCACCGAAGGTGACTGCAGCACCGCTTGTGGCGCGAGGTGCGCCGCCAGCGGTGCGCCACTGATGTTCGCGGCGGGCCGCAGCACGAGGCGGCCTTCGACCTCCACGCGCTTGCCGTCGAACGCCGCGATCTCCTCCGCCGGCCGCGGACCGTCACCGAGAGCCACCGTCGCCGGAGCGTCGTCGAGCGCGAGCGGGTCGTAGGCGGCGGCGCTTCCCTCCAGTGAGATGAGGACTTGGCCCAGCTTCGCTTCCTCGCGCGGCTGGCCTGGGCGCGGCATCTTCTTCAGCGTGGGCACCGCGCGGTAGGTGCCGCACAGCCGCACGACGCATCCGTCGGCATCGCGCAGGTGGTCGGCGTGGGTGCAGCGGCGGGGCGTGTTCGGGTCCATGCGCGCTCAGATGTCGGTGCGCACCGCGATCGAGGTGGCATGGCTGCCGTGCGTCTTGCTCGCGAGGTGTTCCTGATGGAAGGTCTGGCTCTTGTCGGTGGTGCCGTACATGGAGAAATTCCAGGCGCGGTCGATGAAGTTCCATGAACTCACGCCCTTGCTTGCCGCATAGGCAGCGGTCACCGCGAAGTTCTCGAGCGTGATGTTGTCGCTGCCGTCCTTCATGATCACGCCGGCCCAGTGGTAGTTCCAGGTGCTCTCCCCCGGATAGCTCTTGAAGCCGGGCATGTCGCCCTCGGTGGCCATCGAATACGACTCGCCGATCTCGGGGTTGGCGTAGAAGTTGATGCCGGCTTCCTTGTCGAACTTGTCCATGCCGGCATTGCCGAGCGCGAGATACATCGTCTTCGCTTCGGCGATCGTGGCCGGCTTGCGGAAAACCTTGGTCTGGGTCTGCGAGCCGGCGATGGCGCCGCCGATCGCGCCGATGATGCCGCCGATCACCGCACCCGGTCCGGCGCCGACGCCGCCGATGAAGCTGCCCACCAGGGCGCCCAGGCCGGCACCCACCGCCGCGCCGCCAAGCGCACCGGCAGCGGTGTTGCTCTTGATGTCGTAATGCACGCCCTCGACGACGAAGGCGGCGTTGTCGGCGCGGGCGATGAAGCCGGGCAGCAGGTCCATGTAGACCTGGTTGGC
The DNA here is from genome assembly GCA_018240785.1 of Pseudomonadota bacterium. GTDB lineage: Bacteria > Pseudomonadota > Gammaproteobacteria > Burkholderiales > Rhodocyclaceae > Thauera. The sequence continues at coordinate 52,052 of JAFEFC010000011.1, read as the reverse complement.
CATCGCGTTCGGCCCCCCTTTGATCCAGTCGGACACGGTCGCATCGTCGATGCCCTTGCCCAGCTTGACGACGCCGTTGTCGCGATAGACCACGCTGCGGTCGTCGCCACCGGTGGAGCCGGTCACCGCCGCCGACGAGCGGCCGCAATCGGTCCATAGCGCCATCGGGCCGTTGGCGGTGCCCTCGGTGTCCGTGCCGCCGGGCGCATTGGCTTTCTCCGCTCCGGCATGGGCGCCGCCCGGCTTGGTCAGGAAGCGAGGCTCGACCTTGCTCAATGCGTTGCCGTCGACGCTGACCGAACCGCCACCCGTGCCCAGTTCGATGTACGAACCCTGCTTGCCGACTTTCTGCAGATTGGCATTGGCGCCGCTGATCAGCCCCGGCGCCGCATACAGGCTCTGCGCACCGAACAGCGCGCTCTGCCGGCCTTCGCCGACCTGGGCGTTGCCGGCCGGCAGCGCTTCGACCGTGTAGCGCTGCACGTCGCTGCCGGCAGCGCGCGGCTCGCCCCTCGGCAGCAGATCCTTGGCCGAGCGGCCGGCGACGACCCGGTCGGCGATCGCGCTCGCCTGCTGTTCGAGCGGGGCGTCGGCAGCGTCGAAGGCGTCGGCAGGGCCCAGTCCGTGGCGGTGCTGCATCACGTGCGCGGCTTCGTGCGCAGTGAGCCACAGGCTGGGGGCGGAACGGAAGGCGATCGATGAGCCGGTGGCGTAAGCCTCGGCGCCCAGGGTGTCGCAGGCGTCGGCGGGCGCATTGCCCTGATGGGCACGTATCGAGGACAGATCGTGCCGGTTGCCGAACGCTTCCTCGAGGCGCGCGAGGTGGGGCAGGCGCTCGCCGCCGCCCGGGACGCCGGAAGTCGCCACGTCGGTGACCGCGTGTCGCGGCGGAGTCGCGCTCAGGAAGCGGGGGAGGCCGCCAACGGCGTGCGGCCGCACAGTGCCAGGGTCAGGCGCGTGCGCGGCACCGGGCGATGGAACCCTTCGTCGCTGCAGGAATGCCGCTGCGCCAGCCATGAGCGCCTCCGCAAGGCGGTAAGCAGGAAGGGGGCTTCCGCTGTGCCCGCGTCCCCGTCTGGAACCAGGCTTTCACTATAGATGGCCGCAGCCGATCGCGCCCGGATCGTGCAGTCCTAGCCCAGGCTGGTGCGCAGGCGGCCGATGTCGGGGATGTGGATCGTGCGCCCTTCCACCTCGATCAGACCGGCACTGCTGAGCTCGTGCAGGATGCGCGAGAAGTGCTCCTGGGTGAGGTTGAGCCGGGAGGCGATGGTGCCCTTGCTGGTCGGCAGGCGGATGGACACGCGGCCTTCGGGCGGGGCGTCCTGGCGGATTTCTTCCTCGCGCAGCAGGTAGCCGACGACGCGGTCGCGGCCCGAGCGCAGCGAGTAGCTTTCGACGTCGGCCATCAGGTGGTGCAGGCGCTGCGACAGGCCGGCGATGATCTTGCGGCAGAACAGCGGGTCGCCCGCCAGTTCGTCGAAGAAGGTCTGTTTGCCGATGTGCAGCAACTGTGTTTCGGTGAGTGCCTGTGCCATCACGACGTAGGGCTTGTCCATGAACATCACCGCCTCGCCGAAGGTCTGGCCGGGGCGCAGGATCTCGACCACCTTCTCGTTGCCGTCGGCCGAGGTGAAGGCCAGCTTGATCTGGCCGGCGAGGATCAGGTGGAAGCCGGTGCAACTGTCGCCGCGGTGGAACAGGATCTCGCCCTTCGGCACCTTCACCTCGCGCACGCCCCTCGCGATGCGTGCCACCTCGTTGCTCGACAGGCCGTTGAACAGCGGCGCCTGCGTCAGCAGTTTGCTGAGGCGTTCGATATCCGGCGTCCTGGCCATTGGAACAGCCGAGATCTCCATCGCGTCAAGGCTTTCCTTGCAGGGAAGGTCGCAGTGGCTCATCGCGTCATCTCGTCAATTGGGCATAGAACATGGGGAGTCTGGCAGGCAGCTCGTCCGGTTTGCGGATCACCGCGAAGCCGGAAGGACCGAACAGATGCGGCAGGTAGCTGGCGCCCTCGCGGTCTATGGTCACGCAGAAGGGAACGATGCCGCGGCGGCGCGCCTCGACGATGGCGACGCGGGTGTCCTCGATGCCGTAGCGACCGTCGTAGAGGTCGAGATCGTTCGGCTTGCCGTCCGACAGGATGAGGAGGATGCGTCGCGCGGCCGCCTGCGCGTCCAGCAGGCTGGTGGCGTGGCGGATCGCCGCGCCCAGCCGCGTGTAGTAGCCCGGCTTGATCGCCATGACGCGGCCGCGCACGCGGTCGTCGAAGCGCTGGTCGAAATCCTTCAGGCGGTGGAAGCGCACGTTTCCGCGCCTGACCGACGAAAAGCCACACAGCGCGAAGCGGTCGCCGGTGGCACTGAGCGCCTCGCCGAACAGCAGCAGCGAGTCGCGGATCACGTCGATCACCCGTGCCTCGGAGGAAATCCACGCATCGGTGGAGAGCGACAGGTCGGCCAGCGCCAGGCAGGCGAGGTCCCGCTCGCGTTCTTCCAGCGAAAGGTAGAGCTGGTCGGACGGGTGATGGCCGGTGGCGCGGTCGGTGGCGGCGCGCACCACGGCATCGAGGTCCAGTTCGCTGCCATCGGTCTGCGCCTTGAGCCAGCGGCGGCCAGGCTGCAGGGCGGCGAACTGCCGGTGCAGGTGACGGGCGGTGCGGCGCAGATGCTCCGGCAGCGGTGCCGGTGCGGCGCGTGGATCTTCTGGCGAGGGCTGCAACTCGTTCAGCCGCACGTAGTCCTCGCGCAGCAGCCCCTTGCGGTAGTCCCATTCCGGCAGCGGGATGCCAGCGCCGAGCACGGCGTCGTCCTCGGCGGCAGAGGGCAGGTCGAGGTCGAAGCGGATCTTGGAGGCGATCCGTTCCTCGTCCCGCGACAGCGCCAGGCGGTCGAGGTTGGCTGCGGCATCTGCAGCGTTGTCGTCCGGATCGTCGTCCGTGCTGCGCTTGACCTTGATGAATTCGGCGACCGACAGCAGGCTCTCGGCACGGAAGATCATCAGCAGGCCGTGCTTGTCCTTGGGGGTGTCGACCCGTTCCACGCGGTGCGCCTCGCGCGCGGTGTCGCAGTCGCCGGATTTGCTGTTGCCGCCTTCGGCCGCGCCTGCTCCGGAAGAGCTCGCAGCGTCGCTGCCCTGTGCGCCGGCGAAGGCACTCAGCCACAGCAACACCGGCATCGCCGGTGGCGTGCCGGCGGGCACCCGCGGAAGCTGTGCAACGCTGCCGGGCTCGTGCAGCGCCTGGCGCAGGCTGCGCTCACGGGCGGCTTCCGGCGCCGGCAGCCGCTCGGGTGAGGGGCGCTGGGCGATCGTGGCTTCAACCAGGCGGCGGTAACGCGGCGTCAGCCCGGGCCAGCGGCGCAGCGCACGCATTGCTGCCTGCTGGTTGAGGCGACACTCGATGTCCGCGGGGTCGGTGGGAAGCTGCGAAAGCATGCCTGCGTTGGCCGAAGCCTCTGCCTCTTCGTCCTCACCCGATGCATGACTGGCTGCCAGCGCGGCAAGCCAGAGGTAAAGGTCGCGATTGAGTGCGGGCTCGGGAAAAGCGTCGATTTCGGGCGGAAGGCGCAGCGTGGCGATGTCCATGCGGCCGCGCGCGATGCGCTCGTCGCTGCCGGCGATGCGTTGCAGTAGCTTGCGCCGCGCACCATGGGTGTCGGCCGTTGCGGCGGCGATACGCAGGCCGGGATCGCCACCGAGGGCGCGGAAGAACACGCCGGTGGCGCGCTCGACATCCTTCAGTCGCACTGCTGCCTTGGGATGGTGACCACCCGCGGCGCGGGTGATCAGGCGGTGCCAGAGTTTACCGACGACTTCTTCCATGGCTTCAGCACTCCCGTCCGGCGCGGAAGCCGGCCTCGTTCTGGCGCGCCGCCTCGCCTGCAACCCAGCTCAGCAGCGGACCGTCCGGATTGTCGCGCTGGGTCTCGCCGCAGGCGTCGATGCATTGTGCGCACTGGGTGCAGGTGAACATGTGGCGCTTGATGTTGCGGGGTGTGAGGCGCATCGGACAGACGGCATCGCATGCCGACTGCCTGTCGGGCAGGCAGGTCGCGCAATCGGGCGCACGGCTGCGGCGGAAGCCGACGACCATGGCCGACTTGTTGCCCATCCAGGCAAGGCTCTGGAACAGTCCGACGGCACAGACGTAACGGCAGAAGAGATGCCGCGCGAAGAGGAATTCGAGCGACAGCACGGTGGTTGCCGCAGTGAGGAAGATCGCCTGGTTGCGGCTCAGCGCACCGTTGACGAGGTTGGCATAGACTTCGAAGGGCGGCAGCAGGTAGGTCAGGAACACGACCGCCCACAGGAAGGCGAAGCCCACGGCGGCCGGCACCACCACGAGCCACCAGCGCGCGTCGGAGCGTCGCGGGCTGCCATCCGGCTGCCACGGCGGCAGGGCGGATCTCTCCCACACGCTGGGCTTGCCGAAGGCACGCACCATCAGCCGGTTGATGGTCTCCACCACCGAAAAGTGCGGGCACAGCCAGCCGCAGTAGAGCCGGCCCCACTTCCACGCGACCCACAGGAAGACCGCAGCACCCGCCAGCAGCGGCAGGAACAGTCGCAGCATGACGTTGACGCCCGCCTGCAGCGCACCGATGCGTCCGGCGAGGAAGTCGTCCAGTCCCAGCCGCCACTCCATGCCGAGCAACCAGGCATGGTTGGCCTCCAGGTCGTAGCGGAAGATGTCGAACACCGGTGCTACCACGAACAGCACGAAGAAACCGATCTGGAACAGCAGGCGGCGCGACTGCAGCGACTTGGGCGCCGGGGCGTCGGCACGTGCGATGGGAATCACGCGTCGCTCGGCGGGGCGGTTCAGTACGCCGCTCACCTCACCGATCCTCCCGTGGCCCGAACACCGGGTAGCGCCACGTGCGCCCGTTCATCGCGCGCGACAGGCCGAGCATGCCGAGCAGGATCAGGGTGGAGTGCACGAAGGTGAAGTACATCACGCCGATCACCCACGACCATGGATTGTCGAAGCCACCGAGCACGAAGATGGCGACGCTGAGGCTGACGAGCAGGCTGCCGCCCCAGATGCAGGTCCATCCTGTCTGGCGCAGATGGTTGCGCACCAGCGGATCGGGGTGGTCGCGGTGCATCGCCCACAGCACGAGCAACGCGAGAAAGGCCAGGCCCGGCAACAGCATCAGGTTGATCAGGAACAGGGCTTCAGCCGCCACCGCCAGTGGCGGGCCGGCGACAGCGGTCTTGTGCGGGTCTGCTTGCGGTTTGCTCATTGCGGCGTGGCTGGCTGGATTGCGCCGTGGAGACGGTCATCGGCCGAAGGTGGCCGTCACGACTTCCATCAAGCCTTCGGCGACTTCGGGGTCGTCGGTCAGGCTTTCGACGATGGCGACGCGGCAGGCCGCCACCGGGTCCATGCCGTCCTTGATCAGCAGCGCGGCGTAGATCAGCAGGCGGGTGCTGGCGGCTTCCTCGAGGTCGCGGTCCTTCAGCGCGCGCAGGGCACCGGCAATGCCGACCAGGCGCCGCGCGACATCGGGCGGGCAGCCCGTCTCGCCGCACAGGATGCTCTCCTCGCGGGCAGCGGCCGGGAAGTCGAAGCGCAGGCTCACGAAGCGCTGCCGGGTCGATGGCTTCATGCCCTTGAGCAGGTTCTGGTAGCCCGGGTTATAGGACACCACTAGCATGAAGCTCGGCGGCGCTTCGAGCAGCTCGCCGGTGCGGTCGATCGGCAGGATGCGGCGGTCGTCCGCGAGCGGGTGCAGCACAACGGTGGTGTCCTTGCGCGCTTCGACCACTTCGTCCAGGTAGCAGATGCCGCCTTCGCGCACTGCACGGGTGAGCGGGCCGTCGCACCACACGGTGCGCCCCTCTCCGATGAGGTGGCGGCCGACGAGGTCGGCGGCGGTCAGGTCGTCGTGGCAGGCCACGGTATAGAGCGGCAGGCCGAGCCGCGCCGCCATGTGCGCGACGAAGCGGGTCTTGCCGCAGCCGGTCGGTCCCTTGATGAGCAAGGGCAGGCGGTTGCGCCACGCATGCTCGAAGACTTCCACCTCGTCGCCGGCGGGCTGGTAGAAGGGGGTCCCGAGGTTGGGGGTGTCGAGCTTCATCGTGAAATTCCTTTCCAGTACGCGATCGCGATCACTGCCCACACCAGGATCATCCAGCCGAGCGTCAGCGCCCGCCACAGTGCCGGTGCATGGCGCAGCGCCATGAAGTCGAGGATGATGACGCTGCCTTTCCAGAAGGACAGCACCGCCAGAATCAGTATGGTGAGCCGGCCGGCAACGTCGGTAGCTCCCAGGCCCCAGGTCAGCAGGGTGGCGGTGATCAGCAGCAGCCACAGGATGGTGGCCCGCCGCGGCGTGCCATGGACTTCGACGCTCATCGATGCGGCCCTCTCAATTGATGACGTAGACCAGCGGGAACAGGATCAGCCAGACAAGATCCACCATGTGCCAGTAGGCTGCCCCGGTCTCCATGCCATTCATGTCACCCGCGTGGTAGCGACCCTTGCGCGCGCCGTTCCATAGCGCGAGCAGGATGACCAGGCCGAGGATGACGTGCATGAAGTGGAAGAAGGTGAGCGACAGGTAGAACATGTGGAACGGGCTGCTCGACAGGCTGACCCCATGCGCGAAGGCGGCCGAATATTCCGTCAGTTTCACCCCGATGAAGCCGAGGCCGCAGCAGATCGCGGCCAGCAGCCAGCGTGCGCTTTGCGCGGAGGCGGCGCGCTCGGCCGCCTGCACCGCGCGCACCACGAAATAACTCGCGGTGAGCAGCAGCATGGTGTTGATCACGCCTGCGCCGCGGTTCAGCGCCTGCTGCTCGACGTTGAACAGCTCCAGGTTTTTTGCGCGGGTGAAGGCGTAAGCGGCGAAGAAGACGCCGAAAGCCAGCAACTCGGCGAGGATGAAGAACCAGATGGCCAGGTCGCCGGCAAGCCGCGGCCCGGGTGCGGCGGCAAGGGTGGCGGTATTGCGTGTGTTTTCCATGGGCCGCAGTGTATGTGCTTGCGAACCATTTTCACTTGATCGCGGTTAACTGAGGCCGGCGTGGCCTTCGGCTCGCGCCCGGGTGAATTCAGCGCGTGGCCTGCAGCCAGAAGCGGGCGACGTCGAGCATGCGGTTGGCGAATCCCCACTCGTTGTCGAACCAGATGACGAGGTTCACCAGGCGCGGGCCGATCATGCGCGTCTGGCCGCCATCGACGATGGCCGAATGGGCGTCGTGGTTGAAGTCGATGGAGGCATGGGGTTCGTCCGACCAGGCGATCAGGCCGGCATACGGCCCCGAAGCGGCCTCCCGCAGCAACTCGTTGACGCGGGCCGCGCCGACGTCGCTGCTGAGCGACAGGACCATGTCGATGGCCGACACGTTGTGCGTGGGCACACGGATGGCTTTTGCCTGCACGCGGCCGGCCAGCGCCGGAAGCAGACGTTCGACGCCGCGGGCGAGGCCGGTGGAGACGGGGATGATGGATTGCATCGCCGAACGCGTGCGGCGCAGATCCGTATGGTGGTAGCCGTCGATCAGCGGCTGGTCGTTCATCACCGAATGCAGGGTAGTGAGCATCGCGTGTTCGATACCGAGCTCGGTGTGGAGCAGCGCAAGAACGGGCACCACGGCATTGGTGGTGCACGATGCGTTCGATACGAGACGCTCCCGCCCGGTGAGCGACAGTTGGTTGATGCCATGGACGATGGTTGCGTCGACGTCGGCTGCACTGTTCGCCGGATGCGACAGCAGCAGGCGCGGGCAGCCCGCGTCGATGAAGCGCATCAGGCTGGCACGTTCGCTGTATTGTCCCGAGCACTCGACGACCAGATCGATGTCGTGGCTGCTCCAGTCCACGGCTTCCGGTTCGCGTGCGTGGGACACCGCGATGGCCTGCTCGTCGATCAGCAGGTGGTCGTCGCCAGCCTCGACGCGGCCCGGGAAGCGGCCATGGGTGGAATCGAAGCGTGTCAGGTAGGCAATGCTCGCCAAATCCGCCGGTTCGTTGATCGCGACGATGCGAAAGTCGCGCTGCAGCCCGGCCTCGTGCAGCGCCCGCAAGAAGCAGCGCCCAATACGGCCATAACCATTGATGGCGATGCGGACTGGGGCGGTGGGGCGAAACGAGGACACGGCGGAAGAATCGGAGACCTGCGACACGATGGCGGCGGACGAAGACATGGGAGGCCTTGATTCTAACGGCTGGACGGGCATCGGCTAAAAAAAAAAGGGCGGCCAGTGGCCGCCCCAACCCCTTCCTCCGGTCGCCCGGGGTACTACGCAGAACTCTTGGATATCAGGCGTTGGCGCCCTTGGTTTCGCCCTTGACGAAGAAGCTCACCAGATACAGAACCAGGCCGGTGAAGAACACCACGCCAGCCCATTCGCGCATCCAGAAGAACAGCGAGATCTGGTCCTGGGTCGCCATGAAGGACATCGGCGTATCGGACACGCGCTGCAGCCAGACTTGCAGGATGCCTGCAGCGGTCAGGAACAAGGTGATGAACACCATCGCGATCGTCATCAGCCAGAAGCTCCACATCTCGAGCACTTGCGAACGCTCGGAGTTGGCGGCACGGCCGCGCAGGATGGGCATCGCGTAGCTGATGAAGGTCAGCACCACCATCACGTAGGCGCCGTAGAAGGCCATGTGGCCGTGCGCCGCGGTGATCTGGCTGCCGTGCGTGTAGTAGTTCACCGGAGCCAGGGTGTGCAGGAAGCCCCACACGCCTGCGCCGAGGAAGGCCATCACGCCGGTACCGAGGGCCCACAGCACCGCAGCCTTGTTCGGATGCTCGCGACGGCGGCGGTTCACCATGTTGAAGGCGAAGACGGTCATGGCGAAGAAGGGCAGCGGCTCCAGCGCGGAGAAGATGGAACCCCACCACTGCCAGTACTGCGGCGTGCCGATCCAGTAGTAGTGGTGGCCGGTACCGATGAGGCCGGTGACCAGGGCCAGCGTGATGATCACGTACAGCCATTTCTCGATGACTTCACGGTCCACCCCGGTAACCTTGATCAGCACGTAGGCCAGCAGCGCACCGAGGATCAGTTCCCACACGCCTTCCACCCACAGGTGCACCACCCACCACCAGTAGAACTTGTCCTTGACCAGGTTGTGCGGGTTGTAGAAGGAGAACAGGAAGAAGATCGCCAGGCCCCACAGGCCGACGATCAGCACCATGCTGATGGAGGTCTTGCGGCCCTTCAGCAGGGTCATCGAGATGTTGAACAGGAAGCCCAGCGCGACGATGACGATGCCGACCTTGGTGATCAAAGGCTGCTCGAGGAACTCACGTCCCATGGTCTCGAGGATGTCGTTGCCGGTGAGCTTCGCCAGCGTGGCATACGGCAAGGCCAGGTAGCCGACGATGGTGAGCGCGCCCGCGATCAGGAAGATCCAGAACAGCGCCAGCGCCAGCTTGGGGCTATACAGCTCGGTTTCGGTCTCCTCGGGAATCAGGTAGTAGGCCGATCCCATGAAGCCGAACAGCAGCCATACGATGAGCAGGTTGGTATGCACCATCCGTGCGATGTTGAACGGCAGGGCGGGGAACAGGAAATCCCCCACCACGTATTGCAGACCCATGATCAGCCCGAACAGGATCTGCCCAACGAAAAGTCCGATCGCCGCTATGAAGTAGGGCTTGGCGACCGCTTGTGATTTGTATTGCATGACGTGTTCCTCTTGTCGTCTCACATTTTTGCTAGGTCGACCTTCGACTCAGCCCTCGATGTTGGGCGGCCAGTTGGCGGTGTTGATTTCCGACGAGTACTTCAGGAATTCGACCAGGTTGTCGAGCTCCTCATTGGTGAGATTGAACTGCGGCATCTGGCGGCGGCCAGGCGCACCCGTCGGTTGCGACTGGATCCAGGCCTTGATGAACTCAGGGCCGCGGCGCTTGTAGACGTTGCCGAGCTCGGGCGCAAAGTAGGCGCCTTCACCCAGCAGGGTATGGCAGCCGATGCAGTTGCGCGTTTCCCAGACCTTCTTGCCCGCGATGACCTGGGGCGTCAGATTGCCTGAGTTGTCCAGCTTCGGAAGTGTCTTGTTGGTGTCGAAGGTCAGCGCGAGCAGTAGCAGGAAGAAGAATACTGTCCCGCCATAGAAGATGTTCCGCGCCATGGATTTGGTAAATATGCCGCTCATGGAGAGATCCTCATCGTTGGTCTGGTTTTGTCCGCAAAGGTGATGGAAGGGGTGCGCGTCCTCTGCAGCGGGTCCTGGACGCAGGGCGATACTAGGTTTCGCCCCTCTGCATGCACCATGATTTGAATCAAGATTCACTGGAGCCAGCAAATACGCGGGTCGCCATGTTGACCGTGATGTTTTTCACGTCATGCAAATGGGTTCTGATGAGAAACTGCGCGGGTACTGACTCTCAAGGGGTCTGACCCCCGACGGAACATGGGACAACGCTTGAAACCTGAAGACGCCTTCCACTTTGGCCGCGAATACCGTGGGGATATCTACGCGCTGTGGGACGATGCGCCCGAATTGCGGCGGCTGGGAATCGAGCTGGGAAGCTTCAATGCGGACTGGGCCTGCTTCGAAGATTGCCGCCTGTCCTTGCTCGCAATGGAGGAACTCACCGCCCTCGGTGGGAAGTACCTGGCCGACCTGAGCCCCGTCGTTCCAGCCCGCTATAACTGAAGCGGCCAATGCGGCTGCGCTGCCGCATCGGTGACTGGACGAGGCCCCGCCAGCGACGCGCTGACGGGGCCTCGTCCGTTCCGGACGGCCGCGGTCGATCCCTCAGGAGGCTTGTGGCGCGGATTCGGCGAGCCGCCTCACCAGCACGACGCCGCCCTTGCGAAAGAGGGTTTCGTAACCCGCCTGCGGAAGCCGATCGATGCGCGTGATGGCGAGTTCTCCCGGCTCAGGCGGGCGTTGCGGCGTGACTGCGCCGCGATAGACGCTGATGCTCGGGGCGTCGAACCGCCAGGCGACAACGGTGCCACCCAGCGCGCGCGCGGCGAGCGCGGCTTCCTTCACCGGACCCTGCAGCAGCGTGCCCGTCCAGGGCGACACCGTCGAGGTCAGGACGCCCATGCAGATCACTGCGCCGATCGACAGCCGCGACCAGATCGAGGCTTTGGACCGGGTGGCGACAGCAAGCCACAGCAGCAGGGCTCCGATCGTCACGACGTAGTAGATGGGAGCGGTGATCGACCGCGCCTCGGCGAGCTGGGCGCGGTAATACGCATTGCCGGCCGTGCCCTGCGACAGATGCTGGGCGACGAGCGGAAGCGCGACGAAGGTGGCGAGCAGCAAGGTGGGCGGCACCAGGTGCAGCCAGCGCTGGCGCAGGCTGTCGCGATGCGCCGCCACCAGCAGGAACAGCGGCGTGGAGCCGTACAGCACGTAGTGCGGCAGCTTGGTGCCCGATAGCGAGAAGAACACCACCACGAAGCCCGCCCACAGCCACAGGAAGCGTCGCACAGCAGTCGAGGCATCGGTGCGCACATGGCGCAGCGCGGAGAAGAGCGGCGTGGTCCAGGGCAGCAGCAGCAGCGGAACCGCCACCACATAGTAGAAGAGGCTGCCGGAGTGGCCTTCAAGCGAGCCGGTGAAGCGCTTCACGTTGTGCTTGAGGATGAAGCCATCGATGAAGGCCTGGCCGTGGATGCTCAAGGCCGCTGCGTACCACGGCACGACCAGCACAGCGAGGATGAGCCAGCCCAGCGGGTCGAACACCGACCGCAGCCAGCGGCGCCATTCCATGCGGCTCGCACAGTACAGGAAGGTGACGGTGCCGGGCACGATGAGGGCGATCGGGCCCTTGGTCAGCACGCCGAGGCCGATCCACACGTAGCTGCGCAGCAGGGGCGTGCGACGGTCGGTCTCGAGGTGCCGCCAGGCGTCGAACAGGGCGAGGGCGAGCAGCATGTTGAGCAGCGCGTCGGCCGTCGCGGCGCGGCCTATGGCGAGCGGGCCGATGGCCGTCGCCGCCACGGTCAGCGCCGCGAGGGCAGCGTCGGGACCGAAGCGATCACGCGCGAAGTGCCAGGTCGCGTAGCTCCAGATCGTCGCCGCCAGCGCGGAAGGCAGGCGGAATACCCATTCGGTGGCACCAAAAGCCATGAAGGGCAGCGCCTGCAGCCAGTAGATCAGGATGGGCTTGTCGAAGCGGTGCTCGCCGTTGAGATAGGTCGACAGGAAGTCGCCGCGCTCGAACATCTCGCGCGTGGCTTCGGAGAACGCACCCTCGTCGACGTCGAACAGCGGCGTCGCCCCCAGCATCAGGAAGAAGCTGGCCAGCGGCAGCAGCAGGATCAGCAAGGTGAGCGCCGGGTGGCGCTGCGTCTGGCTGCCCATCATGCGCCGGGCCGGTGCCAGCCCGAGTCTTCCGGCAGCGCGTCCCGTTCGCGCGCCACATAGGCCCGCGAGCTGCCGGACTCGTAATAGACGCGCGCCAGCAGTTCAGCCAGCACGCCGGACGTCACCATCTGCACGCCTGCGATCAGCGTGAAGAACCCGGCGAACAGCAGCGGACGGGTGCCGATCGATTCGCCGAGGAAGATCTTCACGCCGGCGAGGTAGGTCAGGATCAGCGTGCCAATCGCGCCCAGGCCGATGCCGATGCCGCCGAAGAAATGGCCGGGGCGGGTGCGGAAGCGCATGAAGAAGTACACGAAGATCAGGTCGAGCACGACGCGGAAGGTGCGCGAGATGCCGTATTTCGATTCGCCGAACACGCGTGCGTGGTGGGTGACGACCTCCTGCGCGATGCGCCGTGGCGTGGTCACGGTCGCCAGCCACGCCGGGATGAAGCGGTGCATCTCGCCGTACAGGCGCACGTTCTTGATCGCGCTGGCGCGGAAAACCTTCAGGCTGCAGCCGTAGTCCTTCAGGTGCACCCCGGTCATGCGTGCGATCAGGCGGTTGGCGATGCGCGACGGGATCTTGCGCAGCAGCAGGCCGTCCTGGCGATCCTTGCGCCAGCCGGCCACCAGGTCCAGGTCTTCGGTCAGCAGACGATAGGCCATCCGCGGGATGTCGATCGGATCGTTCTGCAGGTCGCCGTCCATCGTCACGATGACGCTGCCGCGCGCGGCGTCCAGGCCGGCCTGCATCGCAGCCGTCTGCTTGAAGTTGCGCATCAGCTCGACGACGCGCACATGCGGGCCGAAGACCTTTGCGCAGCGCTCCAGCTCGGCTGGCGTCGCGTCCGAGCTGCCGTCATCGACCAGCACCACCTCCCAGGGCCACGGGTAGGGCCCCAGCGCAAGGTGGATGCGGTCGAGCAGCGGTTCGACGTTTTCGGCCTCGTTGTACATCGGCACGACGACCGACAGCGTGTGTTCCGGCAGTCCTTCGGGAATCTGAGGTTCTGCGGGCGGAAGCGGGGATCGGGTTTGCAGGTTCATGAATGTGGTGCAGTGCTCGAGGATTCGTTGGAGGGCGGGGGGGACCCGCTTGCAGTTGTGGCTCTGGGCGCGGCGATCAGCAGCGCCGCCAGGGCGCCGGCCGCCAGCGCGCAGCCGATGACGAAGAGGTGGAGGGCGAGGGCGGCGCGCAGGCCCTCCTCGAAGTCGATGCCTGAGGGCAGCAAGGCGGCTGCGGCCCCCGCCTCGTAGGTGCCGAATCCGGCTACGCCCTGTATCGGCAGGATGGCGGCCAGCTCGGCGCCAAGTGCGCCGGCCGCGCCGGTACCCAGTGATGCGCCGAGGACGGCAGCCAGAAGCAGCGACTGGGACGCGAGTTTCACTGACCAGTTCGCGATGGTCCATAGCCAGCCGAAGCGCGCGTGGCGCGTGGATGCGGCGAAGGCGTCACGCAACTTCCCCAGCTTGGCTGCGAATGCACCGCGCTCGGCCCAGTCGTGCCGTGCGCGCGCCCAACGCGGTAGCGCCAGGGCAAACAGGATCAGGCCAAGGGCACCTGTGGCACGCAGCGCAAGTGGCACGCCTGGCCAGACGGCGGCGGCGACGATGCCGACCACCAGCGCGTCCTGCAGGCGGAACCAGAACAGCGAGGCCACGGCGCGCGCCACCGGCGTGCCGAACGTCTGGCGCAGCAGCAGCGGGAAGGCGGCTTCGCCACCACGAAACGGCACCACGTTAACCATTGCGTTATGGATCAGCACGATACGCAGGCAGGCGGCAAAGCGCCCGCGCGCGTCGCTGCGGAACTCGTCGAACACGCGCAGCGCGCGCAGGAGGTAGCTTGCGGCAAAACCGAGCCCGGCGAGCGCCAGCACCGAAGCCGGCAGGTGCGCGAAGCTGTCCGCCAGCGCCCGCCAGTGGCCGTTGCTGGCGAGCCATGCGAGCAGCGCGATGCTCAGGGCGACGGCGAGCAGACGCTTCATCAGGCACCAGCCAACGAGTGTCGCGCGCTCGCATCGCTCCTCGCCCGCAGAAGCGGGGTGTGCGCTGGGCGCGCGGGCATGCGCGCGGTTCTGCAGGGGGAGAAGGGGCTTGACGCGATCAAAGCGAAAGGGCGAGGAAAAAGTTGCTCATTTTACCCGATCGACCATTCCTGCGCCGGGTTTGGGCCAGTCGCCCGGGGCGCGGGCGGCGCGGGGTTTGCCGCGGTCAGCGTCGACACACCGTTTCCCCGAGGATGTAAGTGGCGTGGATGGCGCGATCGTCGCCCAGCGTCATGAACACGAACAGGCGCTCGGCCAGCGTCGCGCAGAGCGCCATGCGGCGGGCGATCAGCGGGGTGGCGGCGGGATCGAGCACGACGAAATCCGCCTCGCGGCCGGGGGCGAGGCTGCCGATGCACGCGTCCAGGTACAGGCTGCGGGCACCACCGAGGGTGGCAAGATAGAAGGCCTCTTCGGCGCCGAGCTTCTGGCCCTGCAACTGCAGCACCTTGTATGCCTCGCCCAGGGTCTGCAGCATCGACAGGCTCGTTCCCGCACCGACATCGGTGCCCATGCCGACGCGCACGCCATGCGCGCGAGCGCGCGCGAGGTCGAACAGGCCGGAGCCGAGGAAGAGGTTCGAGGTGGGGCAGAAGCTGATCGCTGCGCCGGCCTCGGCCATGCGGGCGCGATCCTCGTCGTCGATCCAGATGCAGTGCGCCAGCACGCTGCGCGGCCCGAGCTGGCCGAAGCGTGCGAATACGTCCAGGTAGCTGCGCACGCCGGGATGCATGCGTGCGATCCAGGCCACTTCCTCCGGGTTTTCTGCGAGGTGGGACTGCAGGAAGAGGCCGGGGTATTCGGCGAACAGCCTGCCGGCCGCCTCCATCTGCGCTGCCGACGAAGTAGCGGGGAAGCGCGGGGTGACGGCGTAGCCGAGGCGGTCGCGGCCGTGCCAGCGTTCGATCAGGGCACGCGTCTCGGTCTCGCCGGTGCCGCCGAGGTCGCAGAGGTTGTCGGGGCAATGGCGGTCCATCAGGACCTTGCCGGTGACCATGCGCATGCGCCGGCGCTGCGCGGCGGCGAAGAGGGCATCGGCCGATCCGGGATGCACCGTCGCGAACGCCAGCGCGGTCGTCGTGCCGTTGCGCAGCAGCTCGTCGCAGAAGACGTCCGCCGCGGCACCGGCATACTCCTGATTGGCGAAGCGCGCTTCGGCAGGGAAGGTGTATTTCTGCAGCCAGCTCAGCAACTGCTCGCCCGGGCTGGCGATGACGTCGAGCTGGGCGTAATGGACATGGGTGTCGATGAAGCCGGGCAGGATCAGCTTGCCACGATGATCATCAACCGCGACCCCGACTGGCAGTTGCGGCAGCAGTTCGGCCGATGGTCCGACGGCGTCGACGAGGCCGTTGCGTATCAGCAGCAGGCCATCGGGAAAATGCGCCTGAGCTCCGGCGCCGGCGACAGCCGGATCATCGGTGAAGTACAGGATCTCGCCGCGTACGGCGCCCAGGGGCGGTGAGTCCTGCGGACGCGAGTGAGCTTTCGTCACGGCTGCCGCTCCGGCGAGTGGGTTTGTGGTCGCATCCGGAGCAATTGTGCCGCAATCGCCACGGCGATCACCTCCGGCTCCTTGCCGCGGATGCCATCGACGCCGATCGGGCAGACAAGCCGCGACAGCGCGGCCTCGCCGTGGCCACGCAGATGCAGTTGATGTTCGAAGCGCCGTCGCTTGGTGCGTGAGCCGATCAACCCCAGGAAGCGGAAGTCGCCGCGGCGAAGCCAGGCATGGACGATCTCGAGGTCGAGCGCATGGCTGTGCGTCATGACCACCGCGGCGCATTCGGGCGGCAGCGTAGCGACCTCCGCTTCCGGTGCGTCGCTGATGATGCAGCGTGCCCCTGTCTCCGCTTCGGGTGCGAAAGCGGCGTCGCGGCTGTCGATCCAGGTCAGCGATACGGGGAGGCGGACCAGCAGCGTGGCGAGCGCGCTTCCAACGTGGCCGGCACCGAAGAGCGCCACCGGCAGGCGCTCGGTCGCCGCAAAGGCACAGGCGGGAAGATGCGCAGCGAGCAGGGCGCGCCAGTCTGCATCGTCAGCCTGTGCAGCACAGGCCTCGGCGACCCAGTCCGCCCGCGACGGCAGCACGACATCGAAAGCGAGCATCATCTCGCCGCCACAGCACTGGCCCAGGCGCGCGCCCAGCGGCATGCGCTCGAGCTGCCGGGAAGGCGCCTCGCGGGCCGTTGCGCCTTGCAGCAGGGCGCGAGCGCGTTCGATCGCACATAGCTCCAGCCGGCCTCCGCCTATGCTGCCCGCGACTGCCGCTGCGTCAACCAGCATGGATGCGCCTGTCTCGCGCGGTGTGGAACCACGTGTTGCCACGACCGTGACCCACACCGCAGGCCGGCCTTCCGCGACGGTGGTGGCGAGCGTGTCGAGCAGGGCGATGGCGTTCATGCGTCAGCGGACGATGTTGTTGTGGCCGGTGCGGATGACGGCGCCCCGGGCGCGGCGCCGCCGCGTGCGTCGCGCGCGCGCAGCTCGGTGATGCTGCGCAGGATCTCCTCTGCGGTGGCGGGCGCATCGAGCTGCGGCGCAAGCCGGTGATCGGCCACTGCGGCGATCGCGTCCTTGATCGCGTGCCAGACCGACAGCGCCAGCATCAGCGGCGGTTCGCCCGTGGCCTTGGACCGGAAGACCGTGTCGGCGGCGTTCTCGCCGTGCGGCCACATCCGTACGCGGAAGTCCGCCGGCAGATCCGATATCGCCGGAATCTTGTAGGTCGAGGGGGCGTGCGTCAGCAGGCGTCCGGCGGCGTCCCAGCGCAGCTCTTCCATCGTCAGCCAGCCCAGGCCCTGCATGAAGCCGCCCTCGATCTGGCCCAGGTCGAGCGCCGGGTTGAGCGAGCGCCCGGCATCGTGCAGCAGGTCGGCACGCAGCACCCGCGCCTCGCCGGTGAGCGAGTCGACCGCCACCTCGGCGCAGGCGGCACCGTAGGCGAAATAATAGAAAGGATGGCCGGTGAAGCTGGCGGGGTCGAAGTGGATGTCCGGCGTGCGGTAAAAACCGGTTGCCGACAGCGACACGCGCGCCTTCCAGGCAGCCCGGACCAGTTCGGCGAAGGGCACGGCGCGCTCGCCGATGACGACATGGTTGCGGCGGAACTGCACCTCGTGCTGCGGGATGCGGTACTGCTGCGCGGCAAAGCGGGCGAGGCGTTCCTTGATTTTTCGTGCCGCCTGCTGCGCCGCCTTGCCGTTGAGGTCGGTTCCGCTGGAGGCTGCGGTGGCCGAGGCGTTGGGCACCTTGGAAGTGTCGGCGGCGCTGACGCGGATACGGTCGAGATCGATCTGCAGCTCGTCGGCGACCACCTGCGCCACCTTGGTGTACAGACCCTGGCCCATCTCGGTGCCGCCGTGGTTGAGCAGCACGGTGCCGTCCTTGTAGACCTGGAGCAGGGCGCCGGCCTGGTTCAGGTGGGTGGTGGTGAAGGAGATGCCGAACTTCACCGGTGTGAGCGCCAGCCCGCGCTTGATGACCGCGCTGGCGGCATTCCACGCCGCGATTTCGGCGCGGCGCGCGCGGTAATCGCTATCGGCTTCCAGCGTGTCCAGCAACTGCGGGAGGATGTTGTCGGCGATGCGCTGGCCGTAGGGCGTTACATCGCGCTCGCCGATGCCGTAGAGGTTGCGCTTGCGCACGTCCAGCGGATCCACGTGCAACGCGCGGGCGATGGCGTCCATCACGTCCTCGATGCCGAACATGCCCTGCGGCCCGCCGAAACCGCGAAACGCGGTGTTGGAGACGGTGTGGGTACGCAGCCGCAGTGAGTCGACCGCGACTTCGGGCAGGTAGTACGCGTTGTCGGCGTGGAACAGCGCGCGATCGGCGATGGCGCCGCTGAGGTCGGTGGAGTGTCCGGCGCGCATCGCGTGGCGCATGCGCAGGCCGAGGATGCGGCCCTCGGCGTCGAAACCCGCTTCGTAGTCGATGCGGAAGTCGTGCCGTTTGCCGGTCATGATCATGTCGGTGTCGCGGTCCAGCCGCAGCTTCACCGGCCGTCCTGCATGCCGTGCCGCGATCGCCGCGAGCGTGGCGATCTGGCCGGGCTGGCTCTCCTTGCCGCCGAAGCCGCCGCCCATGCGCCGGCACGCCACGACCACATCCTTGGCGTCGACGCCCAGCGCCTTCGCCACCTGCAACTGGACCTCGCCCGGATGCTGGGTGGCCGAGTACACATGCATGGTGCCGTCGTCGCCGGGAATCGCCAGTGCGATCTGGCCTTCCAGGTAGAAGTGGTCCTGGCCGCCGCACCGCACCGAACCGCTCAGCCGGCGCGCTGCGCGGGCGATGGCGGCGTCCGGCTCGCCGCGGTGCATGCGCACGTCGGGCTGCACGCGGCTGCCGGCGGCCAGCGCGTCGTCGATGGTCAACAAGGCCGGCAGGGGGGCGCACTCGGCGCGGGCGAGGCGCGCGGCACGGCGGGCGGTGTCGGCCGAGGTCGCTACCACGAGACAGAAGGGCTGGCCGTGGAAGCGGATCTCGCCTTCGGCGAGGATGGGATCGTCGTCGACCACGGTGCCGAAATCGTTGGCGCCGGGAATGTCTGCTGCTGTCAGCACCGCGACCACGCCAGGAACGGCGCGCGCCGCGTCGATGTCGATTGCCGCGAGGCGAGCGTGAGCGTGCGGTGCGAGTGCCAGCGCCGCGTGCAGCGTGCCGCGCGGCTCGGGCAGGTCGTCGGTGTATTGCGCGGCGCCCGTCACGTGCAGCAGGGCGGATTCATGCGGCAGCGGCAGGCCGCTGGCACCGTGCGCGCCGCCCTGCTGCACTTCCGCGACTGTGCTGCCGGTTTGCTCTGCGGTGGATAGTCTGGCCGGGGACGGGCGCGCTGAGTCCTCGAGGCCGCACAGCGAGCGGTGCAGGCGTGCCAGAAGGTTCTGCGCCACGGCCAGGCGGTATCCGGCGCTGGCACGCAAGTCGCTGATCGGACTGAAATCTTGCGCGATCGCCGCCTGCATTGCGGCAAGCGCGGCAAGGTCGAACGGACGGCCAAGCAGCGCGCTCTCCGCCTGCAAGGCTCGGCGCGGCGTGGCCGCCATGCCGCCAAAGGCCAGGCGCGCAGCGCGCACCACGCCATCGGCGATCATCAGGGCAACGCCGGCGCAAACGGTGGAGATGTCCTGATCGTGGCGCCGAGAGACTTTCCAGGTGCGGAAATGCAGGCCATCCGGTGCTTGCCCTGCAATGCGGGTGGCGGACACCGCGCCTGCCTGGCGCAGTGGTACGCGCACTGCCTGCACGATCTCGCCCGGGGCGAGGCGCGGGAGGCTACGGTCGGCCGGGTAGAAGTCCTCCAGCGCCAATTCACGGGTGGCGCCGGCATGCCTGAGCAGCAGCCTGGCACCGAGCGCGATCAGTGCCGGCATCGAATCACCGATCGGGCTGCCGTTGGCGATGTTGCCGCACAGCGTGCCGGCATTGCGGATCGGGCGCGAACCGAAGCGGCGGTGAAGCTCTTCGGCTTCCGGGTAATGCCGGGTCAGCGCCCGGAAAGCGTCATCGAGTGACACGGCGGCGCCGATCTCGAGCGTGCCCTCGTCGATGACGATTCCGGCGAACTCAGGTACGTGCATCAGGTCGAGCAGGCGCGGCAGGGCGCGGAACTGCTTGGTGATCCACAGGCCGACATCGGTGCCACCCGCCAGCAGGGTGGCCTCCGGCGTGGCGGCGATGAGCGTGTCGAACTCGACGAGGCTTCGTGGTGCTGTGTATGCGCCCGATGCGTGCGTCACCTGCAGGCTGCCTTGCGCGGCGATGGCCGTGAGCCGCCCGATCAGCGCCGCTTCGCCAGTCTCGGCTTGCGGATGCCAGGCGGGCGGCGGCAGCAAGCCGGTTGCCGGTGGCGCGTCGAGTCGGTACATGCGCCGGGCCGCGGCGATGATCGGGCGGTAGCCGGTGCAGCGGCACAGGTTGCCGGATAAG
Source organism: Pseudomonadota bacterium (assembly GCA_018240785.1). Classification (GTDB taxonomy): domain Bacteria; phylum Pseudomonadota; class Gammaproteobacteria; order Burkholderiales; family Rhodocyclaceae; genus Thauera. The sequence goes on along the minus strand of JAFEFC010000011.1, from coordinate 31,773 downwards.
GCGTCGGCGATCGCACGCTCGTCGGCCGCGGGTTCGGTCTGCAGCAGGGCGGCGAGCGACATCACGAAACCGGGCGTGCAGAAGCCGCACTGCGAACCATGGCAGTCGACCATCGCTCGCTGCGCCGGGTGGAGCTTTGTTGCTGTCGCCAGCGATTCGATCGTGAACACCGCCTTGCCGTGCAGCGTCGGCAGCAACTGCAGGCAGGCGTTGAGCGATCGCCAGCGCAGACGGCCAGCGCACACATCGGCGACGAGGACGGTGCACGCGCCGCAGTCGCCTTCCGCGCAGCCCTCCTTGGTGCCGGTCAGGCTGGCCTCCTCACGCAGCCAGTTCAGCAGCGTGTTGGTGGGGGCCAGGCCGGCGACGACCACGTCGCGGCCATTGAGGATGAAGTGGATGCGGTCGGTCGTCACACGCGTCAGCCTCCGATGGCACTCGCCTCGGGCGCGAGCGCGGCTCAATCCATCGGCACGACGCCCGGCCTTTCATGCAGCATAGCGCGTCGGAGCGGTCGCCGCAGCGTGGCGGCCTGTCGGATGACGGGTCAGGGGCGTGCCGTGGCCCGTACGCATTCGCGTACGAGCCCGGGCCCGCGATAGACCAGGCCGCTGTAGAGCTGCACCAGCGCCGCGCCCGCCTCGAGCTTGGCGCGCGCGCCGCGACCGTCGAGCACGCCACCGGCGGCGATGATCGGCAGCTCGCCCGCAAGCGCCGAGGCGAGCTGGCGCACGACGGCGGTCGAGGCCTCGAACACCGGCGCGCCCGACAGGCCACCGGTCTGTTCGCCGAATCGCACGCCCTGGACCTTGTCGCGCGCGATCGTCGTGTTGGTCGCGATCACCCCATCGATGCGGTGGCGGCGCAGCGCGTCGGCGATGTTGATGACCTGCGCCGGCTCCAGGTCGGGCGCGATCTTGAGCGTGAGCGGCACGTAGCGGCCATGCATGTCGGCCAGCCGCGTCTGCGCCGCCTTCAGCTTGCCGAGCAGCTCGTCCAGTTCGGACTCGCCCTGCAACTGGCGCAGGTTCTTGGTGTTGGGGGAGGAGATGTTGACCGTGACGTAGCTCGCCAGCGGGTAGACCTTGTCGAGGCAGGCGAGGTAATCGTCGGCGGCGCGTTCGATGGGCGTGTCGAAGTTCTTGCCGATGTTGATCCCCAGGATGCCCTTGAAGCGGGCCGCCTTGACGTTGGCGACCAGCACATCCACCCCGTGGTTGTTGAAGCCCATGCGGTTGATGATGCCGCGCACTTCCGGCAGGCGGAACATGCGGGGGCGCGGGTTGCCCGGCTGCGGGCGCGGGGTGATGGTGCCGATTTCCAGGAAGCCGAAGCCGAGCCGCGCGAGGCCGTCGATGGCTTCGCCGTTCTTGTCCAGGCCGGCGGCAAGGCCGATGCGGTTGGGGAAGCGCAGGCCCATCACGTCGACCGGTTCACCGGGCGCAGGCTGCGCTGCGGGCAGCACGCGGCCGGCCACGTTCAGCATGCCGATGGTGAAGTTGTGGGCGGTTTCCGGATCGAGCGAAAACAGGAAGGGGCGGACTATGTCGTAGAGCATGGGCCGATTGTAGCGATTCGGCCGCTTTTTGTGCGATGCACTATGAGATCTTTCCCGGCGGCCGCGCCGCCCCGGGCGCTGTCTCCAGCGTGACCCACTCGCCGTTGCGATAGCGCTCCAGCGGGCGGAAGCGGATCTTGTAGGCCATCTTGGGGCTTTCCTCGATCCAGTAGCCCAGATAGAGATGGGGGAGCCCCAGGCGGCGGCAGGCCTCGATCTGCCACAGGATGCCGTAGGTGCCGTAGGCTGCGCGCGGCACGTCGGGGTCGTAGAAGGTGTAGACGCTGGACAGCCCATCGTCGAGGCGGTCGATCACGCTCACCATGCGCAGCGTGTCGCCGTCGCGAAACTCCACCAGCCGGGTTTCGACGTGGCTTTGCAGCAGGAAATGCGTGTACTGCTCGCGATTGTCGAGATCCATGCCGCCACCCGGATGACGGGCCGCCTGGTAGCGCTGATACAGCGCATAGTGCTCTTCGGAGAAGATGAGCGGGTGCTCGAACGCCTGCAGGCCCTCGTGCTGTGCCCAGGCACGGCGCTGGTTGCGCGCCGGGGTGAAGCGCCCGACGGGAATGCGCACCGGTACGCAGGCATTGCAGTCGTCGCAATGGGGGCGGTAGGTGAAGACACCGCTGCGGCGAAAACCACGGCGCACCAATTCGCTATAGAGGGTGGTGTCGATCAGGTGGCCAGGCGTCGCGACCTGCGATCGCGCACTGCGGTTGGGCAGGTAGGAGCAGGCGTACGGAGCCGTCGCGTAGAACTGGATCAGCGCGTAAGGATAGTCCTTCTGCATCGTGCAATCCCTGCGATAAGCGGTCCCGCGTCAGTCCCACGACAATTCCGCCAGCGCGTCGCTCGACCACCTGCGTGGCGGTTCTCCTTCCCGCGTCCAGCGGGCGAGGCCCGTGACGAATTGCGCGCGCGAAATCTCCCGCGCGCCCAGCGACTGCAGGTGAGCCGTCGTCATCTGGCAATCGATGACTGCATAGTCGCGCAGCGCAAGCAAGCGCGCCAGATGCACGAGCGCCACCTTGGAGGCATCCGTCACGCGCGCGAACATTGATTCGCCAAAGAAAGCCCGTCCCAGCGCCATGCCGTAGAGCCCGCCCACCAGCTCGCAACCCTGCCAGCATTCGACACTGTGGGCATAGCCCAGTTCATGCATCTCGCCATAGGCCGCCTGCATGTCGGCGGTGATCCAGGTGCCGGTCCCCATGCCGCGCGGGGCGGCGCAGCCGGCGAGCACGTCGGCAAAGGCGGTGTCGAGTCGCACGTCGAACTCGCCGCGGCGCAGGCGCTTGCGCAATGAGCGGCTGATACGGATGTCGCCCGGCACCAGCACCAGGCGCGGGTCCGGACTCCACCACAGGATGGGCTCGCCCTCGCTGAACCAGGGAAAGATGCCATGGTGGTAGGCTTCGAGCAGCCAGCGGGGGCTCAGTTCGCCACCGGCCGCAAGCAGCCCGTTGGGTTCGCCGAGCGCCTGGTCTACGGGGGGAAATGCCGGGCGCCCCACCAGCCAGGGGATCATGCTGCAAACCGGACCGCGAATTCGCGCGCGGGCGGCGCCTCGTTGCGGAAGGTCACGACGTGGTCGACGTCGAGGCGGATGCCGATGCGCTCGCCGATGCAGTGGTTGTGGTGGCTGGGCACCAGCGACAGCACTTTTGCACCACTGGCAAGGCGCAGCGTGTACAGGATGTCGGCGCCGCGGAAGGCCTTGTGCGCCACCTGTGCCTTCAGCGGGCTGCCATCGTCATGGACGATGTCGTCGGGGCGCAGCAGCACGTCGACGCGGCAGATCTTGCCGCACTGGCCGCAGCCCGCGCTGCACTCGAGCGGCGTGGTGCTGTTGAGCATGCCCAGCTCGACCTCGACCTGGTGCTCGCTCAACACCACGCCGGGCAGGAACACGCCCTGGCCGATGAAGTCGGCCACGAAGCGGTTGGTTGGGCGGTGATAGAGGTTGTAGGGCGTGTCCCATTGCTGGATGCAGCCCTGGTTCATGATGCCGATCTCGTCGGCTACGGCGAAGGCCTCGTGCTGGTCGTGGGTGACCAGGATGGCGGTGGTGTCGGTCGCCTTGATGATCTCGCGCACTTCATGCGACAGGCGCTCGCGCAGCTCCACGTCGAGGTTGGAGAAGGGCTCGTCCAGCAGCAGCAGGCTGGGGCGCGGCGCCAGCGCGCGTGCCAGCGCGACGCGCTGCTGCTGCCCGCCGGACATTTCGTGCGGGTACTTGCGGCCATGTTCGGCCAGGCCGACGAGGGCGAGCAACTCCCCGACACGCTCCTGGCGTGCCGATGCACGCTCGCTGCGCAGGCCGAAGGCGATGTTCTCGGCCACCGTCAGGTGGGGGAACAGCGCGTAGTCCTGGAACACCATGCCGATGCGCCGCCGCTCGGGCGGCAGATCGATGCCGCCGCCGCTGACGATGTCGCCGTCGAGCCGGATCCTGCCGGCGGCGAGCGGTTCGAAGCCGGCGATGCAGCGCAGGACCGTCGTCTTGCCGCAGCCCGACGGGCCCAGCAGGCAGCCGATCTGCCCTTTCTCAAGCTGCAGCGAGAGTTTGCGCACGACCTGGTGGCTGCCGAAGGCCAGGTCGATGTCGATGAGTTCAAGATGGGACATTGCGTGCAACGGGCGAGACGTGGAACCGGCGCCGGAGGTGAGGTTCGCTGATTATTGCATCGGGGCAGGCCAAATGCGATCAATTATAATTTGGCTCCACAAGGCGGCGCGGTGGCGTCGCGCAAGAACCAACGACAACGGAATCAGGATGAAATCCATGGGTGGGCCGGGTCTGCTTCGGCGCCTCGGCCAGGGGGGCGTCGCGCTCACCGCGACGGCGACGATCATCGCGCTGCTGATCGCAGCGCCAGTGCTGTCGGTCTTCTCCAACATTTTCGTCGGCGGCACCGGTACGACCTGGGCGCATCTCGTCGACACCGTCCTCGGCGAATTCGTGCTCAACACCATCGTGCTGTGCATCGGCGTCGGGCTGGGCGCAGGCTCGATCGGCGTGACCTGCGCGTGGCTGACGACGATGCTCGATTTTCCCGGGCGCCGCTTCTTCGAATGGGCGCTGGTGCTGCCGATGGCGGTGCCGGCGTACGTGATGGCGTATGTCTACACGGACTTCCTGCAGTTCGTCGGCCCGGTGCAGACGGCCTTGCGCGAGACCTTCGGCTGGCGTGCCGGCCAGTACTGGTTTCCGGATGTGCGCACGGTGGGCGGCGCGGTGGCGATGTTCATGTTCGTCCTTTATCCCTACTGCTACATGCTTGCGCGCGCGGCCTTCCTGGAGCGCGCGGGCGGCATGCTGGAGGCGGGGCGCTCGCTGGGGCTCGGCCCCTGGCGCTGCTTCTTTCACGTGTCGCTGCCCTTGGCCCGCCCCGCCGTGGTGGCCGGTGTCGCGCTTGCCCTGATGGAAACGCTGGCCGACTTCGGCACGGTGTCGTATTTCGGCGTGCAGACCTTCACCACCGGCATCTACCGCGCCTGGTTTTCCCTCGGCGACCGCATCGCGGCCGCGCAGTTGTCGGCCCTGCTGCTGGGTTGCGTGGTGGTCGTGCTGGCGCTGGAACGTGCCACACGCGGGCGGGCGCGCTTTCACAACACGTCGCGCCAGCAGGCGGCGCCGAGCCGCCTGCGGCTTCCGCTCGGCTGGGGCCTGCTGGCCGCCTTCGCCTGCGCGATGCCGCTGCTGCTCGGCTTCCTGTTGCCTGCCGGCCTGTTGATGAACATGGCGGTGACCGAGGGCGATGCGCAGTTCGGCGAGCGCTTCCTGCACCTGGCGCGCAACAGCTTCCTGCTGGCGGCGCTGGCCGCGGTGCTGGCGGTGGCGCTGGCGCTGGTGCTGGCCTATGCGGCGCGGCTGGCCCGATCGCGCCTGCCCCACATGCTCAACCGCGTCGTGGCGCTCGGCTACGCGGTGCCCGGCTCGGTGATCGCGGTCGGCGTGCTGATTCCGCTGACCCGCATCGATGCACAACTGGCGCAGTGGTGGCAGGCGGCGTTCGGGGGCAACCCGGGGCTGCTCATCACCGGCGGCATCGCCGCGCTGGTGTATGCCTATCTCGCGCGCTTCCTGACGGTGGCGCTGCAGGCGGTGGAAGGCAGCCTGGCCAAGATCACGCCCAGCATGGACGACGCCTCGCGCAGCCTGGGGCTGGGACGGTGGCAGACGTTGCGCCGGGTCCATGTGCCGCTGTTGCGCGGCACGCTGCTGACCGCAGCGCTGCTCGTGTTCGTGGATGTAATGAAGGAACTGCCCGCGACGCTGGTCATCCGGCCGTTCAATTTCGACACCTTGGCGACGCAGGCGCATACGCTTGCGGCGGATGAGCGGCTCGCCGAGGCTTCGACAGCTGCGCTCACCATCGTCGCGGTGGGTCTGCTGCCGATGTTCGCCATCTCGCGCCAGATTGCCCGCGGTCGCCGGCGCTGAGCGCACGGATCGGCGGTGCGTGGCCCTGTCTGGGCAGTGCGTCGGGGCGCAGGATGCTGGATGACGATAACCTTGCTGGAATCAGGCTGGTCGGATGCGAACCCGCCGCGAACGGGAGTCTTCTCGATGCTTTGGGCGATGATTGGCGATCGCGGGTGCAGGCGTACGGTGTGGTGCCGGACCGTGATCTGGGTTCTCACCATGACCGTGGGGTGGGTTGTTGGGCTGCTCTTGCAGCCGCTCAGTCTGCTCTCCAGCCCGCATCAGTATCTTCCCGTACATGCCGCACTCGAGTTCATCGGCATTTCGGTTTCGGCCATGGTGTTTGCGCTGGGCTGGAATCTGCGCGACACCGAGCGGGGCAGCCGCCTGGTGTGGCTCGGGGCTGTGTTCCTGGCCGTGGCGATCATCGACTTCCTCCACGTCCTGGTGTTCGAGGGCATGCCCGGCATACTGGGTCCGGGCGATAGCGACAGGGCGATCCATCTTTGGCTTGCGGGCCGGTTCGTCGTCGCGTTCGGCCTGCTTGTCGCCGCCTTTCTGCACCCGGCGCGCTGGTCTGGGCAAGGGGCGGCAGCCGTCAATGGCTGCATGCTGGTGTTCGCAGTCGTTTGCGGCTGGACGATTCTCGTACCCGCCGACATTCCGCGCATGATGGTGCCCGGCACCGGGCTCACCTCGCTGAAAGTGGCTATCGAGTACGGCCTGACCGCCCTTTACCTTGCCGTCGCGGTGCTGCTCTACCTGCGGGGCTGGCGCGACCGCGACGAGACACTGGCCTGGCTGGCTGCGGCCGCCTGGGTGCTGGGCTTGGCGGAACTCTTCCTGACGCTTTACAGGGAAGTGTCCGACACGTTCAACTTGCTTGGCCACGTCTACAAGGTGGCTGCCTTCGTGATGATCTACCGCGCGCTCTTCGTTGCCGGCGTACGCGGGCCGCACGCAGCGCTGGCCAGCGAGCGCGCGCTGTTGCGCGCGCTGATCGATTCGGCGCCGGACCTGATTGCGTTCAAGGATGTTCGCGGCGCCTACCTCGGGTGCAATAGCGCCTTTGCGCGCTGCCACGGGCGGCCGGAGAAGGAGATCCTCGGCCGCACCGACGCCGAGCTGGCCCGGCTCGGACCCTGGCCGCCTGCCGGAGCAAGCGCGCGTTCTCAGCCGCTGTCGGCAGCCGAGCGTGGCGAGGAATGGGTCGTCTGCCGCGAAGGCGGTCGTCGCCTGCTCGACACGATGAACATTCCTTTCCGCGCCGATGGCGGAAGCCTGCTGGGCGAGATCGGCATCAGCCGTGACATCACCGACCGCCGCTGGATCGAGGAACAACTTGCCGCGAGCGAGCGGCGGCTCGCGCTGGCGCTGGAGTCGGCATCCCTCGGGCTGTGGGACTGGCACGTGCCGAGCGGCTGGGTCAGCTTCGACGTGCAGTGGGCAAGCATGTTGGGACTGACGCCGGACGAGATCGAACCCACGCTGGAAAGCTGGGAGTCACGCATCAACCCGGCCGACTGGCCCATCATCCGCGCCTCACTCGAGCCACACCTTCGCGGCGAGACGCCGCGCTACGTCTGCGAACATCGGCTGCGACACAAGGACGGTCACTGGGTCTGGGTGCTTGCGTCCGGCACGGTCATCGAGCGCGACGAGGAGGGCGCTCCGTTGCGCGTCGTCGGCATCCACCAGGACATCTCCGCACGCAAATCGCTGGAGGAGCGCCTCGTGCAGCAGGCCACGAGCGACCCCCTGACCGGCCTCGCCAACCGCCGCTATTTCGACGCCGCGCTTGGCAACGAGCTTGCCCGCGTGCGGCGCAAGGTGGGGCAGGCGGCGGTGGCGCTGCTCGACCTCGACCATTTCAAGCGCATCAACGACCGCTGGGGGCACGCGGCGGGTGATGAAGTGCTCAAGCACTTCACCCGGCTCGTGGGGGAACGGCTGCGCGACAGCGACATGTTCGCGCGCCTCGGCGGCGAGGAGTTCGCCATCCTCCTGCCGGGCGTCGATCTCATCGGCGCTTTTCGCACCGCCGAACGCTTGCGCCGCGTGGTGGCGGACAGCCCGGCACGTGGCGGCTTCGGCGAGATCCCGATCAGCGTAAGCATCGGCGTTGCGGTGCTGCGCGCGGGCGACGCGGGCGCGGCCGAGGCGCTCGCGCGCGCCGACCAGGCCCTTTACCGCGCCAAGGACGGCGGCCGCAATCGTACGATGATGGAACAGGACACGGCGGAGCAGCCGCCCTCCGTCGCGCTGGCGCAAACGACGGCGCAGCGGGGAGGCGGCAAGCCCTGATCACATCGCCGGGTTCAGCGGAATCCGGCGCGATCGAAGATGCGCTGCGCTTCAGCCACGGTCTTGGCGAGGTCGCCAATCGGCAAGGTATCGGCCTTGAAGGGGCCGAGGCGCGTCAGGGCCGGGTTGTCGACCTTGGCGCCCGACACCACGGGCCATTCGTTGTTGCCGTCAGCGAAATAAGTCTGGGCTTTGTCGGACGCGAGGTATTCCAGGAACTTGACCGCGGCATCCTTGTGGGGCGCATTCTTCAGCATTCCCGCACCGGAGATGTTGATGTGCGTTCCCCAGCTCTGCTGGTTGGGCCATACCGCCTTGATGCGGGCGCCAATCGCCTGCTCGTCGCGTTTGTCCGAATTCAGCAGGCGGGCGAGGTAGTAGCTGTTGACGATCGCGACGCCACATTCGCCTGCGGCGACAGCCTTGATCTGGTCGGTGTCGCCACCCTTGGGCGCGCGCGCGAAGTTGGAGACGAGGCCCCGTGCCCATTCCTCCGTCCTGGCAGCGCCATCGTGCTGGATCAGCGCGGCACCGAGCGACAGGTTGTACGGGTGGCTGCCCGAGCGTACGCAAACCTTGCCTTTCAGCGCTGGATCGGCCAACTGCTCGTACGTCTGGACCTGCTCGGCCTTGACCATGTCGGGGTTATAGACGATCAGGCGCGCGCGGGTGGAATAGGAAAACCAGTCCTGCGTGCGCAGGTGAGCCGGGATGCGCTCTTCGAGCACCTTCGATTTCACCGGGGCGAAGATGCCGAGCTCGTCCGCCTTCGCCAGGCGCGACGCATCGACGGTGATGAAGACATCCGCCGGGCTGTTCGCGCCCTCGTTGCGGATGCGTTCGAGCAGTTCGTCCTCCTTGGCCTCGATGCGATTGATCTTGATGCCGGTCTGCTTCGTGAAGTCCGCATACAGCGCCTCGTCGGTCTGGTAGTGGCGGGCGGAATACAGGTTGAGTTCAGTGTCGGCAGCCTGGGCGGGGATCACGCCTGCGGCAAACGTGGCAAGGAGCGTCGGGAAGAGCATCTGCTTGAGCATCATGCGACAGCCTCTGGGGATGTGAAGAAGTGACGCGATATTAACGAGACGAATTCGCAATTGCAAATGATTCGTATCTGATTAAAATAATAACAAGAATCATTCGCAACGGAAGTCGAGTCAATGAACGCGCTCATCGTCGGTGCCGATCGCCTGGGGAACATCCCCGATGTACTCGGGAATTTCGGCATCCGGATCGCAGCCCATGTAAGCGGGCGCGACAGCAGCCACCAGCGACGTGGCGCGTCCCTGCCGGCGGGAATCCAGATCGTGATCCTGTTTACCGACTTCCTCGGACACAACGTGATGCAGCGCTTTCGTGAGGCGGCAACGCGGGAGAACGTCACCGTGGTGTGCTGCCGGCGCTCGGTGTGCGCGTTGCAGCAGGCGCTCGGTCGTCGTTTGCCGGAGCACTGCGGGGCGTGCGGGGTCGTCTGCGGATCCGGGCGCGCGTGACGCCGCGATCGGGTGAACGGCACACCCGTCATGGGTGCAGCCCGCTGACAGGGTCCGGCCAGGAAATCGGGGAGGAGGGGGCGAGGTCGATCAGCGCGCCAGCATCAAGCCGGCAGGGGGCGAATCGTTCTCGTCGACAAGACGGCGCGCACCATTGAAGCGGGCCGCCCAATAGCTGTTGCCGAGGTTTTCGATGCGCACCTTGCCGCCGCTGGACGGCGCGTGCACGAACTGACCGTCACCGAGGTAGATGCCGACGTGGGAGAAGGCGCGGCGCATGGTGTTGAAGAACACCAGATCGCCGGGCTTGAGTTCCTGGCGGCTGATGTTCTCGCCCACTCGCGACATTTCGGCCGCGGTTCGCGGCAGGTCGAGACCGATGGCGTTGCGGAACACGTTCAAGACGAGACCGCTGCAGTCCAGTCCGGTTTCGGGCGAGGTGCCGCCGAAGCGGTAGCGGATGCCCAGGTAGCTCATCGCCTGGTCGACCAGTTCTCCTGCAGCTTGCGTGTAGCGCTCGAACGCAGGTGCTTCCCGCGTTGCCACGGGAACCTGGTCGGCAGCGATGACCGCATTGGTTGCGGACAGGCTGAGCAGCAGGGTTAGAAGAACGGGCCGAAAATGCATTCGGCGGAATATACGCAGGTCGCCCCGACTTGTAAACGTTCCAAATTCACGAATCGGCCGCCATCGGCGAAGGCGGGTGTCGGCGGCCTGGCGACGCTCGCGCCGGCCTGACCCGCCACCCCTGGCAAGGCTTCAGGCCTTGCGCCGATACTGGCGGTAGGCGCGCTCGAGCTCGAGTAGCGCGCGCGCTGACGTCGCACCTTGCGCAAGGGCGCGTGCCTGCGCGGCGAGGAACAGTTGCGCGATCACCCAGCCGTCTCCCAGGGCATGGTGACGCTGGAAGGTTTCGATGCCGAAGGATTCCATCCATTCGGCCAGCCGCACCGGATTGCCGTGGCGCTCCGGGAAAAGGGCCGGCATGAGGAAATACAGGTCGATCACGTTCGCGTCCAGGCCGAGGCCCAGCCTTTGCTCAATCAGCGGCTCCAGCATGCCCAGGTTGAACGCGGCGTTGTAGACCACCAGTGGGTCCTTGCGTGCGAATGCCAGCAGCCCGGACAGGGCTCGCGACGGAGAAGTGTCGAGCGTCGCATAGAAGCTGTCGATCGGCGTGATGAGGCCGCCGTCGATGGCGATGGCTCCCACCGCGAGCAGCCGGTCGCGGTCGAGATCCAGGCCGGTGGCCTCGGTGTTCACGACGACATAGCGCGCCTCGAAGTGCGCGCGTGACAGGTCCACATCAGGGAGCGCCTGCCAGTGCGCCAAGGCTTCGGCAATGCCGGGTTCCAGCGCATCGCCTTCGCTGCGCCCGCCGATGAATCGCGAGATCCAGTTCATGGTCGCGTCAGAGCTGATAGTCGAGCTTGAGGCGCAACTGCAGCTTGCGCGCCTGGCGGAAGGCTTCCTTGAGGATGCGGCGGTCCAGTTCGTTCAGCGCGTCGGGGTCGATGCGGTTGTCGCCGTCCGCGTCGTGCTCGGTCTCGAGATGCTGCGAGCGCAGACGCAAGAGCTGGATGAAATGGAAGCCGTCAATGATCGCCGAGACTTCCTCGACCGAGACGCCCATCTTGCCACTGGCCTGGCGCAGCCGCTGCACGGTGCTGCTGGAATCGACGCCGGTGCGCAGGGCGATGATGCGCGCCGCATCGACAAAAAGGCGCGCGCCGCACTTCTTCAGGTCGATCATGCCGTCGTCCTCGACGACGAAGTCACGGATCCGCCCCAGCGGCGGTGCGACCTGTAGCGCGTTGGCGGCCATCATGCGCAGGAAGTTGCTGCTGGTGCGCGACAGCTTGTTGAGCCAGGCTCTCAGTTGATCGCCCAGGCGTTCATTGCCGTAGAGCACGCGGAAGTCGAAGAAGATCGAGGCGTTGAGCAGCGCCTGCGGGTCGGGCTCGCGAATCCAGTCGCCGAAACGCTCCTTCCATTCGTCCACGGTCAGGCAGAGGTCGGGGTTGCTCGCCATGATGTTGCCCTTGCACAGCGGAAAGCCGCACGCGGCGAGGCTCTGGTTGACCTCCCGTGCGAAGGCGATCAAGCGCCTGCGCACGGCCTCGGTGTCCTGCAGTTCCGGACAGCGCCAGATGATCCCGTTGTCCTGATCGGTGGACAGTGTCTGTTCGTGCCGTCCCTCGGAGCCGAAGGCGAACCAGCCGAAATCGACGCCGACGAGATCGTGCCGGTCGAGGGCAAGTTCGATGATGCGGCGGGTCAGTGCATCGTTCAGGGCAGAGATGAACTGCGTCAACTGCTCGGCACCGATGCCCTGCGCGATGAGGTTCAGTGCAAGCTGGCGTATGTCACGGCTGGCGTGCTGCAGCGCAGCGACATCGGTTGCGTTCTCGATGCCGGCGCGGATCTGGCGCAGGCTGATGCGTTGCAGCGAGAACAGGTCTCGCTCCGAGATCACGCCCTTGAGGCGACCGTTCGGGTCGACCACCAGCAGGTGGCGCACGCCGTGCGTGGCCATCTCCAGCGCGGCGTCGTAGGCCGATGCGCTGGCCGGCAACTGGTGCGGGTTGGCGGTCATGATCTCGTCGATCGGCCGTTCGAGATCGAAGCCTGCCAGCACGATGCGCGGCAACACGTCGCTTTGCGTCAGGATGCCGAGCGGGTGCCCTTCGGCATCGGTGACCACCATGCAGCCGATGCGAAGCTCGTTCATCTTTTCCAGCGCGGCGCGGGTGCGCGTCTCGGGCGTGACGCAGACCGGCTCGTGCTTGATCAACTGGCCCAGCGGCGTCGTCATCGTCTGCTGCTCGGCGGCCCGCTGCGAGAAGGTCGTCTGCAACTGCTGGCGCGACTGGTTGAGCAGGCTGGCGATGTACTGGGTGCAGAACAGGTGGAAGACCGGGCTGATCTGCATCAGGTGCAGGAACTCGTCGGCCGTGATCTGGAAGCAGAATGCATCCTCCACCGCGACGTACGCATTGGTCGATGGCCGCTGCGCCGAGATGGCGCCGATCGGGAAGCACTCGCCTGGCCCCATCGACAGGCTGGCGTATTCGGTGACGACCGCCGCGCCGGTCTGTCGCGCCTGCACCTTGCCGCGCTGGATGATGTAGAAGTGGCGCGAAGGGCCCATCTCCGGCGTCAGGATCTCGCTGCCACGGGGATGGAAGCCGAGCACCGCGTGCTGTGCCAGGTAGGCGAGCGCCGTCGGCTCCATGCGGTCAAAGGGCGAGAAATGGCGGAGAAAGTCGGTACTGGCTCCGACCAGCAGTTGCTGCGCGGCGGCGGTGCTCATGAGGGCAGGAAGGGTAGGCAATGTGCCGATTATAGGCGCGAGCCGCCCCGCGGTGCGCCGCTCGCTCAGAGCACCTCGGCGGCGTGGTCTGCCAGGCGCGAACGCTCGCCCCGCTGCAGCGTGATGTGGCCCGAATGCTCCCAGCCCTTGAAGCGGTCGACCGCAAAGGTCAGGCCCGAGGAGCCCTCGGTGAGGTAGGGGGTGTCGATCTGGGCGATGTTGCCCATGCACACCACCTTGGTGCCGGGCCCGGCGCGGGTGATCAAGGTCTTCATCTGCTTGGGCGTCAGGTTCTGCGCCTCGTCGATGATCAGGTACTTGTTGAGGAAGGTGCGCCCGCGCATGAAATTCAGGCTCTTGATCTTGATGCGGCTGCGAATCAGGTCGCGGGTGGCTGCGCGGCCCCAGTCGCCGCCCTCGCCGGCGGTGCCGTTGAGCACGTCGAGGTTGTCCTCCAGCGCGCCCATCCAGGGCGCCATCTTCTCTTCCTCGGTGCCGGGGAGAAAGCCGATGTCCTCGCCCACCGGCACCGTCACGCGGGTCATGATGATCTCCGCGTAGCGCTTGGATTCCAGCACCTGGGTGAGGCCCGCCGCCAGCGTCAGCAGCGTCTTGCCGGTGCCGGCCTGGCCGAGCAGGCTGACGAAGTCGATCTCGGGGTTCATCAGCAGGTTGAGCGCGAAGTTCTGCTCACGGTTGCGCGCGGTGATGCCCCAGACGTTGTTCTTCTGGTGGCTGTAGTCCACCAGCGTCTCCAGCACCACGCTGGGACCATCCTTCTCCTTCACCCAGGCCTGCAGCGGGTTGTCGCCATCCTGGAAGACGAATTCGTTGACTGTCAGCTCGGGCGCCAGCGGTCCGGAAAGCCGATAGTAGGTGCGGCCGTCCTCCTTCCACGACTGCATGTTGCGGGCGTGGGCCTCCCAGAAATCGGGCGCCAGTTCGCGCGTGCCGGTGTAGAGGAGGTCGGTGTCCTCGAGGACCTTGTCGTTGAAGTAGTCCTGCGCGGCGAGGCCCAGTGCGCGGGCCTTGATGCGCATGTTGATGTCCTTGGACACCAGGATCACCGGCCGCTCGGGGTGCTTGCCGGCGAGGTAGGTCACCACCGCGAGGATCTGGTTGTCGCCACGGCCGCTGGGGAAGGCCTGTGGCAGGCGGACGTCGATGGCCTCGGTCTGCAGGAAGAGCTTGCCGGTGCCCTGGCCGCGCGACGGGCCGTCGAGATCGATGCCGTTCTCGATGCCGTCGGCTGCGGCGCTGACGATCTCGTCCAGCATGCGGCTGGCCTGGCGCGCGTTGCGCGCCACTTCGCTCATGCCCTTCTTGTTATGGTCGAGCTCCTCCAGCGTCATCATCGGCACGTAGAGATCGTGCTCCTCGAAGCGATACAGGCTGGTGGGGTCGTGCATCAGCACGTTGGTGTCGAGCACGAAGAGCTTGCGTGCGGTTTCGCCCTTGCTGCGGCGGGAGCGGCTGGCGGGTTTGCGTTCGGCGGGCATGATGGGCCTATGCGGACGAGGCGGCGGAGTCTTTGGAAGCTGGTGGCGATGCGGGTGAGGCCGGGACTGCAGCGAGCGCGACGCGCAGGAGGCGGCGGGCTGGCGGCATGGCCGATGCCTGTCCTGCGCCTACAGCGATTGGACGAAGGCGAGCACTTCCTCGGCGTGGCCGGGCACCTTCACGCCGCGCCATTCGCGCGCGATGCGGCCTTCCGCGTCGATGACGAAGGTGCTGCGCTCCACGCCGCGCACCTGCTTGCCATACATGTTCTTCATCTTGATGACGCCGTAGGCCTCGCAGGCGATCTCGTCAGGATCGGAGATCAGCTCGAAGGGCAGCTCGAGCTTCGCCTTGAAGTTCTCGTGGCTCTTGATGCTGTCGCGGCTGATGCCGAAGACATCGCATCCGGCGGCGGCGAAGGCGGCGTGGTGGGCACCGAAATCCTTCGTCTCGTTGGTGCAGCCGGGCGTGTTGTCCTTGGGGTAGAAGTACAGCACGACCTTCCTGCCGCGCAGGGTGCCCAACGAAACGGTCTGGCCGGCGGTGGCGGAAAGGCTGAAGTCTGGGGCAAGCGGGCTGCTCATGTCGTCTCCTGGGGCGGACGGGATTTTTGCCTCAGGGTAGCGGAGCCGTGTTTCGCTGACAATCGCGTTACGGTGATCTTTCGGGCCGATTGCAGCAGTCGCCGCGGGCGGCTCAGGCCGGGGCGTCGAACAGGAGGGCCGCGGCAACGGCCCGGCCTTCACCGACGAGGATATTGTAGGTCCGGCAGGCGGCGGCGAGGTCCATGACTTCGAAGCCGATGCGGGCCTCGATCAGCGGCCGCAGCAGGGCGGGCGACGGAAAGCGCTGCCGGCTGCCGGTGCCGATGAGGACGATTTCCATCCCCAGGTCGCGTGCGGCGGCAAAGTCGTCCGCGGTCAGCCCGGCGTAGCCGCCGGGCGCCCAGCCGCCGACGATGCCGGTGGCGGTCAGCAGCAGGTTGCCGTCGTGTCGCACCTTGTTGATCATGACGTGGTCGGCGCCGTAGCCGGTCACGATGTTGGTGCTACCGTTGTTGTCGAGATGGAGCTTCATGGCGTGGGAGGCGTCCTTGTTGCGGGGCGCGCGTGACGTCCGCGGCGCCCGGAGCGTACCGGCGGTTGCCGGGAACACGGGCAAATTGCCGCAGTGCGGCAGCGCGGCTAAGATAGCAATTTTTCCCTTTGGCGGTGCACTCTTGCGCATCGCCAGTCCATCGACCTCAGGACGGCAGACATGAAAGCGGTAAAGAATCTGGAACTCGCGACGGTACCCAAGGAATCGGCAGCAAAGGCCGAGGCCGCGGCCGCCGCCCGTCCGGTCCGCAAGTCCGCCAAGCTGGCCGAGGTCTGCTACGACATTCGCGGCCCGGTGCTCACGCGCGCCAAGCAGATGGAGGACGAGGGCCACAAGATCATCAAGCTCAACATCGGCAACCTCGCCTCCTTCGGCTTCGATGCGCCCGAGGAAATCCAGATGGACATGATCCGCAACCTGCCGAATTCGGCCGGGTATTCGGAGTCCAAGGGCATTTTCTCCGCGCGCAAGGCGGTGATGCACTACACGCAGCAAAAGGGCATCAAGGGCGTCACCATCGAGGACATCTACATTGGCAACGGCGTATCCGAGCTGATCGTGATGGCGATGAACGCGCTGCTCGATGCTGGCGACGAGGTGCTGGTGCCTGCACCCGACTATCCGCTGTGGACGGCGGCGGTGAGTCTGTCCGGTGGCCGACCGGTGCACTACGTGTGCGACGAGAGCAAGGGCTGGATGCCCGACCTCGACGACATGCGTGCCAAGATCACGGGCAACACCCGCGCCCTCGTCATCATCAACCCCAACAATCCGACCGGGGCGCTGTATCCCGACGACGTGTTGAAGGAAATTGTCGAGATCGCGCGCGAGCACGACCTCATCGTTTACGCCGATGAGGTCTACGACAAGGTGCTCTACGAGGGGGCCAAGCACACGTCGATGGGCGCGCTATCGGGCGACGTGCTGACCATCCTCTTCAATGGCCTGTCGAAGAACTACCGCTCCTGCGGCTATCGCGCCGGCTGGATGGTGGTGTGCGGTGACAAGCGCCGTGCCACCGATTACATCGAAGGCCTCAACATGCTGGCGTCGATGCGGCTGTGCGCCAACGTGCCGGGGCAATATGCGATCCAGACCGCGCTCGGCGGCTACCAGAGCATCGACGACCTGGTGGCCGAAGGCGGGCGCCTGCGCCGCCAGCGCGACCTGGCGCACCAGCTCATCACCGCCATCCCGGGGGTGAGCTGCGTGAAGCCGCAGGCGGCGCTGTACATGTTCCCGCGGCTGGACCCGAAGATCTACCCGATCGAGGACGACCAGGCCTTCATCGCCGAACTGCTGGAGGCCGAGCGTGTGCTGCTGGTGCAGGGCTCGGGCTTCAACTGGCCGGCTCCCGACCACTTCCGCCTCGTCTTCCTGCCGCACGAAGACGACCTGCGCGACGCCATCGGCCGCCTCGCGCGCTTCCTGGAAGGCTACCGCAAGCGCCACGGCACCTGAATCCCGCGGCGGCCGGGACCCTGCCCGGGCCGCCTCACAACCGACACTTCACTCCTGACAGCACACTGAACCTATGAAACCCATCAACGTTGGCCTGCTCGGCATCGGCACCGTCGGCGGCGGTACCTTCACCGTCCTCAAGCGCAATGCGGAGGAAATCTCCCGTCGTGCCGGGCGTCCGATCACCATCACGGTCGTGGCGGACAAGAACCTCGAGCTTGCCCGCAGCGTGACCGGCGGCAGCGTGCGGCTGACGGACGACGCCTTCTCGGTGGTGGCCGACCCCGAAGTGGACATCGTCGTCGAACTGATCGGCGGCTACGGCGTCGCGAAGGAACTGGTGCTGAAGGCGATCGAGAACGGCAAGCACGTCGTCACCGCCAACAAGGCGCTGCTCGCCGTGCATGGCAACGAGATCTTCGGCGCCGCGCAGAAGAAGGGCGTGATGGTGGCCTTCGAGGCGGCGGTGGCGGGCGGCATTCCGATCATCAAGGCCCTGCGTGAAGGTCTTACCGCCAACCGCATCGAGTGGCTGGCCGGCATCATCAACGGCACCACCAACTTCATCCTGTCGGAAATGCGCGACAGGGGCCTGTCCTTCGCCGAGGTGCTGAAGGAAGCGCAGGCGCTGGGGTACGCCGAGGCCGATCCCACCTTCGACATCGAGGGCATCGATGCCGCGCACAAGGCGACGATCATGAGCGCGATCGCCTTCGGCATCCCGATGCAGTTCGACAAGGCCTACATCGAAGGCATCACCAAGCTGGACGCCATCGACATCGTCTATGCCGAGCAACTCGGCTACCGCATCAAGCTGCTGGGCATCGCGCGCCGCCGCGAGCAGGGGGTGGAGCTGCGCGTGCATCCGACGCTGATCCCGGCCAAGCGCCTGATCGCCAACGTCGAGGGCGCGATGAACGCGGTGCTGGTGCAGGGCGACGCCGTCGGCGCCACGCTGTATTACGGCAAGGGCGCAGGCGCCGAGCCGACCGCCTCGGCGGTCATCGCCGATCTGGTGGACGTGACCCGCCTGCACACCTCCGACCCCGAGCATCGCGTACCGCATCTGGCCTTCCAGCCCGACCAGGTGCGGGATGTGCCGGTGCTGCCGATCGAGGAGGTCATCACCTCCTACTACCTGCGCATGCGCGTGGATGACAAGCCGGGCGTGCTCGCCGACATCACCCGCATCCTCGCCGAAAGCGGCATCTCGATCGAGGCGCTGTCGCAGAAGGAAGCGGCCGAGGGCGAATCGCAGACCGACATCATCATGCTCACGCACCAGACCATGGAGCGCAGCGCCAACGCGGCCATCGGCAGGATCGAGGCCTTGCCGGTCGTTTCCGGCAAGGTGACGAAGCTGCGCATGGAGTCTCTCTGATCGCGCGCCGACCCGGCGTGTCTCGGGTTTGGCCGGAATGATTCGCCGCCGGTGCACGAGAGCCGTCCCCAAGGGGGCGGCTTTTTTCTGCCTCCTTGCGGCAAGGTGCTGATGTCAGCCGTATGTCTTCCCCGTCGCCTCGCCGCCTGATCCTGTTCGGCGCCTTCGACCGCCACAACTTCGGCGACCTGCTGCTGGGCCACTGCGCGGCGGCCGCCTGCGGCGGTCGCCAGCCGATCTTCGCCGGGCTGGCGACGCGCGATCTGCGCGCATGGGGCGGCCACGCGGTGCGCCCGCTGGCCGAGATCATCGCCGCGCACGGAGCGGAACCGGCTGAGCTCGTTCACGTCGGCGGCGAGATCCTCACCACGACGGCCTGGGAGGCCGCGGTCATGCTGCAGGCGCCGCAGGCGGCGCAGCGCGTGATCGCGGGAGTCGATCGTGACCCGGTGACGCGGCGGTCCTGGGCAGCAGCCTGCCTCGGCACGCCGCGGCAGTTGCCTTATGTGTTCGGTCCGCCCGATCTGCCTGCCGGGTGGTCAAGCCGCTTCGTTGCCGCGGGGGGCGTGGCGATCGCCGGTCTTCCCGCCGCGGCTGTCGATGAATTGCGCGCCGCGCTCGGCAGGGCGGAGGCGGTGTCGGTGCGGGATCGCACGACGCAGGCAGCACTTGCCGGAATCGGCGTGCGGGCCTCGCTGGCGCAGGATCCGGCAGCGCAGACCCCGACCCTGTTCGGCGACCCCATTGCGGCAAGGCTGTCCGGGGAGGGCTTTGCCCGCCTGCGCCGGCGACAGCCGCGCTGGCTCGCCTTGCAACTCGCAGCTGCGTGGGGTGACGATGCCACGCTCGCCCTCGTGGCGCAGGCGGCTGTCGCCGAGGCACGCGCCCGCGACGCTGGCATCGTGCTGTTCTGCGCCGGGCGTGCCCCGTGGCATGACGATCCGGCGGTGCTGGAGCGCCTGATGTCGCAGATCCGGCGCCTTGCTCCCGAGCTCGCGGCAGCGCGGTTTGCGTCCGACGAACTGTTCGACCTCTGCGCCTTGCTGGCCGGCAGTTGCTTCTACCTCGGCACGAGCCTGCATGGCTGGATCGTCGCCACGAGTTTCGGGGTGCCCGCCCGCTGTCTGGTGGACAAGGCCGGCGACAAGGCGGCAGCCTATATCGACACTTGGCCCGGCCCGGCGGGCAGCGGATGGATGGCCCGCGGCGCGATGCCGGGCTCGCCTCTCACGCAGACATTACAGCAAGGAGCCGCAGGATGACCCCGTTCGTTGCCACCATCGATCAGATCTTCGTCGGCGATCTGCGACCGCTCGAGCCAGAAGGGCAGATCTCGGGCATCTTCAAGCGTCCGGTGCGGGGCGCTGTGCAGCTTACGGCCGACGGGCTGGCTGGCGATCATCAGGGCGATGGACGCCATCATGGCGGCGCGCAGAAGGCACTGCACCACTTCCCTGCCGAGCACTACGCCGCCTTCCTCCGGCGCTGGCCCCAGCTTGGCGACTTGCTGTGCCCTGGCACCCTCGGGGAGAACCTGAGCACGCATGGCATGACGGAACAGCAGGTGTGCATCGGCGACGTCTTCCGCTGCGGTAGCGCGCGCATCCAGGTGAGCCAGCCACGCCAGCCGTGCTGGAAGATCAGCCACCGGCTGGGCATCAATGAGGCTTCACTTTTTGTTGCGCAACAAGGTTTGACCGGCTGGTATTACCGGGTGTTGGATGCGGGAACCGTTCAACCGGGCGATGTGCTCGAACTGCTCGAGCGGCCGTCGCCCGCGGTGAGCCTTGCCCGCTACTGGCAAGTCATCAACGCGCATCGGCCGGATCCGGAGTTGCTGCGCGAGCTTGCTACAGTGCCCGGGCTCGCACCGGACAAGGCGGCAAGGTTGAACGAGCGGGCGACCTGGCTCCTGACCAACGGCGACAGTCGCGCCCGATGACGCAGCGGCCGCGGGAGGCCGGATGCAACCGATACGTTGAAGAGGAATTCGTCGATGAACAAGCTGGGAAAGCTCACGCTGCGTGTGCTCATGCCGGGGCTGCTGACGCTGGCTGCCGTATCCGTCGCGCAGGCAGCCGACATCCGTCCGGGACTGTGGGAGTTTCGATCCACGCGCATGAATCTCGCCGGACTACCGGACTTGTCGCCGCAGATGGCGCAACTGCAACAGCACCTGAAGAGCCTTCCTGCGGAGACGCGCCGTATGCTCGAGCAGCAGATGGCCTCGCGCGGCGTGACGCTCGGCAGCGACGGCACGGTGCGTAGCTGCATCACGCCCGAGCAGGCGAAGCAGGACAACCTCTATGCGGGCAAGACGGAGGGCAATTGCACGCTGACGGAGGTCGTCAAGGGTCGGGGCACGGTGCGTGGCAGGCTGAACTGCACCCAGCCCAGAGGAAGCGGGGATTTCGAAGCGAGGATCGTCTCGCCGGAACAGTTCTCCACGCGGGTGAATGTCCGCTCCGACCGCGGCGACATGCAGATGGAGACCGAGGCGCGCTGGATTGGCGAGCACTGCCCCGCGCCGCAGGCAGCGGCGCGGGGCAGTGCCATGGTTGATCCCGATTGACAGATCTTCGGTCGCCGGCGCACTGTTTGCGGGCTCCGTGGGTACGGGGCGCCATGAATGTCGCATGCAACATTGAGGAGGAGATGCGCCATGTCCGACAACAGCCCGCACATCGCCCAGAAAGCGCCCTACGCCGTCGAAGTGGAAGCCGGCAAGCAGTACTTCTGGTGCGCCTGTGGCCGCAGCAAGAACCAGCCTTTCTGTGACGGCTCGCACAAGGGAACCGGTTTTACCCCCGTGGGGTTCACGCCGGAAACGAACGGGACCGTCTTCCTGTGTGGTTGCAAGCACACCGCCAACCCGCCGTATTGCGACGGCTCGCACAAGAAGCTCTGAGCCGCGCCACTGTCAGGAGGACAGCATGTCAGATCACGTCTACAAGAAGATTGAAGTCGTCGGCTCGTCGAAGGTCGGCATCGATGATGCCATCCGCAACGCGGTCGCGACCGCGGCGGAGTCCATCCGCCACATCGACTGGTTCGAGGTTGTGGATACCCGAGGCCATGTCGTCGATGGCAAGGTCGAGCATTTCCAGGTGACGCTGAAGATCGGTTTCCGCCTCGAAGTTGACTGAGCGCGCAGGCGGGCGCGGCGCACGGAGCAGGGCGGTCATCGAGGTGGCCGCCCTTCTTCTGTCAGCTTTATCGAGCGCTTTGGTCGGTGGCTTCGCCGACGATGACGACGTGCAGGTAGCGGGGGCCATGGGCGCCGAGGACCAGGCTGCCCTCGATGTCGGTGGTGCCGCTGGCGCCGGTGATGATATTGACGTTGCGCGGCGGGCGCTGGCCGGCGGTGGCTGCGGCGTAGTCGTCGAGGTACGCGAGCACCGTGCTGGCGCGCACCATCACCAGGTGGTGCAGCGGCAGGAAGTTCGCCAGGATCGGCGTCTCGGCGTCCGAATGGAAGACCAGCGAACCGGTCTCGGCGATACCCCAGCGCGCGAAGCCCACCGCCAGGGTCTCGTCGGGCGCGACCCGATCGTGGACGTCGAAGCCGGACCAGTCGAGCGCCTGCAGCACCGCCGCCGGCTGCAGGGCGATCGCCGCGGGCAGGCCGCGCGCCTCCACATAGCGCGCAACCGCCGCCGGCAGTTCGCGGGCGTCGGCGATGCGTTCGGCGGTAGCGGCCACCTTGGGCGTGACGAGGCGCGCGATGAAGGCCTCCACCAGGCCATCGGCGAGCAGGTCCGGCCGGATGGCAGGGAGGTCCGCCAGCAGGGCGTCGGCCTCGCGCCGCAGCGCTGCGCCGTCGACCGTCTTGTGGCCGAGGGCGCCGCGCACGGCGTCCAGAATGGCTTCACGGGTGCTCATCGCTGGTTCTCCTGCTCCTTGTACATCTCCATGAAGCTGCGTTTGGCCGGCGCGGGAAACTCGCGGTAGGCGGTCCACGCGCCCAGCCCGGGCATGCCGCGCACGACACCCCCGCGGCTGAACAGGCGCATCACCCGGATGGCGATCGCCGTCGCCATGCGGTAGAGACCGGGCCGCAGCGCGAAGAAGGCGTGCATGCCCAGCCCGAAACGAACCGAAGCCGGCTCCAGCCCCTCGCGCCACGAGCGGTCGCGCCAGCCGCGCAGCAGGGTGGGCAGCGGGATCGCCACCGGGCACACTTCCTGGCACTTGCCGTTCATCGTGCAGGCGTGCGGCAGGTCGCGGGATTTCTCCAGCCCGTCGAGCACCGGCGTCAGGACCGCGCCCATCGGCCCCGGATAGGTGCCGCCATAGACGTGGCCGCCCAACTGCCGGAAGACCACGCAATGGTTCATGCAGGCGCCGCAGCGGATGCAGCGCAGCATCTCCTTCAAGCCTTCGCGGAGCATGCGTGTGCGGCCGTTATCGACCAGCACGATGTGGAATTCCTCCGGCCCGTCGCGATCGCCCGGCTGCTTGGGCCCGCAGTGGAAGGTGGTGTATTGGGTGACGTCCGCTCCGGTGGCGGAGCGGACCAGCAGGCGCAGCATGGCGATCGCGTGCCCCATGCTGGGGACGAGCTTCTCGATGCCTGCAGTGACGATGTGCACCCGTGGCGGGGTGGTCGTCAGTTCGGCGTTGCCTTCATTGGTGACGGTGCAGGTGGCGCCGGTGTCGGCAATGAGGAAGTTGGCGCCCGAGATGGCGACATCTGCCGACAGGAACTTGTCGCGCAGTTCCCGCCGCGCGCTGTCGACCATCGCCTCGATGGTCTCCTCCTGATGCGGGGCGCGGTGCAGGCGCTTGAACATCTCGGACACCTGCTCGCGCGTGCGGTGCATCGATGGCCACACGATGTGCGAGGGGCGGTCGCCACCCAACTGCACGATGTGTTCGGCGAGGTCGGTCTCGACGCGTTCGATGCCCGCCTCGTCGAGCGCGTGCGGCAGGCCGATCTCCTCGCCCAGCATCGACTTCACCCGGGTCACGCGCTTCGCGCCGGCTTCCTTGCACAGCCGCACGACGATCTGCGAGGCCTCCCCGGCGGTCGCCGCCCAGTACACCTTGGCACCGGAGGCGATCGCATTGCGCTCGAACTCGAGCAGGTAATGGTCGAGGTTGGCAATGACATGGTCCTTGATCCGCTTGCCACGCTCGCGTGCCGCGTCGAACTGCGGGAACTGCGACATCGCCACTGCGCGCTTGCGTTCCGCGGTGCCGGTGGTTCGGTCGATTGCGATCTTCAACGTCGGATCGGCCAGCGCACGCTCGGCGCGCGCCTTGAAGGACAGGGTCGCCTCTTCCATGGCTCAGCTCTCCTCGCCGATGGCCGGGGCGTTGCCCATGCCGGCCAGGACTTCGGCTGCATGGAAGGCGCGCACGCCCGAGCCCTTGCGCTTGAGCTTGCCGGCCATGTTCATCAGGCAACCGAGGTCGCCCCCCAGCAGCAGTTTCGCGCCGCTGCGCTCGATGGCTTCGGCCTTCTCGCCCACCACCGCATTCGAGATCGACGGGTACTTGACGCAGAAGGTGCCACCGAAGCCGCAGCATACGTCGTTGCCTTCGAGCGGCTTGAGGGTGAGTCCCGTGACCTTGCCCAGCAGCGCGCGCGGCTGGTCATGGACGCCGAGTTCCCTGAGGCCCGAGCAACTGTCGTGATAGGTGAAACTGGTGTCGAGCTTCACATCTGCTGGTGCGAAGCGCATCACATCCACCAGGAAGCTCATCAATTCAAAGGTACGCTCGCCGAGCCGATGCGCCCGTGCCGCCCAGGCCGGATCATCGGCGAGGGCTTCGGCGTAATGCGCGCGCGTCATCCCGACGCAGGACCCCGAAGGCGCGACGACATAGTCGTAGCCTTCGAAGGTCTCGATGAAGTGGCGTGCGAGCGCCGCGGCGTGGGCGGTGTCGCCGCTGTTGAAGGCGGGCTGGCCGCAACAGGTCTGCGCCTGAGGTACTTCGACCTGGCATCCAGCGTCGCGCAACAGCTTGAGCGCGGCAAATCCCACGCTGGGGCGCATCGCATCGACCAGGCAGGTGACGAACAGCGCGACGCGCGGCGAGGACGAAAGGCGCGGAGTGTCTTGAGGCTGAGTCATGGCAGTCGATCCTCCAAGAGGTGGTCTATCCGATTGTTCATGCGCGACCCACGCGTGCCGAATCGCTCTGCGGCAGCGCGAGGCGGCCGCAGCGCACGCTGCAGCCGCCTCGCTCCTCAGCGCCTCATCGCATGGATCCGCCTAGCGCATCAGGCACTGAGGGCGCCCAGCACCTCATCGAGCATCTTCCGGGCATCACCGAACAACATCCGGTTGTTCTCCTTGTAGAACAGCGGGTTGTCCACGCCGGCATAGCCCGAAGCCATGCTGCGCTTCATGACGATGGAGGTCTTCGCCTTCCAGACTTCCAGCACCGGCATGCCGGCAATGGGGCTGCCCGGGTCTTCCTGGGCGGCCGGGTTCACGATGTCGTTGGCGCCGATGACCATGGCGACGTCGGTGTCGGAGAAGTCGTCGTTGATCTCGTCCATCTCCAGCACGATGTCGTAGGGAACCTTCGCTTCAGCAAGCAGCACGTTCATGTGGCCAGGCATGCGGCCTGCCACCGGATGGATGCCGAAGCGCACCTTGACGCCGCTCTGGCGCAGCTTGTTGACGATCTCGCACACGACGTGCTGGGCTTGCGCCACGGCCATGCCGTAACCCGGCACGATGACCACGCTCTTCGCCTCGCGCAGCAGCTCGGCGGTGTCGACCGCGCTGATCGGGGTGACCTCGCCTTGCGGCTCGCCGGCCCCGGACGCTGCTGCGGGCGCGCCGGCACCGCTGCCGAAACCGCCGGCGATGACGCTGATGAAGTTGCGGTTCATCGCGCGGCACATGATGTAGGACAGGATCGCGCCCGACGAGCCGACCAGGGCGCCGACCACGATCAGCAGGTCATTACTGAGCATGAAGCCCGTGGCGGCGGCCGCCCAGCCCGAGTAGCTGTTGAGCATGGAGACGACCACCGGCATGTCGGCGCCGCCGATCGCCATCACCATGTGGATGCCGAACAGCAGCGCGATCACCGTCATCACCAGCAGCGGCGTCATGCCGGCATGGATGTCGTGCGCGTTGAGGAACCCGCGTCCGAACCAGATCACCACCAGCAGGCCCACCAGGTTCAGCACATGGCGCGCCGGCAGCAGCAGCGGCTTGCCACCGATCTTGCCCGACAGCTTGCCGAAGGCGATGAGCGAGCCCGAGAAGGTGACCGCACCGATGAAGATGCCGACGTAGATTTCCACCTCGTGGATGGCCTTCTCGGCCGCAGTGGGGAACACCGCCGAGGTATCGACATAACTTGCGAAACCCACCAGGCAGGCGGCCAGGCCCACCAGGCTGTGCATCAGCGCGACGAGCTCCGGCATCTGCGTCATCTGCACCTTCTTTGCAGCGATGAGGCCGATCGCGCCGCCGACGGCAAGGGCGCCGACGATCCAAGGGATGCCAGCCGACGTGACCTGCGGGCCGAGCACCGTGGCCAGCACGGCGATGGTCATGCCGACGATGCCGAACAGGTTGCCGCGGCGCGCACTTTCAGGGTGTGCGAGGCCCCCCAGGCTGAGGATGAAGAGGATGGTGGCGCCGATGTACGAGACAGTGGCAAGGCTTGATGTCATGGGTGTCTCCTTACTTTCGGAACATCGCCAGCATGCGACGCGTCACTGCGAAGCCGCCGAACATGTTGACGGCCGTGAGCGCAAGCGCGAACACAGCCAGGCCCAGGATCAGGACGTTGGGTCGGTCGACGACGCTGTCGGACAAGGGCGGTGCCACCTGTACCAGTGCGCCGATGGCGATGATGGACGAGATGGCGTTGGTGACGCTCATCAGCGGCGTGTGCAGCGAGGGCGTGACGTTCCAGACCACCATGTAGCCGACGAAGCAGGCCAGCACGAAAACCGTGAAGTGCGCCAGGAAGGCGGCCGGCGCGTACAGCCCGACGAGAAGGAACAGCACCGCGCCGATGCCGAACACCACCGCCAGCGTCGTCGCCGACATCGGCTCGCCGGCGCCATGGCCGTGGCCCTTGGGTGCGGTGATCGGCGCGGCGGCAGCCTTGGGCTTGGCGGGCGCAGCGGGCAGCTTGGGCGGGGGCGCCGGCCAGGTAAGTTCGCCGGCCTTGATGACGGTGAGGCCGCGGATCGCATCGTCCTCGAAGTTCACGACGACGTTGCCGTCCTTGGCCTTGCACAGATCCTCGGTCATGCGCAGCAGGTTGTTCGAGTACAGGGTCGAGGATTGCTTGGCCAGGCGGCTCACCAGATCGGTATAGCCGATGATGGTGACGCCATGGCGCACCACCGCCTCGCCGGGCACGGTGAGTTCGCAGTTGCCTCCCTGCTCGGCCGCCAGGTCGACGATCACGCTGCCGGGCTTCATGGTCTGCACCATCTCGGCGGTGATGAGCCGCGGCGCCGGCTTGCCCGGGATCAGCGCGGTGGTGATGACGATGTCGGCGTCCTTGGTCTCGCGCGCGTACATCTCGCGCTGCGCGACCTGGAAGCCCTCGCTCATGACCTTGGCGTAGCCGCCGCCACCCGAGCCTTCTTCCTCGTAGTCCACCTTGACGAATTCGCCACCCAGGGACACGACCTGGTCGGCGACTTCGGCGCGGGTGTCGTTGGCGCGCACGACGGCGCCGAGATTGGCGGCGGTGCCGATCGCCGCCAGGCCGGCCACACCGGCACCGGCGATGAAGACCTTGGCCGGCGGAATCTTGCCGGCGGCGGTGATCTGACCGTTGAAGAAGCGACCGAAGGCGTTGGCCGCCTCCACCACCGCGCGGTAGCCGCTGATGCCCGCCATGGAGGACAGCGCGTCCATCTTCTGGGCGCGGCTCAGTTGTCGCGGCAGGCAGTCGATCGCCAGCACGGTGGCGCGCCTGGCCTGCAGTGCCTGCATCAGTTCGGGGTGCTGCGCCGGCCATACGAAGCCGATGAGCGTCGCGCCCTCACGCAGCAGGCCGACTTCGTCCAGCGTCGGCGGGCGAACCTTGAAGACGACGTCGGCCCGTCCCCACACATCGGCTGCGCCCGGCAGCACCTCGGCGCCGGCGGCACGGTAGTCCTCGTCGCTGAAGTTCGCCGCGGCGCCGGCGCCGCTTTCCACCGCGACCGAGAAGCCCAGCTTGATGAGCTTGCCCACCACCTCGGGAACGGTCGCTACGCGTTTTTCGCCAGACGCGGTCTCGCGCGGGACTCCGATCAACATGTCCTATTCTCCTTCATGCGTTTCCTTCGATACTCCGTGTCAGCACTCGATCGCCCTCGCCAAGCCCATGCCGATGGCAGTGGCAGGCACGATGACGACCTGTTTCGTGATTCGTGATCTGTTTGCGGGTTGCTCTTGATTGCGGGGAAGCAGGTCCCGGATGGTTCCTGCTTGGGTGCAGAACCAGGCTCCCCGCAACTGGGGGAATGATACGAATGCATGCCGGCACTAACGAACGCTTCGTCAGCGTGCCGGCATGCAAGGTGTGCACAATACCTGCACTTGCGACGAATCGCCCGTGGTTCAGGTTGTGCTGTACGGTCGCTTGAATCTGCGTCGAAGCTGCGCCCGGATTATCGCTTCCTTTGCGGCGGCAGGTCGGTGCAGCTTCCGTGCGCGACTTCGGCGGCCATGCCCACGGTCTCGCCCAGGGTGGGGTGGGGGTGGATGGTCTTGCCGATATCGACCGCATCGGCGCCCATCTCGATGGCCAGGCACACCTCGCCGATCATGTCGCCGGCCGAGGGCCCGACGAGGGTGCCGCCGATGACGCGGTGCGTTTCGGCATCGAAGATCAGCTTGGTGAAGCCGTAGTCGGCGCCGTTGGCGATGGCGCGGCCACTTGCGGCCCACGGGAATTTGGCCGTCTCCACCTTCTTGCCCTCGGCCTTGGCCTGCGCCTCGGTGTAGCCGACCCAGGCCACTTCCGGATGGGTGTAGGCCACGCCCGGGATCACGGTCGCATCGAATGCGGCCTTATGGCCCGCGGCGACTTCGGCCGCCACGTGCGCCTCATGCACCGCCTTGTGGGCGAGCATGGGCTGGCCGACGATGTCGCCGATGGCAAAGATGTGTGCCACGTTGGTGCGCATCTGCGCGTCCACCGGGATGAAGCCGCGCTCGCCGACGATCACCCCCGCCTTGTCGGCGCCGATCTTCCTGCCGTTGGGCGAGCGGCCCGCCGACTGCAGGATCAGGTCATAGCGCACCGGTCCGGCGGGGGCCTTCTCGCCCTCGAAGGTGACCCACAGACCATCGTCTTTCGCCTCGACCGCCACAGTCCTGGTCTTGAGCATGATGTTGTCGAAGCGGTGCGCGTTCTGCTTCTCCCACACCTTCACCGCGTCGCGGTCCGGGCCCTGCATCAGGCCGTCGAGCATCTCGACGACGTCGATGCGCGCGCCCAGCGTGGAGTACACCGTGGCCATCTCCAGCCCGATGATGCCGCCGCCGATCACCAGCATCTTCTGCGGCACCTGGCGCAGCTCCAGCGCGCCGGTCGAATCGACGATGCGCGGATCGCGCGGCAGGAAGGGCAGGTGCACCGCGGCCGAACCGGCGGCGATGATGCACTGCTTGAACTTCACCACCTTCTTCGCGCCGGTCTTGTCCTGCGCGCCGCCGGTCGTCTCCTCGACTTCCAGGTGATGCGGGTCGAGGAAGCTGCCGTAGCCGCGGATCACGTCCACCTTGCGCGCCTTGGCCATGCCCGAGAGCCCGCCGGTGAGCTTGCCGATCACGCCGTCCTTGTGCTTGCGAAGCGCATCGACATCCACCGACGGCTTGGCGAACTGGATGCCGGCCGTATGCACATGCTCGGCCTCCTCGATCACCGCGGCCACATGCAGCAGCGCCTTGGACGGGATGCAGCCCACGTTCAGGCACACGCCACCGAGCGTCGAATAGCGCTCGATGATCGCGGTCTTCAGCCCCAGGTCCGCGGCGCGGAAGGCGGCCGAGTAGCCGCCCGGACCGGCGCCGAGCACGACCAGGTCGTACTCGACATCGGCCGCGCCGGCGTGCGCCGCAGCGGTCGGGGCAGCTACCGGCGCCGCAACAGGCGCCGCCGCCGGAGCGGGCGCAGCGGCCGCCGGGGCCAGAGCTGCAGCAGCCGCACCCGCCGCCTCGACCTTGATCAGCACCGCGCCTTCGCCGACCTTGTCGCCCAGATTGACGAGCACTTCCTTCACCACGCCGGCGGCCGAGGACGGCACGTCCATCGTCGCCTTGTCGGACTCGAGCGTGCAGATCGCATCATCCACCGCGATGCTGTCGCCCACCTTCACGAACAGCTCGATGATCGGCACCGCATCGAAATCGCCGATGTCCGGCACTTTCACTTCAACGAGACTCATGGCGATCTCCTTACAGCATCACGCGGCGGAAGTCCGCCAGCAGTTGCGCGAGGTACACGTTGAAGCGGGTCGCCAGCGCGCCGTCGATGACACGGTGATCCGCAGTGAGCGACATCGGCAGCGTGAGCCGCGGCACGAACTGCTTGCCGTCCCACACCGGCTTCATCACCGACTTGTTCACCCCGAGGATGGCCACTTCGGGCGCATTGACGATGGGCGCGAAGTAGGTGCCGCCGATGCCCCCCAGCGAGCTGATCGTGAAGCAGGCCCCCGACATGTCGGCCGGACCGAGCTTGCCGTCGCGCGCCTTCTTGGCGAGCGCGCCGGTCTCGGCGGCGATGTCGAACACGCTCTTCTTGTCGGCGTCCTTCACCACCGGCACGACCAGGCCATTGGGGGTGTCGGCCGCAAACGCGATGTTG
>JAFEFC010000011.1:0-1283 GCA_018240785.1 Pseudomonadota bacterium | reverse complement strand
CTTCTTGATGCGCGAGAGCGGCTTCACTTCGATCTCGCCGAACTTGGCGAAGTCGACCTTGGGCCACGGCAACAGGTCGAGGCCACCCAACTGAGCGCCACCCAGGCCTGCGCCCGCGGCGGCAGCCGGGGTCCTGCCCGGGACGACGCCGGTGCTCATCGCGCTCTTGATGAAGCCGGTGACGTCTTCCTTGAGGATGCGGCCCTTCGGACCGGTGGCCTTGACCTGGGCCAGATCGACCCCGAGCTCGCGGGCGAAGGCGCGCACCGAGGGGCTGGCGTGCACCTTGCCGCCGAGCGTGACCGCCGAGGGCGCCGCGGGCGCGGCCGCCGGCATCGCGGCCGGGGCGCTGGCAGCCGGGCCGCCATCGGCCAGCGGCGCCGGAGAGGGGGGCGACGAGGGCGCGGCGGCCGGGGCGGCGACCGCCGCACCGCCACCCGAGGTCTCGACCTTGATCAGCACCTTGCCCTGGCTGACCTTGTCGCCCAGGGCGACCAGCACTTCCTTCACCACGCCGGCGGCCGAGGACGGCACGTCCATCGTCGCCTTGTCCGACTCGAGCGTGGCGATGGCGTCATCGACCTTGATCGTGTCGCCCACCTTCACGAACAGCTCGATCACCGGCACGTCGGAGAAGTCGCCGATGTCGGGCACCGCGACCTCGACCACGCCGCCACCCGCGGCCGGCGCCGGGGCCGGAGCAGGCGCGGCGGCTGCCGCGGCCGGAGCCGGTGCGGGTGCGGCCGGGGCGGCCGCGACGGGCGCCGGCGCAGCCGCCGCGGCACCTGCGGCCTCGACCTTGATCAGCACGCTGCCCTCGGACACCTTGTCGCCGATATTGACCAGCACTTCCTTCACCACGCCGGCGTGCGACGAGGGCACGTCCATCGTCGCCTTGTCCGATTCGAGCGTCGCGATCGCGTCATCGACGGCGATCGTGTCGCCGACCTTCACGAACAGCTCGATCACCGGCACCGCGTCGAAGTCGCCGATGTCCGGAACCTTCACTTCAATGAGTTGGCTCATGTTCTTGTCTCCTTGCGCGCTCAAACCGACATCGGGTTCGGCTTGTTCGGGTCGAGGTTGTACTTGACCATCGCCGCGGCGACCTTGTCGCGGCCGATCACGCCCTCATCGGCCAGCGCCTTGAGCGCAGCCAGCGTCACCCAGTGCCGATCCACCTCGAAGAAGTGGCGCAGTTGCTCGCGCGTGTCCGAGCGGCCGAAACCGTCGGTGCCCAGCGTCACGTACGTGCCCTTGACGAAGGGGCGGATCTGCTCGGC
>JAFEFC010000010.1 GCA_018240785.1 Pseudomonadota bacterium | reverse complement strand
GCCAATCTCAGCCCGTCCCTACACCGCCGCCCTGCCGTGTAGGAGCGCGCTCGAGCGCGACCGCCCCATGCGAATCGCGGTCAAGCCCGCTCCTACGACACCACACCCACCGTAATGGACGAGTGTCAAAATGCGCGGCGCCGTCGCCCCCGAACGGCGAAAATGGCGCGTCATCATCCGGAGCAAGCAATGAAAGGCATCATCCTCGCCGGCGGGTCCGGCACGCGGCTGCACCCGATCACCCGCGGCGTGTCGAAACAGCTCCTGCCCATCTACGACAAGCCGATGATCTACTACCCGCTGTCGGTGCTGATGCTCGCCGGCATCCGGGACATCCTCGTCATCTCCACCCCCGACGACCTGCCCAACTTCCGCAAGCTGCTGGGCGACGGCAGCGACTTCGGCATCGCACTGAGCTACGCCGAGCAGCCCTCGCCCGATGGCCTGGCCCAGGCCTTCCTCATCGGTGAAGACTTCATCGGCAAGGACAACGTCTGCCTCATCCTCGGCGACAACATCTTCTACGGCTACGGCTTCACCGCCATGCTGCACGAAGCCGCCGCGCGCCCGATCGGCGCCACCGTCTTCGGCTACCACGTCAACGACCCCGAGCGCTTCGGCGTGGTCGAGTTCGACGCCGCCGGCAAGGCGCTCTCGATCGAAGAAAAGCCCAGGCAACCCAAGTCGAACTACGCCGTCACCGGCCTCTACTTCTACGACAACGACGTCGTACAGATCGCCAGACAGGTGAAACCCTCGCCGCGCGGCGAGCTCGAGATCACCGACGTGAACAACGCCTACCTGCAGCGCGGCGACCTGCACGTCAGCCTCCTCGGCCGCGGCTTCGCCTGGCTCGACACCGGCACCCACGACTCGCTCATGGAAGCCAGCCACTTCGTGCAGACCATCGAAGCGCGCCAGGGCCTCAAGGTGGCCTGCCTCGAAGAGATCGCCTACCGCAACGGCTGGCTGTCGGCGGAGCAACTCGCACGCGAAGCCGAAGCGCTCAGCAAGACGGGCTACGGCAAGTATCTGCAGCGCGTGCTCACGCAGGGATCTGTGCGATAGCCCGGATCCCGACCGAGCAAGCCCCACTCCGGTCGAACTTGCTTCGGCTCCAGCGCTCTGATGTAATAACTTTGTTATTACTCAAGGACGTCCATCATGCGCACCACGATCCGAAAGATCGGGAACTCCCGGGGAGTGCTCATTCCCGCCACGATGCTCGCAGAGTGTGGCATCGGCGAGGACGTCGAACTGAAACTCGACGGCCAGCGCATTGTCATCGAACCCGTGGTCACCTCTCGAAAGGGCTGGTTTGACGGCTACCTTGAGCAGGGAGACACCGACGCATGGGCAGAGCTTCTCCCTGATGCCGACAGCGAGGAGTGGGAATGGTGAAGACGAAAGTTCGGCGCGGTGACGTCTATTGGGTCAATCTCGATCCCACGGTCGGGACGGAGATCAAGAAGACGCGCCCCGCCCTCGTCGTCTCCCCGGACGACATGAACGCCGCACTTCCGCGGGTCATCGTGGCCCCCATCACCAGCAAGGGCCAAGCGCTCGGCTGTCGTCCGGAACTTGTCTTCAATGGCAAGCGCGCCCGCATCCTGCTCGACCAGATCCGCTGTGTGGACAAGACCCGGCTTGCCGGTCGCCTCGGCGAGATCGACAAGGCCGTATGGCTGCCGACCTTGCTGGAGATGCTCGCCTGAACATCAGGCCTCAAGGCGTCGCCCGATCCGCGAGATCGGGCGATGTATCCGTGACACCTCAGCCGGCCATAAGACCTGGCTCGACCGCGACCCCGGGCTGAATATCGCGGTCAAGCCCGTTCCTGGGGCACCCCGAAGATTGCCCGGATCCGGCACCAGCGCCCCCCTGTAGGACCGGGCGCAACCGCACCCGCCCCTCCACACCTCACTCAAGCCCGCGCCTACCGCACGGCACCAGTGCCATAATTCACCGCGCCGTCATCACACACGCGGCAGAATCGTCGCGCCCCGCACTGGAAATCCCGCATGAAAGTCATCGAAACCGCCCTGCCCGGCGTGCTGATCATCGAACCCAAGGTCTTCGGCGACGCACGCGGCTTCTTCGTCGAAACCTTCCAGGTCGAACGCTATCGCGAGGCCGGCATCACCCTGCCTTTCGTGCAGGACAACCACTCCCGCTCGCAACGCGGCGTGCTGCGCGGGCTGCATTTTCAGAAGACGAAGCCACAAGGCAAGCTGGTGCGCGTCAGCCGCGGCGCGGTGTATGACGTGGCGGTCGACATCGACCCCAAGTCGCCCACCTTCGCGCGCTACGTTGGCGTCGAACTCAACGACGACAACCACCGCCAACTCTGGATTCCCCCGGGCTATGCGCACGGCTTCTGCGTGCTCAGCGAGATTGCCGATTTCGAATACAAGTGCACCGAGCTCTACTACCCCGAAGACGAGGGTGGCGTCATCTGGGACGATCCCGCCATCGGTATCAATTGGCCATACAAGAACCCCGTCCTTTCGAAAAAGGATCAATCCCTTCCCCATCTCCAAAGCGCGATTTCTTGACGCCTTACCCAGATCACAGCTCGTGCATCCTTAGCCAGCCTGACGCCGCCAACAATGCTGCACCAACCTACGCGCAAATAGCCTCTACAGATGAAACTCGCGCAAGATATTCGCGAAAGCTCAAAATGGCTTATCGGCAGTAACGTCTTCAGTCAAGTCCTGCAGTTTGCGATTGGGATTGCACTGGCCCGCCTTCTTGTCCCATCAGATTTCGGGATGCTTGTAACCATTCAGATTTTCACCGGCGTCCTTGGCATGCTCGCGTCAGGCGGAATGGGACAAGCTCTCGTTCGGGCAAAGGACGCGTCCGAGCTTGATTTTCAAGTAATTTTCACACTTCAGTTCCTGCTGTGCCTCACCATTTTCACAGTGCTCTACTTCATTGCGCCGGCGTTTTCCAGCTGGTTTAGCGAGCCTCTTTATAAAGATCTGCTACGCGTTTCTGCTTGGGGTTTTCTTCTTCGCCCATTCATGGGGATCCACACCAACTGGCTCACAAGGGAGATGCGATTCAAGGATCTCTCCATCCAGACATTCCTGTCTGGCGCCATAAGCGGAATAGCCAGCATCGGAATGGCGGCAAACGGCCTTGGCGTATGGAGCCTCGTTCTTGGCGGCCTCATTGGCAGTCTTTCCAACTATTTCATGATCGCTCATCTCACTCCCCTCCGCGTACGATTCCGCTGTAATCGAGAAATTACACGCACGCACAGCAGCTATGGAATCAAATTGGTAGTAAAGGATTTCGTTGTCTACTTTCGAAAACAAAGCAGCAACCTGATCATTGCAAAATTGGGCGACGCAAATATGGTCGGCCTCTTTAACAAGGGCAGCAGCCTTGCTGAATTGCCATTTACTGCGATAAGCGGACCTATCTTTCAACCTGTCTTCAGAACAATGGCAGCCGAGCAGGACAATCCGGAAAGAATAAAATACCTCTTCTACAAAATGATCACGCTATTGATGCTGTATACGGCACCGCTGTATATCGGCCTATCGTGGCTCGCAAAACCATTCATCATCGCCGTATTTGGCGAGCATTGGCGAGAATCCGCCATTGCCCTCCAGCTACTTGCTCCGCTGGGACTGCTGTACTGCATCGGCCACCCAGCGGGCGCCGTCCTTGCCGCAACCAATCGACTGGGACGAGAGGCAGTTGTTCACACCATCACATGGATAATTGTTGCTTCAGGCTGCGTTATCGGGCTCCATTGGGGTCTAGTCGGGATCTCGATCGCCATCATCATCAGCCAAATCTACTCCACTCTTCATATCTATCTTATTGCGCAGAGAGCTTTTTCGAATCGCGTGCGCGATCTGCTTCGCGCAATAGCGCCCCCACTGATTTTCTGTTCTGCGCTCGTTCTTACGCTAGCCATATTGGAGTTTCTGCTTCCCGCGGAGCTCAAGACAGATGCACCTAAGACATTTCTCGCTCTCATGAGCTCAGCCGGAGCAGCCGCATACCTGTTGTGCTTCTTTTATCTTCCGTTTCCTGAAACACAAGCGGAAGCGGCGCGTATCCGGCGCTTTCTTGCAAGAAGGCGCATGACGCCGAGCCAATCCTGACTGCACCGCCTCGCTGGCTGCCCGTCCCTTTCCTCACGTTTTGCAGCGTACAAGATGGAACCTGAAACCTCCCATAAGAAGAAGGCGCGAATCATTGCCTTCCATTTGCCGCAGTTTCACCCCACCCCGGAGAATGACCAGTGGTGGGGAAAGGGCTTCACGGAATGGACGAACGTGGCAAAGGCAACGCCACTTTTCCCAGGCCACTACCAGCCTCACATTCCTGCCGATTTGGGGTTTTACGACCTTCGGCTGCCCGAGGCGAGACAGGCACAGGCTGATCTTGCTCGGCAGTATGGCGTTGAAGGCTTTTGCTACTATCATTACTGGTTCGGAGGACGCAGGATTCTCGAGCGGCCGTTCAACGAAATCCTCGACTCTGGCGAACCGGACTTTCCATTTTGCCTGTGCTGGGCAAACCATAGCTGGAATACCGCCTGGCAGGGTACCAACGAGATGCTCATCGAGCAGACCTATCCCGGCTGGGACGACCATGCCGCGCACTTCGATTGGCTGCTGAGGGCCTTCACCGACAAGCGCTATCTGAAACTCGATGGGAAGCCGATTTTTGTCATCTATCGCCCGGACGACATCCCCGACGTTCAGCGCGTTGTCGAGTTCTGGCGAAAACGTGCCCAGGAGGCCGGTCTTCCCGGCCTGCACCTGATTGGCGTTTCGAATCGCGACGAGTCATGGGATCCCCGAATCCGCGGTCTAGATGCCAGCACGATGCAGGCCCTTCCACGTCGTGACGGTCGGATTCCGCGCCGTTATCTTTCTACAAAGCTGAAGCTGCTGCTGGAAGGGAACAAGCACGAACTGACCATTTGGGACTATGAAGAGATCGTTCCCATTCTTCTGCGTAGCAACAAGGTCGACTGGACGGACTACCCCCTGGTACTGCCGAATTGGGATAACACACCTCGGTCGGCAATGCGAGGAATCGTCTTTCACAACGCCACTCCAGAACTTTTCCGGGGCGTGCTGCACGATGCAATCCTTCGGGTGGAGGACCGCCCCAGTGAAGAGCGAATCGTATTCCTCAAGGCCTGGAATGAATGGGCTGAAGGCAATTATGTCGAACCGGATCAGAAGTGGGGACACGCTTGGCTGGAGGTCATTCGGGATGAACTTCTAACCTCCTGATTCTTGGGAAATCGACGCATCCGGCAGTGCATTAGAGTTCGATCGGACAACAAGCTGGTCCTGAATCCCAATGAGAATCGACCCTCTTTCCGCCGCGCTGCACCGGGGAGCCGGAGAACACGGCCCGCTCATTCTGATGTACCACTCCGTGCAGCAGGGCGCCTCCGTGCCAACCTGGACCTGGGCCGTTTCCCTTCGCCGTTTCCTCTCACAGCTCGATTTTCTGGCGGCCGAGGGCTATGCAACGCCGACCATGGCGGAACTGATCGCAACGCCCACACGGCGGGGCCGCACGGCTGTGATTACCTTCGACGACGGCTACGCAGACAACCTTGCCGCATGTGAGGCGCTCGAGAAGCGTGGGATGCGGGCAACGTGGTTCATCGTCGCCGGATCGCTTGCCAGTTCCCCAAGCTGGCCCGCAGATGGTCGCCCGGCTGGAAGAATCCTGAATCAGCACGAATTGCGCCAGATGCAGGCGGCCGGCATGGAAATAGGCTCGCATTCGATGCACCACCACCGCCTGCCTGCGCTCGCCGACGAACAACTGGCCGGGGATCTGAGGGAGTCCAGAGAGCTTCTGGAGGAAGTCACCGGACGCCCGGTGTCAAGCTTTGCATACCCTTACGGCGCCTGGGACGCGCGCTGCGCCAAGGCGGTGAAGACGGCCGGGTACGGGGCGGCATGCACGACGCGCACCGGATGGGCGCTGAAGGATGGCGACCCGTACCAGTTGCGGCGCCTCACCATCACCAACGCCGACACGACGTCGAGTTTCGCCCGCAAGCTGGTCTTCGGCAGCCACGACGTCGCATGGGGGGACGTAGGGCGTTACGCATTTCGCCGTCTGGGCCTGGCCAAATGAACACGCCGGCGGCGCAGCCCGCAGTCTCCATCGTGATGCCCTGCTTCAACTCGCTGGCTCACTTGCCCATGAGCGTTTCCAGTGTTCTTGCGCAGACGTTCGACAACTGGGAGCTGATCGTGGTCGACGATGGCTCGACAGATCGCTCGCATGAATGGCTGATGACGCAAGACGACGACCGCCTCGTCGTCCTGCAGCAGACCAACCAGGGCGTCAGCGCCGCGCGGAACGCAGGGCTCGCACTCGCCCGGGGAGAGTACATCGCCTTTCTCGATGCCGACGATACCTGGGCACCAAACTTTCTCACGACGATGCTGGCTGCGCTCACCGCTCAGCCTCA
Source organism: Pseudomonadota bacterium (assembly GCA_018240785.1). GTDB lineage: Bacteria > Pseudomonadota > Gammaproteobacteria > Burkholderiales > Rhodocyclaceae > Thauera. Next base: position 96,889 of record JAFEFC010000010.1, on the reverse strand, counting down.
GGCCGCACTCGCATACTGCGGATGGCAAAACGTTGGAATCCCCGGCGGACGCGGCCAGCCGTTCGTTCCCCCGGAGTACGAAACACCGGACAAGGAGGAGAATCTGTTCGCGGGATGTCGCTGGCCCATTCACGCTGCGATGGCCCGACGGCTGGCCATCACGTCGGCGGGCGGATTCAATCGGACACTGAAGAACGCCGAAGACTATGCCCTCTGGCTGGAAATCGCGGCAAAGGCACCCATCGTCAGGGTCCCGGAAGTGCTCGCCTATTATCACTTTCACGGGGTGGGGCAAGCGTCGTCGAACAAGCCGCGCGCAGTGGAGCACCTGCTTGCCGCGCAGCAAGCCTATGTGCGAACGCATCCCGACTTTGCCAGGCGCGTGGGCCGAGCGGGCCTCCGCAGGCTGATGTACGACAACGTGTTGCGCGCCGGTTTCGACTGCTACTGGAAGCGCGAGCTCGTCGCCGCGCGCGCCATTTTCAGGCGCGCCATGCGCGCACGATACGGATCGCCACGGGACTGGCTCTACATGCTGCCCGCCCTGCTCCCGCTCGCGGCGCACAGCAGGCTGATCAGATTGTTCGAAGATGACGACCAGCACAACATGCAAGGTTCGTAGCCGCCATCCGACGCGCCACCCTGGCGCCGCAGGTGCCGCAGGCGCCGCCAGACCCGATGTTTGGGCCCTGGAGGCCGCAACTCAATTCCATATGGATGGCATTTCATCCATAGATCCCTTATATTCATGCAAATTTAGTTGTGACGAAGGATGCAGCGGACGCTGCGCACTTCGCCTGAGCATGAATGAAAGCAAGCGAATTCAGAGAGCGCCCCGAGCCCCGGCCCCCGCCGGCACTCCGCCCGAACGCGCCGGAAAATCCGAGCCTTGACCGGCTGCGGAAGCACGAACCGCCCCCCACCATCTCCATCATCATGCCCTGCTACAACGGGGCCGATCACGTCGAGCGGAGCATTCTCAGCGTCCAGGCGCAAACACGGCGCGACTGGGAACTGATCGTGGTCGACGACGGTTCCACGGACAGCTCCTGGCCCTTGCTGGCAACCCTGTCCGCGGCCGACTCACGCATCGTGCTGCTTCGCCAGCAGAATGCAGGCGCTGCCGCTGCGCGCAACCGCGGGCTGAAGGCGGCACGAGGTCGCTTCATCGCCTTTCTCGATGCAGACGACACCTGGGATCCTCGGTTCCTCGAGCTCATGAGCGCCGCCCTCGACGCCAATCCGGACGCCGGAATCGCCTATTGCGGCTGGCGGAATGTCGGATTGCCCGGCGGCCAAGGCCTGCCTTTCATCCCGCCCGACTACGAGACTCCTGCGAAACTGGAAGCCTTGCTTCAGGGATGCCGCTGGCCCATCCATGGGGCCCTGACGCGGGCACCGCTGATCCGTGGCTGCGGCGGCTTCGACGAAACACTCAGCTCATGCATGGACTACGATCTGTGGCTCAGGCTCGGCACTGAACAGCAATTGCAACGAGTCCCCACCGTGCTCGCCTACTACCACCACCACCACGGCGACCAGATCACGCGCAACCGTTCCCGGGTTGCCCTGAACCATTTCCGGGTGCAAGGCAAATTCCTCGAGCATCACCCCGAAGTCGCTCGTCGCATTAGCGTCTATCAAACGAGGCAGCTAACTGTTGGCGAACTGCTGCGCCGGGGGTATTTGGCATACTGGCAGCGCGACCTCCCTGCCGCGCGAGCCATCTTCCGCGTCGTGATGAGAAAAGGTTACGGCACCGCGAATGACTGGCTTCACATGCTTCCGTGTCTTCTGCCACTGTGCGTTCACGCGCGTGTGCTTCAATATATCGATTCGCGTCGTCGCTAGGGCCCGAAAGCGGGCGCCGTTTCCCAGCCAATAATGAAGCTCACCTTTGCCTTCTGTACCTACAACCGTGCGTCACGTCTGGAACGGCTCATCGCCGAAATGCGTGCGCAGGCCTGTCCGATCCCCTTCGAGATTCTCGCCGTAAACAACAACAGCAAGGACGCGACAGCTAGCATCCTGGAGTCGCTCTCCAGACTTCCCGGCGTCCCTCTGCGCTTCGTCACCGAGACGAGGCAGGGAATCGTACCGGCACGGAATCGTGCGCTGGAAGAGTCGTTGGGCAGCGACATCCTGGTGTTCATCGACGACGATGAGCTGCCCAGCCCCGGGTTTCTTCAGGCTGCCTGTGATGCCATCCTGAACGAAGGAGCGCAATGCGCGGGCGGCAAGGTGGAGGTCGACTTCACCGGCCTGGAGCGCCCCCGTTGGCTCGGCGACGAGCTGCTTGGCTTTCTGGCCGAGGTCAATCACGGTGATGCTCCGCGCTGGCTCACGGATGAAAGCGCCCCGCTGTGGACGGCCAACATCGCCTTCGACATGCGCCTGTTCCGTGATGACCCGAAGCTCCGTTTCGACGACCGATACAATCGCGCCGGTGGAGACATCGGCGGCGGCGAAGACGTGATCATGTTCCGCACGCTTGTCGAACGCAAAGCGCGCATACGCTATCGCCCCGACATGCACGTCCTGCACGCGATCGAACCATGGCGACTGAGCCGTCGGTATTTCGTCCGCTTGCACTACAAGGCCGGCGTGCGTCGCGGACGCTATCAGTTCCCCACGTTTCAGCGAACGATCCTCGGCATTCCACCGTTCATGATGGTGCAATTTCTGCGCCAGGGGCTCAAGGCCCTGCTCATGAACCTCGTCGGACGAGGCGGCGCGGTGAGGCAGGCAATGACTGCCGCAAACACCTTGGGCTGCATGGTGGGCTATCGGCAACGCCAGGCCTGAACGGACTCTTACTGGAATGCGCGGCCCATCCGGCAGCGCATCGCGTTTTTCAGCATGCTCTCGACCATCCGCAAGCTTCAGAAGCTCCGCGACCCGGAGATCCTGCGCAAGAATTTGCAGGCGATGCGACTCCGAGGCCGTGAAATCTACTGGTCGATCGCGCGACCACAGATGCCCGACCCGGTGTTCGTGATCGGCTGCTCGCGATCAGGCACGACCGTCACCTTCGAGACGATTTCCGCCTCAGGGCACTTTCTTCACTTCGACTACGAGCTGCCACAGTTCTGGAACAGCCTGATCGGGCCGCTGAACAACGGCTGGCAGTCGGAAGCCGCGACGGAAATCGATGCACACCCGGAACACCGCGACCGCGCACTGGCGTACTTTTACGCCCGCCTCGGTGCCGGCCCGGTGCTCGACAAGACCTGCATCAACACGCTTCGCGTCGGCTACCTGCATCGCTTGTTTCCGCAGGCGAAGTTCGTCTTCATCCAGCGCGACGGGCGCGACAACATCAGCTCGATGATCGACGGCTGGCGACTTGGCCGCACCGACGGCGGCTTTGGCCTCGAGAAGTTCTTCGGTCCCTCGCCCGAAGCGGTCGCAATCAATGGCGGCGAATTCCGTGAATGGCACTTCTTCCTGCCGCCTGGCTGGCGCGAGTACAACCATGCCTCGCTGGAGGAAGTATGCGCCTTCCAGTGGGTCAGCGCCAACCGCCTGGCGCTGGACGCGGCGCGAGCCCTGCCCCCGGAACAATGGATCCAGGTGCGCTACGAGGAGATCTTTGAGCGACCAGTCGACATGTTCCGAGAAGTATTCGAGCGTCTCGGGGTGCCGTTCGATGAAAAGATGCAGGCTCGCTGCGCCGGCCTCGCCGGCCGCCCCACCAGCATCGTCAAAGGCACGCCCAAGAAGCACAAATGGAAGGACAGCAACCCCGCCGCCATCGAGCGCATCCTGCCGACCATTGCGCCCCTGATGCGCGAGATGGGCTATGACCCGAATGACTGAGCCTGCGGTCACCGTCGTCATTCCCGCCTACAACGCTGCCTGGTGCATTCGCCGGGCGGTGGACAGCGTGCTGGCGCAAACCTTTCGCGATGTCGAGTTGATCGTCGTCGACGACGGCAGCACGGACGATACGGCAGTCATCCTGCGTTCATACGGCAACGCCCTGCACCTGGTGTCGCAAGCCAACGGTGGCATGAGCAGTGCGCGCAACGCGGGGATTCGCGCGGCACGCGGGCGCTACGTTGCCTTTCTGGATTCGGACGACCGCTGGCTGCCCGACAAGCTCGCGCGGCAGGTCGCCCTCATGACGGCGCAGCCCGACCTTGCCTTCTGCGCCGCCACCGCAACGCTCGAAGACCCGGAAGGCAAGGTCGTCGGCGCCTGGGCATGCAGCGGCAACGGCGACGCGAGCGTGGCCGACGTCTTTGCAAGCCACGCAACCATTGCCGGGGGAGCCTCCTCCGTGCTGGCCCGACGTGAACTCGTGCAGGCGCTCGGTGGCTTCGATGAGACTCTCTTTGGCGCCGAAGACACCGACCTGTGGATCCGCCTAGCAGCACGCGGCCGGTTTGCCTGCATTGCCGAACCTCTGGTCGTGGTCCTGAAACGCCCCGGCAGCGTCAGCCGTAACCGGCTGCGCATGCGAGCGGGCGCCATCGCGATGACGCGCAAGAATCGCGACCTCCTGCCCGCCGAAAAGCGGGGCGCATTCTGGCGCGCGCTCTATGCGGGCACCCTGTGCGATTACGCGAAATGGGCCACGCGCGACGGAGATCGGGCGGGCGCACTCACCGATCTGTTCAGGGCCTTCCTGCTGGCGCCGCTGAGTCGAGGGCGCCTGATTGCCGGAATCACGCTTGCCGTGCTGACGGGTCGCCCACTATGAAAGCGACGACGGATCCTCACGCGACGAGCCGCCAAACGTCGCCTTCGCAATTGAATTTGCATCCGCCTGCCGGCCGCGGGTAATCCGTGCAAACCGATATGCAAGCACAGACACCCGGGAAGAGGCTTCCCTTCCTCCTCGAGGACATCCTTTCATGGGCGCTGGCCGCCAGTGGCGCGTGCATGCTGCTGCTGGCCGGCCTGCTGGCCCCGGACTGGGCGGTCGCGATGATCGCGCCAGCCTGTGCCGTCGCCGCGCTTGCGAGTTGCGCGTTGCTGGCCAAATCGATTCGCGACTTCTCGCGCACCGGACCGGCAGTACGCAAGGAAATCACCGGCCGCTATCGATGGTACGGTGCCTACGCACTGGCCCGCCTCACGTCAGCGGCGTTCGGTCTGGCCCTGTTCTGGAGCATACCCGGCACCGTCATCGCCGTCGCCGTATCGGACACACTCGAGCTCAACTTTGCCTGCTGGGTGAAGCTCGCTGCAGCGGCCCTGAGCCTGCTGGCGGCAACCATCTACGCGGGCTGTCGCGCACTGTTGCTCAATCCGGGCCTGATCGTCGCGTCCTGGCAGTATCGGACGGCCCGCGTTCACCGACTATGGAGCGCGCTCACCCCCAAGGGCTTGCGTTTAATCGCGCAGTCGCTCGTGCTCACCGGGCTGGCGGCAGTTGCAGCGCTCGCTGTCCTGCGAACGATGCACGGCGACTTTTCCGACGCCTTCGCGCTGCTGTTCGCCACCCTGGGCTATGGGGCGATCGTCGCTTTCGCGCTGTGGGAACCCGAGGGCAAAAGCCCTCCGGCCAGAGGCAGCGAGCGCCCCAATATCGTCATGATCGGTTCGGACACGCTGCGCGCCGACCGCATCGGTGCTGAGCGCGATGGACGTTCCCTGACGCCGAATATCGATCGACTCGCGGCGCGCGGCACGCAATTCACTGCCTGCTATGTGCCGTGTGCGCGCACTGCCCCCAGCCTGATCTCCTTGCTGACCGGCCTGTGGCCCCATCGCCACGGCGTCCGCGACAACTTCGTCTCCGAGGCGGAAGCGCACCTGGACTTCGACACGCTGCCCAAGGTTCTGCGGGAACGCGGCTATCGAACGGCGGCGGTTTCAGACTGGTGCGGTGCCGACCTCGGCAAGTTTCCCTTCGGATTCGACGTACTTCAGCTTCCGGAAGATCAGTGGAACCTCAAGTACCTCATCCGCCAGGGCCCCAAGGACATTCGGCTCTTCATTTCGCTCTTCGCGCAAAACCGCATCGGGCGCCTCGTCCTGCCGGAGATCTACTATCTCGGAGGCGTACCGCAGACCTATCAGCTCGGCAGGCGCAGCCGCCATCTGATCACGCGCCTGGCGGCGACGAAAGATCCCTTTCTCGTCAACGTCTTCTACTCGACCACACACCCACCATTCGCATCCGAATACCCGTATTACGTTCGTCACGCAAAAGCGGACTACAAGGGTGAATCGAAGTTCGCCATGGCGCGCCTGACGGAGCCTTTCGAAATCATCCGACGCCAGGGTGAGCCTCGCGAGGAGTTCGACCTCGACCAGATCCTCGACCTCTATGACGGCTGCGTCGCCCAGTTCGACGACGAGGTCGGGCGCATCATGCAGCATCTGGACAGCCTTGGCCTGTCCGAAAACACGATCGTCGTCCTGTACAGCGACCACGGCATGGAGTTCTTCGAACACGGTACGTGGGGCCAGGGCAACTCTGCCCTCGGCGATTTCAGCGCGCGCGTGCCGCTGATCGTCTCTGCTCCCGGCATGCCCATAGGAACCCGGGTCGAGAGCGTCACCCGGACGATCGATTTCCTCCCGACAATCCTGGACCTGCTGGGAGCGCCCCCCGTCGCCTGCGACGGCACCTCGCTCGTTTCCGCCATGAAGGATCCGGCCTCCGATCTCCAGCTCAAGGCGTTCAATGAGACAGGCGTGTGGATCACGCCCCCGCCAGGCCTGCCTGAGGGCCATCTCCAGTACCCGAGCCTGCTCGAGCTCCTCGACGTACCCGACGACGCCAGCGGCACGCTCGCACTCAAGACCGAGTTCCGCGAACTGATCCTCGCTGCCAAGGACCGCATGGTTCGTGACGGCGACTGGAAGCTGGTCTATCAGCCGCTGACCAGTGGCAAGCGTCTGACGCTCTACAACCTGAGCAGCGACCCGGGATGCAATTGTGATGTCTCGGAGCTTTACCCGGAAGAGACCGCACGACTGTGGGCCGAGCTCGACGCATGGATTAAGGACGACACCCTCCCGTCGAACAATGACCAACATGCGCACGAAGAAGCACGCAGCGTGGCTTGAGGACGGACGACATCGATGCTCTTCAACTCCTACGCCTTCCTGCTCGCCTATCTGCCCGTCACCCTCGCGGGCTTCTTCCTGTTCGGGCGCTTCGGCAAGGGGAGCGGCGCCGCCTGGCTGGCAGCGTGCTCACTGTTCTTTTACGGCTGGTGGGACTACCGCTACCTTGCCCTGCTGCTGGGCTCGATCGCAGGCAACTATCTTGCCGGTGGCTACATCGCCCGCCACGCCGGAACCAGCGCCGGCAGGAAGGCACTTGCCGGAGCAGTCGGCCTCAACCTGCTTCTGCTCGCCTATTACAAATACGCTGACTTCTTCCTTTCGAGCCTGAATGCCTTAACCGGCGCCGAATGGCCGTTGCTCGGCATCATCCTGCCGATCGGCATTTCCTTCTTCACGTTCACGCAGATCGCCTTCCTTGCCGATGCCTACGCCGGCAAGGTGACGGAATACCGCTTCATCTATTACGTATTGTTCGTCACCTATTTCCCGCACCTGATTGCGGGCCCGGTGCTGCATCACAAGGAAATGATGCCGCAGTTCGACGACGAACGTAATTACCGTTTCGACCTGTCCAACATCGCAATCGGTCTGTCGATCTTTGCGCTCGGCCTCGCCAAGAAGGTGCTCATTGCCGACAACCTCTCGGGCTACGCAGCACCCGTCTTTCACCCGCAGGCGGAAAACCCATCGCTGCTGATCGCCTGGGGCGGCGCCCTCGCCTATACCTTCCAGCTCTACTTCGACTTTTCCGGTTACTCCGACATGGCGATCGGCCTGTCCCGTCTGTTCGGAGTAAAGCTGCCGCTCAATTTCAATTCGCCCTACAAGGCTTGGAACATCAGCGAATTCTGGCGCCGCTGGCACATGACCTTGTCGCGCTTCCTGCGCGACTACCTCTATATCCCGCTCGGCGGAAACCGACACGGCCCGGTCCGGCAGCACGCCAACCTGCTGACGACGATGGTGCTGGGGGGCCTGTGGCACGGCGCAGGGTGGAACTTCGTGATCTGGGGCGCACTGCACGGCGCATTTCTCGTCGTCAACCACGTCTGGCGCGATCTGGCGCAGAAAATCCCATTCCGCTTGGCTCCTGCGCTGGCGTCGTTTCTCGGTATCGGTCTCACCTTCCTTTGCGTGGTGTTTGCATGGGTGTATTTTCGCGCGCCGGATCTGGCGACTGCGCACAAGGTGGTGCTTGGCATGCTGGGCGGAAACGGCGCCGCCGTGCCGGACGCCATCGCCTCACGACTCGGCCCAGCCTGGTCGGTGATGCAGGGGATGGGTGTCAGGGCTCATCTCGGCGGCGGCGGGGCTTTCGTCGAGACCTGGAGTTGGGTTCTGCTCGCCGCCGGTATCGCCTTCCTCAGCCCCAACACCCAGGAGATCATGTCGCGCTTCGAGCCAGCCCTCGCGATGCATGGCAAGGATGCGGACGCTGGGCAGCCGCGGCTCTTCACCTGGCAGCCACGGCGCCGCGATGCCGTGCTCGTCGGGCTGCTGTTTGCGTTCGGGGTGCTTGCGCTGAGCCGGCCGACCGAGTTTCTCTACTTTCAGTTCTGATGGCCATGTCGCCCTGGCTTCGATACCTGCGCTGGATGTTCGCGACCCTGCTGGCCACGGTCGCGCTCTGCGGCGCATTCAACGTGGCGGTGGACCCGCTCGGCATCTTCGGAACGCCGCGTATTGCCGGCTTCAACGCGACCAAGCCCTATCTCGATCACCACCGCGACCTTGCCCGCTGGCAAGCCGCGCACAGGCTCTGCCCGACAGCGGGCATCTTCGGGAACTCGCGCGCGGAAATTGGCTTCGACCCGGAACATCCCGGTTTCGCCACGCTTGGTCTTGTCGCCTACAACCATGCGATTCCAGGCACACCGATCAACATTGCGTTGCGCCAGTTGCACTGGCTCGACGATGCGGACTGCAGGCCAAAGCAGGTGATCGTCGGCGTGGATTTCTTTGATTTCCTCGGTGCACCGCCTGCGCGCGTTCCACCGCCTGCAATCCCGCCTGCGCCACGCATCGACGGCAGCGTGTTCGCCGAGACGGTCTTTTCCGTCACCGGGCTACGGGATTCGCTGAACACGATCGCGATCCAGCATGTCAGCCATCCGGCCAGCCTCAGCCCGCGCGGTTTCAATCCGCTACTCAATTACATTCCTGAGGTCGCACAAACCGGACATTACGGCCTGTTCCGTCAGCGAGCGCAGGAGAACCTCAGGAGCTGGACGCGAAAATCGCCACGAATCCATCCCGACAACGGAAATCAATCGGTCGAATACGCCGGTCTGGAAGCGTTTCTCCAGGATGCCGCCACGATGGGTGCCACCGTTCACGTCGTGATCTATCCATACCACGCGCAGATCCGGCTGATGATGGAACGCGCCGGGCTCGGCCAGCTATTCACGGAATGGAAGGCATCGGTGCTGGCGGCTGCCGAGCACGCACGATCGACGAATGCCGACATCAAGGTCTGGGATTTCAGCGGCATCAGTGCGGAAACGACCGAACCGATCCCTGCACCCGGGGATCGTCAGACGCAGCTTGCGTACTACTGGGAAGCAGGCCATTTCAAAAAGGCGTTGGGCGACCGGATCCTCGACCAGATCCTGCTCGATCGTCCGGGCTTTGGCCATCTGCTGACCCGGACCAGCGTGGACCGATGGCTGATCGAAGACCAGGAGCTCGTCACCGACCTGGCATCCAGGCCGTCTGGCCTGATCCGCGACGTGGATAGCCTGTTTCCAAACACGAAGCCCCAACAATCGACTTCCGCAAGCGAACGACGCGACAGGAATCCGTCGTGACTGCTTCCACAGGCCGCACCACCACCACCGGTGAGCCCGTCGCTCGCCCTGTATGATTCACCGTAAGTGATAGAGACCAACCAGGATGGATTCAAGGATGAAGAAGATCTACATCGCCGGCTGCGGCGGAATGCTGGGCGAAGCCTTCTACAAGCAGTTCGGCAGCGATTATGAACTTCGCTGCACCGACAAGGACGTCAACGAATCCTGGCTGTCCTTCCTCGATTTTCGCGACCGTGCTGCCTATCGTGCAGATGTCCGCGACTTCAAGCCCGATTACCTCTTCCACCTGGGGGCCTACACCGATCTCGAGTTTTGCGAGAAGGAAGCGGACGACGCTTACCGGACGAACACCTTGTCGGTGGAAAACGCCGTCTCGATCGCCAACGAGCTCGACATCCCGCTGCTTTACATCAGCACGGCCGGAATCTTCGACGGCAAGCAGGAAACCTACGACGACTGGGACCAGCCCAACCCGCTCGGCGTCTACGCACGCTCCAAGTACATGGGCGAACGCTACGTGGTCGAGTCGGCAAACCGCTATCTCGTCTGCCGCGCCGGCTGGATGATGGGTGCGGGTCCGCGCAAGGACAAGAAGTTCATCCAGAAACTGATGAAGCAGATCAAGGACGGCAAGACCGAACTCAACGTCGTCGACGACAAGCTCGGCACGCCGACCTACACCCACGACTTTGCCCGCAACGTCAAGGCGCTGCTCGAAGCCGAACTCTGGGGCCTGTACAACATGGTCTGCGGCGGCGAAACCGGCCGTCTGGAAGTGGCACAGGAACTCGTCAGGCTGCTCGGCCAGAACGAGCGCATCACGGTCACGCCGGTGAGCTCGAACTTCTTCTCCGCGGAATACTTCGCCGCACGCCCGGCGTCGGAACGCCTGATCAACCGCAAGCTCAACCTGCGGGACATGAACCACATGCGCGACTGGCGCGTCGCCCTCGAAGAGTACCTGCGCGACTACTACGCAGGTTACCTCGATCGCTGACGAGGACTGGACATGTTCGCTGCAACCCTCCTCGACTCCGCACCCGCGCAGCACCTCATTCCCTGGCGCTATCGTCAGGCCCTGAAACGGAAACGCGAAGAGACGCTACGCGAGCGCTGCGACGGTGAAGCGCTTGCCACTCGCCCGGTCGACACGGGGCAGGACGCACCTCATTTCGAGGTCCACATGCTGCTTGGCCACCGCCATGTCGGCATGGCGCTGTGGGCAGTCAAGAGCTTCCTGAAAGCCTGCGACCGTCGGTTCGCCGTCGTGCTGCATGAGGACGGCAGCCTCACCCCGGCGGACGTCTCCGCGCTGGAACACCACCTGCGTGGCGTGCGCATCGTGCGCAAGGCGACGGCAGACGAGGAAATGGACGCCAGGCTGCGGCCGTACCCCAACTGCCACGATTATCGCTATGCGAACAAGCTGCACAGCGACCATCGAAATGCCGGCTACAACATGCACATCTTCGCGGTACGGCTATTCGACTTCAATTTCTACAGCCAGGCGACGAAGCGGATGTTTCTGGACGCGGACATCCTCTTCTTCCGCCGGCCGAAAGAGATCCTGGACTGGATCGACGATCCCGCGGACCAGCGCTCGCTCTACAGCGTCGAAACCTTCATCCCCGGGCACGACTGGCTCGGTCGATTCGTTTTCGAGCGCAGGGAAGCCACCTTCAATGCGGGGCTCATCTGCCTGAATGCGCCGGGAACCTATGATCTCGGCCTGCTGGATCAGTGGATCGGCGAAAACAAGCACCGGATGGACCTCGCCCCGACTTTCGAGCAATGGGCCTATCGCCACCTGATCACCCGCGAACCTCAGCTCGGCGCGCCATTGCCCGACAGCTATCCGTTCAACTACACCGATGAAAGCGTCACTGCGACGCATTTCGGCATCAAGGTCCGCTTTTTCGAAAACACGCATCGCGTTCGTGACGCACTGATGTAAGGGAATTCTGGTCACATGAGCGAAGTCAGCATCACCATCGTCGCGACGGTCCGAAACGAGGCCGGCACGATCGCAGCATTCGTCGATTCTCTCCTGGCACAGACGCACAAGCCGGACGGGATCATCATCGTCGATGGTGAAAGCACGGACGGCACCCTGCAGATTCTCCGCGAGTACCAATCGCGCGGGCAGATCCGGGTCATTTCCAAGCCGTGCAACATCGCGCAGGGACGCAATCTCGGCATCGCGGCGGCAACCACCACCCATCTGGCGATTACCGACGCTGGATGCAAGGTGTCGGCCGACTGGCTGGAACACATCGTCCGCTGCTTCCAGGCCAGCCCGGGTCCCGACGTCGTCGCCGGCAACTTCCGCTTCGAGGTGCATTCGGCGTTCGAGAACGCCGTGGTGCTGGCGACTTTCCAGCCCGGCCGCGACGGAAGCGAGACCGCTCAGTACTACCCGTCCAGCCGGTCCGTCGCTTTTTCAAAGGCCGCCTGGGAGCGTGCGGGGGGGTATCCGGAATGGCTCTATGCCGCCGAGGACACGCTCTTCAACATCCGCCTGCGGCAGGTCGGCTGCCGCTTCGTCTTCTGCAAGGAGGCCATCGTGCTGTGGCGCCCCAGGGAAACCTGGCGCGCCCTTGCAAAACAGCGGATCAACTTCTCGCGCGGCAATGCCCGCGTGGGAATCGGCACGTCAGGCTATCTGAAGAATCTCTACATTCACGCGACGGTGCTGCTCTTGCTCGCAGGCGGCTTGGCGCACCCCCTTCTTCCGCTGGCAGGTCTCGCCGTTTTTGCCTGGCATGTCCGCACCCACCTGTGGCCCCAGGCGTCGGCCGCTTCGCGCGACTGGAGTACGCGCCTGCGAGTCCTTGCCGTGATGGAGTTCGTGCGTGTCGTCAATCTCTACGGATTCCTACAAGGCCGCTGGGACCGGGTCCGCGACAGGGAGACGTACGTCGATTCGCAGATTAGATACATGGGTTCCGCGAACGTGGACCAACTGGAATTCTGACCCGTACACCCGTTCCCGAACGGGGCGCCACCACACCGACGGCAACTTCCTGTCATGGCCGCCAAGCGGTCAGCTTCCTCCGCACATCACCCGATAGACATAGCCGTCTTCAAGACGCGCAGCAAGGCGGATATCTGCGGCGCTTTCTCCACGGAAGAGACCATCGACCAGACCTCCATACCCCCATCGATCGATCAGGGGGTCACGAATGCCTCCCTTTCCACCATCCAGGATGACGACCCAGGGACGCGCACTCATGTGACACAGGCGGGCAAAATCGTCTGCCCCCCAGCGTGCCACGCTCATGGAATAACTATCGGCGGGCGGGATGAATACGATCCAGTAATCGGCAGAGTCAGCCACCAGCTCATATCCGCACTGTGTTACTGCCACCAGCGAATCCTTCGGCAGATGCTCGCGCAGCCAGCTCATCGTCTGGGGCGCGGGGCATAGCGCCGACCTGGAACCCGACAATTCGGGCATGCGGCTGTATTGCGCACCGAGGAACAGCGCCGCGAGTGCGGCGCCACCGGCAATCCTTGCTCCGCCACTCATACCCGAGCGCACCATCGCTCGATGCACGAGAAATACAAGGAAAAGTAGCAGGAGGCCGTTGGAAACCACTCCGACACGGGGTTCATAAACCCCCGTACCCCTTCCGCCCAGGAAGCCAACGAGCATTGCCAGATAGACGATCAGGAACAGGGCCAGCGGGCGCCACCCGCGATTGACTCGCGCAACATATGCGGTAACACCGCATACGGCCAATGTGAAGAGCGCGAGGAGCAACAGATGGAGCCAGGATTCACCGTAAAGCCAGACCAACTGTCGCCCCATGAAATCATTCTGGAATGCACTGGCGATACCCGCCAGAATCCTGTAGTGGGTTGCGGACTCCGACCCGGTGAACGCAGGCCTGACTCCATCGTGCAAGAGGGCGATGAATCGTGCCAATGGCCATGCACCGACCAGGGCGACGCCACCGCAGTAAGCCACGAACGCGTGCCAGCGCTTCAGGCTGGCGGCCAGCGACGCGACGAAGGTCGTCGCCACGATCAGCAGGGGAAGCCCCTGGTAGCTGGTCGCCATCGCCAAGCCCGTAGCGACGCCTGTCAAGCCCATGGCTACGCTGCTTGAACAAGCGCTGCAGGTCTCCAGGCGAGTCAGGCGCCACAGAACGATGTAGCTGAGGCAAACGAGCAGCGACTGCTCATGGATCGTGATGCCCCAACGCAGGGTCGTCACCTGGACGGCAAAGAGGAGCGGGATGAGCAGCGCCACGCGAAAAGGCAGAACCTGTCGCCCTAGCAAATACAGCATCGTGACCGCCAGTGCCCACGCCACCACCACGATGCCCCAGGCAGCGTGCCTGACGTCGACACCGAGCTTTGTCAAAGCGGCGATTGAAAGGGAATAGACGGGCGGCTTCGTGATCATCGGGGACACCTTCGGCGCGGCATCCTCGAGCGGCACCACCCTCATGCTCACTCCGTCCCCCGACAGAACGTTCCGTGCCATATGGAGCGCATTGGCACCGTCGGGATTGATATCTGGCGTACCACCTGAGAACACCAGAAGCCAACATGCGGCGAACAGGAAGACAAGCCCCGCAATGTATGCATCCTTACGCGCCGTCTTTGCGGGTGCCTCCTCCCTGGCCACACAGTTCATTCAGCGCCTCGCGTCCCGCTCGAATCTGATCTCGGTTCCCATGTGCGGCAGCGGTATCACGATGGTGGTGTCCAGGGACGGCTTGTAATTGCGATAACGGTAGATTTCGATCCGATCAGGAGCCTCCGCGCGCCCGCCAGACGTCACCGGCAGCACCGCGACGCGCTCGAATTCAGGTCTCTGCAGCAACTCGTGCAACATGCCGAATTCCTTGACCCGCACGATATCCGGTTGTTCGACGGCGATGAATTCCACCCCATAGCGATCGATCAGCGACTGGATGTCGTCCAGGCTGGACACATGCGATTCCATGCCGAAGTACTTGTGCACGGCAAGGGACACGAGCACCTTGTCGGCACGCAGGACGACGTCGTTCCGCCGATCGTCCAGTCGACGCAGATGGAAGATGAAGTTGCCATCATGCTTGCCGGCGAACAGGACTGGCCCTTGCGTCTCGCTCTGCTGGATGAACTCCGCCGCTTCGCGATAGCCATTCACATAAGGAACCGCTTGGTTCAGCGAGCGCCACACATTGAACCCGAGCACGATCAACAGTGCCGCCAGCATCGCGTTACGCAGCGCAGGCCGATCCTGAAGCAGGAACAGTGGCCTCGCGGCAAACATGGCCAGGGCGGGAAACGCGTACAGGGTGTAACGCGGCGCATTGCCCGCAGATCCGAGCAGCAGGGTCATCGCCAGGTACCAGCAACCCAGCCAGGCATACAGCAGCGGCAGTCTCGCCTCGCTCTTCCTGGATGGCCACGTTATACCCACCGCGGACAGCACGAGCAGCGGCCAACCCCAAGTCTTCACCAGGGCATGTGGATACATCATCCAGCGCTCCAGCGAGAGGCGCCCGGCACTCTGTCCCACGTCGACGCGATTGTCACCCACGGTTGCCGCCAGGCCCAGGCTACCGAACTTGATCGCATGCAAGGCAACGACTGCAAGCGCAACGATCACGAGCAGATACGCGGGAAGCGCCTGAACTCTCAACAGAGCAGACCGCCGTGGCGTCCAGAGTCCATAAACGAAAAGTGCCGGCAGCAACAACGCCACGGTTTGCTTGATCGACAGCGCCAGCGCGATCACCAGCCCCGCCACTAGCGCACGGGTGAATGTCGGACGATCAAGGTAGCGCTCAAAGCACCACACCGACAGCACGAACATGGCGATGGCTGGCGCCTCTAGCATCACACTGCGTGCCCAGAAGTTCCATTCCGGCACGGCAAGGAAGCTCGCCGTCGCAACGAGAGCAGGCAACGGCCCCCACCCTTCCCGCGTCCATGCGAACCACACGCTGGCACCCAGCGCGCAGAACGCGATGACAGTCCAATGGGCCGCAGCCTCACTCGCGCCAAAGAGCCCAAAAAGAGCCGCCTCCGCCGCGTAAAAGCCTGGCAGATACCAATTCAAGGCTAGCGCCGGATATTGCGCGAAATAGCGCATTGCATAGCCCAGAGGGTCCGACAGCGGCAGGTCGCGGATGAAATCGAGAATGAAGACGCCGCCCATGGCGTGGCGTGCTTCATCGGTCCACCAGAACCCTCCTGCGCCAATCGTCGGAATCACCAGAACGGCAATCAAGGCCCATAAAGCGAGATGCGGCCAAGTCGCAAACCCAGCGTGTCCACGTGCAATTTTCTGCATCGAGTGAGGGGCCTTTGCGCTAGAGGGATGCCAATATCTGCTGGATCACTTCGGCCTGAGCATCCTCCAGCCCCAACCACAGCGGCAGACGCACCAGCCGATCCGACATTTCGTCGGTGACCTTCAGGTCTCCATGCGTCCGCCCCAAGCGCTGCCCGGCCGGCCCGCTGTGCAAGGGGATGTAGTGGAACACGCAGTTGATGCCGACCTTGCGAAGCTTGTCGATGAAGGCGGTGCGCCGGTCCAGATCTGGCAGCAGCAGGTAGTACATGTGGGCATTGTGCGCGCAGTGCGCCGGCACGATCGGCCGGCGCAGCTTGCCGGCCTTCTCCGCTTCCGCGAACCACTGGTGATACATGTTCCAGATGCCGAGCCGGCGGCGGGTGATGTTGTCTGCTTCTTCCATCTGCGCCCACAGGAAGGCGGCAATCAACTCGCCCGGAAGGTAGGACGAACCGATGTCCACCCAGGTGTACTTGTCTACCTGTCCGCGGAAGAACTGTGACCGGTTCGTGCCCTTCTCGCGGATGATCTCGGCGCGCACCGCCAAGGCCGGGCCGTTCACCAGCAGCGCGCCGCCCTCGCCCGAAATGATGTTCTTCGTCTCATGGAAGGACAGCGCCCCCATGTGGCCGATGCCGCCCAGCGGCCTGCCCTTGTAGCTCGCCATCACCGCCTGTGCCGCGTCCTCGATCACCAGAAGGTCGTGCCGGCGCGCGATGTCCATGATCGTATCCATCTCGCAGCCGACACCGGCGTAATGCACGGGAACGATCGCGCGCGTGCGCTCGGTGATGGCCGCTTCGATCAGCCTCTCATCGATGTTCAGCGTGTCGGGCCGGATGTCCACGAACACCGGCACCGCGCCGCGCAGCACGAAGGCGTTGGCGGTCGACACGAAGGTGTAGGACGGCATGATGACTTCGTCGCCCGGCTTGAGGTCCACGAGCATCGCCGCCATCTCCAACCCCGCGGTACATGAGTGCGTCAGCAGCGCCTTGCCCGCCCCGGTGCGCGCCTCCAGCCAGCGCGAGCATTTCTTTGTGAAGCTGCCATCCCCGGCCAGATGCCCGTTGGCATGCGCCTGAGCGATGTACCAAAGTTCCTTGCCCGTCATGTAGGGCTTATTGAATGGAATGTTCATAGACGCGGACCGCTCTGTGCCGGCAGTGAAGGATGCGAACGAAAAACCCAAAACTTCTGAAGCAGAAAAAGCATTACAGCCAACGTAAGGATCATTGCACCCTGCACGATCTGGTGCGGATAACCGAGTTTGTCCACGAGCACAAAAAGCGCCGCAAGATTGAGAAGATAACCAATCGAATACGCAAGGCAGTAGCGTACGAACGCAGGCCCATGTGCTCCGCCGTGCCCAAAGGACCAGCGCTTGTTGAATATGAAGGTCTGCGCGACACCAATCGCGTAGAGCAAGGTCATCGCGAGCTTGTGCTCCATGCCTGCCGCGGTGATCCCGAGGTAGAGGAGATAGCCCACCGCATTTGACGCAACACCGACGATCCCATACCGGATCAACTGCCCGATCGTCGTCTTCATGCGGCCAACGGCCCCTCGCGCCACCCCCAGATGTACCAAGGAGCGTCCGGGCCCACATTGAACAGGAGATCCAGTATGGAAACGCCGTGCTCAAACGGCGGAAATCGCTGCGGATATTCCGGGTAACCTGCGTAATCCTTCCAGACGAGATCGACCCCGACCTCAGAAAATCTTTCCGGCTGAATATAGCACTTTGCCGCCGGACCCGAAATGTAACGCTCTGCACCTGCCTTAGTCACAACCTCAAGCAGCCGCCCCTGCTTCTGACCGGACAATCTGAATTCGCGCGAATCCCGGAATTCTGTTCGGATGCCAAGAAAATCCTTGGCAATATTCCGGATCAGATACTGATTCATCTCCGAAAGGTTGGGCCATGGCCGAGCAAGATAGAAATCCTCAAGAAAACGTCGGTACCGCTCGAAGTGCGGACAACTCCGATAGTTCTGCACCAGGGTCTTCCAATGCTTCTGCTGCCACGTTGCATCCTTGAGCTCCACATCGCAGATCAGGCGATTAGTATCCGATCCCGCCGGAATCGTGATCCACTCGGAGCCTCCCGCCGCCTTGATTTTGTTTCGACTGCGCCAGTCTCTCTTCGTGTACTGAAGGTCGTCGTAAAAAATGAACAGGTCGGCATCGTGGATAAGATCAAAATATCCTTTCCAGGGAACATAATTCGACTGGAGCACCACCACTGACTTCATTGCCGGTTATCCTTGAAAACGGAATTCATTTTTATGAAACTGGAAGCTGGCACATGTGAATGATCCGCAACTGACGAGGCCGCACCGATGAACGTATCGGCCCCGATTACCACGGAACCGCATAGTGTCGCATTCGGTGAAATGAACGTGTTTTTCCCCACTGCGACGTCATGATTAATACACGCACCGGGCCAGACGACCACAAGTTCTCCCAGTTGCGCGCGCACGTCGACGACAGCGCCGGCCATGACCATGCAGCCCTCTCCAATCACGGCGTTATCCGCCACATAAGCGCGCGGATGAACTAGCGCCGGGGCTCTGTAGCCGGCGGCGCGAATGCGCTCCCAAGCCTGCCAGCGCGCGGGAATGTTCGAATAGCCAATAGCAACGGCAAACCCGTATTCGCCCGGGGGAAAGATCTTCGCAGCGGCATCCAGATTGCCCACAATCCCCGCCCCTATATTGAAATCATCGACCATGCCCGCAACTTCGTAGCCGCAATGCCTGACGAGGTCAGCGACGGTTGACGCAAACTCCCTCGAACCATAGATCAACAATCGCATCTGACTGGCATCCTGGCAAATCAACCTGTGGTGCGTCCAATTAGGAAAAGTGGCTTCCGGGAACTCTTGAAATTCATCCGCCCAAGGTACTCCCCGAAGATGCCCAGCACGAGCAATTGCACGCCGCCAAAAAGCAGGATGCCAGCCATGATTGAAGCGAAACCCGAGACGGAGATCCCGCCAAGGAGGTACCGCAACAGGATGACTGCGAGCCATCCCATGCCCAACAGGAAAGTCAGCAACCCGAGCCAGGACGCCATGCGCAGCGGTAGGTCGGAAAACGTGACGAAGATGTTGACCGTGTGCGTTACCAACTTTTTCAGCGTGTAGTTACTGCTACCGCTTGCACGCACGCCGTGCGGAACCTCGACAGACGCGCAGCGATTCGTGAGCCACGAAAGGTAGCCATCCACAAAGGGGAAAGGCGAATCGAACCGCTGCAATTCACGTGCAAGATCACCCCGAATTACCCGAAAACTGGTGTATTCATAATTTAGTGAAGGAATGGCCTTGCGAAAGAGCCAGCGCGCCGTCGCCGAGGTTATGTTGCGCCAAGCCTTGTGGCTGCGCTGCGGATAGACGCCATACACGAGGTCGTGCCCTTCGAGTACCTTGCGAAAGAGATGGGGCAATGACTCGGGCGCCTGCTCAAGATCGTCATCCAGGGTGGCGATCCAGTCGCCCCTCGCCTGCGAAAACCCACAAATCGTCGCAGCATGTTGGCCGAAATTGCGGCTGAGCTGTATCCCGCGAACCCTAGGGTCACGCGCCGCGATCTCGTTGATGATGCGCCATGAGTCGTCGCCGCCGCAGTCCTCGACGAGGATGATCTCGAATGACGGCTCGACGGGCTCAAGCGCTTGCACCAGACGTCGGTGCAATTCAGGGAGCGTCGCTTGCGAGCGATACACTGGAACGACAACGGACAGACGCACTGACAAGTCGATACTCCTTCACTTCGTGGGAGGTTCGCCAAAGGATTCGCGCCACTTCCGCTGGATCTCTTCCGGAGGGCAGAAGCGGCAACCACGCTCCACCACATCCGCTCGGCTTGCATCTGCGTCAGACGGCGCGTCCGTTCTTGCAGACGATTGCGCCCTCTCTCCACCGCTAGCAGGTTCAGCCCGCAACTCCTCATCCGCAGGTTTCTCCTGCTGGTTGGGTTTCGCGATCGGTTCAGGGAAAGGCTTCTTGCCGCCAGCGTCGAGATAGGCTTTCTGCAGCATCGCCGAGTTTGGCAGATAACGAAGGCCAGACGTTGCCAGTTCGAGGACTCCCGCCTTATCACCGGTCTGCCTATGCACCTCGATCAGCCCTTGATATGCGGACTCGTACGCAGGGTTCTGCGCAATCGCCTCGAGAAACAGGCGACTTGCACTGGCAGAATCTTTCATCCGCATGCTGACCCGGCCAGCCTCGACACTGATCTGGGGCCGCATCCAGAACGTCTTCTCGACGTGGGTCAATACGTAGCCGAATTCCCGGCTGGCCGTATCGAGGCTAGCCCTGATGTCCTTCTGATTACCACTCATTCGACCCCTGTTAAGAAAGTTCAGGGCGAAGCAGTAATGGTGCATATGAAGCCAATTGACTCCGTACTTCGTTGCATAAGCTTTTTCTTGCGGCGTGTTGGCCTGGCGCAATTTGACTGCGCATAACTCTGGAAGCGCTGAGATCTCGTTGTCGGTTGGTCCGTATGGTTGCGCAGCTTGCACTGAGAGCGCAGTAATGCCCAAAAGCGCACCAATGAGAAATTTTGTCATCGTAGTCTCCGCGTTGTGCGCATCAAACCTTCAAGAGCCGGGTACGTTCGGCGACGGCCTGCCAACTCAGGGATTGGGTTGTCCGGGCAAGGCCTGCGGCCCCAAGACGTTTGCGCGTATCTTCGTCGTTGAGAATACTGGAAAACGCTTGAAGCAACTCCGCCGACGATGAGGCGTCGACTCGAACGCCAGTCACACCGTCCAGCACGGCCGATCCCGTACCGCCAGCCCGCCCCGCGATGGCCGGCTTGCCACAGGCAGCAGCCTCCAGAAACACTATCCCGAACCCTTCGGTATCTCCGCCTACATCGCGATTCGCCAGCACGAACACATCGCAGGCGTTGTACCAACGCGGCAGATCGTCCATGGGAACATGCCCCAGGCGGTGAACCCGCTCGGCAACGCCGACCTCTCGGGCCAGGGCGTCGAGATAAGCCTCGTCCTCGCCGATACCGACGATCGCGTAATGCACATTCAGACCGGATTTGGTCAAATCCGGCAAACACCGGATCACGGTATCGAACCCCTTGCGGCGACTGAGCCGGCCGACCGACAGGATCAGCTTCGCTCCTGCTCCAAGGGAGAGACTGTCGCGCAAGTCCTGAAATGGCAGGCCGGGGCGGAAGCGGGCGATGTCCACCCCGGGGTGAATGAGATCGATGCGCTCCGGTTTCACGCCCATGCCCACAAGCGTGTCGCGTGTGAAGTCGCTGTTGGCGATCACCCTGTCCGCATGCCGAAGCGCGAAGCACATCGCCTTGTATTTTTTGCCCTTGCCCCAGCCGGTGAGTTCCTCGCCGTGCGCATAGATGGCCACCGGACGGCCGGTGAGGCGCGCGACGAGCCAGGCAACCAGGCCCTCGGGAAGCGCGCGGCCGGCATGAATGGCGTCGAAGCGGTTGGTAAGGGCCAGCCATAGAGACTTGGCAAAGAACTTGAGGTACATGGCCAGCGACTCTGGACGGAGCCAGGGCACACGCTTCAGGTTCAGCCGATGCACATTGTTGGGATGGCCGACATCGTATTCATGCGCGCCCGGCACGTCCGCGGTGACGATGTGAATCTCCTTGCCACCGAGGCGTCGATACACCTCATCGAACCAGACGGCCGTGCCGCCCTTGGTGGGCAGGAACAGTTCGGTGAGGACCAGATAACGATTGTGCATTGCGCGATTCCCTTTTGCCGCCGGCGATCCTAACACCCGGCCCCCGTGTGGATGCGGGCTTGCGTCACACGCGGATACCGGAGTGGGGAGCCCACAGGAGGAGGCGCAAGGCCATGCCCAGGCCGCTGTACTTCAGGAAACGGGCACAGCTCGCCTCATGGGCGATGCGGCGGAGGAAAACCCGCAGTCTGGCGCCTACCGACCGCTCCCGGAGTGGAGACGCCGGATCGCTAAGGTGAACGGCGAGTTCCGCAGTCGACATGAAGCGCCCATTCGGGTGTCGCTCGATCAGCCCGCGAAGCGCGCGCTCCAGCTCAGCCAACGCAGCGCTGGCTGTTTCGGGCGCAGCGATGAAGTTTTCGCGATGCGTTTCGAACAAGGCCGGGCGACCAAGGAGGCGCTTTTTCGCAACGGCCTGCCAGACCTGTTCCGCTCGGTGGCCGCGGTTCGGCTCGAAGTAGTCGTCGCGGACGACGTAGACGGCGCCGCCGGCGGAGCGGTCTCCGTTGCGGATGGTGCGCGTGGATTGCGCCAGCGCACCGCTCGCATCGCGGCCCTCGAAGCGCCGGCCGGGCGTGACGATGCAGGTGACGCCCGCCTTGCACCAGGCGCGCTCGACATCGTCGTTCCAGACGAAGGTGTTGGGCACGGCTACTTTAGGAACCCGGCCGAACACGCGCGCCAGCACCGCGGCCTCCTCGCCGACAGCGTCGTCGATCTGGCCGCGCTCCAATGGCCGACTCGGCAGTTCGGACGTATCGAGCCAGCGAGTTTGGAGCGCTGGCGGCAGGGCTTCGCTTCGCGCCGACGGATCCGCAAGCCAACGCTTAAGTTCGTCGCTGCGACGTGCGCACGCAACAAGCGAATCGGGCCAGCAGTGCTCGAGCCCATGCCACTGCAACGCGAACACGCCCGCATCGCATCCTGCACGTATCGCTGTGACGATCGGTGCAAATGAAGGCTCATCCAGCACTCGCCGACGGTACTTGGCAAGCCCGGAAGCCAGAATGGCAGGCCCATCAGGATGTCCGACGACCAGGCCAAGCGTCATTACCGGTGCCCGGCCATCAGCGTCGTGAACTCCGGCCAGCGTGGCTGCAATGCTGGTGAGCATGTGGGCATCGCTCCGAGGCCCAACGCCCCAGTCGTCGCTTTCAATGATGATCACCGGGCGGCCGAGCGTCGGCTCCAGCCACAGGGCTCGCAGCGTGCGTCCGTGGCGGGCAAGAAGGAATGTCAAGGAAACGCACACCCAGACAAGGAGCAGGATCAGGAACGTGGAGGTCATCGGGGGTGTTGGGCGAATCCCGGCGGGGAGGTTTCGATGGAGCAAGGTGCGCACAAACGCATGCCCAATGCACGCTGACCGTGACAAGCCATGCACGTCCATTCATGAACGTGGGCTACCATTGCCGCCGTTCCGATGGACTTTGCCATTCTAAAGTGATGAACACACGACGAATACTTGGCGGTTGGGTGAATTTCGGCGGTGAGTTCGTATCCGCGGATGCGCTGGAGGCGATGCTGGCTGCCGAAGGCCTGTCACTCCAGGATGCGCAGTTCGAGTCGTCCGCAGTGGGGCTGATCGGGGTCGGGAAGGTGGGCACCTCGATCGTTCAGGATGCGGAGTCGGGCTGCATCGCCGCCGTGCTGGGGCGCCCTCGCTGGCTGGACGCGGACGTATCCGAACTGGCCGCATTGCGTGGCCAGGCTGCGGCCGCGGTTGCGCTGTATCGGAAGTACGGCGCCGACTGTCTGCAGCGCATCCATGGCAATTTCGCATTGGCGCTGATCGACGGGCGCAACCGGCGCTTGTTGCTGGCGGTGGACCGCACCGGCACTGAGAGGCTGTGCTTTTCGCGCGTCGGGCCGTTGCTGGTGTTCTCGACCAGCGCGCGCGCCGTGGCCAGGCACCCCCGAGTTCAGGCGCCACTCAATCGCCAGGCGTTGTTCGAGTACCTCTATTGCCACATGGTACCGAGCCCCGACACCGCCTTTGCCGGCGTGGAAAAACTGCTGCCCGCAGAACGTCTGCAACTTGACGGAGCGAATGTCAGGCGAGACTTCTATTGGCAGCTCGCCTATGACGAATCGGCCGCTGCGGACGAAGCCGGACGCAAGCGCAGGTTCATCGAACTGGTCGAGCGGGCTGTTGCGCGGCAGAACGACATCCGACCGACTGGAGCCTTTCTGTCGGGCGGAACCGACAGTTCCACCGTGAGCGGCATGCTCGGGCGGGTGACTGGCAGGCCAGCAGAAACCTTCTCGATCGGTTTCGATGCGCAGGGCTTCGACGAACTCGACTACGCGCGCATCACGTCGACGCACTTCGGCACCCGCCCTCACGAGTACTACGTCACACCCGATGACGTCGCCGAGGCGATCCCGCTGATCGCGTCGGCCTACGACGAGCCCTTTGGCAATGCGTCGGCCGCGCCCACCTACTTCTGCGCGAAGCTCGCGAAGAAGAGCGGCATGGAGGTGGTGCTGGCCGGTGACGGCGGAGATGAGTTCTTCGGTGGCAACGCGCGCTATGCCAAGCAGGGGATCTTTGAGCACTACCATGCCCTCCCCCCCGCCCTGCGCCGCGTGGTCGAGCCCATGATCCTGAACTTTCCGCTGGGCTCGTCGCTGTGGCCGGTGCGCAAGGCGCAAAGCTATGTGCGCCAGGCCCGCATTCCCTTGCCGGACCGTCTGGAAACCTACAACTTCCTGCACCGCGATCCGCTCGCGGAAATCTTCGAGCCCGCCTTCCTCGGCGAGATCGATGCGGACCGCCCGCTTGCGCTGATGCGCGAGGCCTATTTCCGTTGCGCCTCACCCGAACCGGTGGAGCGCATGATGCATCTGGACCACAAATTCACGCTCGCCGACAACGATCTGCGCAAGGTCAGCCGCATGTGCGAAGCGGCAGGCATCGAAGTCCGCTATCCCTTCCTCGACGACGATCTGGTGGCGTTCTCCGGGACGCTCAGCACGGGGCAGAAAGTGAGCAGCGGCCGACTGCGCGTTCTGTTCAAGGATGCGCTACGCGGCTTCCTGCCGGACGAAACGATCGCCAAGTCAAAGCACGGATTTGGGTTGCCGTTCGGGGTGTGGCTGAACACCCATGGCGCGCTGCAGACGCTGACGCGTGAGGCGCTTTCGAGTCTCGCTCAACGCGGCATCGTGCGCGCATCGTATCTGGAAAAGCTACGCAAGGAGCACGCGACGGAACATGCCAGCTACTACGGCGTGATGCTCTGGGTGCTGGTGCAATTGGAGCTCTGGTTGCAGCAGAACTGACTTCGCCGCGCTCTACAACGCATCAAGGGGGAAGCCGTGGCCTGCGGCTTCGGCCCCTTTCAGCGAATTGCCCCCCGCCTGGGGCTCGGTGACAACGATGCAGATGTGCCGAGCGCTGCGCTCGCCGCAGGGGCAACAGCGACGCGCCCACGATCTCCGAGCAATCCCTCTCTGCGCAGCATGACTTTCATGACGACCACGATCAGCACGAGGTTGTAGTAGTAGTCGAAATACGCCATGCCCAGAAAGGCGCCCGCAACCAGATAGGCCACGAGGCTCACCTGAACCATCGTCGCCAGTTCGGCCCACCAAGCCCGCTCCGGAATACCCTTAACCGCCCTGCGGATGCTTGATGCCGAGCGCCAGGTCATCATCGCAAGGAGAAGGAAAAGGAAAAGTCCGGGAAAACCATGCTCGCCCAGCGCCTCGAAATAGATGCTGTGCACGTCGTGCACATCATTGGGATTCGGTGCGTAGAACTGAAACACCATCGGCTGGAAGGTTTCGAAGCCACCGCCGGTGATGCGGGCCTTGGCCACATTGAAGGCTGTCCACCATGCATTGATGCGCCCTTGCGCCGAGCCGTCATCCTGGTAGGTTTTGATCGAGTTCATGCGGTCGTACCATTCCTCGGGCATGATCTGTGCGATGACCAGGACGGAGAGGGCGCCGAGGATCGCCACCATGAACTTCTGACGTGACTTGAACCAGAACACCAAGCCCATGATCGCCATGCCGACCATCGCGCCCCGCGACTGCGTGCCGATTGCTCCGATGGCGTTGAGGACCGTGATCGCATACACAGCGGGGCGCAAGGAAAGGGGCGTCGCATTGCGCGCGAGGAAGTAAAGCAGAGGCACGGTCATGGCGACGGCGAGGCCGAGTTCGTTGTTGCCCTCAATGAAGGTCCCTGGTGGCCCCTGCACCCGGAAAGCCCCCCCGTGGATGATGGTGAAGATCCCCCCCTTGAGGCCATAGACACCAATCGATATGGCGATGACCCACACCAGCCACTTCAGCCGGTCTTCGGTCGTGATCAGCATCATCGCCACGAAGATCATCACCTGAATCTTGATGATCTTCTCGAACTGCTCCCAGGCATAGGCGGGGAAGAGCGCGTTGATCGTCGTGATCAGCATCCAGCCGATGAACAGCGCGAGAACGACGGTTTCCCGTTCCCATGGTATGCGCTTCGGTACCCGGTGCATGAGCATCGACGCAAAGGTCGTCAGCGCGACGATGTAAGCAAACGGCATGGTCGTGCTGAATCCCCACGCCATGCGGTGCGGATTCATGAAGCCGAGCCAGGTCCAGACCAGGATGCCGATCCATGGCCGTTTGAGGATGAACGGCAACGAACCGAATACGGCCAGCGTTACGGCGATGTCCCTCATGCGCGTTTTTCCTGAACGGCAGTCCTTACGAACCACTCGACGCGACGAGGCAAGGCCAACCCACCCAGCATGTCCGGCAGGCGGCTGGCCAACGACCTTTCATGCGCGAGGCCGCGATCCTTGACCTGGTACAGCCTGCCCTTGCCGGGCTGCGCCACGCCCAGGGATTCCCCACGACCCAGGCGTTCGACGGCTTCCGCGTACACCTCCGCGCTGTCGCGCACTGCGCGCCAGAACAGCACCAGTTCGCTGTCGCCCTCCTTCACCTCGGGCGAGACATGGGCGATGAGGCGACCGGTGTCGATGCCCGCGTCGATGTAATGCAGCGTGCAGCCGACCTTCTCCGGCTCGCCGTTATACAGGGCCCAGAAGGTGCAATCGGCGCCGCGGTATTCGGGCGACAGGCCGCCGTGCAGGTTGACGATGCCGAGGCGGCCTTCCTTCAGCAGCTCGCCACGGATCAACGAGGTGCCGAAAACGCAGATCAGATCCGGCTTGAGTTCGCGTGCGAGCTTCAGGACGTCGGGGTGGTTGATGTGCGGTACTTCGCGCACGAGCTCCGGCCGGTCGAGCCGGGGATTGCCGCCGGGGAAGAAGAACTTCGCCTCCGGATTGCCGGTATAGCGCCTGCGGTCGCGCAGCCAGCGCCAGGCCTTGCGCGCAAGATTGTCCGGGCGCAGCTTCCTGAGCGTCTTGCGCAGGTTCCACTCGGTGCCGGTCTCCTGCACGATGGCGACGGCCTCGCCGGCCTGGCACAGGCGGTTGGCGACGTGCAGGTGCCGCGCGCTGCGGCCGCACAGGATCATCAGCCGCAGCTTGCTCATTTCGGCGATCCCCCGGCGGCAACGGGAACCGGGGGTACGGCGATGCCGGCCATGTCCATCAGCAACGCGTCGGCGAAGAACTTGGCGGCCCAGTTGGGGAATTCGAAGCGCGAGTAGGCACCCCAGATCGGTGCCGAGCCGGGAATGGCGCCGCGCACGATGAGGTCGCTGTCGTCCAGGCTCTGTGTGCGCTTGACGTAGGCGATGGCCTTGCGCGCCGCTTCGCGGAAATCCGCCTTGCCGGTGATCTGGGCAAGGCGCAGCCAGCACAGCGCCATCTGCGCGACGCCGGTGACGCAGGCGTAGCCGGCGGTCGGCTGCCAGTCGTCAGCGTAGGTGCCGGCAAGCCAGCCGTCTCCACGCTGTCTGGCCATGATGCCGCGCGCGGCCGATTCGGCCGCCCGCAGGTAGCGCTCCTCGCCCAGCAGCACGCCGACCTCGATGAAGCCACGGATGGCATAGGCGATGGTGTGGGTGAACGGGTCGCGCGTGGGCACGAAGGCGTTGGTGCCGAACCAGCCGCTGCTGGTCTGCTGCATCAGCGCCCAGTCGAGGTTGCGCCGCGCGGCCTTGGTGAAGCTGGGCTCGTCGGCCACCACGCCCATCGCCGCAAGCGCCCAGATGGCGCGGGTGTTGTACACGTGTGGCACGCCGTTGTGCTCGAAGCGCCGGTAGCAGCCGTCTTCGTCCTGCTGGGCAACAAGCCAGTGACCGGCTCGCACACCGGCCTCGAGACAGTCCTTGCGGCCCAGTTGCACATGGCCGGCGACCAGGCCGTGCATGATCTGGCCCTGGTTGAAGATGACCGGATGGCTGCCGGGCTCGCCGAAATGGCCGGGGAAGGCGCCGTCGGGCGCCTGCAGGGACAGTTCCCAGTCGATCATGCGCTGTGCGCGCTGGATGAGTTCGGGCCGGCCGAGCTGTTCGGCCGCCGCGATGAAGGTTTCGATGATGTAGCCGGTGGTTTCCGGGTAGGACGGCAGCCAGCCGTCCTCGAAGCTCCAGCCTGCGGCGACGCCGCCGGCATCCGGACGGTTGCTGCGCACGTCCTGTGCGCGGCACAGCCAGTCGATGGCACCTCGCAGATGGACGCGGTGGTCCCGCTCCGGCTGGCGCGCAGCACCAGCCAGGTCGCGCATCAACAGGCGCAGGTGGCGCCCGCGCCAGGGCTTGTAGCGGAGGGGGAGTTCGAGGAGCGAGGAAGGATTCATGGGCGGATTCGATTGATTGTCACGCGGCGGCCTGCTGCAGACCGCCCGCCAGGGGCACGTGACTGACGACATAACGGTGCTTGCCGGACGCTTCCGGCGGGATTTCGTCCAGCAGGCGCAGGTCGATGCGCAGCGAGGTGCCAAGGCGTGCCTGCAGGCCGGTTTCGATGGCGCTGCGGCTGGCGTCGGTCCATTCCGGGCCGGCGACCACCTGCACTTCCATGCGGTCGATGGCATGCTGGATGCACTTGAACTGGGCCACGCCCGGCGCTGCACGCAGCACATAGATGACGGCGAGCGCATGCATCACCCGGCCGTCCCGTGCGACGACGAAATCGGTCTGGCGGCCGCTGACCTCGGCGATGACGTGCAGGCCCTGCCCGCCCGTGGCGGACTCGCTGGCAAGACGCAGGGTGTCGCCGGTGCGGTAGCGGATGAAAGGCTGCGCTTCCGAGGTGAGGCCGGTGATGACCGCCTCGCCGGTTTCGCCCGGCGCGACAGGCGCGCCCGTCGCGTCGAGCACTTCGACGATGTGGCTTTCGCTCAGCAGCAGCATCTGGCCGCCGGGGGCTTCGTGCGCGGTGAAGCCGATGTCGCGGCTGCCGAACTCGTTGGCGATGGGAGCGCCGAACACGCGGCCGATCAGCTCGCGCTGGTGCGGATACAGCGGCTCGCCAGTGGTGCACACCACCCTGAGCTGCTTCAGGCCCGGATCGACGCCGCGCGCCTCGGCATGCGCGGCAAGCAGCGCAACGCTGGAGGCGTAGCCATACAGGCATTTGGGCTGCCAGGCCTTGAGCGTGTCGAGATAGGCGTCCATGCGCTCGGGCGACATGGCGAAGGCGTTGAGGACGAGCTGGTTCACCAGGCGGTCGCGCAGCGTCTTGACGCGGTCCGTCTTGTTGAGCTCGACCGGCGCGCCCCACAGATAGGCCTCGCGGTCGCCGGGGGCCACGCCCCACCAGTTGCGCGCACGCATGCGCCCCGCGGCGTCGGAAGCCTGGCGGCTGCGACCGAAGTGGAAGATGAGCGGTTCGCCACTGGAGCCGCCGGTGTTGTACTTGAAGACACCGCCGGGCGCATCGCGCCAGACGAGGCGATCGAGGTTCGCGCGCGCGTCGAGCTTGCCCATGGTGGGCAGGCGAGCCAGGTCAGCGATGCCCATGCGGCCGGATCGCACCGCTTCATCCAGGCCGGCGGCACGGATACGGTCTGCGTGCCAGGGGCTGTGCGCCAGCGCATGCCCCAGCAGGACGTTGAGTTTGCGCGCCTGCAGGGCTTCGACGGCATCGCGCGACAGCCACTGGCTGTGCTCGAGTTCCTGCCAGTAGTCGAACGTGGGCCGCCCGAGGGCGGCTTCCTGGGCGCGGTAGATGGAACGGGCCAGCGAAGGCAGCACGGCTTCAGCGCTCCCGGGTCTGCTGCAGCGCACTACCGATCTGCGGCGCGGCGGCCTGGACGAATCGGGACAGCTTCTCTTCGGCGACCTCGCGATGATCCGCCACTGACGACGTGAAAACGGCGACCATGGCCGAATCGTCGCCCTGCCCCATCAACTGGGCGAGGGCCAGGTAGGCCTTGCCCACGTAGTCGCTCGACGTCCACCGCCCACCGATCCAGTACCAGTGCCAGACCAGCACACGGTGCTCCGGGTTGCGAATCTCGGTGGAGCGCACTTCGACCGTCTGCTGCCCGAAGCTGGTCGCCTTGCTGCCATAACCGGCAAAGGTCCACGCCGGATCCTTGTTCATCAGGATGCGGTTCTCGGAGTTGATGAGCTCGGCGTCCTGCTCCTGATCCCGGTAGTAGACGATATGCAGGCCGACGGTGCTGCCATTGGCGTCGGTGAAGGCGAGTCGCTGCTCACCGCGCATGCCGTGATAGCGCGGGGTCCAGGGCTGAAGCGTGTCATTCGACGCCTGCTGCCAGCCGGGAACACTGATGGCCGCGAACTGCACCGGCCCGTGATTGCCGCGACGGTCGAGGTCGGCGAGCAGCGGCTTCCATGCCAGCACGGCCAGCAGCGCCACGGCGAACCAGACGAAGCTGGATCTGCGCATCGTGCCGGCCTCCTTCTTCGCCGCCGCAGACAATACCGGCGCCGGCGCTTCGTCTTCCTGCCAGCGGGCGCCGATCCAGAACAGCCCGAGCATGATGATGCCGAAGAAGACCCAGCCATAGACGAGGTGATCGACGCCGGTGGCGATCCTGTTGTCGCTGAGGTGGCCGAGCATGACGATGCCCCAGGCGCGCACCCAGTTCGCCAGCACCGGCAGCACCACCGACACGGCGGTGAACACGACCCGGCGGGTGGTGGATCGGTAATTGAGGTAGGCGTACAGGCTTCCCACGACCACCGAGGCGATGAGGTAACGCACGCCACTGCAGCCTTCGACGACCTGCCAGTTGCCCGACGGGATGACGAGGCTGCGGCCTTCGGCGTAGACCGGGATCCCCGAGGCGCGCAGTCCGCCGATCACGAACTCGGTGGTCCAGTCCATCATGGTCGGGAACAGGAACTCGCCGAAGGGCACGAGGAAGACGAGGAAGAAGATGGGGAAGGCGTAGGCGCGCAGCACCGCCGTGCCCATTACCGCCCAGATGAGGCCGATGATCATGCCCACGAGGGCGAACTGTGACACGCTGGCCACGCTGGTGAGCTCGCCCAGCAGCCAGCCGAAACCGGCGACCGCGCCGGCC
This sequence comes from Pseudomonadota bacterium, assembly GCA_018240785.1. Classification (GTDB taxonomy): domain Bacteria; phylum Pseudomonadota; class Gammaproteobacteria; order Burkholderiales; family Rhodocyclaceae; genus Thauera. The sequence continues at coordinate 65,592 of JAFEFC010000010.1, read as the reverse complement.
AGCACACCGAGCAGCGAGGGTGCGAGGGGCACGCCCTTGATGTGCTCGCGGTGCCGCCACACCAGCCACAGCGAGATGGGCGCCACCAGGTAGCCATGGGCGTAGGTGTCGGACCGCTCCCAGATGTGGATGATGGACATCAGCGTGTCGCGGTACCAGAACAGCAGCCAGGCGAGCGCGATGCCGAGCACGGCGAGGTGCAGGCTGCGGGCCGCGCGGGCGGCATCCTGCGGGACGGGCATCGCCGGGCTGCCGGCGGGAGCCATGCTCCCTCCCCCGCCGGCCGGGCCGACGGGCTCGAGGGAATCTGTGTGGCTGGTCGGGGCGCGCATCGGATCCTTCATGTCATTCAAGTCAGCTGCGGGCGCACGTCCCGCATTGCATCTTCATAGGCGGTGGCAAGGATGGTTCGCACCGACTCCCAGCGGTATTGGCGCACCTCGGCGAGGCCGCTGGCGACGAGCCGGGCGCGCAGCCCGGCGTCGCGCAGCACGTCGAGCGCCGCGTCGGCGAGGGCCGGCGCATCGTCGCACGGCACCAGCATCGCGGTGTGGCGATCGCGCACGATGTGCGGGATGCCGCCCACGGCGGTGCTGACGACGGGCACGCCGCTCGCCAGCGCTTCGAGGATTGCGTTGGGCATGTTATCCACTCTGCTGGCGTTGAGCATGAGATGTGCTTCACGGTAGAGCGTAGCCATTTGTTCGCGATCGAGCCGCCCCGTGAAGCGCACGCGCCCGGCAATATTCAGCTTTTGTGCTAGCTCGGCCAGTGACGCGGCTTCCGGGCCGGCGCCTGCAACGGACAGGTGCGCCTTGGGGAAGTGCTCCAGGATGCGGGCGAAAGCATGCAGCGCCACGTCGTTGCCGTAGATGGCCTCGAGGTTGCGGGCGACGACGATGTGTGGCCCATCGCCCACCTCGCTCGGCACGGCTGCCGGGCGGAAGCGCTCGAGATCGATGATGTTGGGCACGACGCGTCCGGGCATGCGGTGGCGTGCGAACACTTCGAGCAGGAAGCTGGATGGCAGCACCAGCGCCGCCGCTCGCCGCATGGTGGGTCGCACCCACTTGCCCGCCCTGGTGAGGAAGGGATCCGCCTCGCCACCGCGGTAATTGACCACCACCGGCGTGCCGCGCAACCAGGCGATCCACACCGCCGGCGCGGCGAACAGGTGCCAGGACCAGCCCGAGTTGGCCATCACATGGACGAGATCGGCCCGCCCGCAGCCGCGCCACAGCGCCAGCAGGTAGGGCATGAGGCGGAACAGCGCCCGCAGCCCCTGGATGCGGCCAGCCCAGGCGGGACGGTAGGGCGCGTTGACTTGCGCGACCTCGACCTGCACGCCCTCCCCGCGCAGCAACTCGGCAAGCTGGCGCGTCTGGTTGGCCATGCCACCGGCAGGCGGCGGCAGCGGGCCGACGAGGAGGAGGCGAAGGGTGGGGAAGCTCAATTGAGGCCCCTTGGCAGACTGAAGCCTGCCCTACGACAGCAAGGCATTGAGATCCTTCAACATCAAAAAGAGGTGATAGGGGTCCGTCGGGCTAGGCTCGAATTCCCATGACTGATACCACTGCTGGGCGGTGGCGTCCTTGGCGTGCACCAGCAGGCAGCGGATGCCGGCGATGTCGGCGGCCTGCGCCGTGCGCAGGAGCGCGTCCTTGAGCAGCGCCTTGCCCAGACCCTTGCCTTGATGATCCTTGTCCACAGCCAACCGCGCGAGGAGCATCACCGGCACCGCATGGCGCGCCAGGCCCTTGGTGACCCGCGGCGGCGCCGACTCAGGCGCTGCGCTGCCCACGGCGAGGCTGTAGAAGCCGGCTACCGCCCCGGCGCTGCAGCACACATAGGTTTGTGCGCTGCTTGCGCGCTGGTTGAGCAGCGCGTACCGATGCAGGTACTGGTTCAGCGCTGGCTGGCCGCAGTCGAAACCTTCGACGGCGTCGGCAGCTTCAAGTTTGCGGATCGGCTCGTAAATCGAGCTCAATCCAGCACCCCGGGCTCGGACAGTAGCTTCGCGAGCCGGGGCTTGGGCTGGACGGGCCGATCGAGGGCCTCTTCGAAGGCACTCCATTGCGCGTCGTCGAGCACGAAATGACGCCGCTCGGCCAGCGCGAGGTTGGCCGCGGTGACGCCAGCGTCGAGCAGGAATTCGCTGACGTTCTTGTGCACGGAGCGCGCAGCGTCCTGCAGCAACTGCTTGACCGGGCCGCTGGTGCGGACGTCGATTCGTTCCGATTTCGACAGGTTTGATAAAGACATGGTCACCTCGGGCTGGCTAAGACGACATGATAATGTCCGGACATCAGCCTGACAAACATACCAATCATGCCGCCTTTTTCGTTTCAGTCAGGCGGCGATACACCGGCGCGTAGTTGGCGACGCTGTTCTTCCAGTTGCGCACTTCCTCGACGAAGTGCCGCCCGGCAGCGCGCATGGCGGGCCAGCGGTCGCGGTGAGCGAGCATGTCGAGGATGGCGTCGGCAAGCGCGTCGGCGCTGCCGGCCTTGAAGAGCTTGCCGGTCTCGCCGTCGCGGATGAGTTCGTGGTGGCCGCCGACGTCGGACGCGACGAAGAGCCGGCCCTGCGCCATCGCCTCGAGCGGCTTCAAGGGCGTGACGAGCTCGGTGAGGCGCATGGAGTGGCGCGGGTAGGCGAGCAGGTCGATCTGGTCGTAGTAGCGGCTGACTTCGCTGTGCGGCACGCGGCCGGTGAACACGATCTTGTCGGCGATGCCGAGGCGCTGCGCCTGGGCCTTGAGGTTGGCGTCCTGCGGGCCGCCGCCGACGAGGAGGATGCGCAGCTCGGGGCGCTGGGCGAGCAGCTTGGGGAAGGCGTCGAGCAGCAGATCGAGCCCTTCGTAGGCGTAGAACGAGCCGACGAAGCCGAGCACGGTGGCGCCTTCGAGGCCGAGCTTGCGGCGCAGTATGGGATCGGCGTCGCCGGAGAGCTGGAAGCCTTCGATGTCCACCGCGTTGGGGATGACCGTGACCCTGGATTCCGGAATGCCGCGGCCGACGATGTCGCGCCGCAGGCCTTCGCAGATGGTGAAGACGTGGTCGATGCGCTTGAGCGCCCAGGTTTCCAGCGCCTTGGTCGCGCGGTAGCGCAGGCTGCCTTCGCTGGTGGTGCCATGGTCGACGGCGGCGTCCTCCCAGAAGGCGCGGATCTCATACACGACCGGGATGCCGAGCTTCTTGCCGACGCGGATCGCCGGGATGGCGTTGAGCACCGGCGAATGCGCGTGCAGCACGTCGGGCTTCAACTCGCGCGCGAGCTGTTCGAGCCGCGCCTCCACGGTGCGGATCTGGCGCCATTCGTTGAGCCCCGCCCTGCCCGGCTCCAGCGCCGGGCTGCGGTAGAAGCGCAGGCCGTCGACGTCTTCGACGTCGGCCGCGGTCTTGCCCTGCTTGGGCGAGGTGAGGTGAAAGGTTTCCCACCCCAGCGCCCGCTGCTCACGCAGGATGGCCGCAGTGCGGAAGGTGTAGCCGCTGTGCAGCGGGATGGAATGGTCGAGGATGTGGAGGATGCGCATGGAAAATCCTGCTCAGGCCAGTCCCAGGAACAGCATGAGGGACCGATTGACCGCAATCTGCTCATCGTCGGACAGCTTGCCGAGCATGCTGCCGAGCTTGCTTCGCGGAACGGTGTGGATCTTGTCGATCATGATCTGGGAGCGTTTCTGCAATCCGTTGTCTGGCGAAGGCTCCACGTCGATGCGGAAAAGCGGCGTGTCGCGTAGTTCGGTGGTCAGGGGCAGGACGGTGACGGACGGGTGTTCGTCGAACAGATCGGACTGGATGACGACGGCAGGCCGGGGCTTTCCGTAGTCGCCTTGCAGGGCCACGGTGACCAGCGTGCCGCGCATCACACCCAGCCGTCCGTATCGGCTGCCTGCTCGATCCAGTCGAGCACATCCCGTTCAAGTGGGTCGCCCTTGAGCAGGCTCGACTGCCTGCGGCACTCGTCGGCAAAGCCGGGCCGGCGGGTATCGGGTACCCAGATCTGCACCGGACGCAGGCCTGCCTCGCGCAGGTTGGTGCGATAGCGTCCGACGCGTTCAGAAACCGATGTGGCCATGGTTCTTCTCAATCGATCCGTTACATGTTACCCAGCATAGCCATCGACATCGTTACATGCAACAGGTGCCGGAGCAGTAGTGGTCGCGCTCGAGCGCGCTCCTACACGGCACGCTGGCTGTAAAGCGGACTCGTAGGAGCGGGCTTGACCGCGATTTCATGCGCTGGTCGCGGTCAAGCCCGCTCCTACAGGTTCGGTCGGCGCGATTGGCTGGGCCGCTTGGCCGACGTTGCGCAGGAAGGCCTCGAACATCAGCAGCGTCCACAGCGGCGAGCTGTAGTCGCGCGCGCCGGACTGGTGGGCGTCGACCAAGTGGTGCAGGTAGTCGCGGTTGAAGATGCCGGTGGCGGCCAGGGTGTCGCCCAGCACCGCGTCGCGCACGCGCTGCTTGAGCGGGCCGCGGAACCAGCGCGCGAGCGGCACGGCAAAGCCCATCTTGGGGCGATACAGCACGTCGTCGGGCAGCAGCGGCTCCATCGCCTTCTTGAACAGGTACTTGCCTTCGTTGCCCTTGATCTTGAGGCCGGAGGGCAGCGTGGCGAGCCATTCGACCAGCTTGTGGTCCATCAGCGGTTCGCGCACTTCCAGCGAGTGAGCCATGCTGGCGCGGTCGACCTTGGTGTTGATGTCGCCGACGAGATAGGTCTTGAGGTCGAGGTACTGGATCAAGGCCAACGGGTCGTCGGTGTTCACGTTGGCGGCGTGGCGGCGGAACACGTCTATGGCGTTGTAGCCGGCCAACTGCTTGCGGAAACCCGGGGTGAACAGGCTGCGGCGCATGTCGTCGCGCATCAGCGACACCGAGTGGAAGTAGGCCTCGGTGGAGTCGCGCGCAAGCGCCTGGAAGGTGGTCTTGGCGCGGAGCACGCGCGGCGCCCAGTCGGCCTTCGGATAGACGCGGCCGAGCAGGCCGAACACCGGCTGGCGCACGCCCAGCGGCATCGCCGCGCGCATCTTCTCTTCCATCAGGTGCAGACGGTAGCGGCGGTAGCCGCCGAAGCTCTCGTCCCCGCCGTCGCCCGACAGCGCCACGGTGACCTTCTTGCGCGCCAACTGGCACACACGGTAGGTGGGGATGGCGGAGCTGTCGGCGTAGGGCTCGTCGTACAGCGCGGCGAGCGTGTCGATGAGGTCGAAGTCGTCGGACTTCACCGTTTCGACTAAGTGATTGGTGCGGTATCGGTCCGCCACCTTCTGCGCGAACTCGGACTCGTTGAACTTGGGGTCGTCGAAGGCGATGGAGCAGGTGTTGACCGGCTCGTCCGACAGCCCGGCCATGGTCGCGACCACCGCGCTGGAGTCGACACCGCCCGACAGGAAGGCGCCCAGCGGCACTTCGGCGATCATGCGCAGGCGCACGGATTCACGCAGGCGCTCGGTGAGTTCGGCGGTGGCGTCGGCCAGGCCGATGTTGTTGTCGAGGGTGAAATCGACGTCCCAGTATCGCTTCGGCTCGGGAATGGGCTGGCCGCGGCGGATGCACAGCGATTCGCCAGGGCCGAGCTTCTTCGCGCCGAAGAAGATGGTGCGCGGCTCGGCGACGTAGCCGAGCGCGAAGTACTCCTCGACCGCGTGCGGGTCGATGCGGCGATCCAGCGCCGGGTGCTGCATCAGCACCTTGAGCTCGGAGCCGAAGGCGAGCGTGGCGTCGGGCAGCAGCGCGTAGAACATCGGCTTCACCGCCAGGCGGTCGCGCGCCATGAAGAAGGTGTCGCGGTTACGGTCGTGCAGCGCGAAGGCGAACATGCCGCGGAAGCGCTGCACGCAGTCCTCGCCCCAGGCTTCCCAAGCGTGCACGATGACTTCGGTGTCGCTGCGGGTGTGGAAGACGTGGCCGAGCGCTTCCAGTTCGGGCACGAGTTCCTGGAAGTTGTAGATCTCGCCGTTGAACACGACGGCGACCGAGCCGTCCTCGTTGAACAGCGGCTGCTGGCCGGTGGCGATGTCGATGATGGACAGGCGCCGGTGCGCCAGCGCCACGCCCGGCTCGAAGTGGTAGCCGCCTTCATCCGGCCCGCGGTGATGCTGCACGTCGTTCATGCGGCGCATCAGCTCGCGATCGAAGTCGCGCTTGCCGCGGGTGTCGAAGAGGCCGGCGATTCCGCACATCGTGGGTGATTCCTCGTCCTGACTAAACTCCCTCCCCTTCAAGGGGAGGGCTGGGGTGGGGATGGGGTAACGGCTTCGCTGGCGCCAAGCCATCCCCACTTTCATTCAATGCAGACCAGATCGCCCTCAAAACTGCGTCTGTCTCAATCAATACTTCATGGTTCCAGAACCGCAGCACTCGAAAACCTGCTGCAAGCAAACGCTCATCACGCCGTCGGTCGTCTGGGCTATCCAGGTGCTGTCCACCATCGACCTCGACAACCAGCCCCCTTTCAACGCAAACAAAATCAAGCACGTAGTCCAGGAAGGGGTGTTGGCGCCGAAACTTGTTGCCGCCAAGTTGCCGGCCCCGCAGACGTCTCCAAAGCGCCGCCTCTGCGTCAGTCATGTTGTTCCGTAACCGTCTTTGCAGACCGTTATCGAGAATGGAAACGTTGGTTTGGCCTCTCATCGCATCGACTGACCAAACGACGTCATCCAACACATAACCCCATCCCCCTCCCAACCTCCCCCTTGAAGGGGGAGGAGTATTCGAGCCTCAACAGGCTTGGTGGCGTCATGCATCCAGCAACCGCCGATATAGACCGCAATACCGCTCCACCATCCCATCCAGGCTGAACTCGGCTTCCACCCACTTCCGCCCCGCCGCGCCGTGACTTTGCCGCGGCGCAGCATCGGCAGCGTAGCACATCAGTGCGTCGGCCATTGCAGCGGGGTCCGCCGCGGGCACGAGGGTGCCGGTTGCGCCGACGACGACCAGCTCGCCGTTGCCGCCGACGTCGGTGGCGACGACCGGCAGGCCGCTGGCCATGGCTTCGAGGATGGTGTTGGAGATGCCTTCGGAGAGGGACGGTAGCACGAAGAGGTCGAGCCCCCGCATGAACTCCGGCACGTCCTTGCGCTCGCCGGCGAGCCAGATGCGGTCGGCGCAACCGGAGGCACGGATCTCGGCTTCGACCTGCGGACGCAGCGGTCCATCGCCGGCGATGACGAGGCGGGCCCGCTCGCTCGCCGGGCTGCGCTGCGCCACCAGGCGAGCGAAGGCGCGCACCAGGGTGAGCTGGTCCTTGACCGCCTGCAGGCGGCCGACGGTGCCGATGAGCACGTTATCCGGCGATGCGAACGGGCAGCCTGCGATGCTCGGGCGAAGGCCGTCGGCGGGATGGAAGCGCGCGGTGTCCACGCCGTTGCAGATGCGGGTGACGCGCGCCGCCGGCACGCCGACGCGATCGACGAGGTAGCGCTCGAGGTCGCCCGACAGCGCGATGTAGTGGGTGACGAAAGGCTGGTACACGCGCCGTAGCAGTCGGAACTTGCGCCGCGTGCCGCGCGGGTCGGACTCCTCCCAGCCGTGCTCGCCGTGGATGCGCACCGGCACCCCGGCCGCGCGCGCGGGCACGACGGCTTCGAGCGCGGCGAGGTTACGGCTGTGCAGGATCGTCGGACGGTAGCGGCGGAACAGGCGGTAGAGCTTCGGATAGAGCTTGTAGCCCTGCCCCGGCGGCTTCTCCAGCGACAGGAACTCGACGTCCGGCCGCGTGATGCGGGCGCAGAAGGCCGGCGCGCATTGGGTGAGCGCGACCACCATGTGGCGGAAGCGCTCCGGCGGCATGCGGTTGATCAGGTTGACGACGCCGTTCTCCAGCCCGCCGACGTCGAAGCTGTAGACGAGGTGCATCACCAGCGGGCGCGGATCGCTCATCGCGGGGCGGCGCTGGCCGGGGTGTGGATGACGGTGGCTGGCGGCTCGAACGCGGGCGGCTCGCACGCCGGCGGATCGTCGGCGCGGCGCAGGGCGAACAGGCGCTCGAGCTGGGCGAGATGGGCCGACCAACTGTAGCCGCGCAGCACCGCCTCGCGGCCGGAGCGGCCCATGTCGCCGCCACGATCGGGCTGGCCGAGGAGTTCGACGACCTTGTCGGCAAAGCTGGCGGCGTCTGCCGCGATGGCGCAGTCGCGCCCGTCCTGCGCGGCAAGGCCGACGGCGGGCGCGGCGGACAGCACCACCGGGCGACCCATGGCCATCGCCTCGAGCACCTTGTTCTGGATGCCGCGGGCGATGCGCAGCGGCGCGACCACCACGTCGGCGTGCGCCAGGTAAGGGCGAACGTCGGGTACCGTGCCGGTCACGCGGATACAGCCGCCCTCCGCCTCATCGGCGAGCGCGTGCACCGCGGGCGCCGGATTCATGCCGACGACCCAGAAGCGCACGCCGGGCACCCGCGCGCGGATGGCGGGGAGGATGTCGGCGGCGAACCAGGTCACCGCGTCGACATTGGGCCAGTAGTCCATGGCGCCGGTGAACACCAGCACCGGCCCACCCGGCGGAAAGGGCGAATCGAAGCGGTGCGACGGCGAGAAGTATTCGGCATCGACGCCGTTCTGCATCGCGCTCACCTTGGCGGCCACCTCCGGCGCGGCGCGGCGGAAGAGATCGGCTTCGGCCGCGGTGACGAACAGGCTGGCTTCGGTGGCGGCGGCGGCGCGACGCTCGAAGGCGAGCAGGCGCGCGCCTTCACGCCGGTACAGCCAGGACATCGGCCACGGACGATCCGCGGCGTATTGCGTCCACTTGGCCGAATCGACGTCGCAGAAATCGACGATGCGCCGCGTCAGGCCGGGCGCATCGAGGTATTGCGCCATCGGCCCGGAAAAGGCGACCGCGTCGCGGATGCGGTGCCGCGCCACTGTGTCGCGCACCCACGCGGCCAGGCTGGCGTTGCGGTAGTACGGCAGGCTGAGCGCTTCGCCGGTGATCAGCCCGCGCAGGCTGGCGATCCGCGCGCGGCGCGGGTCGATGGGTACCGCATGGACGTCCTCGCACCACTGCGACAGCGCCTCGACATGGCGCAGGTCGTCGGGGTGATCGACGAAGGTGCCGAGGAACACCCGGTGGCGCCGGGCGAGCTGGCGCAGGATGTTGAACGAGCGCACCTTGTCGCCCTTGTTGGGCGGGTACGGGATGCGATGGACGAGATAGAGCAGCGGCGGTCGCGCCGCACGATCCTTGTCCATCGCCTCACCCCAGGTTGCGCACGATGTGCGGGCCGAGGGCGTTGGCCACGCCGAGCGGCAGGCGCTTCCACAAGGCGATGAAGGCGCGGTACTTGGGGTTCATCGGGTTGTTCTGCGGCACGCTGTCGCGCTTGTACAGGCGGTATTCGTAGGACAGCGGCTGGGGCTCGAAGCCCCAGTTCTTCTTGAAGCTCCACGGCCCGGTGCCGACCTTGCTGCGGCCGTAGTCGAACACCTTGCAGCCGCGCTCGCAGGCGCGGCGCATCAGGTCCCAGTACTTGAAGTCGTTGGCGGCCAGATCGCGCGCGGCGACGTCGTCGCCGGCGTAGTACGGCAGCACCTCGTCGCGGAAGTAGAAGCTGAGCACGCTGGAGAGCGGCTTGCCGGCGGGATCGGTGACGGTGAGCACCTCGCAGGCATCGCCGAACACCTGCTTGAGCGTCGCGAAGAAGCGCTTCGGCAAGGCCGGCGTCCCGTGGCGCAGCACGTTGTCCGAGTAGAGCGCAAAGAAGCGGTCCACGCTGGGGTCGATATGGCCGAGCAGGCCGTTCTTGATGCCCTTGCGCACCATCGCGCGCTGCTTGCGCGGGATGGCGAGCATGTTGTCCTCGACCTCGGGCAGGATGGCCTTGCGGAAGGTGACGTAGAGCTCCTGCCGCGGCCAGTCGGCGTGGCGCGGTGCAAGGTTGCGGTATTCCAGGTGCTGCACGCCGCGCTGGCGGGCGATTCGGTCGGCTTCGGCCTCGAGCGCGGCGACGGCATCGGCCTCGCATTCGGCATCGGCGGCGATGCCGCCATAGACGCAGAACGGCAGCGAGGTAAGCGCGTGGCCGAACAGCCGGCTCTTGACCTCGGCCAGCGGCAGCACGGCGACGATCTCGCCGGCGCGCTCGGCATACAGGAAATGCGTGCGGTGGCGGAAGACGCCTTCGATGATGCCCTGCCAGGCCGACAGGTGGAAGAAGGTGGCCTGCGGGCAGGCGCGCACGAAGGCGTCCCAGCGCGCGGCGGCTTCCGGCGCATCGGGCGCCAGCGTCTTCACGATCACGGGCAGTCTGTCCATGGGCGGGGGTGGCAGCGTGGGTTCAGGCGGCGTCGCGGAAGACTTCGTCCGCGCGCCCCCAGGAGAAATCGGCAAGCAGGCGCTCGAGCCGCGATGCGGTGCGCTCGAGATTGACGTAGTGGCGGAAGCGGGTGCGGGCAGTGGCTTCGCGCACGCGCGGCTGCTCGGGGTCGATCTCCCATGGGTGGAAGTAGAAGATCGCCGGCTGGTGGTCCTGCGCATTGACGCGGGCGATCTGCCAGCGCGACACGCCGTAGGGCAGCAGGCGGAAAAAGCCGCCGCCGCCAGCCGGCCAGTTGCGGCCAAAGGCTCGCAGCGTGGTGACCGGCACTTCCACCAGGCCGTTTTCCAGGCGCCACGGGAAGCGCGGTGCGTCGGGAATGCCGTAGTGGTCGTGCTTGACCGGATAGACGCTGGAGCTGTAGCGGTAGCCCGCCTCCGCGATGCAGTCGTGCGCCCACAGGTTGGCCTTGCCGATGGAGAAGCTCGGCGCGCGGTAGCCGGTGATGAGGCGCCCGGTGATGTCCTCGAGCACCGCCTTGGCGAGGGCGATGTCGGCCTTGAAGGCCTCGGGCGTCAGCGCGCTGGCGCGCTCGTGGGCATAGCCATGGCTGGCAACCTCATGGCCGGCCGCAGCGATGCGGCGCACGAGCTGCGGGAAGCGCTCGGCGATCCAGCCCAGCGTGAAGAAGGTGCCGCGCGCGCCGTGGTCGTCGAGCATCTGCAGGATGCGCTCGACGTTGCGCTCCACCCGGCAGGGCACGTTCTCCCAGGTGTGGCGCGGAAAATGCGGCGCCAGCGCCGAGACCTGGAAGTAGTCCTCGACGTCGCAGGTGAAGGCGTTGGTGATGCGCTCGGCCATGTCAGACACCTGCAGCGCGTTCGTGCGTTTCCAGCCAGGCGGAAAGGTGCGCGGCAATGCGCTGGGCAGTGCGGCCGTCCCACAGCTCGGGCACGCGCCCGCGCTTGCCGCTGCCGGCGAGGATGACGTCGGCCGCGTCGATGATGGCCTGCGGCGAGATGCCGACCAGGGTGTTGGTGCCCTGCTCCACCGTGATCGGCCGCTCGGTGTTCTCGCGGATGGTCACGCAGGGCACGCCGAGCGCGGTGGTTTCCTCCTGGATGCCACCGGAGTCGGTGAGCACCATGGTGGCGCCCGACATCAGGCCGAGCATTTCCAGGTAACCCTGCGGCGGCAGCACGAGAAAGCCGGACGAATCCAGCCTGGCAAGCAGGCCGAAGCGCTCGAGGTTGTTGCGGGTGCGCGGATGCAGCGCGAACACCAGCGGCAGGCGTGCGCTGATGTGGCGCAGCGCGTCGATGATCGGACCCAGCGTATCGGGGTGATCGACGTTGGACGGCCGGTGCAGCGTCACCACGCCATATCCGCCAGCGATGCGGCTCGCGTCCAGGCCGGCGCCGGCGAGCAGCTCGGCCGGCGGCACCGCCTTGGGCAGGCTGGCGAGCAGGCTGTCGATCATGACATTACCGACGAAGACCGCGCGTTCGGCGGGGATGCCCTCGCGCGCGAGGTTGTCGTGGGCGCTGCGCTCGGTGGTGTAGAGCAGGTCGGAGATCTGGTCGGTGAGCACGCGGTTGATCTCTTCGGGCATGCGGCGGTCGTCGCTGCGCAGGCCGGATTCCACGTGGACCACCGGCACGTGGCGCTTGGCTGCGACCAGTGCGCAGGCGAGCGTGGAATTCACATCACCGACGACGAGCACCGCACGCGCGCCGTGCTCGTCGATGACCGGCTCGAAGCGCTTCATGACTTCGGCCGTCTGCACCGCATGCGAACCGGAGCCGACGGCGAGGTTGACGTCGGGCTCGGGCAGGCCGAGGTCGGCGAACAGCCGGTCCTTCATCGCCGGGTCGTAGTGCTGGCCGGTGTGCACCAGCAGCGTGCGCAGCGGCGGCTGATGCGCGGCGAGCGCGCGGATGATGGGCGCCACCTTCATGTAGTTGGGGCGCGCGCCGACCACGCACAGGATCGGCGCAGCAGCGCCAGAGGGAGCGTTCATTGCGGCTCTTCCTCGACCGGGCCGTCGCGGCGCACTGCCAGCAGCAACTGATTGAGCACGCCCAGCGTCGCGGACATGGACTGCTCCAGCCCGGCCAGGCGCGCCTCGATGCGCTGCACATCGAAACTTGCCGCCATGCCGGCGACCTGCTCGGCGACCTCGGGCGAAACCTTGAGGCGATCGAGCGCGAGCTGGTCGAAACGGATCTCGCTCACCCCCAGGCCGGCGCCCGCGCCGCCCACTGCGTCGCGCAGGATGGGGCGCGCCTCCACTTTGCCTCCCCGCGCCGCGAACTCTTCGTTGAGCTCCTCGATGACGGTGCGCACATCGCCCTCGTCGATGGAATGGCGCTCGGTGAGGAAAGCCGCGAGCATCAGACGGTCGCACAAGGTGTTGATGCGCCGCGGAATGCCGCCGGAGTGGCCGTAGATGGTGGTGAACGCCGCGGGCGAGAAGATCGGGTCGCCCTCCCAGCCGACGTGGCTCAGCCGGTGTTCGATGTAGCCGCGCGTCTCTTCCGCATCGAGCGGGCCCAGATGGTACGACGCGATGACCCGCTGGCGCAGTTGCTGCATTTCCGCGCCCTGCATCATGTCGCGGAATTCCGGCTGCCCGACGAGGAAGCTCTGCAGCAGCGCGTGGTCCTCGAGCTGGAAGTTCGACAGCATGCGCAGTTCCTCGACCGCGTCGGCGCCGAGGTTCTGCGCCTCGTCGACGATCAGCAGCGCCCGCTTGCCGGCCGCGGTGACCGAGACGAGGAAGGTTTCCAGCGCCAGCAGCAGGCCTGCCTTGTCCAGCGCGCGGTTGGGCAGGCCGAAGGCGGCCGCCACCATGCGCAGGATGTCCTTGGAATCCACCTGGGTGCTGACGAGATTCGCGGCAACGACCTTGTCGGGATCGAGGTGTTCGAGCAGGCTGCGGACGATGGTCGTCTTGCCGGCGCCGATCTCGCCGGTGATGACGATGAAGCCCTCGCTCTGGTGCAGGCCGTACTCGAGATAGGCCATCGCCCGCCGATGGCCGCGGCTGCCGTAGAAGAAGGCGGGGTCCGGGTTGAGCTGGAAGGGCTTGCCGCGAAGCTTGAAGAAGGATTCGTACATCTGCTGCCTGTCTTAGAAGCGCATGCCGACCGATGCGGTGACTGCGTTCTCGGAGAAATTGTTGTTGCCACCGCCGAAGCTGTCGCCATCGGAACGCTGGTGGCGATACTGAAGCAGGCCGGTGGTGTGCGGGCCCAGGCTGGAACTGAGGCCGACCACGAACGCCGTGCGCCGCGTGTCGGCGGCATTGAGCCCGGTGCCGCTGGAATTGGTCCGGGTCAGCGAGGTGTTGAGCGAGGTCGTCGGCGTGAGACTGTGGCTGTACGACAAGCTCGCCGACTTGGACTTCACCGCGTTGAAGTTACGGAAGTCGTCGATCGTGCTGAGTTGATCGGCGGAACCCAGGCGCGAGTTGTCCGTATGGCTGAGCGTCAGCGACAGCACACCACGCGGCAGGCTGTAGGTAAAGCCGCCCGAGGCACTGCGTGAGACATAGTAGGCATTGGTCAGCGCATAGGCACTGCCTAGCCGCAGTTGTCCCAGCAGCCAGTCCCGACGCGCGATGGGGTCGGGGATCAACTGGACGAAGAACGGGTTGTTGTAGAGCGCCAGGAAGGTCGGATCGAGCAGGCCGCCTCCGGCGATCAGATCCAGCGAGGACCGGATGTCGCGCGAGAAGGTCGCGAACACGGCGGTGCGCGCAAACCGGTGCTGGGCGCTCAGGTTGTAGCCGCGACCGAAGATGCGACGTTCGACGGTGCCGGCAATCGTGGTGCGCTCGGTCGGATTCCAGTCGAAACCGCCGCCCGTCACCACGGTGCTCTGCTTGCCGCGGGTACCGTAGTCGTTCGATTCGCGACCGACAATGCCGCGCAGGCGGAATTCAGGCGTGACCTTGGCATACAGCGTGGCGCGCGTGATCTCCTGCGACTTGCCACCGCTCAGCCCGGAGCCGGAGCCCGATCCGATCCCGCCGCCACCAAAGCCGGAGGTGTTTCCATAGTTGCCCTCGGTGCGCTGGTAGTCCAGCCCGAGGCCGAAGATGCCGGTGATCTGGGTGTTGGAGATCTGCGCCGACCACTGCCCCGCACTCTGGTTGGCGAGGCCGGTGTTGCCCGAGTCGGTCCAGCGGTAGCGGTAGAGCAACTGGCCCTGGGTGTTGTCGCCGATGCGGAACTTGAAGCGCGGCGACAGCGAGAAGACGCGCGTCTCGTTGTTCGAATTGACGTCGAGGCTGTCGTTCGGCCCGCGCGTGGAGAACACTGACAGATTGCTGCGGCTGATCGACGCGTCGGCGTCGATGAAGAACATGTCCTTGACCGCCTCGTACTGGCCCGCGCCCGTGAGCGCGAGGAAGGACGTGTTCGAATCGCTGTTGCTCGCGTACATCAGGTTGCGGAAGCTCGCGCTCAGCGTGCCGCTGAGCCGCCCGCTGTCGCGCGACATCGAGACGCCCGGCGACAGCTCGAGGATGAAGTCCTCGCCGCCGCGACGGCCACCACCGAAGCCTCCGCCGCCGATGCCGCCAAAACCGCCGATGCCGGAGCTGCCGGCGTTGTCCGTCCAGGTGAGGCTGGCGTTCAGTGTCGGGCTGACGACAGTGGTCTGCGCCGCCACGCTGCCGGCGCCCAGCATCATCGCCAGCGCAAGCAGAGACGGCGCAGGCAGCCGGCCGCCTTCAGGCCGCTTGCGGCGGACTCGCTTCAGCGCCATATCCGTAACCATATCCATAACCGTAATAGGAGCCGGCCCCCGCGCGGCGCGACTTGTTCAGCACCATCAGCTTGATCGGGCAGGCGTCGATCGTCGCCAGCGCCTGCTTCACCGAACCCTGGGTGGTGCGCTCGGCCTCGACCACGACGATGATCTGGCCCATGTGCGTGGCGAGCACGCGCGCCTCGGTCGTCACCAGCAGCGGCGGCGAATCGAACACGACGATACGGTCGGGGTAGCGCTTGGCGATCTGCTCCAGCAACTGGTTCATGCTGTCCGACGCCAGCAGCTCGGTCGCGCGCGGATGCGGCATGCCGGCGGGAAGAATGGAGAGCTTCTCGATGTTGGTGCGCAGCAGCACGTCGCCCAGGTCATCGACGTCGCCGGTCAGCACGTCCATCAGCCCGCGCTCGGGGGCCAGACCGAGGTGGCGCAGGACCGACGGACGCGACACGTCGGCATCGACGAGCAGCACGGTGTGGTCGAGCTCCATCGCGATGCTGACCGCGAGGTTGATCGCAGTGAAGGACTTGCCCTCGCCCGGCAGCGCGCTGGTCACCATGATCAGGTTGCCATTGACGACGGCGGCCGGACCGCCTGCCGTCGCATTGTGCAGCAGCGGACGCTTGATGACGCGAAACTCTTCCGCGAGCGGGCTGCGCGAATGCTCCGGCGTGACCATGCCGATGTGATGCAGGCGCTCGAGGTCGATCGTCACGCTGCGCGAGACGATCGGATTCGTGGGTATCGGCGCCGAACGCGGCACGGCAGAAGACTGCATGGCGGGCGCCGGCTCCTGCTCGGCCGCACGCGGCGCGACGGGCGCCACCGGCTCCAGGGTGTCGATGTCTTCACCCGCGGCCTGCTTGAGCTTCTCCAGGCGTTGTGCTGCTTTTTCGATCAGGCTCATTGTTCTATTCCGTTCAACGCTGGATCACCATGAGCGCGACCGTTGCCAGCACGATCGCCCCCACGAAGGACGCTAGGCCGCCCGAGAAGGCGAGCAGACCACGGCGGCGCGAGCGAATGCGCTCCGGGGTCGACAGCATGGAGACGATCCCCAGGACCGGCAGGCCGGTGGCCTCGCGCAGCCCACGACCATCGCTGAAGGCAGGACGCAACTGGCTGATGAGGAAGGTCAGCGCCGCACCGGCCGCGAGGGCCGCCAGGCCGACGAGCGGCAGCAGCAGCAGGCGATTGGGCGCCGACGGCTTGTTCGGCAGCGTGGGCGGATCGATCAGGCGGAATTCGGCGATGCCGGACTGCGCGCTCATCTCGACGCCGATATTGGCCGATTCGCGCCGCGACACGAGCTGGTCGTAATTGCTCTTGTTGACCGCATAGTCGCGATTGAGCTGCGCCATTTCGGCTTCGAGCTCCGGCACCATCTTCGCCGAGCCGCTCAGTTGCTGGATGCGGCTCTCGTATTCGCCGACGCGCGCGCGCATCGAGGCAACCCGCGCATCGGCTTCGGCCAGCGCCAGCTTGAGCTGCTGGAAGGCCGGGTTCGCTCCCATCACGCTCATTGGGGCGCCGACCGCCGCCTGCTGCATCTGCGCGATCTGCTCGCGCTTCTGCTGTTCGAGCTGGGCGATCACGCGCCGCGCGCCAATGACGTCGGGGTGCTGGTCGGTGTAGCGCTGCATCATGTCGTCGAGGTTGCGCTTGAGCGCGTCGATGCGGGCGTCGATTTCCGGCGTGGCCATCGCGGCCGCAGGCGGCGCCATGTCCTGGGAGGAAGGCTCGCCCAGAAGCTGCTGCTTCATCGCGTCGCGCGAATTCTCCGCTTCGCGGAGCTCCAGCCTGGCCTGCTCGAGCTGCTCCTGCAGCTTGCCGATCTGACCGAGAAAGTCCCCGGTGCTGCTGCCGAGCAGCGCCATGTTCTTGAGGCGGAACTCCTTCAGGCGGTTCTCGGCCTCGGTCAGCTTCTGCTCGTAGCTCTTGATCTGCTCTTCGATGAAGCGCCGTGCCGCATCGCTGTCCTGACGCTTGCTGCCCAGGCCGGATTCGACGAAGAGCGATACCAGGGACTGCACCACCCGCTGCGCGCGCGCCGGCTGCGTATCGGCATAAGCGAGCAGGAACAGGTTGTTGCTGCCGCGGTCGGCCGGACGGATCTGCAGGCTGTTGCTGAGTGAGTCGATGAGCGCTTCGCGGTCCTTCTGCGAGCGCACGCCAAGGTCGAGGTCGGCCATGGTGATGAGCTTCTCGACATTGGGGCGGCTGATCAGCGTACGGCTCAGGATGGCGACCTGCTGGTCGATGTTGGGCTGCACGGCAAGGCCGGACATCAGCGGCCGCAGCACCGACTGGGTGTCGACGAAGATGCGTGCGCTGGATTCGTACTTGTCGGGCATCAGGTAGACGACGACGCTGCCGGCAATGCCGACCACCCACGACAGCGCGAGCCCCCACCAGCGAAAGCGCCACATGCCGCGCAGGTAGCCGACCAACTGTGTTACGAGTTCTTCCATGAATCAGTACCGCTCAGGGCCGCGCGCGCCGGACTGCCGTCCAGCGCCGCGAAGGTGAAGAAACGAGAGGGAAATCAGAACCAGCTCTGCGGAATGATCAGCACGTCGCCCGGCCGCATCTCGACGTTGGCCGACACGTCGCCGCGCTTGATCAGGTCGCGGATGCGCACGCCGTATTGCTTGTTGCCCTCGGCAGTGCGCAGGATGGATGCGCCGTTGCCATCGGCGAACTGGGTGATGCCGCCCACCGCGATCATCACGTCCAGCAGCGTCATCTTCTGCTTGTAGGCCAGCGCCTGCGGATTGGCCGCCTCGCCCACCACGCGGATCTGCTCGCTGTAGGGGCCAACGCCGTTGGCCATCACCGTCACGATGGGGTCACGCACATACTTGCCCAGCACCTTCTCCATGTCGCGCGCCAGCGTCGTGCCGTCCTTACCCATGGCCGGCAGGTCCTCGACCAGCGGCACGGTGATCTTGCCGTCCGGCCGCACCGTCGCCGATGAAGAAAGCTCGGGGTTGCGCCAGACCTGGATATTGACCGTGTCACCCGGCCCGATCACCCAGTTCCAGTCCGGATCCGCAGCCAGCGCAGGCGCGGGCGGATAGGGCGTCGCGCATGCGGACAACACGCCAGCCGCCACCACGATGGCAAACAGGCCACGAAACTTCTGCCACCAGTTCAACAAGGTTTTGCTCATGCTCAAACCCTCAGATTGCAAACGGGCGCTATGATACGCCCAGAAAATTGATGACATGCTACGGACAGGGTGATCCCTGGTTACAGGAACAAATACACAAACGCTTACACTGCGTGCCTGCCCAGTATCAGAGTGGGCGTTTAGAGTCGCGCTGATTTTTCACGATTGATTCGACGCAACCTCACGGCCAAGGAAGGGGTGGTTTACGAATGCATGCATCCATGTCCCCAAGTCGCACCTCGCCCCCGGCTTTTCCGGCTCATCTTTCCTTCGGGGAAGATCGGGCGCAGGCAAGACGGGAATTCGACGATCCGAAGGATAAAGGCGGTCTGTTCCGTTTCAATCCGGACTTCGTCCTCTTTCGGCACGGGTTCGAGATCCGCATCGTCGATGGCGAACATGCACTGAAGACGCAGACGGCGTGGCTCATCGAACGCATGTATGTCTCCCGTGGACTGCAGGCATACCGCCCCGCCCCTGACATCGATGAACGGCTGACGACCATCGTGGCTTCCCGCGGCGAACATCTCGTCGGGACGATGACCCTGGGCGTCGACACCGGTACCGGTCTGCTTGCCGACACGCTTTACAAGAAGGAGATCGATGCGGTTCGCCGGCGCGGCGGCAAGGTGTGCGAAATCACGCGACTTGCGATGGATCCGGAACGAGGTTCGCAGGAGGCCCTCGCCGGGATGGTGCAGATCCTCTACATCCTCGTCAGCATGGTGCACAAGACGACCGACATCTTCATCGAAGTTCACCCGCGGCATGCCGGCTATTACCAGCGCCTCCTCGGGTATGAACTCGTCGGCCAGGAACGGACGTGCCCCAGGGTGGGCGCCCCCGCCGTGCTGCTGCACCTTTGCGGCAAGAAGCTCGACGCACTCGTGCAACGATTCGCTGGCGGTGCCGACAGCACGACGCGAAGTTTCTACAGGCTGTTCCCTACCCCGTCCGTCCTCACCGAACTTCATCGGGCCCTGCTCAGCTTCTGATCCCTGCGACATCGCGCAACACGGCGAACCTGTCCTCAGAACCAGCGCCTGACTTCCACGTAGACCCGGTCGCGATCATCGAAGCGACCAAACATGCCGTTCGGCCGCCCCTCGAAGATATCGGCCCCCAATATGCCGCGCCACGCCGGCGCGAACTTCCAGGTGAGCTTGGGCCGCAGCATCAGGTCGTGTCGGTTCAGGCTCGATGCGGCGAGGAATTCGCCTTCGAGCTGGTGCCCCAGGTCACGCACCACCTGGAAAGTGGCACCGCGCTCTTCCTTGTCCGTCTGCATGCCGGGGCGATGCTCATCGAGCACGCGCGCGAAGTACTGGACGTTGAAGCGCCAGACATCATCGACCGGTATGTCGACGCCAATCGCATAGTCGATCATGCCGGTCTTCACGACACCCAGACGCCCATCGGGATCGAGCGTGTTGATGCCACGGCCGCTCGTATGGACCGCCTCGCCTTTCAGCACGAAGCTGCCCATGTCCTTGCTGAAGGTGCCGCCTGCCTGGCGGATGCGGTCATGACGCAGCTCGAAGCCACTGGTAGCGGGGTTGAAGCTGAGCGTTGGCGAAACGTCGAGGCTGTCGTAGTAGAAAGCCGATAAATCCCAGCCGCCGATCAGGCGCGAGGCGCGCAGGCCCCAGTTGCCGTTTGCGCCGTTGCGTTCCGCGGTTCGCTCGCGCAGCGGCGTCCCCGGCGGCAGCGGATAGGGGAAGAAGTCGCTCCCGGGCTTGCCGATGCGGTCGTAGCTCGCTACCGGAATCCACAGCGCCTCGAGATGGGTTTCGCCCGCGTAGTATTCGGCACGCGCCGCCCACTGGGCGATGCGTATGCTCTCGAGTTCGGGCAGCAGGAATTCGCGCAGGTCGCGAGCCGAAACGACGTCCGCGAAGAAGAAGCCGACCATCTCGCCCCAGACGATCTGCTGCCGCCCGAGCCGGAACTCAAGGTCTCCAGCGCCGACATCCACATAGGCCTCGCGGATGGACGCATCGCTGCGCTGGTTGCGGCGGACGTCAGCGGGGTAATGGTCGCGTTCGAGATCGTAGGCGCCGTCGGCATCGGCGCGGGCGGAGAACTTCCATTTCACCACCTCGCTCAGGCGCCCGCTCGCACCGACTTCGGCCCGCGCACGCAGCTTGGACCAGTGATCCGGCTCCGGCCAGGTGTAGGCGCCACCGAATTCGGCATAGCCCGACAGCTTCACGGCCGAGGCCCCGCCCTGCTCGACCGCTGCGCCCGCAGCAGGCCTGAGCAGGGCATCGATCGCCGCATCGTCCATGTCACTGTCGGCCGCGTTCGCGGTGACCGCACAGCCGCAGAGGGCGACCATGAAGGTCGTCTTGATCAAACCCATTGAAACGAACTCCCTAGATTTCCGGATCGTCCTCGCCCGCGGGGCGGCGATCCTGGACGAACACCCAGCGATTGTCCGAGCGCATGCCGAGCGCGGTGATCTGGCCGTCGGCGATGCGCACCAGACGGTCCGCCATGTTCATGACCTTGCGATCATGAGTGGAAAAGACGAAGGTGGTGCCCGACTTGCGGTTGATCTCCCGCATCAGCTTCAGGATGCTGGTGCCGGTCTTGCTGTCGAGGTTTGCGGTGGGCTCGTCGGCCAGCACGACCTTGGAGTGCGTGGCCAGCGCGCGGGCGATCGCGACGCGCTGCCGCTGGCCGCCCGAGAGCTGGTTCGGCCGGTGGCCGGCGTATTTCGTCAGACCCACCATGTCGAGGTAGTGGCGGACGCGCTCGCGGCGTTCCGCCTTCGACAGTTCGCGCAATTGCAGCAGCGGATATTCGACGTTCTCTTCCGCCGACAGCACCGGCAACAGATTGAAGGTCTGGAAAATGAAGCCGATAGTACGTGCACGAAGATCGGCCAGTTGGTCAGGCGTGCGGCCCGAGACATCGTGGCCATCGATGATCACCCTGCCCTCGCTCGGCGTATCGATGCAGCCGATGATGTTCAGCAGCGTCGATTTGCCGCTGCCCGACGGGCCGGCGATGGCCAGGAACACGCCAGGCTCGATCGACAGCGTGATATCGGTGAGCGCCTGCACGTCCTGATCGCCGAGGCGATAATGCTTGCTGACATGTTCGACCTGGACAATCGGCATCGAGGCAGCCAATCCATGATGAAAAACGCAATAAGGATAGCATCCATGAGCCTGAGCACACGATCCCGCCGCACCTTCCTCGCGGGCCTGGCCGGTAGCCTGCTGGTGCCGGGCTGGGCCGCCGGCCTGGCGCGCGCCGAGGACAGCCCGGTGGCAGCGGCTGAAGTCGACGAAGCCGCGGTGCGCGCCGTGGCACGCGCCGACGAGATCCGTTTTCCGCGCGAGAGCTTCCAGACGGACATCCTCGTCAAGAGCAGCAGCGAGGGGCAGACGACCGACGAGCGCAAGTTCCGCGTGCTGTCGCGTGGCAACGAGAACACCATCGTGATGACGCTGGAACCGGCCACCGACCGCGGCCAGACCTTGTTGATGCGCGGCCGCGACCTGTGGATCTTCATGCCCACCGTGTCGCAACCGGTGCGCCTGTCGCTGGCCCAGCGCCTGACCGGCCAGGTGGCCAACGGCGATCTGGCGCGCGCCAACTTCGCCGGCGATTATTCGCCGCGCGTCATCGGGCGCGAGACGATCAATGGCCAGCCCACCCTGGTGCTCGACCTCACTGCGGTCGATCGCAGCGTGACCTATGCGAAGGTGAAGTACTGGGTGAGCGAGAAGGACAGCCGCCCGGTGAAGGCCGAGTTCTATGCCTTGTCGGGCCGCCTGCTGAAGAGCTGCCGCTACGAGGAGTTCCGCGAGATGGCCGGACGCGTGCGCCCCACCCGGCTGGTGATGGAAGACGCGCTGAAGAAGGGCGACGTGTCGGTGCTGACCTACGACAGCATGGCGGTGCGCGACCTTCCCGAGCGCATGTTCACCCGGGAGTACCTGCGCAAGATCGAATGAGTGCCTGCGTTTATTCTCTTGGGATCGTCATTCATGACATATAGAATGCGATTCCCATGAACCCGACCATCATCCATCACGGTGCGCGCCATGGCGTGACCGGCTCGTGCCACCAGCTTTTCGTCGAAGGCGACGACAGCCTGCTGATCGACTGCGGACTGTTCCAGGGCGCGGAAACCGCCCCCGACGGCAGCGCCGCCGCCGACCGGCTGGACATTCCCTTCCCCGTCGACAAGATCGGCGCGCTGGTGCTGACGCATGTACACATCGACCACTGCGGCCGGCTGCCCTGGCTGCTGGCGGCCGGCTTCAAGGGGCCGATCCTGTGCAGCGAGCCTTCGGCCCGGCTGCTGCCGACGGTCCTGGCCGATGCCTTCGAGATGGGCGTCACGCGCAACAAGGCGCTGGTCGAGCGCTACCTGAAGATGGTCGAGGCACGCCTGCGGCCGCTGCCCTATCGCGAGTGGCGCACGGTGTACTCGAGCGCGCAGACGACCTTGCGCATCCGGCTGCAGCGCGCCGGCCACATCCTCGGCTCGGCCTATGTCGAATGCGATTTCTCCGGCCCGGCGTGGCCGCAGGGACGGCGCGTGCTGTTCTCCGGCGATCTCGGCGCGCCGCACGCGCCGCTGCTGCCGGCACCGCGGCCACCCTGGCATGCCGACGTGGTGGTGCTGGAGACGACCTACGGCGACCGCGCACATGAGGATCGGCGCAGCCGGCGCGAACGCCTGCAGAAGGTGGTCGAACAGGCGCTGGCCGATGGCGGCACGGTGATCATCCCGGCCTTCAGCATCGGCCGCACGCAGGAGCTGTTGTATGAGTTCGAGGACATCCTGCATCGGCAGCGCGTACGGCCCGGGCGCAAGGCGGAGCGCTGGGCAGCATTGCCGATCTACCTCGACTCCCCGCTCGCCGGCCGCTTCACCGAGCTGTACCGCGAACTGCAGCCCTACTGGGATGCCGAGGCGCTCGCCCGCGTGCGCGCCGGACGCAAGCCGCTGGGCTTCGACCAGTTGGTGGCGATCAGCGACCACGAGGCGCACCTGGCCAACGTGCGGCGCCTGGCGCGCAGCGGCGAGCCTGCCATCGTCATCGCCGCCAGCGGCATGTGCGCCGGCGGGCGAGTGGTCAACTATCTCAAGGCGATGCTCGGCGACGCGCGCCACAACGTGGTCTTCGTCGGCTACCAGGCGCGCGGAACGCCGGGCGCGGCCATCCAGAACTACGGGCCGCGCGGCGGTCATGTGGAACTCGATGGCGAGCGCATCGACATCCGCGCCGGCATCCACACGCTGTCCGGCTATTCGGCACACGCCGACCGCGACGACCTCACCCGCTTCATCCTGCGTATGCGCCACCTGCCCGAGGAAGTGCGGCTGGTTCATGGCGAGGACGCCACGCGCCAGGCCTTCGCCGAGCACCTGGCGCGCGCGAGCGGCGGGCGGGTGAGCGTGGTCGTCTGACGGCGCAGCCTGGCCCGCTTACTCCAGCCCCCACTTCTGCAGCCGGTAGCGCAACTGGCGCAGCGTCATGCCGAGCTTGCGCGCGGCGGCCGAGCGGTTCCAGCGTGTCTCGTCGAGCGCGCGCAGGATGCGACGGCGCTCGTCGTCGCTGTCGTCGGCAGCCTCGCCGGCCGCCGCCTCGGCAGCTGTGACGGGATCGGCGAGCGGCATGGCGAGGCAGGCCGGCTGCAGGTCGATGTCGGCCACGTCGATGACCTCGCCCTCGCACAGCGCACAGGCACGCTCGAGCAGGTTCTCCAGCTCGCGCACGTTGCCGGGAAAGGCATGGGCCTGCAGTGCAGCCAGCGCCGCGGTCGACAACCTGCGCGGCGCGCCCCCCTCGCGATCGGCGAGCTTCGCCAGGATGTGCTCGGCCAGTTCGGGAATGTCCTCGACGCGCTCGCGCAGCGGCGGCACGCGCAGGGTGATGACGTTGATGCGGAAATAGAGGTCCTGGCGGAACTTGCCTTCGGCCACCAGGCGCGACAGGTCCTGGTGCGAGGCGGACAGGATGCGCACGTCGACCGGCTCCTCGGCATGCGCGCCGACGGGACGCACCGCCCGCTCCTGGATCGCGCGCAACAGCTTGACCTGCATGGCCAGCGGCAACTCGCCCACTTCGTCGAGGAACAGCGTGCCGCCGCGCGCCGCCTGGAACAGGCCCTCCTTGTCTGCCGTTGCGCCGGTGAAGCTGCCCTTGCGGTGGCCGAAAAACTCGCTTTCCATCAGCTCGGGCGAGATGGCGCCGCAGTTGACCGGCACGAAGGGGCCGGCCGCGCGCGCGCCCAGACCGTGGATCAGGCGCGCGATGACTTCCTTGCCGGTTCCGGATTCGCCGCGGATGAAAACAGGCGCCTGGTTGCGCGCGAGCTTCTCGATCTGCGCGCGCAGTTGCTCGAATGCCGGCGAATGGCCGATCAGGCTGCGCCCGGCCACCAGCGGGGCGATCCTGGGCTCGAGCTTCAACGCGTGGCTCACCAGTTCGCGCAGTGCCTTGAGTTCGACCGGCTTGGTGACGAAGTCGAACGCGCCCAGCTTGAGCGCACGGATGGCCGTCTCGATGCTGCCGTAGGCGGTGATCACCGCCACCGGCAGGCCGGGCAGTTGGCTCTGGATGGATTCGACGAGCTCGAGACCGTCGCCATCGGGCAGGCGCATGTCGGTCAGGCACAGGCGATAGCGGCGCTGGGCGAGCCGCTCGCGCGCCTCGGCGACGCTGCCCGCGGTGTCGCAGGCCAGCCCCATGCGCAGCAACGACAGCTCGAGCAGTTCGCGGATGTCCTCCTCGTCGTCGACGATGAGGACGTCGATGCTTTCTGGGCGGTTGCGGCGCTCGATGACACTCATGGTCGACTCCGTCCGGTCAGCACGAAGTCGGCACCGATGCCTTCGCCCTGCAATTCCAGCGTGGCGTCGTTGGCCTCGGCCAGTTCGCGGGCGATGTACAGCCCGAGCCCGGTGCCCTTGGCGTGCGTGGTGAAAAAGGGTTCGAAGAGATGGCTGCGCGTCGCCGCATCGAGCCCGGGGCCGTCGTCGATGACGTGCAGCGCGACACGGCCACCGGGCAGGGCTTCGGCGCGCAGGCGCACCGAGCCGGGCCGGCCGCTGCAGTAGCGGCGGGCGTTGGCGAGCAGGTTGTCGAGGATCTGGTGCAGATGCGCGCGATCGACGCCCAGGGTGATCTCGTCACCGATCTCCAGCGCATAGACGCGGCGCTCGGTGTCGTTGGTCAGCACGCGCGCATCGATCACCTCGCCGACGAAGACGGCAAGCGGCAGCGCCTCAGGCACGGCATGCTCGCGACGCCCCAGCGCCAGCACGTCGCGGATCATGCGTTCGATGCGATGGGCGTTGTCGTTGATGATGCGGGCGAGGCGCGCCTGCATGTCGGCGCGCTTTTCCTCGCACAGCAGCTCCGCCGCCTGGGTGACGGCCGACAAGGGGTTGCGGATCTCGTGCGCCATGCTGGCGGTCAGGCGGCCCAGTGCGGCGAGCTTGAGCTGCTGCATCTGGCGCTCCACATCCTCGAAATCGGTCAGGTAGAGCAGCGCCTCGCCCGTGCCGCCGTCGGTCGCGCTGCGCACCGTGCGGCAGCGAATCAGCCGCCCTTCCGCCCCGAGCCTCAGCACGCGCGGCTCCTGCGCGTCGTCGCGGGCCAGCGCCTCGGCGAAGACCGGGTCGATCTCGTCCAGCCGGCGCCCCTCGATCCGCACCACGCCCAGCAGGGCCGACGCCTGCGGATTGACCTGCAGCGCACGGCCGTCGCCTCCCACCACGATCACGCCGTCATGCATGTCGCGGATGATGCGCTCGTTGACCGCCTGCTGGCGCGCCAGCGCCTCGCCGCGCTCGGCCGCCAGCGAGGCATTGGCCTGGGCGCGCAGCGCGAGCCGGCGCGACACCACGGCGATGCCGAAGAACCCGGTGCAGAAGATGCCGACCTGCAGGAAATCGCCCGGCTGGCCGCCTGCGGCGAAGCGCCAGGCGTTCTCGATCAGCACGGTGAGCGTCGCCAGCGCAGCGAAGAACAGCACCATGCGCCCTTCGGCGAGCAGGCCGGTGCCGGCGAGCACCACCATCATCAGCACCGGCATGCCGCTGCGATAGCCGCCGCTGGCCCACATGATCACCGACAGCGCCACCACGTCGACCAGGATCTGCAGCAGGATCACCCGCTCCAGGCCCAGGCGCCGCACGGCATCGGGGAACCCCAGCGCCAGTACCGCGGCGAGATAGCCGAAGGAGGCAGCATCGAAGACGAACGGATGCTCGCCGCCGAGCCCGAAACTGCGGCCGCCTACGACGAAGATGCCCGCCAGCAGCAAACGGAAGAGGTTGAAATAGCGCAGCGACAGGCGCCGCGAGTGATCGATGCCCGCCCAGGCGGTGTAGGCCTCAGTCACGCTGGCGGGGGCCGGCGAGGCGGTGCGCCTCGCTGCAGAAGAATCGCCCGCCCTCGCGCACGCCCTCGGCCTCGGGAACGTGCAGGCCGCAATGCGCGCACTCGACCATATGCTCCACCTTGCGCCCAGGCTTGCCCTGGCCGGCATCCTGCCTGCGCGCTTCGCCGGCTCGCCGCATGACACGACGAACCCACCAGATTCCCCACAAGACCAACAGAAAGATCAGCAGATTGCGCACGACAGCTTCGCACCGGATGACAGGCGTGAAATGTTAGCACGCACCCGAGCTCAAGCCCGGGCTCACAGCCGGGCGAGTCGCTCGCAGGCCGCGGCCAGGGTGGCCTCGTTCTTGGCGAAGCAGAAACGGATCACGCGCTCGTCGCGGCCATCGGCGAAGAAGGCCGACACCGGGATGGCGGCGACGCCCACTTCGCGCGTAAGACGGTTGCAGAAGGCCACATCGGGCTCGTCCGAGATCGCGGCATAACGGACGAGCTGGAAATAGGTGCCGTGCGAGGGCAGCAGCTCGAAGCGCGAGCCGGCCAGCCCGTTGCGAAAGAAATCGCGCTTGCCCTGGTAGAAGCCGGCCAGCGCCAGATGGCGCGAGGCATTGGCCATGTAGTCGGCGAGCGCGAGCTGGACCGGCGTGTTCACGGTGAACACGTTGAACTGATGCACCTTGCGGAACTCGGCCATCAGCTCGCGCGGCGCCACCACGTACCCCACCTTCCAGCCGGTGATGTGATAGGTCTTGCCGAAGCTCGACACCACGACGCTGCGCGCAGCAAGCTCGGCGTGCGCCGCACAGCTGGCATGGCCGGCGCCGTCGAACACGATGTGCTCATAGACCTCGTCGGACACCACGACGATGCCGGTACCGCGGGTGATCGCGGCGAGGCGTTCGAGATCGGCCGCCGACCACACGGTGGCGGTGGGGTTGTGCGGCGAGTTGATCATGATCATGCGGGTGCGCGGGCCGACGGCGGCGGCCACCGCATCCCAGTCCGGCCGGTAGTCGGGCGCGGCCAGGCGCATGCGCACCACGCGGCCGCCCGCCAGCTCGATCGCCGGCACGTAGGAGTCGTACACCGGCTCGAACACGATCACTTCGTCGCCGGGCCGCACGAAGGCCGTCACCGCGGTGAACAGGGCCTGGGTGGCGCCGGCGGTGACGGTGACTTCGGACTCCACGTCGTAGGCCGTGCCGTAAAGCGTCGCCACCTTGGCCGCGATGGCCTCGCGCAATGGCAGGCAGCCGCCCATCGGCGCGTACTGGTTGTGACCGGCACGCATCCAGTGCGCCACGCGTTCGAACAGCACATCCTCGGCGTTGAAGTCGGGGAAGCCCTGCGACAGGTTGATCGCGCCACATTCCTGCGCGAGCCGGGACATGACGGTGAAGATGGTGGTGCCGACCGTGGGCAGGCGCGATTGGATCGGGGCGGGGAAGCTCGGCATGGCGGCGCTCGGGCGTTGTCGTCGATGATGAGGTGCATTGTCGCAAAGCCGGGCGGACATGGGGCGATGGCAGGTGCGCTGCGCCCGCCCCGGTCCGCCGCCACGAAGTGCGGCAAGCCCGGAATCCATGGTCGAATCACCCGGAGCGGTACCCCGGCCCACCAGTACAATGCAGCCTGCGCCCATGCGCAGATCACAAGCCTCGACCTACGCTGGAATCGGCGCAAACGCGCCCCGAATACCGGCCCAGGCGTTGCCCCCGACATCGCTCTTCCCGCCCCCGCGACCATGTCCTCCGATTTCCTCGACACACCCACCTTTCGCCAGCCCATCCCGACGCTGCGGCGCGACGGCGACGCCATCGCCGTCCTCGACCAGACCCTGCTGCCGTTTCGCAGCGAAATCCGCCGCCTGGCAAGCACGCCCGAAGTCGCAGAGGCGATCGTGTCGATGCGGGTGCGCGGCGCGCCGCTGATCGGCGCCACCGCCGCTTTCGGCGTGGCCATCGCGCTCGCCACCGAGGGCAGCGACGACACCACGCTGGAGCGGGCCCTGGCACTGCTCGGCGCCACCCGGCCGACAGCGGTCAACTTGCACTGGGCGCTCGCGCGCATGGACGCCCTGCTGCGTCCGCTCGCGCCCGCGCAGCGCCTGGCCGCCGCCTGGCGCGAAGCCGAGGCCATTACGGCCGACGACGCCGCCACCTGTGCCGCGATCGGCAGCCACGGCCTGCCGCTGCTGGCCGACATCGCCGCACAGCGCGGCCGCGTGCGCGTGATGACGCACTGCAACGCCGGCTGGCTCGCCACCTGCGGCGCCGGCACGGCGCTGGCGCCGGTGTATGCGGCGCACGCGCACGGCATCGCGGTGGAAGTGCTGGTGAGCGAGACGCGGCCGCGCAACCAGGGCCTGCTGACCGCCTGGGAACTGCGCGAGGCCGGCGTGCCGCACACGCTGATCGCGGACAACGCCGCCGGCCTGCTGCTCGCGCGCGGCGAGGTCGACATCGTGGTCACCGGCGCCGACCGCATTGCCGCCAACGGCGACGCCGCGAACAAGATCGGCACGCTGCTGAAGGCCCTCGCGGCGCGCGAGGTTGGCGTGCCTTTCTACATTGCCGCGCCGCACTCGACGCTGGACTTCACCTGCGCCGACAGCACCTGCATTCCGATCGAGGACCGTGGCGCCGACGAGCTATGCGTGTTGCGCGGTATCTGTTGCGATGGCGAGGGTGACGGACGCATCGCCGAGCTGCGCCAGGCGCCGGCCGGCACTGCGGTGGCCAATCCGGCCTTCGACGTGACGCCGGCGCGCCTCATCCGCGGCATCATCACCGAGCGCGGCATCGCCGCACCCGGCGAATTGCGCCGCCTCTATCCGGACCACGCCCGATGAAACGCCAGACCGCCGACGCGCTGCGCGCGCCTTTGCTGCAGACGGCGCGCGCCATGACGGCCGCCGGGCTCAACGTCGGCACGGCCGGCAATGCCAGCGTGCGGCTGGTTGACGAGCTGCAGGCGGGCGCCTTGCTGATCACGCCGAGCGGCCTGGCGGCCGAACGCTGCACCGAGCATGACATGGTGGTGCTGCGCGCCGACGGCAGCTTCGACGGCGTGCTGGCGCCATCGTCGGAATGGCAGTTGCACCGCGACATCTACGCCGCCTTCCCGGATGCCGGCGCCATTCTGCACGCCCATGCGCCCTTCGCCACCGCGCTGGCCTGCCAGCGCGGCGACATCCCGCCCTTCCACTACATGATCGCGCGCTTCGGCGGCAGCACCATCCGCTGCGCGCGCTATGCCACCTTCGGCACCCAGGCGCTGTCCGACGCCGCGGTGGCCGCGCTGCAGGGCCGTCGCGCCTGCCTCCTGGCCAACCACGGCATGGTGGTGCACGGCCGCGACCTCGACCACGCGCTGGCGCTGGCGATCGAGTTCGAGACGCTGTGCGCGCAGTACTGGCGCACCTGCCAGCTCGGCGCGCCAGTGCTGCTGTCGGAAGAGGATATGGCTGACGTGATCGAACGCTTCAGGTGGTATGGCAAGCCAAAGCGCGACGGGGGATGAACCCCGGAGCGGCGGACGGCATTCGTCCGGGTCGCGGTCAAGCCCGCTCCTGCGGTCCCGGGCCAGCGGTGCTTCAGGAACGGGCCTGACCGCGATGGGCCCAGGGTCTGGGCGCGGTTCTCACTGGCGCACGGCTTCCTTGTCGTCGCCGGCGACCGCATCCACTCCGGCCGCGACCACATTCACCGCCATGCCGGTGACCGCCGCGCCGACCTTCACCGCGGTGGCAGCGACGGTCACGGTGGCGTCAGCCACCGCGACCACCGCACACCCCTGCAGCGACGAAAGCACGGCGCAGCCGAGCGCGAGCCGGGCCCTCACGCCTCCATCCTGCGGCCGCCGGCCTGCTCCAGCACGCGCAGCAGGATGGAAGTGTCCTCGTGCGCCCAGCCGCTCGCCATCAGCGCGTTGAGCTGCTGCCACACCTGCGCCGCCACCGGCAGCGGCACGCCGAGGTGAGAGGCGTCGTTCATCAGGATGCCGAAGTCCTTGTGATGCAGCCGGGCCTCGATGCCGGGCACGAAGTCGCGCTTGGCCATGCGCTCGCCCATCACGTCGAGCACGCGGGAGCCGGCCGAGCCACCAGAGAGTGCATGACGCACCGTGGCGAGATCCAGCCCATGCGCCGCAGCCAGATGCATGGCCTCGGCGCAGGCCTGGATGACCGACACCATGATCATCTGGTTGCAGGCCTTCGCGACCTGGCCGGCGCCGGCCGGGCCAATGTGCACGATGCGCTTGCCGATCGCCTGCAGCAGCGGCATCACCGTCAGCAGCGTTGCCTCCTCGCCGCCGGCCATGATCGCCAGGCTGGCATCGATCGCGCCCTGGCTGCCGCCCGACACCGGCGCATCCACCCAGCCCACGCCCTGCTTCGCATAGCGCGCCGAGAGCTCGCGCGCGGTGGCCGGGGCGATGGTGCTCATGTCCACATGGATGGCGCCCGGCCGGAAACCGGCGGCGAGCCCCTGCGTCCCGAAGGCCAGCGCCTCGACGTCGGCGCTGGATGTGACGATGCTGATCACCACGTCGCTGCGCGCAGCCAGGTCAGCCGGCGTGGCGCACACTGCGGCACCTGCCTCTGCAAGCGGCGCGGCCGACTGCGGTCGCCGCGCCCACACCGCCAGATCGTGCCCGGCGGCAAGCAGATGACCGGCCATCGGCGCGCCCATGGCGCCCAACCCCACGAACCCCACCTTCATCTTCGCGCCGCTCATTGTCCCTCCCCTCCGCTCATGCGCTCGAGCAGCTTCAGCATCGCCACCGAGTCCTCATCGCCCAGGCCGCAGCCGGCCATGGCATTGAACATCTGCGCTGCCGCGGCCGATGACGGCAGCGCGAGGCCAAGCCGGTGCGCCTCTTCCATGACGATGCGCAGGTCCTTCTGGTGCATCCAGGCCTTGAAGCCGGGCTTGAAGTTGCGCTCCAGCATGCGCTTGCCGTGGTTCTCGAGGATGCGCGAGTAGGCAAAGCCGCCGAGCAGCGCCTCTCGCACCTTGTCGCCATCGGCCCCGCTCTTGGCTGCGAAGTTGAGCGCCTCGGCCACCGCCGCGACGCTCACGCCGGTGATGATCTGGTTGCAGGCCTTGGCCACCTGGCCGGCGCCGGCCCCACCCACGCGCGTCACCGACTTGCCCATCGCCTCGAACAGCGGCTTCACGGTGTCGAACGCCGCCTCCTCGCCGCCCACCATGATGGTCAGCGTGCCGGCGATCGCGCCGACGTCGCCACCCGAAACCGGCGCATCGAGCGCGACAACGCCCTTGTCCTGCAGCTGCGCGGCAATGCGCTGCGCCGCGACAGGCGCGATCGTGCTCATGTCGATGTGGATGTGGCCCGACCGCGCGCCGTCGGCCACGCCGTCGGCACCGAGGGTGATCTGCTCGACATCGGGCGCATCGGACACGATGCTGATCGTCACCGGCGCATGGCGGGCGAGATCTGCCGCGCTGGCGCAGGCGATCGCACCCGCCTCGAGCAGCGGCTGCATCGCCTCGCGGCGCCGGCTCCACACATGCACCCGATGTCCGGCCTTCAGCAGATTGAGGGCCATGGGGCGCCCCATCAGGCCGAGCCCGATGAATCCGACTTCCATTTATCGCTTCCTCCTTGAATAATCGTGCGATGAACTACGGACCCATCATCAAGGAAATCGGCCGGGGCGCCAAGGGCTCGCGGCCGCTCGACATTCCCACTGCGGCGAGCCTGTTCGGCGACATTCTCGACGGCAAGGTGCCCGATCTCGAACTCGGCGCGATCCTGATCGCGTTGCGGGTGAAGAGCGAGTCGCTCGACGAGTTGCTCGGCTTCAAGCAGGCCATGGATGAACGCTGCGCACAGGTGGCGGTGCCGGACGGACCACGTTGCGTGGTGCTGCCCACCTACAACGGCGCACGCCGCCAGCCCAACCTGATGCCGCTGGTCGCGCTGCTGCTGGTGCGCGCAGGCGTGCCGGTGCTGATCCAGGGGCGGCACGATTTCGAGACGCGGGTCAGCCCCTTCGAATTGCTCGCCGCGCTGGGCATCGCGCCCGCCGCCGACACCGCGTCGGCTTCGGCGCAACTGGCTACGTCGCGCATCGCCTGCCTGCGAGTGGACCAGTTGCTGCCCGGGCTGGATCGCCTGCTGTCGCTGCGCCTGCGCATGGGCGTGCGCGCCAGCGGCCACACGATGGCCAAGCTGCTCGACCCTGCGCTGGGCCACAGCGTGCGGGTGGTGGCGGTGACGCACCCGGAATACCTCGAGCGCATGGACGAGTTCCTGCGCCGCGACGGCGGCCGCGCGATGCTGCTGCGCGGCACCGAGGGCGAGATCTACGCCAACCCGCGGCGCTGCCCGGAACTGAAGGCGTATGTGGAAGGCGACGCGCGCATCGCCGTGGCCGCCGAGGAAGGCGGCGCGCCGCCGCTGCCCGGCCTGCCCGACACGCCGTCGGTGGCGGACAACGCCGCGGTCATCCGCGCCATGCTGGCCGGCGATCAGCCGGTGCCGCAGCCGATCCGCGCTCAGGTCGCGGCCCTGGTCGATCTCGCAAAGTCCGGCGTTTAGGCGCAACGCAGCGCGGTCAGGCCGCCAGGCGTCCCTCGCGGAAATCGCTCAGCGCCTGGTAGATCTCCTGCTCGGTGTTCATGACGAAGGGGCCGTACTGCGCGATCGGCTCGTTGAGCGGCCGGCCGGCGATCAGCAGCAGCTTCGCATCCTCGGTCGCCTCGATCACGACGCCGTCGGCCTGAGCGTCATTGGCGAGGATGGCCATGCGCTGCACCGGCACCGCATCGTCGCCCAGCTTCAGCGCGCCGCGATATAAATAGACGAAGGCGTTGTGCGCCGCCGGCAAGGCCTGCGCGAAGCGGCTGCCGGCCGGCAGGTGGATGTCCAGGTACAACGGGGCAGTCGCCTCGCGCGTCACCGCACCGGCAACGCCGTGGCTTTCGCCGGCGATCACGGTGACGTCGACGCCAGCCGCGGTGGTGAAGCGCGGCAGCTCGGCGCTGGCGAAGTCGCGGTACCAGGGGGCGCACATCTTGTCGCGCCCCGGCAGGTTCAGCCAGAGCTGGAAGCCTTCCATGACGCCCTCTTCCTGCTGCGGAATCTCCGAATGGATGACGCCGCGGCCGGCGGTCATCCACTGCACACCGCCGTTCTCGAGCAGGCCCTCGTGGCCGGCGCTGTCGCGGTGCAGCATGCGGCCGGCGATCATGTAGGTGATGGTCTCGAAGCCGCGATGCGGGTGATCGGGAAAACCGGCGATGTAGTCGTCGGGGCGATCGCTGCCGAAGGCGTCCAGCATCAGGAAGGGATCCAGCCGGCGCTGCAGCGGCTGCGTCAGCACGCGGGTGAGCTTGACGCCGGCGCCGTCCGACGTCGGCTTGCCGGCGACCAGGCGCTCGACGCGACGCGGCTGCTCGACCTGTTCGGTACGAAGTGCGGTTTGCTTGGTCATGATCCCTCCTCCGGGAAATTCGTCACCGGGGCGCCGGTCGCGCCCCGAGCACGGCGCGCTCAGGCGAGCGCGGCCTCCAGGTCGGCCGCCGCCTGGGCGAAGCCCTTCTGCGCCGCTTCCGGCCCCATGTTGAGGCCTTCGGCGTAGATGAAATGCAGGTCGGTCATGCCGAGGAAACCGAGCACCGCCTTCAGGTAGGGCACCTGGGTGTCGAGCTCGGAGCCGCGGTACATGCCACCGCGCGCCAGCGCGACATAGACCTTCTTGCCCTTGAGCAGGCCCTCGGGGCCGTTTTCCGTGTAGCGGAAGGTGACGCCGGCGCGGGCGATGGCGTCGATCCAGTTCTTGAATTGCACCGTCACGGTGAAGTTGTACATCGGCACGCCCAGCACCAGCACGTCAGCCGCCTGAACCTCGGCGATCAGCGCATCGTACAGCGCGACGCGGGCCGCCTGATCCGCCGTGCGCTTGTCGGCCGGGGTGAACAGCGCGCCCAGCGCCGCTTCGTCGAGCACCGGCACCGGATTGGCGGCGAGGTCGCGCACCGACAGCTTCGCCGCGGGATTGGCGGCGAGGACGCGGGCGACGATGTCGTTGGCGACGCGGGTGGAATTGGCGCCTTCGCGGCGGGCACTGGAATTGATTTGCAGGATGTTCATGAGGGACCTCTGTGGTGAATCAGGTTGGTGTGGAATGAACTTTAATCTTCCCAGGTTCTCTACATAATCCTGCAAATCGGGTTACATTATCCCGAATATGGAACAATTCGATCCCAACGACCTGCTGATTTTCGCCCGCGTTGCCGACGTGGGCAGCTTCAGCCGCGCCGCCGATCGGCTCGGCCTGCCGAAGTCGACGGTGTCCCGCCGCATCGCGCTGCTGGAGGAGCGCCTGGGCGAACGTCTGATGCTGCGCACGACGCGCCGCCTGACGCTCACCGAGTTCGGCCAGCATCTGCTCGAGCATGCGCGCCAGGTGGCCACCGAAGTGGCCGCAGTGCAGGCGCTGGCCGAGCATCGCCAGGCGCGCCCCAGCGGCCGGTTGCGGGTGTCGATGCCGAGCGATCTGGCCAACCTGTTGCTCACCGACATGCTCGCCGCCTTCGTCGCACTGCACCCCGAGGTGTCGCTGGAGCTGGACCTGTCCCCACGGCGGGTCGACCTGGTCGGTGAAAACTTCGACGTCGCGCTGCGCATGGGCGCCCTGCCCGACGATGCGCTGCTTGCAGCGCGGAAGATCGCCGTCTTTCCGCACGGCCTGTATGCGGCGCCCTCCTATCTTGCCGAACACGGCGAGCCGGCCTCACCCGAAGATCTCGGCGAACACCAGGCCCTGCGCCTGCTCGGACGCAACGGCGAGCCCATTCCCTGGGTACTGGAGTGCGGCACACAGCGCTGGGAAGGCGTGCCTCCCGGGCGCGCGACGGCGAACTCGCCGGAACTGCTCATCCGCCTGGCACGCGCCGGCGCTGGCATCGCCGCAGTGCCGGAATTCGCCGCCAGTCCGCGTGTGCGCCGCGGCGAGTTGCGCCGCGTGCTGCCGCAATGGAGCCTGCCCTCGCACACCGCCTGGGCGGTGTTTCCCGGCCGTCGCCTGATGCCGACCAAGACCCGCGCCTTCATCGACATGCTGCAGGTGGCCATGGCCGGCGAAGGGGCGCTGCAGGCAAGCATCTGACGCAGGAACTCGATCCGCCGTCACCGCTGTTGCCACACCACGGATCAAGCACCCAAGTGCTCGCGAGCAGATCAAGATTCCGCCACACGGTCATGGGTGCGGCGCAACATCGCCTACAATGGCACTTCGGCGGCGCCTGCAGCCAGCGCCCATCACCTTTCCCGTCAAGAACCGATCACCGCTCCGATGTCACTGCTACAGCAAGTCCTGCGCCTGCCCGCCCGTGTCCTGTTCTTCGCGCTCTTCGTCGTCTGCATCGGCCTGCTCGCCGGCGGGCTGTTCCTGCAGCATGTCGTCGGCTTGCAACCCTGCCCGATGTGCATCATGCAGCGCTACGCCTTCGTCCTCGTCGCCCTGATTGCGCTGATCGCCGCGCTGCACGGCCCCGGCGCGACAGGTGCGCACATCTATGCCCTGTTCATCGGTGCCGCTGCGGTGGCCGGCGGTAGCGTCGCCGCGCGCCAGAGCTGGATGCAGCTCAACCCGCCGGAGTTTCCCGAATGCGGGCCCGGGCTGGAATACATGCTGGAAAGTTTTCCGCTGAACAAGTCGTTGCCGATGATCTTCCGCGGCGCGGGCGACTGCTCGGCGATCGACTGGACCTTTCTCGGCCTGTCGCTGGCCAACTGGTCGCTGCTGTGCTTTGCCGGGGTGACGGTGTTTGCGCTGTGGATGCTGTTCCGCCGCGGCCGCGCGTGAGCGGCCGGCTGCCGCGTCACTCGACTACGCGCACGATAGCCCCGCCGATCTCGTAGAGGCCTCCGCCGAGCGCGTTGCAGCGCGTGACCTGCAGGCGCACCCGCAAGGGCGGGCGTTGCACGGCGCCCTCCGGCCCGGCCACCGCCACGTCGAGCACCTCGCCTGCCGCAGGCACGTAGGCGGCATGCAAGGTCATGCCACCGACGCCGATTTCCATGCATTTCGCCGTCACGCGGCTTTCTGCTTCGAGTTGGATCAGAGCCGGACAGCCGATGGGGATGCGGCGGTCCAGGCGCCGGTCGTCATGGCCGGTTCTGTTGTGCATGCTGTTCGAAAGCGGGAATGAAGGCGCCGCATTGTATCCCGCCTGCAGCAGCGCCCTCCTCGCGCACTTGCCTCAATCCCTGACGCCGCACTTGCGCAGGATGTTTTCCAGCGGACACAGCCCGGTGAAACCGCTCTGGAACAGGTTGGCGCCGACGAACACGGTGAACCACAGGAAGTTCTTGTTCACGAACAGCGGCGAGCCTTCCACGCCCAGGGCGAGCGAGATCAGCACGAAGGCACCGGCGAAGATGCGTACGAGTTTGTTGATGTTGAGCGCCATCAGGTTTCCTCCTTGAGTCGGTCGAGGCGAGTGCGCATCGCCGCGTAGTACAGCACCGGGATCACGATCAGGGTGAGCAGCGTCGAGATGAAGATGCCGAAGATCAGGCTGATCGCCAGGCCGTTGAAGATGGGGTCGTCGAGGATGAACAACGCGCCTATCATCGCCGCCAGCCCGGTGAGCCCGATCGGCTTGGCGCGCACCGCTGCCGCGCGGATCACCGCCTCGCCGAAGTCCATGCCCGGCTTCCCATCCTCGCCTCGCACCTGCTGGTTGACGAAATCGACCAGCAGGATGGAGTTGCGCACGATGATGCCGGCCAGCGCGATCATGCCGATCATCGAGGTAGCGGTGAATTGCGCCCCCAGCAGCGCATGGCCGGGCATCACGCCGATGATGGTGAGCGGGATCGGCGCCATGATGATGAGCGGCGCCAGGTAGCTGCGGAACTGCGCAACCACGAGCAGGTAGATCAGCACCAGGCCGACCGCATAGGCAGCGCCCATGTCGCGGAAGGTTTCATAGGTGATCTGCCACTCGCCGTCCCACTTCAACTGGTAGCCGCCATAGGCGTCGGCAGGCTGGCGGATGAACCACTCGCCCAGCGTACCGCCCAGCCCCGGCGCGCCCGCCAGCGCCATGTCCTTCACCTTGCTGCGGATGTCGAACATGCCGTAAAGGGGCGAATCGAGCTTGCCGCCCATGTCGCCGGTCACGTACACCACCGGCAGCAGGTCCTTGCGGTACAGCACCTGCTCGCGCGTCGTCTCGCTCACCTGGACCAGCTCGGAAATCGGGATCAGCCTGCCCGCATTCTGCCCTTCTCGGGCGCGCACCTTCATCGCCAGCAGGTTGGCCACGTCGGACTGCCGCACCGAGGGCAACTGGATGCGCACCGGAATCTCGTACTTGTTGTCGCCACCGTGGGCCGGCGTGACGTTCTCGCCCGACAGGCCCAGCCGCACCACCTCGACGATGTCGGCCTGCGCCACGCCCATGCGTGCCGCCTTGGCCTGATCCACGCGCAGCACCAGCTTGGGCGCGGCTTCATCCACCGTGTCATCGACGCCGACGATGTCGGCCGTGCCTTCGAACGCCGCGCGCACCTTCTTCGCCACGGCGACCTGCCCGTCGTAATCGGGGCCGTAGATCTCGGCGACGATGGGCGACAGCACCGGCGGCCCCGGCGGCACTTCGACCACCTTCGCATTGCCACCGCTGCGCCGGGCGATCTCGGCCACGGCCTCGCGCACCGATGCGGCGATGTCGTGGCTCTTGCGGTGGCGTGCCTTCTTGTCGACGAGGTTGACCTGGATGTCGCCCATCTCCGGGTTGCTGCGCAGGTAGTACTGGCGCACCAGGCCGTTGAAGTTGATCGGCGCCGCGGCGCCGGCGTAGGACTGCCAGTCGGTGACCTCGGGCACGGTCGCCAGGTGGGCGCCGATCTCGTTGAGCACGCGCGAGGTCTCCTCGACCGGCGTGCCCACCGGCATGTCGAGCACCACCTGGAACTCGCTCTTGTTGTCGAAGGGCAGCATCTTCATGACGACGAGCTGCACCGCCGGCAGCGCCACCGAGACGACGATCAGCGCCAGCACGGCCAGCCAG
Organism: Pseudomonadota bacterium; assembly: GCA_018240785.1. Classification (GTDB taxonomy): domain Bacteria; phylum Pseudomonadota; class Gammaproteobacteria; order Burkholderiales; family Rhodocyclaceae; genus Thauera. Next base: position 26,942 of record JAFEFC010000010.1, on the reverse strand, counting down.
AGCCTGAGGCGCGCGCGGCCGCCGGTCTGGGCGTCGAGCATCGGCGCCATCACGCGGCGGAACAGGCCGTCGAGCCGGCGCGTGAGCTTGTCCTCGCCCTCGTGGTGATGCGCGTCGACCGATTTCAACAGCTTCTGCGCCAGCCACGGCGTGACGACGAAAGCCACCGCCAGCGAGATGAACATGCCCATCGAGGCATTGATCGGAATGGGGCTCATGTAAGGCCCCATCAGACCGGTCACGAAGGCCATCGGCAGAAGCGCCGCGATGACGGTGAAGGTGGCGAGGATGGTCGGGCCGCCCACTTCGTCTACCGCGCGCGGGATCAGCTTCCACAGCGGAGTGTCGGGCTCCAGCGTGTGCCAGCGATGGATGTTCTCCACCACCACGATGGCGTCGTCCACCAGGATGCCGATGGAGAAGATCAGCGCGAACAGGCTCACCCGGTTGAGCGTGAAGCCCCACGCCCAGGACGCGAACAGCGTCGCGGCCAGCGTCAGCGACACGGCAATGCCGACGATCACCGCCTCGCGCCGCCCCAGGGCGAAGAACACCAGCGCGACCACCGCCGCCGTGGCGAACACGAGCTTGCCGATGAGCTGGTTGGCCTTGTCGTTCGCCGTCTTGCCGTAGTCGCGGGTCACCGACACTTCGACGCCTTCGGGGATGAGGCTGCCGTGCAGCGCGTCCATGCGCGCGAGGGCCGCCTGCGCGACATCCGCCGCATTGGCGCCCGGCTTCTTCGAGATCGCCAGCGTCACCGCCGGGAAGAGTTTCTGCCCGGCGGCGGCCTGCACCACCCGCTCGGGCGCAGCCGCACCGGTGCCGAACCAGACGTAGCGCGTGGGCTGATCGGGGCCGTCCTCGACCTGGGCGACGTCGCGCAGGTAAACAGGCCTGGCATCCTGCACGCCGACCACCAGGCGGCGCACATCCTCGGCGGATTCGATGTACGTGCCGGTCTGCACCAGCACGTCGCGGTTGCCGGCCACCAGGCTGCCCGCAGGCTGCGATGCGTTGGCAAGCTGCAGCGCCGCTCGCAGATCCTGCGCTGTGACGCCGTGCGCGTTCATGCGCTCGGTGTCCATCTGCACGCGGATGACATGGCCCGGCCCGCCCACGGTGGTGACGTCGCGCGTGCCGGCGATGCGCTTGAGCTCCGTCTCCGTCGCGCGCGCCACCTGCTGCAGGTCGAAACCCGCGCGCGCCGGATCCGGTGTCCACAGCGTGAAGCTGATGATGGGCACGTCGTCGATGCCCTTGGGCTTGATCAACGGCGTGCCCACGCCCAGTTGCGGCGACAGCCAGTCGGAATTCGAATGCACGGTGTCGTACAGCCGCACCAGCGCCGTCTGGTTGGGCACGCCCACCTTGAACTGCACCGTGATCACCGCCATGCCCGGCCGCGACACGGTGTAGACGTGATCGACACCGGCCATGCGCGACAGCACCTGCTCGGCCGGCCGCGCCACCAGGGCGTCGACGTCGCGCGCCGAAGCCCCCGGGAACGGCACCAGCACGTTGGCCATGGTGACGTCGATCTGGGGCTCTTCTTCCTTGGGCGTGATCAGGGTCGCGAACACGCCGGCCAGCAGCAGCACCAGCGCGATCAGCGGCGTCAGCGCATTGCGCTGGAAGGTGGCCGCGATGCGGCCCGAGATGCCGAGTCGGTCTGCCATCGTCGGGCTCCGTGCTCAGCGCGCAGCGGCGGACCTGGCCGCCTGCGCGGCGACGCCCGCCTGCACCGGATCGAGCGCCACGGTTTCGCCTCCGGCGAGCCCGGCGAGCACCTCGACTTCGCCCTGCGGCCCGACCGGCTGGCCGATGCGGACCTGGCGCAGCGCAAACCCGCCCTTGCCATCGGCCACATACACCGCTGTCAGTTCTCCACGCCGCAGCACCGCCGTCGCCGGCACCATGACGGGCTGCACCCGGGTCACCTGGTCTGCCGAGTAGAACTGGACGCGGGCAAAGCTGCCCGGCAATACGCCTCGCGTGCCCGCCGGCAGGTCGACGCGCACCCGCACGGTGTGCGTGCGTTGGTCGGCCGCCGGCAATACCGTCACCCCTGCCGCATCGAAGGAACGCCCGCTGTCGGGCAGTTCCACGCGCGCACGCAAGGCTGCCGCGCCGCCGAGTTCGGCAATGCGCTGCTCTGCCAGATCAACCAGCGCGCGCATCGCCGTCGGGTCATACACGGTGAGCAGCATGCGCCCGGGCTGGGCCATCTCGCCACGCTCGATGTGCCGCGCCGCAACGAGGCCGTCCAGCGGCGACACGATGGCGGTATAGCCCTGCACCGTCGCGGCCTGGCCGCGGCTGGCGCGTGCCGCGCGTACCTGCGCCTCCGCCGCCTGGTAGCGGGTACGCGCCTGATCGAGCCCAGACTGGCTGATGAACTTGCGCTCGACCAGGCTGCGCGCACGCTCGTATTCGGCGCGCGCATTGATGAGATCGGCCTCGGCGCGCGCCACGCCGGCGTCGGCGCCCGCGACCGCCGCCGCCGCTTCCGCGGCGTCGATGCGCATCAGCACCTGGCCCTTGCGCACCGCGTCGCCCGCGTCGACGGCAAGCTCGACGACGCGGCCAGGCACCTGGGCTGCGAGCACCGATTGCCTCACCGCCTCGATCGTGGCCTCGGCAGGCTGCGCACGCATCACCGCCTGCGCCTCGATACGGACGACAGGCACTTCGGCCCGGGCGGCGGTTGCTACGGCAGCAAGCAGCGCAGCCACAGAAAGGGGAATGATGAGGTTCTTCATGTTTATAAGTATATTCTTATAAACAACCGAGTCAACGCCATCTCCCCGACCCTCCACAGCAGTGCGTCGCCCGGCGATCGAACTCAGCCGGCTCGCATCTCCTGCGCGCAATGCCGCGCGTAATCCGCCATGGCGCTGACCACACCATCGGCTTCGCCGGCCGCGCGCGCGAGCGTGATGGCACAGCCAGGATGCGCGCCGCGCGCCTCCTCGACCAGCAGCGGCAGATCCCGCTTCAGGTGCCCGCCCTGCGCCAGAAAGACCGGCACCACTGCGATGCGATCGGCGCCGCCGGCGACGAGCCGGCCGATCGCATCGGCCAGCGGCGGCGTCATGAACTCGAGAAAGGCGAGCTCCACCCGCACGCCCTGCTGCTCCAGCGCCGCACGAATACGCTCCATCGGCCGCGCCCACTCGGGATCCCGGGCACCATGTCCGAACAACACCACTGCCGATCCTGCGCTCGTCATTTCCTCACCCACCCCGCACCTCCTGGATTCACGCTGCGCGATGCGCGCGCAGCAATTGTTCGATCGCCCTCGCGGCTGCGAAGAGCCCCACGCTGGCCGTCACCGCCACGCTGGAACCGTAGCCTGCGCAGGCCAGGCCCTGCGGCCCGCGCGACGCGGCACCGGTCTGCGGCGCCTCGCCCACGTCGCAGGCTGCGGGCGCCGGGTAGCGCAGCGGCTCGGTCGAATAGACCGCCTCGATGCCGAACTTGCGCCTCGGATCACGGGTAAAGCCATGTTCCTTGCGTAGCCGGGCGCGCACCTTGGCCAGCAGCGGATCCTGCTCGGTGCGCGCAAGGTCATCGACCCGGATGCGGCCCGGGTCGAGCTTGCCGCCGGCGCCGCCCGCCATCACCAGCGGAAGACTTCGATCACGGCACACCACGGCAATCGCCACCTTGGCGCGCACATTGTCGATGGCATCGACGACCACATCGAAGCCCTCGAGCAATCCGGCGGCGTTCTCGGGCGTGAGGAAATCGTCGACCGTGTCGATGCGACAGGACGGATTGATGTCGCGCATGCGCGCCGCCATCGCCAGCACCTTGGCCTGTCCCAGCGTGCTGTCGAGCGCCTGCACCTGGCGGTTGATGTTGGATTCGGCAACATGATCGAGATCGATCAGCGCGATTCGGCCGACGCCACTGCGCGCCAGGGCTTCCGCGACCCAGGAGCCGACGCCGCCGATGCCGACCACACAGGCGTGCGCGCCGGCAAGCCTGTGCACGGCACCCGTGCCGTACAGCCGGTCGAGGCCGCCAAAACGGCGCTCGGGGTCGGTGGTGGCATCCGCCAGCGGATCAGGGCCGCTGGCAAAGGAGGCGACGTGGTTCGGCGTGGTCATCGCGAGTCGTGTCCTGCGCATCGTGGGCGCCGGCGTGGCGTCGGCGCCCGCCAGTCATGTTCGGCGCATGTTACCCCAGCAGGCCGTGCCGGGATGAACTCGTGCCGGCCGGCGCGCTCCAACCCGCAACCGCCGCGCCTGCCGCGCTCACGCCCCAACCTAAACCCATCATGACGACGAACGCGAGTGCTGCCACAAGATCCCTCCTGCGCCGCCGCCCCGACGGCCTCGTCGCGACGATGCGCCGCGGGTGCGTCGCCACCGCCTGCGCGACGCTGCTGGCCCTGCCTGCGTTCGCCCACGCGACGCCACCTGCGGGCGATGTCGCGCAGGCCGGCGTCGTCGCCTATGAGGACGGTCGCATGGCAGAGGCGGGTGCGCTGTTCGAGCGCGCAGCCCGCGCCGGCAACCGGCTCGCCCAGTTCAATTACGCCATGATGCTGTATCGCGACGAAGCTCAGGCGCAGGACGCCGGACATGACGCCGCCTGGGGCTGGCTGCGGCGGGCGGCGGGCGCTGGCCTGCCACAGGCGCAGTACGTCCTCGCCCAGCTCTACGACCACGGCGACGGCGTACCGCGGTCCCTCACCACGGCCGAGGAGTGGTATCGGCGGGCAGCCGATCAGGGCCACGTCGAAGCACAGATCGCGCTGGCAACCATGTATTACGTCGGCACGTCGGTCGCTGCGCCCGACTACCAGAAGGCCGCACGGTGGTACCTGGCGGCAGCGCGCGCCGGCGAGCCCGGCGCCCAGTTCCTGGTGGCGGACATGTATGACAAGGGATACGGCCTGCCGCGGGACGCGCGGCTGGCGGCCCACTGGTATCGCGCAGCCGCGCGCCAGGGCGACCCTGTCGCGGCGGCACGCCTGGCCGCGCAGGGCGCCGACGCCGCCGACGCGCCCGGCGAGAGCGCCCCTGCGGCGGCGGAGCCCGCCGCCATGCCTGCTGCGCCGGCGCTACCGCCTACACGCTGACGAGCCCGCCCGCGCGTTCGCGCTGCGCGTCGAGCCACTCGCCCAGCCCCTGGGCATTGAGCTCGAGATCGACGCGCAGCAGTTCCAGCGCGTCGTCCTCGGACAAAGCCCAGCTCTGGCGCGCGGTCTCCTCGCGCACGATCTGCTCCAGCCCGGCCAGGATCTCTACATGGCGTGCCACACCGTCACCGCGGGCCGCCTGGGCGACCGCGACCATGGTGTCGATCAGGCGATGAAGGTCGCCGGCAAGGCGCTCGACCTCGGTGATGCGGCTGAAGTGAGTGAGATACATCGAGCGGGGCTCAAACGACAGCATGCGGTCGATCGAGGCGTGCATTGCCGCGGGATCGAACTGGGTGGGCGTCGTGGTCGGGAAGATGAAGGCGCGCCCATCGACATCGAACTCGCGGTATGAAAGGCCGAACGTATCCCCGGTGAAGAAGGCGCGCGAGGTCTCGTCCCAGATGCAGATGTGGTGTCGGGCGTGCCCCGGCGTGTCGAGCATGCGCAGGCGGCGACCGGCGAGATCGATCTCCAGCCCGTCGGTCGCCGCGACGATGCGCGAGGCCTCGACCGGAACCAGCCGGCCGTAAAGTTCGAAGGCCTTTTCCGCGCCGTATACCGCCGCGGTACCCTCCCACAGACGCGCCGGATCCGCCATGTGGCGGGCACCGCGCTGATGCACCACCAGTCGCGCCTTGGGCAGGGCACACATGAGGCTGCCAGCCGCACCCGCATGGTCGAGGTGAATGTGCGTGAGCAGGACCCAGTCGACCGCCTCCGGGACGATGCCCAGATGCGCCAGCGCCGACAGCACCCGCGGTACCGAGGCGTTACTGCCGGTATCGACAACGGCCGCATGCCCCTTGTGCACGATGATGTGAATTGCGGCCAGCATCGGCCTGCCATAGCCCGAGTCGAGCGCATAGATGCCCTGCGGATGGGCAATGAGATTCTGCACGGCTAACTCCCACGTCGTTGTGCTTCTTGTGCTTGCTTTTCTATCATTATAACTTCGCGGTCGCGCCTGTTCCCTGGCAACCGTCTGTTCGCGTGATTTGATCACGTCGCCCGAGCCCCGCTCGGCTTTCCAGACGACGCGACGGACTGTCGCAGACGCTGCCACAGCCCATCTGTCCGGATACGCTCATCGCAGCCCGCGCTGGGCTGAATCGAAGCCGCGCGGATCGCGGGTACATTCTGAAATACACGGCAGCCCCGTCAGATCCTAGACTGCCTGCAGGGCTGAAGACCGGATGGGCCGTGAAAGGGGATGATCCGGGCGGAAACCGAGATCCGTCGTGCAGACGAACAACCGGAGCGAGATCATGAAACCCAGGATGCTTTTGATTGCCAGCCTCGCTGCGCTTTCCGCCGGCGCATTCGCACAATCGGGCGGAGGCCTGCCCCCGGTCACCGACAAGACGCCGATCTATGGCTCGCAGATCATGACGCAGCAGGAGCGGCTCGAATATCGCAGCCGGATGCGGGCGGCCAAGACCCTGGAGGAACGAGAGCAGATACGCACGCGTCACCACGAGCAGATGGTGGAACGCGCCAGGGAACGGGGCGTCACGCTGCCGGCGGAGCCTCCGGCGCGGGGCGGCGGGATGGGGCCGAGGCAAGGCATGGGGCCCGGCGGGGGAATGGGGCCGGGCGGAGGCATGGGCCCGGGTGGCGGCATGGTACCCGGCGGTCCGAACCGCTGACTTCTGCAGCTGCGGCTGCGACGGCGATCATTCCGGCGCGGCTGCGCGCGTCAATGCCAGCCACTGCCAGCTCGGCCGCATGGCCGCCAGCACAGGCGCGAACGGCGCCGGTCTTCCCACGATGACCGTAGCGGGAAAACCGGTGCGGTGAAGCTCAGAACGGGATGTCGTCGTCGAAGTCGCCGAAACCGTTGGATGCCGGCTGCTGCGCAGGCTGCGGGCGCGCGGCGGGCGCCGAAGGCGTACTACGCGAAGGCGGCGCCGATTCGTAGCCACCCGCATCGCCCCCGCGCATCGGCGCCTCACCGGCGCCCTCACGGCGGCCGAGCATCTTCATCTCGTCACCACGGATCTCGGTCGTGTACCGGTCCTGCCCGTTCTGATCCTGCCACTTGCGCGTCTGCAGACGGCCCTCGACATAGATCTGGCTGCCCTTGCGCAGGTACTGCGCGGCGACTTCCGCGACACGGCCGAAGAACACCACGCGATGCCACTCGGTCGCCTCGCGGCGCTCGCCGGTGGTCTTGTCCTTCCACGTCTCGGTCGTCGCAAGGGTCAGGTTACAGATTGCGTCGCCACTGGGCGCGTAACGTGTTTCCGGATCCTTGCCGAGGTTGCCGATCAGGATCACTTTGTTCAACGATGCCATCGAGGTTCTCCTTTGATTGCGAAGGCGGTCGCTGCAGCGCGCCCGCCGTTGTGTCGTCAGCCGCCCGCAGGCGCCAGCGCGCTGCGCACCGGCGGCGGTTTCATGCCCGCAACCAGGGCGAGCCAGACCAATGCCAGTGCGCCGCACAACAGGCTCACCGCGCCATGGCCGAAGTGCTGGCCCACCCAGCCGCCCAGCATGCCGCCGAGGAACAGGCCGATGGACTGCAGCGTGTTATAGACACCCAGCGCCGTACCTTTCGCGTGAGGCGGCGCGATGCGCGAAATCCACGACGGCTGGGTGGCTTCGAGCACGTTGAAGGCGACGAAGAAGAGCGTCAACAGCAGGGCAAGCGGCAACAGCCTGTCCCCCGCCAGATAGAAGCCGAACTGCACCAGCGCGAGCAGCGCAACCGCGCCTGCAAACACCTGCTTCATGCGATTGCGGCGCTCGGCCACGATGATCGCCGGCACCATCACGATGAAGGACACCAGCACTGCCGGCAGGTAGACCTTCCAGTGCTCCGCCACCGGCAGGCCGCCCGCCGCCACCAGCGCAGCCGGCACCATGACCCACATCGTGGTCTGGATCAGATGCAGGGCGAACACGCCGAGGTTCAGGCGCATCAACTGGCCGTCGCGCAGCACGTCGGCGAATCGTCCGCCATTTGCACGCGGCACCGGCGGGGCATCGGGCACGACCCACACGACGACCGCCATCGCCCCCAGGGCCAGCGCCGCGGTCAGCCAGAAGATGCCGCTCATGCCGATGGCCGCATACAGCAGCGGCGCCGCTACCATGGAGAGCGCGAACACCAGGCCGATGCTCGACCCGATCATCGCCATCACCTTGGTGCGGTGCTGGTCGCGCGTCAGATCTGCCGCCAGTGCGGTGACGGCCGCCGAGATCGCACCCGCGCCCTGCAGCACGCGACCGACGATCACCATCTGGATGGTGCCGGCCATCGCTGCCACCGCGCTGCCGACGACGAACAAGGCCAGGCCGAAGAGGATCACCGGCTTGCGCCCGAAGCGGTCCGATGCTGCGCCGAAGGCGATCTGCAGGAAGCCCTGGGTGAGGCCGTAGGCGCCGATGGCCAGGCCGACGAGCATCAGGTTGTCGCCGCCGGGGATGTGCGCGGCATGCACCGAGAACACCGGCAGGATCAGGAACAGCCCCAGCATGCGCAGCGCGAAGATCGCGGCGAGGCTCACCCCGGCACGGCGTTCGTCGGGCGTCATCGGGTCACGCGGATTGGCAGACATGCGGACGGTGCGTTGGCAGGACGGGAAAGGCCGGAATTCTACCATTGGCCCGGGCACGCCTTCTCTTCTATAGTTTCACGTTACCCTAAAGCCATCGGCGCATCGCTCATGGACGAAATCCGCATCCGCGGCGCTCGCACCCACAACCTCAAGAACATCAGCCTCGATCTGCCGCGCAACCGACTGACGGTGATCACCGGCCTGTCCGGGTCGGGCAAGTCCTCGCTGGCCTTCGACACGCTGTATGCCGAAGGCCAGCGCCGCTACGTCGAGTCGCTGTCGGCGTATGCGCGCCAGTTCCTGCAGTTGATGGAAAAGCCCGATGTCGATCTGATCGAGGGCCTGTCGCCTGCGATCTCGATCGAACAGAAGGCGACCAGCCATAACCCGCGCTCCACCGTCGGCACGGTCACCGAAATCCACGACTACCTGCGCCTGCTCTACGCACGCGCCGGCACGCCGCATTGCCCGGACCACCCGGACCAGGCGCTTGAAGCGCAGACGGTGTCGCAGATGGTGGACCACGTACTGGCCCTGCCGGACGAGACGCGGCTGATGATCCTTGCGCCGGTTGTCGCCGGCCGCAAGGGCGAGCAGCACGACCTGTTCGCGGATCTGCGCGCGCAGGGCTTCGTGCGCGTGCGCGTCGACGGCCAGGTATGCGAGCTCGACGCCATGCAGCCGCTCGAAAAGGGCCGGCGCCATACGGTGGAAGTGGTGATCGACCGCCTGAAGGTGCGCGCCGACCTGCGTGGCCGGCTCGCCGAGTCCTTCGAGACCGCCCTCACCCACGCCGACGGGCGCGCCATCGCGGTGGAAATGGACAACGGGCGCGAGCATCTCTTCTCCGCGCGCTTCGCCTGCCCGGTGTGCAGCTATGCGCTGGCCGAGCTCGAGCCGCGGCTGTTTTCGTTCAACAACCCGGCCGGCGCCTGCCAGAAATGCGACGGCCTCGGGCAGGTCGACTTCTTCGATCCGGAACGCGTCGTCGCGCATCCCGAGCTGTCGCTTGCCTCCGGAGCGATTCGTGGCTGGGACCGGCGCAACCAGTTCTACTTCCAGATGCTCACCAGCCTCGCCGCCCATTACGCCTTCGACGTGGAAACGCCGTTCGGCGAACTCGCGCCGCAGGTACGTGACATCGTGCTGCACGGCTCGGGCCAGGAAAAGCTCAGCTTCCTGTACATGGCCGATAACGGCCGCATGGTCGCCAAGCAGCATCCCTTCGAAGGCATCATCCCCAATCTCGAACGCCGCTACCGCGAAACGGACTCCATCGCGGTGCGCGAGGAACTGGCCAAATACCGTGCCACTCGGAGCTGCCCGGCGTGCGGCGGCTCCCGCCTGCGCAGTGACGCCCGCCATGTACTGGTGGGTGGAAAGCCGCTGCACGCCATCTCCGCGATGCCACTGGGCGAGTGCGTGCGCTTCTTCGGTGCATTGCAACTGACGGGGCAGCGCGCCCAGGTGGCGGAAAAGATCGTCAAGGAAATCGCCAGCCGCATCAGCTTCCTGATCGACGTCGGGCTCGACTACCTGTCGCTGGACCGCTCCGCCGATACCCTGTCCGGCGGCGAGGCGCAGCGCATCCGCCTGGCGAGCCAGATCGGCTCAGGCCTGACGGGCGTGCTTTACGTGCTCGACGAACCCTCGATCGGCCTGCACCAGCGCGACAACGACCGCCTGCTGGCAACGCTTGCGCGCCTGCGCGATCTGGGCAATACGGTGATCGTCGTCGAACACGACGAGGACGCCATCCGCGCGGCCGATTACCTGATCGACATGGGGCCGGGCGCGGGTGTGCATGGCGGCGAAATCGTCGCCCGCGGGCGTCCCGATGAAGTGTTCGCCCACCCCGCCTCGCTGACCGGCGCCTACCTGTCGGGCCGGCGCCGCATCGCCGTGCCCTCCTCGCGCACGCCGCCCACACCTGGCAAGGCGCTGCGCATCGTCGGTGCGCGCGGCAACAACCTCAAGGGCGTCACCGTCGAGCTGCCGGTCGGGCTGCTCACCTGCGTCACCGGCGTCTCGGGCTCCGGCAAATCGACCCTGATCAACGACACCCTCGCCGCGCTGGCAGCACGCCTGCTCTACGGCTCGGCCACCGAACCCGCGCCCTGCGACGCCGTCGAGGGGCTCGACGCCTTCGACAAGGTGATCAACGTGGACCAGGCGCCGATCGGCCGCACCCCGCGCTCCAACCCCGCCACCTACACCGGCATGCTGACGCCGATCCGCGAGCTGTTCGCCGGAGTACCCGAATCGCGCGCACGCGGCTACGGGCCGGGCCGCTTCTCGTTCAACGTCAAGGGCGGACGCTGCGAAGCCTGCCAGGGCGACGGCCTGATCAAGGTCGAGATGCACTTCCTGCCGGACATGTACGTCCCGTGCGACATCTGCCACGGCAAGCGCTACAACCGCGAAACGCTCGAGATCCGCTACAAGGGCAAGACCATCTACGAGGTGCTGGACATGACCGTAGAGCAGGCGCTGGACTTCTTCGAGTCGGTGCCCGCAGTCGCTCGCAAGCTGGAAACCCTGATGGATGTCGGCCTCGGCTACATTCGCCTGGGCCAGAGCGCAACGACGCTCTCAGGTGGTGAAGCGCAGCGCGTCAAGCTCGCGCTCGAGCTCTCCAAGCGCGATACCGGTCGCACCCTCTACATCCTGGACGAGCCCACCACCGGCCTGCATTTCCAGGATATCGAGATGCTGCTGACGGTGCTCCAGCGCCTGCGGGACCACGGCAACACCATCGTGGTCATCGAGCACAACCTGGACGTCATCAAGACCGCCGACTGGATCATCGATATGGGGCCGGAAGGTGGTGATCGTGGCGGCAAGGTGCTGCGTTCGGGCACGCCGGAGCAAGTCGCCGACACTCCCGGTAGCCATACCGGCCGCTACCTCGCCCGCGTGCTGGCCACCGCCGACCAAGGCCTCAGCGCGACGCCTTCCGCCGCCTCACCACCGCACGCGGCGTGATCCTGGCTCCGCTTCACGGTTCGCCGTAACCCTGGGGATTCGCGCTCTGCCAGCGCCACGCATCAGCACACATGCGGCCGAGATCCCGCTCGGCGCGCCAGCCGAGCACCTCTGCCGCCAGCGCGGGATTCGCCCAGCACTCTGCTACATCCCCGGGGCGCCGAGCCACGATGTCGTAGGGCACGGCGCGCCCCGACGCCGCCTCGAATGCCCGCACCACCTCGAGGACGCTGTAGCCGCAGCCCGTACCCAGATTCACCGTCGTCACGCCAGGCAAAGCGCCGATCCGCTCCAGCGCCCGAAGATGCCCCATCGCGAGATCGACGACGTGGATGTAGTCGCGCACCCCCGTGCCGTCCACCGTCGGGTAGTCACCGCCAAAGACCCGCAGCCTCGGCAGGCGCCCCACCGCCACCTGGCTGACATACGGCATCAGGTTGTTCGGGAGCCCGTTCGGATCCTCGCCAATGCGTCCGCTCTCGTGCGCGCCAACCGGGTTGAAGTAACGCAGCAGCACGATGTTCCACTGCGCATCCGCCGCGCCGACATCGCGCAGGATCCACTCACCGATGAGTTTGGTCCGACCGTATGGATTCGTCGCCGACGTCGGGAAGGACTCGTCGATCGGAACGCTGGACGGGTCGCCGTAGACCGTCGCGGACGAGCTGAACACCAGCGACTTCACCCCGGCCTGAGCCATGACGCGCACCAGCGTCAACAGCCCGCTGAGGTTGTTGTCGTAATACTCCCGCGGCAGCGCGACCGATTCGCCGACCGCCTTTTTCGCCGCGAAGTGCACCACCGCCTCGACCTCGTGGCGCGCGAAAATCCCCCCCAGCGCTTCGCCATCCCTGACATCCGCACGCACGAACGCCGCCAGCGGACGACCGCCGAGTTCCTCTACCCTGCGGATGGCCTCGTACGACGAGTTGGACAAGTCATCCACTACCACGACGTCACGCCCGGCCCGAAGCAACTCGACGCAGGTATGCGTGCCGATATACCCAGCACCACCCGTCACCAACGTAACAGCCATCGCCCCTCCCCCTGCCGCGCCCGACCGCGGCGGCCCACTTCGACACCTGCGCACCCTGGCGGCACAAGAAAAGAAAAGGCCGGGACGCACCCGGCCTTTCCAATCACTGACAGACGCACCGCCGCGAAATTACTCGGCGACGACTTCACCTTCCGTCGCCAGCCCCTCCGGACGGTCCATCAGCTCGACCAGCGCCATGGGCGCATTGTCGCCGTTGCGGAAACCGAACTTCAGGATGCGAAGATAACCACCATTGCGGGTTGCGTAACGCGGACCCAGCTCATCGAACAGCTTGACGACGATTTCGCGGTCGCGCAGGCGGTCGAAGGCAAGGCGACGATTCGCCAGGCTGGGCTTCTTGCCCAAGGTGATCATGGGTTCGACGACGCGGCGCAGTTCCTTTGCCTTCGGCAGCGTCGTCTTGATGACTTCGTGACGCAGCAGCGAATTGGCCATGTTGCGGAACATCGCCTGGCGGTGGCTGCTCGTACGATTCAGCTTGCGAAGACCGTGACGGTGACGCATTTCAATTCCTCACTATTCCGAACCGATTCAACCGAGCTTCTCGAGCCCGGCCGGCGGCCAGTTTTCCAGTTTCATGCCCAGCGTCAACCCACGGGAGGCCAACACTTCCTTGATCTCGTTGAGCGATTTGCGGCCCAGATTCGGCGTCTTCAGCAGCTCCGTCTCGGTCCGCTGGATCAGGTCACCGATGTAGTAGATGTTCTCGGCCTTGAGGCAGTTGGCCGAGCGCACCGTCAGCTCGAGGTCGTCGACCGGACGAAGCAACACCGGATCGACCGTCACCTTGGTCTCGGCGACAGCCGTCGTGGGCGTGCCCTCGAGATCGGCGAACACCGAAAGCTGATCCATCAGGACGCGAGCCGCGTAGCGGATCGCCTCTTCCGGATCGACTGCGCCGTTGGTCTCGATGTCGATCACCAGACGATCGAGGTCGGTACGCTGCTCGACCCGCGCGCTCTCCACAAGGTAGCTGACGCGGCGCACCGGTCCGAATGAGGCGTCGAGCACGATACGCCCGATCGACTTGCTTTCGCTCGAACCCGGACGGGTGTTGCCAGGCACGTAACCGCGCCCTTCCTCGACCTTGATCTGCATGTCGATCTTGCCACCCGGAGCCAGGTGGGCAATGACATGCTCGGGGTTGATGATCTCGACGTCGTGCCCCACTTCGATATCCGCAGCGGTAACAACGCCTTCACCCGACTTCACCAGGCGCACGATCGACTCGCTGCGATTATGCAGCTTCATCACCACGCCCTTCAGGTTGAGCAGCAGGTCGACGATGTCCTCGCGCACACCATCGAGCGTCGAGTATTCGTGCAACACGCCCTCGATCGTCACTTCCGTGACCGCATGGCCGGGGAGCGACGAGAGAAGAATGCGACGCAGCGCATTCCCCAGTGTGTGGCCGAAACCACGCTCGAACGGCTCCATCGTCACACGCGCCTGAACGGGCGAGATGCTCTGGACGTCGATGATGCGCGGTTTCAGCAGTGCATTGCTTTGCATCAGCATTTCCTCGGAACTAGAAGAGGATCAGCACGCCCGCTTAGCGGGAATACAGTTCCACCACCAGGCCTTCATTGATCGTCGGCGGCAGTTCGGCGCGGGCCGGATAAGCCTTGAACACGCCCTTGCCAGCCTTCGCGTCGACCTCGATCCACTCCGGGAAACCGCGCGAGGCAGCGGCCTCGAGGGCGGCCTTCACGCGCAGATGGTTCTTGCTGCGCTCGGTCAGCTCGACGACATCGCCCGGACGAACGACGTACGACGGAATGTTCACGCGCTTGCCATTGACCAGCACGCCATTGTGACGCACGACCTGGCGAGCCTCAGCGCGCGAGGCACCAAAACCCATCCGGTAAGCGACGGAGTCCAGGCGACCTTCGAGCAGTTGCAGCAGGTTCTCACCGGTCTGGCCGCGACGGCGGTCAGCTTCTGCATAGGTCTTGCGGAACTGGCGCTCCAGCACGCCATACAGACGGCGAATCTTCTGCTTCTCACGCAGTTGCACGCCATAACCCGACAGGCGCTGACCGGAACGCTGGCCGTGCTGGCCAGGCGCATAGGCACGGCGCTCGATGGCGCACTTGTCGGTAAAACACTTTTCGCCCTTCAGAAACAGCTTTTCGCCTTCGCGACGGCACTGACGGCACTTGGGATCGAGATTACGAGCCACGTTTCAACTCCTTGTCAGATACGGCGCTTCTTCGGCGGACGGCAGCCGTTGTGCGGGATGGGGGTGATGTCCGTGATGCTGGAAATCTTGATCCCCAGCGCATTGAGCGCGCGCACCGCGGACTCGCGACCCGGGCCGGGGCCCTTGATGCGAACCTCGAGGTTCTTGACGCCACACTCCTGTGCAACCTTGCCCGCCGCCTCAGCTGCAACCTGTGCGGCGAACGGCGTGCTCTTGCGCGAGCCCTTGAAGCCCGCACCACCCGAGGTCGCCCAGGACAGCGCGTTGCCCTGACGGTCGGTGATCGTGATGATCGTGTTGTTGAAGCTCGCGTGAACGTGCGCAATACCTTCGGCGACGTTCTTCTTGACCTTCTTACGAACCTTAGTACCAGTCTTTGCCATTATCGGTTCCTATCACTTCTTGCCGGCGATCGCCTTGCGCGGGCCCTTGCGGGTACGCGCATTCGTGCGGGTGCGTTGCCCGCGCAGCGGCAGACCACGACGATGACGAACACCACGATAGCAACCCAGGTCCATCAGCCGCTTGATGTTCATCGTGACTTCACGACGCAGGTCGCCCTCGACCACGAAGCGGCCGACCTCGTCACGAAGTTTTTCCATATCCGACTCGGTCAGATCCTTCATCTTGACCGAACGCGCGACACCGGCGGCGTCGCAGATCCGCTGAGCACGCGAACGGCCGATCCCATAGATGGCGGTCAGCGCGATCTCGGCATGCTTGTGATTGGGAATGTTAACCCCAGCAATACGGGCCATTCGTTTACCCCAGAATGCGAAACATTAAATTTTAATGCGTTAGGGCGAGTTGATCAACCCTGACGCTGCTTGTGACGCGGATCGGTGCAGATCACGCGAACCACGCCCTTGCGGCGAATGATCTTGCAGTTGCGGCAGATCCGCTTCACTGAAGCCTGGACTCTCATTTCTTGCTCCTGTATCTCTGATTCTTCACTTGGTCCGGAACACGATCCGACCCTTGGTCAGATCGTAGGGGGTCAGTTGCACCGTTACCTTGTCGCCAGGCAGGATGCGGATGTAGTGCATCCGCATTTTTCCCGAAATGTGGCCAAGCACTTCATGACCATTCTCGAGCCGGACCCGGAACGTTGCGTTGGGGAGGTTCTCGGTCACCTCGCCCTGCATCTCGATTACGTCTTCCTTCGCCATCGCTTACCTGAGCGGCAGACCCGCCCCCTTGAAATTCGCCTTCTTCAGCAGACTTTCATACTGGTGCGACATCACGAACGCCTGCACCTGAGCCATGAAGTCCATCGTCACCACGACGATGATCAGCAGCGAGGTGCCCCCGAAGTAGAACGGCACGTTCCACTTCAGGATCAGGAACTCTGGCAGCAGGCACACCAGCGTGATGTAGACCGCGCCAGCAAGCGTCAGGCGCATCAGGATCTTGTCGATGTAACGAGCCGTCTGGTCCCCCGGCCGGATGCCCGGCACGAACGCTCCGCTCTTCTTCAGGTTGTCAGCCGTCTCACGCGCATTGAAAACCAGCGCCGTGTAGAAGAAGCAGAAGAAAACGATCGCCAGCGCGTACAACAGGACATAGATCGGCTGACCCGGAGACAGCGTCGAGGCGATGTCGCGCAGCCAATACATCCCGCTGCCGGCAGAACCGAACCACTGCCCCAGCGTGGCCGGGAACAAGATGATGCTGGAGGCGAAGATCGGCGGAATGACCCCCGACATGTTCAGCTTGAGAGGCAAGTGCGAACTCTGCCCACCGTACACCTTGTTACCCACCTGTCGCTTCGCGTAGTTCACCAGGATCTTGCGCTGGCCACGCTCGACGAACACCACGAACGCGGTTACCAACACCACCAGGATGCAAATGAACAGCGCAGTGAAGGGATGCATCGCACCGGTTCGCACCAGCTCGAACAACCCGCCGATCGACTTGGGCAGCCCCGCCGCGATACCCGCGAAAATGATGATCGAGATGCCGTTGCCGATGCCGCGTTCGGTGATCTGTTCGCCGAGCCACATCAGGAACATCGTACCGGTGACCAGCGTGGCCACCGTGATGAAGCGGAACATGACTCCCGGCTCCAGCACCAGCCCCTGCTGCCCTTCCAGCGCGATCGCAATACCGAGCGCCTGCGCGAACGCGAGCACCACCGTGCCGTAACGCGTGTACTGCGTGATCTTGCGACGCCCCGCCTCACCTTCCTTCTTCAGCGCCTCTAGCTGAGGCACCGCCACCGTCATCAACTGCATGATGATCGATGCCGAGATGTACGGCATGATCCCCAGCGCGAAGATGGTGAAGCGCGACAGCGCACCGCCGGAAAATAGGTTGAAGACACCGAGGATGCCGCCGGACTGCGACTGGAACAACTCGGCTAGACGAGCCGGGTCGATCCCGGGGACCGGGATGTGCGCACCGAGCCGATACACGATCAGCGCGCCAACCAGGAACAACAGCCGGCGCTTCAAGTCGCCGAACTTACCGGGAGCACCCAGCGTGGCAGCAGGTTTGGCCACAGCTTTACCCTGTTACTCAGCCGAAACCGAACCGCCGGCAGCTTCGATCGCCGCCTTGGCGCCGGCCGTCGCGCCGATACCACGGAGCGCAACCTTCTTGCCGAGCTCGCCTGACAGCACCACCTTGGCCGCCAGGGCGTCCGCAGGGATCACTCCGGCTTGCTTCAGCGTCAGCAGATCGATCTCGTCAACCGGCAGCCTGGCCAGCTCGGACAGGCGCACCTCGACGTTGCGGCCGCTCGTCAGCGAGACGAAACCGCGCTTCGGCAGACGACGCTGCAGCGGCATCTGGCCGCCTTCGAAACCAACCTTGTGGAAGCCACCGGAACGCGACTTCTGCCCCTTGTGGCCACGACCGCAGGTCTTGCCCAGGCCGCTGCCGATGCCACGGCCGACACGCTTCGCGGCCGACTTTGAGCCGGCACCCGGCTTAATGGAATTCAGGCGCATATCAACCCTCACACTTCACGAGGTAAGACACCTTGTTGACCATGCCGCGCACCTCGGGGGTATCGGCAAGCTCAACGGTGTGGTTCAGTCGACGCAGCCCCAGACCACGAACCGTGGCGCGGTGCGACTGCTTGGTGCCGATCACGCTCTTGACGAGCGTGACCTTGATCTTCTTGTCGGACATCGCTTACCCCAGGATCTCTTCGACGGACTTGCCGCGCTTGGCAGCAATTTCCGCCGGGGTGTTGATCGCCATCAGGCCGTTGATCGTCGCGCGAACCACGTTGTAGGGGTTCGACGAACCAATGCACTTGCAGATGATGTCGGTCACGCCCATCACCTCGAACACAGCGCGCATCGGGCCGCCCGCAATGATGCCGGTGCCGCTCGGCGCCGGCTGCATCAGCACCGACGAGGCGCCATGCTTGCCAATCACCGTGTGCTGCAGGGTGCCATTCTTCAGCGACACCTTGCGCATCTTGCGGCGCGCCTCATCCATCGCCTTCTGCACGGCGACCGGAACTTCACGCGACTTGCCCTTGCCCATGCCGACGGCGCCGTCGCCATCACCGACCACGGTCAGTGCGGCAAAACCGAGGATACGGCCGCCCTTCACCACCTTGGTGACGCGGTTGATCGCGACCATCTTCTCCCGGAGGCCGTCATCACGCTCTTCGCTGGCCTGCGGGCGCTTGGTTTGCTGCTTAGCCATTCGAATCCTCGCTTAGAACTTAAGACCGCCTTCACGGGCGGCCTCGGCCAGCGCCTTCACGCGACCGTGATAAAGGAAACCGGAACGGTCGAACGCGACCGTCTCGATGCCGGCAGCCTTCGCACGCTCGGCGATGAGCTTGCCCACGGCTTGCGCCGCGCCGACGTTGCCGCCGTTCGCGACCGACGCGCGCACTTCGGGCTCGAGCGTGGAGGCGGCGGCGAGCACTCGCGAGCCGCAGCCCGAGATCACCTGGGCGTAGATGTGGCAGTTGGAACGGAACACGGCAAGGCGGACCGCCTTGAGCTCCGCAAGCTTGGCGCGGGTTTTGCGCGCACGGCGAAGACGAGTTTCTTTCTTGTTCATGACGAACCGCCTTACTTCTTCTTGGTTTCCTTGAGCACTACCACCTCGTCCGAGTAACGGACGCCCTTGCCCTTGTAGGGTTCGGGAGCGCGGTAGGCACGAACCTCAGCCGCGACCTGGCCGACTTGCTGCTTGTCGATGCCCTTGATCACGATTTCGGTCTGGGTCGGGGTTTCCACCTTGACGCCGGCAGGCATCTGGTGAACCACCGGATGCGAGAAGCCCAGCGACAGGTTCAGCTTGTCACCCTGAGCCTGAGCGCGGTAACCGACGCCCACCAGGTTGAGCTTGCGCTGAAAACCCTGCGTGACGCCGGTGACCATGTTGTTCACCAGAGCACGCGTCGTTCCGGACAGCGCATTAGCATTGGGCGCACCGTCGCGCGCCTTGCACAGCAGCGCATCACCTTCACGCTCGACGCTCACAGCAGCGCTCAGCGCCTGGCGCAGGGTGCCCAGCGGGCCCTTGACTGAGATCTCGGACGCCGAAATCGAAACCTCGACACCAGCGGGGATCGCAACCGGATTCTTAGCTACACGAGACATTGCATCCCCCCTTAGGCCACGAGGCAGATGACTTCGCCGCCGACACGACTGGCGCGGGCAGCACGATCGGTCATCACACCGCGCGGCGTCGACACGATGGCAACACCGAGGCCGTTCATCACGCGCGGCAGGTCATCGCTACCCTTATAGACACGCAAACCGGGACGACTGACGCGCTCGATACGCTCGATGACCGGACGGCCGGCATAATACTTCAGGGCGACGTCGAGAGCGGCCTTGCCAGCCTCGTCGCGCACCGAGAAACCATCGATATAACCTTCGTCCTGCAGCACTTTCGCGATTGCGACCTTCAGCTTCGAGGACGGCATGCTCACGCTTGCCTTCTGAGCCTGTTGGCCGTTGCGGATGCGCGTCAGCATGTCGGCGATCGGATCGGACATACTCATCTTCAGATTCTCCTTACCAGCTCGCCTTGGTCATGCCAGGCACTTCGCCACGGAACGCGATTTCGCGCAGCTTGTTGCGGCACAGACCGAACTTGCGGAACACGCCACGCGGACGCCCGGTAAGGGCGCAACGATTGCGCTGACGCGTCGGATTGGCATTGCGCGGCAGTTGCTGCAGCGCCAGGCGCGCAGCCATGCGTTCCTCATCGGACAGCTTGCTATCATTGACCTGCGCGACGAGCGCGGCGCGCTTGGCGGCGAACTTCGCCACCAGCTTTGCGCGCTTCTCTTCGCGGTTGATCAGAGCCAGTTTCGCCATATCACCCTCAATTCTTGAACGGGAACTTGAACGCGCCGAGCAGCGCGCGCGCTTCCTCGTCGGTCTTCGCCGTGGTCGTGATGCTGATGTTCATGCCGCGCAGCGCATCGATCTTGTCGTACTCGATTTCGGGGAAGATGATCTGTTCCTTCACACCGAGGTTGTAGTTACCACGACCATCAAAGCCCTTCGCACCGATGCCACGGAAGTCGCGCACGCGCGGCAGGGCGATCGTGACGAGGCGATCGAGGAACTCGAACATGCGCGGACCACGCAGAGTCACCATGCAGCCGATCGGGTAACCTTCACGGATCTTGAAACCCGCGATGGATTTGCGAGCCTTGGTCGTCACCGGCTTCTGACCCGCGATCTTGGTCATGTCGCCGAGCGCGTTCTCAAGAACCTTCTTGTCGCCGACCGCCTCACCCACACCCATGTTCAGCGTAATCTTGGTGATGCGCGGCACTTCCATCACGGACTTGTAACCGAAACGCTTCTGCAGCTCAGGCGCGACGGTGTCCTTGTAAATCTGTTGCAAGCGAGCCATCGTCACTCCTTAGGCGTTCACAAGCTCGCCGTTCGACTTGAAGAAGCGGACCTTACGGCCATCCTCAAGCACCTTGATCCCGACGCGATCAGCCTTCTGCGTCGCCGGATTGAACAGCGCGACATTCGAAACCTGGATCGGCATCTCTTTCTCGACGATGCCGCCCACTTCACCCTTGAGCGGATTCGGGCGCACATGCTTCTTCACCCGATTCACACCCTCGACGACGACCAGATCGTCATCGACGCGGCGCACGACGGTACCGCGGCGACCGCGATCCTTCCCCGTCAGCACCACAACCTCGTCACCCTTGCGGATCTTGTTCATCTGCTCGACTCCTCAGAGCACTTCGGGCGCGAGCGAGACGATCTTCATGAATCGCTCGGTACGCAGCTCGCGGGTGACCGGCCCGAAAATACGGGTCCCGATCGGCTCGAGTTTGTTGTTGAGAAGCACGGCCGCGTTGTTGTCGAACTTGACCAGCGAACCGTCGGGACGGCGAACACCCTTGGCGGTACGCACCACCACAGCGTTATAGACGTCACCCTTCTTGACACGACCGCGCGGAGCGGCATCTTTCACGGAAACCTTGATGATGTCCCCAATGCCGGCATACCGGCGCTTGGATCCACCCAGGACCTTGATGCACATCACCGAGCGCGCGCCGGTGTTGTCGGCCACGTCCAGCCTGGACTGCATTTGAATCATGAATTTATCTCCAACTTCTCCCGCATCGCGGTCAGTCTTGGAACCCGTCAGGGCAGGATGCCCCAGCGAGCACCGGAGCAAGAAACAAAAAGTATAACAGCCTGACGCAGAAGCGCCAAGCTGTTTCACGAAAAAACGATTGCTCGCTGACTCAGATCACACGCGCCTTTTCAAGCACCTTGGCCACACGCCAGGTCTTGGTGCGCGAAATCGGACGGCACTCCTCGATCTCGACCAGATCGCCTTCGCCAACACCGCCGTCTTCGACATGCGCATGGTACTTCGCAGAGCGGGTGATGATCTTGCCGTAAAGCGGGTGCTTGACCCGGCTTTCGACCAGAACGGTCACCGTCTTCTGCATCTTGTCGCTCACCACTCGCCCGACCAGGGCGCGGCGAACCTTTTCAACTTGCTCGCTCATTGCTGACCCGCCTTCTCGCGCAGGACGGTACGAACGCGAGCGATGTCGCGGCGCACCTTTCCGATCTGACTCGTGTTGCCGAGTTGCTGAGTTGCATGTTGCATGCGCAGGGAAAACTGCGCCTTCAGCAGCTCGAGCAACTCCTGGTTCAATTCACTTGCGCTCTTCGCGCGGAGTTCACTCGCTTTCATTCTCAAGCCCCAATCATGCGGGTGACGAACACGGTCTCGATCGGCAGCTTCGCAGCGGCGAGGCGGAAGGCCTCACGGGCCAGCGCTTCGTCGACGCCGTCCATCTCGTAGAGGACCTTGCCCGGCTGGATCTCGGCGACCCAATACTCCGGGTTGCCCTTGCCGTTACCCATCCGGACTTCAGCCGGCTTCTTCGAAATCGGCTTGTCCGGGAAGATACGGATCCAGATGCGACCGCCACGCTTGATGTGACGGGTCATCGCACGACGCGCCGATTCGATCTGGCGCGCGGTCAGTCGACCGCGACCGATGGCCTTCAGACCGTACTCGCCGAAGCTGACCTTGGCACCGCGCGTTGCGACGCCGGTGTTGCGGCCCTTCTGCTCCTTACGATACTTCCTTCTAGTCGGCTGCAGCATCATTCACTCCTGCTTTCTTCTTGCCGGCCATCGCCGCGCCGGGCCGGACGGCGACCGGGGCGGCCTTCACCGTCGCGCGGCGCGCCACGGCGGCCACGGCGGTTGTCGGCCTCAGGTTCCGCAGCCACGGGTTGCTCATTGCGGCCGAGCATCTCGCCTTTGAACACCCACACCTTGATACCGATGATGCCGTACGTCGTCTTCGCTTCCGAGACGCCGTAATCGATGTTCGCACGCAGCGTGTGCAGCGGCACGCGACCTTCGCGATACCACTCGGTACGGGCGATCTCGGCGCCGTTGAGGCGGCCGGAGCTCATGATCTTGATGCCCTGCGCACCCAGACGCATCGCGTTTTGCATCGCGCGCTTCATCGCGCGGCGGAACATGATGCGCTTCTCGAGCTGCTGGGCGATCGAGTCGGCGATCAACTTGGCGTCGATCTCGGGCTTGCGCACCTCCTCGATATTGACGTGCACCGGCACGCCAACGATCTTCTGCAGATCGCGCTTGAGTGCCTCGATGTCCTCGCCTTTCTTGCCGATGACCACACCGGGGCGTGCGCTGTACAGCGTCACACGGGCGTTCTTGGCCGGTCGCTCGATCACCACACGACCCACCGAAGCGTGCGCGAGGCGCTTCTTCAGATAGTCACGGACCTTCAGATCCTCATGCAGCATGCCAGCGAAATCGTGGCTCGAGGCGAACCAGCGGGAAGCCCAGTCACGCGTGACGGCGAGCCGGAAGCCGGTCGGATGAATTTTCTGACCCATATCTACTCCTTACTCGCCAACCGTCAGATAAACGTGGCAGGTCGGCTTGAGGATGCGGTTGCCGCGACCCTTCGCACGCGCGGTGAAGCGCTTGAGCGTCATGCCTTCTTCGACGTGAATGGTCTTCACCTTCAGCGCGTCGATATCGGCGCCGTCGTTGTGCTCGGCGTTCGCGATCGCGGACAGCAGCACCTTGCGGATGATCTGCGCGCCCTTCTTCGGCGAGAACGTCAGGATGTTGAGCGCCTGCTCGACCGGCTTGCCGCGCACGAGGTCGGCCACCAGACGGCCCTTCTGGGCCGACAGGCGAACACCACGGAGAATTGCTTTGGTTTCCATGTTGTCCTCTTAACGCTTGGCCTTCTTGCTCGCGGCGTGACCCTTGAAGGTACGCGTCAGCGCGAACTCGCCCAGCTTGTGGCCGACCATGTTTTCGGTGACGTACACCGGGATGTGCTGCTTGCCGTTATGGACGGCAATCGTCAGGCCGACAAAATCCGGCAGGACGGTGGAACGACGCGACCAGGTCTTGATCGGGCGCTTGTCGTTGCTTGCCCGGGCCGCGTCAATCCTCTTCAGGAGGTGCGCGTCGACGAACGGGCCTTTCTTGATAGAACGTGCCATCTGTTACCCCTTAACGCTTGTGACGACGCTGCACGATCATGTTATCGGTGCGCTTGTTGCTGCGCGTACGATAACCCTTGGCCGGCGTGCCCCACGGGCTCACAGGCTCACGCGCCTCGCCGGTGCGACCCTCGCCACCACCGTGCGGGTGATCGACCGGGTTCATCGCCACACCACGGACCGTCGGGCGGATACCGCGCCAGCGGTTCGCACCTGCCTTGCCGATCTTGCGCAGGCTGTGCTCCTCGTTCCCCACTTCACCGATGGTCGCGCGGCACTCGATGTGCACGCGACGAATCTCGCCGGACCGCAGGCGGAGCTGGGCATACACGCCCTCACGCGCAAGCAGTTGAACCGAGGTGCCGGCGGCGCGCGCAATCTGCGCGCCCTTGCCCGGAGCCATCTCGATGCAATGAATCGTCGAACCGACCGGGATATTGCGGATCGGCAGCGCATTGCCGGCCCGGATCGGCGCCTCGGAACCGCTCATGAGCTGGTGACCGACTTCCACGCCGCGCGGCGCGATGATGTAGCGACGTTCACCGTCGGCGTAGCACAGCAGCGCGATGTGAGCCGAACGGTTCGGGTCGTACTCGATCCGCTCGACCTTCGCCGGGATGCCGTCCTTGTTGCGACGGAAATCGACCATGCGATAGTGCTGCTTGTGGCCACCACCCTGGTGACGCATCGTGATGCGGCCGTTGTTGTTGCGACCCGCATTCTTTGACTTCTTCTCAACCAGGCCCGCAAAGGGACGACCCTTGTGCAGATCCGGGTTGACGACCTTCACCATGCCACGACGGCCGGCGGAGGTAGGCTTGAGTTTTACCAGTGCCATGACTTATCACTCCCCAGCCGCAAAATTGATTTCCTGGCCGGGCTTCAGGCAGACGAAAGCCTTCTTCCAGTTCTTGCGGCGACCCATCATGCCGCCGAAACGCTTGGACTTACCCTTGACGTTGGCAACGTTCACCGACTCGACCTGCACCTTGAAGAGCTGCTCGACGGCAGCCTTCACTTCAGGCTTGGTTGCATCGGCGGCCACCTTGAACACCACCTGCTCGTTCTTGTCGGCGATATAGGTCGCCTTCTCCGAAACCTGCGGGGCGAGCAGCACCTGCAGCAGACGTTCCTGACTGATCGCGCTCATTGCCACACTTCCTCCATCTTCGCCAGCGCACCCTTGGTGACGATCACCTTCGGGAAGCGAACCAGCGACACCGGATCGGCCTCCTGAACCTCGAGCACCAGCACCTGGTGCAGATTGCGCGAGGACAGGAACAGGTTCTCGTCGATCTGATCGGTGATGACCAGAACGGAATCCAGACCCATACCCTTCAGCTTTTGCGACAGCAGCCGAGTCTTCGGCGCCTCGATGCTGAAGCTATCCACGACGGCGAGACGATCTTCACGCGCCAGTTGCGACAGGATGGCCGCGACGCCAGCGCGATACATCTTGCGGTTCACCTTCTGCGAGAAGTTCTCGTCAGGCGTGTTCGGGAAGATCTTGCCACCCCCGCGCCACAGCGGGCTCGACGCCATACCGGCACGCGCGTTGCCCGTACCCTTCTGGCGGAACGGCTTGCGCGTCGACTTCGCGATCTCCGAACGCCCCTTCTGCTTGCGGTTACCCGAACGCGCGTTCGCCATGTAGGCGGTCACGACCTGATGCACGAGGGCTTCGTTGTACTCACGGCCAAACAGGGCATCCGACGCCTGCAGCGTCGACGCAGCCTGACCCTGATCATTCAACAGTTTGAGTTCCATTGCGGGCTAGCTCCTTACGCCTTGATCGCAGGACGCACGACGACGTCGCCACCCTTGGACCCCGGCACCGCACCCTTGACCAGCAGCAACTGACGCTCGGAATCAACACGAACGATTTCCAGCCCCAGGGTGGTGCGCTGCACGTTGCCGTACTGGCCGGCCATGCGCTTACCTGGGAACACTCGACCCGGGTCCTGCGCCATGCCGATGGAGCCCGGGGAGTTATGGGAAATCGAGTTACCGTGCGAGGCACGGTTCGACGAGAAGTTGTGACGCTTGATCGGACCCGAGAAGCCCTTGCCGATGGTGACACCGGTCACGTCAACCTTTTGTCCAACCTGGAACAGGTCGGCGCCAACCGCATCGCCCGCTTTAAGCGAAGCGAGCTGTTCGGCATCGACGCGGAATTCCTTCAGGCCGCGCGCCGGCTCAACCGCCGCCTTGGCAAGATGACCCGCCACTGGCTTGGTGATACGGCTGGCACGGCGCTTGCCGAATGCCACCTGAACCGCGGAGTAACCGTCGGTATCAGGCGTCTTGATCTGGGAAACGCGATTGTCGGACACGTCAAGCACCGTCACCGGGATGGAACTGCCATCCTCGGCGAAGATGCGAGTCATGCCGACCTTGCGCCCTACAAGGCCTAGACTCATTTTTTTCTCCTGAATCCCGGTTGCGATTGACCGGGGGTCACACTGATTAATGCGCCAAAAGGCACAAAGGCCGGATTATACCGGCCTGATTCAAGAATCCGCAAGCAAGCTGCTTACTGAAGCTTGATCTCGACGTCCACACCCGCAGGAAGATCGAGCTTCATCAGCGCATCGACGGTCTTGTCGGTCGGATCGATGATGTCCATCAGGCGCTGGTGCGTACGGATTTCCATCTGGTCGCGGGAAGCCTTGTTGACGTGCGGCGAACGCAGCAGGTCAAAACGCTCGATGCGGGTCGGCAGCGGGACGGGGCCGCGGACGACGGCGCCGGTGCGCTTCGCCGTCTCGACGATTTCCTGCGCTGATTGGTCGATCAGGCGATAGTCGAAGGCTTTCAGGCGAATGCGGATTTTCTGGTTCTGCATGATTCGAATTCCAAAGAGCGAAAAGAGCGGAGCGGCGGGACCGGTTGATCCCGCCGCATGCGGGTGTTACTCGATGATCTTGGCGACGACGCCGGCGCCGACGGTGCGGCCACCTTCGCGGATCGCGAAGCGCAGACCTTCTTCCATGGCGATCGGA